>NZ_JBFTQC010000001.1:0-1862500 GCF_056398805.1 Hyphomicrobium sp. 01T421
ACGGCAAGGTCATCCTGGTGACGGCCATCAGCCCGACGCCGGCGGGCGAGGGCAAGACGACGACGACCGTCGGCCTCAGCGACGGCTTGAACCACATCGGCAAGAAGGCGATCGCGGCGCTGCGCGAGCCGTCGCTCGGGCCGTGCTTCGGCGTCAAGGGTGGCGCGGCGGGCGGCGGCTACGCCCAGGTCGTGCCGATGGAAGACATCAACCTCCACTTCACCGGCGACTTCCACGCGATCACCAGCGCCCACAATCTGCTCTCGGCGCTGATCGACAAYCACATCTACTGGGGCAACGCGCTGGGCATYGATCAGCGRCGCATCGGCTGGAAGCGCGTTCTCGACATGAACGATCGCGCGCTGCGCTCAATCGTCAATTCTCTCGGTGGCGTTTCGAACGGCTTCCCGCGCGAGGATGGCTTCGACATCACCGTTGCGTCCGAGGTCATGGCGATCCTCTGTCTATCCAAGGATCTGAAAGATCTCGAGAACCGCCTCGGCAACATCGTCGTCGCCTACACGCGCGATAAGAAGCCGGTCCGCGCCCGCGATCTGAAGGCCGACGGCGCCATGACGGTCCTCTTGAAGGACGCCCTGCAGCCCAACCTCGTGCAGACGCTCGAGAACAACCCGGTCTTCATCCACGGCGGTCCATTCGCCAACATCGCGCACGGCTGCAACTCGGTGCTGGCGACGAAAACGGCGATGAAGCTTGCCGATTACGTCGTCACCGAAGCCGGCTTCGGCGCCGACTTGGGTGCGGAGAAGTTCTTCGACATCAAGTGCCGCAAGGCCGGCATCGCACCGTCCGCTGTCGTCATCGTCGCCACGGTGCGGGCGCTGAAGATGCACGGCGGCGTCGCCAAGGACGATCTCAAAACCGAGAACGCGGCAGCGGTCGCCAAGGGCTGCGAAAACCTCAAGCGCCACATCGAGAACGTCAACAAGTTCGGCGTGCCGGCCGTCGTCGCGGTCAACAAGTTCATCACCGACACCGACGCCGAAATCGCCGAGGTTCAGAAGGCAGCCGAAAGCATGGGCACGAAGGCGTTCCTGTGCACGCACTGGGCCGATGGCGGCAAGGGCACGGAGCAGCTCGCCCATCACGTCGTCAAGGTAATCGACGAAGGCAAGGCGAACTTCAAGCCGCTCTATCCCGACGACATGAAGCTCCGCGACAAGGTGAAGACGATCGCGACGGAAATCTATCGCGCCGCCGACATCTCCTGCGATGCGAGCGTCGAAAATCAGTTCAAGGATCTCGAGGCCGCAGGCTACGGGCATTTCCCGGTCTGCATGGCGAAGACGCAGTACTCGTTCTCGACCGACGCCTCGAAGCGCGGCGCGCCTGCGGGCCACATCGTGCCGATCCGCGAGCTGAGACTCTCCGCCGGCGCCGAGTTCATCGTCGTCGTCACGGGTGAGATCATGACGATGCCGGGCCTGCCGAAGGTTCCCGCAGCAGACTCGATCCGCCTCGACGACAAGGGCCAGATCCAGGGACTGTTCTAAAAACCGCAAGGGGTGTTGCCGGTCCCAACCACAAGCTTACGCACCGGCGGCCGGCTCCCCGCAGGGGAGTCGCCGGTGCCATCAAAGACTCGCCTTCTCCCTATCCTTGCCGCGAGCTGCTTTGTCAGCTCGATGTCGATGCGGATCATCGATCCCGTTGTGCCCGACATTTCTCGCGACCTCGGCGTCGATGCCGCGTCCGTCGCGATGCTGGCGTCGTTCTTCGCTTTTCCGTATGCGCTCGCCCAGCCGGTCCTCGGTGCGCTGGGCGACGCCGTCGGCAAAGCGCGCATCATCAAGATCGCGCTTCTGATGCTTGCGTTGTGCTTGGCGGCTTCCGCTGCCGCGCCGACGCTCGATATGCTTGCACTCACGCGCCTCGTCGGAGGCGCGGCTGCGGGCGGCATCATTCCTTTGGCGTTTGCGATTGTTGGCGACGCGTTCGCCATGAACGAGCGCCAGATTGCGTTGTCGCGCGTCCTGACGGCCATCATCGCCGGCAACCTTGCTGGCTCGATCGGCGCCGGTTTCGTGGCATCCGAGTTCGGTTGGCGGATCTCCACTCTGGTGGCGGCGGGTCTCACGCTGGCGGCTCTTGTCGTGACGGTGTGGCAGTTGCGGCCGCCCGTTCCGCCCCGGTCGCAAGAACGTCGCCGCGGCGAGTTCATCGATGGCTACCGGGTGGTGTTCGCCAATCCACTATCCGTCGTTTGCTTCGCTGCGGTGTTTGTAGAAGGCATCGTGATCTTCGGCCTTTTCCCTTACGTCGCGGTTCTGCTCGAGCAGCGCGGCGCCGGCGGCCTGAGAGAAGCGGGCTTCGTCCTCTCGGGTTTCGCGCTCGGCGGCTTCATCTATACCATCATGGTGCGCCTGATGCTGGGCCGGCTCGGGCTTTACAACTTGATCATGGCGGGCAGCGTCGTTTCCGGCCTCGGTCTTGCGATGCTGTCATTCGGAACCTCTTGGCCAGCGGAAATGGCGATCTTCGTCATCGTCGGCGTCGGCTTCTACATGATCCATAACTCGCTGCAGACGCAGGCGACCGAACTTGCGCCCAGCCATCGCGGCTCAGGCGTGGCCGCGCACGCATTCTTTGTCTTCCTTGGCCAAGCCTTCGGTCCGTTGGCGTACGGGATTGGGCTCGGCAGCGCGGGTACGCTGGCGACGATGCTCGTCGCGGGAACTGTAATGGGGATGCTCGGCGTTCTGACGGCATGGGGTCTGAAATCGAGGTCGGCCGCGCCCGTCCCAGGGATCAACGACACGGCACGCTTGTAATCGTTCACGCTTCCAGGCAGGGGCCGGTGCGTGCTGAGCAATGCCGGAATTTTATGCTTCGAATGCCGTGCGCTGCATATTTCGGAAGCAAATTGATGCTGATCTGAGTACTAAGGTCCAGAGTTTCCGGGCTTTCCGTAAACTGGCCTAGCCTTTGCGATGCCTATCCGAAAAGAAACGTGACTGGAGGGTGGTCTTGGTCGCGGCATTCGACGAAATGAACGGCTTCGGCGGCGAGGTTCGTGCACCTTATCGCGCGCTCGCCGAGTGGCTCGGCGTTCAACATCTCGACACGCTTCGACAGAAGTCGGCCGAGGCGGAGGTGCTCTTTCGCCGGTCGGGCATCACCTTTGCCGTTTACGGCGCCGAGGAAGCCGGCGAACGGCTCATCCCTTTCGACATCCTTCCACGGATCATCGCAGCGGAGGAATGGCGCCGTCTCGAGCTTGGCATCGAGCAGCGCGTCAGATCGCTCAACGCGTTTTTGTACGACATCTACCACCGGCAGGAGATCCTGAAGGCTGGCAAGATCCCCGAAGAGCTCATCACCCAGAACTCGGCCTTTTTACCGGAGATGATTGGTGTCGACCCGCCGCGCGGCGTCTACAGTCACATCATCGGCGTTGATCTCGTCCGCACCGGCGAGAACGAGTTCATGGTCCTCGAAGACAATACCCGCACGCCGTCCGGCGTCTCCTATATGCTGGAGAACCGCGAGACGATGATGCATCTCTTCCCCGACCTCTTCAGCCGCAATCGGGTGAGGCCGGTCGAAAATTATCCGGACGCGCTCCTGAAGACGCTCGAAAGCGTCGCGCCCGGAAACCTCGACGCCGAGCCGACGATCGCGCTGCTGACGCCCGGCGTGTATAACAGCGCCTATTTTGAACACTCGTTCCTCGCCGACCAGATGGGCGTGGAACTGGTCGAAAGCTCCGATCTCGTCGTTATCGACGGTCTTCTCCGCATGAAGACGACCGAGGGCCTGAAGCGCGTCGATGTTCTTTATCGCCGCGTCGACGACGATTTCCTCGACCCGCTCGTCTTCGATCCGACGTCGCTGCTTGGCGTGCCCGGCATATTCGATGTCTACCGTTCCGGCCGGGTGACGATCGTCAACGCTCCGGGCGCTGGCATCGCCGACGACAAGGCGATTTACAGCTATATTCCGGCGATCATCGAGTTCTACACCGGCAAGCAGCCGATCCTCGCCAACGTCGAAACATACAACTGCCGCGAGCCGGCGAGCCTCAAGTATGTCCTCGAACATCTGGCGGAGCTAGTCGTCAAGGAAGTTCACGGGTCCGGCGGCTACGGTATGCTCGTCGGTCCGAAGTCTACGAAGGATCAGATCGAGACTTTCCGGGCGAAGCTCGTCGCTAATCCAAGTAATTATATCGCCCAGCCGACGCTTTCGCTTTCGACATGTCCAACGCTCGCCGACTCGAGCGTTGCACCCCGGCATCTCGACTTGCGTCCCTTCGTGCTCATTGGCGATCAGGTGCGGCTAATGCCGGGTGGGTTGACACGCGTTGCTCTGAAAAAGGGTTCGCTGGTGGTCAACTCGAGCCAGGGTGGCGGCACCAAGGACACATGGGTGCTGCAGGAATAGCTTCGGAATGCTTGGACGTACGGCAAACGATCTTTACTGGCTGTCGCGCTATATCGAGCGCGCGGAGAATATCGCTCGCCTCCTGGAGGTCGGCTATCGCATCGTGCTTCTACCGCGCGAAGGCGAAAGCTTTCACGAGGAATGGCGCTCGACGCTCGAAAGCGCGGGCTGCTTACAAGGTTACGTGCAGCGGCACGGGGAACTTTTGTCCCAGAACGTCATCGACTACATGCTCTTCGACACGTCGAACCCGTCGAGCATCGCATCTTGCCTCGCGAGCGCCCGCCGCAACGGCCGCGCTCAGCGGACAGCACTGACCCGCGAAATGTGGGAAAGCTTGAACAGCGCCTGGCTTGAATTCTCAGCGATCCGTCCGGCGACTGTCACGTCGAACTCGCTTCCCGAGCTTCTGGATTGGGTGCGCTCGCGCTCCGCGCTCTATCGCGGCGCTCTACTGAATACGATTTTGCGCAACGATACGTTTTATTTCAGCCAAGTTGGAACGTTTATCGAGCGCGCCGACAGCACGGCACGTATTCTTGACGTCAAATATTATCATCTCCTGCCGTCGAGTGAGATGGTCGGCAGCGAGAAGGATAACTATCAGTGGGCGGCGCTGTTGCGTTCGGTGTCGGCGCATCGCAGTTATCGCTGGGTCTTCAAGGATCATTACCGCCCGCTCAAGATCGCGGATTTCATGATTCTCAATCGTCAAATGCCGCGCTCTCTTCGCTCATGCTACGACGAGCTGACGGTCGCCCTTCGTGACCTCGCGGTCTTTTATGGCGTCAGACACGACTGCCAGATCACGGCGGAATCGACGCGCGATCTGCTGCTCGAAGCCGACATGCAAAACATTTTTCAATCTGGGTTGCACGAGTTCGTGCAAGACTTCATAGGGCGAAACAACAAGCTCGGTAACGAGATCTCTGCCGCTTATCACTTCAGCGATTGAGGGTCCGGCGATGCGTATTTCGATTGGGCATGTGTCGCGTTACGTTTATAGCGAGCCGACGAAATATTCCATTCTCGCTCTGCGTCTGACGCCGCCGACTTTTCAAGGCCAGCGCGTAGTCGAATGGCGCGTCAGCGCTCCAGGCATCGACGCCGCGAAGGCCTTTCGCGACGGCTTCGGCAACATGGTGCAGCTTACGACCTGCACTGAAGAGCATTGCGAGTCTCTGATTATCGCCAAGGGTGTCGTCGAGACCGAAGATCGCGCCGGCGTCGTACGCGGTTTCTCCGATCCGGCGCCCATCAGGGTCTACCGCCGCCAGACTGCGAAGACCGCCGCGACCGACGAAATTCGCGCCCTCTGCCGAGCCGCAGGCGCCAAGCTCGACATTCGGGGAATGCACAACCTGATGCATGCCGTACGCGACGCCGTGGAATACCGGATCGGCGCGACGAATGCGCATACGACCGCCGCCGAAGCATTGAGGGACGGCGAAGGCGTCTGCCAGGATCACGCCCACGTCTTCATTTCAGCCGCACGAGCACTTAATGTTCCGGCCCGCTACGTGAGCGGCTATTTCCTGACGGGAGCCGACGAGCCCGCCGACGCCAATCACGCCTGGGCGGAAGTGTGGCTCGAAGGGCTGGGATGGGTTGGCTTCGACCCCGCCAATCGGATATGTCCGACCGAGAAATATGTACGGCTCGCCTCGGGGCTGGATGCGACATATGCAGCTCCCATTCGCGGCTCCCGGAGGGGCATCGCAAACGAAGAGCTTGACGTAATCGTCGAAGTTCAGCAGCAGAGCAGCCAGCAACAGTAGCCGCCTGCGGGTCCGGAGATCTTGTATGACATACGCCGTAGCATTCCGCCTGGAGTGCGGATTAGTGTTTGCGGCCGACACCCGTACGAATGCCGGCGTCGACAACATTGCCCAGTATAAAAAACTGCAGATCTGGCGCCGCCCGGGAGATCGGGTGCTCGTTCTTTTGGCCGCCGGAAATCTTGCGGTGACGCAAGCCGTCGTCAGTTTGCTGAATGAGCACCTCGCGGAAGAAGAAGCCGGCGACGATGTGGCAACGCTCTATACCGCGCCCAACATGTACCGCGCCGCGCGCGTCGTCGGCGACGCCATTCGCGAGGCGCGACGCATCGATGGGCCGGCCCTCGAAGCAAGCAAGCTTGGCTTCAATACCAACTTCATTTTCGGCGGTCAGATCAAAGGCGAACGGCCCCGCCTCTTTCAGATCTACCCGGAAGGCAATTTCATCGAAGCGACGGACGATACGCCGTTCTTCCAAATCGGTGAGCATAAGTACGGCAAGCCGATCCTCGATCGCGTCGCACGCTCCGATATGCGGCTCGGCGAAGCGGCGAAGCTCATGCTCCTGTCGTTCGATTCCACGCTACGATCGAACCTCTCCGTCGGCATGCCGATCGATCTCGTCATCTACGAGCGCGATTCACTCGACGTGACGCGCGAGAAGCGCATCAGCGCGGACGACGAATATTTTCGCCAGCTCTCCAGTTCGTGGTCCGATGCACTGCGACAGGCATTCTCCAAGATCGAGGAGTTTGACGTCTGATCGGCGTCGGTTGCTGCCGCGATTGATTAACGTCCATAAACCGCAGCAACTCGGTGGAGGCGCGTCCTTGTGACCCTCCGCTCGTGCGGAGTTATGTTGCACCCCAGCAAAAAAAAGGCGACTTGCTTATGCACAGTTCAGGCTGAAACTGCAGCCTCGCTTCTGTCCATCAAGTAAGCTTAGATGTGACTGGCGCGGCGAAGGGCAGGTGAGCGCTGGAAGGGCATAATGGGTCTCGCGACACTCAAGGAATATCTTTCGAATTGGACGCTGGATGGCCGCACGCGCGGCCAAGTCGCAGACACCGTCCTCGCGATCGCAGAAGCGAGTGTGAACCTCTCAGAGATTGTCGCTCGGGGCGCGCTCAGCGCCAAGCTTGGCCGGGTCGTTGCGCGTGCGGGCGAGTCCGACGAGCAGAAGGAAGTCGACGTCATTGCCAACGGCTTGATCATCGAGGCGTTGAAGGCCCAGCCCGTCGCTGCGCTGGCTTCCGAGGAAGCAGAACAACCGATCGCATTTCGAAACGACGCGCCACTCTTGGTCGCCACCGATCCGCTGGACGGCTCCTCGAACGTCGACGCGAACGTTTCCGTCGGAACCATCTTCTCGGTTCTTCCGCGTCATCCGTCGTCGACCGGTGAGGCGGCATTTCTCCGGCCGGGTTCGCACCAGCTCGCAGCCGGCTTTTTCGTGTATGGCCCGCAGACCGTATTGGCGCTGACGGTCGGCCACGGCACGCAGATCTTCACACTCGATCGCGAGACACGCACCTATCGTCTGACGACACGGAACGTCGCGATCCCTCCGGAGGCTGAAGAGTACGCCATTAACGCTTCCAACGCTCGGCACTGGGACGACCCGATCCGCATCTATATTCACGACTGCGAGAACGGCGCCAACGGACCCCGCGGCCATGATTTCAACATGCGATGGACAGGCTCGCCGGTGGCGGACATTTACCGGATCCTGACTCGGGGCGGAATTTACCTTTATCCTGGCGATCGCCGGAAGGGGTTCCATCAAGGTCGCATTCGCCTGATCTACGAAGCCAATCCATTGGCCTGGATCGTGGAGCAGGCGGGCGGACGCGCGACGACAGGAAGAGAGCGTGTGCTGGATGTCGTACCGGCCGCCCTCCATCAGAAAACGCCGCTGATCTGCGGCTCACGCGATGAGGTGGATAGGGTCATGCGCATTTACAGCGGCCAGGAATTCAAGGGCGATCGCTCACCGCTATTCGGGCGCCGCGGCCTGTTCCGGGCGCTGCCATGAACTTTCCAACCGTGAACCGCAGCGCATCGAGTCTCCGCAATGTCGATTAAGCATCCGATCATATCCGTCACCGGCTCTTCAGGCGCGGGAACGACGTCGGTGCGGCAGACCTTCGAAAACATTTTCCGTCGCGAGCACGTGCGCGCGGCTTTCGTGCAGGGCGACGCTTTTCATCGCTACGATCGCTGCGGCATGGAAAAGGCGATGAAGGAAGCGGCGAAGCGCGGAAACCCCAATTTCAGCCACTTCGGCATCGAGGCAAATCTCATCGAGGAACTCGAGACGCTCTTTCAAACTTATTCGGAGAGCGGCAAGGGCCTCATCCGTCATTACATCCATGATGATGTGGAGCAGCGGGCGCTCGGCACGCCCATCGGCAGCTTTACGCCTTGGACCGAGATCGAGCCCGACACCGATCTCTTGATGTATGAAGGCCTCCACGGCGCGATCGTGACCGGCGAAAGCGACGTTGCGCGTCACGCCGACCTGAAAATCGGCGTCGTACCGGTGATCAATCTCGAATGGATCCAAAAGATTCAGCGCGACCGAACCGAGCGCGGCTATACGACCGAAGACGTGACGCAATCGATTCTACGACGCATGCCGGACTACGTGCAGTACATCTGCCCGCAGTTTACGCAGACGGACATCAACTTTCAGCGCATCCCGACCGTCGACACGTCGAACCCTTTCATCGCGCGCTGGATACCGACGCCTGATGAATCGATGGTTATCATCCGCTTCAAGGAGCCACGCGGCATCGATTTCGCGTATCTCCTGTCGATGATCGGCGACAGCTTCATGTCGCGGGCCAATTCGATCGTAATTCCTGGTAGTAAGCTCGATCTGGCAATGCAGCTCATTCTGACGCCGCTGATCCTGCAACTCGTCGAACGTCGCCGCCGAGTGATGTGATCGAACCCTCGAAAGGTCTTTCGTGTCTCGCCCTCTCTTGATCGCCCCGTCCATTCTCTCGGCCGACTTCAGCAAGCTCGGCGACGAAATTCGCGCCGTCGACGCGGCGGGCGCCGATTGGATTCATTGCGACGTGATGGACGGACACTTCGTGCCGAACATCACGTACGGCGCGCCGGTCATAAAAGCCGTTCGCGGCGCATCGAAGAAAATCTTCGACGTGCATCTGATGATCGCGCCGGCCGATCCCTACCTCGCGGACTTCGCAGCCGCAGGCGCCGATATCATCACCGTCCACGCTGAAGCAGGTCCCCACTTGGATCGATCGCTGCAGGCGATACGAGCACTCGGCAAGAAGGCCGGCGTATCGCTCAATCCGGGCACGCCAGAAAACGTGATCGAATACGTTCTCGATCGTCTCGATCTCATTCTGGTGATGAGCGTCAATCCAGGCTTCGGCGGCCAATCGTTCATCCCCGCGGTCGTCGAGAAAATTCGCCGCATTAAGGCGATGGTCGGTTCACGCCCGATCGACATCGAGGTTGACGGCGGCGTAACGCCCCAGACGGCGCGGCAAGTCGTCGAAGCCGGCGCGAACGTCCTGGTCGCGGGCTCGGCCGTTTTCAAAGGCGGCAGCGAAGCCAGTTATCGCAGCAACATAAACGCCATAAGGTCTGCGACCCGGCTCGAGGCCTAAGACGCGCTTGAATTCGCAGGCCGCGAGCGTATTTCGGCTGGTTATGACCCAAACCAAATTTTCCGAACCACTGCCGATTGATGACGTGCTCGCCGATATTCAGGCGGCGCTTCGATCGAGTGGCGCGGCCGTGCTCGTGGCGCCACCCGGCGCCGGCAAGACGACGCGCGTGCCGCTCGCCCTCCTCGATGAAACGTGGAGGGGCAGCGGCAAAATTCTCGTTCTCGAACCGCGTCGCATTGCGGCGCGAGCCGCAGCCGAGCGCATGGCGGCAAACATCGGCAGCCGCCTCGGCGATCAAATAGGATTGCGCGCGCGGCTCAATTCCAAGACGGGCCCCCACGTCGCGGTCGAAGTCGTGACGGAAGGCGTGTTCACGCGCATGATCCTCGACGATCCCGAGCTTTCGGGCGTCGCCGCGGTACTGTTCGATGAATTCCACGAGCGCTCGCTCGACGCTGACCTCGGACTTGCTTTGGCGCTCGACGCACGTTCCGCGCTTCGGCCTGATCTCAAAATCCTGGTGATGTCGGCGACGCTCGAAGCCGCGAACGTCGCGAAGCTGCTCGGCGATGCTCCGATTATCCGGAGCGAAGGCCGGGCTTTTCCCGTAGAAACCCGCCACTTCGGCCGCCGCGCGCAGCGCATCGAGGATGACGTTGTCGATGCTGTCCAGCGTGCAATCGCAACGGACACAGGGTCCATCCTCGTATTCCTTCCCGGTCAAGGCGAGATCGCACGCGTCTCGGAGCGCTTGAGTGCGCGCGCATTGCCGCCGGAGATAGACCTCGTTCCGCTTTACGGCGGGCTCGACCCAGCCACGCAAGATCGTGCCATTGCGCCCGCGAAGAACGGCCGCCGAAAAGTCGTTCTCGCAACGTCGATAGCGGAAACGTCGATCACCATCGAAGGCGTCCGCGTGGTCGTCGATAGCGGCGTCGCGCGTGTGCCGCGCTTCGAGCCCGATGTCGGAATAACACGGCTCGAGACCGTGCGCGTCTCGCGCGCGTCCGCCGATCAGCGACGCGGGCGTGCGGGGCGAACGGCGCCCGGCGTTTGCTATCGGTTGTGGGAGGAGCCTGAGACGCAAGGCCTCGTACCGTTCGCCGAACCTGAAATCCGTTCCGCCGATCTTTCCGGCCTGATGCTCGATTGTGCGGAGTGGGGTGCGAGCGATCCGCGATCGCTGGCGTGGCTTGATCCGCCGGCCGAAGGCGCGCTTGCCGCCGCACGTTCCGACCTCCAGGCTGTCGATGCGCTCGACCGGGATGGCCGCATCACGGATGAAGGGAGACGCCTCCGGGCGCTTCCGCTGCCGCCCCGTTTGGCGCGCATGGTGCTCAAAGCCGGCGAGAGCGGCGATGCGCCGACCGCTGCGGACCTCGCAGCGATCCTCGTCGAGCGTGGTATCGGCGGTAACGACCTCGATCTCGCGGTACGCCTCGAAAATTTCCGCCGCGACCGGTCGCAACGTGCCGAGAGCATGCGCGCCCTATCCCGGCAATGGGCGCGAGCATCAAACAACGGCGCAGGCGCATCAAAAGAGCTCTCCCCCGCAGCACTTCTCGCCTTGGCGTATCCTGAGCGCATCGCCAAGAACCGGGGAAAGCGCGGCAGCTTTCTGCTTGCGAACGGCAGGGCCGGGATTACCGACGACAGCCATCATTTGGCGTCCGCACCTTTTCTCGTTGTCGCTGAACTGCAGGGGCGAGCGGCAGCGACCAGGATCATGCTCGCAGTCGCGACGGATGAAGCTGAGATCGAAGCATTCGCCGCCGATCGGATAGAAGCGAGTGATGAAGTCCTATTCGACAAGGAAGCACGCGCCGTACGCGCGCGCCGTACCCGCCGCCTTGGCGCCATCGCGCTGAGCAGCGAGCCGCGCTCGCTCCGTCCTGACGAGGACGTCTCTGCCGCGCTTGCTCGAGGCGTAGCGGATCTCGGAGCGGAGGCTTTGCCGTGGACGAAAGCGCAGCTTCAGCTTCGTAGTCGCGTCGCGTTTTTGCGTAAAGGCGACGATACGTGGCCGGACTTGTCGGACGCAGCGCTGACCGCGACTGTCGAGGAATGGCTGAGCCCGTTTTTAGCGGGTAAGTCACGGGTCTCCGAGATCAACGCCGATATCTTGGAGAGCGCACTGAGCTCAGTGCTACCCCGTCAGATGCGCTCGCGCCTCGATGCCGAAGCCCCAACGCATTTCACGGCGCCGACCGGAAATAGCTTCGCGTTGGATTACGATGTAGCGGACGCGCCCGCGCTTCATATTCGGGTGCAGGAACTCTTCGGATTGAAAAACCATCCGGCCATCGCGCGCGGCCGCCTGCCGCTTACGCTGCATTTGCTATCGCCCGCGCATCGCCCCATTCAAATCACGCGCGATCTGCCGGGCTTCTGGGCAGGTTCTTGGAAAGCGGTGAGAGCCGACATGCGCGGCCAATACCCCAAGCACGTCTGGCCTGAGGATCCTGCGAACGCGACGCCGACGGCGCGAGCGAAGCCCCGAGGAACTTGAGGGGAGCTTTTAACCCGAGCACGAGCAGGCAAGAAAAAACCCCGGCCAAAGCGGCGGCCGGGGGTAGTAGCTCGTGGAGGAACACGAACGGTAGAACTAGCAATCCAGCGTGTGGTCCCGCTCCCACGTCGTGAAGTGAGACGCGAAAGCATTCCAATCACGCATCTTGAGCTTGATGTAAGCGGCCGAGAATTCGTCGCCGAGAGCGCTCTTGAGCGAGGCGTCATTATCGAAGGCGCGGATCGCATCGAGCAAGTTGAGCGGCAGGAGAGGAGCATCCTTCACCGTATGCCCGTCCTGGTACATGTCGATATCGTACCGCTTGCCGGGGTGGGCCTTCGTGCGAATTCCGTCGAGGCCCGCAGCGATGATGATGGCCTGCAGCAAATAAGGATTGGCGGCGCCGTCCGGTAGACGCAACTCGAAGCGCCCCTTGCCCGGCACGCGAACCATATGAGTCCGGTTGTTGCCGGTCCAGGTGACGGAGTTGGGCGCCCACGTTGCGCCTGACGTCGTGCGCGGTGCGTTGATCCGCTTATACGAGTTGACCGTCGGATTGGTGATCGCTGCGAGAGATGAGGCATGTTTCATGATGCCGCCGAGGAAGTTGTAGCCCTGTTGGGAGAGGCCCATTTCATCGTGGCCGTCGTAGAACATGTTCGTCTTGCCGTCTTTGTCCCAGACGGAGATGTGAGCATGGCACCCGTTACCCGTCAGTCCGGGGAAGGGCTTCGGCATGAACGTTGCGCGCAAGCCGTGCTTTTCAGCAATCGAGCGCGTCATGAATTTGAAGAACGAATGCCTGTCCGCGGTGAGCAGGGCATCGTCGAAGTTCCAGTTCATTTCCCACTGGCCGTTCGCGTCCTCGTGATCGTTCTGGTACGGACCCCAGCCGAGTTCGGCCATGTAATCGCAAATTTCTGCGATGACATCGTAACGGCGCATCAAGGCCTGCTGATCGTAGCAAGGCTTTGCAGCGGTATCTTTGCTATCCGATATCTCGGTTCCATCCGGAGAAATCAGGAAGAATTCAGCTTCAACGCCGGTTTTGACGTAAAGGCCGAGTTCGGCGGCTTCCGCCATGACCTTCTTCAGAACAACCCGCGGCGCCTGCGCAACATGCTTGTCTTCCATCACGCAGTCAGCGGCGACCCACGCGACGTCCTTCTTCCACGGCAGCTGAATGACCGAAGCCGCATCCGGCAAACCGAAGAGATCGGGATGCGCAGGCGTCATGTCGAACCAAGTCGCGAAGCCAGCGAAGCCCGCGCCGTCTTTCTGCATGTCGGCGATCGCCGACGCTGGAACGAGCTTGGCGCGCTGTGAACCGAAGAGGTCTGTATAAGAGATCATGAAGTAGCGAATGCCGCGCTCTTTGGCGAGCTGGGCGAGATCTTGAGCCATGGGTCTTTCCTCGACGCTTGATTTGTTTAATTCGTGCGTTTTTTTTTGTTGTTTCCCGAGCGAAGTCCAAAAAAAGGGGCAGCTTATAAGCCGCCCGATCCGTTCACTCCAGGAATCCATGACGTTCCAGCCAGAGGTACGCGAGCCATAGCGGCCGCTTCGAGCGTCAACGCACAGAGGTCTTCAGGTTCGAGATTGTGAATGTTGTTGTGGCCTGCCGCGCGAGCGATGGTCTGCACCTCGAGCGTCATAACCTTCAGGTAATTGGCGAGACGGCGTCCGGCCCGCACAGGGTCGAGGCGCTTCGAGAGTTCGGGATCCTGGGTTGTGATACCCGCCGGATCGCGGCCTTCGTGCCAATCATCATAGCAACCGGCCCTCGTGCCGATCTTCGCGTACTCGGCATCGAGCGCCGGATCGTTGTCGCCCAGAGCGACGAGCGCTGCCATGCCGATCGCGACGGCGTCAGCGCCAAGCGCTAGCGCCTTGGCGACGTCGGCACCGTTACGAATGCCGCCCGAAACGATGAGCTGAACCTTGCGGTGCATGCCCAGATCCTGCAAAGCCTGAACGGCTGGCCGAATGCAGGCGAGTGTCGGCAGGCCGACATGCTCGATGAACACTTCCTGCGTGGCAGCGGTGCCGCCCTGCATGCCGTCCAATACGATGACGTCCGCGCCTGCTTTGACAGCAAGAGCAACATCGTAATAGGGACGCGTGCCACCGACCTTCACGTAGATCGGCTTTTGCCAGTCGGTGATTTCTCGAATTTCCAAGAGCTTGATTTCGAGATCGTCCGGACCCGTCCAATCTGGATGACGGCAAGCCGAGCGCTGGTCGATGCCCTTCGGCAGATTGCGCATCTCGGCGACGCGATCCGAAATCTTCTGGCCGAGAAGCATGCCGCCGCCGCCGGGCTTCGCGCCCTGACCAACGACAACTTCAATCGCATCTGCTTTGCGCAGATCGTCGGGGTTCATGCCATAGCGAGACGGCAGGTACTGATAGACAAGTGTGTTCGACTGGCCGCGCTCTTCGGGCGTCATGCCGCCGTCGCCCGTCGTCGTGGACGTGCCGGCAATCGACGCGCCGCGGCCGAGCGCTTCCTTCGCGTTCGCCGACAATGCGCCGAAGCTCATGCCTGCGATCGTGATCGGAATTTTGAGCTCGATCGGCTTCTTGGCAAACCGCGTGCCGAGCGTAACGGTGGTGCTGCACCGCTCGCGGTAACCTTCGAGCGGATAGCGCGATACCGATGCGCCGAGGAACAGAAGATCGTCGAAGTGTGGGACACGGCGCTTGGCGCCGCCTCCGCGAATGTCGTAGATGCCAGTCGATGCCGCGCGCCGGATTTCCGACAGCGTGTAATCATCGAATGTGGCCGAGGGACGAGGTGTGGTAAGCGGGATTTTCGGCGACATCAGTAAGCATCCGCATTGTCGATGTTGAAGGTATAGAGCTTGCGTGCAGAGCCATATCTCCGGAATTCCGAAGCTTTGGCGTCCTTGATACCGGCATTCTTGAGGAGGTTCGTAAGTGCCTCCTGATGCTCGGGCCGCATCTCTTTCTCGATGCAGTCGGCGCCAAGGCTTTTCACCTTGCCGCGAACGAACAGCTTCGCTTCGTAGATCGAATCTCCGAGAGCGTCGCCGGCATCGCCGAGAACGACTAGGTGACCGGACTGCGCCATAAAGGCAGACATGTGACCGATATTGCCCTTAACGACGATATCGATGCCCTTCATCGAAATGCCGCAGCGCGAGGACGCGTTGCCTTCGATGACTAGGAGACCACCCCGGCCCGTGGCACCGGCGTATTGGCTCGCATCGCCTTTAATGACGACGCGACCCGACATCATGTTTTCGGCAACCCCCGGACCAGCCGAGCCGTGTACGGTGACGGTCGCCTTCTTGTTCATCCCCGCGCAGTAATATCCGACGCTACCGCGGACATCGACGTTGATGGGAGCGTCGACACCAACAGCGATGGCATGTCCGCCGCGTGGGTTAAGAACTTCCCACTGAGCTTCGTTGGAGCCATCGGTCTGCCGGTGCAGCGCTTCATTAAGTTCGCGCAACGGGCTCTGTGCCAGATCAAACGTACGCATAAGTTCCCCAATAAGCTGCTGCATCAGCGTTGCCAGAAGTAGACGGTTGCCGGTTCCGGTTCCCAGACCTTCGCCTTATCAATTCCAGGCAAGCCTGCGAGTGCGCGATATTCGGAACCGAATGCGACGTAGTCGTCGGTTTCCGCCATGACTGCTGGTTTGCACGCGATTGGATCGCGTACGACGCCGAACCCTTCCTTCGTGCCCACGACGAAATTGAAGAAGCCGTCGAGATCGTCGAGGCTCTTCTCGAGCGCCTCGCCGAGGTTCATGCCCTGCTTCATGCGCCATGTGAGATAGGAAGCGGCGACTTCGGTGTCGTTCTCTGTATTGAACTTCATGCCGTCGCGAATGAGTTCGCGGCGCAGGCTGTTGTGGTTCGAAAGCGAGCCGTTGTGCACGAGGCACTCGTCCGCGCCGGTCGAGAAGGGATGCGCGCCGAGCGTCGTCACAGCCGACTCGGTGGCCATGCGTGTGTGGCCGATCGCATGCGTGCCCGACATGTGAGCGAGATCGAAGCGCTTGGCGACCTCTGTCGGGTAGCCGACTTCCTTATAGATTTCGATATTCTCGCCGGTCGCCATGATGCGGATTGACGGGAAGTCTGAGCTCAGCAGTGCGCGGACGGCATTAAGCTTATCCGACGGAACGCTGAGAACAGCGTGTGTGTCCTTCGTGGCGAGCTTCGCGTCCAATTTCTTGTCCTTCGCGAGAGCTGCATTGAGCTTCGCGAAGTCTTCCGCAGCAGTCGCGGACTGCAGCGTGATTTTCGATCGACCTTCAGTACCGGAGCCATAGACGGCGAACCCGGCCGAGTCAGGCCCTCGCTCGCACATCGTCGACAGCATGCCAGAAAGTAGCTGGCCGAGCTGTGGCTCCATTTTTGGGTTCTTTAGAAATAGTCCGACGATGCCACACATGATTGCCTCCAGACCGGGCCACGAAGGAACGGACCTGGACCATAATGACGCGCCATTAAGTTGTCAACTCAGGAGAAAGAAGTTTTCTTCAAAAGAAATGTGGGGCCGGACGGGGTTCGTCAGGGGCGCGGATAAATGATGATGGAAAGGTACGACATCGGGGTTGTCACCAGGCGCGCCGGACCATGCGGAGCAGCGCTATCGAAAAGGATCGCATCACCTGGGCGCAGATGATAGCTGCGGTCTGCGTGCGCGTATTCGACTTCACCCGTCAGCATAAAGATGAATTCGACGCCTTCATGTTGGAAACCCGTGTAGGCAACTGCATCATCCGTCAGCGTGATCAGATACGGCTCAATGACGACGGGGCCATCGAGCGAGTGGCCGAGAAGCTGATACTGATGTCCGACCTTCGTCCCGCGCCGGCGTATCACCACGCCCTCGCCGGCTTTCACGTAAGAACAATCGCGCCGCTGTTCGAACGAGGCAAACAGCACTGTCAGCGGGATGTTCAATGCAGAAGCGAGCATCTGCAACGTGCTGAGTGACGGAGAAATCTGACCGTTTTCGATCTTCGACAACATGCCGGGAGATATCTGCGACGCAGTAGCGAGCTCAGCGACCGTCAATCCGGCATGCTTACGATGGTGTCGAACCTGATGACCGATGGCCTGCTCGAGTGTGTGCTCGGCCGCGCCGGGTGCATTCGATCCCGTAGCAAGAGGTTCCGGCTCGAGCAGCGCAATAGGATTTTTACGTGTTTTATCTGACATGAACGGCCTTCCGCCGGATACGGCGGTTCAAATCATTATAGGAAAAAAATAAATTCGCACGTCGGGAGTGATTATTCCACTACCCGAACTGAAATTGTCTATTGCCTGAAGGACGCAGGGCCCGAAAAAGGCCCCGCTATTGAACGATGGCTATCGTATTAGGCCGCCGTTTTGCGAAGCCAATCTGCAAAATCCCTCGAATACGTGCGGGCACAGGCGAAATCGTACGCTGTACCATCCGGAAGCCGCCAGACGATCACACCAAGATGTGAGACGTGCGTGATTGCAACATCTCCCGGCCGGAAGCTGTTGTCGTGGAAATCAATTCCCATGCTTCTTAAAAGCGTTTCGAACGGGCGCGAGGCGGCTATTCGAAAAATCGTTCGGCTATCAGTAACGTCGACGAGCGAAGCCAATCCATTGAATGCCTTTGCAAGTTCAGCGTAGTGGTCGAGACCGGTTTCGTCTTTCTGAACGATGAGCCATTGATCTGGACCCGTCCAGACGATCAGCGCGCCTTTGGCTTCGACCGCTTTCGGCGACGACGGGAGAGAAACTCCGAAGACCGCGCGGGCAGCGTCGTCCAATGAAGCGCGAGCGCCTCGCCGGGCGGCGACATGAGTGACCGTGACGCCTGTCCGCTCGGAAGCTTCAAGGCTCGGATTTTTGACGTTGTTGGCTAGCTCAGACACGCAGGCGCGCTCCTTCACCATCATAAAACACTGGCGAAACCACTTCGACGAGGATGTCGCCGTTCCGAACCGGATCGACCGCCCTCAAAATCTCGCCCATTCGCGATTCGGCGCCCGCCAGGAACCCGAGGCCGACCCAGTGGCCGAGCGAGGGCGAGAACGCGACCGACGTCATGAAGCCCAAATCGTTCCGGGCGGCAGGCTCGGCGTCCTTGCCGATGAAATGCGCTCCGCCTCTCAGTCTTGCCGATTTGTCGACAGGCTTGAAACCGACGACGCGCGGCCGGTTAGGATCGGCGAGGCCCGGCCGTTGCGAAAGAATGCGGCCGACAAAGTCCTTCTTCGTCGATGCCATCTTGCCAAGGCCGAGATCGGCACAGGTCGTTGTTCCATTGAGCTCGGGACCTGCGACGTGCCCCTTCTCGATACGCATGACGCCAAGCGCCTCGGTGCCGTAGGGCGTAACTCCGAATTCTTCGCCCTTCGACATGAGTGTCCGCATCAAGAGGTCGCCATGCCGTGCCGGAACGGCGATTTCGTATGCCATTTCGCCCGAGAACGAGAGACGATAGAGCCGCGCCTTGATGCCTCCAAGCACCGTGAGTTCGGCCACCGCCATGTACGGGAATGCTGCGTTCGAAATATCGAATGGAGCATCGACGATCTTCGCGAGAAGATCGCGGGCGCGGGGCCCGGCGACGGAATACTGGGCCCACTGATCACTCACCGGGACGATCTGCACATCGAGTTCGGGCCATACCCATTGGCGGCAGAACTCGAGATGCTGAAGAACCTTGACCGCGTTCGCGGTGGTCGTGGTGATGAAGTAGTGGTCGTCCGCGAAGCGCGCGGCGGTTCCGTCGTCCATCGCAATGCCGTCTTCGCGCAGCATCATGCCATAGCGCGCTTTTCCGACGCCAAGCGTGCTCATCATGTTGATGTAGACGCGATCCAGGAACTTGCCTGCATCGGTGCCATGAATCTCGATCTTGCCGAGCGTCGAGACATCGCAGACGCCGACGGCGTTCCTGACCGTAGTCACTTCCCGGCAGACCGTGGTGAGCCAATCGGTTTCCCCGGGCTTCGGGAAATACTGAGCCCTGAGCCATAGGCCCGTCTCGATGAAGACAGCGCCTCTCTCTTTTGCCCAATCGTGCGAAGGCGTGAGACGTGTCGGCTTGAAATGCTTGTCGCGATGTTCGCCGGCAAGGGCTCCGAGCGCTACCGGTGTGTATGGCGGACGCGCCGCCGTTACGCCGGTCGCCGGAATGGTCTTCCCCGTCAGCGCCGCCAGCATGGCAAGGCCGTTGACGTTCGAAGTCTTACCCTGATCGGTCGCCATGCCGAGTGTCGTGTAGCGCTTCAAGTGCTCGACGGATTGGAAACCCTCGCGTTCCGCCAAGCGAACGTCGGCCGCCGTAACGTCGTTCTGCTGGTCGACGAACGCCTTATGTTTCGAACTCTCGACGTGCCAGAAAGCAGAGACGCCGGTTGGCTCGTCATCGGCCGAGGGGATGGCCGCAGCCGTTGCTACAAATCCACCTGCGGCGGCAGCTGCCGCACCGGCCTGCGCACCTTCCTTGAGGCAGGAAGCAAGGCCATAGGTGCCCTTTGCAGAGCCTGAAACGGCCATTCCCTTCGGCAATGCGCCGGGCACGAAAGCTGCCAAGTCGTCCCGCCACTGCGGACGGCTGCCTTGATGCGTCGTGACTTGAAGATTGGGATTGAAACCGCCGGAGACGGCAATGAGATCGCACGCGACGGTTTGCGGAGTGCCATAGGAAGCGATGATGCGCGCGCCCGTGACGCGAGAACCACCGAGCGCATCGGCAACGACGGCGCCCTCGAACACCCGAATTCCGTGCTTGCGCGCCAACGTTTTGATTGCGGGCGGCAGCGCAGTACGCGTGTCGACGAGACCCGCGACCGTAACCCCGGCGCTCACAAGATCTTCGATCGTGCTCGCAGCTTCGTCGTTGTTCGAGAACACGACCGCCGTTTCGCCGGGGGCCACGCCGAACCGGTTGATGTAGGTGCGCACTGCGCTCGCGAGCATAACGCCGGGACGATCGTTATTGCCGAATACGATCGGACGTTCCCCCGCGCCCTGGGCGATGACGGTATGCTTCGCGACGATACGCCAAAGCCGTTGCCGCGGCACACCCGCCGCAGGGATGGCAACATGATCGGTGACGCGTTCCACGGCGCCGTATGTCCCCGTGTCATAGGCGCCGAAGACGGTCGTTCGCGGCAGCAATCGGACGCCGGGGAAAGACTTCAATTCCGCGATGACTGACGTGACCCAGTCTGCGCCGCTTTTGCCGTCGACAGTTCGAGCGTCGCTGAGCAGTCTTCCGCCGAAAGCAAAGCTTTCGTCAGCCAGAATGACCCGTGCGCCTGCTCGCGCGGCCGAAAGCGCCGCCATCAATCCGGCGGGGCCGGATCCCACGACGAGCACGTCGCAGAACGCGTTGGCCTTATCGTAGCTGTCGGGATCACCTTCTTGCGCAGCCCGGCCAAGACCGGCCGCGCGCCGGATCATCGGCTCGTACAGCTTCTCCCAGAAGGCGGCTGGCCACATGAATGTCTTGTAGTAGAAGCCGGCCGAGAGGAACGGCGACACGAGGCCGTTGATCGCGAGAAGGTCGAGCGACAAGGACGGAAAGCGGTTCTGGCTCTTCGCTTCGAGACCGCCGAAAAGTTCAGCGGTGGTCGCTTTGGTATTGGGCTCGCGGCGCGCGCCGGAACGAAGCTCGACGAGCGCGTTAGGCTCTTCCGATCCGGCAGTGAGGATGCCACGCGGACGGTGATACTTGAACGAACGGCCGACCAGGCGAACACCGTTCGCAAGCAGCGCCGAAGCCAGCGTATCGCCCGCGTAGCCCGTGTAGGGAACGCCGTCGAAAGTAAAATCGAGAAGCTGCGAACGGTCGATCAGCCCGCGATTCTTGAGTCGTGAAGTTTGAGCCGATTGTGTCATTGCGCCGTGCCCGCAACTTTCTGCCGCGCGAGGGCGACCTCTTGAGCGGATTTGACTTCGGAAATTTCATGAGTGCGCGTGTCGCGTGTGACGACGAGCCAAGCGTGGCATCCCGCAGCGTGATACCAGAGTTCCTGCATCGGGCCGGCGACGTTGGACCGCTCATACCCGTATGCGTAAAACGCGTCTTGGGCATTCGGTGACGCGGGATCGGGGCGCACGACCGCATCTCCGAGATAGGAGAATTCGTCGAGGCTACGTTCGCCGCAATGGGGGCAATGGATGCGCATGTTGGCTCGCCTTCAGTGCAGGTTGGGCTGATTGCCCATGCCCTTCTCATCGATCATGTGACCAGTGCGGAAGCGATCGAGGCGATAGGCTCGCGCTACCTCGTGCGGTTCGTCGCGGGCAATAAGGTGCGCAAAGCACAAGCCCGAAGCAGGCGTTGCTTTGAAGCCGCCGTAGCACCAGCCACCGTTGAAATAGAGACCATCGGTCGGCGTCCGGTCGATGATCGGTGAGCCGTCCATGCTCATGTCCATGATGCCGCCCCAGGAGCGCAGCAGGCGCACCCGGCCGATACGCGGCATCAGCGCCATCCCGCCTTCGAGGACATCCTCGACGACGGGAAGGTTACCCCGCTGCGCGTAGGTATTGTAGCCGTCGATGTCGCCACCGAAGACAAGGCCGCCCTTGTCCGATTGGCTGACGTAGAAGTGTCCGGCGCCGAACGTCACGACGCCGTCGATGAAGGGCTTGATGCCTTCGGACACGAAGGCTTGCAAAACATGACTTTCGATCGGCAGCGTCAAGCCGGCCATCGCCGCGACGCGCGAGGAATTGCCGGCAACGGCCAGTCCGACTTTCTTGGCCCCGATGAAGCCGCGAGTCGTCTCGACCCCGGTGATTTTGCCGTTGTCTCTGCGGAAGCCGGTAACTTCGGCGTTCTCGATGATATCGACGCCGAGCCGGTCGGCGCCTCGGGCATAACCCCAGGCTACAGCATCGTGCCGCACCGTTCCGCCGCGGCGCTGCAGGAGGCCGCCCTGGACCGGGAAACGGGCGCTATCATAGTTGAGCCACGGATACATGGAGCGGACCGCTTCGCGATCGAGCAGTTCGGAATCGATGCCGTGAAGGCGCATCGCATTCCCGCGCCGCGCATAGGCGTCGCGCTGGGCATCGGAATGATAAAGATTGAGGACGCCGCGCTGCGAGACCATCGCATTGTAGTTCAGGTCCTGCTCCAGCCCCTCCCAGAGCTTCATGCTCGTCTCGTAGAACGGGATGTTGCCCGGCAGGAGATAATTGGAGCGAACGATCGTCGTGTTGCGGCCGACGTTGCCGGAACCGATCCAGCCCTTTTCGACAACCGCGACGTTGGTCAGCCCGTATCTCTTTGCGAGGTAATAGGCCGTCGCGAGGCCGTGCCCGCCGCCGCCGACGATGACGACGTCGTAGCTGGGTTTTGGAGACGCCTTGCGCCAGGTGGGACCCCACCCGGTTTGCCCGCGGAGGCCCTCAAGAAAAACCGATAAGATGGAATAGCGATCTGAGCGCGGCATGAGATGCTCTGTTTTTTCACGCGCGCCAGAGAGTCCAGCCCGCCGTGTATCAACGCTCATGCTTATATATCGGCGCGTAATTGACGCTAATATAAGAAATACTTATACTACGCGGCCATGACCATACGCCCTGCCCGGCTCCCGTTCGATCTTCACGTCCTCGAAGCGTTCCTCGGTGTTTGCGAGGCGGGCTCGATGGCGCTTGCCGCCAAGAGCCTCGCGATGACGCAGCCCGCGATCTCGCAAGCCATCGCCGATCTCGAGCAGCGGATCGGCGTGAAGCTGTTCGACCGCAGTGTCCGCCCGCTCGCTCTGACCCCCGCCGGCGAATTGATGCGGCAGCGCGCGTCCGCCCTCGTCTCCGAAGCCCGGCAAATTGCGACCGCAATCCGGCACACCTCCCGCGGCCGCCTCGCGCTGATCCGCGCCGGATTGGTTGACAGCCTGTCGCGGGCTTTAACCGGGCCGCTTGCGTCGTTTCTCGTCACTCACGCCGATCACGTGTCTGTGCAATCCGGATTGACGTCTGCGCACGCCGGTGCGCTTCTGACGCGAAACCTCGACCTATTCATCGGCGTCGACGATATGAGCGACGTCGAAGGCTTCGACCGCCATGAGATCGTTACCGAGCCCTACATACTCGTGCTGCCGCTAAAGCAAAAAAGCCCGCGCTCTGTAGCGGACCTCGAGACGTGTGCGGAGAAACTTCCGTTTATTCGCTACAGCGCCCGTTCGAAGACCGGCATCGATATTGAACGCCATCTCCGCCGCCTGAATATCGACCTCCCGCAAGGTCTTGAATTCGATACGCCGTTTGGCGTGAGCGACATGGTCGCGCGAGGCAAAGGCTTCGCGATAACGACGCCGATTTGCCTTGCCGAAGCCGGCCTCGATAGCAGCGACGTTCGGACGGTTCCGTTGCCCGGTCCAAAACTTAAGCGAACCTTAACGCTGGTCAGCCGAAGGCAAGAACTTGGAACCCTTCCCCGCGACCTGACGAAGGCCTGCAAATCGTCCCTCGAAGCGTCCACCCTTGCTCCGCTCCGAAACGCCATGCCGTGGCTGGACGAAGATCTCCGGGCTTAACGAGTTAAGCTAACCGAGAGCCCTCTGAGCAACCTGCGAGGCACCGCGCCCGCTGTTGCACTGCAACGCGTGAGATCAATAGTTCCGCGGTGCAATTGGGCCGGGTTAATGGCGGATCTCCCTGACTTTACGTCGCGTTGGCGCGGTTCAAAACCAGGAGTACCTTCCTCGGATACTTGAAATCCAGATTGGATAATCGCTGGCAGATGACGCTGCAGTCGATCATCATTCGAGCAGATGGTGCTCTTGCTGAAACGGAAGACGTTCGCCGGCGAGCGTTCGCACAAACGTTTTCCGAAGCTGGCTTTGATTGGTCATGCGACCGCGAGGGATTTGCCCTCACCGCCAAGCTTGGCGGCGGCGAAGCGCGAATGGCGCACTACGTACGCTCTATCCTTCGAGGTAAGCCTGAGACTGAGGATTTCTCACACCTCGTTCAGGCCATGCATCGCCGCGCTTCGAAAATCTTTGGCGAGATGCTTTCCACGACGGCGGTCGAACCCCGTCCCGGCATTCGCGACTTGATCATCGCTGGACGCGGTGACGGGATCCGCCTCATCCTTGTTTCACTTCTCGACCCCAAAGATACCGAGCGCCTGCTCACCACGCTTCTCGGCGATCGTGGACGAACGCTGTTTGATGCCGTCATCTCCGGCGATAAGGCCGGAAAGGGTGAGTGCGATAGGCTTTACACCGAAGCCCGCACCGAGTTGGGCGTCGATCCCAAGCACACCCTCGTCATCGAAGGTGGACGCCGCGGCGCGCTGGCTGCGAAGGCCGCGGGCTATGCTGTCATCACGACGAGAAGCGCATTCTGTCGGGAAAGTCCGGCCTTCAGCGAGGATTCGGTCTTTGTGGACGATCTCACGAGCCTCTTGGCGGCGCGCGATCGAAATCCGCACGATCCGCTGACCGCGGAGGACCGGGAAGATCTTTTAGCGGCTTTACACCGTCTGCACGCAAGCAAATGCGAAGGGCTGACGGGACTTGATTGGAGCGATCAGATGAAGGTCTCAGACATTCTGAAGACCAAGGGGTCTGCAGTTAAAACCATCGAGGCAACCGCCACGATGCGCGCCTTGGCGCATAGCTTCAGAAAAGAATCCGTTGGCGCGATGCTTGTTCTCGACAACAAGGGCGGTCTCGAAGGGATTATTTCCGAAAGAGATTTGGCGCGCGGCATCGACGAGTTCGGCATGGACTTGCCACAGATGCGCGTCGCCAACCTGATGACCCGCTCCGTCGTCACGTGCGCCCCCGAAGACCGTGTGGCAGCCGTCGCCAACATCATGACCCAGCGGCGCATCCGTCATTTGCCCGTGGTCGTGGAAGGCAAGGTCGTTGGCCTCATCAGTATCGGTGACGTCCTGAAGCACCGGTTGGACGAGGTACAACTCGAAGCGAGCGTGCTGAGAGATGTCGCCCGGTCGCGGCGCTAGACCGTAGTCCTCGGGCAAACTCCCGACACCAGCTTGCCGCAAGGTCTCCATGCCAAAGCAACTGGTATGGTCGAGCCAAGCTATCTTGATGCAATAAAGCAGTTCGAAGGCTACACAGCCAAGGCCCGTTGGGATTACGCCCAGAACTCCAACGGCTATGGCACACGTGCGCGCTTCGCGGGCGAAGTCATCGATCAGGCCGAGGCCGAGCGGCGCTTCTCGGACGAGATAAAAAAGGCGACAGACTTCGTCGATAAGTTTGCGCCCGGTCTCGACGACGGCAGCAGAGCCGCATTGACGTCTCTGACGTACAACGCAGGCACCGCCTGGTCGAAAAGCGGGCTTGGCCAAGCCGTCGCGAGTGGCGATCTCGATACCGCGCGCTCGCTCTTCCTCCAATACAATAAGGCCGGCGGCAACGTCTTGGACGGTCTCGTGCAGCGGCGGCTGCAGGAAGTCGCCTGGTTCGGCCAGGGAGAGCTGACCGTGCGAGGGCCGACCGCGCAGGTCGCCAATGCAAGTCTTGCAGCGATGGCCGCGGCAGCAAGCGGCGCGGCGACCGTGCAGAACTCGGTCTCCGACGCGCCTTCCGTGGCAACGGTCGTGGCAGCCCCGCGGCCCGTGGTTCAGTCGACCGCGGCATCATCGATCGATTCCGGCCCCACGGCATTCGCCAGCCTCACCAGCGACCAGGTACTCCTGTCGCTGCTGTCGCATATGTCGACTGCGGCAGCGAGACGTGAGGACGACGACGACACCAAGAAGTCGGAACGCCGGACCGATCAGAAAACCCCGGAAAATGATGTTCGGGTAAGCACCGGTTGAGGCGAAGCCGGCTAGCCGAAGAATCTCATGCCGATGGCAATCGCGACCATCACCGCGACGACAGCAATCGCCGCGTACTTAATCGTTGCTAGGCTTGGCTGAGGCGCGTCGTCGGATTTAGACCCGCGCTCGCCGCTGCGGGCGCTTCCGCCATCCGCGGGAATGCTCTTCACCTTGCCCATCAAAAACCGCTGCATGAACGTCTGAAGATCGAGCGACGATACCGTTTGGGCGATCTGCGGGTAGTGTTGGCCGAGCGGCAATGCCGTTCCATTGGCCGGCAGATCCGCCCGAAAAACCGAATCGTCTTCGGCATAACGGGCAGCAATACGGTTCGGCGTTGATGGCACGTCTTGCCCGCGTGCGGCGGCCCGGTTTGCGTCAGGGGCGACCGAAGCGCCGAGCTGCTCGTCGAGCAGCGTCAGCAATACGGGCGCCATGGTTTTGTCGTTGTGCGAGATGGGCGGAGCAATGGTACGCGCCGCGTCGTCGCCTGCCTCCTGGGGTACGGGAATTTGATTGCGAAGGAGCTGCCGCTCGCCACGCATCAGCGTGTCCGCGGCAATCAAACGGGCAATGGTATCCGTATTAGTCACCATGTTCGTTCCCCTCGGATTTCAGATCCTTTTCTTGACGCTTACGAGAGCGCCGTATGATCTTCTAACGTGGCGGTGCGGAGTTGGACCGCTGCCCACCGGGCAACACCTCGGAAAGATAGGCGAACACATCCGCGACAGGCTCTTCGTCGAGATCCTGCTTCATGGCCTCGTAAACGCGCGGAACGATTTCCATCGCGCGATCGAGCGTCGCGTCGGTTCCGGGCCTGTAGCCGCCGATGGCGCGAAGATCGCGCGTGTCCTCGTAACGGGAAATGACCTCGATCAGTTGAGTAACGAACTGCGCTTGGTTTTTCGTTCTGATCTTTGGCGCCAAGCGCGATAGCGAAGCAAGCGGATCGACGGCCGGAAGCCGGCCTTGGCTCGCGATGCCGCGATCGAGAACGATATGGCCGTCGAGGATGCCTCTCGCGGCGTCGGCGATCGGATCGTTGTGATCGTCGCCGTCGACGAGAACAGACAGGATCGCGGTGATCGTACCGGCGCCTTCTTCGCCGGGGCCAGCACGTTCGAGGAGGCGCGGCAGGTTGCTGAAGACGCTCGGCGGATACCCGCGAGCGACGGGCGGCTCGTCGGCAGCGAGCGCCAGCTCCCGCATGGCGTGAGCGTAACGCGTCAGGGAATCGATAATGAGAAGAACGTTTTTCCCGCGATCCCGGTAATATTCGGCGATGCACATCGCGGTGCTCGGCGCTAAGCGCCGCATCATCGGGCTCTCGTCGGACGTGGCGACGACCGAGACGACCTGCGAGCGCGAGGCCGCAAGCGTATCGTCTAGAAAATCTCTCACCTCCCGGCTTCGTTCGCCGACGAGCGCCAGGACCGTAACGTCGCTCGAGGGCGCCCGGCTCAGCATGGCGAGCAACGTCGATTTGCCGACGCCGGAACCCGCGAAGATGCCAAGTCTCTGGCCCGCGCAGATGGGAGTGAAAAGATCGATCGCCTTGACGCCTGTTGTCAGCGGCGTGCCGAGCCTGTTCCGGCGGAGCGGCGAAGGCGGCGTGCCGTGGATCGTGAACGCCCGCTCGCCGATGATGAGAGGATCGCCATCATCAATCGGCTGCCCCAACGCATTGAGCGTTCTGCCGAGCCAGGATTCATGAGGCGAAAGCGTCATCTGGCCCGACAACGCCGTGACCCGCGCGCCAAGTTCGATCCTGTGGTCGGCGACGAACGGCGTGACGTTGATCGCTTCGGCTTCGATCGTCGCGACCTCCGCGAGCACCGGGCCGCCGAGGCCCGCGATCGATACCGCATCACCGATTGAAACGAACTTTGAGAGGCCGGACACGACCATGAACGTCGTGCTGATCCGAACGACGCGTCCAGATACCCGGTGCGCCGGTGTTCGCGAAGCCGTCGCCATCAGCTCGTCCAACCGGTCAAACGGTGTGGCTGTTGCCGCCGCGGTCAATAATGCTCCCTCCGGCTAGACATCACGAGCCCGCGATAGTTTTCAGAGAATCGTTGAGCGAGCTTTCGGTGGCGCTCAGCATGTTGGTGACGGCCTGGAAATTCCGTTGAATGGTGATGAGGTGCGTCATTTCCAGGATCGGATTGACGTTCGATTTCTCGACGTATCCCTGCACGACGCCGTTGTTGAGGAAGTCGATCTCGGGCGTTGGCGCAATGTCGGACACGACCGACGCGCCTTCGGCTCTCGTCAGAACAGCCCCGCGCGGCATCCGGTAAAGCCCGAGCGCGCCGAGATTGTTGCCCGACTGCTCGATTGTGCCGGCTTTGTTGATGGTCGGCGCCGGATCATTGGGATTGAGCTGCACCGGCGATCCGCCCGCGTCGAGAATTGGGTAGCCTGCAAGCGTCGTCAGCACGCCTTCGCCCGTCATCTGCATGCGCCCGTCGCGCGTATAGGCAACTCCGTTCGGAGTTTGGATAGCTAGGAACGAATCGCCTCTCACCGCGACATCGAGAGGGTTTCCGGTCTGCGTAACTTCGCCGGTCTTCATCGAAAGATGGTTCTGGCCCTTCGAAACGAAGCTGACCGGATCCTTGCCCGCCGGGGTCAGGAGTTCCTCAAACGACATTTCTTCGCCGCGGAATCCGACCGTGTTGGTGTTCGCGACGTTGTTGGCGACCGTATCGAGGCGTCGTTGCAGCGCCATCTGAGCAGAGAGGGCGACGTAGATATTCGATGGCATGCGTTGCAATCCGTCTTCGTGGATCTCGTCCTATCGCGGAAACTTAACGACGCGAACTTGTGGGTGGCTGACACCCCCGCGCTGGGACGAGCAAGTCCCACGCAAGCCAAAGCGCCCTTTATGGGTTTTCGCCTAAATTGGCATTTGGGATACACACGTGACCATTCTGCTCGGCCTGATTATCACCCTGGTCTGCATGCTCGGCGGCTTCACCGCCATGGGTGGGCACGTCTGGGTTATCTGGCAGCCCTGGGAATACGTCATCATTTGCGGCTCGGCCTTGGGCGCGTTTGTCGTCGCCAATCCAATGAAAACGATCAAGGACACGGGTAAAGCCACGATCGAGGCTATCAAAAACGGTACGCCGACGAAGGCCGAGAATATCGAGCTTCTTGCGCTGCTCTTTTTCATGATGCGCGAGCTTCGCGATAAATCCCGCGCCGAAATGGAAATGATCATCGATGCGCCCCAGGACGCGGAAGTGTTCAAGCGGTCGCCGACCGTTACTGCTAATGACGAGCTGACGACCTTCATCTGCGACTATTTCCGCCTCATCATCATGGGGAATGCCCGGACCCACGAGATCGAATCGTTGATGGACGAGGAAATCGAAACCGTGCGTCACGATAAGCTCAAGGCCTATCACGCGCTCACTGCCGTTAGTGACGGTCTGCCGGCTCTCGGCATCATCGCGGCCGTTCTTGGCGTCGTGAAAGCCATGGGCGCGATCGACCAGTCCCCGGAAATCCTCGGTCACCTCATCGCCTCCGCGCTCGTTGGAACGTTCGCGGGTATCTTCTTTTCCTACGCGGTCGTTGGTCCGATCGCGACGAAGGTGAAGATCCTCCGCGAAAAGAATTTGAGGTCTTACGTTATCGTCAAGCAATCGCTGCTGGCGTTCATGAACGGCGCCATGCCCCAGGTCGCTATCGAGCACGGCCGCAAAGCGATTTCGGCGTACGAACGGCCGACGATCAACGAGGTCGAAGCGGCGACGATGGGCGGTGGGCTGGATCGACGCCCTCAAGAGAAAAAGGCAGCCTGATGTTCCGGCAAGCGCTTTGCGTCTTCTCCGGGCCATCTGCAAACGCGGCGATGACTTCGCGAGGCAGCCGAAATGTCGAATAGCGCTCTGAGCGAAGCCACGGCCAAGAAGCGGATGGACACGGAAAGATCGCTCGAGCGCGCGCTTTCGTCTGGTCAAAACAGTCCCGACCGCCTGCCGGGCCTGCAGATGATTTTTGGTCAGCTGCCGCGCGTGATGACCGAGGAGATCGGCAATCTTTCGCTTTTGCCGCTGAAAGTGCGCCTTCTCGATCTCTCGGCCTCGACCATTGGCGAGACCTGCGCACTGCCGCAGGGCGCGTTCGCCGGTGTGGTGCGAGCCGAAAGATGGAGAAGCTGGCTTTATTTTCTCGCCGATCCGGCCGCCACCACAATTTTCGTAGAGGCAGCGACAGGCTGCGAGGGTTTTCCTCCAGGTGGTCTGCCAGCGAGGAAGCCAACCCGAACCGATGCGAACGTCCTGCGTGTTCTGTTCCGGCGCGTTGCACGCGCCCTGACGAGCGCTTTCTCGATTCTCGTCGATGTCGGCTTCGACATCGGCGCAGTCGTCGAGAAGATCGAGCTCGAACCGCAGCTGACGACTTCGTCGCCCGTCATCGCCGCGCGGCTGTCTTTGGATTACGGCGGCCACATCGGCGTCGTCACGATCGTCATCCCACAAGCAGCGCTTGATCCCATCCGCCATGTGCTTGCGGGCCCGACGCCAAGCGAGACACAGAACGTCGCGGCGCACCGCTCTCGCGACGACCCAGCGTGGTCGAAGCAGCTTTCCGAGGAAATCGCCCGATCCTTCATCGAGCTCAATGGCGTTCTCGAGGAACGCCCCATTTCCCTCGGCGAAGTTCAACGATTTGCCGTCGGCTCGGTCGTCGAGCTGCAGTTGTCGTCGATGTCGCGTGTTCGTCTCGATGCCGATGAAAGCCCTGTGTTCTGGTGCGAATTGGGTAAACGCGACAACGCGCTGATACTGCGTGTCGACGACGAATTCGATCAGCAAAGGGAAGCCGTGGATGAATACTACGGGCTTTAGCGCGCCCCGCCACAAGGCTGCGGCATGTTTCGAATGTCAGAATTTGAGTCGGAATACCTTAGCACGAGGAAATGGCCGGAATGACGCCGAGTAATGCAGTAGAAGCGGAAGTCGCTCAGGAAGCGACGGAAGCCGGCTTCGATCAAGCGCTCGCGGGTATGGGCGATTTCAGCGAAGCAATGGCCGCGGGCTTGGCTGAAAGTCCGCACAACGCTCATGTCGACGCGCACGCCGATGCGACCGACTTCGGCGGCAACAGTGCCTTGATCATGGGCCTGCCGGTGATGATGAAAGTCGTCCTCGGCTCGACCAAGATGCCCGTCGCGAGCTTGGCGAAGTTGACGAAGGGCTCGGTGGTCAAGCTCGATAAGATGGTCGGCGATCCGGTCGATATTCTCGTCAACGGCCGGTTGATAGCGCGCGGAGAGGTCGTCGTTCTAAACGAAGGAACCTCGCGCTTCGGTGTCGTGCTGACCCAGGTTGGCGCCTTACCCACCGCCGGGAAATAGTGACGTACATGCAGTCCATGCGCGACCCGTTGTCAGATTCCGGAAGAACACTGACGGGACCCGAGAAAGTCGGAGTGCTTCTCCTTGCGCTCGGCAAGAAACGCGCAAGCGGGCTCCTCAAAAAATTCAATCCCGAAGAACTGAACATTCTTGTTCGCTCCGCCGAGGTCATGCCGACGATTTCAGCGGCGGAGCTCGAAGAGATCGTCCAGGAATTTGAAAGCCAGTTCGGTCAAGGAACGCCGTTTCTCGGTCGCGCCGAAGATGTCAAACGTCTGGTAACAGACGTGATTTCCGAGAATAAATCATCCGGCGACCCCAACGATCAGTTCATTGCGCGCCAGGACATTTGGAGTCAGCTCGCCGGACTTCCCGACGATGTGCTGCAGGCTCATTTCCATCAACAGTCGCCGCAAGTTGCCGCGTATTATCTCGACCGCCTCGGTAGCGAGCGGGCATCTGTCGTTCTGAAGTGCTTTCCGGTCGCTGAGCGCAACGATCTTCTGAACCGCATACTCGGCCTCGGTCAGGTAGCACCGCAGATCGTCGAAGCTCTCGAAAGCGGATTGAACGAAGAGCTGTTCGACAGCGATCGGCGCTCTTCCGATAAGCATTTGTCGCTCGCAGGCATCCTGAACAATCTTGACCGCGAGGATTCGGCCCAGGCCCTGCAATACCTCGCCAGCATCAAACCGAAGGACGCCGAAGCGATCCGCAAGATGCTGTTCAAGTTCGAGGACTTGTTGAGGCTGCCGGCGCGTGCGCTGACGGCGCTGATGGATGGCATTCCGGTGGAGCGAACGGTGCTCGCGCTTCAAGGCGCCGATGCGGAATTGCAGAGCAAGGTTCTTTCCGCGCTGTCGCCGCGGGCTCGCCGCATGGCGGAAGCCGAATTGCAAAGCCCCGCCAACGTTCCCGCGCGCGACATTGCCGATGCGCGGCGAGCGATGGTCGATTCGGTTCTGCGGCTTTCAGCCGAAGGCGCAATCGATATCTCGAGCACGTCCTTAGAAACCGTCTAGTCGGCAGGACGCTGGAGCTCGATCGTGGCCGAAGGGCAGGATAAAGACAGCCGCACAGAAGAAGCGACAGACAAGCGAATGTCTGACGCTCGCGGAGAGGGCAACATCCCGATCTCGCGGGAGGCAACCAATTTCGCGTATCTTCTCGCAGCGCTTCTGGTCATCGCAGTCCTCGGCCAAGTTTTTCTGACCCACTTCGCTGAGCTTCTGATGGGGCTGCTTGCGAACGTCGGCTCCATTCGCCTGGAGAGTGCGGGTGATCTCGGCATGGTTTTCGATGTGGTGGGAAGAAGCGCCGCGCTTCTGACGGCTCCCATCATACTCTGCTTTTCCGCGGCCGGCGTATTGGCATCGGTGCTCCAAACGCCGCCTGTTCCAATCTTCAAGCGGGTGACGCCGGAGCTTTCCCGGTTATCTCTGGCCAAGGGATGGAAGCGCATTTTCAGCGCGACCGGATCGTTTGAGTTTCTCAAGCTTACGCTGAGATTGATCATCGTCGCTGCAACGTCCGGCGCGATCCTGATGCTGCTGTGGCACGAGTTTGCCAATTCGATTTGGAGCGATCCGGCAGAGATTCTCAGACTGTCGCAAAAGAGCGTCACCCTGTTGCTCACGTCGCTAGCGGTCCTTTCGTTTTGTCTTCTGATTTTCGATCTGCCGGTCACGCACGTGCTTTGGCGCCGCCAGCTCCGAATGGCGCCGCAGGAAGTCAAAGACGAACGAAAGCAGTCGGAAGGCGATCCGCTCATCAAGGCGCGGCGGCGTTCCATCGCCCGATCCCGCGCGCGCCAGCGCATGCTTCACGCGGTACCGCGCGCAACCTTGGTCATCGCCAATCCGACTCACTTTGCCGTGGCGCTCCGCTATGTCCGTTCCGAAGGCGGCGCACCGCGTGTCGTCGCCAAGGGGCAGGATCTCGTAGCGCTCTCGATTCGCAGAATTGCCGAAGAAAATGACATTCCAGTCATAGAAGACAAGGCCCTCGCAAGGTCCCTCTATTCAAAAGTGAGCGTGGATCAAATGATCCCCGTCGAATTCTACAAGGCAGTCGCCGCGATTCTCCTTCGCCTTCAGGCGCGGCGGAACCGGTCCGGTCCTGTACGTGCTTAAAGGGAAAAGGCGTTGATGATTCCATTTCGCATCGATCATTCGGAGGTTCGAGAAAAGCTTCTCGGCGAGAGCATCCGTTGCGTCGCATCCGACTTGCGCTTGATCGATCTTCCCGACCTCGTCAGCTATTTGAAAACTGGTCAAATCGCGAGCATTGGCTCGCTTGTGCAGGCCTCGATCGAGATGTCGTTCAAGCCGGAAACGTTGACCTTCGGCCACGCGGGCGACGTCTACCTGGAATGGGGATCGCTGCCCCGCGTATTACTCGACATGGAATTTCATCATCAGTCGGTCCACGTTTATTTCAGGCTGATCCTCGAGGCCGAGGAAGCGGGCGTCGAAATCACCTACATCTCTTTCGAAGGCGAATCTGTCAGCCCAGGCCGAAACACGACGAGGTTGAACCAGGCGCTCGGAGAAGCACGCCTCAATTGAGGACGTCTGAGGCGCCGCGCGCGAAGATGCGGCCGCTGAGCTGACTGTTCAGGCCGACGCAAGGGAGCGGGTGCACATAGGAAAGCAGGGCCACCTAAGGATCGCTTTTCATGCAGCCCATGCAACTTTTCAATCTGGCGTTTCGCCAAAATGAGTGGCTCGCTCAGCGCCAGTCGGTGATTTCGTCGAACATCGCGAACGCCAATACGCCCGGTTACAAGGCGAAAGACGTCGAAAGCTTCGATGACGTGATGAGCAAATCCGTATCGATGGCAGTGACCGACGGGCAGCACCTGGCCCCGGCCGATGGCGGGAATTTGCGCCGGCAGGAAGGCGGTTTCGGTGAGGCCGAGGTTCTCGTTTCCGGCAACGACGTCAATCTCGAACAGGAATTCCTCAAGTCCAACGAAGTCGTGCGCAGTTACACGATGAACACGCAGATAATGAAGACGTTCGATAGGATGCTGCAATCCGCGACGAAAGGCTAATCCATGAGTGATCCGCTTATCGCCGCCAGCAAGGCGGCATCGAACGGTCTCTTCGCTCAGTCGACCCGTATGCGGGTCCTGTCGGAAAACATCGCCAACGCCGAAACGACCGGAAAGACCGCGGGGTCCGATCCCTATCAGCGCAAGACGATCAGTTTCCAGTCCGTCACCGACGATATGGACGGCATCGATATGGTGCAGGTCGACAATGTCGACCGGGATAAAGCGCCGTTTCGCACTGAATACATGCCCGGGCATCCGGCCGCCGACGCAAAAGGCTTCGTCAAGCTGCCGAACGTCGACATGCTCGTCGAGCTGGCCGACATGCGCGAGGCGACGCGCTCGTATACCGCCAACACGCAAGTCATCAAGCAGGTCCGCGAGATTGTCTCGATGACCCTCGATCTATTGAGGCCGAACTCATGAGCCTGAGCATCGCAATGCTATCGCCCAATATCGACCGCATCGGAGGCGCTGCGGCGTCGAAGGGCATCGGCGGAGCGCCGAACGTTTCATCAGGAGCCGCGCCGCAAAGCGATTTCGCACAAACCTTGGCGAGCATGGCAGCCGACGCCATCGGAACGGTCAAGGCAGGCGAAACGACCGCTATCGCCGGCATGCAAGGCAAGGCGCCGCTGCAGCAGGTCGTTCAAGCCGTCATGCAGGCCGATCAGGCGCTTCGCACCGTCGTCGCCGTCCGCGACAAGGTCGTGGGCGCCTACCAAGAAATCAGTCGTATGCAAATTTGAGGTCGTAAGTCATGAGAGCGCTTTCAATTGCTGCGACCGGCATGTCGGCACAGCAGACCAACGTTGAAGTGATCGCCAACAACGTTGCGAACATCAACACGACGGGCTTCAAGCGCTCGCGCGCTGAATTCGCCGATCTGCTGTATCAGACCGACCGCGCCGCCGGAACGGCCGCGCGCGATGACGACACCATCATTCCTGAAGGCAATACGATCGGCCTCGGCGTTCGGACCGTCGCCATCCGTAATCTTTCCATGCAGGGTGCGCTGGCATCAACGAGCAATAAGCTGGATCTCGCCTTGAATGGGCGCGGCTACTTCCAGGTCCAGGGTGAGAACAACGAGATCCTGTACACGCGCGCCGGTGCTTTCAATAAGAATGGGACGGGGCAGCTCGTCACGCTCGAGGGCAATCTCGTCATCCCGAACATCACGATCCCGAATACCGCGACGGACGTAGTGGTCAACGCTGCCGGCCAAGTTTATGCGGTCATCGGCGCGACCGGAACGCAGCAGCTTCTCGGGCAATTGTCTCTCGCGAATTTTGCAAACGAGACGGGCCTTGCGCCACTGGGTGGCAACCTCCTGCAGGAAACGCTGGCATCTGGAAGCCCCGTGATCGGAAGCCCCGGCGACGAAGGCTTTGCGACGATCCAACAAGGCTATCTCGAAAGCTCCAACGTCGACCCCGTAAAGGAAATCACCGAGCTGATTTCCGCACAGCGCGCCTATGAAATGAATTCCAAGGTCATTTCCGCCGCTGACGACATGTACAACGTCATCACCAAGGATATTCGCTGATGATACGGGTGCGCAGCATGCGGAACACGGGCGGCTTCGCGGCAGCGACGCTGCTGGCGATTTTCGCCGCCTCTGCTGTTGCGCACGCGACGGAAGGCGGTCGCACGGTTTTCGTTCCGCGCGCCGTCATTTATCCGGGCGACGTCATCACGACGGAAGCACTCATTGAGCGCAAACTGCTGGTCGGTCCAAACAACCCGCCGGTTTTTGGGGAACGTTCGGAAGAGCTGCTGGGCAAGGTCGCTCGCCGCACGTTGTTGCCGAATGAGCTGATCCCAGGCACGGCCGTCAAAACGCAGGACCTCATAAAGCAGGGCAAGACCTACAAGCTCTCCTATGAGTCCGCTTTCGTATCGATTGTTGGTGTCGGCGTGCCGTTGCAGTCAGGTTCTGCCGGCGAAATCATAAACGTACGCAACCCCGATACGGGGCTCATCATCAAGGCGCGCATCAGGGCCGATCAAACACTCGCGGTGGACGATCAATGAGATTGGCCGCTGCACTATTCTTTTTTTTTCTCGGCCTTGCGCACGTTGCCGAGGCCGGCACGCGCATCAAGGACATAACCGACCTCAAAGGCGTCCGGGTTAATCAGATCGTCGGCTACGGCCTTGTCGTCGGCCTGAACGGAACGGGCGACACCTTGCGAAATTCGCCGTTCACGCAGCAGTCGGTTCAGGCCATGCTGGATCGCATGGGCATCAACATTCGCGGATCGCAGAACGAGCCGCGGACGCGAAACGTCGCCGCGGTCATGGTCACGGCGGAACTCCCGCCGTTTGCTTCCAAAGGCTCGCGTTTCGACGTCACCGTTTCATCCATAGGCGACGCCAAGTCGTTGGCTGGCGGCTCGCTCGTGTTGACGCCGCTCACCGGCGCCGACCAGAAGATCTACGCGGCCGCACAGGGCCAAGTCACGATTTCGGGCTACCTCGCAAAGGGAGCGGCCGAATCCATAACATCGGGAATTCCGACACGCGGCAGAATTCCAAACGGCGCCATCGTCGAGCAGGACGCTCCGGGCGCCTTCAGCGAGGACATGCCGCTCGAATTCGAGCTTCGCAATCCCGATTTCACGACGGCCGTCCGCATCATGGACGTCATCAACGATTTCGCAAAAGAGCGCTACGGCATGCCGATAGCACGCGCGAAAGATCAGCAATCGGTGATGCTGCGTAAGCCGCCGCGTATGCTGTCGTCGAGGCTGCTCGCGGAAATAGGTGAGCTTGAGGTCAACCCGGACCAGTCCGCACGCGTCGTTATAGACGAGCGGACCGGAACGATCGTGATCGGCAGCGAAGTGCGCATTTCGACCGTTGCGGTTGCTCATGGCAACATCACCGTTCGTGTTACGGAAACGCCGAAGGTCTCTCAGCCGGCGCCATTCTCCAGGGGAGGAGAGACGGTCGTCGTGCCCGATACAGAAGTCGATGTGCACGAAGCGGGCGGAACCGTGCAGATCGCGCGCGGAGCCAATCTGCGTGAACTCGTCTCGGCCCTCAACAGAATGGGGCTGAAGCCCATCGGAATTATCGCCATCCTGCAAGCCATGAAAACGGCGGGTGCGCTGCAAGCCGAGCTGGTGGTTCAATGAGATTGTTCACTCGCCTGATCTCGGCCCTTCTCGCTCTGATGTTGTTTGCGCCTGTCATCGGTGCCGAAGAGGCAAAGCCGGACGACAAGGAAATGGAAGTTCTGCAGATGCCGCCGCCGTCTGCCCCCGAGTTGAGTCCGGCTCAGCAGTACTGTTCGAACGTTCTGGACGAAGCGACCGCCGCACAAATCGCGCAGCAGACCCGCAATCTGGAAAAGGCGCAGAAGCAGCTCGATGATCGGATCGGTCTACTCGCAGAAAAAGCAGAAGTTCTAAAAAGCTGGATCAAGATGCGCGAAGATTTCACCGTGCGCGCGACGGAGTCTCTGGTCCAAATTTATAGCAAGATGAAACCCGACGCCGCCGCCGCACAACTCGCGGTAATGGATGAGATGGTCGCCGCCGCGGTCGTGTCGAAGCTCACCCCGAAAGTGTCGAGTCTCATCTTGACCGAGATGGAAGCTGCCAAGGCGGCGCGACTGTCGGCCGTCCTTGCGGGAGCTGGAGAAATCGTGGTTCATCCGGAGCGTAAGCCCGATGTGCAGTAAACTACGTTGGGCAGCGCCGGCAGTCGCTGTGCTCTCTTTGCTGCTGACGGCGTGCGCCGATCAATTGCGCGAAATCGGCCGCGAACCGACATTGTCGCCGGTCGGAAGTGGCTTGGCGCCGGATCGTACGGCGCATGTCGACCTTCCCGTTACGCCGGTCGCTTACCACTCGGGCAATTCAACGTGGCAGGATTCCGGAGCCGATCTCTTTCGTGACGCGCGCGCCCTGCACGTCGGAGACGTCGTGACGGTGAAAATTCAAATCAACGACAAGGCCTCGCTGGATAACAACCTGAACCGGTCGCGCGATGCGAGCGTCGGGCTCAAGTCGTCGGCGGACTTCGATTTTGGCTTCGGCGGCACGGGGCCGTCCGGCTCCGGCAAGCTCGATGGCAGTCTCGATCGAACGACGTCCACGGGTTCGAAAGGTGCGATCGCGAGATCTGAAAGCATCAATTTGCTTGTCGGCGCCGTCGTCAGCCAGGTGCTTCCAAACGGAAACCTTGTCGTGAGCGGGTCGCAGGAAGTGCGCGTCAATTATGAACTTCGCGTTTTGAACGTCCAGGGCGTGGTTCGTCCGCGCGATATCGCGACCGACAATACGATCTCCTACGAGAAGATTGCCGAGGCCCGCATTTCCTACGGCGGCCGGGGGACTGTGATGGAAATCCAGAAGCCACCGTATGGCCAGCAGATTCTCGACATCGTGTCTCCGTTCTAAGCAGGGATCGGGGGCGTCGGCACATGGCGGAAGACAAAAACGATCCAGGCGGCGGCGCCGCGGACTTGGTGAAGTCGGCACTTGCCGCGGCCATCATCGGTGCTGTTGGCGGTGGAGCATTCGGCTATTTCGCCTTGCCGAACGCCGCAAATGCGCTGGCTCCGGCGTCTGTCGAAGCAGTAGAAGAAAAGATGCCGGCTGCTGGCCGGTTCCCGAAGGACGCACTGGCGGTCGAAATCTCTTCCATCATCGCCGACCTCGAAACTGCACCGAGAATGAGGGTCCGCCTCGATGTCTCGATCATCATCGCGCATGGAACGCCGGAAACGACTACACTGAGGAATGAAGTGAAGGAGGATGTGATCGCCTATTTGAAGGGCCTCACGATCTCCGATTTTCAGGGCGTAAGAGGATTTCAAAACCTGCGCGAGCAACTCGACGACCGTGCGAGAGTACGCGGTCGCGGCGCAATCCTTGGTCTTTTGATCGGCGGCTTGGTGCTCGAATGACAGTACGCAGAATTCTCGCCGCAACGGCCGCCTTGGCTCTGTCTTCTAATGCCGCGATCGCCCAGGCGATCGACCTCCAGACGTTGTTTCCAGCTGGAGATGCAAGCGTCTCGGGCCGTATCGTCCAGCTTCTGGTGGTGATGACCGTTTTATCGGTCGCCCCCGGTCTGCTGATGATGGTGACGTCGTTCGCGCGATTTGTGATCGCGTTTTCGTTTCTGCGGGCAGGCCTCGGCCTCCAGACGACGCCGAACAATCTCATCATCATAAGCTTGGCGTTATTCATGACGCTGTTCGTTATGGCGCCGACGTTCCAGCAAGCCTGGGACAACGGCGTCAAACCGATGGTCGAGAACAAAATCAGTCAGCAGGAAGGGTACACCCGAACGACCGCTCCGTTCCGTGCATTTATGCAAGCCAACGTTCGCGACAAAGATCTTGCTCTTTTTCAAGAAATGTCATCAGAACGTTTCGGCGAGCAAAACAAAGCCGAATCAGGCGATCTCCGTGTCCTGATCCCGGCTTTCATGATTTCGGAAATTCGGAGAGGCTTCGAAATAGGTTTTCTCGTAGCTCTTCCGTTTCTCGTCATCGATCTTGTCGTTGCAACGATTATGACTGCGATGGGCATGATGATGATGCCGCCGACGGTGGTGTCACTGCCGTTGAAGGTTCTGTTTTTTGTGCTGGTCGACGGGTGGACATTACTCGTCGGAGCACTCGTTAAATCGTTCGCCTAGGGCGGTGAACGCTGTGAAGTTGATCGCCTAGTCCGGTGATTAACGTTTGGTCGCCAAAAAGTAACTATTGGGAAACAAGTCTCAGTTATTTCAAGTTTGATGACAGAGTGGTCGCCGACATCCGCGCCACAGGCATGATGCCGATCTGTCAAGCCGGAAGACCCGGCATGTCCCCAGTGTGCGTGCGCTTATTTAGTGCCGAGTAGAAGGACAAGGGACATGGGCATGAGCAGTATCAATACCAATCTTTCCGCAATGACCGCACTCCAGTCATTGCAGATGACCTCCAAAGACCTCCTGACGACGCAGAATCGCATCTCGACCGGCTTGAAAGTTGCTTCCGCTTCGGACAACGCCGCCTACTGGTCGATCGCGACGACGATGAAGTCTGACAACGACGCGCTCTCGACGGTTCAAGACGCGCTTGGCCTGGGTAAGGGCACCGTCGACGTTGCATACAACGCGTTGAACCAGTCCATCACGCTCGTCAGCCAGATCAAGGAAAAGCTGACGGCAGCCGCTGCTCCGGGCGTTGATCGCTCCAAGGTTCAGTCGGAAATCACGCAGCTCCAGGAGCAGCTCAAGGGCATCGCCGCTACGGCGAACTTCTCCGGCCAGAACTGGGTTTCGGTTGACTCCTCAGCCACGGGTTATAGCTCGACGAAGTCGATCGTTGCTTCGTTTGCTCGTACAACGACGGGCAGCGTTTCGATCGGTACCATCGCGGTCGATACGTCTAAGTCGGTTCTCTTCGACGCCTCGACCGCTACAACCGGCGCCACCGGCGGCATCCTCGATTCGCAGCGCGGAACGACGGGCGCCATCGTGACGACTGGCGGCACGTCGGTCATGAGCATCGACATCAGCTCGCTCACGGACAGCACGACTGACCTCGGGAAACTGACCGCTTACATCTCTGGCGTCGATAGCGCGTTCCAGGAAATGACCAAGGCGGCGACGAACCTCGGTGCAGCCCAGAAGCGTATCGACCTTCAGACGAGCTTCATCTCGTCCTTGCGGGATACGATCACGACGGGTGTCTCCCAGTTGGTCGATGCCGACATGAACCAAGAGTCGACGAGACTGCAGGCACTTCAGGTTAAGCAGCAGCTGGGTGTACAGGCACTCAGCATTGCGAACCAGTCGAGCCAGAACATCCTCTCGCTCTTCCGCTAACGACTGAAGCTCGGCGTCTATCAGCGCCGAGCCCTTCACGAAGCTCAGTCTAGCCTAACTGACGCATCAGACGGGCCGCATCCCCGAGGCAACGCTCCACAAAAGCGGAATGCCTCGCGGGGGCGGCCCGTCACCTTTGCACAAGGTTCCCTCTCTACCGTCGGCATTTAACTTTGCCGGTAAGGTTGAAGATGGATTGGCGTCAATTCGAAAATCTGTATCAGAGCTTGAAAGGCCTGGGCCGCCAGCGCCTCATGGCCCTCGGCGCCGCCGGTGCGTTCGTCTTCGCACTGATAACGATCGGCAGTTACTTCGCCTCCCGCTCGAGCTACGACACCCTGTACGTCGGCCTGACGCCGTCGGACATAAGCCGCATGGGCTCGGTGCTGAGCGAGGCGGGGATTGCTTTTGAAACCAGCATCGACGGCACCAAGCTGAGCGTTCCGGTCGGTGAGACAGCTCAAGCGCGCGCACTTCTCGCCGAAAAAGGGCTGCCGGGAAGTCAGACTGCCGGATACGAGCTGTTCGACAAGCTCGGCGCATTGGGTCTCACCTCGTTCATGCAAGAGGTCACCCGCGTCCGCGCTCTCGAAGGAGAGCTTTCGCGCACCATTCAGTACCTGAAGGGCATCCGTGCCGCTCGCGTGCACATCTTCCTTCCCGATCAGAACGCGCTGCGCGTCAAGAAGCAGCCGCCGTCTGCATCCGTCGTGATTAGAACCGACATCGCCGGCGATGCTGCTGCTGCCCCCGCGATCAAGCATCTTGTGGCTTCCGCAATTCCCGAAATGACGCCGGACCAAGTGCAGGTGATCGGCACCGACGGGACGATTCTCGGAGGCGGCCGCAGTGTAGCGGGCGATGCGCCCGTCCAGATGCTCGAACTGGAACGCACCGTCGCCCAGCAAGTACAGGATAGCGTCCGGCGCACGCTGGCGCCCTACTTGGGCCTCGACAATTTCGAGGTCAGCGCGATCGCACGACTGAACATCGACAAGCATCAAACGACCGAAACGAACTTCGATCCCGAGAGCAAGGTCGAGCGTTCGACCAGGTTCGTCAAAGAGGCGCAGAGCTCGCAGGATTCTTCCGGCAAGACGAACGTCAGCGTTGAGCAGAATATTCCGGGCGAAGCGCCTCCGGCCAAAGACCAGACCAAGAAAGCCCAGGATCGCAAGGAAGAAACGACGAACTACGAAATCAGCACGAAGTCCGCTTCCACCTCGAGCGAGGGATACAAGGTCGACAACCTCTCGGTCGCCGTGGTCATCAACAAGAAGCGCCTCGCCGACGTCATCGGCAAGGATGCGAAGGCGGAAGACTTCGACAAACAGGTCGCCGAAATCGAAAAGCTGGCGCTTTCGGCTGCCGGCATCGATAAGAAACGAGGCGATCTTATCAGCGTCGCGGCTGTCGACTTTGCTCCGTCGCCATTCGACGAAGCATCGTCCGCCTCTGGGTGGGCGCCATTGCTGATGGGCCTTGCGGGAACGGGAATAAAATCGCTGACGATACTTCTCGTCGCCGCCATTGTGGTGATGGCGGGCTTCAGACCCGTCATGCGTACGCTGCTGTCGAACGGAGTAGCCGTCGAGGGACAGGGCAACGTCGCAGCACTTCAGTCTCCCCTCGCGTCGATCACCGGATCGGGGGCTGCTCCCATAGATATGCCTGAGATGGCATCGCCATTGTTGGAGCCAGGGGCCAATCCATTCGAGGCCGAAGGCGGAATGGGCATGGGAATGGGCTCCGGCTTTGGAACCGGTCTATCGTTTGGCCGGTCTCTCACGCTGGGTCCGGTCGAAAAGCTTGGAGCCATAATCGATAGTGATGAGGAGCAGGCGACAGCCATCCTGAAGCACTGGGTCAAGAACGGATGACGGCGAGACTTCACAGTTCGGCGTTTTCGCTCCTCTCTGACTTCGATCGCGAAAACGGCGACGCCAAAATCGATCTTGAAGCCGAAATAAAGTCGGCGTTCGAGGAAGGTTATCGGCAAGGTCACACCGATGGACGAACCGAAGCAGACGCCGATGCGGAGCTTCGCCTAACGGAAGCGACAAGCCTTCATTCCGAGCAGCTCGCCGAGGAAAAGCTAAACTGGCAGCGCGACTGCGCCGACGTCCTGGCCGTGCGTTTGGAAAACGTCACGAAACTTATCGAGTTGAGCATCGAGGAGCGGGTAGCGGCGCTGTTGCGCCCGTGGCTCATGGATCGGTTGCGTGAACGCGCCTTGCAGGATCTCGAGAAAGCCATAGCGCGGGCACTTGTCGAAGGTGCGAAAGTTCACGTCGAGGCGCCGGCCGAGATTGTCCAGCATCTTCGTGAGCGGCTGCCGACCGAAGGATTTCAAATCGGATATTCCGAAAGTCCGAACAGCGATATTCGCGCTCACATTGAGGACACCAAGATCGAACTCAATATTTCTGCGTGGATTGCAGCCCTTGAGGCGATGGAAACATGAGCAACGGTCAGGAAGACGTCTCATCGCAACCGCTCGTCATCATTCGGCGGCGGCGCAATACAGACGAGCCGCACCATGGCGGAGTTTGGAAGATCGCGTACGCGGATTTCATGACCGCGATGATGGCCTTCTTCTTGGTGATGTGGCTCGTCAACGCGGCGGACAAGAAAACCATCGTCCAGGTGGCCGCTTATTTCAATCCGATGCGGCTGACGGACCGCTACGCTGCTCCGAAGGGCCTTGAGGACCTAACGGAAACGGCGACAAAGCCAACTGAAGAAAAAGGCAAAAAGGGCTTCGAAAAGCAGGTCATCAACAGCCAGCAGAAGCAGGAAGCCGAGCAAGAGAGCAAAGAACGTACCGGCGACGCGATGGACGAGGCTGCGCAGAAATCGAGCGCGGCCGCCGGCGGAAAAAGCACCGAAGCTCAAAAGGAACAGGCGCTTTTCGACAATCCGGGCGATCTTCTCGAGAAGCTTGCGGACGAGGCACGCGCCAATTCCCCGACGACGGCCTCAAGCCCCGCGGATGGCAACATCAGCGATCCGTTCGATCGTACCAATCGGCGCGCCGGGAAATCTCAGGACACGTTAAAACCGGCCTCACAACCGGCGACCGCAGCTCCCCCACCAAGTGGGGCCAAGGCCGTTACAGCGAACAATTCGAAACCACCAACTCCAGAGACCGCCAAGCAAACGCCGCCGGTTCCGCAGGCGGCGAGCCAATTCGAGAAGCCGAAGCAACAGGACGTCGTAGCGAAGCAGACGCCGGCAACATTGGATCAGACGAAGACGGAAGAGAAGAAAGAAGAAAAGACGCACGATAAGGACAAGGACCAACAGGCGAAAAAGCTCGAAGACGAAATCACAAGTGCGATTTCGAATATCTCGAAAAACCTGCCGCAAGTCGAGGTAAAGGCAACTCCAGAAGGAGTGCTCATCAGCCTGACGGACGACGCGCATTTCGGCATGTTCGAAGTGGGCTCGGCGAAACCGCGCCCCGAGCTCGTGCTCGTGATGGATAAGATCGGAAAGGTTCTTGAAGCCCAGCCGGGAACGATAGTCGTCCGCGGTCACACCGATAGCCGCGCCTACAAGAACGGCAACTACGACAACTGGCGGCTCTCAGCAGCGCGCGCGCAAATGGCCTATTACATGCTGGTGCGAGGCGGCGTTCCCGAAACGCGCGTTACCGCCATCGAAGGACGCGCCGACCGCGACCCGAAAATTCCGTCCGATACGTTGGCAGCACCGAACCGCAGGATCGAAATCCTCGTCAAAGAGGATCAGAAATGAAGCGCCTTGCGCTGATTTCTGCAGCTTTGTTCGTTGCGCTGGCCGGCGTCGCAGCTGGCGCGGCGATCTATTTCCAGCCGGCATTCGTATTCGGCGAGCCGAAATCGGATGAACCTCTCGCTCATGCCGTCCCCTCGTATGCCGCAAAGGCGGTGGACGAGATGCAGGCGAGGGAGGCCACGCTTCGCCTCGTCGAGCAATTGGGCGCCATCCAGGACAAAATTATACATGGCGACCGTGCAGCGCTTGCCGACCAGGCGCGACTGTTGAGGGATATAGCCGGTGAACTTCGCCAATTCGGTCCGGGAGATTGGAACGACTACATCAACGTGCGTACGAGCTTGCTCTATGTATTGAGCGGCGGCGACGCGCATGTTCTCACTCCCCTGATCGACAGCAACGTGCTTGGAGCCGCCGATCAGAAATTGGCGGCTGGAATCGTGAGTTTTGCCCAAGGACAGCCAAGGGCCGCTCGGAAATTATTCATGGAGATCGATCCGAGGTCCCTCGACGTTAGCTTAGTAGGTCCTTTCGCGCTGGCTCGGGCCTCGCTCTATCTCGACGACAACCATGCGAAGGCGATCGAGCTGCTTGATGATGCGCGGCTTGCTTGCCCGCACACCGCAATCGACGAAGCCGCCACGCGAAGGCAAATCCCGATTCTCATTGGCATGGGAGAGAGGAACCGCGCTCTTATGCTGACGACGAGCTACGTCCGCGAGTTCGGGAGGTCCATTTATGCGTGGAAGCTCTTTCGCGAGTTCGCCGAAGCAACGGCAAAGCGCAGCGATATGGATGATCCAGCGATCGTCGATAAGTTGGCCGATTCTTTCGATGATCGGGACATGCTGGTTGCGTCGGAACTGTTTATCGATGTCGCAGGCGAAGCGCTTCTGCAAGGCAGGTTGAAGCTGGCTCGGGCCGCGGCCGACAGAATTCTGAAGATCGCAAACGCGGCACCCGAAACATTGGATAAAGCTCGCCTCTATCGAGCGGCGGCAGAAGCGCCTTCAGCAGATGCGGGAGATGCTCTGAGGGCACTGAACCAGGTCGCGGCAGATCGGCTTTCCGACGACGATACGGAAATTCGCGAAGTGGCGGGCTTTATCGCAAAGAGCGTGGTTGGCGACGAAATAGCCGCTGGTCGCGAGGGCATCAAAGTGCGGGCGGGTGGAACGATCGGCGAAAACCCGATCCTGCCGAAAGCTGCAGCTGCCCTCGGCAAGGCAGATGCCCTCTTAAAAGAAGCCGATCAGATCATTGCACGGAGTGAAAAATGACAGCCCCGGTAAGAGGCGCCGCGCCAGACGCGGTCGATCAGCTTCTGCAATCCGTTCGTATGCGCGTCGGTTCGCATCGAGACGCCGCCAAGCAATCCCGGGAAGGCGACGACAAGCCTGAAGATGCGACGACAAGCACTTCCAAGACCAAGGCGTCGTCGTCCGACAACTCCCTCAGACGCAGCGATAACGTATCGACCCGAAAGCAGAGCAATTCCAAAACGGATGATGGCGATCCATCGTTCGAGGAAACCTTCGACAGCATTGGTCAGCAGGAACCGAAGGCCAACGGAAGCGTCGAGCGAAGTGATAATTCGCCGCTGAATGCGATTGCGACTCTCGTAAATGGCAATGTCCCCGTTGACCAAACACCGGACAGTGTCGAGCAGCCTTCCGACAATATGCAGCGCGCGGCGCGGCCTGGAAATCTGCTGCTGCAGGATAGCATCGCCGCGTTGCTCGACGCGAAAACGCGTCTGGCTCCGAGTGACGACAATACGAAGCTGGCCCAGGCCAACATGCCGAATGCGATGCCGCCGGAGCACAGGGATGAAATCGGCGATGCGACGCCCGCGGTCGTCAACAGCCAAGAGACACATTGGAATTTCGCCGAGACGACGGTCGCAGCCGCTACTTCGCAGCTCTCGAGACTGACACCTGAGGAGCGCATCACGCCGCATCCTCTCTCGTCCGCCCCATTCTCGACGCGCGACTTGTCGACGGCCAACCTGTCGACATCCAATCTGTCGACGCCCAATCTGTCGACAGTGGTGCAAAAGAATGCCGACCCATCGGCCAAGACATCGAAGGAGCCGCTGCCCCAGCTGCAGCCGCAAGCTGTCTCGGCAGCCGCGACGGATACGCCGGATAATTCCTTCCTCGCAGATAAAGATCAAACCGGCGCACGCTTTCAACAGCAGGCGACCGGCGATGTAGCGAACGGCAAAGTCGCGAAAGCGGATGGGTCTTATCCCACCGACCGGGTCTTTTCGATCGAGCCCAAACCCTCGGAGCAAGGACAACCGAGCGTAAGCGCGCAAATTCGCAACGGTGTCGTTGATGCACTCGCCGGAAAGGCCGGAGAATTGGCACCGAATACCACCGCAATGGAACTTAGGGATCGCGCTCCCGCTCCGACACCGGTATTGCGTTCGCTTGATCTGACGCTCTCTCCAGCGGACCTCGGCTCCGTGAGATTGCGTCTCAGCCTCAAGTCGAATTCGCTCGCGATCGAAGCTGAAGCTTCAAAGGCTGCGACAGCAAAAATTCTTAACGATGATCGCACATCGTTAGAGCGAGGATTGAGAGACGCGGGCTACGACGTTTCCAGTTTGAAAATTACTGAGTCGTCGTCGAGCAGTTCGGCAAGTCCAAACGGGCAAACGAGTGGATCGCCGTTCCGAGACGGTGATCAGGCGCGCTCCAACTTCACGGGACGACAAGATGGGGATACGCAACGGCGCGATGGCTCATCGTCCGATCAAGCGCAGCGTCGTCAAAAGGATAACTCGCAGCAGACATCTGCCGGCGACTTGCCGAATAGCCGTCAAGGCAACGCAGTCTATATTTAGGTATTGTTAGATGACGCAGCAGGAACTGACAGGCACCGGCCTGCATGGCCCCTTCTCGCTCGCGGCCGACGCGATCGATGAAGAGCTCGTCGAAAATTGTCCTGGCGCCTACGCGCTCGGCTTCATCGATTACCTTGGCCGCTTTTCGATTACGTATGTCGGCAGTGCCGGCGAAAATTTGAAATCGAAACTCAAAGCGCACATCGGAACGGCATCGCAGTTCAAATTCCGCCACTTCGCGGAACAGCGGTTAGCCTTCGAAAAAGAGTGCGAAATGTTTCATCAATTTCTGCCGAGCGGAAACTTCCTACATCCTAGCCGGCCGCACGGTACCGATTGGTCATGTCCGAGGTGTCGGCGTTAGTCGACGGCTTCGCGATGAGGTTGAGAACATCTGAGAGGGCTTGATGATAGCCCGAATGCCAATAGGCGCATTCCGCCGTGCCGAGATCGAGATGCAATTGGTGTTGCAGTTTCTCTGCCCAGTCACCGCCGAGATGAGAGCCGATGCCCGCCATACGAGCTCGCAACGCCCCGAGGTCTGCACCCACGTCTTTCATTTCCGTCCCTCACCGTACTTCGCCGGCCATTCCACTGATTGTGAAAATACACGGCATTGATGGGAACATCGCCAACAAAGCTATTTGCATTTTAGGCAAATTTCGCGCGGTCTAGCCGCGAGATTTGCGTAACCCGGCGACATATCTGTCGATGAGATCGTTTGCGATCATCATTCGTTGCGTTGCCAGTGCCCGGAGTTCAGCGGGAACCCGGTCGGGATGATTGCGCAAGGCGAATTCGCGTCGAAGACTTGCGACGTCGGCCTCCGAGACGCTGGAGCCTAGACCAAGCTCGAGTAATATTTTGTTAGGATCTAATGAAGCTTCGGCCTGGATATCGCTGCCGCTTTCGTCGCCGTAATGTTTGGGACGCGGTTGAGTTATGCGCGAGGCCGCTCCGCCCCGTGCAGCGGCGAAGTCCCACGCGGCCTCGAGGCCGCTCATCGAAAATCGGCGTGACGAACTCGGCGCACGAAGTTCTTCATCCTCTCGACTGAACAAGTCGTCGAAAAGACTGTCGAAGCTTGACGGCAGTGGCGCCCGGGATCGCATTGGCATAGCCGGATAAAGGAAGGCACAAACGTGCCCTACCTCATATTTGACTCGGCTTGCGGAGCGCTGACGACTTTCAAATGGGACTAGGGTCGGCGCGCTGATTTCTGAAGTTTGACGGCTTTGCCGAAATAATCTCTGCCGAGATTTTCGAAATCCAATCGTTCGTCCACATCGCTCACGGGAGTAGCGAATTCAACGCCGATATGCTTCTCGCGCAACCACGACACTGTGCCGGTAATAACCGTGCCGTCGAATAGCGTCAGCATTACGGTCTCGTCGACATTCGGCACAACACCGTCGAGCACGCTGATTTTCGCTCCCGTCTCGGAGAGGTCAGTCAAATCACAGATCAAATGCGAATTGCGAAAGCGCAGGGCAACGTGCTGACGCGCAGAATGCCTCTCGGCAGCCCTGCGTTCGTCTGACAGAACTTCTTCTGCGATAATTCCAGGAGCGGTCATGCTGCGAAACAGCTTTCGAATTTTCGTCTGCCTCATATTACGCACCTGAACTAGATCCGCTCAGCTCGCTACAATTAAAACGTATTCTCCAGCCGCTTTTTCGATTGCTCGTATTCAGCACTTGGCCGAGCGGTGGAATATCTATTCAACCGGAATTAGCTTACGGAGCTGAGAGAAAAACTCATAAAATTATATGCATTTTGAATTGGGTAATGGGCACGCCTCAGCGTCGGATGCTCATCATGCATGTATCTGCACCGAGTGTAACTTCGGTGTGATTTGGCGTGTCTTTCGCGCCCCATGCAATAATGAAATAGTTGTTAATAATGAGCGTGAATCACTGTATTTCCTTTTATGCCAATGATTTGCGGGGCCTGGGGGGCAACATGTTCGTTGTACTTGACGACCGGTCGACGGTCGCGGGAGGGTATGTTGCGTGTTTCGAACGCGAGGGTATTGCAGCTACAGCTGTAGAGCCATCCGAGTTCTTCGAGTGGTTTGAACTCATCAACGATCAGGATGTCGCCGTTATCGAGGGATTTTTGCTCGGAACGGTTTCAAGCCGCCGGCAGATCTCGGCGCGGGTTCGGTCGCGTTGCAGGGCGCCGCTCATCGGCTTGATCGAAGCAAGGGCGCTCAGCGAAACGCTCGAGCTTTTCTCACTGGGTTTCGACGATGTGCTCGCAAAGCCATTTCACGTCCGGGAGATATTGGCCCGCAGCGGCGCAATTCGCCGGCGAATGCAAATTGCCGATGAATGCGTGGATGTCGGCGGTATCAGGATCTTCTTTGACGGCCGGGATCCGATTGTGAATGGCGATGTCCTTCCATTGCCGCGGCGCGAACGCCGGATTTTGGAATGCCTCGTCCTAAGCCGTAATACGCGGATCACCAAAACGCAGATATTCAACCGCGTGTATGGAATTTTTAATGACGAGATTCATGAGAACGTAATTGAAAGCCACATCAGCCGGCTTCGTAAAAGGCTGAAGCAGAAGCTCGGTTACGACCCGATCGATTCTCAGCGGTTCCTTGGTTACCGTCTGAAAGAATTTGCCCTCGAAGACGCTTTGCACCCGGTTCACGGGTCGGCAGCAACCAGTCTCACGCAAGGCACAGATGCTTTGCTTGCTCCGAGCATCATGCGCGACGAGGAGAATGTCGATGGGTCTCTACGGAGTAATGACTACCAGCGTATCGGGGATGTCTGTCCAGTCTGACCGAATGGGTACGGTCGCGGACAACATCGCGAACGTCAATACGACTGGCTACAAAGCGGCATCGACCGAGTTCGCAACGCTCATCGCACAGGGAAGCGTCGCGGCATACGTGCCAGGCTCCGTATCGACCATTGCTCGTCGCGCCATCTCGGCGCAGGGAGACTTCACATATACCAAATCTGCGACAGACCTTGCGGTCAGCGGTGATGGCTTCTTTATGGTCGAGAGCGCCGCGGGCACGCCATACCTGACGCGCGCCGGCAGCTTCATTCCTGATGCGAACGGCGACCTGGTCAACGCTGCGGGCTTCAAGTTGCTGGGCTACAACCTTTTGGATGGCAGCTCGAGCTCCGTTATCAATAGCGCAGCAGGACTTCAGATCGTCAGCACAGCCGGCCTCGGAATGAAGGCGACGCCTTCGACATCCGGGAAGTTTGACGTGAACCTTCCGGCGGACGCAGCCATCACAGTTGCAGCCAACCTTCCCTCCGCGAACGCCGCATCGGCTGAATTCGCCGGCAAAACGTCGATCGTCACCTACGACACCCTCGGGCATCAGGTCACGCTCGACGTATATTCGGCGAAAACCGCAAATAATACGTGGGAATTCTCCGTCTATAACGCGGATGGCGCGTCGGCAACCGGCGGCTTTCCCTATGCCGCTGGCTCGCTGCTGACGACGACGGCTTTGACGTTCGACGCCACGACGGGACAGCTCACGGCTCCCGCTTCGGGCTCGCTCAGTGTCAACATCCCGAACGGCGCTACGCTGACGCTTGATATTAGCAAGACGACGCAGCTCGCAGCCGCCTACACGCCGCAAAACGCAAGCGCGAACGGCAGTCCTCCGACCGCTGTCGACCGGCTTGAAATCAGCCCCGACGGCACCGTCACAGCCGTCTACGCCGACGGATCGCGCGTTGACGCGTTCAGGGTCCCGCTCGCGAAGGTCGCAAGCCCTGACAACCTGACGGCAATCTCCGGCAACGTTTTCGCGACGAATAAGAGTTCGGGTGATTTGCAGCTCGGTCTGGCCAACTCCGGCGGCTTTGGCTCGGTTGTTTCTGGCGCATTGGAAAATTCGACAGTCGATCTTGCGTCCGAGCTGACCACCATGGTCCAGGCGCAACGCAACTACACCGCAAACTCAAAAGTGTTCCAGACGGGTACCGAACTATTGGACGTGCTCGTAAATCTCGTCCGCTAATCGTGCCAAAACCAAAGGCCTAATTGATGACGCTTACACAGAGTATCGGCAACGCGCGTTCAAGTCTTTCGACGGTCTCTGAGCAAATCTCGGTAGTCTCGCAGAACATTGCGCGCGTCAACGATTCCGATGCGACACGTAAGATCGCAAACGTCATCACAGTAGGGGGTGGCGGCGTCAGCGTCGCTGGCATATCGCGGACAGCAAACAAGCTTCTGCTCGATACTTACTTGAGTGCGAATGCCAGTAACCAGACTCAGACCGTGGTCAACTCGGCGCTCGACCGGCTTGAGAATACGGTCGGAGACACAGACTCTGAAAACTCACCAGCTGCTCTCATCTCCAAACTAAATTCGGCACTTCAAAACTATTCGACTTCGCCTCAGAACGGTGCCGTTGCAGCGACGGTGGTTTCGGCCGCCCAGTCGTTGGCAACGGCGCTCAATTCCGCCACCCAGGCCGTAACGGACATCCGAAATCAGGCCGATTCCGACATCGCGACGTCGGTCTCCAACGTCAACAATCTGCTCGCTCAATTCGAGAAGCTCAATCAGAGCGTCGTGAAGGGAACGAGCAGCGGCGCAGACATCACGGACGTCCTCGATCGGCGCGACGCGGTCCTGAAGCAGTTGTCGACGGAAGTCGGCATACGTACCGTTTCCCGCGCCGGCGGCGATATGGCGATCTATACCGACAGCGGCGTCACGCTATTTGATAAAACCGCTCGCCAGGTGACCTTCGCTCCAACGTCAAATCTTTCGCCGAGTTCGGTCGGTTCTCCGATATATGCGGATGGCGTTCCGATCGCAGGCACGCCGCACACGATGTCGATCAGCTCCGGCAAGCTCGCGGGCCTTGTCGACGTTAGAGACAATATTGCGCTCACCTATCAGAGCCAGCTCGATGAGATCGCTCGCGGCTTGATTGAAGCAACCGCCGAGACCGATCAATCCGCGACGCCGACGCTTCCAGCCGTCACTGGTCTATTTACGTACGGTGGCGGGCCGGCAATTCCAGCGTCCGGAACGGTCATCGCTGGTCTTGCGGGCTCGATCAAAATCAATTCGACTGTCGACCCTGCGCAAGGCGGAAACGCGCAGCTTGTGCGAGACGGCGGCATCGCCGGGAACGCGGCCTATACGTACAACGCGACGGGCGCCGCATCCTACACGGATCGAATTCAGCAGTTGATCTCGAGTCTCACCGCGTCACGTTCGTTCGACGGTTCGTCCCAGCTGCCGCAAACGGCATCCGTCGCCGATTACGCAAAATCTTCCGTGTCATGGCTCGAAGCGCTGAGACAATCGGCGAGTTCCGAGGCTGAGTCCCGGCAAACCCTGGCCGATCGGGCGAGTTCCGCGCTCTCGAGAGAAACAGGCGTGAGTCTGGACGAAGAGATGACCAACCTTCTCGACCTGGAGCGCACCTTCCAGGCCTCTTCGCGGCTGATAAATACGGTCGATAACATGCTTGCAACCCTCCTACAGTCGATCAACTAACATCATGATCACAGCATCATTCATATCGTCGGCTGGCCTTTCGGATGACACCCGTCGTTCAATCGCTCGCCTGCAGTCGCAACTCGTCGATGTTCAAAAGGAAATGGCGACAGGAAGGCATGCCGACGTCGGAGTAACCCTTGGCGCGAACACGGGCGTCAGCGTTTCCATGCGGCAGGATCTCGAACAGATCCAGTCCGTCCAGAATTCGAACAAACTCGTTCTGAATCGCATGGACGCGTCGCAATCCGCTTTGCAGACCGTAGCGAAAAGCACATCGTCGTTCCTGTCGGCCTTGATCAGTGGTGGCTCGGCGTCGACGTCGCCCGAGACAATCGTTCAAGCGGCCCAGGCCGGCATGCAAACACTGCAGGACCAGCTCAATTCATCGCTTGACGGGCAATATCTTTTTGCAGGCATCAACTCCGACGTCAAACCGATGGACGATTTCTTCGGATCGCCTCCGTCAGCAGGGCAGCAGGCAGTTACGAACGCATTCGTCACGAAGTTTGGTTTCAATCCGAGCGATCCCGCAGCGGCCAATATCTCGCCCTCGGACATGCAGGATTTTCTCGATAACGAATTTGCTGACCTATTCACCGCTTCGAACTGGTCGAACACATGGTCGGGTGCGTCCGACAAAGCAGTAAGCAGTAGGATTTCGCGAACCGAGATCGCCAATACTTCGGTAACCGCGAACGACGCCAATTTCCGCTCGTTGAGCCAAGCTTTTGTGATGTTTGCGGGCTTGGGCTTCGGCAATCTCGGCAGCGGAACTCAGCAAGTCATCATGTCGAAGGCACGAGATCTCGTCGCTAACGCAACGGGCGGACTTACTCAGGTCCAATCGTATCTTGGCGTGACGCAGAAGCGTGTTTCCGACTCGAACGACCAGATCGGTTCGCAGATCGACTTCCTCACGAAATCTATCGACAACCTCGAGCAAGTCGATCCGGCCGCCGTCTCGACGAAGCTTTCAGAAATTTCGACGGCGCTTCAAGCGGCGTACTCGATCACCAACAAGCTGAACAATCTCACCATCATGGATTATCTCACGTGAGCTTAGGCGGCATCTAATATCAGGCTTCCGGAAGGCAGAAGATGTACAAGTTCTCATACGAAGAGACGTTGAGTGAATCCGGCAGCCGGCAACGCGAGAACGAGCGGCTGGCTATCGAGCAGTCGGTTGCACTCCTGAAGACCGCAGAAAAAGCCGGACCGCAGTCGCGTGAAGCGATCGATGCAATTTTCTTCCTCAATCGGCTTTGGAGCTTTTTCCTCGATGATCTCGCGAAGCCCGAAAATGGGCTGCCGGATGAAGTCCGGGCGGGCCTCATCTCGATCGGCATTTGGATGCTCAAGGAAGCCGATGCGATCAGCAAGGGCAACTCGCGGAATTTTGCCGGGCTGATCGACGTCTCGAACGTCATCGCGGAAGGGTTGTGATGGCGGGCGGCTTGAAAATTACCCTGCGTGCCGGCGAGCGGCTCTTCGTCAACGGCGGAGTCTTGCGCGTCGATCGGAAGGTCAGCATCGAGCTCATGAACGACGTTATTTTCCTTCTCGAGCAGCATGTGATGAAGCCCGAGGATACGACAACGCCGTTCAAGCAACTATATTTCATGATCCAGATGATGCTGATTGACCCCGCACTGCACATGAAGGCTCGAACGATGGCGCGGGAATCCGTTGCCAATCTGCTCGGCAGTATCAGCGATAGGATTCTCAGGCAGGGTCTGCTCGACACCGCGGATTTGCTCGATAACGATCGCCCGTTCGAAGCTCTGAAGAAAGTCAGATCGCTGCTTCCGCAAGAGGCGGCTGTAATGAACACTGAGGAACAGAGCAAGGAGGTCGCATGACAACGGTTCCGTCGACCAACGGCACGACCACTCCAACTGCCACCCAGGCGGCAGCAAAGTCAAACACGCTCAACTATAACGATTTCTTGAAGCTGATGATCGCCCAGTTGAAGAATCAGGACCCCCTGAATCCAACGGACTCGACACAGTACATGTCGCAGATCGCTCAGTTTTCGAGCGTTGAGCAAGCCATCAACACGAACTCCAAGCTTGATCAGCTCCTCGTAAATTCGAACATCTCGCAGGCCAGCACCATGATTGGGCTGACGCTGAAGGCGCCGGATGGCACGGCAGGCGTGATTCAATCTGTTCGGATCGATTCTTCCGGATCAACAGCGATCCTGACCAGCGGCAAGGAAGTGCCGATCTCTGCCGGAGTAACGATAGGCTACCCGGTGACATGACGGAAGGTGATGCGCTTCAAATTGTCCAACAAGCGATCTGGCTGACGATTGTATTGGCAGGGCCCGTCGTCGGCTCTGCTATGGTCATCGGCGTAGGCGTCGCGTTCATTCAGGCGCTGACCCAAATTCAAGAAATGACGCTGACCTTCGTGCCGAAAATCATCGCGGGATTTCTGATCCTCCTGCTGACCGGTAGCTACAGTGGTAACTTGTTGAAGGTGTTCACTGAGCAACTTTATTTGCGGATCGCACTCGGCTTTAAGTGACCGGGGTGCGCCAGATTACCATTAAATGCGTTTTGTAAACGCTGGCTCTTTGTGTAATCACATAAATCATCAATAAGAGTATTGCGCCTGTTGGCGACTCATGGTCCGTAGGCTGAGTCACGCGTTCCATTAGCGGAGCGTCGTTAGTCAACCTCGCTTGGCGGCAACGGGAAATTTTCCGTCGCCATGCAGGCGGTCACTAAATCTGCCCAAGGTTTCCGCTCGGAAACCGAATGTGCAATATACCTCAGGCAGATGTTCTTTTCAGCGAGGATAACCCCTTCGCCACTTTAGAGCTGAGCAAGATTATGAGCGCATCTGCACTTAAACAATTGCCTTCCTCCGCCATCATCATGTTGGGCAGTGTCGCTGCGATCTGTTCAACCTTTTTGCTGTGGCATCTGCTGATGCACTCGCAGATCGAAATTTCCGCGATATCGAGCTGGTCGGACGTTTCTTGGCAAATTGCCGAAGTGGATTCGCGCGGCCGCATCGTGCGACTTGGTTCTCATCCGTTTGCTCTTGCTATCTTGTTTGGAACTGTCGCAGCGGGATGCATGTCCTTCGCTTGGGGGGCCATGCAGTTTTTCCGCGGGGGATTTGGTGCAGATAAGGAAATTGACGATCGGTTGTCGGAGCGTCTCGAGAAAGTCGGACAGGAACTTGACGACGAAGTTTTTTCTGTAATGCGCCTGCTGAAGGAGCATCTCGAGCTGAGTGGAACGCATTCCGACTCCCTGACGAATGTCAGCAACACGCTCGTGTCATCGACCTCGCCCGAACGCGTCCGGTCCATAATCCAGATGCTGATCAGCGAGAACAAGAAAGTTCAGAATGAAGTGCGTGAGCTCAATACGCGCTTACAGCAATCGCAACAGCAAATCGAAAAGTTGAGAGTTAGCCTCAGCGATAGCCACAAATTGGGAATGCTTGATGCCGTCACGTCGCTGAAGAACCGGCATTGGTTGGAGATCCACCTTCCAAAAGAGGTGGGCACCGCCGTTGAAACGAAGGGTTCGCTCTCCTTGATCATGGCCGACGTCGATCATTTCAAGAGGATCAATGACTCGTTCGGGCATGCCGTGGGCGACGAGATATTGAGACGGTTCGCCGAGCTTCTCTCGAAAAACATCAAGGGCCGCGATACGGCCGCTCGCTATGGCGGAGAAGAGTTCATTATCCTTTTGCCGCAAACCAGACTTGAAGGCGCGAAGAACCTCGGCGAACAGATCCGGGGTGAGCTCGAAAGCAAGAAATGGATGCACCACCGGACGGGGCAGCCGATCGGCAAGGTCACCGCGTCCTTCGGCGTCGCAGAATTACGCCCTGGCGAGGATTGCTACGCTCTCTTGGATCGCGCCGACTCCAAGCTTTACGAAGCAAAGGCCGCCGGCCGCAATCGTATTGCCGCCGACGAATAGAGTGCCCGGCCCACATCTCTAAAGAAGAACGTTCAACGCGCTATCAATGGGTCGCCGTCGGTCAACGGCTCGTCGAATTGTACGCTGACCCGCTTGTTGCGGGACCAGACGACGGTGCCCTTCATCTTTTGACCGTTGCGAAGTTCGACGAGAACCCGCTCCTTCAATGCGAGATCCCGCTCGCAATCCAGGCCGATGCCGTTCTTCGAGATATCGCGTGCAAAGGCAATGGAGCCGCCACCTTTGTCGCTGATCTTGCAAGGCTGCAGCAGGACGTATCTCGGCGTCTTTCGGCGTTGTGGCAAAACGGGGATTGCGGCTTCCCCGAATTGATTGACGCAACCGTACGAGCCTGACTGCGATTCCCCCAAGAATTTGCCGAGAATGAGCGCGTTTCCGGTGTAGACGCCGTTGAAACGCCAGCGTGTCTCAGGTTCAAGTCGGCGCACCGCAATTTTGCAGTCTTCCGCCAGCTTCCGCCACAGAGCGGTGATTTGCTCGAGCTTCGCGAGCGATATGCCCGATCCTGTAAAGGCGCCGGCCTGGTCTATCAGCGGCATCGCGAGCTTCTTGGCGTCCAACAAATCGAAATAGATCTTGCTGATCGAAGCCGCGAGCTCGCCGGAGATCCCGATCTCCTGCCACGCCCGTAGCGCGACGTTGATAATTGGCGGCTCGACGGGGACCAGGTTGCTGCACGATCGAAGAGTCCAAGTGCGTCCGAGAGCAAGCGCTGCATTCATGCAAGCCGCGATGCCCCCGATCTGCAGTGCCGTCCAATGAAATTCACAGATGAGCGCTTCGAAAAGCGCGTTGCCTTCGTCCGGTTCGTTGGAAATCCGCGTTCTCGATAACGTCGACCGCGTTGGTTCCGAAATCTTTAGCAGCGCCCTCAGCACAGGTCAGTTCTCTCGCATTATATCGAAGTGTTTGGACGCTAGAGCACAGAGGTCTTCAGAGAGGCTTGGAAAACAGCGTCCGAAGCTTTGCGGCGGGCACCGCCCGGGAAAAGAGAAAGCCTTGCGCCTCTACGCACCCTTCGGCCCGCAAACGATCGAGTTGTTGTTCGGTTTCGACGCCCTCGCCGACGCTGGTCATGCCGAGATTGTAGCCGAGCTGAATAATGGATCGCCGCAGCGTTGCCGAGCGCTTGACGTTCGCGACGGCAGAGACGAACGAGCGATCGATTTTGATTTTATCGAACGGAAAGCTCTGCAGGTAGCTGAGTGAAGAGAAGCCCGTCCCGAAGTCATCGATCGCAAATCGGACGCCCATTTTGCGCAGACGCTCGAGCGTGTCAGACGCAACGTCCCGATCTTTCATTAGGAGCGTCTCTGTAATCTCGAGTATGAGCCGCGAGAGGGGAAGCCCTCTGCATGCGTTTGTAACCTTTTCTACGAGATCCTGGCCGCGGAATTGAGCAGGGGAAATATTGACCGCGACCCAGATGTCGTCAGGCCAGAGGCTCGCCTCGGCGCATGCCGTTTTCAGCACCCAATCGCCGATCTGACCAATCAACCCGCACTCTTCGGCGATCGGAATGAATTCGGAGGCCGGAATGAGCCCCCTTACCGGATGCGACCAGCGTATCAATGCTTCGCAACCCACGATCTTGCGCGTTTTGACATTCACGATCGGCTGATAGTGAAGCTCGAATTTGCTGTTCGCGATGGCCTCGCGCAGCCCCATGATGATTTGGTGGCGCGTCTGCAACCGCTCATGCATCGAGTGTTCGAAGAAACCGAACGTGCCTCTGCCGAGCGATTTGGTCCGGTAAAGAGCCATGTCCGCATTCATCATCAGTTGGCCGACTTCGATGCCGTCTGACGGCGCAACGGCGATCCCGATGCTTGTTCCGATTGAGACCGTATTCTCTTCGAGAACGAATGGCTCGGCGAAGGCGCCGATGATCCGCTTTGCAAGAGCCTCGATTTCCTCGATTGATCGGGGGGCCATTTGAATGATTGCGAATTCATCGCCGCCGAGCCGGGCTACGGTATCGGTTTCTCTGATCTCGGCCCGGAGCCTTTCAGCCACGGCGACCAACAGAGAATCCCCGATAGGGTGACCGAGCGTGTCGTTTACCGACTTGAACCGATCGAGGTCCAGACAATGAAGCGCCAGGGACGAGCCGTTCTGTACCTGCTTTAGACCGACCCGAATGCGTTCCTGAAAAAGGGCACGGTTTGGTAGGCCCGTCAGAACATCTTGGTGCGCAAGCCGCCCGATGGTTTCCTGATACCGCTTCCGCTCTGTCACATCGAGGTGGGCAGTCACGAATCCGCCGCCGGGTAATGCCGTGCCGCGAATCTCGAGGTAGGTTCCGTTGGGCCGTTGCCGCTCGAAGATATGTGTCTCGCCCTTGCGCGCGCGTTCGAGACGCGTGAGCACCTGTTCCTCTGCATCCCCCGGCCCGTATTCTCCGCGATTGGCGTTGAAGCGGTAAAGCTCCTCGAGCGTTGGAGGAGAGTTCTCGAAGAGAGAATCCGGATATTCGAGCAACTCGCGCTGCTTGCTGTTGCAGAGGATTAAGCGAAGGTCGCGGTCGAAGACTGTGAGGCCGCCGGGGAAGCTGTCGACCACGGCCTGCAGCAGGGCGTTGCGGTCCTGGAGCGCCATGTGAAGCGTGACAGCAGTCGTGATGTCGATCTGAAACGACAGGAAGCCCTTGCTCTGGCGATCTCTGCCCTTGAGCGGAACGATGATCGAATCGACCCAATAGAACGATCCGTCTTTCGCCCGATTTTTCACGGGCGCGCGCCAGGTCTCGCCTTTGCGAAGTTTTCCGTAGGCATCAGCCCAGAATTTTTTCGGGTGGTACCCGGAATTCAGAATCGAATGGTCTTTGCCGACGACCTCGCCAATGCCGTAGCCGCTGATGCGCAAGAATTCGCTGTTCGCATGAACGATGCGGCCCTCAGGATCCGTGATCGAAACGATACCCACCTGATCAAGCGCGGACACGAAGGCCTTAGCGTCCGAGCTCGTGCTGAAATACGGACTGGTCGCATCCTTTTTGCGACCCTTTTTTGCGACTGGCGCACTATAGGCAAGTCCGTCGAGATCGAAAGCCATGACGCCTTTAACCGATGAGCCTCGCATTGTTCCGCCCCGCATTTATGACCGGTCGTTTGATCCCTTCGGATAGCCCTCGACCGAGAGGCGGCCCTTACGGCGATTCCGCATTCCAAAACCTGCCTTGTAATCTAGGTCGGCATCATGCCTCTGTCCCCCACTGGCGTCGGTGACAGCACATTACTCCGACAATTAAACGTAATGTATTAAGGCGAGATTAGCTCGCTCAGTCGGCGAATCATGTAGAGCTGGAACGCTCCGCCAACGGAGGAATTGCTTGTGGGCACACACGGAATCCCCGAGCTGGGATCAAGAACCACACATTTATACCCACCTTATTACGGGTTTGTTTTCCCACGCTGATGTACGGCTGTCCGAGCAGGGTCATTAATAGAATTGAAATACCGAGAAGAACTTTGGCAATAGAACGTCCACGAGAACAGCGCAAATTTGGCCGGCGGCCGGTCTTCAAAGCCGCTGTTATCGAACTTCACGATGGGCAAAGGCTTTCCGGAACAGTCCTGGATTTATCGGACGGAGGAGCGAGAATTAAGCTCCCCGAGCCAGAGCGGCTGATCGGCGAATTCTATTTAGAGATCCCAGGAGACGATTTAATCGTGAAATGCAGGCTTATTCGCATTGATGATGCGATAGCCGGTCTGAGCTATATCAGGCCGCCACGGCGCATTTCGTGGGTGAGGAAATAGCCGAATCGCTCCGCGAAATTCCGCCGTCGCCCAATAATAAAGAGAAATTAACGTCTGAGTCACGCGGCAAATGAGTTGCGCGTTATTTAATGACCAATGCCAGATCGTTTCAAATAAAAACGTAACAGTGCTCGTTTCGTAAACGAATTCTATAGTTTTTCGGACTAATTCTTGTGCACAGCTGCTTGATTAGTAAATCATAGGCATGATGCCGCGCAGCTGAGTCGGCAATAAGATCCGACATGTTCCAGGCTTTTAGAAAAAGCAGGAACTACCGATGGGGCACGATAATTCGCGGCCGCTTCTTTCGTCAGTCCCGAAAGATTCAACGATCGCCGATCATTTCCACCGACGCAGCCTCCGCTGCTTTGGGGGCGATTGCTCGCGTCAGCTCCCCGCTCTTTGAGAGTCCCTGCAACCCGAATTCATCAACGGCATCGCGGACGCCCGCGCCGAGGCCGAATCGCACCGCACAATAAACGCTAGAAACAAGATCAACGCTCCGAGGAAACAGGTTCAGCTATGGTCATAGGATATATCAATAGCAAATGGTCAATGCCGCGCCGGCTTGCCCTGATATCTGCGGTGTTCTTAATTCCTTCGCTGGTCCAGCTCTACATTTATGCGGATCACCAGCTCCAGCAGATCAGCACGCTTGATCGCGAAATCGATGGAGGCCGATTGGCATCCGCCGTCTGGACCAAGATGGCCGCCGATGAAATGGCAAGGTCGGGCGACGGCGAACTCGCCAAGCTCTCTAACATTTCACAAAGTCTCGGGGTTCAACCGAGCGTAAACGCCTTCGAGAACGCCCGGTCGACGGACGAGCGAGTGCGTCTCGGCGTCGAGCTTTTGGATCAGATTGCGAGTTCATCGGGTCTGGCCGCCGATGCATCGGCCGCTACTTTCCACGCGCAGGATTTGATTGTGCAGCGCTTGTCCGGAGTGAAGCAGGCGCTCATCGATCTCAAATCCACGCTTGATACCGTGAGCGCCGTAGACGACCAGGCCAAGCTCGCAATCAATTACGCCGTACTAAGACGAACGACGGAGAAATTCCGCGGCTCGCTGAATAAGCTTCTGAGTGCAGATGTCTCCGGCGAATCGAAGAGCACGCTCGGCGACACGAACATCAGGCTTCTCACGACGCTCGATCAAATTGGTGCGAAGATCAAAGCCGCTGACTATCGGCGAGCAGCGATCGGCAGCGACGTTATCGCATCACTGAGCGACGCCAATAGCCTCGTCGCAACGTCGGCTGGTCAAATCAGCGATCTTTTTGACCGACTCGCAAAAGATCATGCGGATGCTGCACGATCCTCTCTATACCGGACGCTTGCGCTGTTGATCGCTGCAACCGTCGCTGCTGTTGTCTTGGTCGGTCTCATCGCAAAGGGCATTTCGCTGCGGCTCACGAGCCTGGTCCGCGCGATGGATCAAATCAGCCATAAGGATTTGAGCGTCGAAGTCCCGTATCTCGCTGACAGCAACGAAAACGGCATGATCGCGAGTGCGCTCGCACGCTTCAAGGAAGCCGTCGTCGAAAATAAGGCGATGACCGACGCCGCCGTCGATGCTGCCAGACAGCAGCAGGAGCAGAGCGAGCACTACGCGAAAGAGCACGAGCGCTTCATGGACGCGTTCACCAGTGCGGCCGAACGGATAGCGAGCGGCGACTTCACGCATCGGATTACCGAGAAGGTCATCCCGGAGTACGAGGCTATCATCAACCAGATGAACCTGATGATGGGTCAGCTGGATGCCGCGCAAGCCGCGAAGATCGAGGCCGAGGGCCAGATCAATGTCGTCGTCCAATCGCTCGGAACCTCTCTGTCGGAACTCGCGCAAGGAAACCTCGAGACCTCGGTATACGCCGAGATCGCTCCGGAGTTCTTGAAGCTCAAGACAGACTTCAATTCCGCGGCTTCGCAGCTGAGAAGCACGATCGAGCTTGTGAAAAAAGGTGCCGCCAGCATCAAGCTCGGCACCGAGGAAATTTCGCAAGCCTCCGACGATCTTTCGCGGCGCACGGAAAACCAGGCCGCAAGTCTCGAGCAAACGGCAGCTGCCGTTAAGGAGATTACGGATACCGTCAACAAGACGGCTCGTGGCGCGACCCATGCCCGCGAAACGGTTTCTGTTGCCAAGGCAGACGCCGAGAAGAGCGGCGAGATCGTTCGCAAAGCGATTTCAGCAATGAACGGCATCGAGAGTTCGTCGAAGCAGATCAGCCAGATCATCGGCGTCATTGACGAGATTGCGTTCCAGACGAACCTTCTCGCGTTGAATGCCGGCGTCGAAGCCGCTCGCGCAGGCGACGCTGGCCGAGGCTTCGCAGTCGTGGCATCGGAAGTGCGAGCACTGGCGCAGCGTTCTGCCGAGGCGGCAAAGGAGATCAAGGGTCTCATTTCTGCTTCGACCGGACAGGTCGCACAGGGTGTGCAGCTCGTCGGCGAGACCGGCTTGGCGTTGACTCGTATCGTGACCCAGGTCGCTGAAATCAACACAATCGTCACGGACATCGCGACCAGCGCCAACGAACAGGCGCACGGACTTGAGCAAGTCAACACGGCCGTCAACGAGATGGATCAGGTCACGCAGCAGAACGCCGCGATGGTCGAGGAAGCGACGGCTGCAACGCAAACGCTCGCTCAACAGACCGAAGAACTCGTCCGCCTCGTCAGCCGCTTCAGAACAGGCGACGATACGGTCGTCGAAATGTCGACCCGGCGCGAACAGCCGAAGTCGGCTCCCCGGCCGCAGCGCGCGCCGCCAAAGTCGAAGGTTGCCGCTGGCGGAGGCATGGGCCGGCGCAATGTGGCCTCCTCTGACGCCGGTTGGGAGGAATTTTAATGGCGCGCGCTAAAGCGAAAGCGGGCGCCAATGGTCCCCGTAGGAAAAGCGTGCCGCGTAAGACTGCAAAGTCGCACCGCAAGGATAGTGGGGAGGCCACGTCAATGATGGAAGTGGCCGCCGAAATGCCAAGTCCAGTTGAAGACGCCAAACTCGTCCTACCGGATTCGTGCGACTCTTCATCGGCTGCCGCCATCAAGGATCTGCTGGTCGCCCGTCGTGGCGCTCCACTGGTCGTTGATGCGGGTCAGATGAGCAGGGTCGGCGTGCAGACGTTGCAGGTTTTGATAGCCGCCGCACACACCTGGCGCGCCGATGGTCAGAGCTACGCGGTGACAAATCCGAGCTCCGCCCTTCTCGACACGATCGCGCTCGTTGGATTGTCAGGCGACCAATTTCTTCTCGAAGGATTTTCCCCATGATGCAGACGATACTAACCGTCGACGATTCCCGGACGATGCGCGACATGCTGAAAATGGCACTCGCAGAAGCGGGCTTCAATGTTGTGCAAGCGGTTGACGGCGTTCATGGTCTGGAGGTGCTTCAGACATCCATGCCGGACGTTATCGTAACCGACATCAACATGCCGAAGATGGATGGCTTCGGACTTATCGAGGCCGTGCGGAAAGACAGCCGATACCGCAGGGTACCGATTCTTGTTCTCACCACCGAGAGCGATGCCGCGAAGAAAACGCGCGCRAAGGAAGCTGGTGCGACGGGCTGGATCGTAAAGCCGTTCGAACCGACGAAGCTCATCGCCGCTATCCGCCGCGTCGCCGCCTAAATCGAAATAAAAGAGCATAAACGATGACCGTCGATACGATGGCCGCAATCCGCCAGACGTTCTTCCAGGAGTGCGAAGAGCAGCTCTCGGAAATGGAACTCGGCTTGCTTGCAATGGACGAAGGCAATGCCGATTCCGAAACGGTCAATGCCGTCTTCCGCGCAGTGCACTCGATTAAGGGAGGCGCGGGCGCATTTAAGCTGACTGCGCTCGTGCAATTCGCACATACTTTCGAGACGGCGCTGGATTACGTTCGAAGCGGCAAGCTTCACCCGTCCGCCGACGTGATGAAAGTGATGCTCCGCGCCGCCGACGTGCTGGCCGATCTCGTGGCAGCATCTCGTGACGGCACGGAAATCGACGAGTCGAGCTACGCGGCGGTCGCGGCTGACGTCAAGGCGCTGACGACCGTCGAAGGCGAGGAAGAAGTCGAGGAAGCCATCGACTTCCAGCCGATGGTCTTGGATTTCGGTCTTCCCGATATGGCGCCCGAGCCTCCTGCGGCACCGGTGCATGAATATCGTGTCGGCTTTACGCCTCGGCCCGAACTCTACCTCAATGGTAACGAGACGGTGTTGATCGTCCGAGAGCTTTCTCGACTGGGCAATGCCGAAGTCAGCTGCGATGTGTCCGCAGTGCCGGATCTCGACACGATCGATCCCAACGGCGCATATCTCTCTTGGAACGTAAAGCTTTCATCTGAGGCGCCGATCGAGGCCGTTCGCGAGGTGTTCGAATTCGTCGACGGAGAAGCCGACATCTCCATCGAAACCGACGGTCAATCCGAAGTTTCGGACGCAGCGATTGCCGCGCTGTTGGCGCAGGCGCTTGGCAACGCGTCCGTGGCAGAAACGAATTCTCGAGACCATCCACAACCTGGTCCCGCGCCAACAGAAGTGATCGCGAGCGAAACTTCGGCGGTGTCAACGCAAACGACAGAGGCGTCGAAGGCCGTCGCTGTGCAAACGCAGACGACCATCCGCGTCGAATTCGATCGTGTCGACCGCCTGATCAATCTCGTCGGCGAGCTTGTGATCAACCAGGCCATGCTGTCTCAGCGCGTGATCGAAGCGAATTTCGCCGGTTCATCATCGGTTATTATCGGCCTCGAAGAACTCGAGCAGCTGACGCGCGAAATTCAGGAAAGCGTGATGGCGATCCGCGCGCAGCCTGTAAAGCCACTCTTTCAGCGCATGTCGCGCATCGTGCGCGAGCTGGCGGATACGACGGGCAAGCAAGTTCGCCTCAAAACCGACGGCGAAGCGACAGAGGTCGACAAAACCGTCGTCGAGCGTCTGGCAGAGCCGCTGACGCACATGATCCGCAACGCGGTCGATCACGGTATCGAATCGCCTGAGGAACGGATCGCGGCCGGGAAGTCCCCCGAAGGCAACGTTCGTTTGAGCGCGGCTCACCGTTCAGGGCGTATCGTCATCGAGATTTCGGATGATGGCGCCGGCATCAATCGGCCGAAGGTCCGCGCATCTGCAATCAAGAAGGGCCTTATCTCGCCCGACGCGCAGCTTTCCGATAGCGACATCGATAATCTTCTCTTCCTCCCCGGCTTCTCGACGGCTGCGACGATCTCGAACATCTCAGGCCGCGGCGTCGGCATGGACGTCGTCAAGCGCTCGATATTGGCACTCGGCGGCCGCATATCGATCGCGTCGCGACCGGGACTTGGCTCGACGTTCTCGATGAGTCTGCCGCTGACACTTGCCGTCCTCGACGGTATGGCGGTGTCCGTTGCGGGTCAGACGCTCGTCGTGCCGTTGACGGCGATTGTCGAGACGTTGAAGCCGAAGAAGGGCGAGATTCACGGCATCGGCGCAGACAGCCGGGTCATGGCCATCCGCAATACCTTCGTGCCGCTTATCGATGTCGGCACGCAGATGGGCTTTCGCGATACGCCGGCCGACCCGGAACGCAGCGTAGCGATACTGGTCGAGACCGGAGGCGGCGCGCGCAACGCTCTGTTGGTCGACTCGATCCAGGATCAGCGGCAGGTCGTCATCAAAAGTCTTGAAGCGAACTACGGCACCGTTGCCGGCATCGCGGCCGCCACGATCCTTGGCGACGGCCGTGTAGCACTCATTCTCGACGTGGACGCCTTGGTCACGGGTTCGTTCGAAGAGCAGCTCGGCGGCGACGCACGCTATGGAACTGGAGGATAATGATCATGCAGGACGTCGGTTCGTCAGCCAACTCTGCAAACCGCGAGTTCGTCTCTTTCCGCGTGGGTGCGCAGGAATTTTGCATCGACATTATGGGTGTTCGCGAAATCCGCGGTTGGACGCCCGCAACGCCGTTGCCGCACTCCCCAGCTTACGTACGTGGCGTAATCAACCTGCGCGGCGCCGTTCTTCCGATCGTCGATCTCGCCATGCGGTTCGGTCTCGGCCTCACCGAGCCGACAGCGAGAAGCGTCATCATCGTCGTGCAGGTCTATCAGCAGGTCGTGGGCCTGCTGGTGGATGCAGTTTCCGACATCCTGACCACGTCCGAAGCTTCCATGCAGCCGACACCGGACGTCGCCTCGGATCTGGCGAAAACTTTTGTCAAAGGCGTCTATGCCGTCGAAGGCCGCATGATCAGCATCGTCACGTTGGAAAGCGTGCTGCCGATAAGCGCCAAGGCGGCCGCATGACATCCGCATTGGAGAGGTCTTCGTCGCGCGATTCCGGAGCTCTCGTAACAGGTGAGTTCGCGTTCTCGGCTGCAAATTTCCGCGAGATCGCAGACATTGCGAAGGCGGAAGCCGGAATTGACTTGCCCCAATCGAAGGCGACCCTCGTATATTCGCGGCTTGCGAAGCGTTTGCGGGCGCGAGGGATCGCGACGTTTTCCGATTACTGCGCGACGGTACGCGCCGATGCAGACGAGCGCGGCAGCATGATCGCGGCGCTGACCACGAACGTGACGCGCTTCTTCCGCGAGCCCCATCACTTCGAGCATTTGCGCACCCAGATCATCGAGCCGCTTGCGGAGAATGCCCGCCGGGGTAATCGCATCAGACTTTGGTCAGCTGCGTGCTCAACCGGACAGGAGCCGTATTCCATGGCGCTGACGGTGCTCTCCGTCATCCCCAATGCCGCATCGCTCGACGTCCGTATCCTTGCAACTGATCTCAATCCTCACGTCGTCGCGCATGGAAAGAAGGGGCAATATCAGAAGGAAGAGGTTCGTGATGTGCCGTCCGATCTGCGCTCCAAATGGTTCGAGCCTGTGTCTGGCGACAGCCGCGGCACGACGCTGAAAATTGCCGATGACGCGCGCGCTCTCGTTTCGTTTCGAGAACTCAATTTGATGGGAACCTGGCCGTTCAGCGGTCCGTTCGACGCGATATTCTGCAGGAACGTCGTCATTTATTTCGACCGCGATACGCAAAGCATGATCTGGAGCCGTTTGGCGCGTCTGCTGCGCGACGATGGCGCGCTCTACATAGGGCATTCCGAACGTATGTCCGGACCCGCAGCCGCATTGTTGTCCAGCGATGGCATCACGAGCTATCGCAGGAGGGGCGGCAAGCCATCATGAAAAAAGTCAAAGTCCTCGTGGTCGACGATTCGTCCACCATGCGCGGGCTGATCGCCTCGGCGCTGACAAAGGATCCTGATATCGTCGTTGTGGGCGAGGCCGAGGATCCGCTTCAGGCGCGTCAGGCCATCAAGGCGCTCAACCCCGATGTTGTCACGCTCGATGTCGAGATGCCGAATATGAGCGGCCTGGAATTTCTCGAAAAGATTATGCGGCTGCGTCCCATGCCGGTCATCATGGTGTCGACCCTGACGAAACGCGGTGCCGAGGAAACGCTTCAGGCTCTCGAGATGGGCGCAATCGACTGCATAGAAAAGCCGCGACCGGGAAATGAACACAGCTTCGAAGAGCTGCCATACAAGGTCAAGATCGCAGCATCGGCCCGCGTGAAGCCTCTGGTCAGAACCGAAGACAGCCATCGCAAGGCAAGAGGCATCCAATCGGCACATGCGTCGTACGTGTCTGACGGCCGCGTGGTTGCCATCGGCGCATCGACAGGCGGCGTTGAAGCTCTTCTGGAACTGCTGTCCGGGTTCCCCGAGAATTGTCCGCCGACGGTCATAACTCAGCATATGCCGCCGGCATTTACGCACAGCTTCGCTGACCGTCTCGATAGGCTCTGCGCGCCGAAGGTTCAGGAAGCGACCGACCGCGCAAAGCTATTGCCGGGAAACGTTTTCCTCGCGCCGGGAGGAACGCGCCACCTCGAAATCACGCCGGACCTCCGGTGCCGTTTGAAGACCGCCGAACGTGTCAGCGGGCATTGTCCGTCGGTGGACGTGCTCTTCAACTCCGTGGCGCGCTCTTGCAAGGGGAACGCGGTCGGCGTCATTTTAACCGGCATGGGAAAAGACGGCGCCGCGGGCCTGCTCGCCATGCGTCAGGCCGGTGCAAAAACATTCGGCCAAAACGAATCCAGCTGCATCGTCTATGGAATGCCGAAAGTGGCATTCGAAGTCGGGGCCGTTGAAAATCAGCTGGCCCTCGACCGCCTTGCGGCAGCGATAATCGCAGAAACGTCAATGAAGAAGAAAAACTAGGAGGCGAAAACCATGCCCTCAATGCAGCAACTGCAGATTCTGGTCGTTGATGACACGTCCGTCAGCCGGGCGCTTCTAACCGACGGTCTTGATCAGATTGGGTTGAAGAACTTCAAAGTCGCCAAGGACGGCGAAGAGGGGTTGAAGATGATGATGGCGGCGCCCTGCCATCTCGTCATCTCGGACTACAACATGCCAAAAATCGACGGCATTCAGCTTTTGCGTGCGCTGCGCCAGCATGCCCCGACAAGCAAGGTCGGCTTCATCCTCGTGACGGGTAAGGGCGACAAAGCTCTTATCGACGAAGGCAAGAAGTGGGGACTGAATAACTTCCTCGCTAAGCCGTTCGCTGTGCCACAGCTCAAAACGTGCATCGAGGCTGTTGTCGGTAAGTTGACATGACGTCCGCCGTGAAGACGGAAAATCGCGTCCACATCATTCAAGGCGAGTTCTTCGTCACCAGCGACCGGGATGTCATGGTGACGACGATCCTCGGATCTTGCATTGCCGCGTGCATTCGCGATCCGCTTGCCGGAGTGGGCGGCATCAATCACTTTCTTCTGCCCGGCAACCTCGGCTCCACAGCGGCAGCGGATGAGCGCATGGGCGTCCATCTGATGGAAATGCTCGTCAACGGCCTGTTGAAGGCCGGTGGCCGGCGCGATCGGCTGGAGGCGAAGTTGTTTGGAGGTGCCCGCACCGTTCGTTCTCACTCCGACATCGGGAAGCACAACGCGGAATTCGCGCAACGCTTTCTCAAAGCGGAAGGTATTTCCTTCGTCGGTGGCAGCACTGGCGGTTTGCAGGGCCGGCGCATCCAGTATTGGCCGGTTTCAGGACGTGCGCGGCAAATTTTGCTTGCGGGTCCTGCACAAATCGAAAGGCCCGTGCAGATGCCCGTCGCAACAGTCGATGTCAACGCCGGCGAACTCGAACTTTTCTGATCGTTTTTTTGGGGACTGGGACGAGATGAACGACGGCAATCGACAACACGATGGTTCGCAGCGAACAGGCGTTCCCGTACCGGAGATATTGACGACGGTCTCTGAAGAAGTTCGGATGCTGTCGGATACCGCCAGTGATCTTCAGGATCTTATCAGCAACCTCGTCGTGGCCGGAGCGTTCGGCGGCTCGCAATCCCTTTACGAGCTTCAAAGTCTCGATCGGCTCTGCCAGAATCTCGGTGCAGTTGCCGACTTTCTCGCTGGCGTCTCGAAAAGCTCGTCCCGCGATTGGAAGGTCGACATTGCCGATGCCGCTCGATCCGTAAAACTCGCCGATCTTTCTGATCGGCTGACCGGGCGGCAGGCAGAAAGCGTTCCGTCCAATGAAGAAACGGGCGAGTTCGATGATTTCGGCAATTGGCCTATGACGGGCTGACTGCGCTTAGGATCCGACGAATTCGCGTGCCGCTGCAAGCGACGCGAAGCGCCGTCGCCCGACAAGCGTATCGATCTCGATCGATCCATCGTCATATTCAAGAAATTCGCGGCCAGCGAGCTTTCCGCCAACAACGGGCTTTCGCGGCTCTGGCAGCGGCGGTGGAACCGTTGCTGCAGGCAGCGCAGGCTTGCGTGCGTCGATGGCAGGTGCTTGCCAGAAATTGAGTTGCTGTCCAATTCGGATCATTGACCCGCGGCGCTCGATGATCGGAGCGAGCTTCATCGTCACCGCCGCAATCAGGATGCTTTGCATGACTGCGAGCGCCATCAGACGATGAATCCAGATCTCGGGCTCATCGGACAACAGCGCCGAATAGCCGATCGCGAAGATCAGAACCGATAAAAATCCAAGACCGGCGAATATCGCGAAGGCAGCCATTCCTCCGCGCTGCCGCGCAGTCACCGGCTTGCCGGAAAGCCGCCCGGCGTCGCGCGCGAGGCGCAGCTTGAGCTCGGCAGCTGTTTGACGGAAAACGGCATCGAAGCCGAAGTTACTATCGATTGCGCTCATTGTTTTTCATCATGTCCGCTTTTGAGAGATAGGTCCAACTGTCGATCATGATGTCCTTGATCATATCCCGGCCGAGCCGCTTGTTGGCTCCGGCCGCGATGTTGGCAGCGAGATCTTTGATGGCCTGTTTGCGTCCGGTCTTGATGTCGTTCGGCGTGGTCTCGTAGATCTGCCGAAATGCTTCGTCGGCCACGAACACTTCCGGTTGGATCGTGCTGAGTTTCACAAGTTCGGAGTCTGCCGTGAACTGCAGGCGCGTCACGACATAACCCATGACTTCGCCGTTCGTCAGGATCGGCACGCTCACCATGTGAGTCTTCATCATCTGCAGCTTGGGGCCCGCTTCCTTCGCCGCATCCGTCTTCGCACTGGATTTCCAAGAAACGGCGCCATAGACGCCGCCGATCGTGGAGAGACAGGCGATGAATGATAAGACGAGTAGTCGGATCACGTCGGGCTCCGCTGCGGTCCGATGTGACGAGTATAAGTGCCGTCTGAATCCGCGCTCTGGATCGCGAGGGACAGCATCGCCGTGATTTCCTTGACCGCATCGAGGTGAAGGCAGATCTTGCGAAGATTGACGGCGAGCTTGGCGCGGAATGCCTGAAGTTGGTGATTGAGTTCATCATCGACGTCGGCCGGCTTCAACCGCCGCATGGCCTGGCTGAGATCGACGAGGCCCTGGCTCTTGCGATCGTTTGAAGCCTTGAGATCGAAGTTTGGCGCTTTGTCCAACGCAGCGATTTCTTCGTCGAGACAGCTGTCGATACGCTGGATGACCTGGATCACCAGTGCGCGCGCGGCTTCGATGTCGTGCGCAACGGCGCGGCTAGGAATCACCGTCCGGAGACCGCTTTGAACAACGGCTCCGGCGCGCGTGACGGCTGCGGGCGAAGGTTGGTGAGATCCGGCTTTTGCTTCCGCCGCCGCACTGCTCATTTTACTTTCCTCTGGAACCGTCGGGTTCCGGTTTGATAATCATTTGCGCGATGCCGATCGTTCCCGATTTCGACAGAGTGGTTGCTAGGGTATCGACCATCATTCCCCGCCATACCGTTCCCGCGGTGCCATCGCCGAAGAGCGATTCCGAATCCTTCGGCATCCACTCTTCCAGCATCTGCCGGAGATACATTGCCTCGAACTGTTGGCCAGCTTCCTTGGACTTGCTCTTCTGCGTCTGGCCGGATTGTTCCGGCGCGGCGGCGTCGACGGGCCGAACGTCGGCGGATGGCGCCGGCCGGACCGTCTGTCGGGCGGTCCACATGGCCTGATCGGCGGCAGCTGTGGGCGAAATGATAGGCATAGCTCGTTTCGGTTGCGGAGGATGAGGCCTCACGATGAACGAGTAGACTTACCCCGGCCTTGCGCCGTCGTAGCTTGCTGAAATTCGAGCAAAGCCTCGAGTTCCCGCTGCTCGGACTTGCGGGATTCCTCGGCTCGGACGTCGGCCAGCAAAGAATTCGCCGCACGCGTACGGGCTGCAGCCGCGGCATAGCGAGCGAGCACCGCCGCATGTTCGTTCGAGAGACGTTGAAGGCGCCGCTGAATGTTCCCAAGGCTCCGCGACATCAGCGCCAGAAAGGGTTCGTGGACCGCGGATGGATTGGCGAGGGTGGCGATGATGTCTTCCTGCGAGCTTCGAAGCTCACTGATTTGCCGGGTCAATTCGCCGACCCTGGCTCTCTCGGTGGTCTCGAGATCGTGAAAGACGTCGACGAGCCGACTGACTTTTTTCGACGATCTAGCCATTTTGGCCGAGATTCTGGATCGCCTGCATCACCAGGGAGGAGAAAATCTCGATGGCCGACTTGTCGATCTGCAGCAACAGAAAGAGACCGCCGAGCACGACGAATGGTGTCGATACAAAATAAATCGGTATCTGCGGCACCATCTTGTTCAGGAAGCCGAACGCGAGATTGACCGTCAGAGAATAGACAATGAGCGCAGCGCTTAGCTGCAGCGTCAACTTGAAGGCGATCCCGACCTGCGCAACGATCATCTGCAGATTTGGCGGCGCCGCAATCGCCACCCCGACTTTGAACGCGTCGTATGACCGTTCCAGCATCCGAATGACGTTGATGTGCTGATTGGTGATGAAAAAAAGCACGACGGCGGGTGCTGTTACGAGAGACGCAAATGGCGAGGAAGGGTCATTGTTGTCGATTGAACGAGAGAAGACCGATCCGTATCCGGCTAAGTTCGCCATGGCCGTCGCGACGAACTCGAGGGCCATGAATAGAACCCGCACCAGAAATCCCAGAAGCATTCCGGTCGAGGTTTCGATCATGATCAGCGCGAGCAAATTGCTCGGTGTTTCCCCCGCCGACGGACGAACGGAATCGTATACGAGCGGCGTAATCGCGAGAGAAACGGCGACGGCAACGAAAAGTCGAAGCTGCACCGGAATGCGCTCGCTCGAAAGTCCGGGCAGCAGCATGAAGCATGCGCCGACGCGACAGAAGACAAGAAACGGAACCAGAATGGTTTCGTGCGTGAACTCGGTCATGAAACGGAGCCGAGAGACTGAATCTGGACGCCGCGGCTGATTTCGAGATGAGAGAGGACGGGCAGCGTTCCGAAGAGGCGCTCCGTAACCGTGTGAACGTAGGGGCGCGTCTCGGCGGCAGTGACGAGAACGAATTGGTGGCCGGCGTCCATGAGCGGCTGAACCATTCGGCTGAGATCGCCTCCGAACTGCTCGATGAGACGCGGCTCGATGTCGAACTCGACGACTTCGCCCTTGGCATCGCGCTTGAGCGCCTGATGGAAGGCGAGCTCCCAGCGATTTCCAAGCCGCACGACCTTGAGATAGTTGCCTTCGCTGAGATCGCCGCAAATCTGCGATGCGAGGCGCATGCGCACATGTTCGGAGATTTGCTCTGCCTTGCGCGAGAACGGTGCGATCTCCGCGACGGCTTCCAGAATGAGGTGCAGGTTCCGGATCGAAATGCGCTCGGCGAGCAACATTTTGAGGACGCTCTGCAGGCCGGAGTACGAGATCTGCGCCGGGCAGATTTCTTCCAGCAGCTTGCGATACTCGGGGTCGAGTCGCTCGAGGAGCGCGCGAAGATCGCGATATGAGAAGAGCTGCGCCAAGCTGTTGCGGATGACTTCAGCAACATGCGTCAGGAGCACGGATGTGTTTTCGACCGGAACGAAACCATCGCGCTTCAGCGCGTTCGTGAAGATGTCTGGTATCCACAAGGCCTTCATGCCGAATGCCGGTTCGCGTGTCTCGTCTCCCGGCGCCTCTGGCTTCGGGCCATCGCCGACGACGACGAGCACGTCACCGAGCCGAAGTTCGGCAGTCGCGATCACCGTTCCATGAACCTTGATCTGATAACTCTTCGGCGGAACGGAAAGATCTTCGACGAGCTTGATATCCGGAACGACGAAACCGTACTGCTTGGCGAACTTTCGACGCATCTTGGCGACGCGCAGTGGCAGGTCGCTGGTCGTACGCATCAGGACGGTAGAAATCTGCTTGCCGAAGCAGATCTCGATTTCCGTCGTCTTCAGCTGTTCGCGGATGGACTGACGCGATTGCTCTTCGGCAGACGGAGCTTCGCTCTCGGAACGCGCGTTGGATGCAGCTTTCGCGCTTTCGTCTCTCTGGCGAGTAACGCGCATACTAATGAATGCGAGGCCGCCGCCGATAGGAGCGAACACATACCAGGGCAGGCCCGGCGCCATAGACAGCAGCAACATCACGCCGCCTGTTACCATCAATGCGCGCGGATAATTGCCGAGCTGGCTGACGATGATGCCTTCCGTCGAGCCCTGCGTGCCGCCTTTCGACACGAGAAGACCCGCGGCGAGCGCGACGATGAGCGCCGGCATCTGGGTGACGATGCCGTCGCCCACCGACAGCAACGTAAACGTCTTGGCTGCGGTATCGAATGCCAGATCGTGTTGCGTAACGCCGATGATGATCCCGCCGAAGATGTTGACCGCAGTGATGATCAACCCCGCGATGGCGTCACCGCGAACGAACTTCGAGGCGCCGTCCATGGCGCCGAAGAATTGGCTTTCTTCTTCAAGCTCCCTGCGGCGCCGGACGGCTTCCTTCTCGTCGATCGAGCCGGCCGCGAGATCGGCGTCGACGGCCATCTGCTTGCCCGGCAGCGAATCGAGGGTGAAGCGCGCGCCGACCTCGGCGATACGCGTCGCGCCCTTCGTGATGACCACGAAGTTCACGGTGATGAGAATGATGAAGACGATGATGCCAATGACGAAATTGCCGCCCATGACGAACTGAGCGAAACCGGCGATGACGTGGCCGGCGGCGTTTGGTCCCTCGGCGCCATTCGACAGAATAAGGCGTGTCGTCGCGACGTTGAGCGACAGCCGGAGCAGCGTCGCGATCAGCAAGATGGTCGGAAAAGCGGAAAATTCGAGCGGGCGGCGTATCCACAACGCGACCATCAGGATGACGATCGACAGCGCAATAGACAAAGCCAGCCCAAGATCGATCATGAACGCCGGAAGCGGCAGGAACAGGATCATCAGAATGGCGATGATGCCCACGGCCAGGCCCGCGTCGCGCTGACCCAAATTTAGGTCGACGCCGCTCCCTGCGGCTTTCGTGGCTGCCATGATCGAAAAAATCCCCCAAACTTTGGGGGCGAGCTTCCTACTCGAAGCTTGCGCGAGGTCGTCATCGACCGCCAAACAGCGGAGAAAAAAGCAGAAATAGGAAATTTATACGAGATTCAAACGGATGGTTGGCGCGATTGCATCGCCAACCCGTGATGGTGACAGGCCTCACCGTCCTGGATGAAACTATTTTGCGGCTTCGACGGAACGCAGCGCCGTTTGAACCGGTGCAGCTTTTGCTTCGCCCTTCGCAGCGTCGAGCCGGCCACGGCCAATGCCGGAATAGCTGAGCCCGAGTTCGCGAACGGCGTCGGCATCGAAGACGTTCCGCAGATCGACGATGGTATTGCCGGTCATGCGCGCCTTGAGCGCTTCGAGATCGAGCGCGCGGTACTCGTTCCACTCCGTCACGACGACGAGCACGTCGGCGCCTTCCGCGGCCTGGTCGGCGCTATCGCACCAGACGATGCCGGGCAGCAAAGGCTCGGCATGACGCCGGCCCTGCGGATCGCAGGCCCGAATGGTCGCACCGCGTTCCTGCAGCATCGGCACGATGACGAGGCTCGGCGCATCGCGCATGTCGTCGGTGTTCGGCTTGAAGGTCAGACCCAGGACCGCGATCGTCTTGTTGCGAACCGAACCCCCAGCTGCCTCTTCGACGCGGATCGCCATGGCGAGCTTTCGCTCGTGGTTGACGCGTTCGACCTGCTCGATGATCGACACCGGCGCTCTCGCCTCCCGTGCCGTACGGATAAGAGCCGAAACGTCCTTGGGAAAACAGGAGCCGCCGTAACCCGGGCCCGGATGAAGAAACTTGTCGCCGATGCGCCGGTCCTTGCCGATTGCAGAGGCAACCTCCTGAACGTCGGCGCCCACGCTTTCGCAGAGATCCGCGATCTCGTTGATGAAGCTGATCTTGAGGGCAAGGAAGGCGTTGGCCGCGTACTTCGCGAGTTCCGCCGATTCGCGCTCGACGAACATCACCGGTGAGCCGCGCAGCGCCAGGGGCTTGTAAAGCCGCTCCATCACGTCGCGCGCACGGTCGTCATCGGTGCCGACGAGGACCCTATCGGGATGGGTGAAGTCCTGGATCGCCGATCCTTCGCGCAAAAACTCAGGGTTGGAGCAGATGGCAACGTCGGCATCGGGACGCTTTGCCTTGAGGCGGCGCTCGATCTCGCGGCTAGTCCCGACCGGCACGGTCGACTTCGTCGTGACGACCGTGAATCCGTTGAAATGAGGAGCGGCTTCTTCGACGGCTGTGAACACATAGGAAAGGTCGGCATACCCGTCGCCGCGCCGCATCGGCGTTCCGACCGCCAGGAAGACGACGTCGGCGTCCGCGACGGCCGGCCCGAGCTCCTCTGTAAACACCAGGCGGCCGGCCTTGATGTTTCGCTCCAGCAAAGCGTCAAGCCCGGGCTCATAGATGGGGGAGCGGCCTGCCTTGAGGTCGGCGAGCCGGTTCGGGTCCTTATCGACGCAGGTAACGGTCCAGCCGAAGTCGGAAAAGCAGGCGGCTGAGACGAGCCCGACGTACCCCGCGCCGACCATACAAATCTTCATACTTCAGATCCCCCTTCCCCTCTGTATTCGTGCGCCGAACCTGACGAGGTGTAGCACCGGATCGGTATGTGGGAAATTGCCACGCTGGTACACGGCATTGCCCGAAAACACCCCAGATATCTGGCCAGTAGCGGGAAAAGATGGCGATCCTCGCACCGTGCTCGGTCAAATGAACGGAGTTCGGCGTTTATAGCGGCCCCGTCCGGCGGGGCAACAATTCACACCTGCCTCATAAGCATTGAAGTTCTTGTTATTTGACCCGAGGCCCCGATCAAGGCTTTCATGCGTCTGTCGGCACGCTGCTGTGCTGGCCGCGGTGATTTCGAAAGCGACTTGCGCCGCGTCATCAAACGCTAAGCCCCACGAAATGCTCGTGGGCTCCGCAATGGAGACCGCTATGAAAAACTCAGACCTCCGCTCAAATGCCTCTCGCGCGATGATGATGGGCTGTATGCCCGGCTGCTGTTGAGATCACGCAGCCCGGACTGAGCCATTTCAATCGAACAATCGCATTTCAGAGGACGCTGGCGACCGCCGGCAGAGCAAAGACATGTCTAAATCTTACGTCATCGAGGTCGGCGACGACCAGGCAGGACTCATTATCCGTGAAGAAGGAGAACACGAGTATCTCTTCCACGCGGCACTCAATGAATACAGTGCGCTCGAAGGGCGCCGCTTCGCAAATCCGCTTCTCGCGGAACGCGCAGCGATGGCTCATTCGGTGAGCCGGCGTCGTCGCCGTGCCTCTGGCCGCGTTGCGGAGGCGTTCGCCCTATGAGCCGAAGCAACAGCACGTCTGGCCAGCCGGCCGTCGAGGCACAACAGGCGACCGATTTGCCGAGACCCGCCACATCGGCCCCGCCGCGGCACTTGAGGTTAGTGGTGAACCGCGACTGGCAGATCGACCCCGTTCTCACGCTCGCGGCGATCGGACCGTCGACAGACTTCTAAAGCGCAGGCTAGCACGCTTGTCAGCGCTTCTTCCTCCCTGGACCTGCTCGCTCACACTCTGCGATCGGGTTACTTGAGACCGGTGGCTCCATCGGCTGCCGGTCTCTCTTTCATTATCAGACGGCGTAGCAATGCTGAAAAAGCATGCGAAGGCTTGTCGGTTCTTCGTGCTCAACAACACCCAGTCAAAGAATTCGCTATATAAAAAGGATCTGCATATGACGATCGGGCGTGTGGTATCGCTGCTTGGTTTGGCGACGGCTCTTCTCGTGGCGGTATCGCCCGGAGCGTTCGCACAATCGAGCATTCTCAATGCTTCGTATGACGTCTCGCGTGAACTCTACAAAGAAATCAACCCGGCATTCGTTGCGAGCTGGAAGAAGTCGTCGGGAAGCGACATTGAAGTCAAGCAAGCGCACGGCGGATCGACAAAGCAGGCGCAAGCCGTCTCCGAAGGCCTCGAGGCCGATGTCGTAACACTCAATCAGCCGACGGACCTCGATTTCCTCGTGAGCAAAGGTGCCGTCGCGAGCGACTGGCGGACGAAATTCCCCAACGGCGCCGCACCCTATACGACCACCACGGTCTTTCTCGTCCGCAAAGGCAATCCCAAGGGCATCGCCGATTGGGATGATCTGGTGAAGTCCGGCACGTCCGTCGTCATTCCCAATCCGAAGACCTCGGGGAACGGACGCTATACCTATCTTGCGGCTTGGGGCTATGCGGTTGACAAGCTCGGTTCAGACGAAAAGGCACGCGAATTCGTTGCCAAGCTTTTTGCAAACGTTCCGGTATTTGATGGTGGCGGACGCGGCGCCACGACAAGCTTTACGCAGCGCGCCATCGGCGACGTTCTCGTGACGTTTGAGAACGAAGCCGCTCTCATCAAGGCCGAGGTCGACGGGCAGAACTTCGACGTCGTTTATCCCTCGCTCAGCGTCGAGGCCGCGCCCCCCATCGCGATCGTCGATACCGTGGTCGCGAAACGCAAGACAGCGGATGTCGCCAAGGCCTATCTAGATTTCCTCTATTCTGACGACGCGCAGAAAATCATAGCCAAGCATCATTTTCGGCCGCGTAATGAAGCCGTGTTGAAGGAAGCGAACCTGCCGGCCATCAAGACTTTCTCGGTCGAAGACAAGCTTGGTCCTTGGGCGACTGTCCAGAAAACGCACTTTGCCGACGGCGGCATCTACGATCAGATCACGACCAAGCAGAATTGATCTAGCGCAATGATTGGCAAGCCGCGACAACCTGCGCGGCTTGCTTCTCCCCATTCGATCCCTCGTCGAAGCTTCGATTGACTGATAGAAGCGCCTGGGGACGCAGCCGTTCGTATTGGCGTCGCCGGACAGAGAAATGGGGAGAGGTTCCGATGGGTGATCATTTTTGGCCGGCAATGTATCCGGGCCTGATAGTCGGAATCCTCTACGGCTTATCACTGCGTGGAGTATTCAATACGGTCGTCGCCGCACTCGGCGGTCTGGTGGGCGCGGCTATTGCCTACGCGGTTTTAGTCGCAGTCGACCTCAACGACGGTCTGCCTTCGGTGATCGGCTTGATTGTTGCGGCATTGATCGGCGCCTACCTTTTGACGAACATTGCGCAAAGGTTCCGCGGTTCCCACGCGAAATCCTGAGCGCCGCCGGGCGAGCCGCGCGAAATGCACAGCTTCCGCGTCGGCTTGCGATGCTGAGCGGTCGTTTTCCCCTGTGTCATGGATACGTCGCGCAACTGTCGTCGAAATTTCACTGAATCCTGGAATGCAGCGGTTGGATTTCTAACCGGGGAGTGAGATGGCCGATTTCGTCACGGCGGCGGCTCTAATCTTCTGCATAGCGGCCACGGCCACACATCTCGTATCGGTCGCACTGGCGTTATGGCGCGTTACGTCCTCTCGGAGCCGCGAGCGCGGCTTGAGCGTCGAGCCCGTCAGCATCATCCGGCCGATATGCGGTCTGGATCATTTCGATGAAATGACATTGCGCTCGACCTTTGAGCTTGCCGATAGCAGCTATGAGGTCATTTTCTGCGCCGCACGCGAAGACGACCCGGCGGTTCCATTTGCCAGGAAACTGATCGCGAAATATCCGCATGTCGAAGCCAGGCTGCTCATCGGTGATGACAGGCCTACGAGCAATCCCAAGCTGAACAATATCGTCAAGGGCTGGGGCGCGGCACGGTTCCCGTGGATCGTGCTCGCCGACAACAACGTTTTGATGCCCGAGAACTATCTCAGCGATCTCTTCCGCAGCTTCGAGCCGGGCGTCGGTCTCGTTTGCTCGCCGCCCGTCGGCAGCCATCCGATAGGATTTTGGGCCGAACTCGAATGCGCGTTCCTCAATACGTATCAAGCCCGCTGGCAAAGTGCCGCCGATACGGTCGGTTTGGGATTTGCGCAAGGCAAGTCGATGCTTTGGCGCCGCGATATTCTCGATGAGGCGGGTGGCGTCGAAGCGCTGGGCGCTGAGATTGCCGAAGACGCCGCCGCAACGAAGATCGTCCGCGCGCATGGTCTCCGCGTGCGCCTTGTTGATCGCCCGTTCGAGCAGCCGCTGGGGCCACGATCCGTAAAGCAAGTATGGGCGCGACAAGTGCGCTGGGCGAGATTGCGTCGCGTAACATTCCCGGTTTTCTACGCGCCGGAAATTCTTTCGGGCAGCATGCTGCCGATCGCATCGGGCTTCGCGGCCGCTTCGAGCGTCGGTCTTGATCCGATGACGGTCCTCGCCGGCCTGCTTGTCGTCTGGTACGGAACCGAAGCGCTTTTGGCGCGCGTGGCAGGCTGGCACTTGAAATGGCAGTCGCCCATTGCGTGGATGCTGCGCGATGCATTGCTCCCGCTGCTGTGGGTCGAAGGTTGGGCGGGAGATACGTTCGTCTGGCGCGGCAACGACATGAGCGTCGCCAAAGCAGACGCGGCCAATTCGAGCCGCGAGCTCGCCGTCACAACGAAGAGCATGTAGCGCGAGAGCCCCGAAGTCCTACTTCGTAAGAGCTAACGCCGGATCCGGCGAGAGGCCGACCGTGCGTCCTTCAAAACCGGCTGCGTCGAAATATTTCGTCTCGCCCACAACCTGATAGTTGAGGATCGTCCGCAGGCCTGAAGGCGCAGGTGCCGACACGATCGTCTTGCGTTCCCATGTCGGCACGGCACCCTCTGGGAACGTCTCCGTCAGCGCTCTGCCGACGAGTTTGCCATTACTTTCCGGCATCAGCCCGAGGATCGCAGCGATGGTCCGCCCGATATCTGCATTGCTCGCAGGGGCCTCGCTGATGAAGCCCTTCTTGAAGCTCGGACCGAACGCCGCCATGAAATTGGCCGTATCGGCACGGCTGAAGCTGCCATGCATTCCTTGGCCTTGCTGCAGACCGGTGTCGGCGACCTCCGCGGTGCACAGCACCGGCTGTGTACATCCCGTCGAGAAGCTCTTGAAATTGACGACGATCGATGGCCGCGGCATCAGCGACGAGCCCTGGAGATTGATCGCGCTTAACGGCAACGTCCCGGCGAAAGTACCGAGGTTATCGTCGACGAATAGCCCGCTGACATAATCCTGCGCGAGCAGCGCATCGATCGTCTTTTGTGCCAGTTCGCGATCCCCGCTCGGAATATAAATGAGATCTGACCCGCCGTTTGCCGCGACGACAACCTTCGGCGCGTTCGCATCTTCGCCAATCAAGCCGTCTGCGTTCTTTGGATTCGTTCCGCTTTCGACTTTGGCGTTACCGGCTTCAGGATCGTAAAGCGGCAGGTTCAGAGCTGCTGCAATGTCGATCGCGAGAAATCCCGGAGGCAGCAACCCCGCAGGCACGTCCGCGTAGCTGGCGCGAGCGGCGGCACTCGTTTCGCTCTGTTTCGAGATCGTGGAGAAGCCATGATCCGCTGAGACGACGATATCAGTCGTGTCGGAAAGCCCAAGGTCGTCGAGCGTCCGCCGGATTGCGGCGAGGTTCGAGTCGGCATTGCGGATGGCCGCCATCGACGTCGGTCCGTTGATGCCGGGCTCGAGCTTCAGCAGGCTGTCGCCCTGGTTATGCTGCGTTCCGTCTGGATCGCGCGACCAGAAGACGACGACGAACGGCTTCCCGTCGGATTTAAATTTCGGCAGAACGACCTGTGTCAGAGCCGCTGCGAAATATCCCTGCTGAACGACGTTGGCGTCCTTTGTCCCGGGCTCGTGGGAATTTCCGCTTTCTTTGTTGGTAAGCCGGCTCGGAGCTTCCATTGGCAGCCCCTGCGCCTTGAGACCGTCGCTGACCCATGACGCGAGCGAAATACCTGCAGGTGTCCCCGTCGCATCATCCATGATGACGCTTTCGCCGCCGCCGCGCGACGTATGATTGAAGACGAACGTCGGGCCGATCTTGCCGATCGCGGCCGTGTTGAACCCGGCGCGATGCGCAACGTGAAGGATCGTCTCCTCGTCGATGAAGTTGGCGCCGAAATGCTCGTCGATGTCACCGATCACTCCGTCGTTCTCGATGAAGGCCATCCGCGCCGAAGCGGTTGTGCGGATCTGGAAGCCCGCGTAAAGCACGTTTCCGAAAACGCCGGTGTCGCCGAGATAGTGCCCGGTCGCCATGCCGCTGGAGTTCGGCATCGTGAACGTCGGAAAAAGCGAATGGCTGTTTGCGAAGTTGACGCCCTTGTCCCGGATCTCCGCAAACGTTGGAGCCGTCGCGGGCGTCACGATGCCGGCTCTGAGCCCGTCCGGAACAAACAGAACGACGTTGTGCCGAGGCGCGTCCGCAAAAGCGGGGACCGCGCTCGCGAGTACGGCCAGACATGCCAATGAGAAAAACTGCTTCGCTTTCATTCTTCGCTCACTCATTCGAACGGGAAATTAGGCGCGAGCCTAACGCCCGACGATGAACCTCTGATGTCGGCCGGCACGCCGCGAAACGGCGGGGACCCGCGTAGCAACCAATTCAATGCTCAGTACCGCTCTCGTGGTGGAAATATCCGCTCGATTATGCCACAAGACGCGCCTCGATAGCAGGCATAGGGGGCCGCGTGCGCTTTCTCGTTTTTCAGCACATTGCGTGCGAGCATCCTGGCATCTTCCGCAAATTTTTCGCAGCCGACGGCATTTCATGGGACGCTGTCGAACTCGACGAGGGAGCGGCCATCCCCGCGCTCGAGAACTACGACGCGCTTTGGGTGATGGGCGGACCGATGGACGTGTGGGACGTCGAGGAATGCCCGTGGCTGATCGAAGAAAAGCGTGCGATCCGGCGCTGGGTTTGCGACCTCGGCCGTCCTTTTGTTGGGCTCTGCCTTGGGCACCAACTCCTCGCCGATGCGCTGGGCGGCACATGCGGACCGCAACGTCCGTCAGAAATCGGAATACTCGACGTCGCACTGACGCCTGAGGCCGGCAGCGATCCGGTGTTCGGTGATCTGCCAAAGCGGTTCAAAGCGGTTCAATGGCACTCGGTGCGCGTGGCCCAACCGCCCGAAGGCGCTGTCGTGCTCGCACAATCCGATGTGTGCCCGTGTCAGGCAATGCGTGTCGGCCGAAATGCCTGGAGCATGCAGTACCACGTCGAGATCGAGGAAAATACGATCACGGACTGGGGCAACATCCCTGCTTACGCCGCGACTCTGGAGCGAACGCACGGACCAGGCGCACTACCGCGCATGGCCGAGACGGCGAAACCTCACATGGCAAACTTCGCCGCCGATGCAGAAAAGTTCTATCGCAACTTCATGCGCGAAATCAGTTCGCGCTAGCTGCCTTTCAAAATTATCAGCACTTCGCGCAATGCGTCCGGAGAAATCGATTTTATCGAGAATGCTCCAAATTCGTTGCGTTCACTGATTGCTGTGATAGCTTGAAATACCATTGACTTATCGGCCTAATTGGTTGTGATTGGTACAGGAGTTCGCATGTCCGGCTCGGACACCGCGCAACGAACTGGAGACCCAGCAGGCGGAATTGCTTGCAGCGCCTGGCTCTGTCCCAGGCGCGATCCACTTTTCGGAATTCTGCTGATCGTTTAGCGCCACGCGCCGGAGACCCGGTTCGTGGCGTTTGTCGTTTTATCACGTCGCACGCGGATCAAACTCAAGCATCGGGGGATGCGTATGGCAGCGACTTACGAACCAGGCACCGGGGCAGGTTCCGGAAACACACTTCATCGAGCCATCGATTGGCGCGGCGCCTTCTGGGTAGCAAGCGGCGTGCCCGCTCTCGTCCTCTTCTCGATTGGCGGCATCGCCGGCACCGCAGGCAAGCTTGCCTTCGTTGTCTGGACGGTCTCCATGATCATGGGGTTCTTGCAGTCCTTTACCTACGCAGAGATAGCTGGGCTTTTTCCCAACAAATCCGGCGGTGCTTCGGTCTATGGCGCGACGGCTTGGCTCCGCTATTCCAAATTGATCGCGCCGTTATCGGTGTGGTGTAACTGGTTCGCGTGGTCGCCGGTTCTGTCCCTCGGATGCGCAATCGCGGCCGGCTATATCTTGAATGCCGTCGCGCCGATTCCGGCCTTCACCGAGCAATCGCCGGAAGTCATCGCGTGGCTCGCTGATCCCGCGAACGTTGGTAAAGTCGCGGCGGATGCCATCACCGCGGTAACGGCTGTCCACACGCCAGCTATCCAATCGTTCAATGCGCTGAGCGTTGCCGTGCCAGGTCTTGGAACGCTAAACTTCAACTCTTCGTTCTTCATCGGCGCCGTATTGATGTTGATCGTCTTCGCCATTCAGCATCGTGGCATCCTCGGCACCGCGAACGCGCAAAAGTACATCGGCCTCCTCGTCATTATCCCGATGTTGATCGTCGGAATCGTCCCACTCATCAACGGTCAGTTCCACGCGTCGAATGTTGCGGGACCATATCTCCCAGGTGTCGGCGATAACGTCGGATGGACGCTGTTCCTCGGCGCTATGTTCATCGCCGCGTGGTCCACCTACGCCTTCGAAACGGCGATCTGCTATACGCGGGAATTCCGCAATCCTCGAACCGACACGTTCAAGGCGATCTTCTATTCTGGGCTCCTTTGCCTGCTGCTCTACATTCTGGTGCCCTTCACATTCCAGGGGGTTCTGGGTGTAGACGGAATGAAAGACCCTGGCATCGTGGCGGGCACGGGCGTCGCCGACGCCATGGCCAACATGGTCGCCGGCGGTAACGCGTTCATCAAAGAAGTCTTCGTGGCGCTTATGATCTTGGCGCTCGTGCTCGCGATCATGACGGCGATGGCCGGATCATCGCGAACGCTCTACCAGGGCTCGGTCGATGGGTGGCTGCCGCGCTATCTCAGCCATACCAACGCGCACGGTGCGCCGACACGCGCGATGTGGACTGACCTTGTCTTCAACCTCTTTCTGCTCGCGATCGCATCCGATTCGGGCGGCTACTTCTTCATCCTCGCCGTATCGAACGTCGGCTACATCATCTTCAACTTCCTCAACCTCAATGCAGGCTGGATGCATCGCGTCGATAGCGGCCATCTCGACCGCCCCTATCGCGCACCGACCTGGCTGATCGGACTGAATACGGTTCTCGCGTTCGTCAACGCGCTCTTCATGGGCGCGGGCGCGAAAGTCTGGGGCTATTCGAACGCGCTCTTGGTCGGCTTCATCTTCGCCGCGCTCATCATCCCGGTCTTCGCCTTCCGGCACTACGTCCAAGACAAAGGACAATTCCCGAAAGGCGCGCTCGAAGATTTGGGATTGACCGGTCAGGACCTCGGCGAGCGGAAAGCCGGCATACTTCCTTACTTGGCGCTGCTCGGCGGCCTCGCCGTGGTGCTCGTTGCGAATTGGTACTTCCAGATGCCGCCATCGTGACGGAGGACGGACTGAGTTAGCGGCAACGTGTTTTTCGAAGGCGGTCGACGCCGGACCCATTACACCGCCGCAAAAGATTAAATTCGCGGCGCGCTGATGCGCGCTGAATTCCACACTGACCGTCATCTTTTAACGAAAGGGGAAACGCGAATTGCTCGAACTGTGCTGCCAGAATAATCGGCGATTGCCCTGTATTTGGCCTTGTACGGATCAGGACAACAGCAGCATAATTCAAAAATTATCACTCACAGGAAAAATCGGGTGATGCCGATTTCCTACTTTGATGTCAACAAAGTTGGCTTGGAGGCTAACCAATGTACCGTTCTGTCAAACGTGTTTTGACCGGTGGAGCTTGTGCTGCGTTGCTATCTTTGACGGGCCTGCCTCTAGCTATGGCGGCGCCTGAATCCAATGATCCAATCAAGATCGCGCTCTTCGATTGGACGAGCGTCAATCTCAACGCCAAAATCCTCGGCGGCATTCTCACCAAGCTCGGCTACAACGTCGAATATCCGACAGCTGACTACCTTTCGAGCCTCACGACAGGCCTCACCAACGGCGATATCGATATCGGCGTTGAATTTTGGGATACGACGGCAGCCGAGGCCATGAAGGCATCCGACGCAACGGGCCAGACCGAGCGTCTGGGCTCGCTTGGCCCCAAGGCAAAAGAAGAGTGGTGGTATCCGCTCTACATGAAGGAAAAGTGCCCGGGGTTGCCCGATTGGAAGGCCCTGAAAGATCCCAAATGTGCGGCGGCGTTCTCAACGGCTGATACGGCCCCGAAGGGTCGATATCTCGGCGGCCCTGTAACGTGGGAAGGCTTCGATGATGAGCGTGTCGAAGCGCTAGGTTTGCCGTTCACCGTGGTGCACGCGGGAACCGACGGCGCGATGTTCGCGGAGCTTGATTCAGCATATCAACGCAAAGCGCCGATCCTGCTGTGGATTTACTCGCCGCACTGGGCGCCCGCGAAATACCAAGGCGAATGGGTGCAGTTCCCGGAATACGAAGCGGCCTGCTACACCGACCCGAAGTGGGGCGTTAATCCGGACAAGAAATACGATTGCGGCAAGCCGCACGGTGAAATCTGGAAGTACTCCTGGAAGGGCCTGAAGGATAAGTGGCCCGGCGCATACAAGGTCGCCAAGGCGTACACGATCGACGTCAACGAATTGAACAAGATGTCGGGCCAAGTCGATCTCGACGGCAAATCGATGGATGATGTTGCCGCCGCATGGATCACCGCCAATGAGGCAAAGTGGAAGGAATGGGCGAAGTAAGAGCCGGATTTTCTCTTTGCTGCACGAACTGAAACGACGAGAACCGGCGGCCCTTGTGAAGGCTGTCCGGTTCTCTTTGTTTAGAAGCAAATCCTAATCGAGCGCATGAGGCAATCTGGAATGAACGATCAAGCGCCGATGCGCAAAGAAGCGGAACTGCCCGAAGACGACCGGCCGGTGAAGTTGCGTTGCAAGAATGTTTGGAAGGTATTTGGCGCTGGAGCTGAAAAGTTTCTCTCCGATCGCGCGGGCGTGGTGACGTCGGAAAATCTCAGCCAAGCCAAGCTCGTCGGCGCTGTTCGAGATGCCTCGATCGAAGTGAGGCGCGGCGAAATTTTTATCGTCATGGGCCTGTCCGGGTCGGGGAAGTCCACGCTCGTACGCTGCATTTCGCGCCTGATCGAGCCGACATGGGGCAGTGTCGAGCTCGACGGCATAGATCTGCTCAAAGCAAAGCCCGACGAGCTCATCGAAATCCGCCGCCACCGAATGGGCATGGTGTTCCAGCACTTCGCGCTGCTGCCGCATCTGACGGTGCTCGAGAACATCGCGTTTCCACTGTCGGTGCAGGGTGTGGATCGCAAATCGCGGGAGGCCCGGGCCCGTAAAGTCATAGAGCTTGTCGGCCTCAATGGGCGCGAGCAGTTCTATCCGCGTGAGCTGTCGGGCGGCCAGCAGCAGCGCGTCGGCATCGCGCGAAGCCTTTGCGTCGAACCGGAGATCTGGTTTCTGGATGAACCGTTCTCGGCGCTCGATCCGCTCATTCGGAGAGAGATGCAAACCGAATTGCTTCGCTTGCAGAGCGTCCTCAAGAAAACGATTGTATTCATCACGCACGACTTCGACGAAGCGATCCGGCTGGCCGATCGCATCGCCATCATGAAGGACGGCGAGATCATTCAGACCGGCACACCCGAAGAACTCGTCCTGCACCCCGCGACGGATTATGTCGCCGAATTCACACGCGACGTGCAACGCGCCAAGGTCATGTCGGCCGCCCGCCTGATGCAGCCCGTATCGCCGTCCGCGGATTACGGTGGAACTGTGCAGGCGACCGATAAAGTGTCGACGTTCTCGGCGCGCATCGTCGGCGTCCGGAAAAACTTTCTTGTCACCGGAGCCGACGGCAAGCCACTAGGAGAAGTGACGCCGGACGCCGTCATCGATTTGCTCGCCGATCGCGATCTGACGCGCGAGGAACGCATATGACCGTCGCCGATACTTCGATAACAGCGCGGCCTGCCCCAATATCCGCCTGGACGCTCATATGGATCGCGGCCGTCGCCATCGTTGCAATTCTCTACATGATGCCGGGCATCGCGCCTTGGGCCGTCAAATATCCCTCAGACGCCGTGATCCCGATCGCTGACTGGATATCGGCGTTCATGGCGTGGGTGAAAACCAATTTCACTTGGCTGACGCGAGGCATAACCGACATTTTCAACGTTCCTCTTCAGTGGGCCATCTCTCTGCTCGCGAAGGGCTGGAAATTCGGCTACGGCCCCGACGCACTCGTGCTTCCTCGCCTGTCGTGGATTGGTATCTGCGCTGCGTTCGCCCTCGCAGGCTTCGCCTTCGGCGGCGGCCGGCTCGCCGCGCTTGCGGCAGGCTGCATGATTTACATCGCGCTATTCGGGCAGTGGGATAGCGCCATGCTGACGTTGGCGCTCATTGCGATCAGCGTCCCGCTTTGCGTCGTCATCGGTCTCGGGCTCGGTGTCGTCGCCTTTCGTCGCCCTTGGATCGATCGCGCTATCATTCAGCCGATGCTCGATCTGATGCAGACGATGCCCACATTTGCCTATCTCATCCCGATGCTGCTCCTATTCGGCAACAGCCCCGTGTCTGGCATGCTGGCAACAGCGATATTCGCCATGCCGCCGATGGTGCGCGCGACAGTGCTGGCGCTGAAGCGCGTACCGCACGAGATCGACGATTTCGGCGAGATGGTTGGATGCACAGAGCGCCAGAAGCTGCTGAAAGTCCTGCTGCCGTCCGGGCGCCCGACGCTGATGATCGGCGTCAATCAAGTCATTATGCTTGCGCTCAACATGGTCATCATTTCCTCGATGATCGGTGCAGGCGGGCTCGGCTATGACGTGTTGCTCGCCCTCCGCGCTTTGAAGATCGGGCAGGGCATGGAGGCAGGGCTCGCGATCGTCGCACTTGCTATTGTGCTGGATAGACTGAGCCAGGCGGCCGCGCGCCAGCGGCCGTCCGTCCACGTCGCCGATCAGAATTTCGTGCAACGGTATCCGATGCTGACCGCCGCGGTCGCGATTCTTGCCGGCACAACCTTGCTTAGTCTTTTCGTGCCGGCATTCGCGTCGGTCCCGGCCGCCATCAAGATGTCGACGGCGCCGTGGTGGAAAGCCGTCGTCGACTGGGTGAATATCAATTTCTTCGATGCCATCGAAGCTTTCCGCACATTCCTATTGCTCTACGTCCTCAATCCGATTCGGGATTTTCTCGTCGAATTCCCTTGGCTCGGAATGGTCCTTCTGGTGGGCCTCGCCGGTTATCGCCTTTCGGGTGTGCGTCTCGCCGTGATCGTCGTCCTGATGACGGCTTTCTGCGCCGCGACCGGACTTTGGGAAAAATCGATGGCGACCCTGTATTTGTGTGGTGTCTCGGCGGTGATAGCCGCGCTGTTCGGCATAGCGCTCGGCATCGCGGCGTCCCGAAGCGATCGGTTTGCTTCCTTCCTCATGCCGATTTGCGACACGCTGCAGACGCTTCCGTCCTTCTGCTTCATCATTCCAGTCGTGATGTTGTTCCGCGTGGGTGACGTGACGGCAATGATCGCAACCGTCCTTTTCGCGATTGTTCCTGCGATCCGCTACACCAATCACGGCATCCGGCAGATCCCGGAAAGTCTCATCGAAGCGGCGACCGTATCCGGCTGCACGCCCCGGCAGATGTTCTGGCGTGTTCAGCTGCCGCTGGCACTGCCGGAAATCATGCTGGGATTGAATCAGACCGTGCTTCTCGCGCTCAGCATGATCATCATTTGCGCGATGATCGGAACGCGGGATCTTGGACAAGAAGTGTTCATTGCTCTCGCGAAAGCCGACGCCGGGCGAGGCCTCACGGCTGGCTTTGCCATCGCTTGCATCGGCATCGTCGCTGACCGCCTTCTCAGGGCATCGACCGATCGATTGCAGTCACGGTTAGGCCTCGTCTCAGAGGCCTAACCGCAGCTTCGGACTTACTGAATCACGCGTTCGATAGCGATGGCGGTCGCTTCGCCGCCGCCGATGCACGCGGACGCTATTCCCTTGGTGACGCCCCGATGCTCGAGCGCATGAAGCAGCGTCACGATGAGCCGCGCGCCCGTCGCGCCGATCGGATGCCCGAGGGCACACGCTCCGCCGTTCACGTTGAGCTTGTCGCGCGGGATCGAAAGTTCTTTCTGCGCAGCCATGGCAACCGCCGCGAAGGCTTCGTTGATCTCATAAAGATCGACATCGCCCGCCTCCCATCCGGCCTTGGCAAGGACTTTGCGCATTGCCGGAATGGGAGCCGTCGTGAACCAAGCCGGTTCCTGACTGTGCGTCGCGTGGGCGCGGATCTCCGCAAGAATCGGAAGTCCTTCACGCTCAGCGATCGAGCGGCGCGTTAGAACCAGTGCGGCAGCGCCGTCGGCATTCGCTGAAGCGCTCGCAGCGGTGATCGTTCCGTTCGGCCGGAAAGCCGGCTTCAATTTCGCGATCTTCTCGGGCGAAACCTTTAGCGGGTTCTCGTCGTCTGAGACGACTTTCTCGCCATCCTTGACCGCAATTTTAATGGGCGCAATCTCAGCTTTGAACGCTCCGCCTTGGACCGCCGCTCGCGCTCGCGTCAAAGTCTCGACGGCGAAGGCATCCTGGTCCGCACGTGTGAACTGATAGGCTTCCGCGGTGGCTTCGCCGAAATCACCCATGCTCCGGCCTTTTTCATAAGCGTCTTCGAGGCCGTCGAGCAGCATGTGATCCAAGACCTGCCCGTGACCCATGCGGAAACCGGTGCGCGCCTTCTCGAGAAGATACGGCGCGTTCGACATGGACTCCATGCCGCCGGAAACGATGATATCCGCAGAACCTGCCGCCAGGAGATCGTGGGCAAGAAACGTTGCCTTCATCCCGGACCCGCAAACCTTGTTGATCGTCGTCGCGCCGGTCGCATTGGGAAGCCCGGCAGCCCTCGCAGCCTGACGCGCGGGAGCTTGGCCTTGGCCGGCGGTCAACACGTTACCGAAAATGACTTCGTCGACTTTCTCCGGCGAGAGCTTCGCGCGTTCGACGGCCGATCGGATCGCATGCGCGCCGAGTTCTGACGCCCGGAGAGGCGCGAGGTCCCCCAAGAAGCGGCCCAACGGCGTCCTCACCGCGGATACGATGACGATCGGGTCTTGCGACATGTTTTGGATCCTCCCTCGATTGGCTGTGCAAGCCGTGCAGAATAATATATGATGATCGAAATGAAATAAGGCGAGGCCCGCCGCAACACCGATGTTGCCGCACCCGGTTGCCGGGAACCCGTGGTTTGTGCAGCCGCCTCGACACAGCGATGACTTGTGCTAATCAACGCGTGGGTGGAACCACGACAATAATGAAAATGAGCCCCGAGTAGCCGCCAAGTCGGATGCGCGGAGCCGAAGGAGGAAGATTATGCCGCGGGTATCGCGCAAGCAGGCGGATCAGCACCGGATAGACGTTCTCGACGCTGCGTCTAGGCTTTTTCTCGAGCACGGCATCGACGGCGTCAGCGTTCCCGAGGTGATGGCAGAAGCCGGCCTCACCCACGGTGGCTTTTACGGACATTTCAGTTCGAAGGAAGCGCTCGTCGCTGAAGCATGCGCGAAGGCCTTCGAAGATCGGCGTACCACTTATGAAGGGTTCATCGAGCGAAACGGCTCGGATCGGAAGGCCGCGCGGGTCGAGTTCATCAAGCGCTATACGTCAAAAAATCACCGCGACTCCGTTGGTCTTGGCTGTCCCGCAGCTGCGATGTGCGGCGACCTCGCGCGCGAAAATCCGAGGGGATCAGTACGCGCCGCGTTTGCGACGGCGATGGACACACTGGTCGCTAGGCTTGCCCCTGTATTATCAGGAAAAAAGAAAGCCGCGACACGTGAAGAAACTCTGGCGCAGCTCTCGATGCTCGTCGGCGGACTGGTGCTCGCGCGGTCGACCAAAGGTCACCCCATCTCGGATGAGATTTTGCAGTCCGTCCGATCCGCGCTCATCGACGAATAGTCTTCGCTGAGACGTAGCCGGCCGGCGGGTATTTGCAAATGTATTGCGCCAGCCGAGACATGGGTCCACAAGATCGCATTTACTTTCAAGCGAGAAGCCGGTTTTATTCTAGAAACGGACGTGAGCAGATGATTTTCTGCGTCGCCTCGTGCTATCGAAAATTTTATCTAATTTTGTGATAGCTGGAACCGTTGTAGGTGTTTGGAACGGATCGTTTTGGAAGCCGGCTGTACTAGCTGGAAAGTGTCCAACCAAAGGTTGCCAAGTCATGGTCAATGGAGTGGCCACGCTTCGAAGCCATCACCCGGCGAAGGAGACCGCCGACAGGCTTGCAGCCGCGGTTTCCGAACACGGGCAAACTCTCCTGGCTCGAATCGATCATGCAGCCGCAGCGAAGAAAGCCGGACTCGAGCTTCGTCCGACTGAAGTGCTGCTTTTTGGCAACCCAAACGTGGGTACGCTGCTTATGCAGCAGTCGCAGGAAATTGGATTGGAGCTCCCGCTAAGGGTTCTCGTCTGGGAGGACGACGAAGGCGTCGCGTGGGTTGCACATCTTGATTTGGACTGGCTGGTCAGCCAGTATGGAATAGCGTCGGCCGTTGAGCCGACTTTAGACAAAATGTCCGCCATGTTAAATGCCGTGCTCGAAGAGGCGACGGGAGAAAGTTTATAACGATCGAGCCGTGCTGTTTTTTTTAGGCGCGCTCTCTGAAGGGACACTACCGAAGCAACAAAGGATAAGGAACTACGAGTCATGAAAGCGGAATCCGCGAAGGCCCGACGCAAGCTTCCACTCGACACGCCCTCTCACTTTGCCGACAACGCCATCAAAGATCTTTCTGGTGCACTGACGGCGCTTCTCGCAGATTTTTTCGCTGTATATATCAAGACCAAGAATTTCCATTGGCACATGTCCGGCCCGCATTTCCGCGACTATCACTTGCTGCTGGATGAGCAGGGCGAACAGATTTTTGCTGCAACGGATGATATTGCCGAGCGCGTTCGCAAGATCGGCGGTACGACCCTCCGCTCCATTGGCCAGATCAATAGCCAGAAGCGCATCCTCGATAACGATGCTCCCTACGTTACCCCCAACGACATGCTGTCCGAGCTGAGGGACGACAATCTCCAACTCGTCGACGAAATGCGGCAGGTTCACGATCTATGCGACGAGCATGGCGATGTGGCCACTGCAAGCCTTCTCGAAAACTGGATCGACGAAGCGGAGCGGCGCGTGTGGTTCCTTTTCGAGGCGACGCGAGACATTTCTCATAAAGCCTGAGGTCTTCACCCGAAGAAGCTCAGCTCACGAATACATTCTTATGCTTACACGTGGTGGCGCCGGGATTCCGCTTCGGCGCCACATTCGACGCTGGCAGACGATCAGGGCCGGTCGATCTGAAACATCCCGTCCGCCGATGTATACCAGCCCCGGCCGTGCATGCGGCCGATGAGATCCATCGCGATGGTATCTACATAAAATTTCTCGGGGTCGAGAATGAACGCGTCGTCGACGTGCGCCTGCACGACTTGGCCGAGCGCAATCAGCTGATTTGGAAACTCGATCGGCGTATGCAGTCGGCATTCGAACGCGACCGGGCTTATGGCGATACGTTCGGGTTTGACCTTGAGCGACGGCCGCGTTTCGAGATTGGCAATCTCGAGTTCGTCGACACCCGGCGGCACGACGCTGGACGTCAGGTTCATCGAGTGCGAAGCGCTGCGCGGCACTAAATTGACGACGAACTCGTGCGTATCGAGAATATTCCGCGCCGTATCTTTCAAGGTGCCGTCGCCACCCGGTGAGATCCCGAGCACGAGCAGCGGCGGATCTTTGCTGAGTGCAGTAAAAAAGCTGAACGGCGCCGCGTTGCGGACGCCGTCCTTGGATGTGGTCGTGACCCAGGCGATGGGCCGCGGTACGATCGTGCTGGTTAGAATCTTGTAACGATCGTCCGCGGTCATTTTCTCGAAGTCGAATTCCATTCCATTACCTGCTTTCCGGCGATCCGATGCCTTGCAAGATCTTTTTGACGTGGTCGACTTCGTCCTGAACGATGGTGTGACCCATTCCGCGATAGATTTTCTCGGTAACATCGCCCCCGAGCTTTGTCAGCACCGCCGTCGATTCATGCACCCGCGCCAGCGGAATGTGAGAATCGACATCGCTGCAGCCAAGAAACACGGGCGTGCCGTGAAGTGTGCCCGCGTCCTCTCTCTTCATGCCCTCGGGTCCGATGAGACCACCGCTTAACGCGACGACCCCGCCGAAGCGACGAGCGTTGCGAGCCGCGAATTCGAGCGCGAGGCAAGCACCTTGAGAAAATCCCAAGAGAACGATGCGCTCGGAAGGCATGCCTTCCCGCTGAAGATCCTCGACAACGCCGCCGAGCGTTTCGAGCGCGCGGCTGAGGTACGGCTCGTTTTGCGAATTGGGGCTTATGAACGAGTACGGATACCAGCTTCCGCTCTCCGCTTGCGGCGCAACATAGGCGACGTCGCGCGCATCGAAGGCATTCGCGAGTTCGAGGATTCCCTCGGCACTCGCACCGCGTCCATGAACCATGATCATCGCCGCGCGGGCGGCACCGATGGGTGCACCCGCGCGGATGAGGTCTGTCGTAAGCGTCGTCATGCTGCTTGCTCCAAAGGCTCCAAGACGGCTTCGATTTCTTTGCGGCGGCTTTCGAGGAATCGCGGCAGCTTCAAGGATTGGCCGAGAGAAGCCAGAGGCTCATCAACTGCGAATCCAGGCTCGTCCGTCGCGATCTCGAAGAGCACGCCGCCCGGCTCGCGGAAATAGATTGACCGGAAGTAGTCCCGATCCCTCTGCTCCGTCGGACGGATGCCGTGGTTCTCGACAAGCTTCTTCCGCATCTCGGCCTGCACTTCGTCGTTCGCCGCGCGGAACGCGACGTGATGGACCGAGCCGCGCCCCATCTGCCCGGGGAGAAATCCCTTGGCTTCACGGATCTCGACGATGCCGCCGGCCACCGTGCCGTTCGCGACGAACCGTTTGAAGGGTCCCTCGCTGTCGGTTTCGGTAAATCCGAAAACATCCGTCAAGATAGCTCCAGTCCGTGTCGCGTCCTCGAGAAGAAGACTGACACCGTGGAAGCCGCGCAGTGCGTGCTCCGCCGGGACGTCGCTGCCCTGCCAAGCCGCTTCCGCTTCGGCGCCGGGCACGCCGACGAGACTGAGGCTCATGCCATCAGGATCGCTGAATGCCAGGACCGAATGCCCGAAGCGTTTCTCGATCGCCTCATGCGGCACGCCCTTTTCGATGAAGCGATGCGCCCAGTAGCCGATCGCGCTTTCCGGCACGCGGAACATCGTCTGCTGCGCAGTCCCGACGCCGTTGCGTCCACGCGGGGCATGATCCCATGGGAAGAAGGTCAGGATCGTACCCGGATTGCCTGCCTCATCGCCGAAATAGAAATGGTAGGTGCCCGGATCGTCGAAGTTGACCGTCTTCTTGACCAGCCTCAGGCCAAGAACCTTGGTGTAGAAGTCGAGATTGCGGGACGGATTGCCAGCAATCGCAGTCACGTGATGAATTCCAGACATGACTTCTCCTTTCTCGTTTGCACGAGATTTGCTCGGTTGCTTTCCAATGTGGTTAGCCGATCCGGCGCTTCAATCGTCGCCGGCGGAACTAGACCGTCGCCAATTCGGCGACGATCCGTGTGCGTGTTGTCAGCCCTCCAGGCGTCCCGCGATCTGTGCGACGTGACGGCCCTGGAAGCGGGCGCCTGCCAATTCGTTTGCCGAAGGCTGTCTCGAACCGTCGGCACCCGCAATCGTCGACGCGCCATAAGGCGAACCGCCGGTGATTTCCGTCACGCCCATCTGACCCGCGAACGAGTAAGGCAGCCCGACGATCACCATGCCCTGGTGCAGCAGCACGGTATGCGTCGAGAGAATTGTGCTCTCCTGGCCGCCGTGCTGAGTGGCCGTCGAGGTGAAGACGCTCCCGACTTTGCCGATCAACTTGCCGGACAACCAAAGGCCGCCCGTCTGATCGAGGAAGTTCTTCATCTGCGCCGGCATGTTTCCGAACCGCGTTGGGACACCGATGATGATGGCGTCGTAGTCCGCCAGCTCGTCGACCGTCGCGATCGGTGCCGGCTGATCGAGCTTGAAATGGCTAGCCTTCGCGACCGCCTCCGGCACGAGTTCCGGCACGCGCTTGATCGTCACCTCGGCGCCGCCTTCCCGGGCCCCCTCGGCCACGGCCCCAGCCATCGTTTCGATGTGGCCGTAGCTCGAATAGTAGAGAACGAGAACCTTCGTCATGGCGTGCCTCCGAGACCTTATGAATCTGCTGGGCGACGCCTCGCCGCCCGATAAAGCCACCATACGTCTGTTGACTGGATTTGCTCAATCCGTCAAAAATCAATCATACTGTTTCCAAATTGGATGCAATGGACAAGCTTGAGGCGATGAACGCTCTGGTGAAGGTGATCGCGAGCGGCAGCTACGCGGAGGCGGCGCGCCGCCTTGGCCTCACGAGGTCAGCCGTCAGTAAGGCCGTCATGGAGCTGGAGGAGACCCTCGGCGCGCGCCTTCTCGATCGTACGACCCGTCGCGTAACGCCGACGGAAGCCGGTCTCGCCTATTACGAGCGGTGCCTCGCAATCCTCGCCCAGGTCGAGGAAACGGAAGCGCAAATATCCCGCCTTCACGATGAGCCGAAGGGCACTCTGAAGGTCAACGCGCCGATGTCGTTCGGCACGCTCTATCTAGGTGACGCCATCGCCGACTTCATGATCCGCTACGGCGATCTCAAGGTCGAACTGATATTGACCGACAGGTTCATCGACCCGCTGGAAGAAGGCGCCGACGTGACGGTTCGGATCGGCACCCCGGCCGACTCGAGCCTCATCGCGCGCCGCATCACCCCAGCACGCGTGGTCCTCGTCGCGTCGCCCGGCTACATCGAGAAACACGGCGCGCCGCTGACGCCCGCCGACTTGGTCGATCACCGCTGCCTCAGTTACGGCCATACAACATCATTGCAACGCTGGCATCTAACCGAAAACGGCGAGCCGATTTCCGTTTCGATCGGGTCGTGCATGGCGTCGAACAACGGCGACGCGTTGCGCGACGCAGCCGTAAAGGGCATCGGCATTGCGATGCTTCCGATGTTTATCGTTGGAAAAGACATCGCCGCCGGCAGATTGAAAATCGTCTTGCCGGACAATTGTCCTGCCGATCTCACGATCCACGCGCTTTACGCGCCCAATCGATACCTAGCCGCAAAAACCCGCGTATTTATTGATTTTCTCATCGATCGCTTCGGGAAAAGGCCCCCATGGGACAACTGGGGCAGTAACGGCTAAGGCTCGGGGCCTACGGCCGCGGTTTTCGCCGCAACAGATAGGTGTCCATAATCCAGCCCTTGCGCTTCCTTTCTTCCGCGCGCGCCTCTTCGATCGCTTCGGCGCATTCCTTGAGTTTTCCTGAGATCAGGATTTGATCGGGCGTCCCGAGATACGCGCCCCAGAAAATATCGACGTCTTCATCGATGAGAGCTCGGAGACCCGATCCATTGTCGAGCATGACTACGGCGGTATCGACGCCCTCAGGCAGGCCTTCGTTGAGCCGTCTGCCCGTCGTGATATGAACCGGCTCACCGATCGGGTTCAGCGCTATCTTATGCTCAGCCGCAAGGGCTTGAACGCTGGTGATGCCGGGAATGATCTTGTATTCGAACGCGAGCGTTCCCTCAGCGATGATGTGCTCAATCACCCGCACGGTGCTGTCGTAGAGGGACGGGTCGCCCCAAACGAGGAACGCGCCCACCTCGCCATCGGCAAGCTCGTTGGCGATGAGATCGGAAAAGATTTTTGCTTTGTCTCGGTGCCACGCGTGGACGCCCGCTTTGTAGTCCCGCGCCTCCGCGTCCCTGACGGGACCCGGAACCTCGACAATGCGGTACGTCTTGTCCTCTATGAACCGCTCGCAAATGGTTCTTCGAAGATTGATGAGGTCTTCCTTCTCCTGTCCCTTGTCGAGAAAGAAGAAAACGTCGGCCTCGTTCAGCGCCTTGACGGCCTGCATCGTCACGTAATCCGGATTTCCGGCGCCGATACCTATGAGAAGAACCGTCTTCATGGCAACGCATCTCCATATTGAGTGACGACGAAAACCGTAAATCCTGTGATTTGTCGATGGGAAGCGCTGAGGTGATTGCGCCGCGCCCCGTTCGGTGCCACTTCACGCAAGACGCATTCGTAAAGGGAAATGCCCGCCTATGGCCAAGCGCATTGTATTGGTAACCGGATCACTGGCCGAGCCCCGGGTAAAGCGTATCGCCGGCGAACTCAATGACGCCGATCTGGAACCGATCGTCGCCAGCGTCGGCGTCAAGGTGGCCGCGTTGATGACGACGGAGATCGTCGAGCGGCGGCTGAAGCTTCCCGAAAATGCCGACAGGGTTATTCTTCCGGGCCGCTTTCGTGGCGATATCGACCGGCTTTCCGATCACTTCGGCACGCGTTTCGAACGCGGCCCCGAAGAGATCGCCGATTTGCCGGCCTACCTTGGGCAGGCCGCTCGCAAAGTCGATCTCTCGGAATACGACGTCACGATCTTCGGCGAAATTGTCGACGCGACGCTGATGACGCCGGAACAGATTGTCGAACGTTCGCGCAAGATGCGGGCCGATGGCGCAGACGTCATCGATCTCGGCTGTCTCCCTGATAGCCCGTTTCCGCATCTCGAAGCGTCGATTGCAGCGCTGCACGCCGACGGCGCCAAGGTGAGCGTGGATTCCTTCAACCCTGAAGAGCTTTCGAGAGCGACGCGCGCAGGCGCCGACTTTCTCTTCAGCCTGAATGAAAAGACCATATCGATTGTCGACGAAGGCCCGGCGGCCCCGATCCTCATCTCCGCCGGGGCGGCGGACATGGACTCGCTCGATCGCGTGATCGATATCATGATCGCGAAGGGCAGGCCGTATTACGCCGATCCCATTCTCGATCCGATCCATTACGGATTCACGGCGTCGGTTGCGCGCTACTACGATCTGCGCAAACGCCGTCCCGATATTCCGATCCTCATGGGAATCGGCAACGTCACCGAACTGACGGACGCCGATACGACCGGCATCAACGCGATCCTGATGGGCATGTGTTCGGAGCTTCACATCACCGCGGTTCTGGCGGTGCAAGTCAGTCCGCATTGCCGGACTGCGATTAAGGAATTCGACCGGGCACGACGCGAATTCTATGCGGCGCGCAAGGCGGAAGCGCTTCCGCAGGGATTTGGAGAAGGGCTCATGGCCCTCAGGGACCGCAAGGGATTTGCATCGTCGCCTGCGGAAATAAAGGCGCTCGCGGCTGAGATTCGCGATCAGAATTATCGCATCGAGGTCGCCGAAGATGGCGTCCACATTTACAACCGTAACGGTCATCACGTTTCTGATGATCCGTTTCAACTCTTCCCCCATCTCGATACGCGTGCAGATCCCGGCCACGCGTTTTATCTCGGCGTCGAGACAGCCCGCGCCGAGATCGCCTTCCGGCTGGGGAAACGCTACGCGCAGGACGAGCCGCTTCAATTCGGCGTCGTTGCCGAAACGAAAGGCGCCGCTGATGATGCGCACTTGCTGAAGTTCAAGGAGGCGGGAACCACCCTGCCGAAATCGTCAAAGACCGACTGAAGAGCCGCATTGAGGTCTGGTCTTCGGAAGAATCAGAACAATGGGTCGAGGCGAATTGGCGAATTGGATCGATCCAGAATCCCCGAATTCCCAATCGGCGAAATGATCGGAAAAAGTATTGTTTTAAATAAATGAGCCAAATTGGGTCGAATTGAAAAGCATATTAACTTTTTGTTTACCGAAGCATTGCGGACTCTCTATATAGCCAGAATCACTAAACATTGGACCGAATGCAATGGCGTTTCTCAGGTTTGTGGCGATTGCCGTCATATGTGCCGCAGCAACTTTGGCCGACGTCCGAAGCAGCTTTGCCCAGGGGCTAAGCGATGCCTCGTTGGTGATCGGCACGAATTGGTCGGGCGGGTACATGGCGCTCGGCGGTCACTTGGGCAAGGCCATCGCCAAGCACACCCGTACCACCCGCGCCAAGCCGACTGTATCGCACCAGCGGCCGCGAGTTCGTAAGCCTCAGAAGGTCGTTGCTGTCGCCTACCGTCACGACGTAACGGCCTCATACCTGGTTGCGGAATCTCTGGATCAGACAGGGTTGAACGTCGCAGGCCTTCGCTTTCGTTCACAAGCGCATTAGCTGCACGCGACTCTTGTGCTCGATGCCGTTGTCAGCAGCTTGATCGAGCGCTTGTTAGCCTGGATTCTCGGCGCGGCAGCGGGTGCGTCGACGAAATCTGAAGATAAGGGTTTCCAGACGATTTTTTTGTGCTATACGGCGGTCAGAGGCCGCTCCGAAACGAGCGGCCTTGTTTATCCTAAGGACGCGCAAGCCATACCGGGCCGCGCGTTTTGGTGACGCGGGGTGGAGCAGCCCGGTAGCTCGTCAGGCTCATAACCTGAAGGTCGTTGGTTCAAATCCAGCCCCCGCAACCATCTTGATTTGCACTGCTTTGGAAGCAGCTGATCCGCCGTCCGAGACGCCGGTCGATAGGGCTAGGATGCCTGCCAAATCACCGGCGAGTTCAATGGCCAGCACGCCATCGGCAGGAGTGAGGCGAATTTCTGAGATTAGGCTGCGAATGATCTCAAAGACTTCCCGCCCGTGATCGGGATCAGCCAAGGCCTCTGTGAGCCGTTCGACCTTAGCGCGATAGATTTTTGCTAGATTTGGGTGCACTAGGGGCTGGCCCGGGGACACGGCGGCAGCCTTAGCTTCAAGACCTGGGCGAGCCCCCTCCAATTCCTTGATCTTGTTGCTGAGCGCCATCGCATCAGCACCATCGGCAACTGCTTCGACAAGACGAGCAATCTGGCGGTCAATCCGGGCCAGTTCTCGCCTCGCCTGCTCAAAGCTCGAGTATTTGGCCAATCGTTGGCGGTTAAGTTCGGCCGCGAACTCCCGAGCGAACTCTTCGAACATGTCCGGCTGCAATAGCCTCGATTTCAGGCCATCGAGAATAGTCGCCTCGACCTCAGTTCCCCTGATCGTCAAGCGATTGCTGCAGGTGCCTCGATCGCGTACGGCGGCGCAAGCAAATCGGTTCTGCCCGTATTTCGTATAGCTCGATCCGCATGCACCGCATTTCATGAGGCCTGAAAGCAAATATCTCGGTCGCTGATGAGTCCAAAATCCGCGGTGGTCTCGGTTGGGGCGCGTGTTCCGTGTCCTCTGTTGCTGCCGCGCCTTGACGGCATCCCAGAGGGCCTCGGGCACGATGCGAAGGTGCGGAACGTCCTTACTGACGAACGCGTCCTCGGGGTTTGGCTTTGAGCGACGCTTGCCCGTAGTGGGATCCTTCACATAGCGTAAGCGGTTCCAAATAAGCCGGCCGACATAGAGTTCGTTGTTAAGCAACCCAGTACCGCGTTTGGAGTTGCCGTTGATTGTGGATGGCCCCCACTGAGCCCCACTCGGCCCAGGCACGCCTTCGCGATTGAGTACCTTGGCTATTTCGCGGGGCGAGACCTCATTGCAATAGAGCTTGAAGATGCGGCAAATAACTGCCGCCTCAGCGTCGTTGACGCGTCGCTCACCCGTTTGATCGTTATCTGTGGGGGTCGGATTGGACACGACATCGTAGCCATAGCTTTTGCCTCCGCCGGAGCGCCCCTGCTCGACCCGGCCTCGCAGTCCGCGGCGAGTCTTTTCGGCGAGTTGTTTGAGATAGAGGGCGCTCATTGTTCCGGAAAGACCGACGTGGAGCTCCGATATCTTGCCTTCGCTCAAAGTGATCAATTGCACGCCCGCGAAAGAGAGATGCTTGAAGAGGTGAGCCACGTCCTCTTGATCGCGGGACAGACGGTCGAGCGCTTCGGCGATCACTACGTCGAAGGCGCCGCGTCGCGCGTCTTCAAGCAGCATCTGATAGGAAGCCCGCAATCGCGAAGCACCACTGGCTGCTCGGTCGCAGTAGGCGTTGTGATAGCTCCAACCTTCGCGATCGATGCTTTCTCGACAAACGCGAATTTGATCCTCAATCGAAGACGGATTTTGGAGGTCACTTGAATATCTTGCGTAGATTGCTGCCCGCATTGCTTCAACTCCTTCGGTAAGCCGGTTCGAGTTTCGTTTTGAACGATCTCGCGTTGAGGCGACTAGCGCTTGCTTTTCTGGGAACGATGCTGGCGGCCGGCGTCTGACATACCAGTACGGATCCGGAGCTTTTCGAGTTCCTCCAGATAACGCCCACTCGCCGAAAGCTGATCGGCAAGATTATAATATTGCCTAGAGGTTTGGTCGCTCCGATGGTCGAGCAGCATGGGCGTAATGCCTACGGAGTCGGGCATTTCAATTGCGACACCAGTCGCCACTACGCTTCTCACCATGTGTGGGTTGACCCGCACGCCGAGCTCCTCATGGGTCGCCCTACAGAAACGGCAATAGCCCGTATCGATAGCCATGTCGCTCTCTGTTGTGGTCAACCACAGTGCATCGCTTTGCCGATTACCTAAGAGTACCGGACGCACTGTTTCTATCCAAAAGTCCAGATATGGGGCGAGACTAAGTGGAAGTGCCGCAAAAATGCGCTCTTTGGTTTTCGTTTCATACGCCTCAAACCGCCACTCATAGATACCACTCGATGATTTTCGAAGATGCACGCCAATTTGCGTTCGAAAGAAGTTTCGTCTTCTGACTGGCTTTGCCGCCAGCATCGCCATCATAAGTCCGTCCGAGAACATGATTGCAGCTGAGGTATCTTTGATCGACATGGATCGGTGACGTTCCATTCGGTCGATCCCTGCCCAGTAAAGCTGAGAGGGTGCCACCAGGCTTTCTCGGCTGTCGCGCGAGGGCTTTGCCTTACGCCGCAAATTCTGGTGAACGCACCTGACTAAGTGGTGAGCGTCTTTCGCCTTCATGACCCGCAAAGCCTCAGCCAAACCCCGGACGCGGGTCACGACGGTAAAAGGGGCCAAATGTGATTCCAAGCTATGAACATAGTCGGCGAGGGATTTCGAAGTCACCTGCGCTGCAGGACTCGAAGTCTCCCTAAGTTGGCCGGTACGAATCAGGAATGCAAGCCAATGGCCGTAGGCTTTGATCACGCCGATTCGCGTGTCGGGCGCCCAATGGGCGGCGAGTCCGTCTGAATCAAATAAACTTCCAAACTCGAAGGCGTGTTCGAACGCGAGCCTGTCCGGGGCCGGCCATTCCTCAAGCCGAAGCGATTTCCGTATCCTAGTCACGAGCGCCAACCTTGCGTCCGCGAGTCACGATGCTTGAGGGGCCGAACGCGCTCAAGCGGCGGGACTCCAGTGCGTCGATGTATTTTTTTTGGGACGCGCGATGGACCCGCTGAAGATAGACTCGGCGCAGCATCTCATCGGTTTTATGCCCAAGTTGCCTGCGAACCACCTCAAGACCGCCCGGATCGGCATCCAGATAAAGCTTGGGGACAATCTTTCGGATCAAGTGCGGGTGATACGGAATGCCGAGTTCCTCCCGGACCCATAATGAGAGCTGCGTACCCAAAGTGTTTTCGGTCTTGTGACCTCCGTGCGCGCCCGGAAAGAGCCAACAGCTCGGCTCCTTCGCGATCAGGGGTCGAAAGCGTTCGACGTAGTGGTCCAAGAGTGCAGCGGTGTCATGGTTGAGGAAGTGCTCAGCGGGTTCCCCATTCTTCGTCTCCTCGCCCGGAACACGCACCACCACTCGTTCGACCCCGTCGAATGTCATCTTGAAGAAATGCTTATCCAACCTGAGCGAAACCAGGTTCTTCAACCGAAGCGGTGCGCAGATCGAAAGCTCCAGCGCCAGCGCGCGTTGAATGTCGAGAGCGGCTCGCCTAGTCAGCGCACGCGACTTGTTAACGGTAACGACGGTACGGCGCCCCAGGGAAAGGAACGCATCCACCAACCGCGCGTCGTCAAGCTTGTCGAGCACCTGTTGATCACGGTCTTTGCGGGGAAATGCGCGTCTTCGGACGTGGCGCAACAAGTTTCTGTGGGCCTCCTCGACCGCCTTGATTTCTTACGACGAAAGGACTCCCGCCAACTTCGCAACCTTCCTCAACACGTGGGCGACGTTCTCAGCGGTCGAACTGACACCGCCTCGCGCGTCGACGATGTGCTGGAGCGCACCGCGGAACGCATTAGGTGTGCTGATCGCACGAAGGTCAGTAATGGTCCGCGGGTCAACTCCAGAAATAACAAGGGCCGACGCGGCTTGCCGCAGCAATTCCGTCTGGCTTTTAATGGTGCTTGACGCCAATCGAGCGCGACCCACGTCGAAGATATTCTCGCAATCTGGATCGGTGCGGAAGAATGCGTCAACTGCCTGCCTGAAGCTCGCGGGAAATTCGGACCATTTTCGCCCCCAGACTTTGCGATTTCTCGGTGGTGAGAGCTTGATCTGCGGCCATCGCGTGTTGACTTGGCCCTCCCTGTTCCAAGCGCGAATTGCTTCCCGCCACGCACGGTCCGGGCGCCGGACGCGCGCGTCCTCGCGAAGCGATTGGCGAAAGTCGTCACCCGTGCTGTCAATAACACTGTTTGGTTCGATGCGCTTCTCACTCAGAAACCCCAAAAATCGCCTGAGTTGGATTGCGCGAAATCGGTCGGTGATCGACGCTCCAAGTGCCTGCAGGGAGGGATTGAGCCGGGGAACACGGCGCTCGGCGAAAAGGTCATAATAAGTCATCACGAACCTGGCGTCGCTCTTTGCATTCTGCAAACGCTTGCGCGAGACACCGACCGCGCCCGGAGCAATGACGCCGAAGACGGCTTCGAGGGACGACACGGAGAACTCAAGATTCGTCGCGGCAACAGGAGGCACGCGCATCTGCACTCTCTCGAGCCACTCGGGAAGTTTGCGAAGACTCGATATTGTACAGTTCCGTCGGTGTGCCGGGAAATTGGCATCCTCCTGGACCCGTTGAATTATTTCGGCAAGTGAAGGCGGGCTTGTGACGATAATCTCGTTTAAATGTTTCATTTATCTGTCTCGGATTGGGAGTTCGCAAGCCCGATTTGAATGTAATTGGGATGAAAGGAGGAGAAATACAAGGAAAATTGGGAGAGCGTGATATTTAAATAGTACGACTAATAACGCATATCGTTTTCCCAATTACGCTATCTTCTCGAATTTATAAATCTCGATATTTCATCTCTGGATATTCTAACCCTTCCTCCCAAATGACGTGCGGCTAAAAGATCAGCCCTTATCCAATTCCTGACCGTCCTCGTTGTCACCCGACAAATCTCCGCCACTTCGGCGACGGTGAGCTGCGGCTCGATCTCTCGGCGTTGTCTTGCTGGCTTGGACGTCATCGTCGTTCCCGATTAAAATGATGTCGACAGGAAGAAGTCCGCGCACGCTCATCTGAGCGAGAAGGCGCACGAAGGCCGTCAGTAGTTTCAGCGTTGCGTCGCTCGGCTTCCGGGCATTTTCTTGAGACATGTGGAGTAATCGCCGCGAACGCTGACACGCATCTCTGCTCTGACGGTGAACATCTACGCAATCAGGATGTCGACGAATACAGGGAGAAAAATCAGTGCTTTTTTTGCCGCCCGAGCTTGGCTCGGGCTTCAGTAACTGAATGGATTTGCTCCGGCAGTTTCTTGGAGTCAGGCCTATACCCGTCAGGGAGATAGTCGCACAGCTGCGTCACCCATCGCATGAATGGCGAATCTAGTTTTTCACGGTCATGGCGTTGCCAGACGCGTGCTTTACCTCCAATGTTTTCAAATACATCGGCGAGCCGCCAAATGAACTCGCGGAACGCCTCTTGAGGGGGGCGCCCGCGACCGCCCATCTCCGCTTTGTGCGCCGCCCCTGCTGCCGCGGCCGCGCGTTCGAGATCGAGTAGGTTTCGGTGTATCACCTCGACCGCATGGCCCGTTCGACGCGGCGGAGCAAACCTTTCGACAAGTTCGACGTAGACAGCTTCGGACTGTGGGTCGTCCTGGCCTATAATGTAGGTTATTAAATCGCCGAGCGATAAGGCACGTCTTTTCAATTGTTGATAAATTAAATCCGGGCGGGTTAGCTCAGTCGCACTATTCAGGCAAATTATTGCATACGACAGTTCATTTAAGTCCGAAATCGGCCCAGCGAGAAGTTTATCTAACTTAAGATACAACGGACCGTGCTGTTCCCGCCCATCACGGACTATTCGAGACAAAATCCGCAAGAGGCTACGAATATTCGCTTGAAGCGTTTTATAAATAAAACTCTCTCGACTAGGAGGGACCCCTTCGCACTCGTAATCCGTATGAACTATGAAATTTAGACACAATTCCTCGACTCGTTTTTTTTTGCTAGCGGGGAGAGTTTGGCGGCCGTTCACGCCGAGTTTGCCCTCCTGTTCGGATGTCAGAGAAAAACGTTGGCCGCCATTAATTTTCGTCGGCAAAGTTTTGCGTGCCATATAGCGCTACCCACTATCGAATCCAGCTTACCAATGATCTTGAGCTCCCCATCAGTCGACGCGAAATTTTCGGCGGGCTGATCGTCGTAGATGACGGCAAGTATCTATGATGAAACGCCAATAGGTTCAGCGCGTCCTTCGGTTCCTAAAGACCTTTGATTCGCCGCTGCATTGGCAAGTGCGCGCCAATGGGACCTTCCGGTCGACCCAAGACATCAAACTTATGCCCACGAGCAATTGAAGAAATGCTCATTTTCCTCAATGCCCCCGTCCGGCGTTTCGATAGCGAAGTCGGGCAATCCAGGCGGCGCTTGGCAAAGATCCGCTAGTCGCACTCAATTGCGGGAACAGAGGGTTATCCGACTCCGTTGTGCGAAAAAACGGAGGACGATGTGGCAGTAAACAAACCCACTGGTGACAACGCTCGGAAAGGCGCCGTGCGAAAGCGCTCACAACTCAAGACGGCGATTGAAGGCGAAGATACGTGGACAAAACGGAGCAAGGCCTCGGGGCAATTTATCGATCAGAAGAAAGCGCCCGCGAAGAAACCCTTTAAGGGTGTGCGAAAAGAGTCGTAACGCCATCACAACGGCGCGCAGCACCTTGTAGCCCCACGCTCGTTGAACAACCGACTGGTCATTGTGTGCAATTGGGATCGCGGCACGGCGCTCACCGGTCCACTCAGCATAGAGAGCATCACAGGGCCTTCTCGTCGGCGCCCGCCGCGTGGCGCTCGACCTGTCGAATCAAGCCCAGCTTTCTCACGTCTAATGGCGGCGAAACACCCGCCGTCGGATCGGATTGAATGAAATCGCTGCTCAGCGCCCACCTGAAAATTGAGCGCACAAGTTCGAAAACTCTGTTTGGCCGATGAGTTAGCGCGCGCGGACGTTTTGTCTTCTTTCTGCGCGTGCCCTTTGCTTGCACGCTGTCCAAAGATGATGTGCCTTTTACGGACTTCCGTTGCCTTCATAGCCCCTATTTCAGGAAAAATGTGTCGCTGCAGCATGGAGCGATCGTCCCGAAGTGCGCCAAGAGATTTGTTCGGAATTGCGTGCTTTTGATTCCAGTCATTCGCAATCTCATCGAACGTCTGTGCTTCCTTGCGAGCTTGGCGTTTCGTAGCAGGATCCGCCCACTTATTTTCATATTCGATCTCAGACTGAAGCTGCTTCGCTTTCAGTCGAGCGCCCTCTAAGAAGCTCCGGGGTACTTGCCGAGAGGCACCGCTCGGCGTTTGCCGTCAGTGCGCAGAGTGTAGTGCTACCGCCACGATTTCGATCCTTTCGATATTACTCTCAGCAGAGGGCCCGAGAAGGAGTTGCGTATTAGCCGATCCGACGAAATACGATCAGCTTTCCTTCATTTTTCGCCGATACCCGAGCAGGTGCTCGATTTCGTTCGAACTCTTACTGGCGGCGCGAGACGCGGTCTGGGCCGCGTCTCGCTATGCCTGGTTTACCCCTCAATTGAAAGCACACTTCTAGGCTTAAGCCACGAGGGCTCCGGTCAAGAGCGAAACGCCAGCAATCACTCCCGCGATGCCGGCTATTCTCGTCGCCGTAACTGCGAACCCTGCAGCGAGCCTGTCCAACGTGACACCAAAAGCAACCCCAGCCCCGTGGAGCGTAATCGTGGCTGCAACGAAGCCAACTGCATAAGGGATAAACGCTAAGCTCAGACCGGCCCCTTCAGTGCCGTGAGCGTGACCATGAAACAATGCAAATACGCCGACGAGGGCAGTTGCGGCTGTGGTAGGCAGTCGTGCGCCAAGCGCAACCGCCATACTCATAACGACGACTGAGAAACCAATAACAGTCTCGACCATCGGCAGTGACCAGCCATAGTAGCCGATTATCCCGCCGATAATCATCGTTACAACGAAAGACAGCGGAACAAGCCAGACAGCTCGTCCACCCAATTTCGCTGCAAACAGGCCGACTGCTATCATAACGATGACGTGATCTATACCGGCGATGGGGTGAAGCAAGCCCCGGTGAAACGTGTCGACGGGGCCGACTCCAACGTGCGCTGACACAGGAATCGAGGCTGCCAAAATGCATGTTACGGCGGTGATGAGTGTTTTGCTTAGACGGTGCATGATCAAACCTTCCCAAGTAGATGTTTTTTGCGTTTCGAGTCTGTGGTCGTCCTTAAGTTTTTGCTCCTCCTCCAAATTGAAAACGGCGGCTGGCGAATAAAATTGAATTTCATGCCTGCTCGATGTGCCGCGCTTTTTGGGTGCCTGCGACGTCCTCCGATCGTCTTGAGACTTGATTTCGCTGCGCATCGCACAGTCGCTGCGGTGCAGTAACGTGCATTGCGATATCCGCAGCTAAACAATCAAATTTATAACATTATCGTAGTTGACTTCCATTTTAGATGATGCTTTCGTAACAATTATACGGCATAGCTTCGAGAAACGCAACTTACGAAGGGCGATCTAGAGGAATTCGATGGCCGACGTTAGGAAAATTCAGAACGCTGGCGGAGGAGGTGCTCCCATCCTCGATCTTGCGTTGAAGCGAGATCAGTCAGCCGCCGCACGCGTGACGTTGGATCCCACGGACTTGGCGATCATCCGCATTCTGCAGAGTGACGGTCGAGCACCCTTTACTGCCATTGCAAAGCAGCTCGCCATCTCAGAAGGCGCGGTGCGAAACCGCGTGAACCAGCTCGTCGAAACGAAAGTGCTGAGAATTATCGGCGTCGCAGACCCGATGGCGTTTGGTTACGAAGCATTCGCGATGGTCGGTATCAAGTTGGCGCCGGGATGTGATCCGCAGAATGCCGCCATTTATTTTCGAGATCGGGACGAGGTGACTTACGTCCTCTTCGTTGCCGGCCCGTATGACATTCTGATCGAAGTGGTCTGCGAAACGCATGAGCAGCTCGCGCTGTTCCTGCGTGAGCATTGCTACAATCGGGTTGATGTTGCGTCCGTCGAGCCGATGGTCGGACTTGTCATGTACAAAAGTCTGCTCAAGTGGGGTCAACCGTGATGATCCACATTGTGGGCGCCGCAGCTCCTCGGAATCTCAGCTCCCTGACTGTGCAAGCCAATCAGAACTCCGGATTCGACGCAAAACTTCCAACGGCGATCCTGTTCTTCTGCACGTATCGCCTTCAGCCAATGACCTGTCGATTTGGGGGTAATTGAAATGCGGCCAATAACAAAAATACCCCTTGAGATACGTGAACGTATGCAAGATGAGACAAAGCCTATCCCTCGGCTTAAGAGCAAAAGGAGGAGATGGCTTCAATATAACAAACCAATATCGTGGGCGACCTCACTCGCACTCGGCTGCGCGTTGTGGGTAATTTTCTTTGGTCTTTGGGAAGTCGCGGTGGTCGAGGGCTGGGTGAACTCGCTCTTTATGCCGGCCCCTCACAAAGTCCTTCTGACTTTGTCTACAATGATTTCCGACAAGGGATTTCTGGTTGATGTCGCTTACAGCGTCTACCGAATACTTGCGAGCTTTGCGATCGCCTGTGTAGTAGCGATACCTCTTGGTGTATTGATGGGGTCATTTAGGCCAGTCAATGCTTTTTTTAATCCATTCGTTAGCGCCTGGCGCTATTTGCCTGCGCCCGCATTTATCCCCCTATTGCTCATGTGGTTTGGTGCAGGGGAAGGATCGAAGCTTGCTCTGCTCTTCGTAGGCGTGATCTTTTTCCTTATCACCTTGATTGCAGATCACACGCGGGCCGTCCGCGCGGAACTCATCGAAACCGCGATGACTCTAGGGGCGGGTCGCGGGCAAATTCTTCGCACAATCGTCTTGCCCGCCGTCGCGCCGAAGATCTTGATCTCGATGCGACAGATGTTGGCCGTGAGCTGGACCTATCTGGTGATAGCCGAAATTGTCGCTGCTTCCACGGGAATTGGCGCAGTGATGATGCGCAGCCAAAGATTTCTCAAGGTGGATGAAATTATGGCCGGCATTCTTGTCATCGGCCTGCTCGGCCTAGCCTTCGACTTCCTATTCCGGCTGGCCCACCGAAGACTGTTTCCGTACGTCCCGGTGGAAGAAACATAAATAAATCAAAAATAAAATAAACTAGGGAGTAAGCCAAAAATGGAAACGCCATATCGGAAGTGGTTTCGCCTTTCGAGTCTCACACTTGCCTGCGCTTGCTTCCTAAGTTTGTTGCAAACTCAGGCCTTCGCAGCAGATCAAGTCCGTATCGCTGGCCTTACCTGGCCAGGATATGGGTGGTGGTTCATCGCCAAAGCCAAGAATCTTGCTCCCGATCTTGAGATTTCCTATCAGCCGATCGAGGATCCATTCCAGAGTTTTGGCCTTATGGCGTCGGGGCAGTTGGAAATCATTTCCAGCACGGCGGAATTTGGTCCGATCGGGGCATCGCAAAATATGCCCGTTCGAATATTTGGTTACGGCAATCTTTCTCACGGAATTGACGAAATTATCGTTCGTCCCGAAATAAAATCTCCGGCCGATTTGAAGGGAAAAAAGATTGCTGTGATGGTTGGCGGCTTGGCGCAAATCATGATGGGGATCTATCTCGAAAATAACGGGCTTCCTTTCGACTCGGTCGAGTACGTCAACATCATCATGGACCAAGCCACAGCTGCGATGATTGGCGGTACAGTCGCGGGAGGGGAGCTTTGGGAGCCATTTGCTTCTCAAACCCGCTCGGGCGTTCCTGGTGCGCGTGTAGTTGCCAGCACCAAGGATGCGGAATGGGCAGCAACCGGTCTCATCGCAGATGCTCATTTCATCAATTCGGAGTGGGTTAAGAACAAGCGACCCGTGGCGCTGAAAGCCATCAAGGCGATGTATGATGCAATCGCGTGGTGGAAGAAGAACCCTGCGGATGGCAATAAAATTATTGCCGACGGCATGAAGATGACCGTTCCCGATGTCGAGATCGTGCTCGGCAAAGATGGGAGCGGAATGGATGCAGGTCTTTACCCGTATACATTCATTCAGGCTGCTCAAGCGTGCGGGGTTGCACCTGGCGATCCGCCATTCGCTCAAAAGAATGGGCAGCTTTTTGAGCACTACAAACTGACAAACAAATGGTGGGTAAAGTTCGGAGTCGTCAAAGAGAACTACCCTCCGGATAAGTCCATCGACTGCAGCTTATTGAAGGATCTATACGACAGCGGCTATCGCGGTTGAATGTAGTTCGGCGTCACACCTGTTCGTCGTCGAAAATGAACATTCAACTTTCAGCGGAGTCACAAAGATGGAAGCAAACTACACCGCATTATCAGTCAATTTACGAACGAAGAAGAACTCGGCAAAACTTTGTGTCGATGGGCTCGGTAAGCGCTATCGCATGGATGCGCGCACTGAAATCGATGCTGTCAAAGACGTTTCCTTCGAAGTGCGAGAAGGGGAAATCTGCGCATTGCTTGGACCGTCTGGCTGCGGGAAGTCCACCGTTCTCAGAATGATCGCCGGACTAGACCAGCCGACAAGCGGAGCGATGTATCTGGACGGTCAGCCGATCGATTGTCCCGACAAATCTCGCGGAATGGTGTTCCAGCGCTACACTTCGTTCGACTGGATGACAGTTCAGCAAAACGTCGAATACGGAATGCGCATGAATGGGATCTCGAGGGAGCAACGCCGCTTGCGTGCAGACCGGTTCCTTCAGCTAGTTAAACTGTCCCAGTTCCGAAATGCTTATCCAAGACAGCTCTCTGGGGGCATGCAGCAGCGAGTTGCGATCGCAAGAACTCTCGCAAATGGTCCTTCAATCTTGCTCATGGATGAGCCGTTCGGTGCTCTCGACGCGGAGACCAAATGGCAGATGCAAGAGTTGATGATCAGCATCGTCGAATCCTCTCGTGTGACGGTACTGCTCGTAACGCACGACCTTGAGGAAGCGATATTCCTTGCAGACCGCATCATCTTCATGTCGCGGCATCCCGGAACGGTGCGGGAGAATCTCGTCACGCATTTCAAACAAGGCCGACGGTTCGCCAACCATGAGGAGATGATGGAAGCCAACGGGTTCCATGAAATGGAGAAGAAGTTGATGCACCTGATGCGAGATGAAACGCGAGGGTCGTTGGACGAGAAATTGTCGTCGCACCGATAATTCAAAGCGGAGATCAGCAATGTGTGGTGTTTGTGGATGTGTTGAGCATGATGACAGGAAACACGTGCATGGCGAAGTAAATGGATTCCGGAGAATGCCGACGGAATTCCTGCGGGTCGAAAAAGACATTCTCGCCAAAAATGATCGTTATGCAGACGAGAATAGGCGGAGATTCGCTCACGCTCGGATTACCGCCTTCAATCTCATATCCAGTCCTGGGGCCGGGAAAACTACTTTGCTGGTCAACACGCTACATTCTCTGAAGTCTCAATTGTCTTTGGGGGTGATCGAAGGCGATCAGGAAACGTCGATAGACGCGCATCGCATTCGGGAGACTGGGGTGCCGGCGGTTCAAATAAATACGGGTCGCGGGTGTCATCTCGATGCTCACATGGTTGGACAAGCGCTTTCTGAGATCGCGCTCGAACAGGGTGGCATCCTCTTCATCGAAAATGTTGGAAACCTCGTTTGTCCAGCGAGCTTTGATCTAGGAGAGCGGCAGAAAATTGCGATCCTGTCGGTAACAGAAGGCGACGACAAGCCGCTCAAATATCCCGACACGTTCGCCGCCGCAAATACGATGGTCATTTCGAAAGCAGACTTACTTCCATTTGTCGATTTCGACGTCGAGCGCTGCATAGAGAATGCAAAGTCCGTCAATCCCTCAATTTCCGTGATGATACTTTCCTCTCGCTCCGGAGAGGGCATGCAGGAGTGGTTCAACTGGCTCGAAAAAGTCGCGAGCGATAAAGTTGAGGAGGCACTTCCCAATGCATGAACTGACGATTGCGTCAGCGCTCGTTGAACAAGTCAACGATTTGGCAAAAGACCGGGGCGCAATCGGGGTTGCTAAGATCGAAATCCGTTTGGGAGCGGCGAGCGGTCTGGCGCGTTCTTTGTACTTCTGCTTCCCATCGGCCGCACGCGCTACGCCGTGCGAAGCGGCGTCCCTCGTGATCGAAGAAGTTCCCTTGGTAGTCATGTGCCAACATTGCGATGCCGAGAAGCGGCCTGCCGCGCTTTACAATTTCCGATGCCCGGATTGCGGGCGACCAACTCCGAAGGTCCTTGCGGGACGTGAGATGCAGTTGAAATCAGTGGATCTGATCTATCCAGCTCACGCGACGAAGAACTAGCAAAAAAAACGCAAGAATTCAGTCAGAGCATCGAGGAGCACGACAACGTCAATGTCCAGAGAAAATCAAGCATGGAAGCATGTGCCGCATCAACTTCAGGGTCCGCACCAGCAGGCCGGAGTTGATGACCATTTATATTCGCCGAAATTGCATAACGGAACGTTCAAGTCCCAGGGCATCTCCACGTTCATGGGAGCACCGTATTGCCCACCTGATCGCCACGCTATCAGGGAGATGGGAGCCAAAATCTGCTTTCTGGGAGTGCCGTGGGATCAGGGACAGGTTGTGCGTGCCGGCACGTCTCAAGGCGCAGCCGGTATCCGCGAAGCGTCAACGCAATACTTTCCCTACATGTTTGAATACGATGTGGATCTGCTGACATTCTTTAATGTCGTCGATTGCGGTGATGTTCCCATCGTTCCCGGCAACAACATCAAATCGCATCAGTATATCTACGATTATCTTACCGAGTGTTTGCACGGCGGTGCAAAAGTCGTGCTGTGTGGTGGAGATCATTCAGTGCCGATCCCTGGAGCGCGCGCGCTTTCCGATTTCCATTCCAAGGGAAAGATCGGCTACTTGCATGTCGACTGCCATCTCGATGCCGCTCCGGACTGGGCTGGCAACGCTTACACGAACTGCTCAGGCCCTTCGCGAGCGCTAGACCTTCCCAATTGTTCCGCGAAAAATCTCGTACACATGGGATCCCGCAACGGGCTCAATCCAAAAGACTGGCATGATTTCTTCGTCGACAATGACGTCCGCTGCATGCCGATGAGCGAAGTTGTGAGTAGAGGCGTAGTAGAATGCACCAAGGATATATTTTCTCGCGCCTGGGACGGCACCGACGGGGTTTATTTCTCGTGGGACACTGACTCCATCGACTCGAGCTGCATGCCCGGCACGACTGCGCCCGAGTGCTTTGGACTCAAGGGGCGCGAAATCATTCAATTGGCTCGCACTGCAGGTACCTTTGGCGCCGACATTATGGAAGTCTCCGAACTGTGCCCGCAGTTCGACGTCAGCCATATGAGCATCAAGACGGCTTGCCTGATGATTTACCACTTCCTCGGAAGTCGCGCCAAGACGCTCCGAGATCGAAACCAAACTCCATGACGATGAAGATGAAACCTTGAGAGATGAGACTGAAATGAACCCAGCCAAGAGTTACGCCCACCTCTTTTCACCCCTCGGCGGAGAAGACGCGGATAACTACCGCGCACCGGGGCAGCTTACGTTCCTTCGTGCGGAGCACGTCCCTCTCGATACGGCCGCACTTAAGAAGCACGGGGCCCGATACGCATTTGTTGGCGTCCCCTTTGATGAAGGAAATGTTGGAAAACCGGGTAGCGAAGACGGACCCCGGGAGTTCCGCATCGCTTCACAGGAATACCTCTCTTATTGGTTCGAATTCGGTGTCGACCTTAGTGGTCTCGCGGTGGATTGTGGCGACGTGCCAATGCCCAAGGTCAATCCGGATACGGCCAGAGCGAAGATCTACAAAGCCGTTAAGACCGTGCTGGACGCCGGTGTGACGCCGATCATTGTTGGCGGCGACCGATCGATTTCTATTCAAGCGGCGCGCGCCCTTTCTGACTACATCGGGCCAAAGAAAAAGATGGGATGTCTGCACTTTGGTGCGCATCTTGACCTCGCCGACGAATGGGCCGGCGAAAAGCTGCTAAGCACCTGTGCGTTGGCCCGGATTACCGAGCTGACGAATCTCAAGTCGCAGAATGTCGCCCACATCGGCGCGCGAAACTCGATGAATCCGAAGGACTATATCGATCTCGCTAACGAACGTGGCATCCGCTTCTATCCCATGTTCGAAATCGTCGAGCGCGGAATCGATGCCGTCATGGAAGAGGCGGTGCAGAAAGCCTGGGAAGGAACGAATGCCCAGTACCTGAGCTTCAACTTCAATGTGATGGACGCGTCAGCTGCGCCTGGCGTGACGGCGACAGAGCCGGGGGGGCTCGAGAGTCGAGAAATGATCCGGGTCGCCGATATCATCGGTAAACGGAAGTCGGTGAGCGTCATCGATGTTTCGGAACTTGCACCAGTCTACGATGTCAGTGGAACGACGTCCCGCCTCGCGGTGTGCACCGTGCTGAGACTTATGGCGGCGATGGCCAGAGCTCGCGGGGAGCTGGTCGATCAGAAGCTGCGTAGGTCTGAGGTGGTCAGCTAGCAGAACGACGTGTGCATGAGGTCATAGGGCCGCTCCAATGCTTATCATAACAGAAGTCGTTCGTCCTCTCGACGAGCACTCCATTTCAAATCAACTTCACGCGCTCGAGCACGAGAACTGCGTGGAGGTATTGCAAATGGATCCCGCAGATACGCTCAGGCGGCGATGGCGAGGAACGACAGACAAGGGAACTGAAGTCATCCTGGCTCTGGATGGCGCAAGTAAGCTTGAAGATGGAGCGGTCCTTTTCCTCGATCGATCGCGCGCGATCGTCCTTAGGACCTCTTCTCAACGTTGGCTCCGGATCACACTGCGAGATGCAGATGCGGCTGTGGAGGTTGGCTACTGCGCGGGTAACCACCATTGGCGTGTTCGCTTCAAGCCTGGAGAGATGCATATCGCGGTCGAAGGAGACGACCAACGCTATGTGGCGGCTCTTGCCGAACTCTTATCCCGGCGATCCATCGGGATGCAATTAGTTGAGTAGTGTCAAAGCCAGATTGGCAGTTTTGCAATTTGCCGACAGCTTCTTTCCTTCCGGGTCTATTTCTTTCTCGTGGGGGCTCGAAGGTCTCGCGGACAGCGGGGCGGTGAAGTCATGGCAGGATGTGGAAGCATTCATGAAGGGTCAACTGCACGGAAGATGGGGGCCTTTCGATCGAGCCGTCGTGATTGCAGCCCATCGCGCAAGTCCAGATCTCGCTGCGGTGGCCGCGATCGACAACCAAGTCGATATCCAAACACCATCCTCGGAAAGTCGCGCCGCTTCGTGCCGGCTCGGTAGCGCGATGCTTTCCGTCTTCTCAAAGTTGGGTGCAGATGATGCCGCCGCATACCGCTGCGCGATAGCGCAAGGCCCGGCTCATGGACACCTTTCAGTCATGCAGGGATTTCTATGGTCAACGGTTGGTCTGAGTCTGGAAGAAGCAGTGACGATCTCCGCCCACACCCAATGCGTCACTCTTTTGAGCGCCGCGATCAGGCTAGGGTGCCTCACCCACATCGAAGCACAACTTTCTCTCGAGCGTCTTCGCGATGAGGTTGACCTCATCTTGGAAGAGCCTGCTTGCGAGATCAGCCAAATAGCTTCCTCCACATTTGAATCCGAAATCGCAATCATGCGTCATGCGAGGAATGCATCGCGAATGTTTGCCAACTGAAGCCGCACTCAGCCAAGAGTTCGAACATGCTTTTAACACCGACTGAAATAGAGCGCTTAACAATCTTCACCGCAGCCGAGCTGGCACGACGGCATAAAGCGAAGGGACTGAAGCTCAATTATCCGGAGGCCGTCGCCTATATCGTCGACGAGATTCTCGAAGGAGCCAGGGAGGGACGATCGGTTTCGGATTTGATCTCTTGGGGATCTACGATTCTCACGACTGATGACGTGATGCCTGGCGTTGCGTCCCTGATGCCAATGATACAGGTCGAAGGTACATTTCCCGACGGCACCAAGCTGGTCACGGTGCATGACCCTATCAGGCCTGGCGAGCGCAGTGAGCCGGAAGACATCCGTCCTGGCGAGTTCATCATCGAGGATGGGGAAATCGAAATAAATGCTGGACGACGCAAGGTAACCCTCAAGGTCTTGAACACCGGCGACCGGCCAGTCCAAGTCGGAAGTCATTACCATTTTTTCGAGACGAACAAAGCTCTCGAGTTCGATCGAGAGAAGAGCTTCGGAACACACTTGGATATTCCAGCGGGTACTGCCGTGCGTTTTGCACCCGGAGAAGTCAAGGAAGTCGTTCTGACGGAGTTCGGCGGCTCCGGCGAACTCCTTGGCCTCAACGGATTGACCGAGGGAAACTGGCGTAACGAGGATTGTAAGGCGGACGCATTGAGCCGAGCGCGCGAACGCGGTTTCCGGGGGGCATGACCATGGGCAAGCTTAGTCGAAAGCAATACGCGGAAATGTATGGTCCTACGACCGGGGACGCGGTCCGGCTGGGCGATACTTCGTTGTTCGCCGAGGTTGAGCACGATTTTGCCGTGCCGGGCGAGGAATGTCTTCACGGGGGTGGCAAAACGCTGCGCGATGGCCTGGGGATGATGCCAGGCTATGATAGCGAAATGGGCGCGTTGGATATGCTGCTCTGCAATGCGATCGTTATCGATCCTGTTCTCGGGATCGTAAAAGGTGACATCGGGATTAAAGACGGGCGGATCGTAGGGATCGGAAAAGCCGGCAATCCGTCGACAATGGACAACGTGCACCCGAACCTGATTGTAGGGGCGGCAACGACAGTGCGTGATGCCGAGCGGATGATCGCGACGCCGGGAGGCATTGATGTGCACGTCCATTTCGACTCGGCGCAGATTTGCGAGCACGCGATCAGCTCCGGCTTGACGACCTTAATCGGCGGGTCGCTTGGTCCAATTACAGTCGGCATCGATTGCGGAGGCGCGTTCAATGTCGGAAAGATGTTGCAAGCTGCGGAGCAGTGGCCAATCAACTTTGGCTTTCTCGGACGTGGCAATACATCACGACCCCGGTCTATCTATGATCAGATCAAAGGCGGGTGCATCGGATTAAAAATCCACGAAGACTGGGGCGCTATGCCCGCCGTCATCGATACCTGCCTATCCGTCGCCGACGAGCTGGATTTCCAGGTCCAATTGCATACCGACACACTGAATGAGAGCGGATTCCTGGAAGATACAATCGCCGCGATGCGCGGTCGCACGATCCACATGTACCACACAGAAGGAGCCGGCGGTGGTCATGCGCCGGATATCATCAGGGTTGCCGGCGAAAGCAATTGTTTACCCTCGTCCACAAATCCGACTAATCCTTACACGGTCAATACATTTGACGAGCACTTGGACATGACGATGGTTTGTCATCATCTGAGCCCCTCAATACCGGAAGATGTGGCGTTCGCCGAAAGCCGCATTCGCCCGCAGACAATTGCGGCTGAAGATGTTCTGCATGACATCGGTGCAATTTCCATGCTCGGCTCGGACAGCCAAGGCATGGGCCGTATTGGAGAGGTTATCTGCAGGACGTGGCAACTTGCATCGAAGATGAAGGATCAACGCGGCCGCCTCCCCGAAGAGAAGAGCAAGCGCGGAGACAATGAACGCATCAAACGGTTTATCGCGAAGTATACGATCAATGCGGCGCGAACTTTCGGAATTGATGCGCACATAGGTTCCCTCGAGCCAGGTAAGATTGCCGATGTGGTTCTTTGGAGGCCCGGCTTTTTTGGCATAAAGCCCGAACTCGTCATCAAGGGCGGTTTTATTTGCTGGGGCGCAATGGGGGATAGCGCTGCGAGCTTGATGACGTGCGAGCCGTTGATCATGCGACCGCAGTGGGGGGCGTTTGGTAGGGCAAAGCAGGCGCTTAGCGCGTGTTTCGTCAATCCAATGGCTATAGATGCGGATATTGCCGGCAAGCTCGAACTGCGAAAGGCGATATTGCCTGCCAAGGGAACGCGCAAACTCAACAAGGGCCACATGCTGCACAACGACGTATGCCCGAAGATCACGGTCAATCCGCAGACCTTTGATGTGTTCGTCGATGGAAAGCTCGCGACGTGCGAGCCTGCAAGCAAATTGCCTCTGACTCAAAGGTACATGCTGAGATGATGAACCAACGGCCACGACTTCCCGGTGCGGCGCGGATAGGCATCGGAGGACCGGTCGGGTCCGGCAAAACCGCTTTGGTAGAGTGTCTAATTCCGGTCTTGAAGCAGCGGGGGATAGAGCTCGGTGTTGTGGCAAATGACATCGTCACACAAGAGGACGCCGAACGAATCCGACGCTCGGGGCTGATCGACCCAAAGCGCGTGATGGCTGTCGAAACAGGTGCGTGCCCACACACCGCCATCAGAGAAGATCCATCAATGAATATTCAAGCAGTGGAACGGCTCGTTGAATCGTTCCCCGAAATAGATGCCGTCCTGGTGGAATCAGGTGGTGACAACTTGGCCTCGACCTTTTCGTTGGAGCTGGTCGATTACTGGCTCTTTGTAATCGACACAGCGGGCGGCGATGATATTCCGCGCAAGAAGGGGCTCGGAATTCTCCGATCCGATTTACTTGTCATCAACAAAACAGACCTAGCTCCGCACGTCGGCGTAAACGTAGCCCGTATGGTTGAGGAAGGTTATGCGGTGCGGAATGGCCGTCCAATTTTGCTGACGAACTGCAAGACAGGACAGGGTATTGAGGCGATTGCGGATCGGCTAGTTGATGACGTTATTTTCAAAAATTGATAACAGCGCCGCCGATCCGAACGGAGATCGCGCGACCTCGGTCAAGCCGGGTATGCCTGCGGAACAGTTGAATATTCGGTTCGCACTATCGCCAGAAGGACGAACATATATTGCCCAGCAATACGTATCCTATCCTTTCCATATCTGCCGACCACAATATGCAGATGAAGATTTGCCGGGCTTCGCAACGCTGTATATTCAGTCATGTGCGGGAGGGCTTTATCAAAATGATTGCCTGACAGCGTTGGTAAGGGCCGGGAAGGGAAGCGAGGCCCATGTAACCACTCAGGCCTCGACAATCGTTCATAGCACTCTCGCGGGTTGCGCTTCACAACATGTCGAGCTCGAAGCTGAAGATGGATCATACCTGGAATACTTGCCCGACCCGCAGGTCCTCTTTCCTCGATCACGGTGCAGTTCGACGATCAACGTAAATAATGCTCCGGGTGGTACGGTGGTTCTGTCGGATTCGTTCCTAACGCATGATCCTGCAGGCGCAGCCGAGCCATTCACAAGCTATGCAGGAGAAATTCGGATCACCGAATGCTCCGGTCAACCTGCCGCCATCGATCGGCTAAATGTCGATGGTCGAAAGTTCGCGTCTCGCTGGCCGGGCACCATTGGTAGATTTTCGGCTCACGGCTCTTTGGTGATTGCTCGTTGGGGCTTAACAGCCTCGTCTCTTGCGGCATTCGACGAGTTCGCAAGTGCCTCTGATGAGGCTTACGTTGGCGTATCTTCACTTCCTAAAGATAGCGGAATTATCGTGAGGGTCATTGCTCTCGATGGTTTGTCGTTGCAACGCACGATGCACGCTTGCTGGGTCGCGAGCCGCAAGCTCCTAAAAGGAAGCGCTCCCGCTCCTCGACGCAAATGAGCTACCCCGGTATGAGAAGGAGGGCTCGGACGACATGCGACTCCTGCATTCGCAGATAGAGAATATCATTGAGCCAACAGATTGCTGCGTTTTGCTCGTAGATCTTCAAGACCGATTGATGCCGGCAATCGCCCGTGCATCAAATGTCAAACGCAACGTTTCGCGTTTATGCGACGCCGCGAAAGAATTGAACGTTCCGATTCTGGCCACCGTCCACAACAAGGATCGTCTTGGAGGGACCAGCTGGGAATTTCGCGAATACGTCGATGCAACGCTCAGCAAACGCATGTTCGATGCCACAAGAGAGCCTGAGTGGTCAAACTTCCTGCCCCAGGGCAAACGCCGTTTAATTGTAACAGGTACAGAAGCACATGTTTGCGTACTTCAAACGGTTCAGGGGCTAGTGGGAGAAGGGTATTGCGTCTCAGTTGTCGCGGACGCTGTAGGGTCACGCACGTTTACGGATAAACAAGTGGGTTTGCATCGAATGGCTCGATACGGTGCGGACATCGTCACAACCGAGATGGTGATATTCGAATGGCTTGCCAGCTGTGACCACCCGCAATTCCGCAAATGCCTTGAGATTATCAAACGATAAAATGGCGCAGAGGCACCCAATGGTAGCGGAAAAGCGCCAATCACCTACGTCTCAACCCCTCAAAAATAAGGGGACTCGTCGCGGTCCAAAGGGGCTATCGAAAGCGGACCTGCTCGCCGAAATTTTGAGTTACTTGGAAGAGGGCGGCAAACTGAACCTAAGCCTACGGGCGATCGCCCGTTTCCTGGACTGTGACGTCGCAACGATTTGCTACCATTTCGGATCAAAGGAGGAGCTAAAACACGCCCTCGGTGAAGCTATCTTCGCTTCCGTGAAGTCTGATAAAGATCGCACGCTTCCTTGGCTCATCAGGTTATCGGGTAGTATTCAATCATACTATCGATTATCGCAGATATACCCAAACAGCTTCCGCGCTCTCATAGATCCGACGAAAATACGGTCGTTTGAACTTCAGATCGTGCAAGAATGGTTCGTGGCTTTAATTGATTCAGATATTCGCAAGGGCGACGTGCCGGCATTCGCTATGGCACTTTACGCGTCGATCCGAGGAATCTGTTTGTTGGAAGAAACCGATGTCTCCTGAAGACTTATATGAGGTCGTTTAACTGACAAACGATTCAGTATTCGGCGTGAACCGACACGAGCTAACAATTCGCCGTCCGTACTTTGAGATTGAACTTTCGGAAGTCTGCGGCCAATGAAAATTAGTGGGGCACCCCAAATGGTTGGTTTCGCGAAACGCCTACCAAGCACGACCAAGGCAGACGATCCCAGCGAATTTCGACCTTCCGAACAAAAGCTGCAGTATTTGAATGTTCAAGTTGCGGGTGTGCGCGCCGCTATTGGAGCGGTTATCCTTTCCGCGCGAAAAAAGCGAAATCTTACGCAAGCTGAAGTGGCTAAAAAGGCCGGGCTCTCTTGCGGAATGCTTTCCAAAATTGAAAACGGCATACACACGCCGTCCTTGGAAGCGCTTGCGGCGCTCGCTCAAAGCCTTGGCACTCCTCTCTCATCGCTCTTTTCCGAATTGGAAGAGGTCCCAGTTTGCAATCATCTGAGCGCAAGCGAGGCCTTGGGTGTCGTGAGTGAGGGTGCTCGACGTAACTTCCATCATTTCTTGCGAGCACATAGCTTTTCAGTGTTTGGTCTTTCTGAGCTGTATCTTGTTACCGCAGATCGAGATGGACAGCCGTTCTTCTATACGCAATCGGGATCGGTCTTCCTACATATGTTGTCAGGTGAGATGAGCTACCGGCACGGCGAGCAGACTTATCTTCTCAAATCAGGAGAGACGCTCTCTTTTGATGGAGGCCTTCACAATGGTCCGGATGCCGTCATTGTATATCCCGTGAGCTACCTTCTCTGGCGGCAATATCGGCCGGATTCGAGCCGGATCACGCGACACCGACAACCGGCCACGACGTCTCTGGACTGAACCATCATTGCACGACCGCCGACGCCAGACGTCAAGGTGCGATCTTCTCGGACCGCATCGCGTGCGGGATTTCACCTGGAGGAGGTGTGCGGGCGCCTCGACATCCACAAATGCTTGATCCGCCATCGCGGATTAAATCGTCGCGCTTGAAGCACGGACCTCGGCGTCGCAGTGATGAGCGGTAGCTCGTAATTCTCGTAAAGCACTGGTTCCTGGGGAGGCATTGGATCGATGTTGCGACGTCACTAACGCATCGTGAACTTGGAAAACAGGTTTACGACAATAACGCCCGCAACAATCATCGCTATTCCGCTTATCGCGGCGAGGTCCAATGTCTGGCGGAAAACAACTGTGCCAATCAACGCCGTGAGGACCAATCCGCAGCCGGCCCACACCGCGTAGGCAATGCCGATCGGGATGGCTTTTAATGCAAGAGTTAAGGAATAGAACGAGGCCGCATAAAACACGATCAACAACATGGTAGGTATCAACTTCGTGAACTGCTCGGACATTTGCAGAAAGGCTGTTCCGATTACCTCGCAAACAATAGCGCACGCCAGGGCGATGTAATGATAAGCTGTGGGATTCAAGGTGTCTAATCCTGTCGGCGGGAGGACGGTGCTTATTGGAGTTTGGTGGGATTACGTGAGGCCTTAGTTTTTGATACGGCCGTTTTACCTACTCTTCGACCCTCAGGGCCGCCCCCACTTCATCATACTCTTGTACATCGTGAGTCCAACCATCGGCTCGACTGCACTCACGGTCGGTTGACTGTAGCAATGGTGCCGAAGAAACAACGCAAGTTTTTCATGTGTCTCACACACGACTTCAATACAAATATCGTACCGGCCCGCCACAAAACACACATACGTGACTTCGTCTAAACCGGCGAAATAGGAAGCTGCTTCATGCGGATCGCATCCCGAACTTACTTTAATCCCGATCAGCGCATACGCGTCGTAACCGAGCGCAATAGGATCGACCACTGCAATTACTTTCAAAACCCTCGACGCTGTTAAAGCTCCAACCCTATTGCGAACGGCTCCATCTGAGATATCTAGCTGCTTAGCTATTGATGTGAACGATGCTCGGCCGTCGCTTTGCAGAATCCGGATTATCTCTTGATCAATCGCGTCAATATTAGGTCGCGCTTTTTCTGTCGGAGTTTCTTTATCAGACCCGACGCTAGGTGAACTCATCTTCTCTGTTCCTCTATATCGCCACCGAGCGATCATTTAAGTAGTATGCTATTGTTGCGGGATCAAAGCGGCGCGCCAACGCGAAGGCCACGGCGGCCGTCATCAACACCGAGCCTCAAAGCCATACCGCGTGAACTGGATCGACCGCAATTGGGAATGGGTCAGTCTCACGCCTGGAAGTGCACAATTCGAGACTGCCAATGGCATTGATCTCGAGTCCCGTGACCGATGGTTCGCGCAGGCGATCGTCACATCGCCCGCAACGTTCCGTCGGACAGCGGGAGCCGGATCGCTCTACTGGCTCAGCGCCCGCGATGCGACTGGCACCTACCTTGATGGCGGAAAGAACTATAGGCTGACCGTGCCGCAGCCGGTACTGGCAAGTTGTTCTGGTCCGTGACGGTTTATGACGCCGAAACGCGCTCGCAGATCCAAACCGATCAGGATAAGGCGGCACTGCGCTCGATGTTCGAGCTCAACGATGAGGCGGGCCATAAATCCGTCGACCTGTTTTTCGGTCCACAACGGCCAGAGGGAGCCGAAGAGCGCTGGATCAAGACCGTGCCGGTTAAAGGTTGGTTCGCATATTTCCGGATCTACGGTCCGGAACTCGCGGCATTCGACAAAAGCTGCAAGCTTGGCGATTTTGAGGATTTATCTGCTCCACCGAACAGTGCCGCGCAGGGAACGAGTAGCGGCGAAGCCTCGCTCAGCAGCGCGGCGTCACGTATCGGTGTACCACCCATCCGGCAGGTTTCTCCGCCGACCTTTGCGCGGACGCTTGTTAACGGCGGCCGGGCAACTGATACTGACGATCCGTCATCGAATCGGCGAGCAGACAAGGCCCTCCACCAACTCTGTCATATTTCAGCTTTTTTTCGGGACGTTCCTTGTAGATGGAGAATCGCCGGATAGAGCAAATGCTGCGCAAGCTTCGCGCAGGCCGTCGCGCGCGCTGGACATCTTCTCCGACTAGGGCGGTTTATCGCTCGGCTATGATGCGGCGGGCGCGAAAATCGAAGCCGCCGTTGAGATAGATCTGTTGGTCGGTCAATCTCTTTGAGCGACGGTTCTTATGAGAACCTGCGTTCTCTTTCCCCTTCATCCAGCTTCCCCAGCGCTCCAAGGGGTGTCGATTTTATGCGAATGGGAGACTATTCGTCGAAGGGCAGATGACCAACGTTCGAGGGCCAGTCGCATACTCTCGAGCTGGGATGCATGATTGTAATGCTTGCGCGTAACGGTAAGCGGAGCATGATTCAATATGCGCTCTATAATCTCGTCTGGAACATCAAGATTCCCCAGCCAAGTCGCGCAGGTCCTTCGTAGATCGTGAGTACGGAGACCATCCAGGCCAATCTCTTTACTCAGGCGTAACATAGCTCTGCTCGCCGATTTGCTAAGCAAGGGGCGTCCAGGTGTTTCTGATGTGAAGATCCAAACAAACCCCTTCTGTGATCGTGCTCCGCTCGAGGGTAACGCGCGTTCACCGAATATTGCGTTGGCACATTTCCATGGGGAGGTGGCCGCATTTATTGAAATACTTCTGCTAGCACGCGCCCGAGCCCGCGGCGCGAAAACGTGGGCATGCGCTCAAGTTTATAAGCTTGCCAAGAAAAAAGCCGAGCGTCTTGACGTCGATTTTCATAAGACAACCCCCGAAAGCTGGCATGAGCGCATAGCCGATTTCGACTGGAAGAATTTGTTGGAAAAACGCGTCTACGAGTCATCTGCCTTGCAAGGCTATGAGCCGGAGAGGAAGCGCTTTCTATCTATTTTGAGCTCAGCGAACGCGGCGCATCGCAGAGGCGACAACCTCGAAGCCTATGTGAGAGCCCTTTCCACTGATGCGTTCGCGCCAGCCCTCTTGCCGCCTCGAGCTGATTAGCCGCTTTCCCTGGCTGCCTGTATCGCACCAGGGAAAATAGCCAAGCACCGTGTTGCTGCGATTCGCCCGACGCTGAGGCGTCTCGCCAGATACGGAGCGGAAGATGCACAACCCGAATTTTAAGCACGGCATTCAACAGCGTCGGCTGCTTTCGATGCGCGAGGTAACGACGCTCACCACGTATAGTCGAGCGTCAATCTACCGGCTCATATCCACGCGCGGCTTTCCAAAGCCCATAAAAATGGGCGACGTGAAAATAGCGTTTCGCGCTGAAGAAGTGGAGGCGTGGTTAGAGGGTCGCCCGCGCGCACTATCCTCAAAATAACCGGAGCGCGGGACGCGCCCCTCGCGTCCAGGGTTCCATCGTCCAGCTATCTCGCGATAGGAGCTGACGTGACCACTAAACACTTTCCCTGGCTTCGTCTTATGGCTTCAGATGTAGAGGCGTTGGATGACGTTGAAGACCGGTATGTCAAGGCTTACGCCCGGATCGAAATCGCGCTCTCGCAATCACGGCCGCCATTAAAGCGTTCGGAACAAGCATGGATGCGAATCACGGGGCTTAAAAATAAGCGCTCGATGGAGCTATGCTTTGCCCACCTCTTTCAAGTAGGTCGCATAAAGCGAGCGCCAAATAGTGGCATCACTTCAGATATGGCCGAACGCGAATGGGCCTGGCGTGATGAGCGCAGCCAACAAAACAGCAAGAATCGACGAGGTTCTGATGAGGGTAAACGCGATCCAACACATGATAGTTCATCTCTAGAATCGGCTCAAAAAACTCAAGGCTTTCAAACGCCGTCGGCTACGGCCGTCAGACGGGCGATGTCAGACTTAGAGAACAGAAGAGAAGAAAAAAGGAGAGAATACTCTCCCCCCCTTTCTCCCGGAACTGATCCATTCTGTTCGGGTTTTCGGAGACGCCACTTGCAACGGGCCAGAAATTGAAATTGACGGCGAGGCACTTCGAAGAAAAAACGAAAATGTTCGCGCTTCTCGAGAACTGTGTCGCCTAGAGGCAAAAACTGGGGGCCGAGGATGATCGGATCAGCGACTCCTCCAGGAAAAATTGCGGCGGCTCCGCATAAACGTGGAGAATGAGCGTCGACGAGATCCTCGAAGCTGGGACGGGTCCTTCCTGTCACCCTTTCCCTTAGCGGTGCGGCGGCAGCCCGCCTCGCGCGTATTTTTTGGTCTGAAAAAAGTCCACTTCCGCTTCCGGTACGTGTACCATTCGAAGAAAGCGATAGCCCATTTTTACGGGCTTTTTAGCTCTTACAGCCCTATCGAAACGGAGTTGAAACGGAAGTGAAGGGCACCAAAACGGAAGTGAAAAATTGCCTTAGCTCCGCAGACGTCAAAAAGGGGTGAGCAAGGAATGCAAGCAATTAGGAATTAACGTTTCGCCTGCGGTTGGCGGACGCCTGTGGCTCGCTCGCGTCGACCACTGACTAGCAAAGGTTCGGGCATGGCTAGGCTTTGGCAGCCACGACCGGCCATGGGCCTAAAAGCTTCTTTCAGCGCTTGAGCTCTGCGTAAGCCTGACTTCTGAGCGAATTTTAGACTTAGAGAAGTTGTGGCGCTTACCCGAAGGGCCTTTGGAAGGATAGCATCGACTAGACCGACAAAGCCGCCAAGAGAAGGTTTTGAGCGGAGCTAGCTCTTTTGCCCTCGAGCTGCGCTTGGCTCGCTGGCCGCCACGTTCATTGACGTCGGCCCAAGCGATTGAGTGGGGATTACCGGATTGGCGAGATGAGGTCTTGCTGCAGTGCTGTGATGAGCCGGATATGTAGTTCGCTGGGCAGGATGGGAGGGCGCGCTCAATGGATGACCGCTTAGTTCGGATTGTAGCAAACATCGATGATTTTGCCGCCCTTGCTCAGTTTGAGTCGAACGCCGGCAAGCGTGGTGCTTTAACCGATGGTCTCAAAAAGCTGATACGCGAACGTTCTGCAGTCTTGGGACGCCGGCTCATCGAGCAGAGAACGGGTATTGACCTATTCAACCTGACGCCGGCGGAAGAAAAGATCGTTCAAGTTGTCAGCGAATATGCCGGCGTGATGAAGCGACAAGGCAAAGACGCTGGTCGAACCTTCATACAGCTTCGCAATCATGGCCTACTTGATGCGGCTGAAGTGGCCGTAGCTCGAAGGACGCCCACGCAGGGTTACAAGACGCTTGCCGACGAAGGACGCACGGACCTGTCCTACGAGCAAATCATTATTGATTATTCCGAAGAGTTTTCGGCGAGAGCGCTTTGGTTTGCACAACGCCAGCTCGGTCTTTCCAATTCATCCGACCGGCCGCCCGCAAAGACGATAACACCGACGCATCAGCGGACCGAGGCGCTGGTCCAATGGCTGAAGGCGCGTAGTCAGAAAGATGCCGGGCGGATATTGCCATACGAACATTCCGAGGCCGCGTCAGCTGTCGACATCGAGGACTTGCAGCGGTCGGGGCGCGTATTCGGCAACGTTCAGTCGCGTCTTGACTACGCCTGTTATGCTGTTGGATTGCCCCCATTGGGTCTGACGGCGGTTTCGCCATTTGATATGGCTTGGAGGCAAGAAGGCCGTTCGTGGGCATTTCCGGTAGCCGATATGACGACGGCAGCCCGACGGAGACGATGGAGTTCGGATGATTTCAGCAACGTGTTGAAAGCTGCGGCGGAGTTGCCAGGTCAGGCCCATCATTCGTGGAAGAAGGAGATGGCCGATCATGAGGACCGCATAAGGGCTTGGGCGTTGGGCCTCGGGGGAAAAGAGGGAGTGAGGGACGAAGCGGAAATCCAGTCCCCTGAAGCGAACGGCGACGTTTATTGGGTTCTGGTCTGCAATCCTAAGAAATGGGCCATCGATAAATTCCTCAGCCGCGAGATCGCGTACGATACGTGGGGCGTGCGGAAATCTGACGCTTCGCGATTTGCCCAAGGGCAGCTAGCAGTCATACGCGTGGGTAATGACGGGCGAAGTCAAAAGGATAGGGAAGGCAAAGATCCCCTCGAGGCCGGAATCTATGCGCTTTGTCGGATTGAAGGCGAAGCGTATCCGGGCACCGGCGCCGCGGATGAGTTCTGGTCCGAAGGCGAACGGCGGGAGCCGGGGTGGCCAACCGTCAAGATTCGATATTTGCGCACATTTCTAAAAAATCCCCTTTCAATAGCGCGTCTTCGGACCGAGCGACCGGAGGCATCGCATCTCTTATTGAACGGGCTTCAGGCATCATCATTCCCGATATCGGGCGATGATTTCCGCGCGATTGTTTGGTTTCTTGGTGACGATATCGGCGACCTGCCGTTGTTCGAGGCACCTTCTGAAATTGTCCCGAACAAGCTTGCGCAGATCGAGGCCAAATATATTCGTGCCAGCCCAGAGGTCAGGGAGCGTTTGAGCCGAACGATCGAGCGCGGGCCAATCGGCGACTTGGTCAAGAAAGCCAACGGATACAAGTGTCAATTATGCGAGGCGCTTGGAGCAGAGCCGTTTGGTTTCCGCAAGAAGAATGGTGCACCTTACGTTGAAGCTCATCACGTGATGCCGGTCGCCATGCGGCAAATCGGTTCTTTGTCTGCGTCGAACGTGATGACAGTTTGCGCAAACCATCACCGTCAGCTCCATTACGGGACTGTTGAGGTCAAGTTTTTAGCGGATGCCTTCGACATTCTGATCGACGGAATATCAGTGATGGTGCCCAGGGCCAGATTGGGCATCGACAATCTGGTCGACGCATTGGATGCGTAATCAGGGCTCTATGTCTGCGTCGGCCTTCGCACAGCCGTTTGCAAGGCAGACTTCCTAGGTGCGTCCACTCTCCCCTGAGATTTAAATGCCGCTGATGCACTCAATACGCACAGCCAATTAGGCCCCAATGCTTGATTGCTGGCGCGAGTGCCGGTCTATGCTGTGCCAGCAACCAAGCTCCGCAGGCACCAAATGGATTTAGTCGCGCTAGGAACAAATGTCCGGGAAACTATCCTCGCATTTGCTCGGCTGATCACGGTCGACTACTGGCCGGGCCTGATAAGTCTTTCCCTCTTTATAGTATTCGTCGTGCTTGCCGTTCGAATGGTTGCAATTACCATTGGACGAAAGCAATTGTTGGACCGGCTTTCCGCGCGAATCAGAAAGAGCGGGGACGCTGCGGGGTTCCAAAACGAACTCAACGACATTGAAGGCGAACTCAATAGCCGAAAGAGCAGCAATTCGCGCCGACTGGCGAGCGCATTTTCGGAGTTCCGCGAAACCCTGCTCGAGCCTTCCAGGAATGGCGGAGCTAACGTTCGAAACGCATTCCGTCCGGCAACGTTCCTCAATTTGGAGGATTTGCGGTTCGGCCTTTCTGGTTGGCGCGTGTGGCCCGGTTTGTTCGTGTCGGTCGGATTGCTTCTGACCTTTCTCGGTCTGATCGCCGCCCTTGCAAATACCAAACAGAGCATCGCTGTTGGAGGCGGCGATCAGCAAAAAATGATGCTGGCGTTGGAAGGTCTTCTGGATACCGCGTCCGCGAAGTTCACGATGTCGCTGACGGGCTTGGCCTGCTCAATTATGTTTACCGCTCTCCATCGTTTCTGCTCGAGCCGACTCGAGCACGCAATTTCGGACCTAAATCACGAAATCGAACGGCGTATGGATTTTATAAGTCTTGAAGGTATTGCCGATCGGCAGCTTGCGGCCATTAAGGAGCAGACGGCTCAACAGCAACTCTTAAATACGCAATTAATTGCGGAGTTGAGCAAACCTTTGGAGCGCATGAGCGCGACAGGGGTGGAGGCGATGGGGACCATGGCGAGTGAGCTAGGTACTTCGCTTACCGCGACCATAAGCGCGTCCCTCGATCGCGTTGCAGATCGAGTAGACGGAGCGGCGGCAACGCTAAACACGCTGTCGACCGCGCTTGGAGATGCTTCTAAGCGGTTTGAAGAAACACTAGAGCGCTCGGTTGGTGGACTTCACATCGTAGTTCAGCGAATTGAACTCGTCACCAATCGCCTTTCAGAGACTGCCGAAAGCGTGGCCTCTACCGCAACACCGGTAATGGAAACAGTTAAGTCAACCGCTCAGGCCGCTCGAGCTCTCGCAGATGGGTCAGTTGAGTTGATTGGCGCAGCAAAAACAGCGGTCGATGCAGAACGCGCGATTGTAGTGAGTGCTGCGAGATCTATCGAAGAACTCATTCGAGCATTTGAAGGCAGAGCGAAGGCATATGACGGGCAGCTAGATAAAGCCTTTGCGACCTATTTAGAACAGGTTCAACGAACGCTTCACGAATTGAATTCGCACAGTGATGGCGTTCACAAGCGTTATGCAAACGCTCTTGAGGTACTTCAGGGAGTCATCGAAAACGCGCGTGCATTTCGTCCAGAAACCGCGTCCCCAGAGACCGAACCTCCCGAGGACGAATCTGCGGAGTTCGAGACTCCGGAACCCGTAGAGTAGGTCATGAGAGGCGGAACTCGAACGCGACATGTGGAAGAGGAAGAATCGGCCTTCATATCTATGACGGATATGACGGTAAGTTTTCTCTTTATTATGATGATCCTGCTTGCGTTCTTTGCGACGCAAATAGCTCCAAGCGAGATGGTGCCGCGTGAAGAATACGAGAAGGTCTCCAAGAGCCTTCGGGAGCGCGATGAACAGGTGTCCTCGCTTCTAAAGCAGCTGGAAGTCTACCGATTGAAAGGCGACCAATCGGTGCCCTGGCTCATGTCCGAGAACAAACGGTTGACGTCGGAACTTCAATCTAAGCAGCGAGAGTTGGATGGTATCCGTAAGGCCATTGGTGTTGTGCCAGGTGGCGATATCATCAAGGAAGCAGCCCTTCTACGGGACGAGATCGAACGCCTACATCGTCTGCTCGATGCCGCCCGAGAGAATAATCCAATCGAGCGATATAACTCGCGTGTCGCCGATCTTCGCGGACGGCTCCTTCAGCGTATCCAAACCAGTATCAAGGCATCGGATCCATCGATTGACGTTGAGATCAGTCGAACGCGCGATGCGTTAGAGTTTAAGGGAGACGGGCTCTTTCCCTCCAAAAGTGATATCCCGACAATCACGGGAAAACATAAAATGGAAATTATAGCGAAAGCCTTGAGAGAGAGCATCGGCTGTTTCGCGCTATCGCAGCAGCAGGTGCCGGAAGCATCGTGTAACAAGGAATTGGCTGTTATCGATGCGCTCCAGGTTGAGGGCCATACGGATAGTACTGGCCCCGATTCACTGAATATGGACCTGAGCTCGCGCCGAGGGGTTTCGGTCTACTCCATTTTCTCCACGGCGGCCCCCGACATGCTCGACTTAAAGAACCTTCGCGGTCAGCCAATTCTTTCGGTGGCTGGATACGGAAAAGGGCGACCGATAATGAGCAACGATACGAAACAGGGGCGTGATGCCAATAGACGCATTGATATTCGCTTCATCATGTTTGCGCCAACGGACGAGCAATACATCCCTAAAAAGCTTGACGATCTTTCTCGTCTGCAGCGGCTTCTGACTCAGGGGCCTTGAACATGAGCCTCATCAATAGGCTCGTGAGCTTGCCTCAGGCCATACGGACATTGTCCATGGATCGCGGATTCGACCGAGCCGTACAAAATGTTCATGTTGCATTTCCTCGAAACGATGCCGTCAAACCCGATGACATCGAAGCGCTCATACGAAAGTTAAGCGCAGCGATCTCACATTGGAAATGGGGCGAACTCACCGAAGGGGAAATGGCAAGCATCATCCTAGCGTTTGCCCAAGGCAACGCAGCCATGCCGCGACAGATACGAGATTTTCTCTCGAGGGAGATCAAGGTCTGCACTAATGATAGACTTCTAGGCGCGCTTTGTTATGGATTTATATTCAGCTGGAAGCCACAAGATGAGCGCCTACGAGGCCTAGCAAACATCATCGAGAAGCGTGCCAACTATTTGCCTGAGAAGTGGCAGAATCTCTTTCGACGTACACCGGATCTGCTTGATCTTGACAATGGCGGAACTTCGTTTGGCCAATGGATGGTGCATGAGCGCGATGCTTTTCAATCCGTAATTGCAAGAGGAATATCTAGGCCTCATGGGCCAGGGTTTATGGAACATGCGCACGCAGCTTGGTTGCAGGCTCTTCCGGTTCTAGACAATGAAGCAGCCATAGAAGGTGTGCTGGCGTGGATCGTCCCTGAATCTTGCGACGTGCTCGCAGGTGAGAGGGGCTCCGCAGCTGTTTCCCGACTTTTAGAACCTTGGCTCAGCGTAAATCCGCCAGATAAAATCCGCGCGAGATTGCTCACAAAACTCGTCGACGCCTACGGTGATCTGAGAAATGATAACTCTCATTTTTGGACCTTGATCAACGAAAGGGCTAGGCGGGTCCTGCTTCGCTGGCTGGCGGGTCGGCAAATGGAGGCATTTCTCGATGTTGTGTCTCGAGCTGAGGAAGGAAATTCTCGCGGCCAATGGGCCAGCCGGCATAGCTTTTGGAAGGGGATGTACGATCAAGGTTACATCGATGAAGCCTGGGTGGCGTTTACAGAAGACGCGAAATCGATAGCGCGCCGTCGGTTCACGGAAACCGGCGATCAGGCCTACACAGGATACGGTAATCGTGTTGGGCCGCGGAGAGATACGTGCCTCTTGATCATGAGCATTCGAAACAAGATCGTGATTGAGGGGTCGCACAACTTCAGAATCCACGTTTTTTCAAAAGGCGATCCGCAGGCGCCAAAACTTTACGCAGAGCGATACGACGTCGACCACTTCCTCCTGCCGCATCCGCATGACGACGCAAGGGTTCATGATGAGCCTGGTGGGCTATGGAGAGAATGGGCACGGAAAAAGCTGCTGTGACACTTTCTTTCGCATCTGCATTCGACAAACGAGGCTGCCTTCTAACGCTTCAGCAGTCACGAGGAGGACTACTTCGAGCGCTTCGATCGCAGCCCAAATACGACCTAAATAGCCTTCCGCGCGACGAGCGAAACATTGCTATGGCGCTTGCCCGAGTTAGGGTGCTGGATCGAGACGGCCGCGAACATACTCTCGAAGGCAATGAACTGCGACTTTCGCATCGTCTGGTCGCGGAGCTGGACTCCTTTTCTGCGAATGCCTTTGGACTGCCTCCGCTGGTCAGTGGCCACATCTTTAAAGCGGCAATACGTGGCAGCCTTGGAAATCCGGACTTCCACCTCGATTGGTGGTGGGAAAGGGGTGGTCAGACGCGTCCGCTCCGACGCATTGGGTCCATCGTAGAGGGTTCCACGGGACCGATGCGATTACCTGGACCAATCTATAAGGCCATAGAAATCGCTGAATCCTTCGACCCCACGAGCCCGTTGGCGGATCATTGGCTGGCCCTTGGTGAATTCCGTCGAAGTCTCGGAGCAGAAGCACCTGACGGCTCAGTATCGCTGGACGGTGCTCTCGATCGGATCGAGATCATAACGAGCGATCGTGTCGGCCTCCAAGTGGATGATGAAGATGATAGCAAATTCGAAGCGGTTCCCTTTGTCGGTTCAGGTCTTTCCGATGACTCGCAACCCGGAACGGATGACTCACCGATAAAAGGTCATGAGCTATCGCAGTTCCAGAAGCAGGTAAGCGAGCGCGGCGCCCAACCCGCTTATCGCATCGGGAACGGTAAGTTCTTAATATTGGACCGAACGGCAGTGCCGGTTGTCCAGGTGATCTCGGAGTCCGCGAGGGGCGACTCCGATCAACGCCGTGCCTTTATCAGAGACGCTGAAAGGATCATTTCGGACGCAATAGAGCGCCAAGCACTTGCTGATGGACGGCTCAACGAATTGATGAGCCCCGAGGGTTATGCCGAGGCACTTGAACGCGCGATAGGTGGAGCATGGACCGAAACAAAGGAATGGGCTTCTCGAGTAATTAGAATCGCCAAGTGGGCGCGGCCTGTTATTGATCAGATGACAGGATCGGGGACCGGTTGGTTGCCGAAATCGATGCAACGGGAACTTGGAGAGCTTTTAGGACAAGTCACCGAGGATGAACTCGCATCTTTGATCGATGAGCTGAGTCAGGCTCAGCACGAAGGCAAGGATCAAATCGAACATCGCGTCGGAATAATTCCCGTCACGATCGACGTGATCGAGGCGCTGGTGCGTCGGCTTCAGATGATAATGCGCAGACAGCCACCGGAGCCGGTATCAGAACCAAGTCCCGTCTTTCTTCCTGTTACCCATAATAATTTTTGGGACAACGACTTTCGTGCTGAAACGCGAAAGCGCGAGATCAATCAGGAGATTGATCTGCCAGTGACTGTGAAAACGGAGATGAAGCTCCATCAGGCGAAAGCTTTCGCTTGGCAGGTTGAGGCTTGGCGCTTCGGACACCCTGGTATTCTCAATGCCGATGAACAAGGACTTGGAAAAACCCTCCAAACCCTCGCATTTTTGACTTGGCTTGCCGAAAGCATGATTAAGGGCGAGAGACCGAAACGCCCCATGTTGATTATTGCGCCGACGTCCCTGCTCAGAAACTGGGAGACGGAGCTAGCGACACACGTCTCAGAGGGTGCTTGGGATTCTCCAATTCGGTTATACGGAGCCCACCTAGCGCGTTGGAAAACGATGGGCAGCACGGGGCGAGATATCGATGACGGAAATTCACGTTTAGATTTGTCAGAGCTCGTCGCAGCAGATCGGCCGCAACTCGCAATCACCACTTACCAAACTGTCGTCAATTATGCCGTCACGTTTTCCCAGACAGAGTTTGCTGTTGCGGTATTTGACGAGATCCAGAACTTAAAAAACCCCGCGACTATGCGCTCCGAGGCTGCTCGCGCGGTTAAGGCCGACTTCCGCATCGGTTTGACCGGAACTCCGGTGGAGAACGCAACACGCGATATCTGGGCCATCATGGATCAGCTCTTCCCAGGGGCCCTTGGGCCCTTGGCCGAGTTCCGACGGGTGTTCGATAAGCCGGAGGAAAAGCGAGTCCGACAATTGCATTCCGCGATCTTCACAAGCAACGAAGGCCGCCCGCCCTTGGGTATTCGACGCCTCAAGAAAGATGCCGCTGCAGATCTGCCGCCCAAGGTTCGTGTCCTGCATCCGCGAATAATGCCGGAAGCCCAAGCAATCAGATATGATGAAGTGCGAGCGAAAGGCGGCACCATGTTCGCGCTACTGCACCATATTCGTCGAACATCACTTCATCCCGGACTAATCGAGGGTGAAGCGCCCCAAGACTTCACATCGTCGTCGGCACGAGTGTCAGCCGTCATGGACATACTTTCGGCTATAAAGGCTAAGGGTGAACGTGCCCTCGTCTTTGTCGAAAACAGAGATGTTCAGGCTTGGTTTGCAGAACTTATTAAAATCGAGTTTGGTCTCGAGCGCGTCTACGTCATTAATGGTGAGACGGGAATTGACGCGCGAAAGGAGATCACGGACCGGTTTCAGCGTCACCTAAGCGATGATCGCGGTTTTGATGTTTTGGTAATGGGGCCGCGCGCCGCAGGTACGGGCCTTACGCTGACAGCTGCCAACCATGTGATCCATCTCACTCGCTGGTGGAACCCGGCTGTCGAAGAGCAATGCAACGACCGCACTCATCGAATTGGCCAAAGCCGCCCGGTTACGGTTCACATACCACTTGCAGTTCACCCCCGATTGGGACCGAATTCGTTCGATTGCTTATTGCAGCGGCTGATGCGGCGGAAGCGCAGCATTGCCGATGCTGTTCTTTGGCCTCAGGAAACTGATGCCAAGGACAGCGACCTAATCACGCTTTACGAGACCCTACTAAGCGGTGATGAACCGAATGCTGGCAATTCTGTGCGGTTGGAACTCGCTGATCGTCCGGACCTCGATGCGCGGGAGATTTGTCCCAATGTGCTACGCATCAAGCCAGTGAATGGTGGTTGCAGCGTGCTTGTCGCGCATAGAACGAAATTCGAAGCGGTTTTCAATTTAGCTTCCGCGGATGATGCTGCAATCATCATTATGGATCCGGAAGGAGACGCAGTAACTCATCACCCAAAGCCAACATCGGTTCTGCCCGATACCGCGCTCTGGCCCGAATACACTCTTCCGGAATGATCATCCGTGGTCGCCTTGGAGAGATCTGGCCAACCTCAAACTCCTGTCATGGATCGCGGTGCTAGGCTTGATCGCCGAACGGGGCTGCCTGCCAATATCGTTAACCTGATGCAGGCGCGGTCTTGAAAGGGGCAGCCATCTCTTGGCGCCCGGCCGCGCCTCGGGCATAATTCCGATCAAAACAGCGGGGATCACGAGATGGGCCGGAGTTTTCTTTCACTTGCGTTGCAAGCTGCGCGGGCCGCAGACCGCGCCGAGCGCGAAAGAGTAAGGAACGAACTCCGCGAGCAGAAGCAGCTGCTGCGGGAAGCCAACGAGAAATCGCGGGAAGACAAGCGCCTCTATCTGGAAAGTCGCGCCGCGGAGGTCGACGACATGAATGCGGCATTGGCCGAACGGTGCGCGGCGCTCCAAGGGTTTCTTTCGGCGGGCATGGCGACATCCCCCGCGGTCAATTGGCAAGACGTCCAAAAGCGCATTGATGAAGCCGAGCTCGACGCAAAATTTCCGTTCGGTGACGCACCTGACCCGCAAGCGTTCGTGGTTTCGCCGCCAGGGCTGCTCGGCCGCCTAATGCCAGGAGGGGAGAAGCGCTATTTGGCGCGGGCAGAAGCAGCACAATCCGCGTATCAGCAGGCTGTGGCGCAGCACGAGGAGTTAAAGCGCGCCCGTCAAATGCACTTGGGGTTTCTTACTCAAGCCGCTGCCGAGCACAACGAGGCGGTCTCGCGCCTGCAACTCGACTACTGTGCGGGAAAGCCCGAGGCCGTAAGCCAGTTCTTCGAGCTGATGTTCGAGCTCTGTCCTTACCACGAAGACATCGTCTGCAATGCCAAGATTGGCTACATTCCGGAATCCCGTTGCCTTGTGGTTGATGTCGAGGTGCCTACCCTCGCGGATGTTATTCCCGATGTTGAGAAGTACCGCTTTGTCAAATCAACGGATGAGGTCCAGGAAAGTAAGAAGACGTTGAAGGCCAAGCAGGGGCTCTATTCATCCTTTCTCGCGCAGGCCGTGCTGCGCCGGCTCTTCGAAATCTTCAATGCCGACGAGGCGCAAACGGTGGACGTCGCCAACGTCAACATTTTCGTCAATACCGTCGACCCGGCCACGGGCAAAAGCATCCGTCCCTGCCTGCTATCGGTACGCACGACGAAGGACGAGTTCCTGGGGCTCGATTTGCGCCGCGTCGAGCCCACAGCATGCCTGAAGCGCCTCAATGCAACAATCTCCCGCAGTCCTTCCGAGTTGGTCCCGGTCAAGCCGATCATGGAGTTGAACATGGTCGACCCGCGCTTCATCCAGGAAACCGATGTCCTCTCCGCACTGGACGACCGCACCAACCTCATGGAGCTGACGCCCGGTCAGTTCGAGAACCTTATAGCCAACCTCTTCCAGCGCATGGGGCTTGAAACCAAGCTCACCCAGGCATCCCGCGATGGGGGGGTTGATTGCGTGGCCTTCGATGCCCGCCCCGTCATCGGCGGCAAGGTCATCGTGCAGGCCAAGCGCTACAAAAATACGGTTGGCGTCAGCGCGGTGCGCGATCTTTATGGCGCCATGCAGCACGAGAAGGCCTCAAAAGGCATTCTGGTGACGACCAGCGGCTACGGCCCGGCGGCGTTTGAATTCGCCAATGACAAGCCCATCAGCCTTTTGAGCGGCAGCAATCTTCTCAGCCTGCTCAAGGAGCACAGCGGCATCGACGCCAAAATCATCATGCCTGAAGATTGGCGGGACCCGCTGCCGATGACGTAAATGCGCGGTTCCATCGTTTGCGTTATTGCCACAGAAGGCGGCAATAAACGCTAGGTGCCTATAAGAACATGCGTGCACGCTGGCGCCGAATAAGGCTACTTTCCGTCGATGATGCATCCGCTCTACACCATCGGCTATGAAGGGGCCTCCATCGAGACCTTCGTTCTGACATTGCTTAACGCTGGCGTCGATACGCTGGTCGATGTGCGTGATTTGCCGGTGTCGCGAAAAAAGGGGTTTTCCAAGGGCATCCTGCGCGAAACCCTCGAAGTTAATGGTATCGGCTATGTGCATCTCCGCGGCCTTGGCGATCCGAAGCCAGGGCGCGAGGCTGCGCGGGCGGGAAAAATGCGTCTCTTCAAATCCATCTTCGGGCGGCACATGCAGAGCACCGCAGCGCGGCTAGACTTAGTCATTGCTAACGCTCTGGCGCGTGAGAAGGTGGTGTGCCTCATGTGCTTTGAGCGGGCGCATTGCGATTGCCACCGCGCCATTGTCGCTGAACATATCTGCCTCGCGACCGGCCTTCATATTGAAAACCTGATTGTCGAGAAAAAGTCGTTGAGGAATGCCCACCGCTTCGTCGCCCCGGACAGCATCGCCGCCTGAGGCGACGGCCGAGGCCATCATCATCGTCAAGGCGTCGCCGCAGCTCGGCGACAAGCACGGTGAAACCGTCTGCACCGCCGGCATTACGCGTGAAGGTACGTGGGTGCGGCTCTATCCCATTGCCTTCCGCACGTTAGAGGAGGCGCAGCAGTTCTCGCGCTGGGATACCGTTTGTTATCAGTGGCACCGGCCGAAGGATGACCCGCGTGTGGAGAGTCGGCGCGTCGAGCACCACACCTTGGAGGTAGTCGGTTCCATCCGCCAGCAGGACCGGTTCGGCTTGGTGGCGCCGATGATCAAGGACAGCCTTGTCCGGGAACGGGAAGAGGGGCGAAGCCTAGCCGTCATCCGCCCGTTGGTTCGGAAGTTCGTCGTCGAGAAGAAAGCGGAAACCGAGCGCAAGGCCGAAACAGAGCGCTACGCGGAGCGCGCCAAGCAGGTCGACATGTTTCTGAAACAGGTGGTGCCATACAAGCCGTGCCCCTACCGCTTCAAGTATGAGTATGAAACCGCCGACGGCAAGCGCAGCGGAACCTGCCAGGATTGGGAAACCGAGGCGACCTTCTTCAACTGGGTGAAGCAGTATGGGGAAGAAAAAGCGTTGGCGATGATTACGAAGCGCTGGGGTGAGGAGATGCCAGACAAAGGCTTGCTATTCGCGATGGGCGCGCATTCGCTGTACCCGGACACCTGGCTCATCAACGGCATCATCCAGATGGGCGACATTGGCCAGCTGACGCTGGGGGTTTAGTGTGTCTGCCCTCCTCGCCACATCTCACCTATCGGGCCCTCAGTCATACTATGCGTATGAACGTGCCGCGCCGTCGTCAGATTATGGTGCAAAATCAGAGCCCGCTTTGTCAGCGACGATGGTCTGATCGCGCTTTACGGCAGCCGCCGGCCACACCGTGATAGTTGGGCGTGAGCATGGCCCCCTTCGACCCCGCGGGTCGCGGTCCCAGGGCCAACAGGCTTCCGGATCCCTTTAGCGCCTTTGCTTTCCGACGTTTCCGAAATGAAATGATGAGGCAGACGGGTAGGTCGGGAGAGCGGTGTCGTGGATGCATGGGCCCCAGGGGTGGGGGTTTCTAGTCTCGTCGCCGGTTTCTTCCTTGGAGCGAAGCTGGCAGGGAGCGCCGTTCCATTGGCGCGGTCAACTAGTGTTTCGCATCCTTGTCATCTCAGTCGTGGCGGCGCAGACTGAACATAAATTTACACTGCTGTCTTACGTTCGAGCGAATCCATCGGCTTTCAGCGGATGGGATTTTGCAGGGCTGCCAGATTTTATTCTGCCTTGATCCTCGAGCTAATTCCACGACCGAAATTAGGTCTGCTCGAGCATTCCGGACAGATCTAGAAGGTTCGAAGTTATGCGGGTTCCGTATTTTTTGTCTAACTTTGCCTGTTGGGCCAGGCTGATAAACTGGTTCTCTCCAATAACGACGTCGGCGTAGGGAAGTGTGGCGCAGAAGGACTGCATGTCACGCAAATCATTCTCTTCAAGCGGACGTATCTGCCTTTCAAGGCGCAACACCGGTTCGCGTTCGGCGTCATAGGTGGCCACATCGAGTTCGCCACTCGGGACGCGCCGATCTGATAAAAGATAATCTTGGAGGAAAACGCATGGGTTTGCTGAGCCAACTACGCAGCAAAAAAAAGACGCGTGGTGAAGGCTATGCCGATGGCTATTTCTTCCGCATACCCTCCCGCGCTTACTTCGGCTGGTTCGCGACGTCACCCGATGGTCGGTACACTATAACCTGGCGCGACGCGAATGGCGACGGTACCCACGGCGGCGCCCGAGTGTCAGGGATGGGCTGTTACTATCTACTCGATGGTGCCGCGATCATTGCCGAGGGCCAAGTCGAACGCCCCAATGACGGCAAGGTTGCCAACGACGGCACGTTCATTTTGAACGATTGGAGATTCAGCGCCGACCTCAGCGGGGCCTTTTTCGCCTTTCGCGCAGATGGCAGTCCCATCATCGCAAAAAGCTTTACCGCAAACCTCTACAATAACGGCTTATCGGCTAACGGCAGCCTCGCTGTTTGCCAGATCTGCAACTCCCCAACAGAGGATGCATCTGTCCTTGCCGTTTTCGATCTTATCAAGGGCGCCGAGATCGCGCGATGGATTCCGGAGTCAGGATGGGCGCAGTCATACGAGTTCCCGGAAGACGGTCTGACGGTGAGGCTTTGTTACCCCGGTGGAGCATCGTTCGCCTACAGCCTGCAGGGCGCGTTCGTTGATCGAGACCACTGGATTCAATGGAGCCTCTCCGAAGGAAACCTCGTCGTCATTGAACGGCTGCTCGACGAGGCAGGCAAGACGCCGTCCGCCGCGCTGGCGGGCAGGCTAATTGAAGGCATCGATGTCGCGCTTGCTGCCTGCCATCCTGGCGATGGACACGCCCGTTCCTGGGCGTTCAAATTGCGCGGCATTTGCCTTGAGGCCGTAGGCAACGCCTTGGAGGCACTGCGCTTCTATGAAGAAGCACTTCGGTTGGATCCGAAAATCGGCATCAAGCGCCGCGCCGACGCTCTGAGGAAGGCGTTGAGTAAGTGAGAACAATGTTGAATGGGGCGCAGGCAAGTCCTCAAGGGTGGATTAGGGAGAGCGAGCAGTCCCTTTTGTTCCTGTTGGGCAGAAATGAGGGCCGGCCGCGAACGCGAATGCTTCGTGCTGTCCCGTACTCAGGCAACCGACCAATTTCGTGGCAGTCGCCAAAACGCTCCTCCACAACTAGGCGATCAGGGTTTGCCCCAGACAGCAGAGAGCCCCAACAAAGTAATATCTAATCAATTGATTTCATTGGCGCGCCGGGAAGGATTCGAACCCACGACCCCCAGATTCGTAGTCTGTTTTTCTCACAAGAGAGCTGATAAAAGCCTTTCAAGCTGCAAATCAAGATGGTTGCATGCCCCCGCAACCAACATTACCGCTGTTGGGTTCTCATTCCGACAGCAGCGCAGTCAGATTCCCCACGAGATCCAGTTTCATCGGTTTGCCTGGTTCATCCGGCGTCGCAACGATGCGCTGAATGAGATCGCGAACGATCTCGACGAATTCCTGATCGGAATCCTGTCCTTTGCCCAGCACCTTTTGCATTTGCCCGACGATCTCGGCGTAGGCTGCTCCCGCGTTTGGGTGCAGTGAGACGACGTCTTTGGCTTTTCCAGGACGGCGCCGCTCGAGATCCACGTGTTGGGCCTCGAGTTCATTCAACCTCGCGGCCATTGTCCTGGCGTCACCGCCGGCCTCGACCATGGCGATGACGCCCGCAATCTTGCGCTCAGAGAGATCCCGTTGGACGTCCCGCTTTGTCCGCTCGGCACTCGTTGCCAGCTTGGCGCGCTCCTCGCGATACATCTCGACTGGGGCGGCGATGGCTTCCGGCGCGAGCAGATACTTGCGCAGGACCTCGAGAATGCGGCGCTCGATTTCGTGCGTCGCGATTATCCGACGGTTTTCGCAGGTCCCACGATTACGTGACGCCGAGCAACCGAGATAGTCGTGATGGATGACAATGACCGGAAAGCAAATGCTTCGGGCGCCGATGACGCGTTAGCTTTGACCCTCCTCGCTCGTCGCGTCGCTGCCGCCGCGAATACCTCATCCGACGCGATGCGGAGTTCGGGCACGTGATGCACAATCCATTGATCAGGAGGATTTGGCCTCGCTTGCCGCTTGCCCGTTGCCGGGTCCCTTACGAAGCGCTGGCGATTATAGACGATCTTGCCGAGGTAGAGTTGGTTGTTGATCAGGCCGTGGATAGAGCGGCAGGTGTCTTCGAAGCCCGCAAATCGATCCCAATCAAACATTCCGGACCGGATGCTCGAACAGTACCGTCGAATGACAATCGGCTTAGGTGAGATTGCAGGGATGCTCGATATCTGGGGACTGCTTTACGTCCACGAGCGGACATCGTCGGCGGTAGCCAAAGGGAGGTGCCGGCACAGATGGCCGCTTCCGCTAATGGGAGCAGCGACGATCAGCTCACGGAAGTCCATAGGATCCGATGACTGCTCATACGAATTTCTCGAGTAAATAGCCGATCGCACAGGGAACCAATTGGCGACCTTTAGGCTTAGGTACCGGGTCACTGTGGGCGGTAACCATTTCCCAAGCCATTGGTCTAGGGTTGTCTCCTGTTGTCATAGAAATGGCTGTCTTCCGTCTGCAAATCATAAAATTCGCCCGAGGACTTTCATGGCGTTGGTTAAAACTTCCGCACTAAGCTCGAAACGAGGCGCGCCGGCCGCCAAGCCGGATGATCCTGTAATTGTGGGAGATAGAGTCAGAGTCGAAAACGCGCAACGGCGAGCGAAAGTACGGTCCCGTGCAAGACACGAGCAAGCAGCCGAGAGGATCGGAGCCGCTACTGAGGAATTGTCGGCCGGAATAACCGAGGCAGCTGCAGCGGCGGAAGAGCTTCGCCGGTCGCTTGAACAAATCGCAAGTGCGGCCGAGGAAGCAGCCGGCGCATCTCAAGAATCTCAGGCCGCCGTGAACAGCCTCGGCGCGATATTCGCTCAAGGCCGCGAGCGCGCTGGTACATCGAGCAAGAAGGCAGAATCGCTCCAGGCGCTTCTCGTGGAATCGGCTGCCCAGGTCGAATCTCTGATCACCGCCGTACAAGACAATTCCGATCGACAGTTACGCGCGGTGGAGGTTGTCGGAACGCTAGAAGCGCAAGCCGCAAACATCGGAGAAATTACACGAACTGTCGCGGACGTATCCGACCAGACAAATCTTTTGGCGTTGAACGCTGCGATCGAAGCGGCGCGTGCCGGCGAGCACGGTCGCGGCTTTTCGGTTGTCGCCGACGAAGTCCGCGCGTTCGCCGAGTCGTCAGAGAAAAGTGCGCGGGAGGTTCAGGACCTTGCGAGTTCCATTTCCTCGCAGGTACGCTCCATCGTAGCTCGCATCAAGAGCGCCGCAGATCGTGCCCAACTTGAATCCCAAAGTGGCCGTGACGTTATCGGCGCGCTTGATGTCATCCGGAAGGATATGCACGTCTTTGCGGAAGGTAGCCGCTCGATTTTGCTTGCAACAGAAGCAGCGGAAGCCGCTGCCCTCGAGGCCCAGCGGGGCGCCCAATCGGTTGCGAGTGCAGCCGAGCAGCAGGCGGCGGCGACTGCAGAGGCCCAGCAGGCCGTAGAGCAACAGAGCAAGGCGTTGGATCAGAGCCAGACGACGGCCCATGAGCTGGCGCGTCTAGCCGACGGACTTCATAACGAAGCCGGCGTGGCGGCGGGTTCTGAACAGCTCGCTGCCGCGGCCGAGGAACTGTCGGCGACCGTGCAGGAATTATCAGCGGCAGCTGCGCAAATTTTAGCGTCAACTGATCAAATCGGTCTTGGGGCACAAGCTCAGGCGTCGGCCGCCCAACAGTCGAGCGCCGCGCTAGGACAGATCGAAAAGGCCGCTTCTGCCTTGCAGAATGCCGCCGGCGAGGCGACGGAGCGCGCTTCCGCCTTGGCGCCGATCATAAAGGCGAACCGCGAAACAGTGGTTGCCCTCAGCTCCGGCCTGTCGACCGCTCTCGAAGAAACGGTAGAAGTCGGCAAAGTGCTCGCTGTGTTGGAGGCTTCCGGCCGACGCATCGAAAAGATCGTCGATAGCATTGCCTTGGTGGCGGTGCAGACCAATATGCTCGCTGTCAGCGGCTCCGTCGAAGCGGCGCGTGCCCGCGAATTTGGACGCGGTTTCGCTGTGGTGTCGTCTGATATTCGCAACTTGTCACGACAGTCGGCGGACAGCGCAGCACGCGCGAAGGACGTCGCTGTGGCAATCCAAACTCAACTCGCTGCCGTCCGTCGAGACCTAGAGCAGATAGCAACTGCATCGCAGGGAGCCATTCGCAAAAACCGTTCTGTCTCGGACCGCCTTGCACTGGTTGAGTCGGAACTCGTTCTACTAAGCGAAGGTTCGACTGAGTTGCTCGCTGCGTCCCGAGGTATCCTCAATTCCGTTCGCCAGGTAGCAGCGGGCACGCAACAGATCGCCGCCGCGAGCGAGGAGGCGGGAAACTCGGCGGCACAATCAGCGTCCGCAGCGCGCCAGCAAGCAAAAGGCGCCGAGGATCTCGCAGCGGCGATCGAAGAGATAGCCGCTCTTGCCGATGAACTGGATGGCGCGAAGTCGTGAAGATATGAGTGGAGCCTTTCTCGAAAGTGACGGTGGTTTCCTCGTGTTCAAAGCTGGGGGGCGGCGGCTCGCCTTAGCACTCTCAGACATCGTCGAGATCATTCGTCCGATCAACATAACCCGCGTGCCGCATAGCCCTCCGGAACTTCTGGGTGTTGCTAATTTTCGCGGCACGGCGGTGCCGATCGTTTCTGCGAGTACACTACTCGACGCCAAGTCAGAAATAACTCCGTCGACTGCACGAGTCGTCATGATCAAACGCAAGACGATCATTGGACTGATGGTGGACGAGGTTTCAGAACTAGCTAAGATATCCGATGCGAGCCTCATAGATCTCGATGGGCTACTGGCGAGGAATTTTCGACCGCAGATACAGAGAGATCGGAAGTTTGAAGCGAACCTAGCATCTGCCGATGCCACTGACGCGGATGCACGGCACGAGTTCCTCTCGCTTCTTGCATTCGTGATCGCCCAGCAGGAATTTGCCTTGGCAATCGACCAAGTAGAAGGTGTTTCGGTCCTTCCCCCCGCAATTGCCCGAGTACCACGTACGGATCAGGCGATGCTCGGTGCTGCCGAAATTGATGGGGCGCTCGTTCCTTTGGTGTCGCTTCGCTTTCTGCTTGGCTTTGGGCCCGGGGAATTTGATCAAAAGACGTCACGCGTCGTTCTTGTCCGACTCGGCGAGGGGCTGGTCGGTGTTGTCGTCGATGGGGTAAAGGAAATCTTGCGGATTAAACAGGATGCGCTCGACCCGGTACCTCCCGTTCTGACCCGGGCCAGAGGCGAAGCGCAAATTGAGGCGATAGGCAAATTGGACGAGGGACGTCGGCTCATCTCCATACTAGCACCGGCGAAGCTCTTTGACGCCGAAACCGTTGCCCGGGTGCTGGCCGAATCGGAACATGGATCCACGCACATGTCAGCCGACCAAGAAAATGTCGTCGATGGTGAACAGTTCATCGTCTTTCAGCTTGGCAATGAATCCTACGGGTTGCCGATTGGTTCGGTGGATGAGGTGGTGCGCTGCCCAGAAAACCTTACGCGCGTTCCCGTTGCGCCGGCTTTTGTCAGCGGACTTATGAATTTGCGCGGCAAGGCGATACCCGTCATCGATCAGAACCAGCGATTTGCCGTCAAAGGAACCACGGACGGTGTTCGCAGACGGATTGTGGTAGTAACTGTGGATGGGCTCAAGACAGGGTTCTTGGTGGACCGGGTTTCGGAGGTTCTAACCGTATCAGCCAGCGAGGTGAGCGCAGCGCCGGAGCTCACGACCGACGACACCGGCGTCATCGACCGGATCGCGATGATCGAGCGAGATGGACATATGATCCTGCTCGTTGATCCCCAGGCTCTTCTCAACCAGGCCGAGCGCGACGTACTGGAAAGCATCAGCGCCGTTTCCGAGGCGCCGCACCGCCCGTGATCAAAGTCCTGGTCGTCGACGATTCAGCTTTAATGCGTCGCCTGCTCGGCAGCATCTTCGAATCCGAGGACGACCTTGAGGTCGCGTTTGCGCGGGACGGCGTCGAGGGTCTGGCAAAGGTACACGAGTTCAAGCCGGATGTGGTGACGCTCGACGTGCACATGCCGAATATGGATGGTTTGGCTTGCCTCGACCGTATCATGCTCGAGAGGCCCTCCAGGGTCATCATGGTCTCCTCACTCACGGCAGACGGTGCCGATGAAACGTTCGAGGCGATGGCGCTCGGTGCCGTGGATTTTTTCACGAAGCCCGAAGGTGCGATCTCGCTCGCGATCGATGAATTGAAAACAGCACTCATCGAGAAAGTCCGGTCGGCAGCAAAAGCGCACCTTCGCAAGAGTCGTCGGCTGACCGAACGTGTTCGACTGCAAGGTGCCGAAGCAAACACAAGAAATCGCGCTTTGCCGCTAACGCGTGGACGGAAACCAGAAGTCATTCGACCCGCTGGATTCCGGCGGGCGGTCAGCCGGAACGACCGAGTTGTTGTTGTTGGGACTTCAACGGGCGGACCGCCGGCTCTCGATGCATTGCTTTCGCCGCTGCCTCCTGACTTTCCCTGGCCGATAATTGTGGCCCAGCATATGCCAGCATCCTTTACTGGACCGCTCGCCCGTCGGCTGGATCGTCTTTGCGCGCTCAACGTACAGGAGGTGACCCAGCCGATCCCGTTGGAGGCCGGAAACGTCTACATCGGTAAAGGAGATGCCGATATCATTGTCGTGTCCCGAGCCGATAGAGTTTACGTAACGTCAGCCTCCCCCCTTCCGGAACACCGTTGGCACCCAAGCGTTGATCGGCTGGTTCGAACAACGTTGGAACACGTCGGCGCGGAGCGCGTCGTCGGTGTGCTGATGACCGGCATGGGCGACGACGGGGCTGCAGCGATGACACGACTTTACACCGAGGGCGGCAGGACGATCGCCGAAGCCGAAGAGACAGCAGTTGTCTGGGGGATGCCCGGAGAATTGGTCAAGTTGGGCGGCGCCGATGTTGTGAGACCGGTCGATAAAATCGCGTCCCAACTGAAAGCTTGGGCGCGATGAGCGGAGCTACCAAGCCGCCGTTGACTCCGGATGACCTTATCCGTCTGTGTGAGTTCCTCTATAAGCGCACTGGCATCCAGTATGGCGAGAGTAAACGGTTTTACATCGAGCGCCGATTGACGGACCGGATGAGCCAAGTGGGCTTGAGCAAGTTCGCCGAATACTTTGGACTTCTCCGAAGCGCCGGTCCTGAGGTCGAACAGCTCATCAATAGCTTCACAGTCAACGAAACCTACTTCAATCGAGAAGATGGCCAGCTTCGGTGCCTTGATCGTTCGCTGCTTCCCGAAATTGTGCGCACTCGCGGGCCGGGCGATTTGGTGCGGATTTGGTCCGTCCCATGCTCCACAGGCGAAGAGCCCTATTCGATAGCTATCTGGCTACTTGAAAACTGGCGTCTCGTGGACGCTTACAATATTGAGATCGTGGGCTCCGATATCGATACTCGCGTCTTGTCCGAGGCTGCTGTCGGTGTTTACGGTGCGCGCGCACTTTCCAGGCTCTCTCCCGATGTGATCGAACGCTACTTCCGTGCGGAGGACGAGTTTTTTTGGCGGATTATCGACGACATCCGGGAATCCGTAAAATTTACCCAAACAAATCTTGTCGACGCCACGGCGATGGCGGCCCAAGGAAAATTCGACGTCATCTTTTGCCGCAATGTCCTCATTTATTTCGATGATGCGTCTCGCCTCGCCGCATCGCACAATCTTTATGAAGCCCTTAACGCGGGTGGCTTTATTTGCCTCGGACACAGCGAATCGATGGCTCGTATTTCCGATCGCTTCGAGGTTCGGAGATTCGAAGATGCCATCGTCTATCAACGGCCGAGGCAGTGATGGACGATCTTCTCGAACAGTTTTTGATCGAAGGGCGGGAACTCGTTGTTCAGGCATCCGACGACCTCATTGCGCTGGAGCGGTCACCGTCGGATTCCGCGCGGTTGGATAGCCTGTTCAGAGCCGTTCACACGCTCAAAGGTTCAGTTGCGCTATTCGATTTCGCACCTATGGGTGCAGCACTGCACGCGGCTGAGGATCTTCTCGGAAAGCTCCGAGCCGAAAAGTCGGAAGCGGATCGATCGGTGATCGATGCGCTGCTTGCGTGCATCGATGCGAGCGAGCGTTGGATCGAAGCGATCGCCAGGACCGGAGGATTGCCTGCGAGCGCGGAACAGGAAGGGCGCGGCCTAAGCCAGACATTGTCAATCTTGATGACGCCGGCTCCCGGTGAGGACGGACCGTCCGTCGAACCCGCAGAAAGTTCGGGCCCGTCCAGCACACCGACAGAGAGCAGCACCAGAACGATGCGGGTCGATACCGCGCGCATCGACTCGCTTGTCGATTTGGTCGGGGAGTTGATTGTTGCGAAGAATAGTCTCGGGCATTTGTCGGCACAGGCGAGCGCGGCAAACTCGCCGCTCGCCAATGCGTTTGCCGCAAACGTCGCCGGGTTCGAGCGCTTAACGAGTGATATGAACCGGGCCGTCATGTCGCTCAGGATGACGCCGGTATCCCGGATATTCGAGCGGTTTCCTCGATGGATGCGCGATACTGCGAGCAAGCTCGGAAAATCCGTGGAGTTTGAAATTCGTGACGGTGGCGTCGAAGCCGACAAGTCGATTGTCGACGGCCTGTTCGAACCGCTGCTGCATGTTCTGCGCAACGCCGTCGACCACGGCATCGAAGACGCGAAATCTCGTCGATCTTCGGGGAAGCCGGTGGCGGGGCGTATCGTCCTCGAAGCGCGTGCTGATGGCGATCAGATCATCATCTCGGTCTCGGACGACGGTGCCGGCCTTGACCCTTCGCGGTTGCGGAGCGTCGCAAAGCTCAAAGGCCTCCTAACCGAAGAAGCCGCGAATGCGCTCGACGATGCCGGCGCCGCCGACCTAATCTTCATGCCGGGCTTCTCGTCTTCGGACGCTGTCACCGAGATTTCGGGACGCGGCGTCGGAATGGATGCTGTCCGAACGGGAATAGCCGCTCTCGGCGGGCGTATCACGGTCAAGGGTTCTTTGGGCGCTGGTACGACAGTTCAAATGCACTTGCCGCAGGCCGTTCTCTCGAGAACGGTCATCGTGGCTCAGGCCGCGGGAGATTGGTTTGGCATTCCGATCAGTGGGATTGTCGAGTCCGCCCGTATCCCGCGCAACCGGATCCTGCCGATACGAGACGGCGAAGCATTCGTGCTTCGGGGCCGAACGTTGCCTTTCCTTCGGTTGGACGAATTGCTTAATCTGCCGGAAGGGGGCCAAGCCGGCTCCGAAGCCAAGGTTCTCGTCGTAAGTGTGGGCAGCCAACTCGTTGGCGTAGAAGTCGATGGGGTTGGTGAACGGCTTGACGTCTTCGTGCGGCCCCTTGCAGGCGTACTCTCCGATCTCCCGGGTGTGGCCGGTACGGCCTTGCTTGGCGACGGCCGGGTCTTGCTTGTTCTCGACTTGCCGGCGCTTATTGGATAAGACGACGAGAAATTCTTCAGTCTCCGGAACATATGGATTTTGCGAGCGTTACTCTTCTCTTGTGTGCTCGTCTGGGGATCTCTGGGAGCTTCAGTTGCCGAGTGTTGTTGAGCAGATCCAATTGGAGCCCTAATGACCACAACCGTCCTGATCGTCGACGACAGCAAATTGGCGCGTATCGTTGCCGCTAAGGCTATTTCAGCGCTCAAGCCTTCGTGGCAGCGTATCGAAGCCAGCAACGCCAGCGAGGCACTCGAACTGATCGCCAAAAATCAAATAGATGTCGCACTTCTCGATTTCAACATGCCTGGAATAAACGGCGTTGAACTGGCGGACGAAATTAGGAAGTTACGGCCCTCGATGCCGATTGCCCTCATCACCGCTAACATTCAAAACGAAGTCGTAGCAGCTGCCAAGGCTGTGGACGCGGCGTTTGTCGCCAAGCCGCTTACTCAGGAAGGCCTACAAGGTTTTCTCGATATTGCCGCACTAACCTTGCCGGCCGAAAACATATAATGGCCCCGGTCATCCATAATGAGGGGCCCGCGCAGGTGACCTTGACCGAACTCGAGCGGGACGCCCTTGCGGAACTTGCAAATATCGGGGTGAGCCGGGCTGCCGCGAGCCTGCGCAAGATGATCGGTCAGCAGGTCCTATTGTCCGTACCATCCGTCGAAGTCATGGACAGTCGAGCCGCGGCTGCGCTAGTCGGGGAGCGGGAAGGCGATAAGCTCGTGGCTGTCCAGCAGGCTTTTTCCGGATCGTTCTCGGGCAGAGCTTTGCTGATATTTCCCCAGGCCAAGAGCCTCGAACTGATCCGTGCCATTGTTGGGCCTGACATCCCGGTGAACGATGCACAGGACATCGAGGAAGAAGCGTTGGCGGAGACCGGTAACATCATCCTCAACGGTTGCCTCGCGACGATCGCGAATATTCTCAACCAATCCCTCAACATTTCTCTCCCGAAAGTCATGCGGGGGACAGGAGCGAAACTCTTCGAGATAGACGAGACAACCCCAGATGGACGGCTCGTGCTTTTTCTCTATATCAACTTCTCGATTTTGGACCTCGATATGAGGGGTTATATCGCCATGCTGATGGATCTCCCGTCGCTGGCAAACCTCAGAGTCCTTTTGGATGAGTTCATTGCCTCCGTGATGACTGACGGCGTCGAGGACGCCGTAAATATCTGAATGGCGTGGCTTCGGTATTGAGTGATGCATAGCGAAACCAACAGTAGCAAATTGGATCCGTTGGAGACTTCGTCTCTGAGTGAATTCAAATCGCTCGCCGGGCCGATGTTTGCTGCGTTGGAGCGGTCTCCGATGCCGTTCGTCGTCACTGACCCACGGTTGCCCGACAACCCGGTCATATTCGTGAACGAGGCCTTCAGTCGCCTTTCAGGCTATTCATCCGCGGACATCCTGGGGCGTAACTGCCGCATTCTTCAGGGCGACGGCACGAAACATGAAACCGTCGCGAAAATTTCGGCGGCCCTCAAGGACTCCCTGCCGATCGAAATTGAAATTCTGAATTTTCGAAAGGACGGTTCGCCGTTCCTGAATAGCCTGTCGATCTTTCCAGTTCTTTCTGATGGCCAATTGCGGTTTTTCGCGTCGACGCACGCGCACGCGGACGTCATGCTGGAAGCGGAGCGGGGGGTCGTCGACGCGGAACTTCAAGCCAGTCAGAAGCGGCTGAACGAGGTCAACGAGCGTCTGCGGATCACCTTGTCGCTCACTGGCGCCGCCGCGGCATGGGAATGGCAAATCGATAAAAACAGGATCCTGGGCGATCCGCGCTTTGCGGCGCTTTACGGAATAAAGGCTGAGGAAGCCGCGAGCGGCGTCAGTCCCAACCTCTTCTTCTCGATCATTCATCCCGACGACCGGACGCGTATCCGCCTCGCCATTGGCGGCATATTGCGTGGGGCCGAGGTCTTCTCGAAAGAATATCGCATCTTGCTCCCCAATCACACGATGCGCTGGGTGCACGCACGGGGCCGATGCCGATATGATGCTGAAGATCGGCCTACGCGCTTCAGTGGTGTCCTCGTTGATATAACTGAGCGGAAGGTCGCCGAAGAACGGCTGCGCATTGCGCAATCGGCGGGTGGGATCGGCACATTCGAACATGTGGAAGGCTTTGCGACGGCAACAGTCTCCAATCAGTTTTGTAAGCTTCTGGGTTTGCAACCGGCCGAAGATCTGCCTGTGCACACGATCAACAGTGTTGTCCATCCCGGTGATCCTGCGCTGATTGAAATTTCGGAGCGATCGAAAGCCGTCGGCGTCTCAAATTCGGAATTGCGGATCATCAAGGCTAATACAGGCGAGATCCGTTGGCTGGCTAAAAGAGGTGAGTACCTTCGCGATGCGGAAACGGCGGGCCGCCGATTCAGCGGGGTGATCTACGACGTCACGCATTCAAAGCTCATCGAAAAGCAGCTCATCACTCTCAATGAAACGCTGGAAAGCCGCGTCCAAGAGCGAACGCGCGAAAGAGATGGGATTTGGCAGCTCTCACAAGATCTTTTGGGTATCGCGGACGCGAAGGGCGTCTGGCAGAGCGTGAACCCAGCATGGACACGCGTTCTGGGCTGGGATAGCAGCGAAATCGCGGGAAGGACTTCGGAATGGCTTGAACATCCAGACGACCGCGAGAAAACGCGATCCCCGTTCAGCGTCAGCTCCGACGCAAGTTTAAGCTTCGAAAATCGTTTGCGCACGCGGCAGGGCAACTATCGTCAATTGTCATGGACGGCGGTTCGCCAAGCAGACCTTTTTTATTGTGTCGCGCGCGATGTTACAGAGCAGCTTCAACGTGAAGAGACGCTCGCGCGTGCCGAAGAACAGCTTCGGCAGGCTCATAAGATGGAGGCGGTCGGACAACTCACGGGCGGCATCGCGCACGATTTCAACAATATGCTGACTGGTGTGATTGCTGCGTTGGGTCTCATTCAGCGGCGCCTAAACACTGGGCGTACCGAGGGAGTCAATGAATACATCGAAGCGGGTCTCAACTCAGCTCACCGGGCGGCAACGCTCACTCACAGTCTGCTTGCGTTCGCGCGGCGGCAATCGCTCGATATCAAAGCGCAGGACGTCAATGCGCTGATCGAGGGTATTCAGGATATCCTGCGGCGCCCATTGGGCGAAGATATTACCCTTGAGTTCAGTTTGACGGCCGACCTTTGGCCGGCAATGACGGATTCGAACCAGTTCGAGAGTGCGCTGCTGAACTTAATACTCAATTCTCGCGACGCCATGCCTGAAGGAGGCCGCATCTCGATTGAGACAACAAATGCCCATTTTAGCTCTGAGCCCAAGAGGCAGAGCGACGAAATCCCGGTAGGCGAGTTCGTCGTGGTTTCGGTTTCGGACACAGGCTCGGGGATGTCGCGTGAGGTTATCAAAAAGGCATTTGAGCCGTTCTTTACCACAAAGCCGATCGGGCAAGGCACGGGGCTGGGTCTATCGATGATCTACGGCTTCGTAAAACAATCTGGCGGTCACATCCGGATCACCAGCGAGATCGACCGCGGCACCACTGTGAAAATCTATCTGCGCCGTGGGCGGTCCCTGGAAGAAGAGGCGCGCACCGATGCTAAGGTACAGTTAGCTCGCGGCCGCGGGGAAACGATCCTTATTGTTGAAGATGATTCTTCTGTGCGTTTCACTGTGACTGAGCTGCTTAAGGAATTGGGTTACGGCTTCGTCGAGGCCGAGGATGCCGCGAGTGCCATTCCTTATCTCCAAGGGAATCGCGACATCGATCTGCTGATAACTGATGTCGGTCTCCCAAACATGAATGGACGCCAGCTGGCCGAAATTGGCAGACAGTACCGCCCCGACCTCAAGGTGCTTTTCATTACCGGTTACACCGAGAAAGCGGCTGTCCGAAGTGAATTTCTAGGGTCTAACATGCAGATGCTGGGCAAACCGTTCACGGTCGAGGCCCTAGCCGCGAAAATTCGGCAAATAATCCAGAGCTAAGACGCACTACGTCACGATGTTGGATCGGTCATCTGAACTGATTGGCTTTGGTAGTCGTCGTGCGACGGGCTTCCATCAGGTTGATGCCCCGTGATCAGTTTTTCGATGGGCTCGCTGTGTCCGGCTCAGGATCGCTTTTGAGTTCCGTATCGGGTTGCGTTCCGTTCAGAGGCGCCTGTTGCGGCACTTGTGAAGGCTCAGTCTTTTCGGTGGTGGCACCGCCCATGGTAATAATGGGCTTAGCAGCGGAACTATCCACGCGTCGTGAACGATATCGGGTCGGCAAAGAGCTCATATCGGTGGAGACGTAAATGAAAAAAATGATGACATCGCTTTTCGCGGCGGCCGCCGTTCTCATTGCAGCAGGAGCAGTTGCAATGCCGGCTCGAGCTGCGGATGACATGCAGGCAGCCGACGAATACCGCAGCAGCAAGCTCGTCGGCTCCAAGGTCTACAATACTGCCAACGAAAACATCGGCAGCATCGAGGATATCATTCTCAAGCCCGACGGTTCGCTCGATGAGGTGGTTCTCAGCGTCGGGGGGTTCCTCGGTATAGGCGAGAAGTACGTTTCGGTGCCGTGGAGCGCCATAAAGGTGAGCCGCGATGGTAGCAGTCTGAAAATCGTGACGGATGGCACTAAGGATTCGCTCAAGGCCCTGCCAGACTACAAATTCTACAAGCCGTAAAGCACGTCGCGGCATAGGCTAAAAGCCGTCAGCCAAAAGCCCGCCGCGATCTCCGCGGCGGGCTCTTTTTTGCTGGGGTACCTCGCTCCCGCTGAGCATTCGATCGAAAGCAATATGAATCCGCGCCTCGTTTGATCGCGAACGGCGGCTGCGTTGAGCAATCGCAGACCATTGGGAACAGGTGCTCGCTCGCGAAGGTTTCGAAACTTGAACGGCTTCTGTCCAACGGCTGGCGGGTCTATGCTGACGTCAGGCCAACCAAGGAGTGACCACTGTGAAAAACTCCGACTTAGTTCGTATGGCTAATCAGATTACTGACTTCTTCGGCGTTTACCCAAAACCCGAAGCGCTCGACGGCGTTGCAAAGCATATTCACAATACGTGGGAACCGCGTATGCGCGATGAATTGAAGAAAATTTTGGAGTCGGGCGGTAAAGGATTGAACCCCTTATGCATTGAAGCAATGACAGTCTATTTTCAGGGACCCAAATCCGATGGGCGGCGATCCAATGTCAAACCGGGCGCACACGCGCCGACGGGCGGAAAGCCCAGTTTTGCTGAAGGAGGAGGCGATGCGGGATAGACTCACGCGCGCGCCGTCGCGGTAGCACTTCAAACCGCGGAGTGGATGTCATTGATATCATCGGGCTGAGAGAGGTCGGACGGCGCGTAAGTCTTCCGACCACAAGTGAAACTCGCGAATAGCGCCGAGAGATCAGCAGTCGCGATGCAACAAACCGCGTCGGAAGCCCGGAGCACCCCAACCCCAACGGTCGGCGCAAAGTCAGGTCGGCATTCGCTTAAACGCGCGAGAAAAAAGACCAGGACGCCAGCGAAAGTGGCTCTATTTCGCATTCGCTATTTTTGAAGGTCGATTGCAGGAGAAGGCCTTCTTGGTTCAGGCGTTCACCTCCGCGGTTTCTTCGGCAAGCACTTGCCCTTATGGGTGTTGCCGAGCGGATCGTTGGCAGCGATCAGCTTCGTGCTCTAGAGCGGCTTCAGCGAATGTCTTTAGATCCGGGGTTTGGCTCGATGGGTGGAGATTTTCTGCGCATCGTTTCTTCGTGGTTTGCCATGGCGGTCAACACGTTCTGCGCCTCGGTGTCTCTCCCCGACCGCTTCAATGCAACGCTCAGATTGTAGAGAAGGTCGCTTTTCGCGGCGTCAGCGACATTGACATCGAGCGCCTTCTGAAAGCTCGCCGCAGCGCTATCGTATTTCTTTTGACCTAGCTGACTGAGCCCAATCATGTTGTAGGCGGTCACCACGTAACCTGGATGGAACCGGATAGACAGTTCATAGGCCGAGATGCTTTCGTCAAATCGCTGCAACTGGGCCAACGCATAGGCCATCGTGAAGTGGGCTGGCGCGTGATAAGGCTTCTGTGTCAGCACAGTGCGGCACTCGCCGATAGCATCTTCGAAATTGCCCATGCGGATGAGCGTTTCGGCAAGCTTCTGTCGCGATCCGTAGTCTCCAGGAAGGATATCGAGGGCGCGACGGAACTCTGCCGCTGCAGCGGCCGGCTCGCTCTGCTCGAGAAGAATACCGAAATTGAAGTGCAGCCAGCGATCGTCGGGAACCTTGCCGAGCGCCGAGCGATAAGCGGCCGCTGTGCTTTCGAAATCGACGCTCCCGGCACCTGCTTCTTGCGTGAGCAGATCCACCTGCTCCTCGTGATTGATCTGGTTGGTGAACGGCGGCTGGCTAAGCCAGCTAGCCGCGGTCTTGGCAACCCGGCTCCGGTCGAATGGTGTCATCGCAAGCAGCTTCTCGGCTTCCTCGGCGGAGGGGGCCTCGACGGGGCCAGCATTCTGGCGAACCTTTTCCGGCAGCAGTGCGAAGATGCGCGGAAACAGATTGCGGGCAATCAGGTAATTGCCATGAGGGCTCATGTGGACATGGTCGTAAAAGAACTCGCGCCCCGGCGATCCGTTTTGGCTTTCGCCGGCAAAGATCGCTTCGGTATCGATGAGTTCGACGTGAGGTCCCGACGTTTTTGCCACTGAGCGGATAATGTCGTTAATTCGGCCGTCGGCGCGAAAGCGCAAGGCGTCGAGATTTCGGGCCTGCGCGAACCGCTCACGAGCTTGCGCAAAGTCGCCGAGGTTCCATGAGGCGCGCGCTATCCTGAATTGCAATTCGGCATGACGGTCGTCGATCGCTGCCGCCGCAAGATATCGTTTCAACGCCTCCGCGTATTCCCCGCTTGCCTCGATGAGCGCGCCCTCCTTCACGGACGCCTCCCAGGCTGCGCGCTCGCTGTCGGCAACGCCGGCGCGATGGACCGAGGCAAACGGCGCATTGTCCTTGAGATTGACGCCAACCGTGCTCAAGAGAACTTTGGCGCCCGGCCCCTGCGCCGCGTCGACCATGTCGCGTAGGTTGGCTTCGAAGTTCTCGTACACTCCGGCCAAAGCGGGCGCGTCGGCCGGGACCTGCTGCTCGAGGAACGTCTCCATGCCGTGCCACATGCCCTGCGAGCTCTTCGGGCGCAGCGCATCGCCGAGAAGTTGCCCTGTGCGTGACGATTTCAAGAGAACGCTGCTGCGAATGAGGGCGAGGCTCGAGCCGCCCGGCGTGAAGGAGTTGCCTGCGCCGAACGGGCCGACCACCTCGTTGTTGCCGGTGTAGATGACAAAGAGATCCGGCTCATGGTGTGCGAGATCGCGGACCAAGGGCAGGAGCACGTGTGAGTTCACTGCCGTGATGCCGGTGTTTATGACCTCGAAGTGCACTTTCGGAAAGCGCTCGCGCAGCATCACCTCGAGATAGCGTGAGAACGAATAGGAGGGCTCGGGATCGCCCTGAGCGGCCGACTCGCCGATGACGAAGATGCGGTATGTGTCTGCGGGCTTCTTTGCCGGGAAGGCAAAACTCAGCGGCAGCCGGAAGGCGCCGGCGGGGAAGAATTGCCAGGTGAAGTGATCGTTATCGCAAAAGGAGTCGCGGCCGTTGACCGTGCAGGGGACAGTGAACGTCGCGGCGTGACCGTATCCGACAAGACGCAGCGTGGTTTCGATTGCGGCCAGTGCCAGCACGGGCAGAAAGATTGCAGTGACGATCCGGAAAACCCAAAGCCGCGCATTTTTACTCATGTTCTCATCTTGCCTTTCCGGGACGTGCAAGGAGCATCAGGAAGATGGCGAAGATCGGTGGCTTCGGCTACTTTTTTCCCGGTGCTTGTTTTCCGGGCGCTTGACGCAAGTGCGAAAAGCAGCCGCCGCCCGCGCCGGCCACAGCCCAATTACTTCTGAGTTCCGCGAAGACGCCCACACCGCATCTAGAACAGAGCGTAGATGAACGGAGCGAGCGGGCTGCCCTGCGTCAGGAGTATGAGCGAGCCGAAAAGCATGAGGACGGCCACGATCGGGAACATCCACCATTTCTTTTCCTGGCGTAGAAAAGCGAAATATTCGCCAATGATCTTGAGCTTGCTCATGCTTCCCGTCCGGCTGGTTCGAGTTCGTGAGCAGCCACCGCCGAGGCGGCCGCTGCTGCAAGTCGGCGTCAGGATATCTTATCGACGTCAGTGGCCGCGGTCACGATGATCGCGGCCGTGATGATCGCGGCCGTCGCGGTCGTAGGCGGGCCCGCAAGAACCCTAGTCTGAACTTCAATCGGTCAGCAACGCGCTGAGCGAACATGCCTTGGTCGTGAGCGAACACTAAGCCGACGTTGTTCCGCGAACCGAGCAATGCCGACGTGGCGGCATGCGCGAGTTACGCCGGGCCGGAAATTAGAACGGCCGCCCGAAGGCGGCCGCTCCACGAGTTGCGACGATGAAACAGCTACAGATTATTGTTAGCCACGCCCCCGACGGTGACCGCCATGACCCCAATCGTCATGATCGTGCCAGTCGTTGTCCTTCTTCCCGCAGCTCTTCTTCAAAGTAGGGTTGGAAATGTTCTTGTCCGCCCATTTGAGAAAATAATCGAACAGCAGCAAGTTGTTCGTTCCCAACATATTCATGTGCGTCTGGCCGTTGAACTTCGGCCCGAGCGTCTCGGTGTCGACATAGGTTGCCTTGCTCACCTTGCGTGTGCCGGTCGAGTTCATGGCATCCACGGCCGAGCGGTTCACGACGCGCGTTGCATCGGGACGGTAGTCACCGTTTACGATCAGGAACGGCACCGTATCGAAGTCCTTTGGCGTGAGGCCGGCGTTCGGGAAGGTCGTACCGCCGCCCTCGGGAACGATGATGCCCTTGAGCAGGTGCAGCTTGCCCTTTTCCTTGAGCACACGAACCATATGGAACACCTGGCTCGTCGACTGCGAGTGCGGCGATACGACGGCGCCGCCTAGGCCGATGACGAGTTCGGCTAACGCATGCGAACTCCACCAGTCTGACGAAGGTACGGTCGTCGGCGTGCACGCGGCGCAGGTGCCTGTCGGCAGAGTGGCCTCCGCGTTGGGCACGAGATACTTGTAGCTTTCGAGGGCCAGATATTTGTTGTTGGCCGGATTCGGAGCAGGTCCGATGGCTCCAACGCGGGCAGCGATCTGTTCGTCGAACGAGTTCGGGACCGGCGGGATCGGATAGGCCGGCGGATACTTGCCGTGGCCCTGCCCAGGCATCGCCGGATTTTCCGCGGGATCCGGGTCGCCGGGATCGCCGTGGCGGATCATCGTGCCGTTGACGATGTTCGAGCCGGCAGGGATGAGATGGCCGAACCACGATGTCCAGATGTTGTTGCTCGAGCCGCCGCCAAGCGTCGGGATGAGGTTGAGGTTTCCGGTGATTCTCGCCTCATGGTAGACGGAGCGGTCGAAGCCCGAGCGTCCCCGGCCTGGCTGGTCGACGATGAAGGTCGCAAGACCGTTGCGCACGGCATAGGAATACCAGCCTTCGCGCCCGTCCGGGGTCGCATCGAGGGCGGATCCCGTATAGCCTGATCCATGCACCATGATGAGCGGCCACTTCTTGCGCTCCTCAGGGATCTGGAACTGCACGTAAGCCTGGCCGATAGTGATCTGCTCGGGCGGGCCTTCCACCGTCGCCGATGAGGCGAAGTTCGTGACCTTGGGCACGCCGCCGACGAAGAACCCACCCTGATCGCAGACGTCATACGACTTACCGATGTAACGGCTCTCCAGTGGGTTTTCCCATGCCGGTGCGCCGGTGGTGTATACGGTGGTTGTGAGCGCTGCGGTTAGTGCAGCGAGACTGAACGCGCCTCTCTTGGATGTTGCGTGCAATTTCATTGAGTTTTTCACTGAGATTCTCCCTGGAAGTCACCTCATTATCGCTGGCGGCCTTGAGTGATCCGCCATGCTTGCAGACAAAAAGCCACGCACCGCCGAACGCTCGAAACTGGCGCCGTAGCTGCCTGCCTTTAGGCGGCGGTCGCTAATCCGCTGTTGGCGATCAAGCCATTCGGAAAAACGTGCTGCCACCGCTCGCGGGCCATGCGCGCCTGACGTCCGTGAAATGTCCTCATGGCATCGCGAGCTCGTCAGTAATAGGAGAGCGTGCGCCACTTCGCTTGGCGCCGGGTGCACGGATGTGGCAGAGGGTGACCTGCACAATCGGCATCTTCGCGGTTGCGTCTTAGGCCCGCCGGGTTCCGCTCGGCAGCGATTACGTATCGTCTGCGTCGAGACCCGTTGCTGCTTTGTGCGTACTTTTTGCGAGCTGGAAGAAACTGGGTAGACAGCAGGGCCAACTTTCTGCTCGTGTTGAAGGCATGAGCAGAAATTTCCACGAGTCCTTTACCCAGAATGAGATCGCCCGACCAACAGAGCGCGCGACGGGGCTGGTCTTCGCCGCCGTGGCCGGCATTGTCGCGATCATCTGGCGAGAGTCGCACATCACTCTGTGGAGAGCTTCGGCCGCTGGCGTCGCTTTGGCCGCCGCGAGCCTGTTCGCGCCGGCGATGTTGAAGCCGCTCAACGGAGCGTGGTTCTATTTCGGCCTACTGCTGCACCGGATCGTAAATCCGTTGGTGATGTTCGCCATCTTCGCCGTGGTCTTCGTGCCGGCGGGACTGCTAATGCGGATCTGGCACGACCCGTTGAGATCAAAGCGCGCGAAAGACGCAGCCACTTATTGGATCGACCGCGGTACGGAGCCCAACACGACCAAGTCCATGACAAATCAATTTTGAATACGCATCGGCTTTCTGCAAAAGGACCGCCCTGGGAGAAACGCGAATGGTCGTGACGAACCAATGGCTGCCGAAGCCTGCTTCCATGCAGTCTTGTTAGCTCGGGAGTCTGCTGCCGTGCGCTTGCTTGGCCTTTCAGCGTTCTACCACGATAGTGCAGCAGCTCTCATCGAGGATGGGCGGATCATTGCGGCCGCACAGGAGGAGAGGTTCACGCGCAAGAAGCATGACGCGGGTTTCCCGGCCAAGGCTATTCAATATTGCCTCGAGGCCGGAAAAATAAGTCTCGATGACGTCGCCAACGTGGTGTTTTTCGAGAAGCCACTGGTCAAATTCGAGCGCTTGATCGAAACCTACCTAGCGAACGCGCCACGCGGCTTTACCTCCTTTCGCATGGCCATGCCGCTGTGGATCAAGGAAAAGCTTTTCCAGAAGTCCGAGCTTGAGAAGCTGCTCGCGAAGCTTTCCCCGAGCGGAAGCGTCGAGGGTAAGCTGCTTTTCGCCGAGCATCATGAAAGCCACGCCGCCTCTGCCTTCTTTCCCTCGCCGTTCGAGGAAGCCGTCGTGCTAACGATGGATGGCGTCGGCGAGTGGGCGACGACGTCTGTCTGGATCGGCCATGGCAATACGCTCGATCTCAAACGCGAGATCCGCTGGCCGCACAGTTTGGGCCTGCTCTACTCGGCCTTCACCTACTACGCGGGTTTCAAGGTCAACTCGGGCGAGTACAAGGTGATGGGGCTGGCTCCTTATGGCGAGCCCAGGTACGCCGACCTCATCTTGGCGAACGTGATCGACCTCAAGGAGGACGGCTCGTTCTGGCTCGATCAGAGCTACTTCAACTACGCGACCGGCCTCACCATGACGTCGCGGAAATTCCACGACCTGTTCGGCGGCCCGCCGCGCGACGCCGAAGCGCGCCTCACACAGCGCGACATGGATCTTGCCGCGTCCGTGCAGAAGGTCACCGAAGAGATCATGTTGCGCACGACGCGCAGCCTCGCCAAGACCTATGGCATCAACAACCTTTGCCTTGCGGGCGGCGTGGCACTCAACTGCGTGGGGAACGGAAGAGTGCTGCGCGACGGCGCCTTTAAGCGCATCTGGGTCCAGCCCGCCGCAGGCGACGCTGGCGGCGCGGTGGGCGCCGCGCTGGCGGCCTATCACACGCACCACGCGCAACCGCGGCGTTCGAACGGCGGACGTGACGCGATGCAGGGGGCCTATCTTGGGCCGGAGTTCTCGCAGGCGGAAATCGAAAGGCGGCTCTCGGGTGCCGGCGCCAAGTTCTCGGTCGTTGCGGAACCGATGATTTTCGAGCGCGCCTGCGACGCGCTCGAAGCGGGTCACGCGGTGGGCTGGTTCCAGGGCCGCATGGAGTTCGGGCCGCGCGCCCTCGGCGCCCGTTCGATTCTTGGCGACCCTCGCAATCCCGAGATGCAGAAGACGCTCAATCTCAAGATCAAGTACCGGGAAAGCTTCAGGCCATTCGCGCCGTCCGTGCTGCGAGAAGATGTCGCCGACTATTTCGACCTCGACGAGGACAGCCCCTACATGCTGTTCGTGGCCGACGTGCAGCGTAGCCGTCGTCGGGCAATTGATGTGTCCAAGGAGGGTCTATTCGGCATCGACAAGCTCAACGTCCTTCGGTCGGATATCCCGGCGGTCACACATGTCGATTACTCCGCGCGTGTCCAGACGGTGCACGCGGAGACAAACCCCCGCTATCACCAGTTGCTTTCTACCTTCAAACGCAGGACCGGATGCGCCGTTCTGGTCAACACCAGCTTCAATGTGCGCGGCGAGCCGATCGTCTGCACACCCGAGGACGCGTTTAATTGCTTTATGGGTACGGCGATGGAAACGCTTGTCATCGGCAATTGCGTCCTCGCCAAGGTCGATCAGGAAAAGCGGCTAGCGCGTGAATACGCAAAGGGGCTCGAGGCCGACTAAGGCCAAAGTCCTTGTATAGCGCTGATCGGCGTCGGGGCGGTACGATCGTCCGGGCCCAATCGTGCAATGCTTCCGGGCGTGCTGGTCACCAGTCAGCTGGGACAGCTTTCTTTGGGCGGTCAGCTCCAATGCCCCTTAAGCCGACAACTGAAAAGGAACATGAATGGACCGGTGCCTGCATCGGCCGTTGCAGGATTGAACTGCTTGACGATCGACTTTGAGGACCTACCGTTCGCGAACTTCTCGAAGATGCGCCGCACGATGCTCGCCTGCGCCTCGTTTATGATCCGATCGCCGCGCAGAGGCGTCCCATCGGAAGCAAACTGCTTCGCGACATCATAGCCGTAACAGTTGCCGCCGCCGATTTGCTTTCCTCGACGCATCCTTACCTCGTGCTCACTAACCGGACGGCTACCGGATGTTCCCGAGTTAGCTGAATTTCTTCCGTTTCGTGGCGGATCAGAAGGCTTTTGCCCTCGCGTAGCGCGTACTCTACTTTCTCGCGGCCGATTTCAACTTCCAGCATCTGCCCGCGGTACATCACGGGAAACCGAAGTATCGCATTTACCTGCGGCGCGCGGCGTGGCCAGAATGACAGCGTCCCCCCGTCGTCCCGCATGCCTCCGAAACCGTAGGTGAGCAACATCCAGATGCCGCCCATCGAGGCGATATGGCAACCATCCTTCACGTTGCCGCCGACGTCAGCCAGATCCATCAGCAGGGCAGCCATTCCGTATCGGACGGCTTTCTTCATATCGTTGGCTTGCGCGGCAATGATCGCCTCGACGCAAGTCGACAACGATGAATCGCCGGTGGTCAAAGGATCGTAGAAGTCAAAATTGCGCTTTTTGATCTCTGTTGAAAAGGCATCACCCAAGAGGAACATGGCCAAAATCACATCCGTCTGTTTGATGACTTGTTTCCTGTAAATGTTCAGCGGATGGTAAAAGAGCAGCAGCGGATAGTGATCGCGCGGCGTGGACTGGAAGTCCCAGGGCTCTCTGTCGAGAAAACTGTCATCCTGCGGAATGATCTTCAGGCTCTCATCATACGGCACGTACATGTCCTCTGCCGCGCGTGCCCACGCCTCGACCTCAGAGCATTCGAGCGCGGTTTTGTGCACAAGGGCGCTGTAGGCCTCTGGTTCCCTCGCCCGCAGTTCGTCGACCGTTCGAGCCGCAAAGCGCAGGTTCTCCCGCGCCATGAGATTCGTATATGCGTTGTTGTTGACGACGGTGTTGTACTCGTCTGGCCCTGTCACCGCATTGATGCAGAACTTTCCGCCTTTTGCGTCCGAGTAGAAGCCTAGATCGAGCCATAGGCGCGCCGTTTCCACGAGCATCTCGGCACCGTAGTCCCACAGGAACTCCTCGTCGCCGGTCGCTTCCACGTACTTGCGCAACGCATACATAATGTCCGCGTTGATGTGGTACTGCGCGGTGCCAGCGGCGTAGTACGCGGAGGCTTCTTCGCCGTTGATCGTGCGCCACGGGAACATGGCTCCGCGTTGGTCCAACTCCTTGGCGCGCGCTCGCGCCTGCGGCAGCATTTTGTAGCGGAAAATCAGCAAATTCCTGGCGATGCGGGGAGAGGTATAGATGAGAAACGGCAGGAGGTAGATTTCCGTGTCCCAGAAATAATGTCCGTCGTACGATTGTCCGGTGAGACCTTTTGCCGGGACTCCTTCTTCATCGGCGCGCGCTGAGGCCTGCAGGATGTGAAACAGATTGAAGCGAATGGCTTGCTGGATCTCGATCGTCGTGAGCTTGGCGCGCTCTTCCGGGATATCCTTTACCTGGACATCGCTGTGGCGCCAGAAGTCATCGAGATAGTTCTCCTGTGCGGCGAGTAAGCGTTCAAATCCCTGAGCCGTTGTGCGGTCAAGCGCCCATTCGGCACGACCGCAAAGTTCTTCGACTGAGGCCGTATGCGACGTGTGATAGACGATGTATTTGGTGAGATGGATGGGACAGTCGGGCTGCGCCTCAACCGTGAAAGCAACCTGCCCGAAATCTTCGTTGTGAACCGTTTTGTAAGCATGCGGGCACGCGGTCTCCAGCGCATGATCGGTGGCGCAGGTGAGGGTCAGGCGGCTCCGCTCGGTCGCATGACACAGCACGATGCGACGATCCCTGGAGTAGTTCGCTCGGCTGTGGAGCACCCGGCCTGCAACGGCTCTCGTCCGTCGCGGATCGAATTGGTTGGTGCGGACGTTCGGTTCATTCGCCGCCATCTCCGACGAGATCACGATGGAAGCTTCCGCGTTGAGTAGCTTCACACAATAGGAAATGGCGGCGACGTGCCGATGGACGAAAGAGATCAGACGCCGGGATGTGATCGAGATGTGTTTGCCTGCAGGCGTTTCCCAAATGATCTCGCGGTCGAGTGTCCCCGACTTCATGTTGAGCCGGCGCTCGTAGAGCTTGAGGGTCGCGCGCGGTAGCCAGAACGGCTCGTCGTCCACGAACAATTTGATGATCTTGCTGTTGGTCACGTTGCAGATCGTCTGCCCCGTTTTCGCGAAGCCATAGGCATCTTCTGCGTAGACGATCGGCCACGTTTCATAGAACCCGTTGATCAGGGTGGCGTTCTCGGCATTGGGGCCGCCTTCCTCCGGGCACCCGCGCATGCCGAGGTACCCGTTACCTAGCGCCATCACCGTTTCGAGTTGAGCCAGAAATTCGGGGTGATACCCTTTTTCGATGATGTTCCACTCGTCGGCCGGGTAATCACGGGATGGCGGCCTGAGGGGTTCGTGATGGATCATCGCGCCGCTCCCGAACGACCGGATTTATCGTTGGTCAGCGTGTGTCGAGACCCGCAGCGGCGCGCCCGCCGTCAGTTTTCGCGTGGAAGCTGCGATCCGCATATCCATCTCATCGCCCTGCAAGAGCCTCGCCTCCACGGTCCCGTCCGCGATGCGGATCGCCACCGACCGGCCTCTCCAGCACACGCGGAAGGACAAGCTGTTCCATTGGGTCGGAATCTTCGGGTCGATTGAAAGCGTATCGCTCATCAGATCGAGGCCAGCGAAGCCGAGGACCACGGCTTGCCACAGAGAACCGAGCCCGGCGATGCGTACGCCACCGGCGCTGTTAGGGTCGAGGTCCAGGTCGGTCGCCTCAGTCTCGCGGCGATAGCCCAGTGCCATCTCCGGATGGCCCAGACGCGCTGCGACAAGCGCATGCATTCCTGCGCTCAGCGAACTGCCGTGGGCGCAACGCGCCTCGTAATGGCGAAAGTTCGTCTCTGCCATGGCACCGGGAAATTCTTCGGGCAGGAGCGCGATCAGAGCGACTACGTCGGCTTGTTTCACCACCTGTGACCGCCGCGTTGCTTCGCGGCCGATCACCACGTCAATGGGCACGGTACGGTTGGCATAGGCGGCGAGATCGAGGGGCTCCAGCGCGTGGAAGCCGGTGAACTGCTCATAGAGCCCCGTCGCCGGATCGAGACCGACCGGAATGCGTGCCGCTGCGTCTCGCCAGTCTACAAACTCGTCCTCGCTCAGTCCCAGCTTTTCCTGCAGTCTGGCGGCATGCTCGGGCCAGCGTGCGCGCAGCAGATCCATTGTCTCGAGCGCGCGCTTCATGTTCCAGCGCGCCATCACGTTGGTGAAGGCGTTGTCGTCAACGTCGTCGTGGTACTCATCCGGCCCGATCACGTGGCGAATGTGCCGCCTGCCATCCGCCTCGAGTTCAGCGCGCGACGCCCAGAAGCGGGCCGTTTCGAGCAGGATCTCGGCGCCAGCGCGAAGGAAGAAGTCGTCGTCTCGCGTCACGTTCCAGTACTGCCATACCGCATAGGCGACGTCGGCGCTGATGTGATGCTCCATCCGGCCTGTCAGGATGTCCACCACGCTGCCGTCTTGCGCGACCACGCGTTCCGGCGTGGTCTCCGTGCCGGTGTCAGCCGATTCCCATGCGAAGAGTGCGCCATTGAAACCGAAATGCTTGGCCTTCGCCCGCGCGCCGGGCAGAGTATGAAAACGGTACATCAGGAGAGCCCGAGCGGCTTCTGGCCAGACCGCGGTGTAGAAGGGCAGCAGGTAGATCTCGGTATCCCAGAAAACGTGGCCGAGATAAGCATCACCAGTCAGGGCGCGCGCGCCGATTGATACGCGATCGTCCTCAGGGTTGGCGGCGCTCGTCAGATGATAAACCGCAAAGCGCACCGCTTGCTGGGATTCGTCATCGCCCTCGATGACTATGCCGCCTGCAAGCCAACGCGTATTCCAGGCCGCCTCGTGTGCGGCCAGCACGGCGCGCCAGCCCAGCGTGCTGTTGCGGTCGAGCGCACGCGCGGCGCGCGAGGTCGGATCGTCCTCAGGAATGTCGGCGCGCGCCACTGCAACCAAGCGGTCAAATTCGGCCATCTGTCCGGCCACGGACTGCCAACACCAGTTCCACCGCAGTGGAAAGGGTCGGTTTGGAGTAAGCAGATCACTCCCGACCCGCAGCGATGCGGCCCCTGTCATTGCAACGCCCTTGCCCGTGCCCTCCGTCCGCCAAGTGCCGATATCCGGCTCGAGCCTCATCGGCTCCATGCCGAGCCCTGCCATCGCGAAACTGGCTTCCAGCTTTACGTCCACGCCGTCGCGGTCAACGACGATTTGTAAAAGTTGCAGTCCCGTCGAGCGGTCCGCCAGGGACAGCAGGCGAAGCTCGTTCCCGGTCACGGTTATTCCCGTCGGAGTGCGATGGGTCCAGGTCGACAGCAGCAAGGCACGATGCATGTCGAGCTTGCGAGTGCCTAGGAGTACTTCGCCCTCCCGCGCCAGCAGCGACTGACCGTCCAACAGAATGCGCACACGGGACCAATCGGCGACAGGGACCAGTGCGGGAACCGGCGGCTCGGTGTTAGGCACGTCGAATAGGCCGGCGACGTAGCAGCGCGGCCACGATGCCCACCTGCTATATCCGAGCCAAGAGACCCAGGTCGGGCCGCGACTGACCGACCGAGCGGCGCGCATTCCCAAGAAGCCATTGCTGAAGGCGAAGCGGGACTCCAGCGCGCTCTCGGTTAGTATGTTGAAACCTTCGTGACTAAGCACCCATCCGGGCTCTGCGGTCGGCTTGAGCGCCTCGCGCATCGGCCTGCCCGCGTCACCAGGAGAGTCGGGGCGCAGGTTGCAATCCGCCAGTGCGGAGGTCTTGAAATGCTCGGGTCCCGTTGGCGGCATGGGACTGAAACCTCTCAGGAGGCAGCGTGAGCTGACGACGTGTCAACCAGCTCGCCGAGATCGTTCGTCACGAGACCTGCGCCGGCGCGCTGAAGCTCCTTGGCATTGCCTTTGCGGGCGACGCCGATGACAAGTCCGAAGTGGCCTCTCGCGCCAGCCTGCACGCCTGAGATGGCGTCCTCGATGACAACTGTTCGTGCAGGTTCAACTCCCAGCAGCCGCGCGGCTGTCAAGAAGGTATCCGGCGCCGGCTTGCCGGCCAAATGCTCCGCACGGGCCACATTTCCGTCCACCTGCATGTCAAAGAAGTTGTCCAACTTGGCAGCCTTGAGAACAGTGCTGCAGTTCTGACTGGACGTGACGACGCCGAGTTTGAAGCCGTTGTCACGAAGCTGATGAATGAGCTGCACGCTTCCCTCGTAGGACTCGACTCCGTTTCGTTCGATGGTCTTGTTGACCAATTCGTTCTTGCGATTGCCTAGTCCACAGACTGTCTCGGCGCTGGGCGGATCGTTGGGGCTTCCTTCCGGCAGCGCGATGCCGCGTGATGCGAGGAAATCGCGAACGCCGTCAAAGCGGGGCTTGCCGTCTACATGGAGCCGGTAGTCCGTCTCGGCATCGAAAGGCTGAAAGGCTTCGCCTCTCTCCCTCGCCCGCTTCTCGAGGTACTCGTCGAACATTTCTTTCCAACATGCGGCATGCAGGCCCGCCGTATCCGTGATCACGCCATCGAGATCCAGGAGAACGGCATCGTAATGGTCTCGGGTAATCACCTGCTCCATCAATCGCGCTCCTCCTAGGTTCAGTCGAGGATGGGTCCATTCCAAACGCGCACGGCTGGGATATCGCGGTAGTAGCCGAGGACACACAGCGTGCCCGTACCCAGCAGAAAACGCTGACCGGCGCTGGAGGGCAGCCCGATCCAACGCGCCGCAAGCACGCGCAGCACATGCCCGTGCGCAAAGAGGGCGACGTTGCCGCCGACCGCGCGCGCCCGGGATATCACGCGGTCTACGCGCGCACCTACTTCCTCCGGTGTCTCGCCACCTGGACATCCATCGCGGAAAATCAGCCAGTCCGGCGCGAGCTCGCGGATCTGTTTGGGCGTCAACCCTTCGTAGTCGCCGTAGTTCCATTCGGCGAGGTCGGAATCGATGACGACGTTATCGCCACAACCTGCAAGCTCGCAGGTCTCTCGGGCTCGCCGCATCGGGCTGCACAGAACGAGTTTGAAGGCATTCCGCGACAGTACGGACCGCATCCGCTGAGCCAGGCGCCGGCCATTGTCGGTCAGGGGGATGTCGGTTGTCCCTGTGTGCTGCCCGGTAAGGCTCCACTCTGTTTCTCCGTGCCTGATCGCGAACACGTTCACGCTCACCTCTGCACGTTCAGACGTTGTCAGCCTCTGTCGATCGAACTCCCGCAGAATCCGCTTCCTGTCCCCACCGCCAGCCGGTGATCTCGGGCATGTCATCACCGTAGCGGCAGATGTACTCCTTGTGATCGATGAGCTTGTCGCGAATGGCTTGCTTGGCGTAAGCCGCCCGCGCCCTGAGCTTCGGCACGCGGTCGATTACGTCGCCTACCAGGTGAAAACGATCGAGGTCGTTCTGGACACACATGTCGAAGGGGGTCGTGGTGCTCCCCTCTTCCTTGTATCCGCGCACGTGGATGTTCTTGTGGTTCGTTCGCCGGTAGGTCAGCCGGTGAATGAGCGACGGGTAGCCGTGGAATGCGAAGATGACCGGCTTGTCGGCCGTGAATAACGTGTCGAAATCTTGATCGGAGAGCCCGTGCGGGTGCTCGCCGGCCGGCTGCAGCTTCATCAGATTGACGACGTTGATGACACGCACCTTCAGATCGGGGGCATGCCTTCGCAGGAGGTCGACGGCGGCCAGGGTCTCCAACGTCGGAACGTCGCCGCTGCACGCCATCACGACATCAGGCTCGCCACCTCGGTCGTTGCTGGCCCACTCCCAGATGCCCAGTCCAGCTTCGCAGTGCTTGACCGCCTCGTCCATGGTGAGCCACTGAGGTGCCGGCTGCTTGCCGGCGACCACGACGTTGACGTAGTTACGGCTGCGAAGGCAGTGATCGGTGACGGACAGCAAACAGTTGGCGTCGGGCGGGAGATATATGCGGACCACCTCGGCCTTCTTATTGGCGACGTGATCGAGGAAGCCCGGGTCTTGGTGGCTGAAGCCGTTGTGATCCTGACGCCAGACGTGGCTCGACAAAAGATAGTTCAGTGAACTGATCGGTCGCCGCCAGGGAATGTGATTGCACACCTTCAGCCATTTGGCGTGCTGATTGAACATCGAATCGATGATGTGAATGAACGCCTCGTAACACGAGAAGAAGCCGTGCCGGCCAGTCAGGAGATAGCCTTCGAGCCAGCCCTGACACTGGTGCTCGCTGAGAACCTCCATGACTCGCCCGTCCGGCGCCAGATGATCATCCCAGGGTAATGTCTCTGCGACCCAGGCACGATTGGTGACATCGAGCACATCCTGCCAGCGGTTCGAGTTGTTCTCGTCGGGACTGAACAGTCGGAAATTTCGCTCCTCTAGATTTAGCTTCATCACATCGCGCAGGAACTGTCCCATGACCCGCGTGGATTCGGCGTAAATGGCGCCAGGGCTGGTCACGTCGACTGCGTAATCGCGGAAATTCGGCAGCCGCAGCTCGCGGAGAAGCAAGCCGCCATTGGCGTGCGGGTTGGCGCTCATGCGACGTGTGCCGCGAGGAGGGAGATCGGCCAACTCCGGCCGCAGGCGGCCGCTGTCGTCGAAGAGCTCTGCAGGTTTGTAGCTCTTCATCCACCGTTCGAGTATGCGCACGTGCGCCGGGTTCTCGTGCATCTCGCCCATCGGCACCTGGTGCGAGCGCCAGTAATCTTCAGTGCGCTTGCCATCGATCTCTTTCGGGCACGTCCAGCCCTTGGGCGTCCGAAGTACGATCATTGGCCAGCGGGGCCGCTCCGCAAAACCATTCAGCCGCGCGTCGGCTTGGATGCGCTGAATTTCGCGCAAGATCTTATCTAGGGTGGAGGCCATCAACTCGTGCATCGTCGCGGGGTCATGGCCCTCGACGAAATACGGCGTGTAGCCATAGCCGCGGAACAGATGATCCAGCTCCTCATGACTGATCCGGGCGAGGATGCAGGGATTGGCGATCTTGTAGCCGTTGAGATGGAGGATCGGCAAAACCGCTCCATCGGTCGCCGGGTTCAAGAATTTGTCGGAATGCCAGCTCGTTGCCAGCGGCCCAGTTTCCGCCTCACCGTCGCCGATGACACAGGCAACGATCAGATCCGGGTTATCGAAGGCCGCTCCGTAGGCATGCGACAGCGAGTAACCGAGCTCCCCGCCTTCATGAATCGAACCGGGCGTCTCGGGTGCCACGTGACTCGGGATGCCGCAAGGAAATGAGAACTGCGTAAACAGGCGTTTCATGCCCTCTTCGTCGCGGGTGATATTCGGATAAACCTCGCTGTAGGTCCCCTCGAGGTAGGCATTGGCGACCAGCCCCGGTCCGCCGTGTCCGGGGCCGGTGATGTAGATCATGTCAAGGTGGTGCTTCTTGATGATCCGGTTCAGGTGCACGTAGATGAAGTTTAAGCCGGGTGTCGTTCCCCAGTGACCAAGGAGCCGCGGCTTGATGTGTTCCTTCGTGAGGGGCTGTTTGAGCAGCGGGTTGTCATAGAGATAGATCTGGCCGACTGACAGGTAATTGGCGGCGCGCCAATACGCGTCCATTAGATTCTGCTCTTTGGCGGACAGCGCGTTTGCCACCTTCGCCTCTTGATCCGGGGGCCTCGAGCCGCTCATGCGGCCGACCGATTGGGATGGCTATACGTCGGTTGTCGCGCAGTTACGGTGATGCGAACGTTTCTAGATGGGAGAGTTTCACATCTGGAGAAAACGACGGCCCCAACTTATCGGCTAAGCCTCCACTGCATCATCAAATCTTCTCGGTCATTTATTTAGCAACGCGTAGTGTGCTTTTGATCAATGCCAAGGCGCGACTTATCATAAAATCTGCGCGCCCGGAGTTCATCGGTGAGCTTGCGTGGGCCAATTTGTGGAAGGCGAGGACCCGGCAACGTTATCTCAGCCGGACTCAATCGAATCGGCGGTTTGATAACGCCTTTGCTTCGGCTTCTGGCCTTATGGCCTAGGCCGCAGAGCCAGAGGTTCGAGAACGGTCCCCCTCTTATTTCTGTGGGAGTCTGCCATCAAGGAGTGATCAGATGAACCGGACCTTGAAAGCGATGACTTACGCTCTCGTCGGGGCCATCACGCTAAGCGCGGGCGCCGTGAGCGCCAACGCATACTACCTAGGTTATGCTAACGGCGATCCTGGCAACTGGGATCTTTGGACCGAACAGGCCGGAGGCCCTTGCGCGCACGCGACGGACGCCAAGTGCTGCCTTCAGTATAACCCCGAGAGTGCCTGTCCCCTAGCGCATACAAAGTACCGCTAACGAACGCGGAACAAGCGCTGATTATGCCTCGTCACGGTATAGCGTTGACATCGGAGCAACCGACGACGTGCGATAGTGGTTGGCCTTGAATAGCGGCCGGATCGCTTCGACGTTGCGGGTTTGGGAGAACAGATTACACATGCGGAATATGTAAAGCGTGTGCAATCCCTCGGTAAGACATCCGCCAGTTTCGGCCCTACACGGTCAAATGATTCTGGCTTGATGTCCGATCATCGGATCGCCTGTTGCGCCAGGTGCCGCCAATAAGATCGGCCTCGCCGGCACAGTCATCTACCCAAGCCAACAAGTGCGCTGACTGCATTCGAAGTTCTTCTAATTTGATAGTCCGCTTGGTTTCCATCATGCGGCCAGGTTGATGCGGGAAAACGGGATTTCCATTGCGATCGACGTTCCACCGGCAAAGAATTTGGAGATCGCCGTCACCTGCCGCTCCCTCCTTCACGATTTCCGCAAGAATATCGTCGATAGGAAGGATTTCTGAAAATCCGCCGCCATACCCTACGAACAAATGTATCTGAGCAAGGTTCTGCGGGCGTCGAAGCGCGTTCCGCAATATAACGTGGCGGTGCATCTCACGAAGAGCGCTCTTAAATTCTCTGCTCAAAATTTGAAGTAGCGCAGTTCCGCGATCGTGGTGGTCCTCTGTCCGCCAAAGCGTTTGCTCGGCGTCGAATTCCAAGTCGATGAGTTGTGATTTGGATCCTGAACTGATTTGCATGGCGAGCCCCATATGCGCTCGAACGCGGTGTTTCTAACCACCGACGCGAAGCCTTTTTGAATCCCGCGATAGGACTAGGAATGCAAAAACTAGACAAAAGAATGATCCTGACGAGCATTTCAGTAAAATTTCGACGACGGGCGACGCATGGCCCAATCGGCTAAGTGAAAAGGGAGGCAGGGGAAACGGCGAGCATACGGAGCTGACGAGTAGTGGGCGTCGTTACTCTTCGCGTCGCCAGCCCGAAAACAAGGATTGAAAAAGGCTGGGAGCACTGCCCCAGCCTCAGATACGCAAGCGCAATTTAATTCCGCGCCAGCGACAACTACCATCACTAGGCTGCCAGAATCCCGGTCAACAGGGATATTCCTGCAATTGCTCCCATGCTGCCCGCAACCTTATTCGAAAGGCTCGATTGTGCTGCGCCGAGGCGATTGAAGCTGGCCCCGAGAGCAAGTCCAGAGGCGTGAAGGAGACCCGTCGCGACGACAAAGCCAGCCGCGTACGGCAAGAATGCGAAGCCGAGGCCTGCACCCTCGTTGCCGTGTGCGTGACCATGGAAAAGTGCGAAGGTTCCGACAAGCGCCATCGCCGCAACAGTTGGCAGGCGCACGCCAAGAGCGATGGCCACGCTCATGACGACAACCGAAAGACCGATGCCAGCCTCGACCATCGGCAGCGGCCACCCATAATAACCCAACAGCCCGCCGAAGATCATTGTGCCAACAAATGCTAACGGTACGAGCCAAAGTGCTCGTCCGCCGAGATTGGCTGCATAAAGACCGACCGCCACCATCGCGATCATGTGGTCGATGCCGCTCATTGGATGCAGAAAGCCCTGACTGAACGTGTGGACTGCGCCGAGCCCGACATGAGCCGACGCTGGCGCGACCGCAGCCACCATCAGGATAGAGGCTGCGCCGACGGCTTTTAGAACATGCTGCACGCGTGAATGTCTCATCGTACGCCCTCCTATTTCATGACTTTGCTGCGATGGCCGAGCTTGCCGTTCGCCACCAGTGTTCCAAGCACATCGAGAACGACCCGGCAGGCGAGCTGCGCGGTGTTGTCATTGACGTCGTACGGTGGCGACACCTCGACGACTTCCATGCCGCATAGGCCTTCGGCTGCGATCGTATGGATCATCTCGAAAGCTTCGCGCGGCAGAAGACCACCGGGTTCAGGAGAACCTGTGCCTGGAGCGAACCCCGGATCGATCGAGTCGATGTCGAACGACAGGTAGACCGCCTTGCAGCCTTCCCAGGCCATCTCGAGCGCGATTTCGGCGGCCTTCTTCGGGCCGAAATGCTGCACGTCGTGCATCGTCAGCACGCTCGTGCCGCGGCGCTTGGCAACCGCCGTTCCGGGACGATTGCCGTACCAGCCGCCGATGCCGATCTGCACGAGATTCTTCGGATGACAGTTGGGCAAACCGACATCGTGCATGTGGCTATGATCGCGATGTGAGGTGTGCGTCCCCTCGTTCGTCGTCCAGAACCAAGGCGTCGTATGCATGCGCTCATCCATATCCTTCTCTTGGATATCGATGTGGCGGTCGATGTGGATGATGCCGACGTTGCCGTCGATGTGCGGAGCAATGCCTCGCACGTTGGGGAAGCCCAAGCTGTGATCACCGCCGCAGATGATCGGGAAAACGCCCGAGGTGTAGATGTGCGACACGGCCTTCGTCACCTGGTCGAACGTCTTCTCGATGTTRCCCGGAATGACGAAGATGTCSCCSGCRTCGCAAAGATCGAGTTCCTCATAGATATCGACACCRCCGTCGAACCAATAGCCGTCGTAGAGCGCCGAGATCCGGCGAACCGCTTGCGGCCCAAAGCGTGTGCCGGGGCGGTAGGTCGTTGCCGAGTCGAATGGCGCGCCGACAAARGCCGCCTGGTAGTCGCCRATCTTCCGRATGTCTTCGCAGTACGGCGCCTTCATGAAGGTATTGATGCCGGCAAACGCCGGCTGATGACCCCGGCTGAACAACGAGATGTTGCGATCGATGACGGATGAGGCCGCCTCAAGCCCGTACTGAAGCGATCGAGTCACTTCTTCGTCCTGCTTGGTCTGGGAGATGCGAGACAACGTCTCCATGCTCTTCGCGCCATGCGTGTCTTCGCGTTTCACCCCATGTAGATGATGTCTGTGCTTGTGGTGGCCGCCGCCATCACCACTCTTCCTATCGTCAGTCATTTCGTGTTCCCTTCGAAACAAGTTGTGACGATAAGGATCCCGCAAATCGCGAACTATAAACACTCTCGAAATATCAATCGAAAGCATTGCTTATTTCAATGAATGGTTGTCTTGCTTTCGGCCCCCGAAGTTCGCTCCTCGAATGTCCGCGAAATCGGTTAGCAAGGTGCCACGGTTTTCAGCCGTGACACCTCCCCGATTTCTGACTCACAGATCGTCAAGGTTGATTGTACGTCGCCAGTAGGTGTCCGGCGTAGATCGTCAAACCGCCTGCAAGTAACGTTACGTAAGGCAAAAGGCCGGCGCGACGAGCGATTGGCTTGCCTCTTTCCTCCAGGTCATCTTGCATCCAGCGTGGGAAGCGGCCTCCGTCTGTCACATAATGACGGTATGCGAAAATGGGAATGATTCCGGCGACGATGACAAGACTGGTCAGTAGAACGCGCTGCCCCCAGAAGTCCGCACCCCAACCCATGATGAGAAGATTGAGGAAGCCACATCCTGCACCTATGGCCAACAGCCAAGACGGTGCACGATAAGGCCGCTCTTGGTTCGGGCGATCGATGCGATGAAGCCATCCGGCCTGCAGATTGAGGAACACGAAGATCATGTAGGTCGTGTTAGCGAGGACGATGAGAAAAACGTAATCCGATATCGACAGAAGCGCGGCATTGAACACGAGGTCCGTCCACATCGCCGCTACTGGAGCACCGTGACCATTGACCCGCGAGAGATACTTTGGCAGCCAACCATCGTGGGAACCTTGATAGAGCGTGCGCGACGAGCCGGCCATCGCAGTCATCACCACAAGACAGATCGATAATGTCAACGTTGCGATGACGATATTGCCCAGGATGGGTCCTGCACCGATCATTTGGGTCATCACTTTGCCCACACCGGTGCCATCGTAAATTGCTGGGTCGAGAAGGCCGTTAAGGCCCAGATATCCTTGAAATGCGATCGGAACGAGCGTGTAGAACGCGATGCATAGCAAGCCAGAATACACCAGCGCCCGAACTGTATCGTAACCCGGATTTTTAAACTCGCTCACATAGCAGACCGCGGTCTCGAATGGGTAGGTTGACCACGCTGCCAACAAAAGGCAGGCCATTAATGTTGTGATTCCGACCATGTCCCAGGCGCCGTTCATTGGCTTGCCTGCGGCGTCCTGGATAAGAGGAACGAATGGCGTGAAGTTTTCCGAACGAACGTCTCCCGTAATCAGCGGCACGATCCCAATCAGCAAAAGCGGCAGCAGCACAGCGACGGCGACAATCATCTGCACCCGCGCTGCTTTTAGAATTCCACGATGCTGGATCGCGAAAACCATGAGCATCAACGCCAAGCCGAGAAAGAAAGTCGCGTTGAGTCGGACAACAACACCGTCTTTAATGAAGCCCAGATCGAATAATGTGATCTGCCAGGTTCTGATTACAGAATCAGCGGGAAACAGCAGATTTAGGACGTAGCCTGCGGCAAGTCCCGAACCGATCGCGAGAACGGGCGACCAAGAGAACCAGTTTGCCCAAACAGAGATTGGCCCTAGCATTTTTCCATAGGGAACCCAGGCAATGGCACCGTAGACGGAGGCTCCGCCGGACTTTTTCGGAAAAAGGCCCGAGATTTCCGCATACGTAAAACACTGTACAAAGCCGATGAGCATCGACAGCATCCATACAGCGGACGAGATATTGCCCGCAGCAGATGCAACGGCGCCGATAGAGAACAGCACCAGCACCGGCGTGCCGGACGCTATCCAAAACGCATGCTTCCAATTCAATGTGCGGCGCATCGTGCCCGTAGATTCGGACACTTCAGGTGCGGCCGTTAATGCCATCTCCGACATCCCGTCTCCCTATATATTCTTTTTTTTGGCGAATCCGCACCTCGACGCACAAGATGCAAAGACCCTCAATAGGAGATCATAGGGACGCGGCTTAGTGACCTCCCTTCAAACTATTTTATGCATTGACTAGGCCGATGCTTGTCCGGGAAGGTCGCGTAGGAGCGTGCGCGGAAAATCCCAAATTTCTATCGTAGGAAAGTAACGCTGAACTAGGGATTCTCTTCCTTTTGCTCGGACAAGATTTGAGCGCTGTGCTTGAGCTTCCGGCCCACTTCTTCCATGAAGATTTCGGTCACAAGCCGCTTCGGCGCATGCTTGTTTGAAACCGCGTAGATATCGCATCCAGTGCCCAACGATTTGGGAGTTAGGGGACGAAGAGTTCCCTTTTTCACGTCCGCTGCAGCCATGCGTTCAGGGAGTAGACAAATTCCCAATCCGAGAACGGCGAGCCGCTTTGCCTCTTCCAGATTGGGCGTTGACGCTGCAATGCGTTTTCCAAGCCCATGGCGCAATCGATAATTAGCCAATGCATCCGGCTCATCGGCCCCCGTTAAAATCAATGGCTCGTCTGACAAAGACTCGACGGAATCAACGGAAGTTCCGAAAAGGTGATGGCGCTTCCCGCAGTACACCAAATGCACTTCACGCGTCAGAAACTCGTATCGCAGCTCTGTGTGTTTCGTATGAACCGCAGTGATACCTACATCAACCTCGTTTCGAAGAACCGCCAAAGACACCGTTTCCCATGGAGCCACTTTGATCTGGAGTTCAACAAGTGGACATAGCGTGCTGTATGCGACCAGAAGCTTATCAAATTTCGCGTCGATGAAGTTGCTAATGGTGCAGAGTCGAAGTCGACCCCGAAGGTCGCTCGATGCATTATCGAAGCTGTCCGGAATGCGGTCAAACTTCGCATAAACTTCGCTCACGCAGTCGTACAGTATCCGTCCCTCGTCGGTCAGCTCGAAACCGGCGGGCCCGCGATGGCACAGGGTTTTGCCGAGTTGCTTTTCGAGTCTTTGGAGGGCGAGGCTAAGCGTGGACTGCTTTCGCCATAAGACGTTTGCAGCGGATGACACGCCATTCGCTTCCACGATGCCGTAGAATATTTTGAGGAGATTCCAATCCAGATCGAGACAAAAATTTTGACGCGATGTCATGCCTGCTTCCTGCGATGCCGCCGTCCCCGTTCGTGCAAAGGGGATTCGTAGTGAGGCGCGTCGGCTAAATGTGCGATGACGGGACCGTTCAGCTCGGTCCCACGAAGGATGCGGAATTTTAGATCGGCTACGCCGCAGTGTCGCAAACTAGCCGGCATCGTTTGCTCCCGCGATAAACAGGAGGCTAGCCCATCAGCCAATGCAGAAACGCGCGACACCGCCATCTCCAAATTGAGATGGGGTCGTCCCCAGGGGATTGTATGGGAGTGACGCTAGCCGTCTAGCGTCCGCAGTTTTGTAACAAGATCAAAGTCGTTGCGCAACCGTTGAGTCTTAGCGGCGTGGGCTCGAGACTCGACGAGGAAACGAAGCATCTGGATCACATCTGTTTCGCGGCAAATTCAAGGATAGAGATCGAGRCAACGGCAGCCGCAGCCGCAGAAGCACTAGGTCGTGAAACAAAGCCACCACAGGTGAAATCGAGGCCAGCTTCACAAGTGCAGGTGTAACCGTTGTCCTATCGTCGGTGTACTATTTGTGTCGGCGCTGGTGCTCGTCGCGCGTCTCCGCAGCTTTGCGCGCAGAGGCGTCGCGATCTTCCTTAGTCCGGCCGGTGCTAGGGTTGCTCCCAAGCTCCTTCCAATTCTTCTCCGTCATGTCGACGCCGTAATATTCGGCCGCCTTCTTGATATTGGCGAAAGCAAGCTCTCGATCCTCATCCGACACGCCGACGGTCTGGTCGAAGCGCGCGATCGCGTTCCTGACGTGGCTCGCGTCGGTTAGTGGTTCCTTCCGCTGTTTCGGGAAGGCGAACACGCTGTCGGGCAAATCGCTCCGCTCCGTAAGGTCTCCATGCTTTTGATGCGATTTCCAGGTCGTATGCATCGCTGGCCTCCATTGCCTCGATTGGCTTTATTTTGCCCCCCGAGTTTTCGACTGTAACCGCAACGGCTGGCAGTCATTAAAGTTTCCTTACGTCTGAGACGGGTTCTCTTCCCTCGAGCGGCAATCGTTTCGTTCGCGCGAAACACCCAGCACGCGCGGCGCGCTCAGACTCGGCGTCGACCGCCTCGCTTGCCTTCCTGGTTTTGCTCCGTCGTGAGGGCACGTTCGCTTTTCTAGTCGTCGAGCTAGCCTAACCCGTGCTCGCAGTGTCCGATCCTCGGATCAACCATCGCAGTGCCGGGATTGTCCCGCGGCCGCGGCGAACGATAGAGAGTAGACGTGGATCAATTGGCGGGCGGACCGCCGTGGTGAGGTGATGACCGGCGGCGCATGTAAATGACGAACTCGTAAAGCTTCGTATTTTCCAAACGGCTTCCCTCATGCTACTGCTTCTGCCGTGAGAAACTTGCATTTCCATATAATCAGACGTGTGCGGACATTTTAAAACGGCATTCAATTTTATGGAGTTCTCCTATGGACAAGAAAGTCATTTCAACCGTCATTGAGCAAGACGACGAGGCAACGAGCGAGGAAGTCAAGACGCGCCTCAGAGACGAAACACAGTCTATTATCGATGCGCTTACGGCACCGGCCTATGTCGCAGCCTTAAGAGCTGTGAAGGCAGCACCGGTAGAAAAACGTTTGCTCGAAGCAACCAAACGGCTCACGCCAGAGGCACTTCGGCGGGAAGGCGTAAATCTTCCCGAGGGCATGAGAATTTCCAGTCGATATTTCGAAAGTGATCTCCCGAAGCCTTTAGAACTCGGAGACCTACCTGATGGCCGGCCCAATCCTTTGACAAAGCTTAGCATCTCAAATCCCGGCCTTTTGGATGATTTGCGGGCGAATAACCCTGCAGCGTTGGCAGCATTACTATCGGACAGCAACACCAATTTGGGGAATGTAACGGAACTGCCAATGGTAAGGTTCGGCGGCTGTCACTGCGGCGGCGGTACACTGCCAGGAATTGGCGGCACCGCGTGCGGCGGCGCTGGTTATTACCTTTGACATGGGAGGGGTCGATGGAAACGCCAGGCGGTCGCCAAGCCATCCCCGGATCACGCGACAGTCGTCGCGAACTCAATAAGTTCGTCGTAGATCCCACGCATAACTGCGGCCAGTTCCGCAGGGCCAAATTCCTCTTGATGACAAACAACGTGGGTCTTCTATCTCCGAAGGCGGATGTCTGAATTAAAATGCCGTCTGGAGGTTCAACGCCTCGTCTCCTTCGTTCCTCCGGCGAGAGAACAACTTCCAATACAAAAGCAAAGCGGTCTTTTGTGGGAAGGCTCATCAACTCGAAATACATTGATTGAAACGCGGGCGGCGCTCCAAGGGGCTGTAATGTCGGGGGATGTGGATCTCGATAGCTTGCCAAATGATATTGGCGTCGTATCGGCTTTGTTTGAGTTACCCGAAATTCGTTTGGTTGAGCCGTTAGTCGTCGCTTTGGTATCGAATAGGTAGAAAACCGGTGGCGGTCGAGACGCACGTTGCCCTCGCCGCCTGTCTTTTCTTCCTTGCCCTATCAATCGCCCGCTTCCTCGCCGCCCTTCTCCGCGCCTCCCTTCCGCTCCGCGTCGCAGCAGTTCAAGGCCCCGTTTATTTCAGGCACCATCTGTCTGTAACCCCCCGTTGAGGATGCAGACGAACAACTGCACTTGCCTCGCTCCACTCCACCAATCCTGACTGCCCGACGTATCCCGGAGTTCGGACAGCGCAGTCGTCCGATCAGGTGTGTGGCTACTTGAGGAACTGCCTGAAACGCCGCAGCGCGATGACAAACAGGATGGATCCGATCACGAGCAGCGAAAGCAGCTGCGGCCAGACCACGTCGAGGCCCGCGCCGCGAAACAGCACCGCCTGCGCAAACATGACGAAGTGCGTGTTGGGCGCTGCGAGCATGACGTTCTGGATGATCTCCGGCATGCTTTCGCGCGGTGTCATCGTGCCGGACAGCATTTGCAGAGGAAGTAGCACCATGATCAACAACAAGCCGAACTGCGACATGGACCCCGCAATGGTCGCAAGAAAAATGCCGAGAGATGTGGTCGCGAACAGCATGAGCACCGTGCCAAACATGAAGAGGACGATGGAGCCTGCGATCGGAATATGGAGCAGCCATTGCACGATCACAACGAGCGCAACCAAGGATGCGACGAGGACCACGAGCGCCATCGACCACACCTTGCTCAGCATGATCTCGAGAGCCGTGACTGGCATGACGAGGAGATGCTCGATGGTGCCGTGCTCGCGTTCACGGATGAGTGCGGCTCCGGTGAGCACAATCGAAAGCATGGTGATGGACGTAATGATGTTGGTGATGGCGCTAAACCAGCCCTTGTTGAGTTCCGGGTTGAAGCGCGCCCTGAGCACCAGGTCGACGGGCAGGCTCGACTGGCTGCGGTAGCGGTTGAGGAACTCGGTGATCTCGTCCGATACGATCGACTGGAGATAGCCGCCTCCGGTGAGCGCCTGAGATATTCGCGTCGCATCAATGTTGATCTGGATAGTCGGCGACCTCCCGGCGAGCAAATCCCTCTGGAAGTCTGGCGGGACGTCGACCGCAAACGTATCGCGGCCCACATCCATTCGGTGGTCCATCTCTGATTGGGAGATGATCTCTGGGGTCACAAAAAAGGGCGGATAGAGCGCGGTGATGATGCGAGTAGAGACGGGAGACTGGTCCTCGTCAACGATGGCGATGGTGGCGCGGTTGAGCGTCTCAGGAGTGGCGGTTGAGGCCGTGTAGACAGACAGGGTGAACGCATAGACGATCAAGATCATCATCAGGGGATCGCGCAGGAGGCCGCGCAATTCCTTGATGCCGAGATCGAAGATGTTGGCCAAGCGCATGGATCAGCGCTCCTGCTTCTTGAGCAACGCAGCGCCGATGCAGTAGATCAACGGCACCGCAAGGAGCAGTGGCAGAAACGAAGAGGTCAGGTCGGCGAAGTGCAACCCTTTCGAGAAGGTGCCGCGTACAATGGTCATGAAATAGGTTGTGGGATAGATCTCACCGATAAATCTCCCGACTCCCTGCAAGGAGGCTACAGGATCAATCAATCCTGAATACTGTGTTGCCGGGATAAGGGTGATCAGCACGGTGCCGAAAATTGCCGCGATCTGGCTTTTCGTGAAAGCGGATGTGGCGAGGCCCATCCCTGTCGAAAAGATGACGTAGATGAGCGCGGCCGCCGCGTAGGTGGCAAAGCTGCCGGTGAAGGGCACGCCGAAGACGAAGACTGCAAATGCGGCGAGCATTAGGGCATTCAGAAAGGCAAGCCCTACATACGGCAGCTGCTTACCGAGCAGGAACTCCATGCGTGTAACCGGCGTGGCGTAGAAATTGATGATTGAGCCCAGCTCCTTCTCACGCACGACGCTCAGCACAGAGAGCATAGCCGGAATCATCAGGAGCAGGATTGGGATGACCGCCGGCGCGATGGCAACAAGGCTTTGGATGCCCGGATTGTAGCGGTAGCGGACCTCGAGATTGAATTCCGTCGTTTCGGCGGCCTTGCCATATTGTTCGCGCGCCTTCTGCTTCAACCACTTCGTGTGCATGCCCTGGACGTAGTTGCGGATTGTCTCCGCTCGCATGGGCATGGCGCCATCGATCCAGACGCCGATCTGTACGCTCTTGCCACGAGCGACATCGCGGCCGAAGTTCGGCGGTATCTCAATGGCGAGGCTTAGCTCGCCGTTCGCCATGCGCCGATCAAGGTCGGCGTAGTCGGTGATCGGCGCCTTTTCCGTGAAGTACCGCGAGCCCGAGAGCTGCAAAGCATAGTCGCGACTGACAGTCGTGTCGTCGCGGTCGAGCACGGCAAACGTAAGATTTTCGACATCCAAGTTGATGCCGTAGCCGATGACGAACATCAGGATGAGAGATCCCAGTATTGCCAGCGTGGCACGGATCGGATCGCGGCGCAGCTCCAAGGCCTCGCGCTGCGTATAGGCGAACATGCGCCGAAGATCGAAGAAACGATTGGCTGACGGAGGCGCAGGGGGCGTTACGTGTCGCTCCGTCGCCTCGCCGTCCGGAGGAGGGGGCTGCGCTGACGGCTTTTTATCTCCGATGGCATCTTCGAGATAGGCAATGAATGCCTCGTCGAGCGAGTGCGCGGAGCGCTTGGCAATGATCGCCGCCGGCCGGTCGCAGACGAGCACCTTACCCGCATGCATCAGAGAGATGCGATCACATAGCTCCGCCTCATTCATGAAGTGCGTCGAGACGAAGATGGTGACGTTATCTTTGCGCGACAGGTCGGACAGTATCTGCCAGAAGCTGTCGCGGGCGAGCGGATCGACGCCGGAGGTCGGTTCATCGAGGATCAGGATATCCGGCGAATGGATCACCGCGACCGCGAGCGACAGGCGCTGGCGGATACCGAGCGATAACGCATCGGGCAGGGTGTCCATCACGTCGGCAAGACCGAACCGCTGCGCCATCTCGGCGATACGCGCCGGTATAATGTCCGGGTTCATATTGAACAGGTGCGCGTGCAGATTGAGGTTCTGGCGAACGGTGAGCTCGGTATAAAGAGAGAAGGCTTGGCTCATGTAGCCGACGCGACGGCGAATGCCGATATCATTGGGGTCGACCTCGCGGCCGAAGAGCTTGGCGGTCCCCTCAGTCGCCGGCAACAGGCCGGTCAACATCTTCATGGTCGTGGTCTTGCCGCAGCCGTTCGAGCCCAGGAAGCCGAAAATCTCGCCGCGTGGAATGCGGAAGCTCACATCATTGACCGCGGTGAAATCACCAAAGCGCAGGGTGAGATGCTCAGCCTCGATTGCGATCTCGCGGTCGGCAGAGTCGTCGCGCGGCGGGATAACAACCGCTTTGTGACCCCCGCGTTTTTCCTCGGGCAGCAGCGCGATGAAGGCGGCGTCGAGGTTCGCGGCGCCGGTCTGCACCAGGAGGTCGGACGGCGTGCCCGTGGCCAGCACACGCCCCGCATCCATGGCGATCAACTCGTCGAAGCCCTGGGCTTCCTCCATATACGCGGTCGCGACGATGACGCTCATGCCCTCCCGATCATGGCGGATATCGTCGATCAACTCCCAGAACTGCCGCCGGGACAAAGGATCGACGCCGGTGGTCGGCTCATCGAGGATGAGCAGGTCGGGGTCGTGAATCAGCGCACAACACAGTCCGAGCTTCTGCTTCATGCCACCGGAAAGCTTGCCTGCGGGGCGATCTGCAAACGGAGACAACCCCGTGCGCTGCAGGAGATTGGCAATGCGTCGTTTGCGCTCTTGCTTGCCGTGGCCGAACAGGCGGCCGAAGAAGTCGACGTTCTCGAAAACGGAGAGTGTCGGATAGAGATTCTTACCCAGCCCTTGGGGCATGTAGGCAATACGCGGACATATCGATTGGCGATGACGAGCGTCGGCGATATCGCCGCCGAGCACTTCGAGATGACCCGTCTGAATCACGCGGGCGCCGGCGACAAGCGACAAGAAACTCGACTTGCCGACGCCATCGGGGCCGATGAGACCTATGATGCGGGAGGGCGGCAGCTCGAGTGAGATCCCCTCGAGGGCGCGAACCTTGCCGTAAGAGAGGCTTATCCCTTCTGCTCGAACGACCGGACGACAATTCGGCGGCTTCAAAGGAGATTGTTCGCTCATTGCGGCGACTTCAGCTGTAGAGGCCCGGAAGGAAATTGTTCGCTCATTTTAGCGGATTGAGCAGCAGTTTATCTGGCCACGTCGCCTCGGGTGACAACTTCACGTAGGCTCTGCCGGGCAGACCTGTCTTGACGTACTTGATGTATTTCTTCAGCAGCTCCGGAGAGATCTGCGCCTTGATCCGAAACATCAGCTTCTGGCGCTCTTCTTCAGTCTCCACCGTCTTGGGTGTGAACTGGGCGACATCGGCGACGTAGGTGATTTTGGAGGGAATTACATATTGGGGCACGGCATCGAGAACGATGCGCGCGTCGGAGCCAATGCCTACGCGGCCAGCCTGCTCCGTTGGCAGAAAAAATGTCATGTAGACGTCGCCGAGATCGACGAGATTGAGCACGCGGCCGCCCGCGGAAAGAACCTCGCCCGGCTGCGCAACCCGGTATTGGACGCGGCCTGGGCGTGGCGATCTCAGTACACTGTCGTTGATGTCGGTTGTTATGCTCTCGATCGTCGCCTGCGCGGCGTCCACGGCAGCTTTCGCATCGACGACTGCCGCTTTGGCTGATCCAATGGCTGCCTCCGACGCGGCCACTTGCGCTTCGGCAGCGGCCACAGCCGCGCGTGCGCTTTGCTCCGAGGCACGGTCGTCATCGAGGACCTGCTGGGAAACCGTATTCTTCTTAACGAGATACTCGGACCGCGCGAGTTTGCGCTGTGCGGCATCAAGCTGCGCGCGGCGTTGCTCGACTTCGGCGACGGCGGCTTTTCGCTCCGCCTCGCGCTGGGTCACGAGGCTCTGCGCGGTATCGATACTAATCTCGGCCCGCCTCAGTTGGGCCTCGGCTTGTCTGCGCTGGGCCTCGAGCTGCTCGGTATCCATGCGGGCGAGTACTTGCCCAGCATCGACGAAATCTCCTTCATCGACAAGAATCTCCTTGATCCGTCCCGCTGTCTTGGTCGCCACGTCGATCTCTACGGCCTCTATGCGACCGTTGCCGGAGGCGATCCCGGCCGGCAGACCTCCGCTTGGAAGCGCATTCCAAAGAACGTAGGCGGCGATGATGGCCGCCAGTACCCCGACAATCCACTTCCAGCGGGATTTCGAATCGAACTTCATGCGCGTCTCTATCGCTGGAATGTCATGGTGCACACGATCGCTCCTTCGGCTCGGGGCCGGGACCAGTGTTCGAACCGGCATTTCGTCTATCGCATCAATCCGGGCATCCGCGTTGATGCGGGTCCACAAGCGTTGACCTGCACTCGTTTAGGTTCTCCTCCGCTCGTTGGCAGCACCGCGAGACACTCACGATGAAGAAGAACCCAGGCTTGGTGTCGACACTCAAGACGCGTGAACGGATTCTTAACGTTGCTATGCGGCGCTTCGCCAAACACTCGTACGATGAGACGGGCTTGCGAGACATCGCAGCAGATGTTGGTGTAGATGTTGCTTATGTGCACCGTTGCTTTGGATCGAAGCGTCAGCTTTTTGCCGAAGTCATGAGCACGGCCATTCAAGCGGATGCGCTCCTGGACGATATCCGGGGCAACCTTGTCGGCGGGCTGACGGAGAGGATGGTTTCGCTTCAAAGTTCAGGATGTGGGCCGGGAATCCATTCGCTGGACATCCTGGTGCATTCGCTATCGAGCACCGAAGCCGTAGAGGTTCATCGAGACTTCATAGTGAAGGACTTAATTGAACCCGTCGCTTTCCAATTAAAGGGGTTGGCAGAGCATCGGGCAGCCCTCATCGTGGCATTCCTGGCGGGCCTCAGTATTTTGAGAACTGTCATCGGCATCAGCCAAGTCCAAGCGACCGAGCGCAAGAAGATCGAGGCGTTGATCCGCGAGGTCCTGGCGATTGGGCCAATGCCGGTTCGTAACAAGGCGAAGACTGCAGGAGCGGGTCGAGCATGAACGTGGAAGGCGGCTTATCCCGACAGATGAAAATACCCAAGCCGCCAAGCCGCGTTGAGGCGGACAGCGAGAGCGAAGCGTATCGGGCGTTCGACCGAATGCGCGAGGCACTCATCGGCCACGCAACCGGCGGCTTGTCTCCGGCAGCGATCGCGATGGCCCTCTTCGATTGGTCGGTCCATCTCGCGTCTGCTCCCGGGAAGAGGCTGGAGCTTGCCGACAAGGCCGCGCGAAAGTCCATGCGCCTGTGGCTGCACATGGCCGCGGCGTGCGCTTGTTCCGACGCGACGCCATGCATTGAACCGCTACCGGGTGACGATCGCTTTCGCTCGGATGCCTGGAAGAAGCAACCCTTCAGCTTCTGGGCGCAGGCATTCCTGCTCAATCAGCAGTGGTGGCACAACGCCACGCATGGTGTCTCTGGCATGACACCGCATCACGAGGACGTCGTCTCTTTCAGTGCACGCCAGATGCTCGACGTGTTCTCTCCTTCCAATATGGCGTTTGCCAACCCAGAGGTGATCGGCAAGACGATCGCAAGCGGCGGGGCAAATTTCGTCCGGGGCTTTCAGAACTGGCTCGAAGACGCGAACCGGCTCATGACCGGACGCCCGCCGGTCGGGACAGAGAACTTCGCAGTCGGCAAGGATGTTGCCGTAACGCCTGGCAAAGTGGTGTTCCGGAATCACCTGATCGAGCTCATCCAATACGCCCCGACAACCGAAACGGTCTTGGCTGAGCCAATCCTGATCGTGCCGGCGTGGATCATGAAGTACTACATTCTCGATCTCTCGCCGCACAACTCACTCGTCCGCCATCTCGTCGCGCAGGGGCACACCGTCTTCTGCATCTCCTGGCGCAATCCGACCGCCGCCGACCGCGAACTCTCCATGGACGACTACCGGCGCATGGGCGTGATGGAGGCGCTCGACGCCGTAAATGCGATCGTTCCAGACCGAAAAGTCCATGCAACCGGTTACTGCCTCGGCGGCACACTGCTCTCCATTGCTGCAGCGGCTATGGCGCGTGCCGGCGACGACCGGCTGGCGAGCGTGACGCTGCTCGCGGCGCAGACCGACTTTACCGAGCCCGGCGAGCTCGCGCTCTTCATTGACCACAGCCAGACGTACTTTCTGGAAAGCATGATGTGGAATCGCGGCTATCTCTCCGCGGACCAGATGTCGGGCGCGTTCCAGCTCTTGCGCAGCAACGACCTCATCTGGTCGCGGCTGGTGCACGAATATTTGATGGGCGAACGCACGCCGATGATCGATCTCATGGCGTGGAATGCCGATTCCACACGCATGCCCTACCGGATGCATGCAGAATACCTGAGCCGGCTCTATCTCAACAATGAGTTGGCCGCCGGGCGGTTCATGGTCGATGGACGGCCAGCCGCCATTCAGAACATTCGCGTGCCGATGTTCGCCGTCGGGACCGAGCGGGACCACGTCGCGCCCTGGCGTTCGGTCTTCAAGATCGAAGCGCTTTCCGATACGGACGTCACGTTCGTTCTAACGACCGGCGGCCACAACGCGGGCATCGTAAGCGAGCCCGGCCACCCGCGCCGCCGTTTCCGGATGGCATTGAAGCGGAACGAGGATCTCTGCCTCAGCCCGGACGAGTGGTTTCTGGCCGCCGAGCAACACGAAGGTTCGTGGTGGGAAACCTGGGTCGCGTGGCTCGCTGGGCATTCGACGCGGGAGCAAATCAGTCCGCCGGCGATGGGCGCATCCGGCAAAGGTTACGCGCCGATCGAGGCAGCCCCAGGCACTTACGTCTTGCAGCGGTGATGAACGTGAAAGAGTTTCTGAAGAACCACACATTCGACGAGCTTCAGGTCGGCGACACCGCATCTCTCGTGCGCGTTGTCGGACGCGATGACATCGAGCTCTTCGCCGCGGTCTCGGGGGATGTCAATCCCGCGCACCTCGATGCAGCATTTGCCGCCACTGACATGTTCGGGCACATCGTTGCGCACGGAATGTGGACAGGCGCTCTCATATCGGCGGTGCTCGGCACGAAGTTGCCGGGACCGGGCACGATATACCTGGGTCAGGATCTGAATTTCCTGAAGCCGGTCGCGCCTGGAGATACGATTTCAGCCACCGTGACCGTCAAGGAGAAGCGACCCGAGAAGCGTATCGTTTTGCTCGACACCGTGTGCACCAATGGCAATGGCGATCGGGTTCTCACTGGTGTCGCCAAGGTGATCGCTCCCGACCACACGGTCGAATGGGCGCCGACGCGTCTCCCGGACGTGTCGCTCCGCCGGCACGATCGCTATGAAGCGGTCGTCAAGAAGGCCCGCGAACTGCCGCCGGTTCGAGCCGCTATTGTGCATCCGTGCTCGGCTGGGGCCATGCGCGGTGCCATCGAGGCGTTCGAGGAAGGCTTGCTCATTCCCGTGCTCGTTGGCCCCGAGGCCAAGATCCGCGCGGCCGCCGAGGAAGCGCAGGTTTCGCTCGACGGCATCGAGATCGTGCCGGTACCGCATAGTCATGCAGCGGCGGCGCGGGCGGTGGAACTCGCGGTCTCCGGCGCGGTATCGGTTCTGGTCAAGGGAAGTCTTCATACGGACGAACTGCTCGGTGCCGTCATCGACAAAGCATCGGGATTGCGGACGGAGCGGCGCCTCAGCCACGTGTTCGCCATGGATGTTCCAGCCTACTTCAAGCCGCTCATCGTGACGGATGCAGCGGTCAATATTCTGCCAACGCTGGAGCAGAAGCGCGACATCTGCCAGAACGCCATCGACCTTTTGCATACGCTTGGGATGGAGAAGCCGCGTGTCGCGGTGTTGGCCGCCGTCGAGACCGTCAATCCCAAGATGCCGGCGACGTTGGATGCCGCCGCCTTAACGGTTATGGCGACCCGCGGCCAGATCACCGGCGCCGAGGTCGATGGTCCTCTCGCATTCGACAATGCCATCAACAGGGACGCAGCGCGCACCAAGGGCATCATGTCCGACGTCGCCGGGCAGGCCGATATTCTCCTCGTCCCTGACCTCGAGGCGGGCAACATGCTGGCCAAGCAGCTCATCTATTTTGGCGGCGCCACTGCGGCCGGGCTCGTGCTCGGTGCCCGCGTTCCGATCGTATTGACGAGCCGCGCCGATCCGGTTTCCGCGCGCATCGCCTCTGCGGCGCTGGCGAAGATCTTGGCCTCACTGAAGCCACTCAAAGGCGTGCAATCGCCATGAGCAACAGCATGCTTCTAACGTTCAATCCGGGCTCTTCATCGGTCAAGATCGGACTTTTCGAGATCGAGGGCCACGGTACGCGACAATTGGCAAAAGGTGTCATCGACTTCCGTAAGCGGCCACTCGCGTTCCGTGTGACGGAGGGCCCGTCGACCTTCGATGCCGAACTGGAGGCTCATGAAGGCGACGATTTGACCAGCGTCCTGCGGGAGGCTTTTGGCTACCTCGCCGATCACTACGACATGTCCTTGGTCAATGTGATCGGCCATCGCGTCGTGCATGGCGGCGACGTCTTCGGTGGACCGGTTCTGCTTGACGAGGATACGATCAAGGCGATTGAGAGCCTGATCCCGCTAGCGCCGCTGCACCAGCCGCAAAGTGTGCGCCTGATCCGGGCACTCCGGCAATTGCGGCCGGATTTGCCCCAGTCGGCATCATTCGATACCGCGTTTCATCGCACGAACAGCGACGTCGTTCGCCGGTTTGCTCTACCGCGTGCGCTCCACGACGAGGGCGTCAAGCGATATGGCTTTCACGGCCTCTCCTACAAACACATCGCGAACGTGCTGGGGCGAAAGGTGCCTGAGCTATGCAAAGGTAAAGTCGTCGCGGCCCATCTCGGCAGCGGCGCGAGCCTCTGCGCGCTGGAGGGCGGGGTCAGCCGTGACACCAGCATGGGCTTCTCCACGCTGGACGGCATTCCCATGGCGACACGCTGCGGCGCGCTCGATCCGGGTGTCGTGCTGTACCTGCTTGGTGCCGGGAAACTCTCGCTCGCGGAGGTCGACGATCTCCTCTATCACCGCTCAGGTCTCCTTGGCGTCTCGGGCATCAGTGCCGATAGCCGCGTGCTTCTCCATGACGGCCGGCCCGAGGCAATGGATGCCATCAACGTTTTCACGTTTCGAACCGCAGGTGAGATTGCGCGGCTTGCGGCCACGCTCGAGGGGCTCGACGGTCTCGTCTTCACTGCCGGCATCGGCGAGAACCAGCCAGACATCCGTGCCGCAATCTGCACAAGATTGGCATGGCTCGGAGTCGAACTCGATCCAGTCGCGAACGCCGCGAATGCCTTCCAGATCAGCAGCAGAGCGAGCCGGGTTGCCGCCTTCGTCATCCCTGCCGATGAAGAGCAGGTGATCGCCGACGAGACACGCACCATCCTAATGGAGCGATGAAGTCGGTACACGGACGCCGGCGAGGGATTTGGATGCAACCTATGTCTCTGGTGGGCGGTCCAATCGATTGTCGGTACGACCAAGCAAGCGACGCGGCGTAATCCGATGAATGAGAGCCGCGACCAAATCTGATCGCGGCCCCTCGGCTTAGTGTCTGAGAACGTGGACGATCATGAGCAGTTCAATGCTCGCCACAAATCCCAATATCCAGATCAGCAGAAGCCGAGCTCCCAGCTTTTCCATGAGCTGCGCCTCACGCTCGGAGATTTCTGGCCGCGAGGGTTCAGTCGTTGAGTCGATGTCATCCATGACGTTTGTCCGTGTTGAGGCATGCGCTATCGAGCGTCGATCCGAAGACGACACTTGGCGTGCGTGCTGTGTTCAATAGATTGTGGTTGGTTGGTCCGGCTCAGCCCAAAGGTGGCGCGCGCGGATCATGCGATGTTCGTTCGAGATAATACGCCCCGAGCCCGCAAGAACGCGGCGCGTGGCTCAGGCATAGGAGCTGCGACAGCTGCGCGGAGAATGCAGTGTCGGGCAGGATCGTGGAGCTGAACCGCTTCGATCCTCCGTCCGGCTTTATGAGAGAGTGCGAACTCGGAACGACCTGCACGCGCGAAGGCGATAGGAACCTGGCGTCCTTCTCGCTCCAAAGGGAGGCGAATTGTGTTCCCGTTTCGACGTGACGTTGGTCAGCATTGGTCGCTTGCAGCGTGCCGACGGCAAAACACGCCCAAATGAAAATTCGGATTAGCGACCTGATTGACATAGCCGTCTTTTAGCAGAGCGAGCTCGGCATTTCCACGTCGACGCTCCGCCGCAGCGACGTCCTATCGTCCACCAACACGACGTCAGGCGCCATCTTGCCGTCATTACGCGGCCTAGTTCGGCCGATTGTCGCGTTTGGCCTGGGCCCGCGCATTGGCCTTCAAGATGCTGCCAACTTTGCTGCCCGGAGTGCGAACGCGTTTCGGCCGCCCACCTTTGGCTTGTTGGCCCGGGTTCGCGGTGGGATCGCCCTGGGGATGATGAGTGAATTGGCTCGCGCGGCGGAGAGCCAACGCGTGGTGGGCAGCTTCCACGTTCTGCGCGCGGACATCCAAATTGTGGAGACGCGCCCGTTCCTTTTTCACAACCTTGAGAGCGTGTGCAAACACCTGCTTCCGCTTCGCCGGTTGATCGGCGGTTCCCGGAAAGCTCTTGCCTCGAGGTTCTGCCGTTCCCTTCGCTTCGCGGCGTTTCTGGCGAGCAAATGTTTTCGCCTTCTCACGGTAGCCCTCGAGCCGCAAAGCGAGATTTCTGAGGTCGTCTCGGTCCAGCGCATAAATCGCCGGGTGGTAGGCCGATTTGACGGCCTCGTATTCCTCATGGCTCAGCAGGCTCTTCGCGTCTTTTTCGGAAATGGACATGCCGCACCTCAAAATCAAAGAGAGGCCCCGCAAGGCTGCGGGGCGTGTGGAGGCTATCAAGAAGCGGCGCAGGATCGATCGCAGCCGTGCTGCGTCGTTAATGGAGCGTGGGGAAAGTGCTCAAGTCGGGATCGCTAAGCCCCAGTTTCACATGCACAGGAAACGATTTTTCCGCCAGGGTGCCTGCCACTTCGCGCTTCAGCAAAGCGATGCCGCTCGACTTAGAGGTGCACCGTGTGGCAGACACGGGCTTTCGGTCATCGGAGGTCCTATGCATCGCCACGTCAGACTTTTTGCCATCGCTTGCATCCTAATCGCGATTGGCTTCGTGGCCGGACGCTACATCATGTACAACGAGGCTGCGCGCTACGACGCCACCCATCCGTGACCCCGGTCCAAGGCGGCTACCCAAGCGCGACGATCAGCGGACCTTGAACGCGCTTTTGCAGAGCTTTGTCGGGAAGTTCGGTTAGTGCGATGAAGTCTATTCGGAGCTGCGCCGTCACAGCGTCCCTCTACCGAACTCACAGAAATCTTGGCGGCTCTGTCTTTTCCGATTGTCACCTCCTGTGCCGCCGATAGATTGACCTGATGGACCGCGGAACAACCCGCTCCTGAGGCCGGGAGGCTCAGAGGTACCCGTCATGGGAAGCTACAGGGCAATCGTCATCGTCGAGCGCTCGAGCGATCACCGAATGCGGTTTTGCGATGCGCGCCAAAAGCGAAATGGCAGCGCTTACGTCTTCGGATCATACGGCCACGCACTTGAGTTCGTGCGGACGGCGAAGGTGGATTCGGTCGTCATCGAATTTGACGTCGAAGCCGACACGTTGGACTTCTGCGATGCCGTCAAGGCTCTCGAGGTTCCGATCGTGGTCTCGGCCAACAGTCTGGAACCCCGCGACCTATTGCAATACGGGATAAGGGGATCGGACGTATTCTATCCGGCGCATCCCAGCCGAAGAAGAGCGTCCTGAAGCTCCGGTCGCGTCCGGCGCTATCGCTTGTCAGGGCGTTTGGGGACCTCGTGCGAACCCGCGAGCATTTTCCTCACGACCTCGATCGCGGTTTTCGTCGCCTCGATATGACCGCGCGTTTGGGCCGAACTCGCCTTCAGGCGCTCCGCAAATGATAAGGCCTGCTTGTCTCTAATATCCTTCGAGACGCGGAAATCGACCCAAATGACGTTGTCTCTAAACATGCCACCGGCACCTCTAACGCTGTGCTACATCCCAACGAGTGCAATCTGCATGCCTCGTCAGGACAGGAGCGTTTTTGGCTCGTGGTTGGTTCGGTTCGCTACTGTCGAATCCTCCAACGTCGCGCTGATAAAAGCTGATCGTGGTTCACCTCGATCACTCTTCCCTATTGGTTAATCTCTCTAAGATAAGAAGTCCCGGCTCGGGGATCGTCCCGCGTCCCGGCTCGTAGGCACTGCGGCGGCCGGTGAGTCAATCAGGGACTGTTCTATGAAGCGTATCTTCCTTTCCGTATTGTCTTCGCTGTTTCTCTTAGCGGTGTTTCCGTTCGCAGCGTCCGCCGATCCAATCGACGTATCAACAATCAGCTGCGAGAAACTGGCCTCGGCCTACGAAGCAAAGTCGAAGGACGATATTTCATTCGTGAATGGCATTTTGAATTGGATGGGCGGATACCACGCCACCGTCGATCAGGGCACCGTCGTCGACTGGGACAAACTATCGGACTCATTCAACAAAACCGTTGAATTTTGCTCCGAGCATCCTGGCATCGGCGTGCTGTCGGCGAGCGAAAAATTCATGGGCGAAAATATCGAAGACGCGAGCCCTGAGAGCGTAGACCTCGCAATCGTGACGTGCGAGTCGGTTCTGACGAACAAGGACGTCCAGAAAAACATCGGTGATACGTTCATGTGGCTCGCCGGCTATCACGCCAGCTACAACAACGGCTCAACGATGCTGGACATCGAGAAGTTCATCAAGCAAACGAGCGACATCGCCGATTACTGCGCGGCCAATCCGAAGACGAGTTTGGTAACAGCCGCCGAGAAATTCATGAGTGAAAGCGAGTAGACTTCCACTCAAGACGGCCTGGAGCGGATTGACCGCTCCTATTCCTATTTTCCTTTTTCATCTGTCATTTGATTCATTTCGGTACGCCGGCGACGGCAGGGAGTGCGCGACGCGGCTCCGGCCGGCTGCAATTTTCTGCCGCCGGCATCATCTGCTCGACGATGGTCCGGCAATTCTCAGTGCCGGCTAAGACCAAGGTCTAATCGCGCGCACCCTCCAGACCCCATCCGTTCCGATCTACTCCACGAATCCAAAGCAATTATCGTTCGTCGGGCTGCGCTCGGCGCGCTTCTTGCTGAGTTCTTCGCCGGCCTGGTGAGTGGCGTCTGAGGATTGAAGTATGGTCCGCGTTGATTGGAAGAGCGAACGCGCTGATACGCAACATCGCAAAAGACAGGCGCGCAAATCGCTTGCCTTCTTTGGGGCCAGGCTCACCGCATGGACAGTTGCGGTGGCGATCGCATCGGCAGGGCTCCCGGTGTACGAGTCGTCGGCGCAGGTTGTCGATCCGGTTGCCGACATTCCCTCCCTCGTCGGCGTAAAGCCGATTTTACCCGACGTGAGCGCATATATCAGAGACCCGATTGCCGCGCAGCAGCTCGGAAAAGCATTGTTCTGGGACACGCAGGTCGGAAGCGACGGGCAAGCTTGCGCGACCTGTCATTTCCACGCGGGCGCCGACATCCGGACCAAAAATCAAACGGATCCGAGCGTCCGAAATACCGTAGCCGCCTTGCAGAATATCTTTGACGCGCGGGATAACAACGCTGGCATTGCGGGTCCGAACAAACAATTCGCAGCCCTGGATTTCCCGTTCCACAAGCTTGCCGATATCAACAATCGCGAATCTTCGGTCATCTTCGACACAAACGATGTCTTCTCATCGCAAGGCACCTACGCGGGCGATTTCGTTTCCGGAGGCAGATCGTTGCGTCAAGACCTCTTGACGGCTTTCCTCCTGAAACGAAACCTGTTCAGAGGCAGATCTCGGTCGAGCGAAAAATGCAATCTGACCTACAGCCCGTTTAATCCCAATACGAATCCCACAGGCAATCCCTTTCACGCGAACGGGCTCATCTATCGAAAAGTCGAACCGCGACAGACCCCGACGACAATCAACGCAGTTTTCAATTTCAGGCAGTTCTGGGACGGTCGCGCGAACAGCCAGTTCAATGGCGTCGATCCATTCGGCCCGCGAACATTCACGCCGCTGGATCCGGCCACGTCGGTCGGCAACCCCGATGCAGCCGGCGCAGGAATACTCGTACTATCCGGTAAGGCTTTGGTTATAACGAAGCCGCTGATCGACAACGCGAGCCTCGCTTCACAGGCGGTCGGACCGCCGCTGAGCGACTTTGAAATGTCGTGCGCAGGAAAGACGTTTGCTGATCTGGGCGCGAAGCTCCTCCCAATGCGGCCGCTCTCGACGCAGGTCGTGCATCCCCAGGATAGTCTGTTCAGCAAGACCCCGGCGCTCATTCCGTCCTCGTCGCAGACCGGACTGAAAACCACCTACAAGGCACTCGTGGAGAAAGCATTCTTCCCGAAGTATTGGAACATTCCCGGATGGTTCAACGTCGATCCGGCGACGGGCGCCATAACCCTTGATTTCGTCAAAGGGCATACGCAGGAAGAGCAGAACTTCTCGCTCTTCTGGGGATTGGCGATCCAAGCCTATGAGCAGCTGCTCGTTTCCGATGACTCGCCCTTCGACCACGGCCCGGCGGCAATGAACCCGCAAGCGGTCGCCGGTTTGGCGATCTTTGAAGGCAAGGGAAAATGCGTTGCCTGCCACAACGGGCCGCTCCTCTCTGGGGCGACCGTGACCAGTCTTTCGACTGAATCTCCCAAAGCGATTGAAGGCATGCTGATGGGAGACGGCCGTCCTGGGATCTATGACACGGGCTTCTACAATATCGGCGTCCGGCCGACGTCAGACGACATCGGTGTTGGCGCCCTCGATCCATACGGTTTTGACCTCTCATTCACGCGCCAGTTCAAATGGCGTCTTCTGAACAAAAAAAATAAAAGCGTAGACCGGTTCGACGCCAGGCCTTGTGAATTTGCAACCCCAATATTCACGCCTTGCGACAACCTTCCTTCACTGACCGACCCAGCTTCGGCGCCACGCGACTCCGTAGACGGATCATTCAAAGTCCCGATCCTTCGCAACGTCGGTCTCAATCCACCTTACTTCCACAATGGCGGTCAAGCGACGCTGAAGGACGTTGTCCACTTCTACAATCGCGGCGGCGATCGCCGTGGTCCGCTCGATAGCGACACGACAGGACTGGCAACGCCAACGCCATTCGGCGTGGTCAACAATACCAATCTTGATCCGGATATCGGCGATGCTAGCGCAACCTCGACAAATAATGCGCTTGGTTTGACGGACGAGGAGGAAGACGATCTCGTCCAATTCTTACTTTCGCTCACCGATAATCGCGTTGCCTGCCACTCGGGAGTGTTCGACCATCCCTCGTTGCCGATTGCGAACGGCGAACTGGATGTAGCCAAGGCCAAAACCCAACAGGCGAAGGACATCGTCGTCACTCTGCCGGCGGTTGGTCAACAGGGGTTGAAGGTCTGCTTCCCCAACTCTGGCGATATTTTCGGTACGCTCAACACGACAGACACACGTCGCCTCCAGGACGTATTTAATCAGGTTATCAAGTGAATCGAGAAGGCACGCATCGAGCAAACAATAGAAATGATGCGCGAGTTCGGGCAAGCATCATTCGAATAGTGAAAGCCGCTGCGTGGATCACGCCATAGCCATGTCGCGCGCCGTATATATCGCAGGGAATATTCTCACCGGTATCCTGATCCTGCTCGTAGTCTTTGCATTGCCATACGACAACACGCCGCTTGACGAATTTAACGTACCGGAGAAGCTGCGCCAGCTTCGCTATGGTCTAGCGTTGACGGTCCGCTTTAGCGTTTTACTAACGCTCGTGTCCGGCGCCTTGTGGATTTTTCTGGTCCTGGCCGAATACGTCCATCGTTCATTGCAAAGCATCAATGTGAGCTGGGAGCAGAACGTTATCCAGATGATGCAATTGAGTTCAGCCGCTTCCGATTCGATTTGGCTCTAAGGCCGCGCCTCATGCGGTCACCAGCGTCGCGATGATGTCTTGCTCGATTGCGAATGTCGCCACGACACGCGTTCCCTCGCCGCGCGAGGGATAAATTTCGAGAACGCCGCCCTTTGAGCTTATCCTCTGTACCATCACGGACAGACCGAATGAGGCGTCCTCATCCCGACGGATTATATGAGATTTGAATTGTGTGCCTTCGTCGCGTACCTCGACGATCAGCAAGCGCCCGTCATATTCCGCACGCAATGACTGTCCCTTCCCGCCGGCGTGCCAGAACGCGTTATTCAACGCCTCACGCGCGAATTGAAAGAGGCACTGGGAAATATCGCTGCTCACCCGGGGTAAGGGACCGATGCTGAGCGCAACAGAACTCCGCGTTCGCTCCTCGTGCAGCCGCGCGGCAAACGTGAGCACCTGATCGAACGTTAAATTTTCGAAATCGGGATTCGTCGATTTCCGCAATATGTTGCGGATCTCCTTTAAGGCATCTCCGGTCACCCCCCGGACAGCGTCGATAGCAGCCTTCGGCATGTGTGCATCGGGAGCGAGGCCAAGAGCGTCGAGCTTGAGCAATGCAAGGGCAAGAAGTTGTGCGGGGCCATCATGCAAATCGGCCATGACTTCGCCCATCGACTTCGCCTTGCCGTCGTCGGAATTTTTGCCGGGCGCTGCGGCCGGATCAGCGGTCGCGCCATGATTGCGGAGGCCGTCCGCGGTCATCAAGTTGTTTGCGCTCTTCCGAAAGTTGCGATGCTTTCGGGTTTCGCGCAGCACTGCCAACGCGGCGATCCCTGCGAGCAGTGCAAAAAAGAAAGCGAACGCCGAACTCACTTTCCGAGCTTTGCGGAAATCCTTGGAAAGCGCGTCGGCATCCATGAAGAACTCTGCGGCCCCGATCACCGGCGACGATCCCAGGGCGTGTAGTGGCGCATGAACCTCGACGATCGGAACGACGAAATCGTGCTTGCCGGTAATGCGATCGTGCCCAGCCTCGCTCAGCTCGGTTGTGACTTGGCCTTTGAGCGCGCCGCGGAGCTCGTCGTGGAGTTCGAGCTTGATACCTTCGAGGTTCTTTTCGTCGCTGAAAACGATTGTGCCGTCAGGATGCCAGATCTTCAAGTTGACGACGTTCTTGCGAAAAACGGGATTGATGAGCAACTTGTCGAGAGCTGTCTTTTCATCAGCAGTGAGACTTGGCCCGAATGCGAGAGACTGGACCAGCGGTTCGAGGAAGCCTTCGATGAAATTCGCAGCAGTCATCGAAGCATTTTCGATGATGCGTGATTCCATGTGAGAATCCGCGAAAAAGGTGATGGCCATTGTGGCCAATAAAAAAGCTGTTGCGATCGTTGCAGGCAAACGATGAGACGAGTTTGCTATTCCCGCGAGAGATCCGGCAGGCGGTGAATAAGCACGTCCGGTAATACGATCGATTTTGGCGCCCATCTTGATCTCTATTATCGGCGCAATTCCCTTATTTCTTATAAAAAGGACGCCTGACGGTGTCGAGGATGCGCGCATTCTATTATCGAATAAAGGTGAGATGATTTCTGAATGGCGATCAATTCCCGTTGCAACGGTGACGGATCGGACGGGCGACCGGCATCAGCCTTGATTCAGCGTGATTGCGGCGCGTAACCCCCCGAGTGAACTGCGCGACAACCGGAATTGGCCTCCGTGGAGGAAAATAAGCTCGCTGGCGATCGCAAGCCCGAGGCCGGTGCCCGGCACTGTGGGATCTGCTCTTTCCCCCCGCTGCAAGATGCGCCCCATCTGCTCCTCTTCGACCCCCGGACCGTCGTCATCCACTGTCAGCAGAATGGAATTCGCCGTCTGGCTGGCCTCGACCAATACCTGATGACGAGCCCATTTCTGAGCATTGTCCAGAACGTTCCCCATGATGTCGCTGAAGTCCGCGCGATCGATCGTCAATGGCATCGACTGATCAACCGACACGTGCCAGTGAAGCTCCTCGCTCTTGGCCAGCTTCTTGAGCGCACTCACAATCCCGCAAATTTCAGTCGCCGCATCGATCCGGACACGCGCGGTGAGCTCGGTCGCTCGCGGCCGCGAGAGAGCAAGCTCCCGTTCGACATGCCAACGCATGGCTTCCAGTTGCTTTTCGAATTCCGCGGCCCGTTTGACGGCCCCATCGCGCCTTAGCTGCCGGCTAAGGGCGGCCATGACGGCCAGAGGCGTTTTCAGACCATGTGCGAGGTTCGCGGCTCGGGCGCCTGCCGCGGCAAGCGCATTGTCACGGGCGGCGAGAAGATCGTTCGTCTCCGAAATGAGAGGCGCGATCTCTGTCGGAAAGTTTCCTTCAATTCGCCGCGCGCTACCATCGCGGACGGCCGTCAAAGAGGCCCGAAGCGCATTGAGGGGCATCAGGCCGACGAACACCTGCACCGACGCAGCAAGGATAATCAGCAAAAAGACAACGGCTACGCCAGCCCAGACATCGTTTGAGAACTTCTCGCGGGCGACCAGTATCTCTGCATAGTCGATCGCGGTAACGATTTCGAATTTTCGATCGCCCTTGCCATTCGCCTGCACAATTGTGGCGAGCCCCAGCAAAGACTGGTCATTCGGTCCGGAGAAGCGGCTAACGGCAACTTCGCCCATTCGCGCGGGCGTGGCCGGACTGAGTGTTTCCGCCCACAAGGAGGGCGAACGCAATATTGGCCGGCCATTCTCGGATAGCTGCCAATACCGGTGCCCGTAAGCCAATAAAAAGTTCGGGTGGGCAGGAACATCGACCAGATTCACATTTCCCTGCTCATCGATCTCGAGTGAAGCGGCGATAAGCTGAAGGTCGACCGTGAGGTCGGATACAGCGCCCCTATCGATGCTTCGTTGGAAAAGGACCTGCAGTCCCAGGGCGGCAATCGGCAACGTAAAAAGAAGAAAGACCAGCCAAGCCGCCAATAATCTAACGCTGAGCGATCCTGCTCGCATCACAACTGCGCGCTCACGATATAGCCCTGACCACGGCGAGTCTCGATGATGTCGATACCGAGCTTGCGTCTGAGACGCGCAATCATGGCCTCGATAGCATTGACGTCGCGTCCGTCGTTGTGCCCGTAGACATGCTCTTTGAGCTCTTCCCGAGAGACGACTTTGCCCAAGTGATGCACGAGGTGGCTCAGGAGCCGGAATTCGAACGGAGTGACGTGAACGTTTCTTCCCTCGACCGTCACATTCATCTGAGTCGTGTCGAGCCGGAGCGACCCGGCGGTGATCGTTGACGTGCGTTGAAGGTTGCCGCGGCGTAGAACGGCGCCAAGGCGAGCCAGAAGCTCAGGCATCTGAAAAGGCTTTGGGAGGTAGTCGTCCGCGCCGGCATTGATGCCTTCGACACGTTCGACCCAGGACGCTCGCGCCGTTAAAACGACAACCGRCATCGACCGGCCATCGGCGCGCCAACGCCGGAGAACGCTGAGCCCGTCGAGCTGGGGTAGACCGAGATCGAGAATGACGGCGCTGTAGGTCTCGGTCGTACCGAGCAGCAGAGCGTCCTCGCCGCTGTCAGAGGTCTCCACGATGTAACCCGCTTCGGTAAGGCTTGACCGGATGTCTTCGGCGATCGTTGGCTCATCCTCGACGACCAAGATTTTCATTCGCCTTGACCTCTTGACCGCTCCTCGTGGCTAGGCCGCAGTCCCGATATCGCTCGGCCTCGACATCGGCCACCGCGGATGCCTTAGCGACGCCGAGTCGACATGCGAAAAATTCCAATGGTTTAGACAGACCGTGCCCTGACCCGAAGCGCTGCTTCCAGCCGGCTGCGAACCTGCAGCTTCTGCATGATGCTGGTCATGTAATGCTTGACGGTTTTCTCGCTGAGCGAGAGGACGCGGGCAATTTCTTTGTTCTTCAGCCCGAGCGCCAATTGATCGAGGACCGCCTCCTCGCGCGACGTCAGATCGTTCTGCGGCGACTGCGCCTTAGGCGCGGTGCGAACACGGATTTTCGTCAATATGCGAGCGGCCAGCGCTGGCGTTACGTAGGACTCGCCCTCGCACACGCTGCGGACCACACGAGCGAGTTCGGCCGGGCTCGTTCCCTTGAGTACGTAACCCGCCACACCGGCTTCGAGGCACGTCGCGACGCAGTCGTCCAAATCGCAGATCGTTAGCATTATGAGGCGGATTTTCGGGTGGGCCTTTGAAATTTGCAATGCCGCTTCGAGGCCCGACCCCGGCATATTAACGTCCAATAAGATCGCATCCGGACGTATATTTTGAGCAATCGCAATGGCATCGTGGGCGCTCCCGCCCTCCGCGACCACGTCGAAATCGCCAGTTGCTTTGAGAGAATGAATTACGCCGGCCCGCAATAAGGGATGGTCGTCTATTACCGCAACACGCACATTGGCCACGATACTCAGCCCGTTTCTAAAGCGTTTTCGCAATCAAAAGATCAGTCGTCGGATTAGTTTATAGTAGTTCCAGACATTTTACTCAAACTTAAAGCGAACGTCGGGGGTGCCTAATTCGTCTTTTTGTTAATCGCAGTGTAGCAGCGGTGCACTCTATGCCCATCCTGACAGGTTCCTGACAGCCGACGGTGAACAACTGTCAGGCGAGAATGAGTAGGAGTTAAAGCCGAGCGAGCATTCAGAGACGAGGCAGGGCATGATGGACTTGGATGTCGAAACGCCAGCCGCCTGGAGCGTTGGCCTGACAGCGCAGCGAGACGGCCTCGAAATACACGCTGTAAACAGCCGGAGTGAGGTAATCCTGGAAGGCTGGTTCCCGATCGAAACCGGTTTGGCGCTCGTCTGCGCCCGCCCCTCCTCCTTGATTGCGATCGACGAAGAAACACTTCCAACAAGCATCGTTTCCGATCTGGCCAACTTCGGTCATTCGGTCGTAGTTGTTCCGCCTACAACCGATTTTTGGAACAAGCCATCGTCGCGCCGGCGCGCGAAAGATATTCACGATATTGGCGTGACCCTACTGGAAGTTATGAATTGAAAGGCGCAAAATAGATTCAAGTTCGCTTGAATTTGTATGCGGGAGTTTGACGGTGGAGCTTGGAGCAGGGGAATTCGCGGACGTTGCCGTTGACCCGCTCCGCGGCGATCCGCGTTCGGCCGATTTCATCGAGCAGTTCTCGTCGTTTCTTCAATCGAATTCGTTCTTGGACGAATTGGCGATTAGGCGTGCCCAACGCGCACAAAAGCAATCCGGCGAACGCTTTGACTTGGTCATCATGCGCCTTGGTTTGCTGTCCGACAGGCATATGGCGAAAGCCCTGTCGGCATACTGCGGCCTTCCGCTTGTCTCGGAAGACGCGTTTCCGGAGCGACCGCTATTCTCCGAGGAAATAGATGCCGCCTTTCTAAAGCAGAGCGGCGTTCTACCGCTGGCCGACAAAGGCGAAATGATCGAGCTCGCGGTCGCTGATCCCTTCAATCGCGACGGCGTTGCTGCAATCGCCTACTTGCTGGGTCGCCCAATTGAACTTTGCATCGCAGCGTTCGGAGACATCGAAAAGGCGATCGGGAAGCTCTACGGCAGCAAAGGCGCGAAGCCGGAAATCGATGCGGGTTCCTCGGCGTCGGCCGCCGAAGCGAGTGACGCCGACGTCCAGCGCCTCGAGGACATGGCCAGCGAAGCGCCGGTCATCCGCCTGGTCCAAGACCTCATCGTACGCGCCGCCAACGAGCAGGCGTCAGACATCCACATTGAGCCGCGCGAAGATTGCGTGCGAGTGCGCATCCGTCTCGATGGCATTCTGCATACGATAGAGACGCTGCCGATCAACGTGCGAGAAGCCCTTGGCTCACGCGTCAAAATCATGGCGCGTCTGAATATAGCCGAACGGCGCCTCCCCCAAGACGGCCGCATCAAGGTCAATGTTCGCGGACGAGAGATTGATCTCCGCGTCTCGACGATGCCGACGCTGTGGGGCGAAAGCATCGTCCTCCGCCTTCTTGATCGCAGCAGCGTCGAACTCGACTTTCCGAAGCTCGGCTTTTCAGGGGGATCGTATAACGATCTCCGCCAGCTATTGGACCAACCGAACGGGATAATTTTGGTCACCGGCCCGACCGGAAGCGGCAAGACCACGACGCTATATACGGCGCTGAGCCTTTTGAATTCGACCGAACGCAAGGTGTTCACGGTCGAAGACCCGATCGAGTACCAGCTCGCCGGCGTCAACCAAATTCAAGTGCAACCGAAGATCGGCCTGAACTTTGCGACGGCCCTGCGTTCGATCCTCCGTCAGGATCCTGACATCATCATGGTTGGTGAAATACGCGACCTCGAAACGGCGCAGATCGCCATTCAGGCGTCGTTGACGGGGCATCTGGTGCTATCGACCGTTCACACCAATAGCGCCGCTGCGACTTTGACGCGTCTATTGGACATGGGCGTCGAAAAATATCTGCTCGCGTCCACCGTAAAGGGCGTGCTCGCACAAAGGCTTGTCAGGAAGCTTTGCTCGAACTGCTCGCAGCCGTCGCCGGAAACACCTCGCGTTATGCGCTGGCTGCGGTCGACAGGGGCAGACCCGATCGCGCTGCTGAACGGCGAAGAACCACGGCTGCACCGCGCAGTTGGATGTCCGGCATGCCGGCAGACGGGGTTCTCCGGCCGCACGACGATCTACGAGTTGCTCACGATGTCGGAGGAAATTCGCGACACCATTTCGATCGGTAACTCAGAAGGGGAAATAGAAAGAGTGAGCATGGCTCAAGGTATGACGACCATGCTACAAGCAGGACTGCTGAAGGCACTTAAAGGCGAGACGACGGTCGAAGAAGTTATGCGCGTAGCCCGGTTTGATACATGCCTCAATTCCGATACAGAGCCTACGATCAGCACGGCGCCTTAAAGAAGGGTGATATCGAGGCACGCTCGCGCGAAGCAGCGCTGGAAGCGCTTCATAAGCAGAGTTTCTATACCTTAGATCTCCTAGAGGCTAAGCCAGCCGGCAGTCAGCGATGGTGGGACCGCGAGGTCTTCGGCGGTGGATCGCTGCCCCTTTCCGGCTTGGCGCTCTTCACCCGCGAGCTTTCAATTCTGATCAACGCGGATCTGCCGCTGGACGAAGCGCTGCGCATCGTCAGTCTGCAGCCTCTCATGCCGGCGCGAGTCCGAAAGTGCACCCAGGCAATACTCGAAGCCGTGCGCGGAGGCTCTTCGCTGTCAGGCGCCATGGCGGCGCGTGGAGGGGATTTTCCGGAATATTATTGGAGGCTCGTTGAGTCGGGAGAAGCAAGCGGATCGCTTGGAGACGTGCTCGAAGACATAAGCGGCTTTCTCGAGCGCTCGGCAGAGCTTAGGTCGCAAATATCTTCAGCGCTGGTTTACCCGGCGATCCTCATGGCGGCAGCAGCCGTTGCCGTCGGCGTTATTCTGACCCTTCTCGTTCCAACCGTGCTCCCGCTGTTCAAAGACGCAGGCGCTCCGCCGCCGCCGTTTCTCCAATTTCTCGTCGATGCGGATTCGTTCGTCTCGCAAAATTGGGCACTGGTCGCGGCCGTCGCCGTGGGGCTCTTCATTGCAACTGCGCTGGCGTTCCGCAATGCAGGGTTTCGTCAATGGCTGGATCGGGCGTTCCTCCGTGTGCCCTTGCTCGGCCGCTTTTCTGCGAACCGGGAAACGGCCCGTCTCGCGCGCACGCTTGCGACGCTCACTCGCAACGGCGTCGCAATGCTCGACGCAGTTCGAATATCTGCAGCGGTTCTCCGAAACCGCGCGTTCGCGACCGCAGTCACGCAGGCCGGCGAAACTCTGAAGGAAGGCGGCACGCTTTCAAAGCCGCTCGAGCAGTCGGGCCTTTTCTCCGAACTATCCCTCCGCTTGATCGCTGTCGGCGAGCAAACGGGCCAGCTCGAACCGATGCTGACGCGCGTCGCCACTATTTATGAGGCGACGCTTGCGCGCCAGATTTCCCGCCTGATGACGCTGCTTACCCCCGTGCTGACGCTGCTTATCGGCCTGATGGTCGGCGGTCTCATCGTCTCGGTTATGAATGCGATCCTGAGCGTCAACAATCTGGCTTTGCAATGATCCGCGGGCACCATCGCTCGGCAGTCGAGACGGAGGCCGGCTTCACGCTGCTGGAATTACTTGTTGTTCTGGTCATCATCGCGGTCACGGCGGCCATCGCGCTTCCGAAGACGCGAGGCAACAGTAGTGCGTTGGCGCTCCGAAGCACGGCCGTAGGTATCGCTGCAGAATTTCGCACCGCGCGCGCCGACGCCATACGCACGAGCACGAGTCGGTCGGTTATGATCGATGTCGCACGGCGAAAGTATTGGGCAGACGGCGAGAGCAACGCCCATCAGATCCCTTCGGCCGTGGAGATTACTGCAACGATCGGCAATTCCGGATCGACCGCGCTTGCGACGTTGAGTTTTGAGCCGGACGGCAGCTCGACCGGCGGAAAGATTTCGCTCAGCGCCGGCAAGAGCAATGCGGATGTCATCGTCGATTGGATGACCGGAGCAACCCAAGTTGACCGCAGCTTTTAAGTTCTCGGGAACCCGGGACGACGGGTTTACGCTTATCGAAGCGATTGTGGCCCTTGTCATTTTTGCCAGCGCCTTTGTCGTTGCTCAGTATGCGCTCGGCCGGGGCATGCAGAGCATCCGGATCGCCAATGGAGAAGCGGAGGCCTTGGAAATTGCGCGATCCGTTCTGCAATCGGCGGGTACTTCGGAAGTTCTCGAGGATTCGCTGCGCGAGACCGGCGTGAGCGGCGGAATGTCCTGGGAGTTGGCCGCTTCGAGATATAAGCCGGAACCGCCTCCAGAAGCGCCGGCAAAAATCGGCGGATATTGGGTGACTGTTGATGTGAATTGGCGCGACAGCGGCCTGCGCCCGCGAAAAATTAGTCTGACGACCTTGAAGCTTTTTCCATCGTCATGATGAGCGTCGTTCGAGAACACACGCGCCTCAAACCGCAAGAGGCAGGATTCACATTACTCGAAGTGCTCGTGTCGTTGGTCCTTATTTCACTTTTGCTCGCGGCGCTGCCGCACGCCCTACGCATCAGCAAAAGCGCCTTCAATGTTACGGCAAAGCTCGACCAGGAATCCGTTACAACCGCCTCGCTCGCTTTCCTCGAGCGCCAGCTGTCGGAAGCGATGCCGATTTATCAGAATTCGCCGGATGGGATGCTCGCAATGGTATTCAGCGGCGAGCCCCGCCAGGTCAAGTTCGTCGCACCGATGATCAGCCGGGCTCAACAGAGCGGGCTCTTCCTTTTTTCGTTGTCGGCGATTGCTGCGCCTGATGGCCGTCAATCGCTTGCCCTAACTTGGCAACCGTTCCGGTCCATTTCCGACCACCGGGATGCGCCGCAGTCCGAAGGTCAGCGGATTTTGCTAACTGATGCGACGGGCTTCACGCTGAGCTACTTCGGCATTCCGGTGCATAGCGCAAAAGAGCAGTGGACGGACAAATGGGCGAGAAAAGACGCCCTACCGACGCTTGTGGAGTTTACATACAAGTCGCCGGGAGGCCGTTCCGATGTCCGTTCGAGGCGCGTTGAATTGCATCTTCGGCCGCAGCCATAGGCCTGCGCATCAATTCGAGACGTCCTGGTCTTCGCCGGTGCCGCCGGGATTGTTGTCACGCCCGAGGGTAAAGACTTGAGGACCGCCGCCTGGTCCCGGAAATTTATATTGATACGGATGGCCCCAAGGATCGACGAGCCCCTCGGCTTTCTTGAGGTATGGGCCCTTCCAAGCGCCGGCGCGCGGCGGCGCCTGGATTAGCGCATTGAGGCCGACCTGCTGCGAAGGGTATGTGCCGATGTCCAAAGCGTAGAGTTCGAGCGCCGTCGAAATGGCTGAGATCTGCGCCTTCGACGTTCCCGTGCGTGCCTTGCCAAGATAGCCGAGCACTTGCGGGGCGGCGACCGTCGCCAAAAGGGCGATAATTCCAAGCACGACGAGAAGTTCCAGCAATGTAAAGCCGGAGTCGCCTTTTGCATCGTTGTAAACAACCCTATTGGCGATGTTTGGATTGCCGCGCTGGAAAAGTATTTTCATTCGCAAAGCCCTAATGCAGTCCCCAAATAGCCAATCCGATTCAGACCAAAGGCCCATATAACCAAACAATCCATAGACCAAAGGCCAAGAATGGGCCGAAGGGAATGCGAGTTTCCCGCGTTACATTCGTTCCAATTAGCTTTGCAAGAAGAACGCCAACGACGGCTACCCCACTCGAAATAAGCAGTACACTGGGTAATCCGTCGAGGCCGATCCAGGCGCCGACGGCCGCGAGTAGCTTCGCGTCTCCAAGCCCTAGGCCGTCTTTGTTTCTAAAATGACGATAGAATGCAGCAAGTCCGTACAACGTGAGGAAGCCCAATAAAGCTGCCCCCACATGCCAGATCACTTGCTCCCATCCGCCGCTTGAACTTGCCAGAATTCCAGCAAAAGCCAGCGAAAACGTAAGATTGTCGGGCAAGCGCTGAATTTGAACGTCGATCGCGCTGAGGAGCGCAAGCGCTGTTGCGAGACCCAGCGAGAGAGCGATTGCGTCGGTGCCCAAGCTTGCCGCAACCGGTAAAGCGCTGGCCAGATACAGCAGGCAGAAACCTGAGAACGCCACCGCATACCGAAATGCCAGTCCCTGGAGCGGCTCAGCCTTCACGCCGTCTCGATATCGGCAGACTGTTCTGTTGTCGGGCATGCCGTCCAATTTCCCCCTCGGCCTTAACTTTCGGTTGTGGGAATTAACGCGGTTTGGAAAAATAAGACTGCCGCGCTTTCGAGACTCTAATTAGGTGCGGCTCCCGCAGCAACGTCACTTTAATGAAAGTGCAGCCGCGCGCCAAAATTGATTTGCCAATCGAACGCGCCGGGAGCTTATTTACAGTACACGGAGAAAAAGGGGCGGGCATCAAAATTCATCGCTATTACTTTATTCTCATAGGCAAGCCGCGCGATCGTTTTGCGTAACCGGTAAGGCTCTTTGTATGTTGGCGTCTATTTCCGATCCGTTCTCACGCTTTTTCACGTGGTGGGGCGCAGAGTTGGCCGGCATCGTATCGGCGTCGCCCGCGGCGGCTTCAGATAATCCCAACATCTACACGGTGGTCGTACTCCAACCCGCCGGTTACCGCCTGATCGAACCGCGCAGACATCGGACGCCGACGAATCCCTCGGACGAAGCCCCTCTTGCATTGCCGGAGCTGCTATCGCTGCTGGCTGGTATGATTCGCGCAAACCCTTCGGCGACAGTGGGTGTACGTCTCCCGCATCGGGCGTGTTTCGTACGCAATGTCGTTCTTCCGGGTGCCGCCGCCCGCGATTTCGCGACGCTGCTCTCTCTCGATCTCGAGCGCTCCACGCCGTTCAAGCAAAAGGATGTTTATACGGCCTACACCGTGGACCAGTCGCAAAGCGGCGGTTGGAAGCAATCGGTACGGCAATACATCATCAAGAAAACACTCGTCGACGCGCTGCGATCAGACATCGAGGCGCAGGGCCTCAAGGTGACCGCCGTTGAGTGCTCAAACGAGGCCGGCTCAATTGTCCCGATAAATTTTCTTGAAGAGCCGTCCCGGCGCAACGCGGGTGCTCGGATCAAGCTGTTGATGGGCCTTGCCGGCCCCGCGCTGCTGCTGGCGGCGGCTTGCGCATATATAGATATCGCGAGGCATCAAGCGGCGCTCGCCGAGTTGCAGTCGGAAACGGCTGGTCTGAAGGTCGAAGCAAAGTCCGTTCGCGACATGACAACGAAATACCGGTCCACGGCGTCAGCGATCGCGAGTTTCAATCAGCTTCGGCGAGAAACGGTTTCGCGTGTCGCCATCCTTGAAGAGCTGACGCGGCTTCTGCCGGATTCGGCTTGGGTGACGGACATCAAAATCAGCGGCGTGACGGTGGACATCTCGGGGCTCGCGGCATCTGCGAGCGCGCTTGTTCCGATCCTCGAAAAATCGCCGCTTTTTGTCGATGCGACCTCGACCTCGGCCCTGACCTTTGACCCTCTCCAGGACAAGGAACGCTTCGGCATTCGCGTCCGCTTGCGCAATGTTCCAGAGGACGTGGAGAAGACGGGGGAAGAAGCGCAATGATCTACCGCATCTCGAAGCCAGTGCGGCAACTTCTTGCAGTCGGCCTTGTTCTGCTCGTGGTCGGGTGTGTGTCCGTGCTTGCAGTGATCCCACTCATGGCGCCCGAGTCTGAACTTAAGGACAGTCTGGAGCGCGAGCGCAAGGTGCTGGGCCGGTTGCAGACGATCGTCAACGATCGTGAAGCCGTTCGCGACTTGGACCAGCGGTCAGAGGCCGCGCGAAACAGCGGACTATTCATTGAAGGCGCGAGTGAAGCCATTCGACTGGCCTCCGTTCAGTCGCAGCTCGCGCAGATCATGGCGGCCAATGGCGTGAAGCCCCGATTGACGCGCGGTCTTCCTGGCCGGGATCGCGAAGAATTTCACCTCGTAGGTGCACAAGTGCAAATCGTGGCGCCCATCGAAAAGGTGCAAAAGGTTCTTCTCGACATCGAAGAGCACCAGCCGGCTTTGCTCGTCGATTATCTGCAAATTACGCCTTCCTCGTTGGGAGGCGCATCGAACGAAGATGATGCAGGCGCGCTCGATGCGCGGTTTGACGTTTATGCAGTGGCGTTGCGTGCGAAGAGTGAGTGATATGTCAGCGGGTAAAAGCAAGATTTCCAGCAGCCATTTGATTATGACTGCTCTCGTAGCGACGAATTTAGCCTTTGCTTACACAGCCTGGGATCTGTGGTCTCGACCGATCGACATATCGGCTGACCTCGACGGCACGGCGGCTGGCGATAAGACGATCTCGGACGCGGACGCAACCGTAATCGCGCCGCCGCCTCGGCCGGGCAATCTTTCTGAGACGACGACGCGGCCGATATTCAATGCATCTCGCCGGCCGGTCGAAGCAAAGAAAGTCGCGGTGGCCGATGCGACACCCGTTCCCGCAGTGGCGACGGTCGCACCGGAGCAGCTGCTGCTCGTCGGCATACTCCACATCGGCGCGGGCGACGATCGCGCATTGATCCGGGAATCGAGCGATGACCTGGGAAGCTGGGTGCTGATCGGAGACTCGGTCCAGGGTTGGCGAGTCCGCACGATCAGCAGCGAAATGGCCGTCATAGAAAACGAAGGCAAGCAGTTCGAACTGCGTATCTCCTATGACGCGCCGTCATCGGATATCAAAGCGGCCGCCCTCAGCAGGTAGTCACTCTGGATTTCCTCGTGTGCCCTTCAAATCGTGGGCGACGACATGGGTGCTCGGCTGCGGGCGGGATACTGACGCAACGTATGAGATGACGTCCTCCGCGTCCGACGGCGACAGTCCAAGGTTCGGCATGCGGACTGCAGGATACCTCTGCGCAAGGCTCGTAGCGACGGGATCCAGCCGCGCAAACATTTGATCGGGTCTGGAAATAAAACTCTGCAGCCACGAATGATCGCGACGGCTGGCCACGTTCTTCAAGTCGGGTCCGGCGCGGTCTCCCCCGCCGATCGTATGGCAACCCGCACACATGCTGGCGAACAGCATTTGGCCGGGAGCCAGTTCGACGCCGGCAGGTTCTGCAGCGCTTGCCACCAAGGCGTCGGAGACCCTGAAGTCGGGATCCATTGACCGAATGGTGAGGGCGAGCTGATCGACGTCACCAAAAACAGAATCGCGCGACCAGCTGCCCATCGCATCGTTTCCGAGCAGAATTTCCTGCTTGTGCTCGTTGAGCGTCTTGCTTCTCTCGCCGAGCTTGTACCGGATCTCGGCAATGTCTTCAGGCTTGCCCGTGAGAAAGCGCCATCCGGGTCTCACGTGAAAGGCATCGGCGTGCTTCTTGAGTTCTGCAGGTCCGTCATGCTCGGGATCGATAGTGATCGAATACATGAAAAAATCGCGGCCAACAGCGTCGCCAAGCTTCTCCTGCAGAATTGCAAGCCGTGATGTCGTCAGCGGACAGATCTGGGAACAGCTTGTGTAAATAAAATTGATGATGACCTTCCGGCCTTTGATCAGGTCATCGTAAAATCGGAACTTGTTTCCATCCTGGTCGACGACGGGAAGGTTCGGCATGTAGCTTCCCCCCCAACGCGCATCCGCATTGGCCGTGGAAAACGAAGTATCGACTCCCGGCGCAAAGACAAATTTTTTCAAGGTCAGGCCAAAGCCAACAACGCCCACTGCGGCCATCGCGACGACGGCGGCAGCGGGGCGCCGGGTAATTTTCAAACGATGCACGCCCGCTCCTTCAAAAGCTCAAGCTAGGATGAGCAATTCCGCGACATGCCGAGTTTTGCCTCAGCATGTCGGAATTATTGCCCTTAGCCTTTGCCCGAAGAATTGCCGGAGCCGGTGGAAGCCGACGAGCCGCTTGACCCTGATGAGCCGCCGCCGCTCACGCTCTGATTAAAGAACTTTGTGTTAGCCGGATCGCCCTCCGGCAGAACTTGCGGCGTCGTCCAAACAATGCCGTCTTCGGTCGGATTGGGCGTCGGAGTGATCTCCGTGCGCTCTCCACCGAGCAACTGAATTCGCATCAGAAGCGCGAAGTCTTCATGCACCGTATTATGGCAGTGGTTCACGTAAGACCCGCCATACTCGCCGAACCGGATCTGGAACTGGACCTGACCCGACGGACGAAGTCGCCACACGTCCTTTCGCACAAGTTTCTCGGTTGCCGGAATGCTGTCCTTGCCACGATTCATCGTGACGCCTTCCTCGAAGTGAAGATGGATTGGATGGTCCCACCCGCCACCACTGTTGATATATGTCCAGTGCTCGGCCTCGCCGGGTTTTAGCGGACGAATAAGCTCCGAAATCCGATTGGCGTTCATGGAATGAGCGGATTGGCCGTTCACCTTTATGACCCACGGGAAGCCCTGTACGACCTCTGAGCAGTCAGGCGTGCACTGGCCGTTGGCGCCGCGCGAGTCGCCATTGCCTCGGCCGAACTCGACGACTCGGGTGCGCACAGGCGTAACGATCGGGATCTGCTCCGTGAGCGTAGTCGGAACGCGGCTGAGATCAGGGTCGGATGCGTGAAGCGTCAGCGTCGGATCGTCCACACTCTGCAGCTGACTGACGATTTTGAACTTCAGGTTTTTACCGACGACCGGGTCCGGCGATTTTCCAGCGAAGGCATCGGCGAGTGACACCGCGCCGTCCGGCTTGTTGCCGCCGGTCTGCTGCAAAACGTTGACAAGGAATAATTCGTCGCCGACCGAGTATTTTGAGAAATCGACGACGATGTCATATCGCTCGGCGATGCCCTGCTGATCGAGCTGAGTGAGTGTCAGCGGGTTGACGACGAGATTGCCGTCGTTGGCGATGAATTGGAACGGAACAGCCTTCGCTTTCGAGTCCGCGATTGCCAGCTGAATGAAACGCGACATGCTGGCGTTCAGGATTCTGAAGCGGTACTTTCGTGGAAGGACTTCCATCACGGGCCTGTAGGCAAAATTTACCAAAGGCAGATCGCCGATGAAGCCGTCGGTGGTGAAAATATCGAAGAAATACTGCCCGCTCGAATCTGTTGCGCCATCGGAATGAATGATGTTGACGTCAAAATCCGTGTTGCCCCAGTCGTGAACGTATCCACTCGGGAGACGCAAGCCGACCGCATCGCTCCTCGCATTTCCGAGAAGCCGCTCATTGCCGCGATCTCGCCCGCTGTACACATTGTTCATCATGAGATTGCCCTTGTAGACATTCTCAGCCGTGAAGAAGAAGCGATGGTCGTGGGCCCACATCGTCCCGACAAGCTCTTTCCAGTCGCCCGGAACATTGACGAGGCCGCCGTTGCCGTCTGGACCCGACGCGCGATCGTCCGTCGCCGCCGTATTGATGTAATCGCGCCGGGCGAGCGTCAGGCTCCAACGGTAATCGTAGAAGGTGCCAGGGAAGTGATGGACGTTGGCTGCGCCATCGCTCTCCGCACCGTTGTGCATATTGTGAAAATGCAGCTGGCTTTGGTTGCGACCGAAGCCGCCGTTCTGCGTTTGGTCGGCCGGCAGGCGATTGTAAACCCGCATCATCGCCGGCTCGCCGTAGCGGAGCTTGATGAGGGGCGGTGGCATCACGCCACGTGCGTTCGTGCCGGTTCCATAACACCAGACACTGTTGGGATTCTGCGATGGTAGCAGCGGATGGAACTTGGTGCCGTCATCGCACTGAGCGAGAGACATGTAGTAGCCGGCCTTGGGGAAGAATTCGTCCCAACGTTGATGGGAGAACGCTTCTCCCGGCGGCCTGCCTTCCAGCGGGCCGCGGAAGGTCGTCGGATTCACATAAGGATTCCCGTTTTTCGATGGGTCCTTGTTGGATTGGCCGCTCTGATAATTGGTGTAATCGTCGTGGTACGAGAGACGCTTGCAGCGCTCGTGCGCTTGCCCCCAATCGCCCTGGTGGAGTTTCGGGTCCGTGGCGGCCAAATCGGCCGGATTGGAGCTGCCGCTCGGCGTGACGCGCGTCATCTGTAACGGCGTTTGTTCTCTCAAACGCGGCAGCGGCTGCGTAAATGGCGTCGCCGCACCGAGCGGCGTACGAGGCACGCCAGTGGGGCCGCCGGCGAAGGCGCTGCGCGCAAACGGACTGAGGCCGTTCTTCGCAATCAGAACGCCGCCCGCTGTAAAAAGTCCCAACCTGAAAAGATCGCGCTTCGTAATTTGACCGTCAGCCAGCGCCTTGACGATCTCGGCGCGATTCCTGCGCGCGTTTTCGGCTTCGCGTTGACGAATTTTGGATGCGTCTTTGGGTAGGTACATGGAAATGGCCCCGCGCACTGGATAAAGCGACCGGCTGCCCGAGTAATCGCCCGGGAACGAACACCGCCGATCCCGCCAAGCGGCGCATCGGCGCCCCTCAAGTTAATGGAAGTCTTCGTAGATCCGCTACGCACCTGTTTCCGGGTGATTAGGTCGCTCGGCCATGCCCCTTCGTCCTCATTGCGATCAGACCTTGGTCTGATCCGCTGGCGCTGGACCGCGTAATTTGCAGGAGATGGATCGTGGCGCGAACGAAATCAGCGCGGGGCAAATATACCACAGACTCGAGCGGAGGGACCCGATTTGCTAGCGCGCGTTTGCGGAAAATGATCTGTGCAAATAGTGATAAAGTCCGTTGACGGAAATTTGGAATGCGGAGGGTCGGCGTGCCACGCGGTTATGAGTGAATGAACTTCATTTTCCAGGGTTGTTAGTAACCTACCCTATATCTTCATTTCGAGACTGAGCATCGACCACGAATCGCACATGAGAGTAGCGATGCTGACTGATTATCGACATGTCCTGCTTTACATTTGTAGCCTCGCGTTGGCGGGCTGTTCGCTGCCGTACGCGCAGCTGTCGTTGCCAGACCCCATTACCGGTCCGCCGAAGGATGTCAGGTCCGCCTTGGCGTCGCATCCAACGGGAACGCCCCTTTCGAGCCCCTCACCGCAGCCGGTCAATGAAACGCGCGTGTACACGGGCTCAGGTGAATTTGCGAAGGAACCAGAGAAGCGCCTTGGTGATGCGGCAATGCCGGGCGTTTCCCCGATAACGACGGCAGCAACGGTCGGAGCCGCAACGAGCGGCGTTGCCCCTCTTCAGCCAGCAAGCGAAATTAATTCGGCTGGCATCACGATAAATCTGGTGAACGCTTCAGTTCCGGAGGTCGCCAAAACGATCCTCGGCGATATCCTGGGCGTCAATTATGTAGTGAGCGACAAGATAAAATCCTACGTCACCCTGCGTACGGTCCATCCCGTCGACAAGGCCGGACTTCTGGAGATTTTCGAATCCGTTCTTCGTGCCGAAGACATCTCGGTCGTGGCGGATGGCGGCGTCTACAAAGTCGTTCCTGCCGCAGATGCGGCGGCCACAGGCGCTCCGCTGCAAGCTCGTCGCACAAGAAATGGCACCCAGATCGGCGTCGCCAACGAAATCGTCCCGCTGACTTATGTCGCGGCTCCGGAAATGGAACGCATACTGAAATCGGCTGCGCCTGAAGCGAGCGTGCTGCGCGTCGATACAAACCGGAATCTTCTTCTCATCTCCGGCACGCAGTCGGAACTCAATTCAATGAAGGAACTCGTCGGAGTCTTCGACGTCGACTGGATGCGCGGCATGTCCTTCGCGATACTGCCGGTCGAGACCGGAGATCCCGCGGCCATCGCGTCGGAGCTTGACGTTATTTTTGCGAACGACAAGGACAGTCCGACGAAAGGAATTGTGCGGTTTATCCCAAACCAACGGCTTAAGTCGGTCCTCGTCATCAGCTCGCGGCCCGAATACCTGAAGAAAGCCGAAACGTGGATGGCACGCGTCGATCTCGCCAGCCAGGCGACGGAAAAGCAGGTGTTCGTCTATCACGTCCAGAACCGCCCGGCCGCCGATCTCGCGCAGCTTCTGCAGAAGGTCTACAAACCTGGAGGTTCAAGTCAGCAATCGTCGCTCGGCGGCTCGTCGCCAGGTTCGAATGGGCCCGCGAACACGCAGTTCACCCCCGGTGACGGCGGCGGTTTGGACGTTGCTCCAGTCGCCGCGCCCGTCATCAACGGTCCTGGTCAAACAGCAGGCTTATCTCCGGCGCCGGCGCCCAAAGGCTCCGATAATGGCGGCGACGCGGCTGCCAACGCTCCAGATGCAACGCAGGCCGATACCGGAGGCGGTCAGCGCTCTGCTTTCGGTGGCGGTGCGCCACCGGAGGACCGCTCCGCAGGAATCTCTATTGTCGCCGATGAACCGAACAATTCGCTCGTCATTACGGCGACGAAGTCCGAGTACAAACGCGTCAGCAATATCTTGCGATCCATCGATATCGCCGGAAATCAGGTGATGATCGAAGCAACGATCGCCGAGGTGACGCTCACAGACGAGCTCAAGTATGGCGTTCGCTGGTTCTTTCAAAAAGGCGGCAATAGCTTCGGCTTGAGTGACATCCAGTCGAGCGCTATTTCTACGGCGTTTCCAGGCTTCTCTTATTTCCTGAACGTCGCCAATATCAAGGTCGCCATCAACGCGCTAAGCACCATCACAGACGTCAACGTCGTCTCGTCTCCGACCTTGATGGTCGTGGAAAATAAGAGAGCCGTCTTGCAAGTTGGCGATGAAGTGCCGATCGTCACGCAATCTGCGGTCTCGACGTCCTCGGAGAACGCTCCGCTCGTCAACACGGTTTCCTTCCGCAATACGGGCGTCATCCTGGGTATCACGCCAAGAGTGAGCGATAGCGGCAACGTCGTGTTGGACATTGAGCAGGAAGTCAGCGACGTTATCAAAACGACAACGTCTACGATCGACTCGCCGACGATTCAGCAGCGCCGCATCAAGACGACGGTCAACGTACAAGACGGGCAAAGCATCGTGCTTGCCGGGCTCATTCAGGACCGCGCCAGTCGCGACCGCGGCCAGGTCCCGATCCTCGGGAACATTCCGTACGTCGGCAACCTTTTTAAGCAGAAGGATGATTCGATAAAGCGTACGGAGCTTGTCATCGCGATTACCCCGCAAGTCATCCGCGACCATCTCCAGATTGATCAAGTAACAGCCGAATACCGCGATAAACTCAACTTCTCGACGCGGCCGCAGCGCCGGACGCCGCCTGACACGCGGGAGCGAATCGACCAGCTAATTCGCTAGGCCGGTGTCAGAACATCGGTAGGCTCATGGGTTTGACGCAAATGCGCCCCGATATGCACGACGAAGGCGGCTTCATCCTCGTCGTTGTTTTGTCGATTTGTATCATGCTCGCGCTCGTCGCAGCTGTCTTTTCCCGCGCCGTGCAGAGCTATCTGCGCGAGGCGTCAGGCATCACGCATTCTGCGGAGGCAGAGTTTGCTGCTGACGCGGGCGTCAACATCGCGGCCCTCGAACTTGCAACAGAGCGCGATACGGGTCGCACACGCCGCTTCCCTGTGGACGGCACCGAATGGGCCTGTCACACCGAAGAGGGCATCGAACTCGTCATCGCGGTTCAAGAAGCCGGCGGAAAAATCAACCTGAACTTGGCCAACGACCAGTTGCTTTCTGCGCTTTTCGTCGGTCTAGGAGCCACGCCGGTCTCTGCAACCCTTTACGCCGATCGCATCATCGATTTCAGGGATCGCGACGACGACAGGCGGATAAATGGGGCCGAGCATGACGAATACTTAGCCGCCGGCGAAACGTGGGGACCGAAGAATACGGCCTTCGATAGCCGCGAGGAACTACACCAAGTCCTCGGGCTCGATCCTAAAATGATCGAAGCGATTTGGCCGTACGTAACGCTCTATTCGGGCACAGCGGGACTTGATCCAGAAACCACGTCAGCCCGGTTGGCCGACATCGTAACGCGCGGGTACGGTCAACTTCCGCACGCGGACGTATCGTCGTTGGCGCAAGGCCGGTTGCCTTCGGAATTCGTCGTCGCATCGGGGCGCCGCTTTTTTGAAGTAACCGTCGCGGCCCGCATGGACGGGGGAGCAACGTTCGTTCGCGAAGCCGGATTCGAAATTCCAACCGGAAAGGGCGCTATGCCCGTCTTCAAAATATGGAATCGCGCGCGCGGAACGAGCCAGCAACGCCAATGGCCCTCCACGACCGGGCTTCCACGTTGCTGACGCGGTTGATACTAGGCAAGATGTGGCGCGCCGGTACCTGTGAGACGAAGCGAATTCGGATAAACTCGCCGAAATAATGTGTCCAATGATTATCCCTCATCGCGAATGACCGCTTCCTTACTCCGAAAGAAAACCGTTGGCGGAACTTGATGGACGAACGCAGGCGCAGGACTCGAATGCGAATAATCCAGCTTCTGGCCGTGACATTGCTGGCGTTCACGGCAGCCAATCTCATGATTGGCATTGAGACGGCCGAGGCAGGCCGAATCCATCCGGTCCCGGCATATCCCAATCCGGCGGGCCCGGAACATCGCGGTTGCTATTGGATGCGGCAGAGGGAGTATTGTGGCCGCTACTGCTACACCGAGGTCAATGGACAGCGCTATTGCACGGAGCGCGAGCGCTCGGCATACCCGCAGGGACCCTTCTACGAGCCGCCGCGCGACGCCGGATATCGAATGAAGCTCGGCGGCCCGCGACAATAGTAGGCGTCAGTCGCAATTGACGCGATTGGGGCACCTGATGCCATAAGTTGCGGCCGCTGCAACGGCGACGATCAACCGTTCCCACCTTCGGACGTCGTTCTTGGGGAAGGCAACGTCAACCGATATCATGTCGGGAAGGCCAGATGTCCAATTCGATCGCCAATGACTTGCGCCTTCGTCATCGCGTTTCGCGAAGTACGAAAAGTTTACGCTCGCTATATTTTCGACGAGCTTCGATCTCAGACGCGGAGCAGACGTGGAATCATCCGCATTCGGTCGAAAGAGCTCCTGCTCGGCAACGAGATCGAAGCCGCCCCGCCCATTCGGCGAGGCTCCGACACTAACCCTATAAAGTCCCTGATAGGCGCCGCGCGGCGCATGCGAAGTTGTGAAGCCGATGCGATTTGAATCCCCCTGCACGCCGGGAACGGTTCGGTTGCCCACCGCCGTCGTATCGATTGGCTGCAAATCCATCAAGGCATCGTGCAAATAATTCTGAGCGCTCATGATCGGGGCGCCGGCATTCGCCCGGTCGACGAAGCTCAATACGCGGCGCGCCCCGTAGATCATCTGGACGAGGGTCACCGAAATAAGCGCAAGAATGGCGAGCGACACCAGCATCTCGATCAATGTGAAGCCGGCTTCTCCTGAGCGAACGCCGGTCCGATTGGTCATGGCATGCCGCCGGCGACTTTGGCGGTTTCCAATACAAACAGGTCTTTCCCCTGCCGGTCTAGAACCTCGAGCGATATCCAATAGGCTGGCGAATTCGGCGGCTGAGCGCCTTCCGGCCCCTGCTTGTCGAGCGGTGTGACGGTCATTCGCCAGTGAACTCTATTCGGATATGTGCCGGTAAAGGTCCCGCTTTGCAGGGGATCGTCCATGCCCATCCTGTCTAGCTGTGACCGCGCGGCGATGATCGAGGCGGCGTAGCTCTTGGCGCGCTGAGACGCTCTGTACGCGCCACCAATGGTTGCCCAAAACGTCGAAAGCGCCAGCGCCACGATCACGAGTGCGACGAGGGCTTCTAAAAGTCCAAAGCCCGCGTCTTTGCCGTCAGCGCGGCTCATCGGCGGACTTCCTCTTGCGTCACCGCTCCGGACAGCCAATCGACGCGAACAACGACAGCGTGCGAGCTACCGGATAACTTGAAGGCGCCTCCCGAAGAACTACCGTCAGCAAAGAACACGAGGCCGCCACCCGCGCTTACGCGGCCGATACCTTCCAATGGCGAGAATGTCATGCGAACGGCGTCAGGCAGATGCATCCCCGAGCGCGACGAGGTCGATCGCAGGCTTCTGCTGCTTTGGTCGACGATCATGGCAACAGAGCGGTTTTCGGTGATTGCCGAGACGCGAGCGAAGTTTAATTCCGTCGCGAGCTGAGTGGACAGCATCCGAAGATCGGGTTCTTTGGAGCGGCCCGTCGCCCATGCAACAGAGATCGTCAGTCCAACGATCACGAGAACGACGAGCATCTCCAAAAGCGTAAAGCCGGCATCCGGCGCACGCATTTCGCTCTTTAGGCGGCGTATTGGCCAGCTTGGCATTACGGACTCGAATCTCGCGTTTCCGGAGCGTGCTTAAATTACCATAAGAGCATTCATCGAGAATAGCGGATGCTTTGCCGGATTGGACCGTTTTTGTTATGCTGTGCTTTACAGGAGCAGGATCGAACATCGTAAATGGGAATGGCCGCAACACTCGTGCGACCGGGTACTGACGGCCGGAGGGATGGCGGGTTCATACTTCTGCCCGTCCTCTTTACGCTGGCGCTCCTGGCGCTCGTCAGCATGGTGCTTACGCGGACCGTTGCAACCGACATTAAGCAGAATGCCAATCTTCTTCGAGGGGCTGAAGTCGAAGAGCTGAGCGACGGCATCGCCCGTCTCACAATTCGCTACCTCGTGGGGAAGAGCGGCGATATCGATCGCATCGGATCGTTCCGTCTGAACGGCACCCCGGTCAGCTGCGCGGTCGCCAACAAGGTCGCCACCATTTCCGTCAACGCCGCAGCCGGCTTGATCGATATCAATTCCGCATCGAACGACGTGCTTGAAGCGCTCTTCTCTCACGCCGGAGCCGACAATCCAAAAAGCCTGACTGCTGCGGTCATCGACTTCCGTGATGCCGACGACGAAACGTCGCCCGGCGGCGCGGAAGCCGCGGAGTATCAAGCTGCGCGGCTCGCCTATCGGCCACAAAACGCACCATTCAAGACCGTGGGCGAACTCGATCAGGTTTTCGGAATGACACCGGAAGTGTTGGCGCGCACCCGCTCGCTTGTGACGACGCACTCCGGTCGTTCCGCGCCGGACATTACCGTCGCGAGTCCGGAAGTGCTGGCTTTGGCTCTTCCCGCTCAGATTTCCAACCGGCCGGATAGAAGATCACTCCGCATCCGCGTGTCCGTTCGTTCGGGCAAGAATGCCAAGGTCGCCTTTACGCGAGAAGCAGCAATTCTACTCGAACCGCGCGTGCGGGGCGGCTTCCTGTTGAAGGAGTGGCGCAAAGACGATCAGCTCATCGAGGGAAGCGGCAACGTCGGAAGCGATGAACTTGATTCGTGCGTGTATTCCGTTTTGGTGCCCGGCAATTGATCGAGGCGCGTCGTCTATTTCGCAGCCTGCGCAGCTGAATTCGCAAGTTTCTGCAATGGCCGCTTTTGCCGGTTGAGAACTAAACGCCGAAGAAGCGCAGGTTTCGTCGCGCGCTGAGAAGCTGTGGCCTGCGTCATTTGGGGCGGTTTAGTCTCGACGAGCTTCGGGCGCGGCGGTGAAGCGACCGCAGCGGATGACGACGACGCATCAGCTTGTGGTGCGGAAGCCGGCTGCGCGCCATAGAGCACGACGCGGGTGATGGTGCCGGTTTCGTTCAAGCTGTGCTCTACGAAATGATTTTCCTTCTCGAGGACACGCTCGAGAACGTGGGAGAACGGCCCTTCAAAGCGACCGCTTATTTTGGCGTCGTCTCGCGCTTGATCCGCGCGTTCAACTTTGAAGCCGTGGCCCTCGGAGAGTTTCTCCAAAACGTCCTGGACGGTCGCATCCTGGGCTTCGACCACGATATGCGCATCGCCGCCGGCCAATTCGAGTGAAACGTTCGCGGCTGAAACTCCGCCGGCACCCAGCAGGAGGAAACTGACAGCCGCTAAGCAGCGGCTTCGAACGAGAGCGGATGCAAACGGTAAGAGCATTGAGACCTCCTCCACGGCTTTGCATTCCGCCCGGAAAATCACCGAGGACTCTTTCATTCATGGAGCGGACGCCCAAGTGTCACAGCACTCGCGCGTCCGCAGGCATTCAATATGCGTTCATCACCACGGCTGAGGAACGAGCGGGCCCGGCGCGGTCGCGTCTCCAGAAAGGAAGTTCAAATCCCAGAAATTGTTGGAGACGACAGGATCACCTCTGCCGACATTTTCCGGGAAGATGAACTCGAATACCGGAGCAACATACTGACCCGTCGAGAGGCCGTTGCCGGCAATCGCCCGATTGACACAAGTGGCGCCGTCGGAAGTGATGGCGGCAGTACCGGTCGTGCCATTTGGGTTCGACGTGTTGACGCCGGTCCACCCGAGCGTAGCGGTCACGGAGGGGACGCCCGAGAACGAGAGGCCAGCCGTCGGATTGATATTTGCCGGCGTACAGAGTCCTCTTGTGACGATGCGAATGGTCCGGGTCGGTGATGTCAGGATTCCCGGAGTAGCTTTGGTAGCCCGGAGGCGCGCCCGGCTGATCTGCGCCCCATCCAATTGCGTAACGATGCCACCTTCGATCCCGAACCCGTCAGGCTTCGGATATACGATGTTGGAACCCGGTACGACACCGCCGCCCTGGAAGCCGATGGCTCTGGCTTTGGCGCTGTCCAATCCGGCGTTCGTTCTGCCGGTCATGTTGAGCGGTGTAATCCAGCGCTGGACTTCAAAGCCCGAACCTGCGCCATCCTGATCGACGAGATAAGCATCGACGATTGCCGTGATGTCGGTGACGTCGGCCTCGAGGAATATGCGATTTTGCACTTCTTCCGGAATTCCGGCGATCGACAGACCGGCTGCGTTGATGTCGCCAGCCAGGCCAAACTCTCCCATATGCAGATATACGGGGAGCGTGCCTGGTTGAGTGAATATGCCGATATCGGCAGTAATCGTGTGCACCGAGATGACGTCACCGCCGTTCGCGCCGGGCACGCCGCGCATCAGAGATCCGGACCACGTGATGTGGTCGCCAGGCTCGAACGGGGCTTGCTTCGTCGCATCAGCTTCCGTTGCCGACGCTATCGCTGACGGCGGCGGATAATGGGTCGTCGCATCTGCCGGCGTCCCCGGGGGCGCTTTCATGACAAAACTTGTGCAATAAACGCCGCCGCCCGGTGCGGGACCGCCGTTGGCGCCGTTGTTGAAGAAAACGCCCGCCCCGGCGGTGGTCGGTGTTATATTGAGACCATTCAAGAAATCACGGCACCCGGCAACGCTCGTTGGACGATTCTTCTGCGGGCACTCGGGATCATTGGCAGAGCGCGGCACGCACATTGGATAGCCCGTCGACGCGACAATCGTCGGGTTCGCGTCGTCTACGGAAAGCCGATCATCGCGACTTGTCACGCGACCGAACCGGCCTTTCGGATCGTTGATTTCAAGCTCGACGGTCGTGCCGGCATTCGACGCGACGACAATGTGTCCGTTCGATAAGTCGACGCTTGAAATGATGCCGACACCGCTGTTGACGGATTGCTGCGAGGCATAGCCGAGCGCCGCAATGTAAGTGCCGTTGACGACATTGCCGATGAGGTGAAGTTCGAACGACGGATTCTGACTGGCACTTGTGATGGATGCCAGATCGTAGGGTTCAGGCGATACTTGCCCTGCGAGCCCCGAGACGAAGTCTGCCCAGGTGATCGTGTTTGCCGGCATCTGAATGATGAGATTGCACGGTATGACGATCTTTGTGCCGTTGATAGTTACGTTACCGCCCGAACCGCCGCCCGCACACGCGGCCGATGCGTCGTAGCTTTCGACAAATCCGGTTACATCGAAACCATGGATTGCCGCATCCGCTGCGGCGCTCGGCGGTGTCAACAGTTTGACCGTGGCCGGAGTGAGCCTCGTTAAAGGACTAGGAGCGGGAAGGATGCCGACAGGCGGTGGCGGATTCTTCGGGTTCGGCGGTTTGGCCGTACCGCCTTTTGCGAGCGCCATCGTCGCGCCGAAAGCGACGCAGGCCGCGATGGCGACCGCAAATTTGACAATGCGCTTTCCCTGCTCAGCCGGAGCCGCCTTTGAATTCGACATTTTGTATTCGTCACGCCTTAGCACTGAACCACCCTCCAACTGATGAGCCGTTTCACCCTTGATGACCCGCATTCGAGCGATTGTCTGAGCCTGCCATTCCCGTGCGGCGGCAGCCGACGCGGAATACGAATTGACCGGAGCGCGAATTGCTCCAACTTTGACGCTAAAGCGGATAGCGTCCGGCCGGTACGGTCGAACGGGCTGCGATTTTGCTGATCCTGTTGGGTCGCTTCGGTCCGACTTTGGAAGAAGCGAACTGAGACCTAGGTCGAAGACGGCACGCAAAGGTTCCGGAACTCTCGGGCGACCAGCCGCGAGTCGAGCTGAAGAGGCCTGCGTTGATCGGTGATGACAGCCTTCGAAAAAGCGTTCGCCCAGTGAGCGAACGCTTGCCCGTGGCGTCAGACCTTCGTCCCGGCCGGGTAAGACCTTTGGGCGATGATGCTTCGTCTCCCGCCCGATGCAGAGCGCGGCGCCTCTAGGTATCAATAATCATCGGCACTGAAGCTGAACGCGTCCTCAGCGACCAAAGTTATAAGTGATCGCTTCTATTTGAGGACAGGGAAGCAGGCCTCGATACCCGGACTTGGGAATGAACATGCGGACGCTCGTCGTCGAGGATGATGTCAACACAGCGGAGGTCATGGCATCGAGTTTATCTGCCGCTGGCTTCGTCGTGGAAGTTTGTAGGCAAGGCGACGACGCGTGGTTCCTCGGAGCGACGGAAGACTTCGACGTTGTTTTCCTGGATCTGGCACTTCCTCAGCTTGACGGCCTCACCGTGTTGCGCCGTTGGCGAACGCAAGGCCGCGATATGGCCGTCATCGCGATGACCGAAAAAGACGGATGGTCCACCCGCGTCGAAACCATCAACCTGGGCGCCGACGATTTTCTGACGAAGCCGTTTCAAATGGAGGAATTGATTGCTCGCGCCCGTGCAGTTTTGCGCAGGAAGCATGGGTATTCGGCGCCGCATCTAACGGCAGGCGACGTGGTGCTCGACACCAGCACGATGAGGGTCGCCGTTGAAGGCCGTCCAATTCGCCTGTCGGCCTTGGAATACCGGCTGCTCAGCTATCTGCTTCATCACAAGGGTCGGGTCGTGCCCGGCACGGAACTCGGCGATCGACTCTATCGCAACGATGAGCCGCGCGAAGCTAACGCCATTGAGGCGCTCATCCTGCGCCTCAGAAGAAAGCTCGGGGTGAAAATAATCGAGACGCGTCGAGGGCTAGGCTATTGCGCGAGAGATAACTGATCCGCAGAAGTTATCTCTCGGCGGAATAAACCTCTAATTAACGACCGCACCCACCTTACGAAACTGTATGTCAAAACGGCTCATTCGTTCATCTACGTGACAGGCAAAGCGCCTTATGACCTGGGCACCACGTCGTTGAGACGTTTCAAAACTTAGGAGCCAAAAAATGAAGACAGCTATGACAGTGGCGATGGCCGCAGTCGCGATGATGCTTGGCGCAGGCGTTGCAGGCGCAGCCGAGAAGGTCGTGAAGCATTCGCATCATTCCCATCATCAGGCCCATGCGATGCATAAGTCTGGAAAGCACTATGCTTCCAAGCACACCCACAAACACATCGCCTCGAAGCCTGGCAAGAAGCACTACGCGTCGAAGCATACGCATAAGCACCTCGTATCGAAGCGCACGCACAAGCCTGTCGCTTGACGATCAATGAGGTGAGCGGCACACGCCTCTCACCTCGTTTTTGCCTAAGCTTTTTGCCCAAGCTCTTTTGCGCAGCGCGAGGCTTTGAGTTAGCGAGTTAACTCTTCGATCAGCAACCGTTGGCCCGCATGCAGCGGCCGTATTCGCGGCCATCCGTTCCCCACTGGTCGAAGCAAGCGTGACGTGCTTCGCGACAGCGATTGGGGGCAGAATCGGGAGCCGGCTGGTTGCCATAACCCATTGCTTCCCACGGGACGTCGACGACGACGCCGACACCCGGGCCGCCCCATCCGCCACCGCGGCCACCACTACCCCCGCCGCCGCCACCATGGCCATCCGTCTTCTGCACGATGGAATGGTCCTTTTGCGGGATCACGCCGACGGAAGCTGCCACCGCGCTGCTTGCGATGGTCACGCAAGCTACGAAAGCGATTGCAATTGTCTTCACGGTCTCTCTCCAACTGACGTGCCGATGCAAAAGGCATCGTTGAGCACAATGATTGCCGCCGGCTATCAATCGCTCAGCGGAGAGGGAGGTAATTCGTGCGCACGGTTTCGGGGGCTCGAATGAGCGCCCCAAAAGAGGACGAATCTCGCGCATCAGGCCCGAGGCTACGCGCGTCTGCCGACCTGCAGGCTTAATCGCGCGCGCTTTGCAGAATGGCGTCGCTCAACATTTGCGATAGGCCGATCAGCTCATGCAGGCCCGTTTTGTCGTCCTGCAGAATTCCAAGCGTGACGTTCTGGCCGTCGGTGTCCACGCTTGCGTAGCAAATCGCTTTGAGATCGCCGCATTCGGCGCGAGCTAAAAGCTCCTTTAATCCGGCGATAATTCGCTGCTTTTCTTCCAACTCTTTCTTAGCGCGCTCGCCACTCAGCAGAACCAGTTTTCCCATAGGCTCACCTTCCGCATCAGCAACAGAAGTTCAGACCAAAGCCATGCTGGCACGCGTCGGCCATGGCCGTCTTCAGCGCTCTCGCTGTTTCGCCCTCATTTTGGGCCACTGGAAGAGAGTTGCTAAGGCAAGTGTTACATGGCGGACTCGCCTGCGATTTGCGGCAGAGCGGCGATGATCGCCGCGTGAGAATGATTCGCCGCCGAACCCACAGTTTCGCAATCACGCGCAACCCGGTTTTCAAAGGATGCATGGGGGCTCGGCGTCCGGAGGCGTTGCCACCAGGCGCGTCTCGCACTATCGATCGGGGAAACGGAGGGGAAGATGGAAAAGATTCTCGCGCTCGTCTCGCTAGCGATGTTCGCCGCGTCGCCTGCCTTTGCGCAAACGCGGCTTCGCACGCCGACCCCGAACTCCAATGCGCCGATGATCAGAATTCCCCCGTCGAGCCTTCCCGGTACTGGCGTGTCCGAACAGAATACAACCTCGCGCGAGGCCACATACCCGAAGCCGATAAAGCAATACTACGACCCGTTGTTCAATGACCCGACGCAGCGGAACCCGAACCTCCGCAACCGCTAGGCACCGCCCTCGAGACGTATCGCTCGGTTGAAGCTCTGAACTCCCGAGCTCTATCCCACGGCAACCCCTTTCGTCAGCAGTCATCGTTGTGGGCCCGCGCGATGCGGGACCACGGCGGAGATGTCCTCCGTGGTCTGAAGCGCCGGGCGAAAACCTTCTGGCGTCGGCGCTGGGAAATGCGTGCGCACTGACGATATCCGCCGCTGGGCGGAGTTGCTGAGAATTTTTTTAGTTTCCAACGCCGGCGGTCAGCGCGCCGCACGCAATCCGGGAACGAATCAGGTGTCGCAACGTTGAACTTTCCGAACACGGGAAGGACCAGCGTATGAAGATTGCACAGGTTGCGCCCTTGATTGAGAGCGTCCCGCCAAAACTATACGGGGGAACCGAGCGTGTTGTTTCCTATGTTACCGAAGAGCTCGTGACCCAAGGGCACGACGTAACGCTCTTCGCAAGCGGCGATTCCATAACATCGGCGAAGCTGGTGCCCTGTTGCGAAAAATCACTCAGGTCCAATCCCGCCGTACGCGACCCAATTCCTTACTACATGGTGATGGTCGACAAAATTCGCCGCATGGCCTCGGCCTTCGACGTTATCCATTTTCACATCGATCAGTTTCAATTTCCGGTCTTCCGGGCGATCGCTCATAAAACGCTGACGACGCTTCACGGACGCCAGGATCTTCCCGACCTGCAGCTCCTCTATCGCGCGTTTCCCGAGATGAACCTCGTGTCCATTTCGGATTCGCAGCGTCGGCCGATCCCCTACGCCAGTTTCGCCGGAACGGTCTATCACGGCCTCCCGGACGATCTGCACCGCCCGACATTCGATCCGCGCGGCGGCTACCTCGCCTTCTTGGGGCGCATCTCCCCCGAAAAGCGCCTCGATCGCGCGATTGAAATCGCTCGCGCCGCGGGCTTCCCGTTGAAAATCGCGGCCAAGGTCGATGCGGTAGACGTTGAATATTTCGAGGCAACAATCAAACCGCTGCTTCATGGCGATGATGTTCACTTCGTTGGCGAGATCAACGACCGCGAGAAAACGAAATTTCTCGGAGAAGCGTCCGCATTGCTCTTTCCTATCGACTGGCCGGAACCTTTCGGCATGGTGATGATTGAGGCAATGGCCTGCGGCACTCCGGTTCTCGCATTCGACCACGGGTCAGTCAGAGAGGTTATCGATGAGGGCATAACAGGCTTCATCGTGGATGATGTCGAAAGCGCCGTCTCAGCGTTGCCGGGCATCCTGGCGCTCGATCGCAGACGCATTCGCCGGCGGTTCGACGAGAGATTTACAGCTGCATCGATGGCTCAAGCTTACGCTGCGCTTTACGAGCGCGTTCCTGCCGCGACCGTCCGCTTGCCGACCTCGCGCAGCGATGACATCCGCCCCGTCCACGAGACCCTCGTCAACTGACGCAGTGGCACTTGCCACTTCAAGCGCCTAACATAATGGTTAGGCGCGGTCTTTTTTTGAACGGAGTTTCGCGATGGCAATTACGCCATCACAGCAGCCGGATCATCCGCCAGAGCATGAGCCTGAGCAAATCCATGCTGAGGCCGATAGCTCGCCGCGAGCCCACGAAACGCTGAAGCACGACGATGCCTTCGTCGTCGTCGATACGCACGGCGACATCGGTGCATTCGGCAATCATGCGGATGGCTTCTTTTTCAACGACACGCGCTACCTGTCGCGGCTCGAACTGCTGATTGCGAGGCGCCCGCCGTTGCTTCTCGGTTCGACGCTCGACCGGAAGGACCTTCAGCTCTGCTCCGACCTCACGAATACGGACGTTTATACGAATGGTGCCCTTTGGCTTCACAAGGACGTCGTCCACGTTTTCAGAACGACGTATGTCCGCGACGCAAGCCTGCGACAGCGACTCGTTCTCACGAACCACTCGAATATCGATCTTTACCTGCCCGTATCGGTCTTCTTTGATTGCGATTTCTTGGACATCTTTGAAGTTCGCGGTATGCGCCGCGAGAAACGCGGAACGGTCCGCCGAACTGTGGATTCCTCAGATTCCGTCAGCTTCAGCTATACGGGGCTTGATCGCATCGTTCGGAAAACGTCCGTTCATATCGATCCCGAGCCCCTATCACTGAGAGAGACGTCTGCATTCTTTCGGCTGCATATCCCGGCCAAGCAATCGCGACGCATTTACGTGACCGCTTTGGCAGAGGGCGAGCGCGTAAGCCCACCGTGCTCATACGTTAAGGGATTACACGATGCGTACCTGCACCTGCGGCGGACGGAGCTGCAGGCGACGAGCATCGAGGTTTCACATCCCGATCTCAACCACGTGCTGAAGCGTTCGATGGCGGATCTGCGATTGCTGATCACGCAAACCGCAGACGGCCCTTATCCTTATGCGGGAACGCCTTGGTATTCGACGACCTTCGGCCGGGACGCGTTGATAACAGCACTTCAGGTTCTATGGATCGATCCCTCAATCGCTCGCGGCGTGCTTCGTCGCCTCGCTCGCTTTCAGGCTAGCGAACACGATGCGGCAGCTGACGCTCAGCCCGGAAAAATTCTGCACGAAATGCGTAACGGCGAAATGGCGGCGCTGCGCGAAATTCCGTTTGGCCTCTACTATGGCAGCGTCGATTCAACCCCGCTCTTCGTTGTCTTGGCCGGAGCCTACGTTGGGGCGACCGACGACAAGGACTTTCTTCGCGAAATTTGGCCGGCAGTCCTCAGGGCTCTCGAATGGATAAACGGCCCTGGCGATCCGGACGGCGACGGGTTCGTCGAATATGCACGCGAAACCGAAGATGGATTGTCGAACCAGGGATGGAAGGACAGTCACGACTCGATCTTCAACAAGGATGGAAGCCTCGCGGAGGGGCCGCTCGCGCTCGTCGAAGTGCAAGGCTATGTGTACGAGGCGAAGATTGTTGCCGCGCGCATGGCCTCAATGCTTGGCGATGATGCATTGAGCCGCCGTCTGAAGGCCGAAGCAATCGATCTGCAAAGAAAATTCGAAGAGAAGTTTTGGTCCCCGGACATCGGCATGTACGCGCTTGCGCTGGATGGCCGCAAAAATCGTGTCGACGTCCGATCGAGCAACGCCGGCCACGCACTGAGTTCCGGCATCGCCAGTGCAGACCGGGCATCGCGCGTCATCAAGCAAATGTTGGATGCGAGCTTCTTCTCTGGCTGGGGCATCAGAACGATCGCGACCACTGAAGCCAGATACAACCCGATGTCATATCACAACGGGTCGATCTGGCCGCACGACAATGCGATGATTGGTGCGGGTTTCGCCCGTTACGGAAAGCCGGAAAAGATCGAATCCGTCTTTAATGGCCTGCTCGACGCTGCCCTCAACATGTCGCAAGGCAGACTGCCGGAGTTGTTCTGCGGCTTTCGGCGCCGGGCAGGGCGCGCGCCCATTCTTTATCCGGTGGCATGCTCGCCGCAAGCCTGGGCGAGCGGCTCGATGCCCTTTCTCTTGGGGTCGTTGCTGGGTATCGAAATCGACGGCGCTTCCCGGACTGTTACGCTCAACTCTCCTTATCTGCCGGAGAGAGCAGGTGAGATAACGGTGCGGAATATGCGCGCCGGTGATGGGGCCGCCGATTTCGTGTTGCGACGGAAAGACGGCGCTGTGACGATCGATATCACGAACAGCAGCGGCGGCGCGAAAGTCGTCTTGGCATAGATCCGCAATCAGCGGCTGCCGGTTAATCCCCTACGCCGCGGCCGATTGGAGACGCCGCACCTCGAGATCGACGAGGGATTTGTAAGCGCCGGCCTTGCTGATCAAAGTTTCAGGCGTATCGTCTTGCACCACCTTGCCATTCTGAATGACGACGATGCGGTCGAAATTCCTCAGCGTCGATAGACGGTGCGCAATGGCAATCACCGTCCTTCCGTTCATCAGCGTCGTGAGGGCCTCTCGGATCAGCTCCTCCGAATGACTGTCGAGCGCGGACGTCGCCTCGTCGAGAAGAAGTATCGGCGCGTTCTTCAAGAATGCGCGCGCGATCGCAACGCGTTGCCGTTGTCCGCCCGAGAGTTTCGCGCCCCGGTCGCCGACGATCGTGTCGAGACCGGCAGGCAGCTGCTCGATGAAACTGAGGCACCGAGCCATCCGCGCAGCTTCCATAACCTCATCATCGCGCGCGCCCGGCCGCCCGTAGCGAATATTCTCCCTGAGCGTACGATGGAAGAGGCTCACGTCTTGAGGGACGACGGCAATGGCTTTTCGGAGGGCATCGTCGGGCAACAACGCGCCGACCTCGCCGTCGATCAGAATTGCGCCGGACTGAACGTCATAAAATCTCTGGATCAGCGAAAAGATCGTCGATTTCCCCGCACCCGATGGCCCGACGATACCAACCCGTGTGCCAGGATCGATCTTGAGATTCAACGACGAGAACACTTGCTTGCCGTCCGGATACGCGAATCCAACATCGCGGAACTCCACCGCTCCGCGCGCCGCAGCCACACGCTTCGCGGACGAATTGACCGGGAGCGCGTGCGGCGTCAGAAGCGTCCGCAAAGCTTCCGAAAAGCGCGCCAAGTGCTGCGTAACGTCGACGAGGGCAACGGCCAGATCACGCGTAGCGCTCAAAATGGAAATGCCGAGCGTTGAGACGAGCACAACGTCGCCGGCGGTTGCCTCGCCTCGCTGCCAAAGAACGATCGACCAAGCGAGAACGCAGCACGTCAACACTGCCGTCGCTATAGCGTGAAAAATTCTGAGCCGTTCGAGGAAATATAGGCTTTGCTTCCGCGCGCGCACCTCGCGGCTGATGACGCCCCCGAGACGGCGATGCTCACTGCGCATACGCCCGAAAGCCTTCACCACCGAAATATTCGAGATGACGTCGATCATGTCGCCATCGACGTTTGCCGCTTCGCGCGCGTACGCGTGGTGAAGTGGCGTGCCGCGAGCCGCCCAGTAGAACATGAAGACGACAACGACTCCGACGACGGCGGTCAACGTCAATGCCATCGCGACGCTCACGGTCGTCAGATAAATGATGGCAACGACGGTCGCGACGAGCGGAGGCATGGCATTGAACGTAACCATGGTCTCGGTCGTATAAAGTGCGTTTGCGGTGGCTGTGATGCGGCTGGTGAGAGCGCCGGGCGCCTGCCCGTGAAAAAAGCTCGGAGCGTGTCCCGTCAAATGCCGGAAAAGCTTTCGCCGGACGCGCCCGGAAACGCCCGTAAACGTCGAATGCCCGATCCACGCCGCGAGGCGCCATGACAGGTTATCGGCGGCGATGAAGCCGATGACCATCGCAAAGGCGACCCAAACAGCTCCGTGTTGTGAGGGATTTGATAAAGCGTCGACCAGTTTCTTCAGGCCGTACTGCGTCGACACGGAAAATGTAACGGCCGCGATGACCGACGCCAGTATTGCGATATGGCTCCAGCGGTAGCTGCCAAGGATCGCAATGATAAAACGGTATGGGTGCTTTGCAAAAGCCGACAAGTCATTCGTCAAGATACGCTTCCCTCAAGACTCGGGCACTTTGGTTTGGCGGGACTTGAACTCCGGCCTCGGTTCGCAATGTCCTCCGAAGACGCGGTCGAGAACCAATTTTAAAAGCTACGTCTTTTATTCAACTCTGTAGATGCGCCCACCCAACGTCGCGGGGGCTGCGACTGGTTAACCCAGCCTGAGACCGATGGTCATTACGAACATACTCTTTCGAAAACGCACTCCAGGTTCTCGTTCGGAACTGTGATTTGGCTCCTAAGTTCCTATGTGAAGATGGGGCAAATAGGATTGGTGTGTGATGATGAAATTTTTGATTGCCCTCTCGTCAGGCTTGATCGTCGGCATGACGTCGGCGGCGTTCGCGCAGAGCACGACATCGCCTGTGGGCGCAACGCAGCCGACCAGTACGACGAGCACCCCGCTGACGCCGACGACTGCCAATCCGGTGTTGACGACCAACGCCACGACCTCACAATCGAGTTCGCAGCTACCATCGTTTCTTGTGCAATCCCCGCTCGAGACGATCAGAATAGATTCGGCCGCGCCGAGTGCGCTGTCTCTAGTGATCGGCCCAACCAATTCCAACACTGCAGTTCTCAACGGCGACGTGTTGACGTCTTCGACACCGCCCGCATCGGGGCTCGCCCTCAACGCTTTTGTGACTCAGTCCGGACTATCGGCACCGGCCGCTCCATCGGCGACTTCTCCGAGCGTTTACCCGTCGGCGCTTGCTGTGTCGACCTCCACGGCAACGTTTCTATCGCAGTTCCGGGGCGGGTTGACGGGTATCGGGGTAACCACCGGCAGCACCTTGCCGCCGAGCGCTGCAGGTACACCCGGGGGGGCTAGCGCCACTGGCAGCACGACGTCCACCCGAAGCTCAATTGGTACGATGACGAATTCGCCGGGGGGAACCGTAGGAACCATGAGATCATCGAGCCGAAGCTCGGGCCGTTAGAGAGATTGCATCGGGCACCTCTCCGCTGACGGCTGCGTTCGTTCGCCGCAAGGAATAAGTTTGAACGCCGTATTCCGGAACAACCGAGCTCAGGCGTTGTTCATGATCGGCGAGGGGGCGAGCGCCTCCAACTTTTTGAGGAAAAATCGACCGCGGTATTCTGCGCGGGTGTTCTGCTTTCAGAGAGGAATCGGTGCATGAAGTTAAGCGAATTCACGCGGCGCGCACGTGCGTCCCGGTTGGACAAGAAGGCAAAATATGAGGCGGCCTTCGAGCGGGCTCGCCGGGATTTGAAATTGTCCGAAGGTTCGGCACTGTGGTCGCGTCCAGCGACTCATCATACATTTATAAGAAGCAGTTCTGATGGAGCCGATGGCACAACGTACGGGAAGCGCTGATCTTCCGCTGCATAGCGGTCACGTGCCCGCTTGGCTCTCCGCCCGGATGGCTTCGCTCGGCGCTGTGATCTGCGAGGCAATCGTACAGGAATATGGGCGAGACGAATTATTGAGCCGTCTCGCCCATCCTTTTTGGTTTCAGTCGTTCGGTGCCGTCATGGGCATGGACTGGCATTCGTCTGGCGTGACGACGACGGTCATCGGAGCATTGAAGCGCGGGCTTGAACCCGCGCAGGACGAGCTGGGCGTCTACGTTTGTGGCGGCCGGGGCAAGCATTCGCGGCGCACGCCGGAGGAATTGCGCGCAATCGGTGAACGCGTCGGCATCGATGCCGACGAATTGACCAAAGCAAGTCGTCTCGTCGCCAAGGTCGACAGCGCGGCCATTCAGGACGGCTTCGATCTTTATCTCCACGGCTTCTTCGTGACCCGCGAAGGCAACTGGACTGTCGTCCAACAAGGCATGAACTCAGATAAGGGACAGGCTCGCCGCTACCACTGGTTTTCCAAATCGCGATCGAACTTCATAGATGAGCCCCATGCCGCAATCGATGGCCCCGCACAGGGTGAAATCGTCAACCTAACCGATCGGCGGGCGAACGCGTCGCGATCGGCACAACTCGACCTGCTATCGACTTTGGGGCCGGATAAAATAGTCGCCGAGTTGTTGGACGAGCTGTTGGAGCAGTCGAAGCCTGAACCACCCGAGCAGCTGTCGCTGCCGCATCTCGAGATGCCTGCTCACCATGAAGTCCGATCGAGTGACGTCTTCATCCGCCGCCTGCACGGAATGCTTGCCGCCGCGACCGAGCAGGCTCCTAAAGATTTTCCTGACCTGCTATTGATCCCGGGAGTAGGCGCAAGAACCGTTCAATCGCTCGCCATGGTCGCCGAAGTCGTGCATGGCGCACCCTATCGGTTTCAGGATCCCGCACGATTTTCGCTCGCGCACGGCGGCAAGGACAGCCACCCCTATCCCGTTGCGACAAGCGTCTACGACGAAACGATTAAAGTCCTGAAGTCCGCGGTCCAAAAAGCCAAGCTTGGAAATAGCGAAACGCTCGCCGCGCTGAAGAGGCTCGATGATCAAGCGAGAATGCTGGAACGCACTGCCAACGGTCCCACATTCGAAACACATATCGCCCGTGAACAAGCAGCCTCGCCGTCTCTCGGCGGCCGCTCAGTTTTCGGTTGGGAAGGTGTGACGACGCCGATGTCCAAGTCTGGAGGTGCGCGCTAGTTTTTAGGCCGCACTTGAAGACTCGCAATGAGCGCTTTCAATCCCGGCTCACGGACCTTTTTGACCGCATCCTCTTGCGAAAACCACACGCGCGTTCGCTGGTCCTGCTCGCGCCACCGCTTCCGTTCTTTCTTCACCCATAAAACGTAGCAGGTGACGGTGAGGACGCGAATGTTTTCGACCGTTTTCTTCCGATAGCGATAGCTGCCGATAGGGACGCGGGAGATCTTGCCCGTTACACCCGCCTCCTGTTTGGCCTCCCGCGCAGCCGCGTCGGGATCGCTCAACCGCTTCGATGGCCAACCTTTCGGAATGACCCATCGCCCCGTTTCTCTGGAAGATATGAGAAGGATCTCTAAACCGCCGCGCGACTTGCGCAGGGGAAGAGCTCCAACCTGTAGAATTGTCATAAATTTTCTTCCATTCCAGCAGATAGGCGATGTCGCCCATATCACCGATTTGACGGAACGGGGCTTTGTTAGCGGGTTTCAGGAACCTTCCTCCCACGGGCCCTGTTATTTTTCCAGACTACCGATAAAGGAAAAATCCGTAATGGCCATCTATACAGATCCACAAACGGGTCAGCGCCGGGAAGTCGACGACCTTTCGCGCCCCGCGACGGGCTTCTCGCTTGGGATCGTTGCACTCTTGATCGTGCTGGCGCTCATAAGCTGGTATTTCTTCGGCCGCGTCAGTCCCAGCGTCGACACGGCTAATACCGGCGCCTCCACGATCACCGAGCCTGTTACGTCGCCGAATGCGAGCCCGACCCACCCGGCTCCGTCGCCCAATCCCGGCCCGTAAGAGCGAAAACCAGGAAACGACTACGCGACGGCCCGATGACACCGATTATCCGGCCGTCTTTGCGAAGCGGCGGCAATCAGTTCGGACTATTTCGATTTGGATTGTTCGGATTTTGCTTTTTCGGACAGCTTCTCGACGAGATCTTTATCGATAAGGGGCGGCCTGCGATCGATCGGTCGTACCGGTTCGTCCTCCTTGCGATCGACCGCGATCGGATCACTACCGGGGAAGGTTTCCTTCAAAGCTTCATTCAGCTCTTTGTCCACCTGAGCCTTCGGCTTCTCGTTACTCATTGAGGTTCTCCAAGCGCCCGCCACCAGCCGACGTCCGGCAGATTAGGCGTCATCTGACTGAACGTCTTTACGAAAGCAGCAGTTCCGGTACGGCGAACGGCCGATTAAGAATAGAATTTTGAGCGCGAGCCGAGAAAAACCGATAAACACAGCACTGAATTTAACGGTCGGAGACCGAAATGAACAGACTGCTGCAGAACCAAGGCTTCAGGATTCACCTGACGGCCTACGTCATCGTCAATGTGATCCTTGCAATCATAAATTTCATGAACCCCCAAACGATCTGGTTCTACTGGGTGTTTCTCGGCTGGGGCATCGGTCTTTTGGCGCACGGCTATTCGGTATGGCGGGCGCCGTCTCGCCCTGTGAGGCCCGTGCGGCCCATACGTCATTGACCATACGAAGCGAGTCCTAACGACCGCACTGAGTGCTTCGCAAACCTGCGGCGAGAGACCATTTCGCACGCGCGCATGGCAAGAGATCTGCGAACTGATCAATTGCGCGCGGCGATATCACATAATGAAATGCAAGCTTTCCGCTTAAGACGGAATTGAGTTTCCTAACCTCCCATTGTGGCTAAGAGCTAAGTTCTCCATCCCAAGCGTTAGTGCTTGAGCCCGAACTTCTGCCGCCGCAGGGAAGGCTATGACACTAGCACATGCGAATATGCCCCGCGGCCCTGTTCATTCGCTAGCCGCCACGTTCGCTATCGCATTTTTTGCAACCCCCCTCCCTGCGCAAATGCCGACCGGTCCGCCAGTCGTCGGATATACGATTGCCGAAAAGAAGCCCGTCACGCAGGTGGAGGAGTTCATCGGCCGCATCGAAGCGGTGAACACGGTCAATATTGTCGCCCGCGTCACGGCACAGCTGGAAGAGACGACCTTCGTCGAAGGGACCGAGGTAAGAAAAGGTGAYGTGCTTTATCGCCTCGAACGCCCGCCTTTTGAGGCGCTCGTTCAAAACGCACAAGCGGCCGTAAATCAATATAAGGCGCTGCTTCGCAACGCCGTGCTGACTACGGGGCGCGCCAAGTCCTTGCTGTCCGGACCGGCCGGCCAGCAAGCGAGTGTCGACAGCGCAATCGCGCAGCAGCACGCCTATGAAGCTCAAATTCTCGGCGCCGAGGCGCAGCTCAAGACCGCAGAAATCAATCTCGGCTACACGACGATCACCGCGCCGATCGATGGCAAGATTGGCCGTACGGCCGTCAACGTCGGCAACATCGTCGGACCGAATTCCGGAACGCTCACGAAGATCGTGAGCCAGGATCCGATGTACGTCGTCTTTCCGGTGCCCGCTCCGACGCTCATGGAACTGCGAAAAATGTACTTGCCGAAAGGCGGCCTCAAAGCGGTCGTTCTGCGCGTCCGCCTGCCCGACGGCTCGCTTTATCCTCAGAAGGGCAAGCTCGACTTCGTCGATCCCACGGTCGCGACCAGCACCGATACGGTCCTGGTGCGAGGCGAAATTACCAATCCGCTCGCAAAGCCCGCGAAGCCGGGAGAAATGACGGTCCGCCCGCTCCTCGACGGAGAATTCATCACTGCACTCATCGAAGGGGTCGAGCCTATCATCGCGCTGGCGATCCCGCGGTCTGCCGTCCTGGCGGACCAGCAGGGCGACTATGTGTACGTGATCAGCCCGGACGACGTGGTAACGCAACGCCGGATTCAACTCGGTCAGTCGACGCCGGCCTTGGCGATGGTGTCGGCCGGACTGAGTGAAGGCGAAAGGGTCGTTACAGAAGGAATCCAGCGAGTCCGGCCGGATATCAAAGTGGTGCCGCAACCGGCCGGTCCCGACCCGACCAAATCCGACGGTCAATAATAATGTTCTCAGCCATCTTCATTGATCGGCCCCGCTTAGCGATTGTCATTGCTCTTATTATTGCGATCGCCGGTCTGCTCGCGCTTTCGCAGATTCCAGTCGAGCAGTTTCCAAACCTTGTCCCGCCTCAGGTCCAAGTTTCGACGACATATCCGGGCGCCTCGGCCGCCGTCGTCGAATCCTCCGTCGCCCAGCCGCTTGATGCCCAGGTGATCGGCGTCGACAAGATGCTCTATATGAAGTCGAACAGCGCCAACGACGGCAGCTACGGTCTCACCGTGTCGTTCGAGCTGGGAACCGACCCCGACATCGATACGGTCAACGTCAACAATCGTGTGCAGGCAGCTCTTTCGAGACTTCCCCAAGAAGTCCAACACCAGGGCATCACGACACAAAAACGATCGTCGGCAATCTTGCAGTACATTTTTCTTTACTCCGATAACGGCAAGCAAGATCCGCTATTCATAACCAATTACGCGACGATCAATGTAATCGATCGCTTGTCCCGCATCGATGGCGTCGGACAGGCGAGCCTCTCCGGCGCGCAAAAATACTCGATGCGCATTTGGTTCAACGCGCAACGCCTCACCAACCTGGGCCTTCAACCGTCCGATGTCGTTGCGGCCGTTCAGGCGCAAAACGTGCAAGCGCCGATTGGACGTATCGGCGCACAGCCCGCCTTGCCGGATCAGCAGTTTCAGATGAACCTGCAGACGCAGGGAAGGCTCCAGACGCCAGAGCAGTTTGGCAATATCGTCATTCGTTCAAATCCCGATGGCTCGTTGCTCCGCGTACGCGACGTCGCCCGAACGGAGATGGGCGCTCAGAGCCTCGACACCCACAGCCGCTTGAACGGCAAGCCAGCGGTTTCGATTGCCATCTATCTCTCTCCCGGCGCCAACGCGGTGAGGACGTCGGCGAGCGTCGCCAAAGCTCTGGATGAGCTATCCACGAGATTCCCCGAAGGGCTTAAATCGCGCATCGTCTATGATAGCTCGACGTTCGTCGGCGATACGATCCATGAAGTCATTCGCACGATTTTCGAAGGCTTCGTTTTGGTTATCCTCGTCGTATACCTCTTTCTCGGAAGTCTGCGCGCAACGATCATTCCGGCGGTCGCCATTCCAGTCAGCCTGATCGGCGCGTTCGCCGTCATGATTGCGATGGGCTATTCAGCCAACACCGTCTCGCTTCTCGCGCTGGTGTTGGCAATCGGCATCGTCATCGACGATGCAATCGTGGTCGTTGAAAACGTTGAACGCGTGATGGAAGAGGAGCCGGAGATCTCGCCCGTTGAAGCAACAAAAAAAGCGATGCGGCAGATCACGGGGCCGGTGATCGCCATCACGCTCGTGCTGCTTTCGGTGTTCGTTCCCATCGCCTTCATTCCAGGCCTGACGGGAGAACTCTTTCGTCAGTTCGCAGTAACGATTTCGGCAGCAATGCTGATTTCTGCATTGAACGCTCTGACGCTTTCACCCGCGCTTTGCGCGCTGTTTCTCCGGCCTCAGGAGAAGCGCGGCGTGATGGGATACGTTCTCAGGTGGATTGACCGCGTGCGGGCCGGATATGGATTGATCGTCCGGCGGTTGGTCCGCGTGTCCTTCCTGGGCGTCGTAACCATCATCGCGTGTGGTGTCGGAATCTTGCTGATGTCGAAAATCACGCCGACCGGATTCATCCCCGAGGAGGACCAAGGCGCGTTCTTCATTTCGGTTCAGTTGCCGGATGGCGCATCCGTCAATCGCACGACCGGCGTCGTCGAGCAGGTCGAAGATGTCTTGAGGGAAATGCCCCAGATCAAAGATATGATCGCAATCATTGGCTTCTCCATCCTGGACAGCGGCGCGCAGCCGAATTCCGCCTTTATGGTTGCCCGTCTGAAGCCCTTTGCAGAACGCACGGCCCCGGGGGATTCCGCTCAGGCCTTGATCGCCAAGGTGACGGAAGCCGTGCAACGGATCAGCACCGCGCAAATCTCGGCGTTCAATGTGCCGCCCATCGTCGGCCTGTCGACGACCGGTGGTTTCCAATATCAGCTTGAGAATCTCGAAGGGACTAGTCCCGAGGCAATGGGCAGCGTCATGCAGGGGTTGATCGCCGCTGCAAATCAGAACCCGGATTTGCGGCGCGTATTCTCGACGTTCACCGCGTCCAATCCCTCGATCTACCTGGATATCGATCGCGCGAAGGCGCAGGCTTTGGGTTTGGAGATCGCCAATATTTTCGCGGCCCTCCAATCGACCCTCGGCGGCACCTACATCAACGATTTCAATCTTTATGGACGCACGTGGCAGGTCAACCTTCAGGGCGAGGCAGCCGATCGCAGCAAGATAGATGCAATTTGGAAAGTCTACGTTCGCAACAACACCGGCCAGATGGTGCCACTGCGCTCCGTCGCAACCATATCGACAGTCCTCGGGCCGCAGACGATCGCCCGCTACAACAACTATCGCTCGATAACGATCAATGGCTCGCCGGCGCCCGGCGTCTCTTCGGGGACCGCGCTGCAAGCGATGACGGACATTTCAGCGAAGACGCTCCCGCCCGGCTATGGATTTGAATGGACCGGGACCGCTTACCAGGAACATGAATCGCAAGGGCAGACCAGCATCATCCTAGGCCTCGCGGTCCTGTTCGCGTTCCTCTTCCTCGTCGGGCTCTACGAAAGCTGGATGATCCCGATTCCGGTTCTCCTTTCGGTTACCGTTGGCGTGTTGGGCTCCTATGTTGGAATAAAGCTCGCAGGGCTGTCGCTCGACATCTACGCGCAAATCGGGCTCGTCGTTCTCATTGCGCTCGCCGCGAAGAACGGCATCCTGATCGTCGAATTCGCGAAGGAGCGCCGGGATGAGGGTCTTTCAATTCACGAAGCGGCCATACTCGGCTCCGAGATGCGGTTTCGCGCCGTCATTATGACGTCCATCGCATTCATCCTTGGCCTGCTTCCGCTCGTCATCGCGACTGGGGCGGCGATGATCAGCAGACGAGACGTGGGAACGCCTGTCTTCGCGGGCATGCTCGCCGCGAGCCTCATCGGGATTTTCATAATCCCGATGCTGTATGTCGTGTTCCAGACGATCCGCGAGCGCGCCAAAACCTATTTCGGAAGTGGCCCGGCAGACAAGAGCCATCCGGCTAGCTGAGGCGGGGGGCGAGTGGAGGTCGGCGGCTAAGGCATGACGGCGAAATCGCGCAGATTTGCCGGTGACGACGGTGTGGTAATCCCACGACGGCCGGGCTAGAAGCGCCCTATGAATTCCTCTTCCTCAAAAAGCGCAGGGATCCCCGCTTCGGCCCCGTCCAATATCGGCTCTGAAGGATCGGTCAGGCCCACGCCGACCCTCGCCGAAGGCTTCGTGCTGCTCGACAACAGCACAAGCCTCGAAGCCGTATCGAAGCTCTTCGAGAAGCCGGTCGAGATCATTCGCGCCGACGCTCCGGAAGACGTCGAAGCGGCGCTGGCGGCGCTCCAGGCCGGCATTGCCCGAGGCCTGCACGCGGCAGGGTTTTTCTCTTACGAGCTCGGATACCTGCTTGAACCGAGGCTGACGCATCTTCTGCCGGCGCGGTGCAAGGTGCCCTTCCTTTGGTTCGGCCTATACACCGCCCCCCGCGAAATGACAGGCGCCGAGGTCCAGGGATGGCTGACGCAAGAGGCAATCGGCAATCCGACGCTGGGCGAACTGGCTCATAGCTGGGACAGCGTCTCGTACTTGAAGCGTTTCGAGGAAGTTCAAAAGAACATCCGCAGCGGCGACATTTACCAGCTCAACCTCACGTTCAAAGCAAAGTTCAATCTCGAAGGCTCGCCGCTCGCCCTCTACCGCGACCTCCGCCTGAAACAGCGCGTCGCTTATGCGGGCCTCGTCGATACCGGTGATGTAACGATCCTCTCCGCGTCGCCGGAACTCTTCATCGATCTCCATGATCGCCTCATTGAAACTCGGCCGATGAAGGGAACCGCGCCGCGCGCCGGCACGCCCGAAGGCGAAGCCGAGGTGCGCCACGGACTTTCGACCGACGTCAAAAACCGCGCCGAAAATTTGATGATCGTCGATTTGATGCGCAATGACTTGGGCCGCATCGCCGACCTCGGATCGGTAAGCGTAACGGATCTCTTCACGATCGAGACATTCAAGACCCTTCATCAGATGACATCGGGCGTTCGCGCACATCTAAGGGACGGCGTCGGCATCACGGACATTCTGAAGGCTATCTTTCCGCCGGGTTCCATCACCGGCGCTCCGAAGATCAGGGCAATGGAGCTGATCCGCGAACTCGAAACCGAAGCTCGCGGCGTCTATTGCGGAGCCATAGGAAGTTTCTCGCCGGACGGTTCGGCGCAATTCAACGTCGTGATCCGCACGGCCGTTATCGATCGCAAGGGCGCCGGCGAAATGGGCATAGGCTCGGGCATCGTCGCCGATTCCGACGGGCCGAAAGAATATGCCGAGTGCCTGCTCAAGATGAAGTTTCTGACCGATCCCGTTCGGCGCTTCGAACTGATCGAAACGATGGTCTACGTGCCGGACGACGGCGTGTGGCTCAGGGGCTATCACCTCGCACGGCTCGCGGCATCGGCGGCTTATTTCGGATTTGCCTACGACGCAACGAAAGTGCGCGACGCAATCGATGCGGCGATCGCAGAGCAGCCCGATAACCGGCTGCGCGTAAGGCTCCTTCTTGATGAGGATGGGGCAACCTCAGTGACCGCAACTCCGCAGCCGGAAACCGCAGCCGACGCCGTCATGCGCTACGTCATCTCCGACACGCGCTTGAACAGTGGCGATCTGTTTCTCTACCACAAGACAACGCGTCGAGAGCTCTATGACCGGGAATGGAAACACTATTCCGATACGCTCGGCGCCGATGAAGTGATCTACCTCAACGAGAACGGCGAGCTCACGGAAGGCAGCCGCACCACGATCTTCATCGAAAGGGATGGCAGGCTCTTAACGCCACGCCTCGCGGCGGGTCTTCTGCCCGGAACGCTTCGGGCAGCTCTTATCGATGAGGGGAGAGCCGTCGAGGCCCCGCTGAGGATTGAGGATATCAACTCGGCACGCGCGATCTACCTCGGAAACTCGGTGCGTGGTCTTGTTCGCGCCGAGCCTCTTGTGCCTCGCCTATCGGGCGACCACAGGCACCAGGACTGATCCCTTGTCGGTTCCGTTATCGACGGGCCATTGCGAGACGGGGCTTACCGTCTTCACGGAATTCTTCGTCTCGTGATGAGAAGCAACGGCGATCGCCGCGAGAGCCGCAAGCGTCAATGCAACAGCGGTCACGATGGCTTTCGATGAAAGCCGCGCGCGCCGTGCAAAGACTTGAGGAATCTCTTTCGTCATGCCTTGAGCGATAATCAGCAGCATGACGTCGCTCTAGTCCGCCGGATGCCGCGCGACACCTGCGCACATCGTGAACGGACGGTCTCAGAAAGAAGAAAAATTGCTTCAAACCTTCAGTGAACGATGATCGAATTCGGCGTGCGCTTACATCCCTCGGACCATGCAACCGAGCATAAGGATCGCGTACGAGCCGAGCATCGCCCAGGATTCGTTTCCGGTGAGCCAAGGGATCTCTGCACCGAAGAATTTCGACATCAAAACGATCACCGTAAGGATCACTGAAAGCATAAAAGTTACAATACCCGGCGCCTTCAATCCCATGTCGTGCACTCCCTCCTCGGCTCTAAATCGAACGCGCATGTGTCCGCCCCCCTTGGTCTCATGGGTTCACAATCGCGAATCTTTATAGCAGGCGCCGCAGCGCCTTGAGACCAGCCTCCGGCGATTGCATGTGGATAGCTTCGAGCGGTGCCGATTTGCCTAGGCGCGGCCCGCCGGGGCACCGCCACCCGGCATTCGCCTCGGACGGAACAGCCGGGCGAACCAGGCGAGCAGGATAAAGCCGGCGAGGCCCGCGCCCGCAACCGCTTGCGGATGCTTATCCCAGAGCAACAGCGGCGCGACACGGCCATCCCAGACGAGCTTCAGATCATCTCCCAGCACCTTGGTGGAATAGCCTGACGATGGCGCGAGCATCATGTCGGCCGCGGCGCCCTGATCGTTGCTTGCTAATATGCGTTCGCGAACATGTCGCGAGGCGAGGATTTGCATTTTGGCGGGATCAGCCGAGACGGCCCGCAAAACCTTCTCACGCGGGCCCGGCTTCAATCCTGAGAGGTACCCCGCCAGCGCCCGAAGCTCGTCTTCCGAAAGTGACCGGAGCAGGCTGTCCAGATCGCTCGAGTTGAGCGTGAACAGCATCTCGCGCGCAGCCGGAGGCACGCTCCCGATCCGGATGATCGCTATCCGGTCGTTGAGGGCGAGAATGCGGTCGAGCGAAGCCCGGGTGAGGTCCTTCGGCGACATCCGCTTATGCAACTCATATTCGGTCACGCGCCCGAGCTGATCGCCGGCAAGTGCCGTCCAGTCGAGGCCGGCCCCGACCGATTTCAGGTCGCGCGCGATCTCGAGGCCCTTGTCGGGCATCAGGTGCACAGCGCTGTTGAGCGAACCGTCCTGAAGACGCTGCAGGATCGACGGCTCGCCTTCCGAAGCGACGAGGATCGACACCACCTCATCGAGCCGCGGCAAGGCGTCGGGCTTCACGCCGTCGAGGAATTTCCGGAATTCACCGTTCTCGTCCGCGATCCGGAGCACGAGCGCGTGCGCCCGCCGGAACGTCTGCCAAACGTTGATGACGTTTTCGGCTGCGGCGTTCGCGATCGCCGCCACGTGTTCGTTCATCTGCTCTTGGAGAGTATTGGCAAGTTCTTCGCGAACCTTGTCCTTTGTCGCCGGAGCTTTCATTTCGGTGGCGATGATCGGCAACACGCCGTTGCGGAAGTCCCAGAGGTCTTTGGCGATCAGGACCAGGCCGACGCCGCCCGCCACGACCGACACGAGTCGCGAAAGAACGCTGCCGACGATGCGCTGCCCGACACGCTCGGCGAGATTTGCGAGCTGTCGCCGTACGATCAGGATCGTTGCGCCGGCAAGTCCGCCGCTCGTCTCCTTCAGCACCGCACCAGCCCCGACGCCGCCCGATCCTTTGTTCGGATCGACCACGACACCTTTGCTCGCGTCGCTCGCAAGGGCGTCCGCGACGGCGCTTCCGTAGCGCGGGGCGACATAGGCTCTGAGGCAATCGAGCAGCGGGCCCGTTGCGTCCGAGCTTGCGAACTCGATGGACTTGCCGACTTCCGCGGCGACGCCGGACGCCAAATCCTCGATGCCGGCCTTGACCGCATCCGAACGGTACACGCGCTCGGCGACCATCGTGGCGAGCTGCTGCGACTTTTCGCTATTGGCGAGGGACTGGAGCCGGTCCGACCAGCTCGTCTCGTTCGTTATCTCCGCGACTGCGATATCGACGCGGCTGTCGATGATCTGGTCGAGATTCCTTTGCCGCCATTGATCAGCGACTAACGCCTTGTAGTCGATGGATTTTGTGCCGTTCGAGATGGCGTCTGTCGCGATGGCGACGACGGCGGCCTTCAAAGCCCCATCGTCCTTTGCCTGACAGGCTTCATAGTCCGCACGGCTGATCGGGTCTGCAACGGCGGTGGGCAGAGGCAGCTGACACAACACCAAAGCCGTGGCTGTCAGCAGCGAAACGGGCAGGCGCAAGGAAACAGTCACTTCAACTCAGTCCCCGGCAGGTCCTACCGGTGGGCTTCCGCGGGACGCGGCCGGTAACGCCAGTTTAAGTATAAAGCATCGTTTCCGCGGGAACAGTGTCTAGAAGCTTTGGGTTGGTCGATAATCGCGCGGCGCGGACCCCATTTCCTATTTTCGCGCCAAAAACGCGATCTGGGACGAGCCTCTGATCCCGAGGAACCGAAATGAATCAAAGTGATTGTCAAAAAGGCGTAATTGCATGTTGCAACGCAGCAACTTCGAGCGGCAAACCGCGGCGCGGCATGAAGTCCACCTTAACCAATCGTCAGTAACCTGACGTCAAAACCTATGGTGTTTTCAGCAACTTCGTAATACCTTCACAACACAAATCTCAACTGCGGGTATATGCAAAAAAGCTCAAATCTGCGGCGACGCGACAAAGTTGCGTTGGCATCTGAAGCTGCTGCGTCGTAATTAGCGTTCCACAGGGTAATAACGAGTTCAACGTAGGTAATGAAAAACCAAGAAAAATTTCAGCCTCCTCGCGGAAGCGTTTACATTCCCGGTGGGAAGTCGGGGGTTTTGTTGATCCATTCTCTCGGCGGTTCGCCGCTTGAGATGAAAGCCGTTGCGCACGCGCTCTCCCGCAAGGGAATGACGGTCTATTGTCCGGTCGTCCCCGGGCTGACGTTCGGTACCGACGTCTCCGGCCTTTCGACGTGGCAGGACTGGTACAAATCGGTCTCGGACGCGTTCGATCATTTGCGCAGCGTATGTGACAACATCATCATCGGCGGCGCTTCGGCTGGCTCTATCTTGGCTCTGCGCCTCGCGGCCTACCGTCAAGACCAAGCCTGCGGCGTGATGCTTTATGCGCCGACGCTTGCAGTCAACGGCTGGGCGATCCCGAAGGCCATCAAGCTTTTCCACCTCGTCACCGACAAGTGGACCGCGCGCCTTTTCAAATTCCGCACACCGGCGCCCTACGGCATCAAGGATGAGCGCGTTCGCAATTTCGCTCTCGATTCGATGCGTGGCACCGATAACATGCCGGCCGAYATCACCGAGCGTGGTGGCGGCACCGTCTAYGAATTCTTCTGCCTCGTGCGCAACGTCCGGCCGATGCTGCCGCTCGTGAAGCTGCACACGCTGATCTTCCACCCCCGCCACGACGACCAGAGCGACATCAAGAATACGATGGCACTCCAGCGCCAGCTCGGCGGCATGGTTGAAGTTTCAGTTCTCGACGACAGCTACCACTTGGTGACGCTTGACCGTCAACGTGGCTATGTCGTTGAGCGGACAACGGAATTCGTTGATCGCCTGTTGGCCCGCCAGGCCGACAAGGTCGTGGTTCAGAAACCGGCTTCGACTAATTCGAAGCAGCTGGGGGCGGCTGAGTAGCCGCCTCTTTTACGGCAGCCTTTTTCTTATGTGGCGCAGTCGCGACGTTGGCGCCTCCAAATTTGGAGGCGTCTGATGCGGACTTGGTCGTCTTCTTCGTGGCGCCCGTCGCCTGCTTTTTCGCATCGCCCGGCTTCACTTGGGTCGGCGCGGCTGCGGCATCCGGAGCGCACGACGGCAAATCCGCTGGCGCACGCGTCCAGATGAACGATTTGCCTAGAAAACGCATTCCCTTGTAGCCGGTCACCTTGAGGGTATCGCCGTCGATGAGATCCAAGGCGACGTCATAGGATTTGCCTTCCTTCGGATCGTAAACCCAGCCGTTGTCGAAACCACCGCTCGACAGCTGCTCGAGATTGCCCAGAACCGGCAAGCCGCAGATCGGACGCGCACGCTGCGAAGCATCGGGATTGTATCTGTCGATCTTGGGTTGCCCGTCGGCAGCCATGGGCTCTTCGAGCCAATAGATCTTTCCGCAAAGCGTCGTCGGAGTGCAGATCTCGATCTTGACCGCACCCTTGCCGGTGTCGTCGTACCAGACGCCGACTTCTTTGGGATCGGCGGCCGCCGCAGTAGGTCGGATGGCGAAACCGAATAAACAGGCTGCGGCAACCAGAGCAACGCCTGAACAATTCGCAATGTTTAAATTACGCATGACAATAAACCGCAGATGGAATTTCAACTTCAGTACTCCTATGCCCTGAAAGCGGCAAAACATTGGAACTTATTTGTTAAACCCTTGCTAAGGCTTTAGGAGAAAGCCTTTTACGTCGGAAATTAACCCCGGCGGCATGGTTCGAGGCGGAACGTGACGCGGACCGTTTTCGCGTTTCACTGTGGTCGCGACGAGACAATAGAGCTATATGACCCTGCATGAGGCGCGCCGGTATTAATGCGGAGCTCGCGCCTGTTGCAGGCCCTAAGGCCCCAATAGAAACATTCTGAGAGATCCGGCAGATACATGGTTTTTACTCTCGCGCTTCGTAACTTGTTGCACGATCGCGTTCGCTTGGCGGTTACGCTTATCGGTATTCTTTTCTCCATCGTTCTTGTGGCCGTGCAACTCGGTTTGTACCTCGGGTCGAGCCGGATGATCACGGCCAACATTGCCCGCTCCAACGCCGACCTCATCGTAACGACCTTCGGCGCCAAAAGCTTCGAGGACGGCGGCCTTCTTTTGGGCGATCGTGAACGCCACCAAGCCCTGGCAACGCCCGGCGTTGAAAGCGTCGTGCCTCTCGTCGTCGCCTTCGCAGAATGGCGGAAGCCTGAGGGCGGTTCCTCGCGGGTGGTCCTCGTTGGCGCCGATGCCGACGATCAGGGCCTTCTTCCGTGGGGCCTCATTCAAGGCTCGGTCGAGGACATCAAAGCGCCTGACGCCATCGCCGTCGATAGCACCTATTTGAGCGAACTTGGCGTCAACGGCATCGGTGACACCGCGCAGGCGGCTGGCGGCCGCGTCAAGATCCGCGCGCTGACGGAAGGTATCCGCTCCTTCACCCAATCGCCCTATGCCTACACGACTCTTAACCGTGCTCGTCAATTGCTCGGCGCCGATGATGACAAGTCGACGTTCCTCCTCGTGAAGCTTGCCCCGGGAGCGAACATCACGGAAGTTCAGAAAGATCTCGGGAAGCGCCTCGATTCAGCTGACGTCTTGACCAAGGATGAATTCGAAAGCCGCAGCCTCAAGCAGTGGCTGTTCCGCACGGGTGCGGGCTTGGCCCTCATTGGCGGCGCTATCCTCGGAAGTCTCGTCGGCACGGTGATTGTCGCGCAGACTCTGTATTCGAGCACGAAAGACCATATTCACGAATTTGCCACGCTCCGCGCGCTCGGATCGTCGAGAGGCTATATCTATAAGGTGATCTTGGCTCAGGCCGGGCTAAGCGCGATCATGGGTTACGTGCTCGGCATGATAATCGCCTTATTAATACTCTACCTCAGTAGGAATTCGTCGTTGCCGCTGGTGATGACGCCGGGATTGGCATTCTGGCTTTTCGCACTGACACTCTTTATGTGCGCGATCTCGGCGCTTTCGGCCATCGTCAAGGTCACGAAGATAGATCCGGCTACGGTGTTTGCGCGATGACAACGACTCCCGTCATGCAGGCGGACAATATCGTCAAGGAGCTTGGCTCAGGTGCTGGCCTGGTGGTCGCCGTCAAAGGCGTATCGCTGGAACTGGTTCCCGGCGAGCTGACACTCCTGATGGGCCCCTCGGGGTCCGGAAAGACAACGCTTCTGTCGATCCTCGGCGGCATCATGAAACCGACATCGGGATCCCTCCGCATCGCGGATAAGGTGATCGACGGTCTCTCCGCCGAAGATCTGGCCAAGGTGCGACGCGAGCACCTCGGTTTCATCTTCCAGTCCTACAATCTGTTCCCGACGCTGAACGCCATCGAAAACGTTCGCATTGCGCTCGACGTCAGGGGCATCAAGGGCTTCGCTGCCACGAGCCGCTCGGAAGAGGTTTTGCGTGAAGTGGGTCTCGGCCATCGGCTGACCAACTATCCCCGCAACCTCTCAGGCGGCGAACAGCAGCGCGTTGCCGTTGCCCGCGCCATCGCAAGTTCACCGTCGATCGTGCTCGCTGACGAGCCGACCGCCGCTCTGGACAGCGAGAACGGCCACGCGGTGATGGCACTCCTATCTCGCATCGCCAAGGAACAACATCGCAGCGTGCTTGCCGTAACGCACGACCCGCGAACCTTGGGTTACGCCGATCGCGTCATACGCATCGAAGACGGCAGAATCGTCGGCGAAGAGCGCCGGCCGGAAGGCATAGATGCCCCCGAAATCACGGATTTGACGAAGAGGCGAAAGCTGCATGCTTAAGAAGATTGATCCCACCGTCGCAGCCATTGTGGTTGCTGGCGCCATAGCGCTGTCAGGTGGCTTTGCATTTAATTCTCTGACGAAGAGCGAAACGCTTTTCTCCAGCGTGGCGGGCTCGGCACATGCCGACACCACGGCTCCGGCTGCGCAATGGGCGGCATCCGCCACCGCGCGTGTCGAGCCGAAGGATGGTGAAGTCCGTATAGCGAGCGAAGTCGGCGGCAAGATTGCCGAAGTCCTGGCGAACACGAACGACCAGGTGAAGGCCGGCGACCTGCTGATCCGTCTCGAGGACGCAGACTATTACAACAAGATTGCCGCCGCATCCGCCGAAGCGAGCGTTCGCGAACGTGAACGCGGTGAGGAAGCGGCGACCGGTCCGGCACTCGATCGGCGCAACGCCGAGGACGCGGTCTCTAAAGCGCAGCGTGGCGTTTTCGCGGCCCATGAGGCTTTCGACGCAGCATTCCGCGCCTCGAAAACCGATAAGGGCAATGCCGAAGCAGTCGACAAGGCCCGTAAGGACCTGGTTGCCAAGGAAGACGCGTTGACGGCTGCGAAGGCGAAGCTCGCGCAGGTCAATGCTCAGGCAAACATGCCGCTGCAGCAGCGTCTGGAATCATCGCTGGCTCTCGCCCGTTCCGATCTGACCTCTGCCGAACTCGCCCTCGAGCGTACGCGCATCCGCGCCCCCGCCGACGGCACCGTTCTGAATGTTTTGGCACGCGTCGGCGAAACCGCCGTACCCTCGCCCGAGAGCTCCGTCGTCATCTTTGGCGACATGTCGAGCCTTCGCCTTCGCGCAGAAGTCGAAGAGCGCGATGCCGCAAGAGTTCATGTGGGCCAGCGCGTCGTCGTGAAGGCCGATGCCTTCCCGGATAAGACGTTCGAAGGCACCGTTACGTCGATCTCGCAGTCGTTGGCAGCCCCGCGCATCGCAAGCCGCGGTCCGCGCCGGCCGAACGACGTCGAAGTCGTCGAAGTGATGGTCTCCCTCGACGATCATCCGCCGCTCTTCACCGGTATGCGCGTCGACACGTTCTTCAAGCTCGACAATCAAGCTGCGAACGCATCGGCCAGCACGGCGAAAGCCAACTGAGCTATTTAACCTGAATGCAAAAAGGGCGTCCGCGATCAGCGGGCGCCCTTTTTCTTTGTGAAAGCCATTCGACTGATGCAAGCAGGCGTTAAGCGGCCGCCTGCCGCGCCGTCGCGTCGATCTGTGCGATCAGCCGCGGATCGAGCCTGAGCGTGTTCGCGAGTGACGCCAAAAACCGCTCTTCGGCGGGAGAATCGTCGGCAACGGCGATGCGGGCCGCAATGTAAAGTTGGACGGCTTCCTGAGGCGTGCTGACGGATTGAGCCAGCTCTTGGACGGTTGGCGGATCATTGAGCTCGTTCGCCAAGAAAGCTTCGGCCTCGCCGTCGAGACCTGCCTGCTTGAGCCCGCCCATGATCTTCTCTTGCTCGCCTGGGTCTATGCGCCCGTCGGCAAAGGCGGCTGCGATCATCGCCTGAAGATAGTGGACCGCAGCGTCGTTCGTCATGGCAGCCGGCTCGAAGCCCGATCCCGCCGGAGGCGGTTCGGGTGACATGGCGGCCTGAGGAGTGCCACTCTTGTCGACTGAGTCGTCGCCCGTAAGCAGCGGCTTGCCCGCCTCGTAATTCTGAAGGGCCTTGTAGGCCAAGCCGCCGAGCATCGCGAGCGCGCCAAGCTTCGCTGAATTTGCAGCCACCGACCGGCCGGTGCGTGTTCCAAGCAAAAGACCGCCGAGCCCACCGGCAGCCGCGCTCGATGCATAAGGATTATTTTGAATGAGGTCTTTGAGCTTGCCCAGCAGCTGACCCGCTTGCGGGTCGGAGGCTAGCCGCCCCAGAGCATCGCTTGCACCGGTTTCTTGCCCGATCCGTGCCGAACCTTCTTTGACGCCCTGCGTGGCCTGCGCGAGAACTCGGCTCAGAATATCGCCGATGCCGCCGCTTGATGACACCGAGCCGCCGGCTTGGCCAAGCTTCTCCCTGATCTGGCCGAGGATGGCTCCAAGATCGGCGCCAGCATCTCCCGTTTGAGCACCGGCTTGAGACGGCGCGGCCCCGGGCGATTGGGCCTGCCCCTGCGAGAGGGTTCGGCTGATCTGGTTCAGGATATCGCCGACTCCGCCGCTTCCGCCTGGTGCGGACTGACTTCCGCCTTGGGGATTGGTTCCGCTTCCGGCACTGCGGAGAATTTCATTCAAAATATCTCCAATGCTGCTACCGCCATTCGGCTGCTGCGTTGGAGTTGATGTTGATGGTCCCGCGGGCGCTGCGCCGCGAACAATACTTTCAAGCAACGATTTGGCGTCGAACATATCGGGTGTTCCTTCATTTGCGGCCCCTGGCTGAAAGGTAGGCACGCACCCCGTCGTCGACAATCCGATGCCGGTACTTTCCTTTCGAGTTTATTCCGCCGCGAGCGGCAACGGACGATGGCTCTGCTCGCCGTTATGGCCCGTGGTCCCGGACGCGCCCTGCGCCGGCTTGGTTTCGTCATCCGGCTCGTCCGTCGGACCGATGAAGCGCCCGAAAATGTGCTGCATCAACTTGCCGAGGTCATCCATCACGGTGAAGAACGAGGGCACGAACACCAGCGACAGCATCGTCGACACCAAGAGGCCGCCGATAACAGCGATCGCCATAGGCGCACGGAACTCGCCGCCGTCTCCGAGAGCGAACGCGCTGGGAAGCATGCCGGCGGCCATCGCCAGCGTCGTCATGATGATAGGACGCGCCCGCTTGCGGCCGGCGTCGATGATCGCCACGCCGCGCTCGACTCCGGCGGCGATCTCCTCGATCGCGAAGTCGACGAGCATGATCGCGTTTTTCGTCACGATCCCCATGAGCATCAACAGGCCGATATAAACCGGCATGCTGATCGGATTATTGGTGACGAGCAAGGCTAATGCCACGCCGCCGAACGACAGCGGCAACGACAGCAAGATCGTGATCGGCTGGAAGACGCTGCCGAACAGCAGGAGCAGCAGCCCGAGCACGATCAGAATGCCCGTTCCCATCGCCGTGATGAAACCGTCGGCGACTTCGTCCTGAACCTCGGCATCGCCCGATGGCTGCAACGTCACCGACGCGGGCAGCTTCTGCTTTTGAACGACATCGAGAAACCTCTCGCGCCCGGTGCTCATGGCGACGCCGCGATCGAGATCGACACCGATGACGGCGCGCCGCAACCGGTCGAAGCGCTCGACGGAGGCGGGGCCCCGTCCGAACTCGACGGTTGCAACCGCAGTTAACGGGATTGCTTTGCCCGCCGCATTGGTCAAGCGCAATTGCTCGATCTGCTTGAGATCGGTGCGCGTGCTTTCTTCAAGCTGCACGCGGATGGGGATTTGCCGGTCGCCGACCGTAAACTTTGCAAGGTTGAAACCAGCGTCTCCGATCGTCGCGACGCGAATGGCCTCCGCAATCTGATCGGGCGCGACGCCAAGGCGAGCGGCTTCGTCGAGGCGCGGAACGATCCGGATCTCCGGCCGTTCCGTCGAGCCGGACGCAGCAACGTTGCGGAAGCCCGGAACGCTGCGCAACGCTGTCTCCAACTTGCCGATTGCGACTTTGAGATCTTCACCGTTGCGCGACAGCATCGAAAACGACAGCTCCCGTTCGCCGCGCTCGTTGACGTACCAGGCGCGCGTATCGGGAACGTCGGAAATCTTCGCCGCGATGATGGCCTTGAGCTGCTTCTGCGTGAGCTTGCGCTGCGTCTTCGGAACGAGCTTCACGAAAAGCGCTGCACGGCGAACCTCGAGTTGGCCCGTCGGGCTCGTCCCGCCAAGCACGAACACTTGGCTGACTTCCGGAATTGTCCTCAGCGATTTGACGAGTTGGTCGGTCTTGTCTCGCGTTTCGTTGAGCTGCGTCCCCGGTGGAAGTTCAACTGCAACGACGACGCGAGACGTATCTTCATCCGGCAAAAAGCCGGTTGGAAGCAGCGTCGTCGCGTAGATCGAAGCGGAGAACAACGCAACGCCCGTTACGAGCGTCAGATATCGCCAACGAAGCGTTGCCGAAAGAAAGCGGGTGTAGGCGCGCATGATTGCGCCGTCCACATGCGGTTTCTCTGGAATGGGCCGCAAGAGATATGCGGCCATCATTGGCGTGATGAGGCGCGCGACTAACAGTGAAATGAGTACCGCGACCGCCACGGTCATGCCGAACTGCTTGAAGTACTGTCCGGCAATGCCGCCCATGAACGACACAGGCGCGAAGATCGCGACGATCGTCAGCGTGATGGCGATGACGGCAAGACCGATTTCGTCCGCGGCTTCGAGCGCCGCGCGATAAGGGGATTTGCCCATATGCATATGGCGCACGATATTCTCGATCTCGACGATCGCGTCGTCGACGAGAATGCCGGTTGCGAGTGTTATACCGAGCAGGCTGACGAGGTTTAGCGAAAAGCCAAGCGAGCTCATCGCCCAGAACGTCGGGATCGCGGCAAGCGGTAGCGCAACAGCTGCAATAGCCGTCGCCCGCCAGTTGCGCAAAAAGACGAGAACGACGAGAACCGCCAGAACGGCGCCCTCGATCAGAGTTTCCATCGCCGCGACATAGTTGCCGCGCGTGTACGCAACCGCGTCGTCGATCTTCGTTAGCTTGACATCGGGATACTCTGCTTCGAGCGTCTTTAGCGAAGCGTTGACGGCATCGGCAACCGAAAGGTCGCTCGTTCCCTTCGTGCGGAAGATTGAGAACGAGACGACGGGCTGGCCGTTGAGGCGTCCGAAGGTACGCTGCTCGCTGGCATCGTCGATGACGCGGCCGAGATCGCGAAGCCGAACCTCGCGGCCTCCGGCAAGAATGATTTTTCCGTCGGCGAAGGCTTCGACCTCGCGCGCGCCGGCAAGCGTGCGGATCGCCTGTTCCTGGCTGCCGACTTCCCCGCGGCCCGATCCGAGATCGACGTTCGTCGAGCGGACTTGGGCGTTCACCTGGGCCGCCGTTATGCCATAGGCCAGAAGCTTATCGGGATCGAGATTGACACGAATTTCTCTGTCGACACCGCCGTAACGCTCGACGCGGCCCACGCCCTTCGTTGCTTGCAGCTTCCGCTTTATGACATCGTCGACGTGCCACGAAAGCTCTTCGAGCGTCATGCCAGGCGATGTCGCCGCAAACGACAGGATCGCTTGTCCTTCGACGTCGATGCGCTCGACGACGGGCTCGTCGATGGTGCGCGGCAGATCGGCTCGAATTTTCGCAATCGCGTCTTTGACGTCGTTCAAAGCCCGGTCGGTATTTGTTTCGAGACGGAATTCCAGGACAGTCGCCGACAAGCCGTCGGTCAGCGTCGACGTGATGTGTTTGACGCCCGTGATGTTCGCAACGGAATCTTCGATGACTTTCGTCACCTGCGTTTCGAGTTCCGCAGGTGCGGCGCCCGACTGCGTGATCTTCACCGAGACGATCGGCACGTCGATGTTCGGAAAGYGCGTCACAGGCAGCGACTTGAAGCTGAGGATCCCGAGCAGCATCAAGACAGCGAAGAGCACAATGGCAGGGACGGGCCGGCGGATCGACCAAGCTGAGATGTTGATGCGCATTACTTCGCCTCGCTCAGCCGCGGCTCGGGAATAACCGGGCGCACGACGTCACCGTCGCGAAGGAATGTCCCCGCGCGCGTCACGACCAGATCGCCCTCGTTGACGCCCTTCTTGATCTCGACGAGGTCGCCCGCGATCAGGCCCACCGTGACGGAGTGCTTTTGAACCGTATCGTCCTTGACGACCTGCACGGTCGCGAGACCTTGATCGAATGTCACTGCGGATGAAGGCACGGCAAGGCCGCGGCTCCGCGCTGTTTCTATTCGCCCGCGGGCGTAGGAACCGATCCGCAGCGAGGGATTGTCGCCGAGGAAAATCTTGACGCGGCCGAGCCGGGTAGCCTTGTCGACTTCGGGCGCGATGAGGCGAACCTTCCCGTCGAAGTCGCCGTTCTGCGGCACCGTCACGATGGCCTTTTGCCCGACTTTGACCTTCTTCAACTCGGTCTCGACGATCTCGGCGTCGAGTTCGATCTCGCCGTTCTGGATGATGCGAAACATCGGCTCGCCGGCCGTCGACGCCATCGCGCCGATGCGCGCCATGCGCCGGCTGATGACGCCGTCCGCAGGCGCCGTTACTTCGGTATTGTTTCGCCGCCACATAAGTTCGCGGCGCTGGGCCTCGACTTGCGCCTTCTCGGCTTTCGCCGCCGTCAACCCGTCGCGCGCCGCAATGAGCTGCGCCGCGGTCGTGTGCGCAGCACTCTCGCGCTGATCGTAGGTGGCGCCCGAAAGATAGCCGGACTGCTTCAGCGGTACCGCGCGGTCGAACTGCGCGGCGGCCTCTTTCGACTGCGCCTCGAATTGCACGATTTGGCTTTCGGCCTGCGCGATCGCAGCATCTGACCGCGCGAGATTGGCGTCGTTTTGCGCGAGCTGCGCATCGAGTTGCTCCGCGACGAGGCGGGCGAGAACCTGACCCTTGTTGACTTTATCTCCCTCGTCCGCGAGCAGCTCGAGAACCCGCAAACCCTCGACCTCGGGAGAAACGAGGATCTCTTCACGCGGTACGAGCGAGCCGGAAACTGCCGCCGTCTCGACGAAATTATCGATGCCGACCTTCGAGACGGTGATTGTTGGAGCCGCGACCGGCTTCGCCGCTTCGAGCCTTTCGGCTTGCGCGGCTGCTGCGTGTTTTTTCTCGAGGTAGACGTAACCCCCTCCGGCCACCGCGCTCGCCGCAAGCAGGCCGAAGAAAAACTTTCTCATATTCATCGGCGCGCCTCGCGTGCGGAAACTTTCGAATGGGAAGTCTTCGGCTCCACTGGATTGAGCAATGTGCCGATGAGGTCGATCATGACTGGGAGGACGGCGCGCATGTCTGCCGTCGGATGGATGGCTCGCCGCCAGAACATGCCGTCGCCGATGACATTGAAAACCTTGACGAGTGTCTGGATGTCAGTCCGTGGCGCGATGCGCCCCTCTTCTTGGAGACGGAGAAACAACGCTTCGAAGTTGTCGGAGCAAAATTTGTCGACGCTCATGAAGATTTCGGCGATGCGCGGATTGCGCGTTGCCTCGATACCCATCTCGATGACGAACCGCTGCTTCTCGGCGCCCTCGTCGATGAAATAGTGCTGACCGATGGCGTTGAGCGCCTCGAGGAAGTCCGGCGCAGTGGCGAGAGAAGCGAAACGTTCGGCAAATTCCGCGCGGTCGCGCTCACAGAGCCCCGCGATCAGCGCTTCCTTGCTGTCGAAATAAACGTAGAGCGCGCCGGGGCTGACGCCCGCTTCCCGGCAAATCGTCTGCATCGTGGTGGCGTGAAATCCGCCATGAGCAAAGCATGTGAGCGCCGCGTCGAGAATGTGCTCTCGTCGGGCGCGCTGTGTATCTGGCTTGAGCTTCGGCATCGCGGCAATCGTCCGTGGGGGGGAGCAACAATAAAAGAACGAGCGTTCTGTTTGTCGAACGATTGCGGAGAGGTCAAGGCGAACAGGTGTTCGTTTTGTAAAAAATTCGGGGTGATCCTACGGGGCCACGGGGTGGATGCGGCTGCAACTCGATGCGTCCGCGAGCAAAAGTGCGGGCCGGTCAGCCGGGCCGAGGCAGAAGGATCATTTTTGCAAAAAAGAGGAGCAGTAGGTCCCGCAGCCCACCGCTCCTCTCTCAACCGCCCGAGCCTACGGCCGGGCGGATTTCGCAATCTCGCGAGATCGATAGCGCTCCGCAGGCCGTCGACCAAACGGTCCCGCGCAATCGCTGAAATCGATTATGTGATCGAAGAAGTACTTCGCCTCATATGGGCGCGCCTCTAAACGGTAATCCGAACATCGCAAACGGCAATGAAATGCGCAGGCATGGAGTAATTTCGTTTCGTCATCGGGATCGCGGGCCCCTCGGTGATCGGCAGTGCAATCAACACGGGCGCGTCTGATCCCCTGTCTTATAGCGCACTTTCTTGAAGCCCAATTCCTGAATCGCCAAAATGTTTCTCAATAAGCGTTGATTGAACGCAATCCGTCGCGAGGTGAGATTGAAATGCCTCACGTGATCAGGGTGTGCAGGGCCTGCCTGTGAAGATGCACAACGTTCCCGCTGGTCCGGTTAGACAGCGTTCTTCTGTATCTTGAGCTCGCGCCCAATTTGCGAAGTTCGGCCCAAGTGCGGGAGTTGCGCGAACTTTTGCGCGCCAGTTCGCTCGGGCCTTCGTTTTTGCGAGCCAGACGTAACTGGCTTCTTCGCCTCGCGCGACGATCGGCGAAGAAGCGCAACTGCCCGCGAGAACGGATATTGGAAAGGCGGCGAGTAGAAAAAGCAATGCGAGCATCAGAGCCGGGATCCTCGCCAGAGATGTATTCATTTTGTTTATCCCCGAAGATTGCCCCGCCGCTTTGTAATCAATCGCTATGACACGGCTTAGTATTGAAAAAGCACATTGACGGTTCCATAGGCCGAGGGATTTTCCGCCGCCCAATTCTCGACCCTCCAAAGCCCGCCGCTGGCTAGCGAAATCTCGCCGCCGCTCCATTCGTAACGCGTGAAGAGGCCAGCTCGTCCGTTCCAGGCGCCGTCGCCCGTTTCGACATTCTTGTCATAGCGAAGCTCGGGGCCGATCGATAGCTTCGGCGAGACGCGCCAGCCGGACCGCCACTGCGCCGCGGACTCGTTTCTCGCTGTCGAATAGCTGAGGTCGAGCGATGTCCAGGAATCCGCGCTGAGTGTGAGCCAGAATTCCAAGGCGCCTTTAACGCCGTAACGGGTACCGTCATCGCGGGCATCCGGATCACTCTTGAGATGATCCTTCGAAGACATCGTCGCGCCAGCGAATGCTTTCGCAGTCAGTCGGCCCAACTGCAGATGATATCCAAGCAGAACCTCGGCGTAGGAATGTCCGACTTGGTAGTGTTTCCGGCTGCGCCCATCTTCGCCGCAAATGTCGTTCGAAGTCGCATCACCGCAATTCGTGTGCGACGGGATGCTGTCGTAGCCGTACCGGCCATACCCCCCGCCCAGACGAAGACGCCATCCGTCGCTGTAGATATCCGGGCTACCAAGGGCGAAAGTCATTCCCGAATAGGCGAGCCATTGGTCGCGAGCCACGTCGAACCCGCCGGAAGCTTCTCGCCAGCCGTATTTCTCCTGGACCCAGTCCGTAGGTGGATCACTCGTTTGCGCTGATGCGGAGCTGGCAAGGAAAATCTGCGCGGCCGCGATGACCAAAGAGGCCACAACGGAGAGCAGGCACCAACGGCACTCCCCCAAACGCAACATTAATGCCGCCGACGCTCTTTACAAACGTTTGTATTAACCAAGCTGAACATAACGCTGAATGAAACGAAGAGCGTCAAGAAGAACGCAAGATGAACTAAGCAAAGTTCTTAAGTTCAATTAGAGATAAGCAGAATTTACGATTGTATAACTATGGTTGTGTAGCGTGGGGTTTTCCGCCTACTGACATTTTTCAACTTGATTGCATTTGATCTGAGTCATCGAACTGCAGTGAAGGCAGCGTACAATCTTTAGCTGCTCGTAGAGATGCGGTTGCTGCCCTTGAATGGATTGCCAAAGCACGCATCTGTGAACTGCGGCCCGCGGGCTGCCGTGATACTGACCCACAATTAGCGCAAGTTACAGTTATTGGCGCAGAAGCTTTGAAAAGTTGGCCGTCGAGGGCCGCAGCATATTTTGTGTCTGGGAGGACGCAGCAATGGCATATGAAGAGGGCACGCGTACCACGAATACTTCGCTCTACTATCCATTCTATCAGCAAGCCTTTGAATTGGCCGACAGTACATCGATGTTCTGGCAGCCTTTTCTGAAAGCTGCTGGCCGGACGCAGCTGGAGGTCGCAAGCTTGCAAGCGCGCCAAGCACAGGCGTTTGTCCATTGGGCGCATCGAATGATGCAGCCGGCGACACCGGTCGACGTGCTCAGCGCGCATGCTCAGTTTTGGGCGACGATCACCGGGCATTACATAGAGACCGTCCCGCGCGTCGCGGCTGCGGTGGAGAAAGCTACCGAGGCGGTCACGCCGAAGGTGCTGCCCTTGCCGTCCAAGCCGGCTAGAGACGGTTTGATACTTCTGGATCGCCAGCCTTCCGGCGAAACGCCAGAGCGCAGAGTGGCCTGAGAGCGCAGGGTCGCCTGACGTTCGCGTCAGCCAACCGAAACGAACCGAAGTTGAGGCCGATTGGTTCGCCAATCGGCCTTCGTCATTTGAGTTCGATCAAAGCGTCGCCAAAGCCCTTGAGCGAAATGGGGATGCCGATACCCGCTTCCTCGGTCTGAAAAATGATGAAGATCGCAGTCTTCCCCGTCTTCAGCTGCTCGACGAGCGAGTCCTCGACAACGACCTGGGCATAGCACGCGAAGCTGTGACACCGGAGAAACGGCGCATGTCCGACATCCTTGTCGTCGATCTTGAGGCCGAGGCCCGGCGGCAGAAGCACGCCAAGCGGCGCAAAAACCCTGAGTACCCGCGTACCGTTCGAGAATTTCTGGAAGTAGACGGTCAGGCCGATATTGTTCTTGTCCTCGGCTGTCACGCTCTGGACCAGCGCACAAATGGGGTTCTTGGAACCCGGTGGCGGATCTTTGCAGACGACCTGCCAGTCCCCATGCTGAGACTTGACCGTTCCCTCCGGCGCATCGACAGCGAACGCTTTGTCCGGTAAGGCAAGCCCGCCCACCAGTTGTACGATTGCGAGAAGGCCGGTGAGCGCGCCCAAGATCAGCATCCGGTTAGCGATCATTTTGCGCAAATGAATTGCCGGATGGCCCCAGAAGCCCGTTTTATGCGGTGACAATCGATGATCCTTGCTTTCGCGGGCGGCGCCCAATTGATAAAGCGACGAAGGAGAGCGCGCTTCGTCGTCCAGGAATCCGGCCGAATTCTGTCGCGAAAAATGTCGCCACTAACCGGGGAGGATGATCGATTCGCCAATTCGGCACAGCTGTTTCGCGAAGAAATGACGCAGAAAGCTTGACTTGAGGCGAGCGAAGAGATTGTGCTCTTTATCAACCCGCCTTAACAAATCGATGAGGCATTCGGTCCGCGACGTCGGCGGGCCATTCCCAGTGCGTAAGCTGGGCAATAAAGAACGGGAATGACACGCCGGCCCGGGGTGTCAGGTAAATCTGGGAGGCTGTCGGTCCAGGGGGATCTGAACCGACGAATTGGGAGCGAAGGAATGTCGAATAGGATGTTTGGCGCGGTTGCCATTATGGCGGCCGCGTGTTTGGCGGTTGCCCTCGGCGGGTTGGCCCCGGCATTGGCTGGTCTCGGGCAGCCCACAGATGGCGAGCTGGGTCTGCAGCTCCCTGCGACCCCGATCATGGGCCAGATCTTCGACCTCTTTCATGTCATCAATACGATCATCACCGTGATCGTTTTGTTCGTTCTCGTGTTGATGGTTTACGTGATGTATCGCTTCAACGAGAAGCGTAACCCCACGCCATCCAGAACCTCGCACAACACGATGCTTGAGGTTGCCTGGACGATCCTTCCGATCCTGATCCTCGTTGGTATTTCGATCCCCTCCTTCCACCTCCTCTTCAATCAGTACAATTTTCCCAAGCCCGATCTGACGATCAAGGCAACCGGCAACGCCTGGTTCTGGGAGCATGAGTATGTCGATGACAAGGTGACGATCACCTCGAATATGGTCAACGACGAGGACGTCCTGCGGGCGAAAATCGGCGACGAGGCTTACGACAAGGAGTTCGGCTCGCTCGAAGGCGCCGCACTTCACAACGCTCTCTATCAAGCTTCGCTTCCGCTCTGGAGCGAAGAAAAGAAGCTCCGCCGGTTGACGGTCGATCAAGAGATCGCAGTGCCGGTCAACAAGGTCGTCGACGTCCTCGTAACGTCTAACGACGTCATCCATTCCTGGACGATCCCTTCGTTTGGCGTGAAGATGCAGGCCGTTCCGGGCCGCGTTGCGGCTGTTTGGTTCAAGGCGACGAAAGTCGGCTCCTATCACGGCCAGTGCGCTGTGCTATGCGGTAAGCTCCATTCGGCCATGCCGATCGTCGTTCGCGTTGTGGACCAGCCGGTCTATGATGCATGGATGGCGGCTGTGAAGGCCAAGGACAAGAAGAAGGCGCAGCAAATCCTCGATGCGGACACTGCGAGCAAGGTTGACTTTCAGTCGGTAGCTCAAGCGCCGTAACGGCGGCTCATCGATGGCCGGGCAATAGCTCGACAGATCTGACGCTCAACAAAAAAAGATCAGACAAAACTTCCGGGACAAGGGCTCTACGAAATGGGAAGCACGGCATACGCAGAAGGCGACGGGCACGATCACGCCCCGCCATTTTTTAAGCGCTGGTTCTTTTCGACGAACCACAAGGATATCGGCACGCTATACCTGTTGTTCGCGATGTTCGCGGGCTGCATTGGCTTGTTCCTGTCGGTGATGATGCGACTGGAACTTCAGGAGCCGGGCCTGCAGTATTTCGCCAACGAAGGCATCTATAACGTCTTCGTAACGGGTCACGGCTTGATCATGGTCTTCTTCATGGTCATGCCCGCTATGATCGGTGGCTTCGGCAACTGGTTCGTGCCGTTGATGATCGGCGCGCCTGATATGGCGTTCCCGCGCATGAACAACATCTCGTTCTGGCTGTTGCCGGCGGCGTTCGCGCTTCTGCTTATCTCGTTGTTCGTGCCGGGCACCGCCGATGCGAACGGCGTCGGCGCAGGCTGGATCCTCGTTGCTCCGTTGTCGGGCAGAATTGGCCACCCCGGTCCCGCGGTCGATTTCGGTATCCTGGCGCTCCATCTTGCTGGCGCGTCCTCTATCCTCGGCGCCATCAACTTCATCACGACGATCTTCAACATGCGTGCCCCCGGCATGACGCTGCATAAGATGCCGCTGTTCGCCTGGTCGGTGCTCGTGACTGCGTTCCTGCTGCTTCTGTCGCTGCCGGTTCTTGCCGGCGCCATCACGATGCTGCTGACGGACCGCAACTTCGGTACGACCTTCTACGATCCGGCAGGTGGCGGCGATCCTATCCTCTACGCTCACCTTTTCTGGTTCTTCGGTCATCCGGAAGTTTACATTCTCATCCTGCCCGGCTTCGGCATGATCAGCCACATCGTGTCCACGTTCTCGCGGAAGCCGATCTTCGGTTACCTCGGAATGGCGTACGCGATGGTCGCTATCGGCCTCGTCGGCTTCATCGTCTGGGCCCACCACATGTATACGGCGGGTCTGAGCGTCGATACGCAGGCCTACTTCATGTTCGCCACGATGGTCATCGCGGTGCCCACCGGCATCAAGGTGTTCTCGTGGATCGCAACGATGTGGGGCGGCTCGCTGCAGTTCCGCGTGCCCATGCTCTGGGCGCTGGGATTCATCTTCCTCTTCACCGTCGGCGGCGTGACGGGCGTGATGTGCGCTAACGCGGGCATCGATCGTTCGCTGCACAATACGTATTACGTCGTCGCGCACTTCCACTACGTGCTGTCGCTTGGCGCCGTCTTCTCGATATTCGCGGGCTGGTACTACTGGTTCCCGAAGATGTCCGGCTACATGTACAATGAGACGCTTGGCAAGATTCACTTCTGGCTGACGTTCATCGGCGCCAACGTGCTGTTCTTCCCGCAGCACTTCCTTGGTCTGGCCGGCATGCAGCGCCACTACGCCGATTATCCCGAGGCGTTTGCCTACTGGAACCGCATCTCGTCTTACGGCTCGTACATCACGACGCTTGGCGTAGTCGTCTTCCTGTTCGCGATGTTCCACGCCTACTTCATCCGCAAGGAAAAGGCGGCGGCGAACCCATGGGGCGTCGGAGCGACAACTCTGGAATGGACGCTGTCGTCACCGCCACCGTTCCATTCTTATGAAACGCTGCCGCGGATCGCCGCGACGGACCATCACTGACGATAAATGGGTGAGCGACGGGGCGAAGCATTAGCCCCGTCGCCATCCGGTTTCGAAGCTCAATTTCTAAGACGGCGCCCGCGATATGAGCATTCAAAGTGAAGTCGGCCAAGCAGACCTGACGCTGGAACCCAGCGTTAGCGATTTCATCCAGCTGATGAAGCCGCGGGTGATGACGCTTGTCGTGTTTACGGCACTTGCCGCGATGTTCGCGGCGCCGGGCCCGATCAATCCAATTCTTGGCGCCATCGCGATCATCTCCATCGCCATCGGCGCGGGCGCTTCGGGCGCCCTCAACATGTGGTACGACGCCGATATCGACGCGCGCATGGCGCGGACGGCCGCCCGCCCCTTGCCGCGCGGCCGCGTCACGGGTGACGAGGCGCTGAACTTTGGCGGCGTGTTGAGCGTTTGCTCCGTTCTGACGCTCGGCGTCTTGGTCAACTGGACGGCCGGAGCGCTGTTGGCGATTACGATCGCCTTCTATCTTTTCGTTTACACTATGTGGCTGAAGCGGCGGACGCCCTACAATATCGTCATCGGCGGCGCGGCCGGCGCATTCCCTCCGATGGTCGGCTGGGCATCCGTGACGGGAAGCATCAGCATCGATAGCGTCCTGCTGTTCCTCATCATCTTCATGTGGACGCCCCCGCACTTCTGGGCACTCGCTCTCTATCGCTGCCGGGACTATGAGCGCGTCGGCGTGCCGATGCTTCCGGTCGTTGCAGGCTTGGCCGAGACGCGCAAGCAGATCGTTCTCTACTCCATCGTCCTCGTGCCGTTGGCGGTAACGCCTTTCTTTACCGGTCTCGGCGGAATGACGTATCTCGTCTGTTCGCTAGCGCTCGGGGCAGTCTTCTTGGGGCTGGCCGTTCGCGTCTACATGACGACGGAAGGTCGTGAAGCCGATACGGCGGCACGGCAGCTTTTCTGGTTTTCGATACTTTATCTCTACGTGCTGTTCGCAGTTCTTTTTGGTGAAGCAATTTTCCATCGTTTTTTTGCGTGAGGCTCCTTTGACCGACGATCCCAAAATTCCCCAACGACTTGATCCGGCCGCTGAGAAGATTCGCCGCCGGCGCTCCATCGCGATCGCGCTGACGCTCGGCTTTATGGTTATAGCCTTCTACGTCGCAACGTTTGTTCACCTCGGCGGCAACGTCGCAAAAGGAACGTTCTAAGGCATGACGAAGAACCCACTCGGACAGCAGGATGCCGAAGTTGCCGCGAAGACCGTTCGCCAGAACCGGCGGGCTGTTTACGGCTGCCTTGCAGCTCTCGCGGTCATGGGCTCGATAACCGCGGCCTCGCCGACCCTCTACACGATGTTCTGCAAGGCGACCGGATACGGTGGCACGACGCAGCGCGCCGATATCAACACGGGCAAGGTGCTCGACCGCACGATCACGGTGCGATTCGATTCCAACACTGCGCCGGGTCTTGCTTGGACCTTCGAGCCGGACGTCCGAAAGATGGAAGTGAAGATCGGCGAGACGGCGCTGGCTTTCTTCCGCGCGACGAACAATTCCGACAAGCCGGTGACAGGGCAGGCGACGTTCAACGTCACGCCCGAAGCGTTTGGCGCCTACTTCAACAAGATCGAATGCTTCTGCTTCACGGAGCAGACGCTGCAGCCGCACCAGAGTGTGGAAATGCCGGTGACCTTCTTCCTCGACCCGAAGCTGGTCGAAGACAGTTCCACGGCACTCCAGCCTGAGGTCACGCTGTCGTATTCCTTCTTCGCAGCCGAGCACCCGAAGGCGACAGCCCAGGTTGCGCCCGCGCCGCCGAAGACGGGGGGCTAAAGACGAATGCAGACTGAAGAAAACACGAAAGAGGACCGAAGGACGAGACGGGGCGCTAACACCGCAGCGTCGAGCTTTCGATCCAAGCAAGAACAGGCCAGAGCCTGAAGGGGACGGAGACGGAAATGGCTGATACGCACGCAAAACACCACGACTATCATCTCGTAAATCCGAGCCCTTGGCCGGTTGCGGCCTCCGTAGCGGCGTTCATCATGGCGGTCGGCGCCATTGCATGGATGCGCACGCACGTCGATGGCGAAGGCGTCCTTGGCGTCAAGGGGCCGTGGCTCTTTGCGGTCGGCGGGTTCGCAGTCATAGCGACCGCATGGGCGTGGTGGATCGACGTCATCCGTGAAGCCAATGAGGGATACCAAACACCCGTCGTTCAGCTGCATCTGCGTTACGGCATGATCCTGTTCATCGCCTCGGAGGTAATGTTCTTCGTCGCTTGGTTCTGGGCTTATTTCGATGTCGCGCTCTTTCCGGCGGGCGTTCACGAACTGATGAACAACCCAGGCCAGATTGTCGGCTTGGTCGCACGTGACGAACTCTTTGGTGGCCACTGGCCGCCGGCAGCCGTCGATCCGACCACCGCCACCGTCCCGGGCTTCTTCAAGCACACGTTCGACCCCTGGCATCTGCCGCTCGTCAACACGCTCATACTGTTGACTTCGGGCTGCACGGTGACCTGGGCGCACCATGCACTGCTGAAGAACGACCGTCGTGGCCTCGTCATTGGCCTCATCCTCACGGTCCTGCTCGGCATGACGTTCACGACGCTTCAGGCGATTGAATACAGCGAAGCTGCGTTCAGCTTCCCTGGCCATAGCTACGGTGCGACATTCTTCATGGCGACCGGCTTCCACGGCGCGCACGTGATCATCGGCACGATCTTCCTGGCGGTCTGCTTGGTCCGGGCCATGCGCGGAGCATTCACCCCGCAACAGCATTTCGGCTTCGAGGCTGCCGCCTGGTACTGGCACTTCGTCGACGTCGTCTGGCTGTTCCTGTTCGCCTGCATCTACGTATGGGGCGCGGGTCCGATCACGGCGGGCGCCCACTAACGCTCGCTTATCGGAAGCAAACGGAATTTTCCAAGAGGCGGCCCAAAGCCGCCTCTTGTGTTTGAGGCGCGGCACTATTCGGAGTTGCGCCGCGTGGCCCGGCGCGCCAGGGTCAGCCGCAATTTGAGCCGTCAGAAATCGAGATTGCTGTGGTCACTGCCACCCGGCCCGTTTCACCACTCGTAACCGGACTGACATGCCGGTGCCCGCGGTGTCACAAGGGCAAGCTCTTCGTAAATCTCCTGAACATGCGCGACCGCTGCGACGATTGCGGTCTCGATTACAAGTTCGTTGATACGGGCGATGGACCGGCCGTCTTTGCCATCTTCATTCTGGGGTTTCTCTGCGTCGGAGGCGCGCTCATCGCCGAATTCAAATTCGGCGTGCCGTGGTGGATGCATGTGTTGCTCTGGGGTATTCTCACTCCGGTCCTCGCGGTTTTTCTTCTGCGCTTTCTCAAGGCGTCGCTGATCGCGCTACAATTCAAGAATAAGGCCGAGGAAGGCCGTCTCGCCAAGGAGTGACTATGTTCGCGCGCTGGCGCGCCGCAGGTCTGATCGTGCCGACCATTCTGACCCTCGCCATGCTGCCGGTCCTGATAGGGCTCGGCAACTGGCAATGGCACCGGATGGCTTGGAAGGATTCGCTGATCTCGAAGATCGACGAGCGGGTAAAGGCTGACCCCGTGTCCTATCCGGAGGTGCTGTCGGAATACGTCAAATCCGGCGATGTCGAGTACGCGCACATGCGCGTCACGGGCACGTTCGACCATAACCGCGAGCGCCATCTCTATGCCCCGACGACAGCCTCGCAGGGCTGGCACGTCTACACGTTGCTGGTCCCGGAAGGCGGCTTGCCGCCCATTTTCGTCAATCGCGGCTGGGTCCCCGACAAGCTGAAGGATCCCTCGAAGCGTGCCGAAGGTCAGGTTTCGGGCCCCGTGACGGTCACAGGCCTCGTGCGCCTTGCCCAGCCCAAGACGGCGTTCGCCCCCGACAACGATTACGCCGGGAACCACTGGTATTGGCGCGACCTCGACGCCATGCAGTGGGGACCTCAAGGGCCGCCCACGCCGCTCCAATTCAATGCCGAGAAGAGCCAGGCTTACGCACCGTTCTCCCTCGATGCCGACGCGATACCCGAAAATCCGGGCGGCTTGCCGAAGGGCGGCACGACCGAGATCAACCTGCCGAACAACCATCTCCAGTACGTCGTTACATGGTATGGGCTCGCCGCAACGCTGATTGTCGTGTTCGCGATCTTCGCTCGGCAGCGACTTGAGGGTGCGAAAAACGACGATGTGCAACCAAAGGAAGAATGATTTGGGTCGGCTTGGACCAGGGCTCGGTTGTTCGCTTGCGCCCATCCAACTAGGCTCGAACGGCAGAATTAGGCAAAGAGAGCAGATTTGAAATACATCTCAACGCGGGGCGAAGTCGAAAAGCTTGGTTTCGAGGACATTCTCCTCGCTGGTCTCGCGCGAGACGGTGGCCTCTACGTTCCCGAGAGCTGGCCCACCCTCGCACCCGCCACGATCGCGTCCTTTCCAAAAAAATCGTTCGCGGCAATCGCCGTCGACGTCATTCACCCGTTCGTGGGGAACGACATAACGCGCGCTGATCTCGCCCGCATGGCCGAGGAAGCGTATGCGACGTTTAACAGCGCCGAGGTCACGCCGATCCACCCGTTGAGGTCCGGACTGACGATCCTCGAACTCTTTCATGGTCCGACGCTGGCGTTCAAGGACGTCGCGATGCAGCTGCTGGCGCGGCTGATGGATCACGTACTGACGAAGCGCAACGCGCGGGCAACGATCGTCGGCGCGACGTCCGGTGACACCGGCGGCGCCGCGATCGAAGCGTTCAGGACATCAACGCGCGTCGACGTCGTGATCCTCTTCCCTGAGGGCCGCGTCTCCGATGTGCAGCGACGCATGATGACGACGCCGAAGGAAAAGAACGTTCACGCTATCGCCGTTCGCGGCAGTTTCGACGATTGCCAGGCGCTCGTTAAAGGGATGTTCAACGACCACGCATTCCGCGACCGGGTCGAGCTGTCCGGCGTCAACTCCATCAACTGGGCGCGCATCGTCGCGCAGGTGACGTATTACTTCTACGCGGCATCGCGTATAACCGGCCATCAGGGCCCGCTGTCCTTCGCGGTGCCGACCGGGAATTTCGGCGATATCTTCGCCGGTTACGTCGCCAAGCGCATGGGCTTGCCCATCGACAAGCTCATCATCGCGTCGAACGAAAACGATATCCTCCCGCGCGCAGCGGAGACCGGCGTTTACGCGATGAAGGGCGTGGTTCCGACGACGTCGCCTTCGATGGACATTCAGGTCTCTTCGAACTTCGAGCGCTATCTCTTCGATGCCTCAGGCCGCGATGCGGCTCTCGTCCGCAGCATGATGGGCTCGCTGGCAGCCAATCAGCGCTTTGAACTCGGTGCCCTCTGGCCGGCACTCAAGGCCGACTTTGCCGCCGTCGCGGCATCCGAGACTGATGTGGAGGGCACCATTCGCACGACCGCAACGAAGACGGGTTATGTCGTCGACCCGCACACGGCTTGCGCGCTCTTCGCGGCCGAACAAGCGCCTGCTGGCGAGACCGTCGTTCTCGCGACGGCCCACCCCGCGAAATTCCCCGATGCCATCGAGGCAATCACAGGCAAGAGACCTGCACTGCCTCAAGGATTTGAACACCTTATGACCGACGACGAACGGTTCGAAGTTTTGCCGAACAGCTTGAGTGCAATCCAAGAATTCGTATTGCACCACAGCCGCGTCGCGTCGGGGGTGTAGAGATGGCGACTGAACTCACCACGCTGCCGAACGGACTTCGCATCGTCACGCACCGGATGCCGTCTCTCGAGACGGTCTCGCTGGGCGTCTGGGTCGCGGTCGGCGCGCGCCACGAGCGCGAAGACCAGCATGGCCTCGCGCATTTCCTCGAGCACATGGCGTTCAAGGGCACGAAAACCCGCTCCGCGCGCCAGATCGCCGATGAAATCGAAAGCGTCGGGGGCGACCTCAACGCATCGACCGGCCTCGATACGACCGCCTATTTCGCGCGCGTCCTGAAGGGTGACGAGCCCGTCGCGCTCGGTCTCATCGCCGACATTCTCCTCAACTCGAAATTCGCGACCGACGACCTCGACCGCGAGCGCGTCGTCATCCAGCAGGAAATTGCTGCGTCCGACGATAACCCCGACGACATGGCCTTCGACCTGATGCAGGGCGTTGCATTTCCCGGCCAATCGATCGGCAGGCCCATACTCGGCACCAAGGCGAGCGTTGGCCGATTTACCGCGGCCGATCTCAGATCCTATCTGGATGAGCACTATATCCCTGACACGATTGTGGTTTCTGCTGCCGGCGCCGTCCAGCACAAAGACATCGTCCGCCACGTTGAGGCCCTATTCGGCGGGCTCACTCAGAGGACACGGGGGCTCGACTCAGCAGCGCAATATCGGGGTGGTTTTGCGGCGTCGAGTAAACCGTTCGAGCAGAGCCATGTTTTGATTGGGTTGCCCTCGCCCTCGTATTTGGACCCGGCGTTCTACACGGCGCAGGTGTTCTCAGGGTTGTTCGGCGGTGGGATGTCGTCGCGGTTGTTTCAGGAGATTCGCGAGGATCGAGGCCTTTGCTACTCGATCGACTCGTCGATTTGGGGACTGAGGGATACCGGAATGCTGTCCGTGCACGCAGCGACTGGACCGGAGATGGTCGGCGAACTCGCCGACGTGGTCGTCCAGCAGCTTACAGAAATCGCCGAGACCGGTCCGACGGACGCCGAACTTCAGCGTTCCAAGGCGCAGCTCAAGGCAGGCTTGCTGATGGCCCTCGAAAGTTCAGCCGTCAACGCCGAGCAGATGGCGCGCCAGTTGCTTTCGCAGGGCCGCCTCATTCCCGTTGCCGAGCTGATCCGCGAGGTCGACGCCGTCGATCACGAGCGCATAAAGACGTTCGCGCAAACTTTGACTGAAGAAGCGCCGTCCGTCGCGGTCATCGGCTCGGGCCGAAAGTCCAGCGGCCAAGCCTCGCGCATCGCGGGAAGGTTTACGCCGCGCGAAACGCCGATGGCCGCCGCCGACGGAACGAGGTGAGACAGCGTGGCTTTTCTTCGCTCCATCCGCCCCGATGAAGATTTCGAGACCGTCCAAGGTCCCGCGCTGACGCTACGTCAGCCGGCGGCGTCCGATTACGCCGAATGGTCTGACCTCCGGGCAGCCAGCCGGGCCCACCTCACGCCCTGGGAGCCGACGTGGGCGCAGGATGATCTTTCACGCACCATGTATCGCCGCCGGCTGCGCGCCTACGCGAAGGACGTGCACAACGACATCTCGTATCCCTACTTCATCTTTGAAAATGCGACGGGCGCCCTGATCGGCGGCGTAACGCTCTCGAACGTCCGGCGCGGTTCCGCGCAAACGGCGTCGCTCGGCTACTGGATGGGCGAGAACTACGCAGGCCGGGGCCATATGCGCGAAGCCGTCGGAATGGTCCTGCCGATGGCCTTTAATGTTCTGAGGCTGCATCGCATCGAAGCGGCAATCATGCTGACGAATTATGCGTCCATGCGTGTTCTCGAATTTGCCGGCTTCCAGCGCGAGGGGCTCGCGCGCGCCTACCTCAAGATCAATGGCCGGTGGGAAGATCACTTGCTGTACGCGCGTCTTGCCGTCGGGCCGGTTCCAAGCGGACCGGAGCGGGGGCGCTGATGGGAGCTGGGGGGATGGACTGGGGGCGATACGGCAAATCCTGGCTGTCCGTGCTGGGCGTTCTGGCGTTGTGCCTCGTGGCACTCGCGGGACGAGCCGAAGCGCTGACTCCTATCCCCGTCCAAGGCGATCAGGATCGCCTCGAGATCACGACGCTCGGTGAAGCCTACGAAGGCCGCGGCGACAGTCTCCAGGTCGAAACCGCCCCAGGCGCCGACGGCGTTACCGGCCGCATGACGGTGAGAGCCTCCGTGCCGGGCACCAGCCCTAACTGGATGGTGTTCGCGCTCACCAACAAAACCGACAAATCACTCGAACGGCTGTTGACCGCCGACCGCTACACGATCGTCGGCTCAGGAACGGTCTGGCCCGATCTGGATGCCCGCCGCATCGAAAGCGTCACGCCCTCGGTCGGCTTCGTCCCCGAGCGCATCAAGAGCGACAAGGCCGACGTGTTCCGCATCACGCTCGAGCCGGGTCAGACAATCACTTACGTCGCCGAGCTTGCCGGCGAGCGCTACGCGCGCATGTATCTCTGGCAACCGATCGATTACGAAATCAAGAGCCGCGACCGTCAGCTATTCAACGGTGCGATGCTCGGCCTGACCGGCCTGCTCGCGATCTTCCTGACGGCGATTTTCGCAGCCAATCATAAATTGATCTTCCCCGCGGCGGCTCTCGTCGCCTGGACGGTGCTGACCTATCTCTGCGTTGATTTCGGCTTCTTCCATAAGCTGTTCAACTTGCGGCCCGAGGATAACGCCGTCTACCGCGCGGCGGGCGAAGCCGCGATGGCGTCGAGCTTCGTCATCTTTCTCACGACATTCCTGCGCCTCGCGTTGTGGCACGGGCTCGTCCGGATGATGATCGGCGTCTGGATGGTGGCGCAGCTGACGCTCATTGCCGTCGCCGTCATCGATCCTCGTCTCGCGGCAACGTTTGCGCGTCTCTCGTTCCTTGCGATTGGCGGCGTCGGCGGCCTCTTCACCATTTTCCTGGCGGCAAAAGGACAGGACCGCGCGCTCTCGCTCGTGCCCACATGGTTGCTGTTCCTCGTCTGGATTTTTGCGACAGGAATGACGCTCAGCGGCCGCATGTCGGGCGACGTCGTGGTCGCGAGCCTCGTCGCCGGCCTCGTGCTCGTCGTTATTCTGATGGGCTTCACGGTAACGCAGTTCGCGTTCCGCTCCGGCGATACGTCTTACGCAGGCGCGCCGACGGAACTGACAGGAAGATCGCTGGCGCTTGCAGCATCCGGATCGACCGTTTGGGAATGGAACATCCGCCGCGACGAGATCAAGGTCGGACCCGAAGTCGAGGTCGCTCTTTCGTTGATGCCCGGCGAGCTATCGACCAAGGTCGACGAGTTCCTGAAGCACGTCCACCCGACCGACAAGGAACGCTTCCGCGTCACGTTGATGTCGGCGCAGGAACGCTCCGGGATAAGGATCAAAAGCGATTTCCGCCTGCGCCATGCGGACAACAGCTGGCGCTGGTTCGAACTCGAGGCGGCGAGCGTGCCGAACTCCGATGGCCGGACGCTGCGCTGCGTCGGCCTTCTGCGAGACGTGTCCGACACCAAGCGGGCTTACGAGAGACTGCTGCACGACGCCGTCCATTGCAGCCTGACCGGCCTGCCCAACCGCGAGCTGTTTCTCGATCGCCTCAAGACGATCATGATCCGCGCCAAGACCGACAACACCGTGAAGCCCGCGCTGATCTACATCGACATCGACAAATTCAAGAGCGTCAACGCATCTCTCGGGCTTGTGCGCGGCGACAGTTTGCTGCTGACAGTCGCCCGTCGTCTTCAGCGCCATCTTGGACCGCAAGACACGGTGGCACGCGTCGGCGGCGATCAATTCGCTCTGCTGTTCACCGGCGAGCGCGAAGCGCGCAATCTTCCGGCGCTGGCTGAGCGCGTGCGCCGTTCGCTGCGCGCACCGATAAATATCGCGAACCAGGAAATCATCCTGACGGGGTCGATGGGCATTGCCCTTTGGGACGGCACGCAGGGCGCCGACGGCGATCTCCTGAAGGACGCCCAGATCGCGATGTACCGCGCGAAGCAAGGCGGCACCGATCGTATCGAAATGTTCGAACCCGGAATGCGCCGCGACCGCGATCTCGATACCGAGGTCGAGGCGGATCTTGCGCGGTCGATCGAAAAGGGCCAGCTCAAGGTCCTCTATCAGCCGATCGTCTATCTTCCGACCAAAGAGCTTGCGGGCTTTGAAGCCCAGTTGCGCTGGGACCATCCGAAGCTTGGTCTCGTGAACCCGCTCGCGGTCATCTCCGACACCGACGACACCGAGCTTCTCATCAAGCTCAATTCTCATCTTCTGCTGCGAGCTGCAAAGGACGTCGCCCGCTGGGTGTTGGAGCTGCCCCGTTCCGAGCGGCCGCTGTTCGTGACTGTCAATGTTTCGGGCCGCCAACTTTTCCGGCCCGAGTCGGTGCAGGAAATCCGTCACGTCCTCGGCCGCAACATCGCGCCCGTCGGTACGATGAGGCTGGAGATTTCCGAGGCTCTGCTCATGGATAATCCCGAGCAGGCAGTCGAGGTTCTGAAGCTATTGCGCGGTTCGGGCGTCGAGCTGACGCTTGACGACTTCGGCACGGGCTTTTCCTCGCTCGCTTATCTCCATCGTTTCCCGTTCGACACGATCAAGATCAACGGCGAACTCGTCCGCGGCAGCGGCACGGGCGACGGCGCGGCGATTGTCCGCTCGATGGTCGCGCTGGCCCACGAACTCACGAAGACGATAGCGGCGGAAGGCGTCGAACGCGCCGACGAAGCAGCTTTCTTGCGCTCGATCGGTTGTGAATACGCGCAGGGCTATCATTTCGGAGAGCCGATCCCCGATCGCGCCGTTTCCCAGCTCTTGAAAATGGTCCGCCGCTCCGAGCGCAAGCTGCAGCCCCGCGGCTTCTTCCGGCCGAAGCCGAAAAACCCAAGCAAGGAGATTGCGAAAAAGCCGGCACGAGCGCTTCCGTCTCCGGCAAAAACACCATCGCCCGAAGAGGCACCGGTCGCCCCGGCCCGAATTGCTGCGGCCGCCAAGCAAGCAGCCCTGCCGTCAGGGTCCGTCGTGCGCCAACGTCAGAAAGCCGCACCAGCACCAGCGCCGGCACCCGTGAACGCCAAGGCGCGCATGAACGGATCTGCCGCGCTCGCAGCCCCTATGAACGGCGCACTCAACAATCCGCTGAACGGCGCAGCGAATGCGCCCTCCGATAACCGCCAGCGGATAAACGACGCGCCTGCTGCTCCACCGATCTCGATGCCTGCGCCGTTCCCGCAAGCGGCTCAGCAGAAGCAACAGCCTCTGCCGCCGCCGTCACAATCACGGCCTCTTGCAGCAAAGGGAGCTGACGCACCGCCGCATAACATGGCGCCTCATCACGCGCCGCCAGCAGGATTGCAGAAGCCAAATCCGCAGCCCAGTTTGCAACCGAGTTTGCAACCAAGTCTGCAAAACGGAAGTCCGCTGCCTTCAATCATGCAGCCTCCGAAGGATCGGGCGCCCGAAAAAGCCCCGCCGAATATCGTCTCACCGCTGGCGAATGCCTTGGCCCGCGCCAGCGCCGCGCCGCCACCGGCCGCCGCCATGCCCACGCCCCCACTTTCGCCTCTGGCCGCTCCGTCGGTCGTGCCGGCTTCGCTGAGAAGCGATACGCCGACCATTGTGCCGCCGCCGAGTGCCCCGCCACCGCTGCCGTCTAATGGCGCCGGTTTCCCGTCTCAGCCGTCGACACAGCCGGATTTCTCGACGCTGCCGCCCTCGATCGCAGCCAGCCTAGCGAGACTAGCCGGAACGCCTCTCCCGACGGGACGAACGAGCGGCGGCCCGGCATCGCCCGACGCGACGACGAACGAGCAAAAGGCAGCCCCCAAGGTGAGCTCGGGAGCCTGAAATTCGGGCGTGAAATAAGGCAACGGGATAAACGAAGGCCGGGAGCTTTAGGCGTGTCCGGCGTCGCTGACGAGGTGAGACAGATCGATTCCCATTTTTGCCAGCGCCCGGGAATATTTGTTCTCGAGATCCTCGTCGAAAATCAGCTCGGGGTCGGCCGGGCAATGCAGCCAACCGTTGGCCTGCATCTCGATTTCGAGCTGCCCCGGCGACCAGCCGGCGTAGCCGAGAGCGAGCAGCGCCCGGGCGGGACCGCGGCCTTGCGCAATGGCCTTTAAAATGTCGATCGTCGCCGTCAAACAAACGCCCTGCTCGATCGCGAGCGTCGAATCCTCGGAAAAATAGTCGGAGCTATGCAGCACGAATCCGCGCCCCGTTTCGACCGGGCCTCCGACCTGAATGGACAGCGACAGCACCTCGCTCGTGATCTCGTCATCGGGATTGCGGGACGAAATGCCCAGCCGTTCCAGCAGATCCGGCGCCGTGATGTGGTTAGCGCGCTGATTGATGATGAGGCCCATGGCCCCTTCCGCCGAATGGGCGCACATGTAGATGACCGAGCGCTGGAACCTCCGGTCTGTCATCGCCGGCATGGCGATGAGGAGCTGCCCTTCGAGCTTTATGTCTGGCCCGCCTGTCTGGGCCGTCTGTCGGCTTGCTTTCATATGGCTGAGACTAACTCCATAGGACGCCGACGTGAAGATGCCCAAGAGTGCAATAAAGACGCCTCTCTAACGCCAAGCTTCGCCGCAGCGTATAATTCGATAGAAAACTTATTCGGCCCGGGAACGCCTCTGAAGGCGCAACCGTGGAACCAAGCATCGAAAGGCGAAACGTTGTGATCAGATTGGCTATAGCGTTTTTTGCTCTGAGCACCGTCGCGGCGTGGAGCGATCCGGGCTCCGTCGCTTCCGATTGGCATGAAGGGTTCAACAACAAGGCGCGGCTTGTGGCCGGACGCGCGACGAGGGATCAAGAGCCCGGACTTTACGCGGGCGTAGATGTGGCGATGCCGGAAGGTTGGAAGACATATTGGAAGTCGCCCGGCGACGCCGGTGGCGTACCACCCGATTTCGACTGGCAGGGATCCGACAACCTTGCCTCCGCGACCGTGCTTTATCCGGCTCCGCATCGCCTGCACGACAAGGCGGGAGATGTCGTGGGATACAAAAACGGCGGTGTGCTTTTTCCCGTATTGGTGACGCCGAAAGATGCGAGCAAGCCAGTCACGCTCCACGGCAAGGTCTCATACGGGGTCTGCAAAGACATCTGCATTCCCGCCGAAGCCGAGCTGCAACTTGTCATTCCCCCCGACGTTGGAACGTCCGACACGCTGTCGAAGGTCCTCGCGGAGGTTCCGGGCGTAAAACCGCGACCTGGGATCGATCCGGCGCTCGCCGCCTGGCGTCTCGATCAAAGCTCCGGAAAGCCGAAGCTCGTGCTGAACGTCGAGACGGCCGCTCCGCCAACCGCCGACGCTTTCGTTGAAGGTCCAGGCGGCATTTATGTGCCGTTGCCGAAACGGATAAAGGACGATGCGGGGAAGGCCGTATTCGAAGTCGATCTGACCGATGGCGTCGACATCAAGGATCTGAAAGGCAAGCCGCTGAAGGTCACGATGATCGACGGCAAGGGCCAATCCGAGACGACGATTACGCTTGAGTAGCCGTTTCCAGTCGCTACATAGAAACCGCCTGCCATGAGCTGTCTGAGCGACATGGGGCGCGCAAACTCAGAGGGACGATATGGCGATCAAGGTCGGAGATCATCTGCCGGACGGCAAGTTCACCGTGATGGGAGCTGACGGACCTCAGCCCAAGTCGATCAGCGATGTCTTCTCCGGCAAGAAAGTTGCGATCTTTGCCGTTCCAGGCGCCTACACGCCGACCTGCAGCAAGAGCCATATGCCGGGCTTCGTCGAGCGCATCGACGAACTGAAGGCGAAGGGTATCGACATCATCGCATGCACGGCGGTGAACGACATTTTTGTCCTGACGAACTGGGCGAAAGATACCGGCGCAACCGGCAAGATCGAAATGCTGGCGGACGGCTCCGGCGATTTCGCCAAGTCCGTTGGATTGGAAATCGACCTATCTAACTTCGGCCTCGGGTTGAGATCGAAGCGCTATGCGATGCTGGTCGATAACGGCGTCGTCAAAGTCCTGAACGTCGAGGACAACCCGTCTGTCGCTGAGGCGTCGAACGCGGCAACCATGTGTTCGATGATCGATCGCTCACTTTAAGTTGCCGGCAGGCAGACTAGCGCGGCCGCCGGACTTGAACGGCGCCATCGCGATGCGCGCCAGTTCATCGGCGCGCTCGTTTTCCGGATGACCAGCATGGCCCTTCAGCCAGTGCCACGTCACGTCATGCTTGTTGCGGAGCGCGTCGAGTTCTTGCCAGAGTTCGGCGTTTTTTACCGGCTTCTTGTCGGCGGTTCGCCAGCCGTTTTTCTTCCAGCCGTGAATCCATGACATGATGCCGTTGCGGACGTAGACGCTGTCCGTGAAGAGATCGACCTCGCTCTTCTTCTTGAGTGCTTCGAGAGCGGAGATCGCCGCCTTCAGCTCCATGCGATTATTCGTTGTCAGCTTCTCGCCGCCGTTGATTTCCTTGCGGTGATCGCCGGAGATCAGGATCGCGCCCCAGCCACCGGGCCCGGGATTTCCAGAACAGGCGCCGTCGCTATAAATCAGAACCTTTGGTCGTTCGTCGGTCATCAGGTTAGCCGCGCCGTGTAGTCGGCAATACTGCCGACGGATTGGTGAAATTTGAGCCGTCGAACATAGTCGGCGGGATCTTTGCGAGCGACCAGCGCATCCTTCGGCGTGTTGAGCCAGTCGTAACTGCGCGTCAGCAGAAAGCGCATCGCCGCTCCGCGGGCAAGCACCGGCATTGCCGCGCGCTCGGCATCGGTCAAGGGGCGAACGCTATCGTAACCCGCGAGAAGCGCGGCACCCTTCTGCGGCTCGAATTGCGATTTCGCGTCAAAGCACCAGGCATTGAGGCACACGGCGATGTCGTAGGCGAGGGCATCGTTGCACGCGAAGTAGAAGTCGATGATGCCTGAAAGCGTGTCGTCGATGAAGAAGACGTTGTCGGGAAAGAGATCGGCGTGGATGACCCCCTGCGGCAGATCCTTCGGCCACGAGAGCTCGAGATAACGAAGCTCGCCCGCGATCAGATCGTGAAGGCCGTCGCAGATTTCTTCCGTTCGCGATGAAAACTTGTCGAATAGCGGCCGCCAGCCGGCGAGACCCAACGCATTGGCTCGCTTCAACGAAAAGCCTTCGCCCGCGATATGCATTCGGGCAAGCGCCTTCCCAAGTTCTAGGGCATGCACAACCTTGGGCCGCTTCGGCCAAACTCCTTCAAGGAATGTAATGAGTGCAGCCTGCCGCCCCGCGAGCTCGTTGAGAACCCGGCCGTTGTTGTCGCGCACCGGCAGCGGACACGTCACGCCGGCCGCCGAAAGATGTTCCATCAATCCGAGGAAGAACGGCAAGTCGGCAGGATCGACGCGCTTTTCATAGAGCGTCAGAATGAAGGTGCCGTCTGTCGTGTGCACCAGATAGTTGGTGTTCTCGACGCCTTCGGCGATACCTTTGAATGAGAGCAGCCTGCCGAGCGCATATCCATCGATAAAACGCGCAAGCTCGTCGTCGCTGACTTCGGTATAGACGGCCATGTTCCCGCGCGCTGAATGGAGCTAGTGCTGCTGCTCGTTGGGAGCGCGCGCGACTCGGACTTCCCGCGGCACATTGAAGATCACGCGCTCCTCGAGCGTCGTGACGACGTCGATAGTGATATCATAGCGGCTGCGGAAGGCTTCGACCACTTCTTCGACGATAATCTCGGGTGCCGAAGCTCCGGCTGTGATGCCGACGGTCTGCGCACCGTCGAGCTTCTCCCACGGAATGTCCGCCGCGCGTTCAACGAGGAAGGAAAACTTGCAGCCTGCGCGTGCCGCGACCTCGACAAGGCGAAGCGAATTCGAGCTTTTCGGACCGCCGACAACAATCAGACCGTCGATCCGAGAGGCCAAGGCCTTGACCGCGTTTTGCCGGTTGGTCGTCGCGTAGCAAATGTCCTCTTTGACCGGGCCGCCAATCCCCGGAAAACGCTCCTTCAACACGGCAACGATCTCGGCGGTATCGTCGAGCGAGAGCGTCGTCTGCGTGACATAGGCGAGATTCGAAGCGTCTTTGGGTTGGAAGTCGCGCACGTCCTCGACGGATTCGACCAGCGTGATCGCGCCTTGGGGAAGCTGCCCGAGCGTGCCGACAACTTCCGGATGGCCACGATGGCCGACCAGCAGAATCTCGCGGCCATGCTCGTGGTGACGAGCCGTTTCCATGTGGACTTTCGATACGAGCGGACAGGTCGCGTCGACGACGAACATGTTCCGGCCGCGCGCGACTTCCGGGATCGCCTTGCTCACGCCATGTGCCGAAAAGATCACGGGTTGCGAGGTATCTGGAATCTCATCCAGCTCCTTCACAAAAACGGCGCCTTTAGCTCTCAGGGAATCAACAACATAACGGTTGTGCACGATTTCATGTCGAACGTAGACGGGGGCGCCGAATTTCGTCAAAGCCTGTTCTACGATTTGAATCGCGCGATCGACACCCGCGCAGAAACCGCGCGGGGCAGCGAGTAGGATCTTGAGAGGCTGCTTTTGCACGGTCGCTTCGTTTTGGTTAAGGCCCGACATGGAAGACAGACGTCCTTTATACTCGTTCGGCAGGCATGAAAATGCATTTGGGGGCCGCAGGTATCGGATGCTACGGTGCTTTTCGGACAATACAAGGGGCCGACACTTTGAACCTTGGGGGTCAACGTTGCTCAATTCGGGTTATCGGCATCCTTACAACAAGGATGTGACGGCGGCGCGCCGTTTTCTTGCGCCGGCCCGGATGTGCGCGACCGCTTCGCTTGCGGTCACGCTGGCGGCGCTGGGCGGGTGTGGAATGTCGTCTTTGACGTCAGGCCTCGGCGGCGGCATGTTCGGCTCCTCGTCTGAAAATCCACAGATTTCATCGGTGTCTGAGGCCCAATTGCTCGACGCCGCCAAATCGAGCGACCCGACGACGGGCAGCACCTTTGTGGGCGCGGTCGACGCCGGCTGTCCGCGGCTCATTATCGCGCCGCACGACAACTACATCACATTCTATCAAGCTGGCCGCGTGGGCGACGCGCTCGCCGTCGCGCAACGCGGCGAAATCACGAAGACCGCTCGCGAATGCCAGATCGAGCCCGGACGCGTGACGGTGAAGTACGGTTTTTCCGGCCGCCTCCTTCTCGGCCCGAAGGGACAACCCGGCAACGTCACGTTGCCGATCACGGTCGCCGTCAACGATTCGAAGCGCACCAAAGTCGCGAGCGACAGCGTGAAGGTCGACGTCAACGTCGGCCTCGACAAGCCGATCAGCTATTTCTCGACAGTGCGGACCGTTACCTTCCCAATCGCGGAAGGATCGCGGCCCGGAGAATATGAGCTCATCGTCGGCTTCGACAGCCACGCCCCAAGCTCAGGCTGAACCAAGCTCAGGCTGAAGCCGCTCCCGGCTGAGGCCAGAACAACGGCGACACTAGAAGCCACCTCATTCCCCGCATAACAAAAAAGGCCAAGCGTGAGCTTGGCCTTTTTGATTTCAGACGATGGGAAAGCTCGGCTTAGTTGAGCTTGCCCTTGAGGTCGTTGATCGAGCTGGACACCAGCGTTTCGCCGGTAGACCCGGACGCACGCGTCTTCAGGATCTCGTGCGCAGCCGCAATCGCCGTTTCAATTGCTGTCGAGCGGACTTCGCTCAATGCCTGAGATTCGGCACGAGCAATCTTTTCCTCGGCAATCTTCGAACGCCTCTCGAGGCTCTCGATGAGCGCCTTTCGTGAGTCGGTCGCAAGCGCCTCGGCTTCGATCTTGGCCTGCTCGATGATGGACTTCGCTTCGTTCTCGGCTTCCCGAGCCTTCCGCTGGTAGTCCGAAAGAAGAGCCTGAGCCTCCTCGCGCAGCTTCCGCGCCTCGTCGAGTTCCTTGCGGATCGCGTCCGCACGATCGTCGAGTGCCTTCGTAACAATGGCCGGCACGCCGTAATAAAGCACGAGGCCCACGAATACGACGAAGGAGAGTGCGACCCAGAAAAGCGGATCGTGTGGATCAAACATCTTCTAAATCCTCACTCGCCCGCCACTGGGCGGAGCACCTTCTTCACGTCATCAGGCGAAACGTTCTGCCCGATGAGCTTCTCGACGACGGCTCTCGCCGTGTCCGTTGCGATATCACCGATCGCCGACGTCGCCTTGGACTTCGTCGCGGCGATACGCTTATCGGCTTCACGAAGCTTCGCAGCGATCTGGTCGTCGACGCGATGACGCTCCGTTTCCGTTTCGGCGGCGAGCTTTTCGCGCGTGTCCTTGGCAATGCCCGAGGCATTGGAACGAGCGTCGGCAAGTGCCTTTTCGTAATCGGCAAGCGCTTTGTCGGTGTCAGCCTTCAGGCGTGACGCGGCGTCAAGATCGCGTTTGATACGGTCGCGACGCTCTTCGAGAACGTCGGCGACGCGCGGCAGCGCAATCTTCCACATCACGAAGAGCAACGTCACGAACGTCAGCACCAGCCAGAAGAGCTGGGGCGCAAAGTGATGCGTATTGAGCTGCGGCAAGCCGACGGACTCGGGAGGCAACGCACCCGATTCGACGACTTTCTCGGCCGCCTCAGCGGCGGCCGCTAGCAGCATGGTCGTGCCGGCAAACATTGTAGCCTCCGGTTGCTTGGGCGTATTCTAGTCTTCGGCCCAGTCTCAACCGTAGAGAATGATGAGCGCGATCAGAAGACCGAAAAGGCCCGTTGCTTCAGCAAGAGCGAAGCCGATCAGAAGGTTCGTGAACTGGCCGGGAGCTGCCGACGGGTTGCGCATCGCGCCCGAGAGGTAGTTACCGAAGATGTTGCCGATGCCGACGCCGGCGCCGATCAGAGCCGAGCAGGCGAGGCCTGCACCGATCATCTTTGCTGCTGCGAGTTCCATTTCAAAGTCTCCCTTTGCTTCGCTTTTTGCGTTGGAATTTCGAGGTCCTTTAGCGGGACCTGATCAATGGTCGTGCATGTTCACCGCATCGTTGAGATAGATGCAGGTGAGAACGGTGAAGATAAGCGCCTGAAGGAACGCCACGAGAAGCTCAAGGCCCGTAAAGGCGACCATGAAGCCCGCCGGCGCGATCTTGCCCCACCAGGGAAGCATCACTGCAAAGCCTGCGAAGACTTTCAGCATCGTGTGGCCCGCCATCATGTTGGCGAAGAGACGCACCGAGTGGCTGATCGGACGGATGAAATAGGAGATGAGCTCGATCGGCACGATGACGGGCATCAGCCAGAACGGCACGCCCGAGGGCACGAACAGCTTCAGATATCCGAAGCCATGCTTCCAGAAGCCGATGAACGTCGCGATGAGCCAAACCATTGCGGCAAGCGCGAAGGTCACGATGATGTGGCTGGTGACGGTGAAGTTACCGGGGATGAGGCCGATGACGTTCAGCACGAGAATGAAGATGAAGATCGTGAACACCCACGGAAAGAACTTCATTCCCTCTTCGCCGAGGTTCTCTTTGACCATTCCGGCGACGTATTCGTAAACGATCTCGGCGAGCGATTGAATGCGCGTGGGGACGAGCGAACGGGCGCTCATCGCGTAAATCATGAAGCCGGAAATGAGAACGAGCGCCACGATCATCATCAGCGATGAGTTCGTGAACGAGATGTCATGACCTAGAAAATTGAGATCCCAAAGCTTCCGGATCTCGAATTGTTCCATCGGACTGTGATGTCCGGCACCTTCAGCGGCCAAGGTAACCCCCTAGTGTCTCATTCCCCGTCGTCATCTTTGACGGACGGTGCCGCTCTTTGGAGCGGCTCGTTTTTTGCCTGCGCCTGTTGAGCAGCGCGGACAACATTCAGAAGACCAGCCGCAAAGCCAATGATCACCAGCAGGACCATCAGCCAGGGCGCCGTGCCGAACTGCCTATCGAGTGCCCACCCGAGCCCACCGCCGACAACGACACCGACGAGAAGCTCAGCAGCAAACTTGAAGGCTGCTCCATAGGAGGACTGCTGAGATCCGCCCGTTGCCGACCGACCGGCCTGAGACCGCTGCGCTTTTTTCGATTGAAGCGCATCGAGCTTTTGGCCAATTTCCGCCGACCGCTTGCGAATGGCTTCGCGGTCTTCCGGGCTAATTTCGCCACCTTCCGGATGCTGACCCTTGCCATCGGCTGACATGGTTCAATCCTTCCAGAACACGAGGAAAAACGGCCTCTCAGGGGAGATCGACGGCGCGGACCATAGATTTGGGGTCTAGGGGTGTCAAGGAATTGGGCAATATGAGCTTCGCCTCAGGGTATGGCTAAACCGCGCAGGCCTGCCATGCCATATTGCTTGCGCCGCAAAATGAAAAAGCCTTCCCGCGATGGGGAAGGCTCATCAACTCGAAGCAGCAACTCGGGCCGCTTCTTTTCGGGTTCCGACTACGGATTGGACGGGGCCTGCTGAGCCGGTGGATTGGCTTGCGGGGACGCCGCCCCCGAGGGCTCGGATGCCGAGGGCTCGGACGAAGGTGCCGCCGACGGCCCTGCTGGCGCCGTCTGCGTCGTCGCGCTCGGCTCACTGAGCTTCCCGCCTGACGAGTAGTCCATGCCCGTAGGTGTCGTATGCCAGAAGCCTGCGACCAACACGACACCGACCGCTACGGCCAGCGCCATCGATGCCAGCAGAACCCGGAAGTTCGTTTTCCTCGGCGACGCCTGCCGTGCTTCCGTCGGGTCGAGCGAGCTGCGTCGCGACCGAGGATCGATTGGTGATTGCATTGGGCGGTCTCCTTTCTCGATGAAAGGGAACGTCCGCCCGTGCAGAGGGGTTCCCCCCACGGCATCCGGCCCGCTACGCGCGGCGGAAAATTAAAGATAATTCCGAGTTAGCTCGCTTCGCGGAAACTCTGCGCCGTTTGCAGATCGACGGAGACGAGCTGCGAAACGCCTTTCTCGGCCATCGTGACGCCGAACAGGCGGTTCATCCGCGCCATCGTCATCGGATGGTGGGTGATCACGAGAAAGCGCGTCGCGGTCTCGGTCGACATCTGCTCGAGGAGCCGGCAGAAGCGGTCGACGTTGGCGTCATCGAGAGGCGCGTCGACTTCGTCGAGAACGCAGATCGGCGAGGGGTTCGTCAAGAACACGGCGAAGATCAGCGCCAGCGCCGTCAACGTCTGTTCGCCGCCCGATAAGAGCGACAGCGTTGCAGGCTTCTTGCCCGGCGGCTTCGCGACGATTTCGAGACCGCCCTCGAGCGGATCCTCCGGGCTCTCGATCATCTCTAGGCGCGCCTCGCCGCCTCCGAACAGGTGCGTGAACAATCGTTCGAAGTGCGCATTCACCGTCGCGAACGCTTCGTCGAGACGCGACTTGCCTTCGCGGTTGAGCTGCTGAATGGCGGTCCTCAGCTTGGCAATGCCCTGTTCGAGATCGTCACGTTCGGCGACCAGGTTTTCAAGTTGCTTGCTGACCTCGACGAGATCATCGTCCGCTGCCAGGTTGACGCCGCCCAGACGCTCCCGGTCAGCCTTGATCCGCGTCAGATGCCGTTCGACGTCAGCGAGCGCCGGGATGGCAGACGCCTCGGGAAGTCCCGCGAGTGCAAGACACGCTTCCGGCGCGACGTCGAAGGCTTCGCGAATATGCCGGGCCGCTTCCTGGCGCCGCTGGCGCGCATTTTCGAGGCGCGTCTCGATGCGGGCATTGGCTTCCCGCGCCGCCGACACCTCGGCTTGAATGGCTCTGAGAGACTCCGTTGCAGCACGGATCGCGTTCTCGGCCGACGCCAGATCATCGGCAGCCGTGCGTCGTTCGTCTTCGGCACGCGAGAGAGCCGACAGCAGTGTTTCGCGCTGGGCCGCGATGCGCGCCGGGAGATCTGCGGTCGCCGCCATTTCATCGCGCGCCTCTTTGAGACGCGCGTCGAGCGATTGAACTTGCGCTTCCGCGCTGTGCTGACGGCCATGCCAGCGCGTTATCTCGGCGTTGGCGTGGCGGATGCGCTCTGCCCGGATCTGCTTGTCGCGTTCGAGACTGCCGAGACGAACCCGCGATTCCGCCACCTCGCGCCGTGCGTGCTCAGCTTCCGTCTGCGCCGTCTTGAGAACCGGCTCGAGATCTTCGCCGACGCTCATCGTCACGATGTGCGCTTCGATCTCGACGTGCCGTGCCTGCGCGTTCGTCAACTCTTCGTCGGCCCGCGCGCGCTGCGCCGTCACCGCCGCAAGACGCGTCTCGCTTTCGCGCTGGAGTTTTTCGAGCACCGTCAGCTGCTGGCGAACTTGCGCAAGCTCATTCTGCTTGTCGCGCCAAAGCTGCCGCAACCGGCGCTCCTCGGCCTCTGCGTGCTGGGCAGCGTTCGCCGCCATACGTTCCGCGTCGATCGTATCCTTGGCTTCGTTCAGAACCGCTTGCGCACTTCGATCGAGTTCCGCCAGCCGGTTCTTGTGGGCGAGGCGCTGGGCAGCCGGAGTGACGCCGCCGGCGGCCGCCACAAACCCATCCCAACGCCAAAGATCGCCTTCGCGCGAAACGAGACGCTGCCCGGTTTTGAGGTGCGGCTGCAGGCGCGCCCCTTCCGACCGTTTGACGACGCCGATTTGACGAAGCCGCCGCGTCAGCTCTTGCGGGGCTTCAACATGCATGACCAGTGGTTCGGCATCGGCGGGAAGGGCGTGATCCTTGGCAGGAAGATCGAGACGCCGCCAATGCACGCTCGCCTCCGCTGCGATCGGCGCTTCGAGATCGTCGCCGAGCGCCGCTCCGAGCGCAGTCTCATAGCCGGGCGAGACGCGGATGAAATCGACAGCAGGCGGATAGGCGCCTTCATCCGATCGTGCGAGCAGCTTTGCGATCGTGTCGCGCTCGGTCGAGAACGCATTGGCTGCGAGGCGCACGCGCTGCGCTTCGTCGCGCCGGGCCCTGGCGTCAGCCTGTCTCGTCTTGACGTTTTCTTCCRCCGTCAGCGTATCGGCTTCGATCTTGCTGATTTCCTGGGCGAGTACCTGGCCGCGATGGGCCATATCGGAAACTTGCTCGCCGTCCGGCGCTTTCGATGTCAGATCCGAGATCTGCGCGTCAAACGCCGTGATCTGCCGCGCAATCTTCGCAACGAGATCCTTCCGCTCGGCGAGCGCGGATTCAAGGCTCCGAAGCCGGGCCCGGGCATCGGCCGCGCGATGCGTGATGTCGGCGAAATGTGCATCCGTCTGAACGCGGCGTGCTTCGGCCGCTTCGAGCTTGATTCTCTCCAGATCCTCTTCGTCGATCGCCCTGTCACCGGCCTCATTGATCGCGGCCAGATCCGCATCGAGATGCAGCAAGGTTTCCTTGGCTTCATGAATGAAGCCCCGCTCGCGCGTGAGATCGGATTCGAGTTGCTTGGCGCGAGCTTCAAGTTCGCGCGCGCGTTCCGCAGCCCGGCTCGCCTCGCGCTCGAGGTTTTCCTGCTCGATCTTGAAACGCGCTAAAGCTGCTGCTTTTACAGCCTCGGCTTCGCGAAGCGGCGGCAATCCTTCGGCAAGGCGAAGCTCTTCGCTGAAGGCCTTGGCTTCCGCTTCCGTCGCCGCACCGAGACGCATCATCGTATTGGTAAGCTGCGTCTCCTCGTTCTCGACGCTTTGGTGCGCGTCCTTCCAAGTCAGATGGAGCGCGAGCGCTTCTTGCTGGCGGATGTCGTTCGACAGCTCCTTGTAGCGCCGCGCCTGCCGCGCTTGCCGCTTCAAAGATTCAGTCTGCGATTGAAGCTGCCCGACGACATCGTTCAACCGCTCGATGTTGGCTTCCGCCGCCTTGAGCTTGAGTTCGGCTTCGTGCCGGCGCGTGTGCAATCCCGCGATGCCCGCGGCATCTTCGAGGATGCGACGGCGTTGCTCGGGCTTGGAATTGACGATCTCGCCGATTTGCCCCTGACGCACGAGCGCTGGCGACCGGGCTCCGGTCGCAGCGTCTTCGAACAACACCTTGACGTCGCGCGCCCGCACTTCGCGTCCGTTGATGCGATAGGCGGAACCGGCTTCGCGCTCGATGCGTCGCGTGATCTCGAGAATGTCGCCGTCGTTGAATTCGGAGGGGGCTTTGCGGGCGCTGTTGTCGAGGAACATCGTGACCTCGGCGCTCGACCGTTCGGGCCGCCCGCCACTGCCTGAGAAGATCACGTCGTCCATCGCCGCCGCGCGCATGGACTTGTGCGAGCTTTCACCCATCACCCAGCGAAGCGCTTCGAGAAGGTTCGATTTTCCGCAGCCGTTCGGCCCGACGACACCTGTCAAGCCGGGCTCGATCACAAGCTCCGTCGCGTCGACGAAGGATTTGAATCCCAGAAGCCTGAGTCGGGCGATTTTCATTCGTCTTGTCAGTCCTCGATGCCGTGTCGCCGTGGCTCAGGACCGTCGCGTGCTACCCCTAGGGGGTTGCAGCCGCCGTTGGCGCGCCGCTTCGACTGGCCTGCTCGACGTAGTCAGCGATCTCAGCGAGCGTCAGCTCTTTCTTGATGAGTTTGGTTCCGATGAAAAAGTTCGGCGTACCAACAATCCCGAGCTTGCGACCGCGCTCCTTCACCCACTTCAAGTTTTCGATCATGCCTTGATTCTGCAGGCAAGCGTCAAACTGCGGGCGAGTCATCCCCACCTGTCGCGCAACAGCGTATATGGGGTCTAGTCTCACTTCCTGCGAGACCCACGACGACTGCTGCTCCATGAATTTCCCGTAAAGTTCCAAGTACTTATCGGGAGGCGCGCAGCGAAGAACGATCGTCGCATTGCCCGACGTCTTGCCGATCGGGAACTCGCGGAGGATGTATCGAACCTTACCGGTGTCGATCAAACGGCGCTTGAGCTCAGGGTATGTCTTCTCGTGGAAGTTACGGCAATGCGGGCAGGTAAGCGACGCGTACTGCACAATTGTCACGGGCGCGTCAGGCCGCCCCCAGCTCATTTCGGGCAACGGGCTCGGCGCCATGATGTCGGCGACCGTCGGGTTCTGAATGACCTCGCGGCCGCCGGCTGAAGTCGCGGTCGGATCGCCGAAGGGCGTCGGCATGCCCTCGGGCTTTTCAGATCCGATGGTCGGATAGGCAGCGCCTGAGGCGCTGCCGTCGGCGGAAATGCTCGCAGTCGCCCCCGGCGCAAGCGACGGGATGTCCGCGCCGCAGCCCGACAGCCAACCAGCGATGAGGAGGATGGCGGTAAGGCCCAGCGAACGGACGAGCATCAATGATTTTCCAGTTACTTCGCCGCCAGTAGCGGCTCGAGCACCTTATCAAAAGCTTCGACCGATGGGGCCTCTTGCAAGCGCTTGCCGTTGATAAAGAAAGTTGGTGTGGCGGCGACGCCAAAGGTATCGCTCGCACGCGTACGCTGCGCGGTGATCTGATCCAGAAGTTTCTGGTCTGTCAGGCACTTATCGAAACTCTCCTGGGTGAAGCCCGCCTGCTTCGCAATATCGAACAGCTTCGGCACGGGGCTGCCCTGGGCAAACGCCCAATCCGCCTGCTTCTCGTAGAACGTCTCGATCAGCGGAAATACCTTCTCATCGCCCGCACAGCGCGCCAGCATCGAAACGGCGGCGGCAAGATTATCGAGCGGGAACTCGCGGTAAATGAAGCGGACCTTGCCCGTATCGATGTACTTTTTCTTAATGGGCTCGAAGACGTCTGTGGAGAAGTGCGCGCAGTGCGGGCACGTCATCGAGGCGTATTCGACGATGGTCACCTTCGCGTCCTTGGGCCCGATGGTGAGGTCGGGAAGATCCGTCTGCTTCATCAATTCTTCGACCGGAACCTCAGCAGGCCCCTTGCCTGCGGCAAAACTCGAGCTGGCGCCCGCGAACGCCAATCCCGCGACGGCTGCCAAGGCCAACAAACCAAAGCGAACGCCTCGCTGAGAGGACAGGCCCGGCATAAAATTTCTGAACTCGATCAAGGTCCAACTCCTCATCGCGATGCATACCGTGGGGGAACGGCGGTCAATGAATGCCGCCTAGCACGGATCTGCCGCCGGAATAAGCCGAAACCGCGGGCGATGGCAACTAAAGGGCCGGTAATATCCCGGTGATATACGGGAACGCCGTCAGCGCGTCGACGCGGCTGCTACGCTTCTGCCGAGGGCTTCGAGGGCCGCGGCGATGTCCCCCGGAGCGGCGGGGGCGGTCTCGGCCGCAGGTTTGGACCGAACGAGCTTCGGGGCAGTTGTCGCGCTTTCGGCGCGGGGAACCTGATGGACCTTGAGCTGGCCGATCGCGCGGTACCCGAAATACCGGTTGATCCGGTCGATGATTTCCTTGTGCCGGTACGAGACCTCGAGCGCGAATGCCGGGTCGCAGGCGACGATCAGTGTCGCGCCCGCGCTTTGCCCGGGGTCATCCGCATCGACCGGCGCCCTGGCGCCACGCGGCCACTTGATCGTCTCCGGACGCGTAAGCCTTGCGACGTCGGCGCCGACGATGGTTTCCCACGACGACATGATCTCGGCGCTGTGAAAGCCATATTTTTCGAACGCAGCGGACGTCACTTTCGGCACGAACGAGCCGACAGCCCGCGCAAACTGACCTTTTACGCTCCGGACATCCGGAGGTAATGGCCGCATCTGACCTGTGGGTTGTTTAGTGCTCAAGAGTGTCGCTCGCCCCGGCAGGCTTGTGGTGACGTGAAGGAAGTCTACCATTGTCGATGCGATTCGAGGGTTCCGCGCAACCGGAGATGAAGAGCGCATGGGCGCGGTCCAGGAAAATGCAGCTCTACGCCGGCGGCAGCAGCAGTTACCGTTGCGGCCGGCCGGGCCGTTGACCGTCAAGGCGCTGCTTGCCTGGTATGAAGCCGAGCGCCGCGATTTGCCCTGGCGTTACGGACCCCGCAAAAAAGCCGATCCCTACCGCGTCTGGCTGTCCGAGATCATGCTGCAGCAGACGACGGTAAAGGCCGTCGTTCCGTACTTCCAGAAATTCGTTGCTCGCTGGCCGACGGTGACCGCGCTAGCGGGGGCCGAGCAGGAGGAAGTCCTGCAGCAATGGGCGGGCCTCGGCTATTATTCGCGCGCTCGCAATCTGAAGGCCTGCGCCGATGTCATCGCGCGGGACTACGGCGGCGAGTTCCCGAAGAGCGAAGTCGAACTTCTGAAGCTGCCGGGCATCGGCCCGTACACGGCCGCAGCAATTTCGGCAATCGCGTTCGGAGAAAAGGCGACACCGGTCGACGGCAACGTCGAACGTGTCGTGTCGCGGTTGTTCGCCGTCCGCCAACCGCTTCCCGGCGCCAAACCTGAAATTCGTCGGCTGGCCGCAACGCTCACGCCGCAACGGCGGGCCGGAGATTTCGCGCAGGCCATGATGGACCTCGGTGCGGAAATCTGCACGCCGCGAAAGCCATCATGTCTCGTTTGCCCGCTGCAGCAGGATTGCTCCGCGAGCGCACAAAACCTCGCCGAGCTTTTGCCGATGCGCGGCGCCAAGGCAGCTCGCCCCTCGCGATACGGAATTGCTTTCCTCGTGCAACGGGAAGACGGCGCCGTGCTGTTGCGCCAGCGCCCCGAAGCGGGCCTTCTCGGCGGCATGCTCGAGGTGCCGTCGACACCCTGGGGAGACGCCTTACCCGCGAGAAAAGAAGCGATGCGGGCAGCGCCTGTCACGACGTCTTGGCTGCCGGTGCCGGGCGCCGTCGTCCACGTCTTCACACACTTCCGGCTTGAGCTGATCGTCTACCGAGCGCTCGTTCCAATCGATGCTAGCTTCACGCTCTGGGCGGAGCAGGAGCGCTGCCGTTGGGTCCATCGCCGCGATCTCCACGCCCAAGCCCTGCCGAGCGTGATGAAGAAAGTCATCGCGCACGGCCTAGCTGAGAACTAATTCAATTCCAGCAAACACACGTCATCCCGGCGCAGGCCGGGATCCAGCCAAGCATCAGCATGTGTGATGATGAGAATTGTCTGCCTGCCGGCCTACGCCGGCAGACCTAAATCGACATGCGGCTGCTGAGGCCGAGCTGACGCTTTGCTTCGGAGCGAAGGTCGTCGATCGGCTTCAGCTTTCCTTCGGCTTCGAAGTGCCAGTACGTCCAGCCGTTGCAAGCGGCCTTGCCCTGGACGATCGCACCGAGGCGGTGAATGGACGCCTGCTGACCATCATAGAACAGCGTGCCGTCTGCGCGCACTTCCGCCCGGACTTCGCGACGCGGACCGAACAGCTTGCGGCCCGGCTTGATGATGCCGAGTTCCAGAATCTGACCGAAGGGAATGCGCGGTTCGCTGCGCTTCGACGGCAGCGTTTCGATGGCTTCGAGTTCGAGCGGCTGCACTTTGGCGATCCGTTCGTCGGCAGCCGTCGCATAATCGAGGTCGCGCTCGATGCCGATGAACTTGCGGCCAAGCCGCTTTGCGACGGCGCCCGTCGTGCCCGTTCCGAAAAAGGGATCGAGCACGGTGTCGCCCGGCTTCGTCGATGCGATCAGGATGCGATGGAGCAATGCTTCCGGCTTCTGCGTCGGATGCGCTTTGCGGCCGCCGTCGTCCTTCAAGCGCTCCGGTCCCGAGCAGATCGGGAAGAGCCAGTCCGAACGCATCTGCAGATCGTCGTTCGACGCTTTGAGGCTTTCGTAATTGAACGTCACGCGCGATTTGCGATCGCGACCGGCCCAGATCATCGTTTCGTGCGCGTTGGTGAAGCGCTTGCCGCGGAAGTTCGGCATCGGGTTCACTTTGCGCCAGATGACGTCGTTCTGAATCCAGAAGCCCAAGTCCTGGATCGCGGCGCCAAGGCGGAAGATGTTGTGATAGGAGCCGATGACCCAGATCGCGCCATCCGGTTTCAGGACGCGGCGCACCTCGGTGAGCCATGCGCGGCAAAATGAATCATAGGCCGCGAAGTCGTCGAATTTATCCCATTGGTCGTCGACGCCATCGACCTTCGTATTGTTCGGGCGCATGAGATCGCCGGCGAGCTGCAGATTGTACGGCGGATCGGCGAAAACGAGATCGACGCTCGCTGTCGGGAGCTTCTTGAGCTCAGCGATGCAATCACCAACGAGAATCTTCCCGCTCTGCGAGCGGACTTTGACGCGACGCGAACCCATGTACAGAACCTGCTACGCTACGATTACTAAACGCTCGCCTCATACATACTCATGGCGCGAGCCTGCGAGCTTTGTACATGATCGGAAGCGCGCGTGAATACACGTTCGACACACGCAAGCGATTTATATTTTTTGATTCGATGTGCAACTTGAGTCCGCTCGCGGACTAAGCGTCGGCGAGCCCAAGTCCGAGCGCCGGTCCGAGACCGAGTGCAAGTTGCACCGGTTTGAACGATCGCCGGTGCATCGCCGAGACGCCGAGCTTGTCGATTGCCGCCTGATGTTCCGGCGTGCCGTAGCCCTTGTGGCGCTCGAAGCCGTAGCCAGGATAATCGCGCGCCATCTCCATCATCATCCGGTCGCGCGTAACCTTCGCGATAATCGATGCGGCCGCAATCGAAAGGCACTTGGAATCGCCTTTGACGATCGTCCGCGTCGACATCGCAACTCTCGGCGCTTTATTGCCGTCGATGAGCACCAGCTTCGGAATCTCAGTAAGCTGGCTGATGGCCTGAGCCATCGCCCAGAGTGTAGCGCCCAGAATATTCTCGCGATCGATCCGCTCGACGTCGGCAACGCCCACAGCGACAATCGCGACCTTCATGATGCGTCGGTAGAGAAAGGCGCGAGAGTCTTCGTCGAGAATTTTGCTGTCGTCGATATTCGCCGGGATCTTATCGGGATCGAGGATGACGGCCGCCGCAATGACAGGTCCCGCCCACGGTCCTCGGCCCGCCTCATCCACGCCCGCAATCGGTCGAGAGCCGAGCTGATGCTCCGCGGCTTCGAGTTCGAACGTCGGCTTGATGCGCGAATCGGCGATCTTCATTCACAAACTTGATCATCGCGCCGACCGCGATGTCAAAGCAGTGAGAGCTGTTGTCCCCCGTTTCCGGGCCTAATGAAAAGATCAGTTCGAAGCGGAACGCGTTCATCGCCGAGGCCGAGCCGCTTCTTTGCGAGCCGGAAGCGGAGAGCGATCTGCGAAGCATATGGACCTCGCCCGCGTTGGCGGACGCCGAAATCAGCCGTGTAGTCACGCCCGCCGTGCATTGAACGAAGCAGCGAAATGACTTTGTCGGCGCGATCGGGAAATTCCTCTCGCAGCCATTCGCGAAAGAGATCTTTGATCTCGAGCGGCAACCGCAGCAGCACGTAACCCGCATCGCGCGCGCCGGCTTCCCGGGCAGCTTCCAGTATCGGCTCGATTTCATGATCCGTCAGGCCCGGAATGATCGGCGCCACCATGACCGTCACCGGAATTCCAGCATCCGCGAGCCGCTTGACGGTATCGAGCCGCCGCGACGGCGTCGCCGCGCGGGGCTCCATCGCGCGGGCAACATGACGATCGAGCGTTGTTATCGAGACCGCGACTCTCGCCAAATTCTTCGCAGCCATCGGACCCAGAATATCGATATCGCGCGCGACGAGCGCCGATTTCGTGATGATGCCGATCGGATGATTGGTCTTCGCCATGACTTCGAGTATTGCGCGCGTAATCCGGCGTTCCCGCTCGATCGGCTGATAAGGATCTGTATTGCCGCCGATCGCAATCGTTTCCGGTTTGTAGCCAGGCCGTTTGAGTTCGCGCTCTAGAAGAACGGCGGCGTTGGGTTTCGCGTAGAGCTTCGTCTCGAAATCGAGACCCGCCGAATGCCCGAGATAGCAATGGCTCGGCCGCGCATAGCAATAGATGCAGCCGTGCTCGCAACCCCTGTACGGATTTATCGAGCTGTCGAAGGAAACGTCGGGGCTGTCGTTATGCGAGATGATCGACTTGCTCGTGTCCTCGAAAACCTCTGTTTTGAAGGCCTCGAGGTCGCCGAGCGTCTCCCATCCGTCGTCGAACTCTTCATGCGCCTGAGCCTCGAAGTGCCCCGTTCTGTTGGAGCGCGCACCCCGGCCGCGGCGGCGCTCGGTATCCACCACGTCCGGCACCCCCGGATAATCTGAAAAGTCTCTGTGCGAAGCCATTTCCCGACCGAACTCTCGAACCGCGGAGCTGATTAGCAGCTTTCCAAGAACAAATAAAGAACAAACAGCAGACGGAATTCGTTGCCGTGGTTAAGACCCGCGACGTGGCGCGCCTTGCCGCAGGGTCTCCGGCGTGCCAGGAAATGAACATGATCTCGGTAATCATTCCCGCGCGAAACGCTGAGCATAGGTTGGCCGCCACGCTAGCCGCGCTGGTTCCGTCGGCAATCGGCGGTATCGTCAAGCAGGTCATCGTCGTCGATGCGGGATCGACGGACAGTACCGCTGAGGTCGCAGATCAAGCCGGAGCCGACGTGGTCGATAGCGCTCCGGGGCGCGGCGGACAGCTGGCTCAAGGCGCAGCTCTCGCGCGCTTTCCGTGGCTCCTCTTTCTAAACGCCGATACCGTCCTCGAAGATGGCTGGGAACGCAGCGCAACGGCCTTCATGCGCCGGGTCGATCGCGGTGAGCGTTCGATGGCTGCAGGCGCCTTCACATTCCGCCTCGACGACAAAGGCATTGCCCCGCGCCTGCTCGAGCGTCTCGTCCATCTGCGGTGCAAGATCTTGCGCGTGCCCTACGGAGATCAGGGCCTGCTGATCCCGCGCCAACTCTTCGATGCCGTCGGCGGCTACAAAAATCTGCCGATCATGGAAGACATCGATCTGGCTCGCCGTCTTGGCCGCAGACGTCTCGCAATGCTCGACGCGTACGCCACAACATCGGCCGAGCGATACAAGCGGGACGGATATCTGTCGCGTTCCTTGCGCAACCAGATCTGCCAAGTGCTCTATGGTGCCGGTTTACCGATGAGCGTTGTCGCCCGCCTGCACGGATCGGTCGAAACCGCTCCCTAAGCGTTCACTCAAATCCCTTTTCAGCCGGATTTACGATGCTCCTCGAGCCGGGGCATGATCTCGACGAAATTGCACGGACGATGGCGGACATCGAGCTGCAATTTCAGTATTCCATCCCACGCGTCGCGGCACGCTCCCGTCGATCCCGGCAAGCAGAAAATAAACGTCCCGTGCGATACGCCTCCGCACGCCCGTGACTGGATCGTCGACGTACCGACCTTCTGAAACGACAGCATGTGAAACAGAATGGCGAAGCCTTCGATCTCTTTTTCGAAGAGCGGCTTGATCGCTTCCGGGGTGACATCGCGGCCCGTAAACCCGGTGCCGCCAGTGGTGATCACGCAATCGACAGAAGGATCGTTGATCCAGCCTTCGACGATGCTTCTGATAAGGTCCGTGTCGTCTTTCACGAGCCTGCGATCGGCGAGAACATGCCCCGCTTCGCCGATTGCCTTCTCCAGGAAATCACCCGAGGTGTCTTCGGCAAGCGTCCGTGAATCGGACATGGTCAGGATGGCGATCCTGACGGGGACGAACGTGCGTTCGGCATCGATGCCGGCCATGATGGGTTCCTCAGAGCTTCGAACGTATCTGCAACAAATCCATCCACGCGAGCTGCTTCGCAGCCGGCGTCCTGAGCAGATAAGCCGGATGCAGCGTTGCGATCGCCGGAATTTTCCGGTCGCCGATCTCAATTTCCCGCCATTTGCCCCTGAGCCGCATGATGCCTTCGGTGGCGCCAAGCATCTCCTTGGCCGCCGAACCGCCAACCGCAACGAGGATCTTCGGAGCAACGAGCTCGATCTGCCGTTCGAGGAAGGGGCGGCAGGCGAGCGCCTCCTGCGGTGTTGGCGTGCGATTGCCGGGGGGCCGCCAATAGACGACGTTGGTGATGTGAACGTCGGCTTCCGTTCGCCCGATAGCATTGAGCATTTTGTCGAGCAGTTGCCCGGCGCGTCCGACGAAGGGTTTTCCGGCGAGGTCCTCATCGCGGCCCGGAGCTTCGCCGATGATCATCAAGTCGCTGTTCGGAGCGCCCCGGTAAAAGCAGAGCTTTGTCGCGGTCGATTTCAGGCCGCATCCATCGAAATTCTGCAGTGCTGCTTCGAGTTCCTGAAGCGAATTGGCCGCTCGTGCGATGCGCCGCGCGCCGGTCTCGGCTTCGCTCGCACCGAGCGGCGTGACCGCGCGGGGCCGGGCGGCTTGGGGCGACCCTGAAGCCCCCGGGGCCCTAGAGCGAACCGGCGATTGCCCTTCATCAGCCCCCCGAGCGGCATGCGGCGCTGGCCGGCCCGCTGATGCTGCCTCGTCCCGGTCGGGCCATGCGAATGCGGCCCCCGGCGCGTCGTTTCCGCGCTGAAGCCAGTCCTGCGCTGTATCGCCCACAGCGGCATCGGCCCCCATGGCCTGCAACCAACTGAGCAGCGAAAGCATTTCGTCTTGACCGTTCGATCTCACCATCGTTGAGGAGAATAGAGGTGCGGCAAGACAATTGCACGCGGCGGCACGCCGCTAGCAAGTGGATCGGCGCGCCGATACCAGGTGAGGCGGCGCGCCGCTACCTGCGCCCCCGCCATTCGGATCAGCGCGCCGCAGCCATGTGTACCGCTTGGCTTGACGCCTTCTGTGCCGGGACCTAATCGAGGGCAAATGGTTTTTCAGCAAGCAAATCGAGGTGACTATGTCCGCTGACGAGGCCGATCTGCCGCCGCGTGAGGCAATGGACTTCGATGTTTTGATCGTCGGCGCCGGGCCCGCGGGTCTGTCGGCCGCCATACGTTTGAAGCAGAAGGCCGCAGAGACGGGCTCCGATATCTCCGTCGTCGTCGTCGAAAAGGGCTCCGAAGTCGGAGCGCACATCCTTTCGGGCGCCGTCATCGATCCCATCGGCATCAACCGCCTTTTCCCGGACTGGAAGGAACGCGGCGCTCCGATCGAGACACCCGTCACCGAGGACGTGTTTCTCGTGCTCGGGCCGGAAGGCGATCTCCGTCTGCCGAGCTGGCCGATGCCGCCGATGATCAAGAACCACGGCAATTACATCGTCAGCCTCGGCGCGGTCTGCAAATGGCTCGGCGAGCAGGCAGCCGAACTCGGTGTCGAAATCTATCCGGGCTTCGCGGCGAGCGAAGTTCTGTACGATGAGAATGGCGCTGTTGCAGGTATCGCGACGGGCGACATGGGTGTCGGCCGCGACGGCAAGCCGACGGATAATTTCGTCCGCGGTATGGAACTGCGCGCCAAGTACACTCTGGTCGCCGAAGGCGCCCGCGGTTCGCTCTCAAAAGGTTTGATAAGCCATTTCGAACTGGCGAAGGGCCACGAGCCGCAGAAGTACGGCATCGGCCTCAAGGAACTTTGGCAGATCGCGCCCGAGAAGCATCGCTCCGGATATGTCCAGCACACGTTCGGCTGGCCGCTCGACAGCCGCACAGGCGGCGGCTCATTCCTCTATCACTACGGAGACAATCTCGTTTCCGTCGGCTTCGTCGTGCACCTGAATTACGCCAACCCCTATCTCTCGCCGTACGAGGAATTCCAGCGCTTCAAGACTCATCCCGCCATCCGTGATGTTTTTGAAGGTGGCAAGCGCATCGGCTACGGCGCACGCGCCATCACCGAAGGCGGCTGGCAGTCGATGCCGGATCTCGTGTTCCCCGGCGGAGCCCTGCTCGGCTGTGCAGCAGGCATGGTGAATTTGCCGCGCATCAAGGGCAGCCATAACGCCATGCTGTCCGGCATTGCAGCCGCCGACGCGGTCGTGGATGCCCTTGCAGCAGGCCGCTCGCACGACAAGCTCGACGACTACGAAAAAGCGGTACGTACAGGCGACATCGCACGCGACTTGAAGAAAGTGCGGAATATGAAACCGCTCTGGTCACGCCTCGGCACGTACATCGGCGTCCCGCTCGGCGGCGCCGATCTTTGGCTCAACACAATCATTTCCGGCATCGGCCTCGGCTTCACCCTGAAGCATGGCAAGACGGATGCCGCTGCGACGGGTCTAGCGGCGGATTACAAGCCGATCGCGTACCCGAAGCCCGACGGAAAGCTGACGTTCGACCGTCTGACAAACGTATCCTTCTCGGCAACCAATCACGAGGAGGATCAGCCGGTACATTTGAAGCTGCTTGATCCGACTGTTCCGATTGCGATCAATCTGCCCGAGTACGCCGAGCCGGCGCAGCGTTACTGCCCAGCTGGTGTATACGAAATCGTAAATGACGAGTTGGGCGAGCCGAAATTTCAGATCAACGCCCAAAACTGCGTACACTGCAAAACCTGCGATATCAAAGATCCGAGCCAAAATATTGATTGGACCTGCCCGGAAGGCGGCGGCGGGCCCAATTACGCCGGAATGTGACGATCAAAGACCTGGGGGGACGTCGTCCCCCCAGTGCTTTCAGCAACATAATGGGTGCGGCAGGTTGCCATTTTTCTTTGTTGCGCGTTTGCAATGTCCATAACAGTTAGCAATTTCGGATCATGTCCCATTTTTCACGCGAAGCGTGTCGCCAACCGCGCGATAACTTTGCTAGGCTTGGATCCGCAGGAATCGAATTGGCTTCCGGCTGCAAAGGAAAAATGTCGATGCGGGGACCCCTCGGGCGCGTGCTGAGTGTAGGCCTTGGTGCGATCGCGATGACGATCGCCGGGTTTTTCAGCGAGGCTCCGGCCCGCTCTCAAGACCAGGACCCGAGTCAGGACGAGATTTCGGCCTCTGTACTCGGGAACTATTTGGCGGGGCGCTTTGCCCGGGCCGCGCAGGACACGAAAGAAGCCGCAGATTTTTACGGCAAAGCTCTCGAACGCGATCCAGCGAATGAAGTTCTGCTCGAGCAGGCTTTTCAGATGGAGACGATGTCGGGCAACTGGCCGAAAGCCATTCCTCTCGCCGAGCAGCTGGCGGCAACCCGCCAGTCGCATCGCATGTCCCAGTTTCTCTTGGGCGTGACCGCATACAAGGCTGGCGATTACGCGAAAGCCGAACAGCACTTCACCGCCGCCTCCGAAAATCCCATCGGCGAGCTGACGAGCGCGATCGCGGTTGGCTGGACGCGCCTTGCAGCGGGAGACGCAGACGGTGCTGTGAAGGCTCTTGATCTTCCGAAGCAGCCTGACTGGGCGCAGTTCTACCTGCGCTATCACCGGGCGCTGATTACCGATCTTGCAGGCCGCAAGGCAGATGCGCGCGCGTCCTACGAAAAAGTCTTCAAGCAGGACAGCCGCACGCTCCGGACGTCGCTTGCCTACGCTCAGTCTGCCGCCCACTACGGTGACTTCAAGACCGCACGTCAGGTGATGAAGGAGCAGCTCGCGAAAACCCAAGGCGACGCACATCCTCTCGCTAAAGAGATGCTCGACATCATCAATCGCAAAGAGAAGCCCCCGCTCCTGATCTCCAATCCAACAGACGGCTTAGCGGAAGTATTTTATGGGCTCGGCGAGGCTCTGGCGGGAGAAGGCGGCGTTAGCCTCGGGACGATTTATTTGCAGCTCGCTCTCGATGCCAAGCCCGATCACGCCTTTGCGCTCGCAGCGCTTGCCAACGCTCTTGAAGCCGTAAAGCGCTACGACGACGCCATCGCGACCTATGACAGGATCCCGCAGGGAACGCCTCTCCAAAGCGCGATCGACATTCGCAAGGCCTTCGACCTCAACTCTCTCGATAAGCCCGACGAAGCGAAAGCGATCCTGACTAGGCTAATCGAAGCGGACCCGAAGGACGTTCGTCCGCTCGAGGCGCTCGGCAACATCATGAGAGCCCGCAAAGATTACGCAGGCGCCGTCACGTACTTCACGAAGGCCCTTGCTGTTCTGAACAAAAACGACCCGCGCAATTGGGGTTACTACTACGCGCGCGGCACATCGTATGAGCGGCTGAAGAACTGGCCCGCAGCCGAAGCGGACCTGAAGCGCGCACTCGCGCTCGCTCCCGATCAGCCGCTGGTTTTGAATTATCTCGGCTACTCCTGGGTCGACCAGGGCAAGAACCTCAAGGAAGGAACGCGCCTGATCGAGAAGGCCGTTCAGCTGAAGCCCGATGACGGCTACATCGTCGATAGTCTCGGATGGGCGCACTACAAGCAGGGTAACTTCAAAGAAGCCGTGCGCTTCCTGGAGCGTGCCGTCGAGATCAAGCCCGAAGATCCGACGTTGAACGATCACTTGGGCGACGCTTTCTGGAAAGTCGGTCGCGAACGCGAGGCCCGCTTCCAGTGGAGCCAAGCGCTGTCCCTCGATCCGGAGCCGCAGGACGTCGACAAGATAAAGGCGAAGATCGAACGCGGTCTCGATGCGAAAGGCGAAGCCAAGAACGCCGAGAAGACGCGGCAGGTTCAAAAGGATGAATCATCGCGCCGGCGCAGCGAAAACAAGGCCGGATCGCCGCAAAGCCGGGCCGTCGAGTAAACCGCCGAAAAGCCGGATCAACAAATGACGGGCGCCATTGGCGCCCGTTTTCATGCTGCTGAGATCTCATGCCCCCGAAGCCGGAATTCGCTCCCGCCAAGATCAATCTGACGCTCGAAATTCTCGGCCGGCGTAGCGACGGCTACCACGAGCTGCGAAGCCTCGTGGCATTCGCAGCCGACGCCGGCGACCGCCTGACGCTCACCAGTGATGCACCCGCCTTGACGAAAGTCGAAGGTCCATTCGCAAATGCTCTCGGTCACGCCAATCTCGTCGACGCCACCGTCGAGACGCTCACGCGCATTCTTCCCAATGTCATTCTCGGTGGCTTGACGCTTGAAAAAAATCTGCCCGTCGCCGCCGGCATTGGCGGCGGATCGGCAGACGCGGCAGCAGCACTTAGGCTTCAGAGCGCGGCACATCCGGAAATTGCCGGGCTCGATTTGCCCGTGATCGCGCGCACCCTCGGCGCCGACGTCCCGGTCTGCCTGCGCAGCCGCAGCGCGATGATGACAGGCGTCGGCGAGACGATTGTCGACGTCGACCTGCCGGGAGAGATCTTTGCGATCCTCGCCAATCCGCTCATCGAAGTGCCGGACAACAAAACAGCGGAAGTGTTTCGTCTGCTCCGCGCTCAGCCGTTGCCAGCCGATGCCACGAGTGAACGGCCGCCGGTCCTGTCGTCCATCGGCGAACTGATCAGATACGCCGCAACGCGCGGGAATTCGCTTGAAGCGCCCGCACGCGAGCTTTTCCCACAAATAGGCGTGATGCTCTCGGAACTCGCGAAGCTGCCGCGATGCCGGCTCGCCCAACTCTCAGGCGCGGGACCGACCTGCTTCGCCCTCTTCGATACCCAGCAAGCGGCGTCGTACGGCGTGCGCGTGCTCAAAGCCAGCTGGCCCCAGTGGTGGGTCGCAGCGACCCGCCTGATCTAATCCGTTCTCGGTCTAAGCGCTTAGTGCGCGGTCTCAGTGAGTGCGGCTGATGCAGAAACCGATGACCTGCTCCAGCGCGTCCTTCTCCCGGCTCGCCGGGAAAATCGCGAGCGCATCGCGCGCGATTGAGCCATAGGAGCGCGCCCGCTCGAACGTCGCTTCGATGGCCTTGTGCTTGCGCATGAGGCTGACAGCGTGTTCGAGGTCGCCGTCCGCTATCTCGCCCTCGGCGATGGTCCGGTTCCAGAACTGGCGCTCATCGTTCGAGCCGCGCCGGAACGAAAGAATGACCGGCAACGTGATTTTGCCCTCGCGGAAATCGTCGCCGACGGATTTGCCGAGGCGGCTGCTGTCGCCGGCATAGTCGAGCGCGTCGTCGACCAGCTGAAACGCAAGGCCGAGATTCTTTCCGTACGATCGAAGGGCAGCCTGCTCCTCCGTCGGCCGCTGCGCAAGCGCCGCACCCGACTCCGCCGCAGCCGAAAAGAGCGCGGCCGTTTTGGAATTGATGATCGAGAGATAATCGTCTTCGGTCGTCGACGTATTCTTGGCGGCCGCAAGCTGCATGACTTCGCCTTCCGCGATCGTCGCCGCAGCGTTGGACATGATGCGCAGAACGGTCAGCGATCCGACGTCGACGAACATCTTGAACGCCTGGCCAAGAAGAAAATCGCCGACCAGAACGCTCGCCTGATTGCCCCATATCATGCGCGCCGTTTTACGGCCCCGCCGCGTCGCGCTCTCGTCGACGACGTCGTCGTGAAGCAGCGTCGCCGTATGCATGAACTCGACGGCCGACGCGGTGCGGATGTGGCCGTTTCCGCCATACCCGCACAACTTCGCCGAAGCGAGAGCCAGCATCGGCCGGAGGCGCTTACCGCCGCTATCGATGAGGTGGTGAGCAAGCTCGGGGATCATGTCGACATCGGACACCGCCTTGTCGAGAATGATCCGGTTTATGGCCTCGAGATCATCGGATACGAGATCGAGAAGCGGTTGCAGCTTCTGACCTGTCTCACGAACGTCTTCGAGTGGAATCACGCGACCCAAGTTGGCCCCCAATTTTTACACCATGCTAATATAGATAGTTGCCTTTAGGCCGTCACCCAGCCTTCGCCGGCCAGATCTGATTGATAGTTTAGGATTGGCCATGCGCGAGTTAATTGTGACGAATGACCCCGTACTCATTAGCTACGCCGAAGCACTGCTAAAAGATCAGGGTATTGAGGCGGTGGTATTTGATCGAAATATTAGTCTTATGGAAGGGTCAATCGGTGCTTTCCCGCGACGTCTTGTCGTTCCGGATGACGCATGGGCCAAGGCAGCCGAATTTCTGAAGGCGGCCGGACTGGGCGATTGGGTGGTCGGAAATGAAAGTAAGTGAGCCTGACCTATCCATAATTGAGACGGCCAGCGAAGACGTCTTCCTCGGCGACGCTTTGACGGTGCGCCAGCCGCGGAATGGTTACCGGGCAGGAACCGACGCAGTGCTGCTCGCGGCATGGATCAACCCCGAGACCGCCGGAAAAGGACCGATCCTCGATGTCGGATCAGGCGTCGGCGTCGTCGGACTTTGCGTCGCGGCGCGTTGTCCAAGCGCGCGAGTTCTGCTCGTCGAGCGCGAACCCGATCTCGCCGTGCTTGCTCGCCATAACGTCGAGCGCAATGGTTTGGAAATGCGCGTTTCGGTTGTCGAGGCCGATATCGCGCGCTCCTCCGACGCGCTTTTCCGCTCAGGAATATCTTCAGAGACGTTTCCGATTGTGCTCGCCAATCCGCCTTACCACCAGGAAGGCCGAAGCACGGCCGCGACGAGCCCGCTGAAGGCTGCAGCGCATCAGATGGCGCCCGATGCACTCGATACGTGGGCACGCTTCATGAACCGCATGGCGATTCCGAGTGGACGCGTCGCGATGATCCATAAGGCCGAGGCGCTACCCCAAATTTTATCTGTTTTCGAAGGGCGCTTTGGCGGCATCAACGTCCTGCCGGTTTATGCGCGCGCCGGTGCACCGGCAATTCGGGTCATCGTCAGCGGTATTAAGGGCAGCCGTGCGCCGATGTCGATCAAGCCCGCGCTCGTTCTGCACGGCCCCGAGCAGGCCTTCCTGCCGGAGATCGAGGCTGTCTTCAGGCATGGCGCCGCACTTCCGGCAAGATTCGGCGGCTGATCGCCTCTGGCAACCCGCCTGCGGTTGCACTAGATCATGCAACTCCCATCCTTAACGCAACGTCAGAGCAAGTTGCTCGCAGGAGTGAAGCTTCATGTGGCCATTCTCGCGTAAGCCCGTCGTCCCCGTTTTGCGTTTCAGCGGTCCGATCGGAATGGCAACTCCGTTGCGTCCGGGCCTGTCGCTTGCAGCCTACGCGGGGGCGATCGAAAAGGCATTTTCGCTTTCGAAGCTTCCGGCGGTCGCGGTCGTAATCAATTCGCCGGGCGGCTCGCCAGTGCAATCCAACCTCATCTTCAATCGCCTTCGCCAATTGGCGGTCGAGAAGGAGAAGCGCGTCTACGTTTTCTGCGAGGACGTGGCCGCATCTGGCGGCTATTTTCTGGCCATTGCAGGCGATGAAATATACGGCGATCCGTCCTCCATCATCGGCTCGATCGGCGTCGTCTCGCGCAGCTTCGGCTTCGTCGATTTACTGCAGCGGCTCGGCATCGAGCGGCGTGTCTATACGGCGGGCACCGACAAGAACCAGCTTGACCCGTTTCTGCCTGAAAACGCCGACGACATCTCGCGCCTCAAAGCCATCCAGCAGGATGTGCACGACGTGTTCATCGGCCTTGTCAAGGAACGCCGCCTCGGCAAGCTGAAAGGGCCGGATACGGAGCTTTTCTCCGGCGCATTCTGGTCTGCATCGAAAGCCGTCGACTTCGGCTTAATCGATGGAATTACCGATGTCCGCTCCAAGATGCGGCTGCTCTTCGGCGACAAGGTGAGGCTGAAGGTCGTCGAGCCCGAAAGAGCGGGACTGCTTTCGCGCCTGCGCCGTGCGCCCGGCGCTTCGGGTCTCGGCAACGGTCTTGCTTTTGCCGACGATCTGGTGTCGGCTGTGGAGGAGCGATCGCTCTGGTCGCGCTTTGGCATCTAAGGCGTCACGGAGGGCCTCGTAATGCCCCCAATAATGTTTCTCGCCGTCGTAGGAATAGCAGGGCTTGCCGGCTACCGGCTTCTGTCCGCCTTGGCGCGTAATGCTCAATCCGGCACCCGGAAGGCTGACCAAGCCATGCGGCGGGCGGCGGCGCACGTGCGCGACCTCGGAAATCTCGAATGGGATGAAGCTGCAGGCGTTTACCGGCCGCGGGCACAATCAAAAGACTGAGAATTACTGTCATCGGAAGCTAAGTCAGCAGCGGGCCGAAGCCGTGCTTGCGCGCGGTGCAGGAAAGCCCCATTACCGCTTCTCCGAGCGTGACAAGGTGTCGTTAACGCGTATATTGCCCGCGAATTAAGCCCGAACGAGCAAAAGACAATGCCCCAAACGACGGTTTCTACGAGGGCCGCACGGCTCCCTGCGTTGCGCCCCAAAGAAGCCTTTCAGGACCTCATTTTGACGTTGCAGAGCTTCTGGAGCGCCCACGGCTGCGTCATCCTCCAGCCCTACGACATGGAGGTCGGAGCCGGCACCTTTCATCCGGCAACGACATTACGCGCGCTGGGCCCGAAATCCTGGTCCGCCGCCTACGTACAGCCCTCGCGCCGTCCGAAAGACGGCCGCTACGGGGAAAACCCGAACCGGCTGCAGCACTACTATCAGTTCCAGGTCATCATGAAGCCGTCTCCGGCGAATATTCAGGAGCTCTATCTCGCGAGTCTCGAGGCCATCGGCATCGATACCGCGCTGAATGATGTTCGCTTCGTCGAAGACGACTGGGAAAGCCCGACGCTCGGCGCCTGGGGTCTCGGTTGGGAGGTCTGGTGCAACGGCATGGAAGTATCGCAATTCACCTACTTCCAGCAGGTCGGCGGCTTCGACTGCAATCCGGTCGCTGGCGAGATAACCTACGGTCTTGAGCGGCTCGCCATGTACGTTCAGGGCGTGGACCGCGTCTACGATCTCAATTTCAACGGCCGCGACGACGACAAACGGCTGACGTACGGCGACGTCTTCCTGCAGGCCGAGCGCGAATATTCCCGTTATAACTTCCAGCACGCCGACACCGAGGTGCTGCTTCGCCATTTCAAAGACGCTGAGGCCGAGTGCAAAGCATTGCTCGAGGCCGGGGCGAAAGGTGGCGAGGAGCACTTGCTCGCGCTTCCCGCCTACGATCAGTGCATCAAAGCGAGCCATATCTTTAACCTGCTCGACGCTAGGGGAGTGATTTCGGTCACAGAGCGTCAGAGCTACATCCTGCGCGTTCGGGACATGGCGAAAGCCTGTTGCGCCGCGTGGCTAAAGACAGAAGGAGGAGGACGCGCATGAATGACACGACCCTCGGCATAATCGCGGCTGCCGTACCGCTACTGGTTATCGGTTTCTTCGTCCTACGGCGAATGCCCTGGATCTTGGCGTTTTTCGTAGCTCTCGTCGGCGTTGGGATCGGTTACCTCCACACGACCGGCGCGACGCGCGACATCGGCCATCAGGTCAGAGCGGCGCTTCCTGCGGGCATCCTGCCGGAACACAAGAAGGCGGCAGAGGAAACCGCCCCGGCTCCAGCGGAAGCCCCGGCCATGAAGGCGGAAACACCGCCGCCCGCCCCCGCAGCCGAGCCTGCTCCGGCGGCTCCTGAGCCTGCGGCCCCGGCGGCAACACCGGCACCGGCACCTGCCAACCCCTAACGACTTACTCTCCCCGTTGCGTCACGCAATGGGGAGAGGCCTCGGGTGAGGGGCCGCTAAATGCGGCCTGCATCTCTCCCCCTCGCCCCGCTCTTTCCTGTATGACGGGACGAGAGCCGTTTTCACCGAGATCGATCTTGCATGTCTGAACTTCTACTTGAGCTCTTATCGGAGGAGATTCCGGCGCGCATGCAATCGCGCGCAGCGGAGGATTTGAAGCGCCTCGTTATCGACGGTCTCAAAACGCGCGGTCTCGACGTCGGCGAAGCGCGTAGCTTTTCGACGCCGCGGCGGTTGACGCTCGTCATCGAGAATGTTCCCCAAGGCTCCCCCGCGATCTCGGAAGAAAAGAAAGGTCCGCGCGTCGGCGCTCCGGATCAGGCCGTGCAGGGCTTCCTGAAGTCCGCAGGCCTCGCATCGATCGGCGACGCAACGATCGTCAAGGACGAGAAGAAGGGCGACTATTACATCGCCAAGATTGAGAAGCCCGGCCGCGCGGCGCCGGAAATCGTCGCCGAAACGGTGATGGATGTCGCGAACAAATTCCCGTGGCCGAAATCGATGCGCTGGGGATCGTCACCCTTCCAGTGGGTGCGCCCGTTGCAGTCCGTGCTCTGCATTCTCGGTGGCAAGGTCGTTCCGTTCGAGATCGCAGGCCTCCCCACAGGCAACGAAACACGCGGCCATCGCTTCCTCGGACCGGGACCGTTCAAGGTCAAGAACTTCGCCGAATATGAGGAGAAGCTCTTCGCGCATCACGTGGTGCTCGATTCCGCGAAGCGCGCAGCCATCATCTCCGATCAGGCGCATGCGCTCGCGAAAGAAGCCAAGCTCGAACTCGTCGCGGACGAGGCGCTGCTGGCTGAGAACGCGGGTCTCACCGAATGGCCGGTCGTGCTGATGGGCGCGTTCGACAAATCCTTCCTGGAAGTGCCGGGTGAAGTCCTGATGACGTCGATGAAGACGCATCAGAAGTGCTTCTCGCTGCGCGATCCGAGATCGAAGAAGCTCGCCAGCAAATTTCTGCTCGTGTCGAACCTCGTCGCATCGGACGGCGGCGCGCAAATCGTCTCCGGCAACGAGAAGGTTATTCGCGCGCGTCTCTCGGACGCCAAGTTCTTCTGGGAGCAGGATCTGAAGCATCCGCTCGGCGAAATGGCAGGCAAGCTCGCTGGCATCACGTTCCACGAAAAGCTCGGGAGCCAGAAGGATCGCGTCGAGCGGATCGAGCAGCTGGCATTCGAGCTTGCAGGAGCATGCGACGCCGATCCGCAGGACGCGCGCCGCGCAGCTGGTCTGTGCAAGGCGGATCTCGTGTCCGAAATGGTCGGCGAATTCCCTGAGCTGCAAGGCTTGATGGGCCGCTACTACGCGGAGCATGTCGGCACCAAGCCGGAAATCGCCCGCGCCATCGAACTGCACTACAAACCAAAGGGCCCGACCGATATCGTGCCGCGCGAAGACCAGGGCGACGCCGTCGCAGTTGCCGTCGCGCTCGCCGATAAGCTCGATACGCTCGTTGGCTTCTGGTCCATCGATGAAAAGCCGACAGGATCGGGCGACCCCTATCAGCTCCGCCGCGCCGCGCTAGGCGTCATCCGCATCGTGCTGGAAAACGATCTGCGCGTTCCGCTCGGCAAGCACATAAGGCAAGGCCTTGCTCTACAGAAAATCACCGTAAAATCCGCTTCAGGGTTGGCCGACGACCTTCTCGCCTTCTTCGCCGATCGCCTGAAGGTCTTTCTCCGCGAACAAGGCAAGCGCCACGACTTGATCGACGCTGTGTTCGCGCTTGGCGGCCAGGACGATCTTGCGTTGATCGTGCGCCGCGTAGAAGCGCTTGACGCGTTCCTGAAATCGGATGACGGCGCGAACCTTCTCGCGGGCGTCAAGCGCGCGGCCAACATTCTTTCCATCGAGGAAAAGAAGGACAAGAAATCCCACGCCGGTCCCTACGACCTCTCGCTCCTGAAAGAGAAAGAGGAAGTCGCGCTCGCAGCCGCTATTGAGGCCGTTAAGCAGGATACGGTCGGGGCGATCCAGGTCGAGAATTTCGCAGGCGCCATGCGCGCGCTTTCTGAATTGCGCGCACCCGTAGATCTCTTCTTCGACAAAATCCTCGTCAACGCCGACGATCCGAAATTGCGCGAGAACCGTTTGCGGCTCCTGTCTGAAATCCGCGCCGCGACCCTGACCGTCGCCGACTTCTCGAAGATCAGCGGATAAAAAAATGTCATCCTCGGCTTTATGCTGAGGATGACCCAATCGATCTGCGATGTCGGTTGCCCCGGGATAAGCCCCGAGGACTATAAATTGTGACCGCCGATCAGTTCTTTGCGCCCGCGACCTCAATACCCGGCAGCATCGCAAATTTTGTCGGCGCCGTAATGGTCTCGCCTGGACGCGCGACGGGCTGGGTCGTCGTCGCGAAGTAATTCGGGCCGGCGACAGCATGGAGCCACCGCACGGTAATGTTGGCCGCATAAGCAAACGTGATGATCGCGATAACGACAGCTATCGAAAGCATCGCGACATAAGCAAGGTATTCAGAAACCACCAACTTCGCGCTCGCAGCGTGTGCGCGAGGGCGGTTCGTGCGATTGAGCGGGTGATAGACGAATTTTTGCTGCATGGCTGTTCTCTACTGGCGCAGTAACGCGGGGGGGCACTGGACCTGCGCGACATCTGAACTTCTCTAGGCTCAAATGGGTTCCGAACCCCATTTCGTCCAGATGTGGCCAGATGTGGAAAGTCGCGGCGAATTCGCCCAAACCCGATGACGTGGGGGCGGTGAACTTGCCGTCTAGGCTTCGACGGCGGCGGACGCGCCTTCGAAATCCTCTGTTGCAGCGAGCCAGACATCTTCCGCAGCCTGCAGCTCACGGACCAACTGACCGCGCTTCAACGCAGCAGCCTGCGCTCGCGGAGGATCGGCGCTGTAAATTTCAGAATCTCCGAGCACCACATCGAGAGCCGCGATTTCTTTCGTGAGCTTTTCCACCTGCTTCTCGGCCGCGACCATCGCCTTTTTCAATGGCGCGAGCTCGGCACGCTTTTCAGCGGCGGCCCGGCGCTGGTCGGTGCGGGACGAACGGCCGTCGGCAGCACCTTCATCGCGCCGCTCTGRCGTCCGCGCACCGCGCTCCTCGAGCAGCAGCGAACGGTAAGTCTCCATGTCTCCGTCGTAGGTGGTCACGCCGCCGTTGCGCACGAGCAGCAGCCGGTCCGCTGTCGCTTCGATCAAATGGCGGTCGTGGCTGATCAGAATGACGGCGCCGTTGTATTCCATCAGCGCGTGGATCAACGCCTCGCGGCTGTCGACGTCGAGATGGTTCGTCGGCTCGTCGAGGATCAGCACGTGCGGGCCGTGGAACGCGGTCAGCGCCAGCAGCAGTCGCGCCTTCTCTCCGCCCGAAAGTTTCGAGCACGCCGTATCCGCCTTATCGGCGCTGAAACCGAACGTGCCGAGCTTGGTCCGCCGTTGCGCCTCGGTGGCGTCCGGCATCAACTTCAGCATGTAGTCGTAAGGCGTCGCATTCGGCTGTAAATCGTCGAGCTGATGCTGCGCGAAATATCCGACATCGACTTTCTGCGCGCCGAAGACGTTCCCCGATAATGGCTTGAGGCGTCCCGCAATCAGCTTCGCAAGCGTCGACTTCCCGTTGCCGTTCTGCCCGAGCAGCGCGATGCGATCATCGTTGTCGATGCGAAGGTCGATACCGGAAAGAATGGGCCGCTCCGCTTCATAGCCCGCGCTCGCTTTTTCGATGCGCAAGATAGGGCTCGCGATAATCTTCTGCGGATCGGGAAAGTGAAACGGTACGACCCGGTCGTCGACCTGCGCAGCGATTGGCTGCATTTTCGCGAGCGCCTTGACGCGGCTCTGCGCCTGAGCGGCCTTAGTCGCCTTCGCCTTGAAGCGATCGATGAAGGCCTGCAAATGCCGGCGTTGCTCGTCCTGCTTTTTCTTCAGCTTCATTTCGAGGCGCTGCTTCTCGCGGCGTGTCTCCTCGAAATCGTCGTAGCCGCCGGAATAAAGCGTGAGCTTGCCCTTATCGAGATGCATGATCGTCGACACGGCCCGATTAAGGAGATCGCGGTCATGGCTGACGATCAGCACGGTATGCGGATAGCCCTTCAGATGGTTCTCGAGCCAGAGCGTGCCTTCGAGATCGAGGTAGTTTGTCGGCTCGTCGAGCAGCAGAATGTCGGGCTTCAGGAACAGGATCGCGCCGAGCGCCACACGCATGCGCCAGCCGCCGGAGAATTCCCGGCAGGCGCGCCGCTGCGCGTCCTCGTCGAAGCCGAGGCCCGAAAGAATGCGCGCGGCACGAGACGGCGCCGAATGCGCGTCGATGTCGGTCAGTCGCATCTGAATTTCGGCGATACGTTCGGGGTCCGACGCGTGCTCGGCTTCCGCCAGCAGGCTTGCGCGTTCGGTGTCAGCGGAAAGCACCCAATCGAGCAGGCTCGCGTCGCCGCCCGGAGCCTCCTGCGCGACGTGGCCGAGGCGGGCATTTCGCGGAATGGAAATCGACCCGTCGTCCGGCGCGATCTCGCCTTTCAACAGCCGCAGCAGCGTCGTCTTGCCCGCGCCGTTACGCCCGACAAGCCCGACCTTATGGCCCGACGGAATGGCGGCCGTCGCCGATTCCAGGATCGGTTTGCCTTCGATGCGATAGGTGAGATCGTTGATATGAAGCATGGGCGATGCGGATACCCGGTCCGCCGCGTCCTGTCACTGGGTCAGAGAGCTACGCCAAAGCGCGCCAGAAGCTGGGACATGAGCGCATAAGCCGCGAATGTCACGGCGCAGGCAACCGCGAGGCTCAGCCAGAAATCGAAGCCGCGCGCCAGCAACAGCGGCAAAACGATAAACAGCACGAGCGACGGCAGGACGTACCAAAAGATGCTGTAGGAAAGGCTGGCGACCTTTCCGGCGTCGCCGGTTTCACCATAAAGCCAGATGAAAGCTAAAAGCGACGTGAGCGGCAAAGATGCGAGTATGCCGCCGAAAAGGGTTGATCGCTTTGCCACTTCGGAAATCGCTACTACCAGAACCGCGGTCACAAGAACCTTGATCCCGGTGTAAAGCATCGCGTCAGCCCGATACGACAGGCTTCAACGTTTCGAAGAGCAACCGGTCTCGGACCGCTTTGTCCTGCACCGCGAGGTGCGCGACGAACCAATCCTGCACCATCTTGCAGACCTGCTCCGGCTCGCGCTTCGCAAGCAGCTTCGGATTCGAGAAGACCTGCAGATCTTCCTCCTTCCAGCCGAGCTTGCTGAGCTCCTTGATCAGAAGGTCGTAATCACTCTTCACGGCCGAGTCATGCTTGACCGGAGCCCTGGTGCCTTCCGAGATGGCTTCGAAGATCGCGCCAGCCTGCGCGTTGAGGGCGGTCGCCGTCTCCGGATGCTCCATCATCTGCACGACGGCCGGGCTCGTCTCGCCTTTCGAAATGAAGCCGAAGCAGGCGCTGACGCTCTGCTGTCTGAGCGACTTCAGGTGATCGAGGAAGGCCTGCGCGATCGCCTGCAGCCTATCCGAACTCGCGAGCAAAGCCTTGTCGGCATTTTTCCGCCGGAGATCGACAAGACCCTGCGCCAACGCAGCGGCGACTTCGTTATCGGACTTGTTGTCGGCGACGAGCTTGTTCGCATCTCCGACCTGAGAGGAGTACCAGCTCGGATATTCTTTCTTGATCAGCTCCCACACCGCTACTTTCTGCAAGCGCTGATCGAGCGGCGAACCATCGACACCCGTAGACGGCGCAGCGACCGGCGGTTGCGTATCGATGGCCGCGACTTGCGTCTGAGCGTTCGATGTATCGGCGGCAGCCGGCGGATCCGGTTGCGGCGAGGGCGACGACACGGAAGAAGTCGTCGTCTCTCCCGGCGACGGGGGCGAAGGCGGGCTGCTGATGACGTCGCTGGCGTTGGCCGTCGCGGAGGCAGTCGCCTGATCGCCGGGTTGTGTGCCCGTCGTCTGCGTGTCTGCAAGAACATTCGTGGCGTGCGGGTCGGGCGGCGCGGAAACGATCGGCGCCTGGTCGGCCGATGTACCGGCGGAAGAACCTGAAACCATTTCAGAGATCGGGCCGCGATACGTCGCGAGCGCAAACGCGCCGCCCCCGATGAGCGTAATGGCGACGCTGGCAAGCGCTAGCCGCTTCACGATGCTGCGCTCTGGCCGCGCTGCCACTTCCTCGGGGTAATCGGCCCCGTGGGCGTCATGAGGAGGAGGCGGAGCAATGTTGGAATAGCGCGCCGGCTGACTGAGCGCGCTTGGGCTTGGCGTCTGCGGGCGGGCAGGGGCTTGCTTCGGCTCTTCGCCGAGCGCCTCGAAAGCAGTCGGAAAAACGGTCGGAGCCGATTGCCACTCGGGCATGCCCGGCCGCCAGATGAGATCGCTCAAACGAAGATAATTGTGCGCGACAAACGTGCGCATTTCGACGTCAGTCAGCGGCCCGTGCTGCTTACCGTCGCGGGCGATATACCACTGAATTTCGTTGGCCTGTACCGTCATCATCGCTTCTTCGCACACGTAGGCGTCAATGCCTAACCTCCCGACCGTGCGCTTTGCGCCGGCCCACACTGTTCATACGCAATTGCGCCCGTCAATCGGGCGATTATGCGGTAAACCAAGACTTTTACGTACGACGTGCAACCGATTGCTTCGAAGCGTGCACGTCGGGCGCTTGCTGCTGGCTGTTCGCATCGCTATAAGCCCGCGGACCCACATAAAATCCGCAAAGCGAGACAGACTTATGGCCATCGAACGCACGTTTTCCATTATTAAGCCGGACGCAACGCGCCGTAATCTCACCGGCAAAATCAACGCCGTGATCGAAGATGCCGGCCTGCGTATCGTGGCTCAGAAGCGTGTACGGTGGACCCGTGCGCAGGCTGAGAAATTCTATGAAGAACACAAGGCGCGGCCATTTTACGGCGAACTCGTAGATTTCATGACGTCCGGTCCCGTCGTTCTCCAGGTTCTGGAAGGCGAAAACGCCATTGCTAAATACCGTGAAGTCATGGGCGCGACCGACCCGAAAGAGGCGGCAGAGGGCACGATCCGCAAGCTTTTCGCCGAATCCAAGGGCTCGAATTCGACCCACGGATCCGACAGCGCCGCTGCTGCCGATCGCGAAATCACCCTCAATTTCCGCCTCGATGAAATCGTCGGCTGAACGATAAGAAGTCGGCCGCCTTCGTTCGGATCATAACCCCCCGGAGAAAACGGCCGATGATCTCGCCAAGCTATGTTCGCACTCTGGCGCGCTATAACAGTTGGCAAAACACCAACATTTATGGCGCGTCCGAAGGCCTGAGCGACGCGCAGCGCAAAGAGGATCGAGGCGGTTTCTTCGGCTCGATCCACGCCACCCTGAACCATATCCTGTGGGCCGACCAAACTTGGTTACACCGGTTCAATGCGTGTCCGCCGCCTCCGAAACTGAGCATACCCGATGGCCTATCGCTTTTTGAGGACTGGGAAGCGCTGAAGGAAGAGCGCATTCGTTTCGATGGCGTCATTCATAAGTGGGCGGATGGACTCGAGCCGTCAGCCCTAGATGGCGATCTGACTTGGATTTCGGGAGCGACGGGGCGCGAACTGACAAGGCCGAAGGAACTGCTCGTCGCGCACCTCTTCAATCATCAAACCCACCACCGGGGTCAGGTGCACGCTCTGCTGACGGGGTTTGGTATCAAGCCGGGCATCACCGATATGCCCTTCGGCGACGACATTTACGCGGGCTGAGCTATCCCGCGCTCGGCGGCCGGATGAGATTATGCGCTATCCCGCGCTCGGCGGCCGGCTCCCCGCAGGGGAGTCGCCGAGCGCAATCAAAAAAGTTCAGGCGGCCGCGACCCAACTTCCGGCGACAAATCCAAACGCCACGGCATCCGGATTGCGACGCGCGGTTTCAAGAAGCTGCTCAGGCGCTTCGACTTCTAGCGCGGCCGAAGCGTGGCCTTTCGATTTGCGAGACTTAGCTCCCGTCAACAAGAAAACGGGCTTTCCTAGCACTACGGTTCTCACGGACTCCATGGTGGGGGCCTCCTGGAGTTGGAACGTACGTGAATGTCACTGGGGGAAGTGACGACGAAATATCCTATTAAATCCCTAACGTGCCGCGAGTATGACAGCATTAACCGTCGTTGAACACCGAGCCGGTTCGCATTTGCGAGGTCTGCACAACTCGATTCTGCATTTCGTCGAGCAGCTAGAGCGTTGAAGAGCCCGTCGATAGGGTGTGGATGACCTGTGGAAAACGTCTTTTCGGGCACTTCGACCCAAAAAGTTCAAATCGCGTTTCACGAGATTTCGAACCGATCACGCGAGGCCATCGCGCGCTTCGCCCAAGCCGCCGGAATTGAAGCCGCCCGAATCGAAAAAGGCCGGAACGCTGGTCCCGGCCTTCTCCAAAACGCTGACCTTCAGCTGAAGTATCAGCTCAGTTCTCTGATTTTGAAGGGCAGCCCGCCCTTCGGCGTCAATGTCACGGTTGCATTGAGACCAGCCGGGTACTTGCCCACGTACTCCGGCCGGAAACGGCGGAGCAGGAGCGACAACGCCAACGTGTTCTCGACCTGGCTCATAGCGCCGCCGATGCACGACCGCTTGCCCGCGCCGAACGGTATGTAGCTGTATTTCACCTGTTTCTTGGCGTTGCCCGCCATCCAGCGTTCTGGCTGGAAGGATTCGGGCTCCGGCCAGAATTTGGCATTGTGATGGGCGCCGTAAGCGAAGAGCGTCACCCGGTCGCCCGGATTGATCTTCACGCCGCCGATCTCGTCTTCCGCCTGAGCGACGCGGATCAAGCCCCATACCGGCGGATAGATTCGCATCGTTTCCTGGATCACCGCGCGCGTATACGCGAGACCGGAGTAGTCGGCGGCAGTCGGCTCGCGGTCGCCGTAAACCTGTTCGCCTTCGCGGCGAATGCGCTCGGCAGCCTCTGGCCGCCGCGAGATCTCGTAAAGAGCCCAGGCAAGCGTCAGCGCCGTCGTCTCGGTGCCGGCCCAGAGGTATTGCTTGAGTTCATCGACCGCCTGATCGCGATCGAACTCCGGAACAGACGGATCAGCCACCGCGGCCTCGATCATCTTGAGAAGCGTGCGCTCGCGGTCTTCGCGCGGATCGGCTGCGATGACAGCCGGCGGAACGCTCGCCCAGACTTCCATAGCCTTGGCGGGATCGACTTCAGTCATTTCGAAGACTTCGCCTGCCTGTTTGCGCAAACGAATGTCGCGATGGTTCATCACGTCCGTATAGGTCTTCACGCATTTGAAGACGACGTGCGGATTGAACGGCATGTCGCGGTCGAACAGTGCCTTGCAAATCATGTCGGCCGCGAGCGTCCAGGTCTGCTCGACCATTTCGACCGTATCGCCGGACTTCGCAAGCTCGCTCCAAAGGTCCATCTTCGTCTGGATGGCCTTGAGGAAGTACGGGATGTATTCGGCGAACATGTCCGGATGAAACGCCGGCTGCTGCGGCATGCGGATCTTCTGCCAGAGCGCGCCGTCGTTCGTGATCATCGACTTGCCGAAAATCGGCTTCAGACCGTCGAAATATTTGGTGTAGCTGTCGGCCTTCGTCACAAGCACGTGCTTGAAATACTCAGGCTCTGAAATCAGCACGACACGCTGGTTTGCCATGGTGACAGGCAGAACCGGGCCGTAGCGATCCATCATGTGCATCAAAATGCGCATCGGGTTTTCAGGATCGCCACGCAGCAGCGGCGTCAACTTGAACCAGATGCTAGATTCATCACCTAGTCCCAGAGCAGGACTGGGGGTCGTTTCCATAGGCATTTCTCCATTCGGGATCCGGCGGAGCCGTGAGCGTGCGCGCCCGAAGGGCACTTCGAACAGCCCGAGAACTGCGCGCTGCACTTCAGATCGCCGGATCTCCCCTTCCGGAAGTCACAGAATTACCATGGTTCGGGGGGTGCCTGTCCATGCGACGGCCAGCGCAAGGTAACTATCAAAATCGACTGTGTCTCAGATTGCAGGGGAAAACAGCGGGTTCATTTCGCCAGAATGCTGATTTATAGTTATTTTTTCGGGGTCATTGGGCACCTGCCCTGCGGCGACAAGTCTTAACGCCGCCGGGTAAACCCGATGTTCGATTGCCAGCACACGTGCCGCGAGCGTGTCGGAACTGTCCCCTGGAAGCACCGGAACCGCTGCTTGAGCGATGATCGGACCCTCGTCCATCTCGGGGCGAACGAAGTGCACTGTGCAGCCCGTAATCTTTACTCCCGCTTCAATTGCGCGCTCGTGCGTGTGCAGTCCCTTGAAGCTTGGCAATAGCGACGGGTGAATATTGATCATCCGGTCGCGCCAGTGCTCGACGAACGCCGGCGTCATCAGCCGCATGAAGCCCGCAAGCGCGACAAGCTCCACGCCGTGCTCATCGAGCATGGCCTGTAGTGCGCCCTCGAAAGCCGCCCGCGACGGGTAATGTGTGTGATCAACGACGGCAGTTCGCACCCCTTGCGCCTTCGCCCAGGCCAAGCCCGGCGCCTCCGGCCTGTTCGAGGCGACAAGCACGATCTCGGCCGGATAGTCGGCAGCGCGTGAAGCCTGGACGAGCGATTGCATGTTCGAGCCGCGGCCCGAGATCAAAATGGCGGTGCGTTTTTTTGTGCTCATGGCGCGGGTCTAGCAGAGCCCGCAGCCCTGCGCGAGGGTGTCTGCAACTGAGACCTGCCAGCCACGCAACAGCACGCTGTTAGCCAACGTTATGCTCAGCCATTGCAGGGAAGATTCCCCTACCGCATGGTGATGGCGATCGGGTTCACGATCGCCCGAATGGGGCAGGGGAGAAGTCCGCGGCGTTTGAAGCGCTGACGGTTAATGCAATTGGATGGCTATGGCGCGCAGGATTTCTATCCTCACCGTCGGAACGCTCGGTGATGTCGGCCCGATGGTCGCATTGGGCCACGCGCTCAAGGAAGAGGGGTACGAGGTTAGCCTCGCGGTACCGGAAGACTTCCAGGATTTCGTCGAGAAGCAGGGGCTGGAATCGCGCCGCTGCGGGAGCGACTTCTCCAAGTTCATGAAAGACGGGGAAATGGCCGAAGTTGCCGGCCGCCACACCCTCGTCATGATGAGGAAATGGCTTTGGCCGGGCCGCGATATGCGCGCCCTGTTCGAGGGCATTTATCGGGACGCCGTCGCAGCCTCGGCCGATGCCGACGCGATCCTTTTCCACCCCGCGATTTCGGTCGGCGGCGAAATCGCTGAGGCCAAACGTATTCCCGCAATCATGGTCGGCCTTGGCTCCGTTTCGCCCTCGGCGGAAGCCCTGCTTTCGTGCATCCCGGGAACAGGCAAGCCCGCCTGGAACAGGCATGGCTACTCCGTGCTCGGTTTGCAAAGGCTGGCTTACTTCTCGGTCATCAACGAAATCCGCACATCCCTCGGGCTCCGCCGAACGTACAGACTGCGGCATCCCCACCACGTCGACGGCCGCCGCGTCCCGGTGCTCTATCCCGTGAGCCCGGTTCTGCAGCCGCGTCCGAATACCGAGGGCGATGAGATCTATTTCACGGGCTACTGGTCGCGCGAACGCGTAGCGGACTGGCGTCCGTCGCGCGAGCTCGCGGAATTCCTGTCGGCCGGACCGCGCCCGATTTATATCGGCTTCGGCAGCATGCCGGCGCTCGGCATCGAGCGTTCGGAATTGATCTTGCGGGCCTGCGAGGCAGCAGGTCAACGCGCCATCATCGGCAATGGCCGAGGCGAATTCCATCAGCTCCCGCTGTCGAAGAACTTCCACCTCCTCGATGAGTACGCGCCTCACGATCAGCTTTTCCGCGAGGTCGCCGCAGTCGTCCATCACGGGGGCGTGGGCACGACGTCTTCCGCCCTGCGCGCGGGTCGCCCGAGCTTCGTCTGCCCGTTCATGCTGGATCAGAAATATTGGGGGCACACCGTCTTTCAACTCGGCGCCGGACCTGACCTCCTCGAAATCCAGAACTGGACGTTGGACTCGCTGACGGAGAGAATCCGCGACGTCGCAACCAATCCAAAATATGCCGTTCGTGCCGGAGAAATCGCCCGCGCGATGCAGCACGAAAACGGCACCGCTAACGCCGTCGAAATCATCAGGACGATTGTCGGCGATCCATACGGCGATAGCGGCGAGTCCGAAATCGCAGACATTCCGATCAAAGAAGTCGTTAGCTGATCAATAGCTAACTGGCGGGCCGCGCGCTGGGCTTGATGTGCGGAACGCCGTCTCTCGCCCTGAACAACCGTCTCCCAAGGCGGGTCGCTCGCCGCGCCTGATGAACGTTGGCCAAAAAGATGTTCGCGACACGCGCCCAGTCGCGCTGCATCGCTTGAACGCGGATCTGATCGCGGTCGAGTTTCAGGCAAGCGAGCGCCGCAGCCTTCAGGTCCTCGTCGAGATATCCGGTGACGCCGGGCGTAACGACATCGATCGGCCCGGGTCACGGGATAGGCGGCAATGCCGAGGCCCGATGCCATCGCCTCGAGCAGGACCAGCCCGAACGTGTCCGTCCGGCTCGGAAAAACGAAAACGTCGGCGGCCGCATATTCTTGAGCAAGATCATCGCCGGTCTTCGCGCCTTTGAAGATGACGTCTGAATACTGCCGGCGCAGCAATCCGAGGATGGGTCCGTCGCCGATCACGACTTTCCGCCCCGTGAGGTCGAGCTTCAAAAACGCTTCGACGTTCTTCTCGCGAGATACGCGTCCGACGTAGAGGAAGGTCGGCTCTGTCTTGTCAGCGGCGGCTTCAACGCGTGGCTTGAATTGATTTGTGTCGACGCCGCGTCCCCAAAGCATCAAGCGGCGAAAGCCGCGCCGCGAAAGGTCCGCTTTGAGAGACGGGGTCGCCACCAGCGTGCCCATGCTTGGCCGATGGAAGCGCCGCTGAAACGCGTAGCTGATCCAAGCCGGCAGCCCCGTGTACGTCTCGATGTATTCGGCAAACCGCGTATGGAACGACGTCGTGAAGCGAATGCCTTTCCGCAAACAGACCGCGCGCGTCGCCCAGCCGATCGGCCCTTCCGTCGCGATATGGACGTGGTCGTAGCCGCCGTCGCGGAGCAGCAAGGCAATCGATGACCGCCGCGCCAACGCCAGCCTGATTTCGTGGTAACCGGGGCACGGAAGCGTCGCGAAATCGAGAGGCGACAGGATGGTGACGGTGTGTCCCGCCGCTTCGAGTTCGCGCTTCAGGTTCTCATAAGTGCGCACGACACCGTTGACCTGCGGCTTCCAGGCGTCCGTGGCGATGAGGATTCGCATGACGCTACCTCGGTGTTGGGCCGTGATCCCCTAGGGCAGCGGGTTGCACGCGACAGCCGGACCCGAGGGAGCACATAACGAGAGGCGGTTCCGAATCTGGTCCGGTCCCTCAAGCTTCTGACGCTTGCACTTTTCGTTTGTGTGACAGACGGGGAAAAAGACCGCCGACGCCGTATCTTAATCATATTGCCGTTAACCGCGGACGCCCGCGAAGCGCGCGGCCCCGTTCCTCGAGATCCGGCGCCAGGTCATGAAAGGGCGAATATCCGTAAATTGCCCGTCCGCGAGGCGGGCCACGGGCGGCGCTTCGTAGTCCTGATAAATGATTTCGGCAACGAACCACCGGTCCGAAAGCAGCGGCTCGCCGCTGTCCTCGTAAGACGGCTGGGGAACGCGATATTTGATTTCGATAATTTCTCCGACCATGAGGTCGGCTACGTCACCGGACATGCAGTTCCTCCGATAAGCGCTTTGATTCCGGCACAAACTAGCTCCGAATTTTTTCAGTTCCGTGGCGTACTTTTGCTCGGCCTGATGCAAGCGGTTAATGCGTGGATTGAGCATGAGCCCATTCTACGGGCGTCGAGCGCCGCTCGCGCACGCTTCAGCTTGCCGCCTTTTAAATTTTTCCATTCCACAGCTCCTGTTAGGTCATGTGCTCGAAGTCCGGATTTCGACGAAATCCGGAAAGAGGGCTCGCTCGGAGGAATGGAATGAAGAACTGGCCAGACGCCATTCGAGTCGCCATTCGAGACGTCACGCGTGCCCTCGCGATCGTTGCGGTCCTCGCGAGTTTCGCGACGGCGGCGCAAGCCAACCGGGACGTGATCGCGCATTCGAACGATCCGGCCGACTGGGCCGTGCAATCCGGCGATTACAGCGGACAGCGATATTCCAAGCTGGCCGAGATCAACAAAGATAACGTCGGAGACCTCAAAGTCGCGTGGACGTTCTCGACTGGCGTCCTCCGCGGCCATGAAGGCGGCCCGCTCGTCATCGGCGATACGATGTATCTCGTGACGCCATTCCCGAACGTCGTGATGGCGCTCGACCTGGCCCACGATCAAAAGATCCTCTGGAAATACCAACCCAAGCAAGACCCGTCCGTCATCGGCGTCATGTGCTGCGATAGCGTCAATCGCGGTGTGCAATATGCAGAAGGGAAGATCCTCGTTCACACAGCCGACACGTCGCTGATCGCGCTCGATGCCAAAACCGGCATGGAACTTTGGAAAGTGACTGATGACGATCCGAAGAAAGGCGCGACGGGCACCGGCGCTCCGCTCATCGTCAAGGACAAGGTGATCGTCGGCGTTTCCGGCGGCGAATTCGGCGTTCGTTGCTACATCACCGCTTACGACTTGAACTCCGGCTACAAAGTGTGGCGCGCTTACTCGATGGGCCCTGACAAGGATGTCCTCGTCGATCCGGAAAAAACGCTCGTCCTCGGCAAGCCGGCCGGAACGGATTCCTCGCTGAGCTCGTGGAACGGCGATCAGTGGAAGATCGGCGGCGGCCCGGCGTGGGGCTACATGGCCTACGATCCGGAGCTGAACCTCATCTATTACGGAACGGGCAATCCATCGACCTGGAATCCCGTTCAACGCGCGGGCCCGGATGGCAAACCCATCGATCAGAAATGGGCGATGACGATGTTCGCCCGTGACGTCGATACTGGCATCGCGCGCTGGGCCTATCAAATGACGCCGTTCGACCAATGGGATTACGACGGCATCAATGAGCCGATCCTCGCGGATCTCGAAATCAATGGCTTCAACCGCAAGACGGTGACGCACTTCGATCGCAATGGCTTTGCCTACACTTGGGATCGCTCAACGGGAGACCTTCTCGTTGCTGAGAAATTCGATCCCGCTGCGAACTGGGCGACGTCGATCGTGATGGACAAAAACGATCCCCGCTACGGACGCCCGGCTGTCGCCAAGAAATATGCGCCGTTCGAGACGGGAACGGACGAAACGACGAAAGGCATTTGCCCGTCGTCCCTCGGCTCCAAAAACCAGCAGCCCGCGTCCTATTCTCGGGCGACGGGGCTCTTCTACGTTCCGATGACGCGGATGTGCATGGACTACGAGCCGTTCAAGGTTTCCTACACGGTCGGCCAGCCCTACGTCGGAGCAACGCTCACGATGTATCCGGCGCCCGACAGTCAAGGCGCAAGCGGCGGTCTCATCGCTTGGGACGGCGCGAGAGGAAAGATCATCTGGTCAAAGCCCGAACGCTTTGCAGTTTGGTCGGGCGTGCTGACGACGGCGGGCGGCATAGCTTTCTACGGTACGCTCGAAGGCTATTTCAAAGCCGTCGACCAGAAAGACGGCACGGAATTATTCAAGTTCAAGACGCCGTCCGGGATCGTCGGCAACCCCATGACCTATAGGCACGGCGGCAAACAGTACGTTGCCGTGTTCTCCGGCGTCGGCGGCTGGGCAGGCATCGGGCTTGCTGCGGGCCTCACCAATCCCGACGACGGGTCGGGCGCGGTCGGGGGCTTCGCAAGCCTCGCCCGCTATACGAGCGTCGGCGGCTCGCTGACGGTTTTCGCGTTACCTTAAGCGGCGCCTCCGGCCGGCGCGCGGAACGCGTGTCGGAGGTGACAAATTAAAGAGCGAGCTTGCCTTCGTACTTGACGGCCCAGGCTTCGCCTTTGCCCTTTGCCTCGGACTTTTCGCCCGTCGGAGGGATGACATCGCCGATGATCATCGGCTCTTCGCCGGCCGACTTCAGCTTTGCAATCACGTCGTCGACTTTCGCTTTCGAGACGACCGCGATCATGCCGATGCCGCAGTTGAACGTCCGGAGCAGTTCAGTCGGCTCGATGTTGCCGGTCTTGGCGAGCCACCCGAAAACAGGCGGCACATCGAACGATGAAAGATTTATGCGAGCGGCCATGTCTTTCGGCATCACGCGAGGCACGTTCTCCGAAATTCCGCCGCCGGTGATATGCGATAGCGCCTTGATCGCGCCGTTCATGCCCGACCCGCCCGTTGCCCGGATGGCTGCGAGAAGAGGTTTGACGTAGATGCGCGTCGGCGTGAGTAGCGCTTCCGCCACCGATGTGTTTGCGGCAAACGGGGCAGGTGCATTCCAATCGAGCCCCGCATGCTCGACGAGCTTGCGCACGAGGCTGTAGCCGTTCGAATGAACCCCCGAAGACTTGAGCCCGATCAGAATGTCTCCGACGGCGATATCGGCACGCGGCAAGATTTCATCGCGCTCGACGGCGCCCACCGAGAACCCTGCGAGATCGTAATCGCCGCTCTTGTAGAGCCCCGGCATTTCGGCGGTTTCTCCACCGATCAGCGCGCATCCCGCATCCCGGCAGCCATCCGCGATCCCCGCGATGACGTCGCGCGCGGCGGCGACATCGAGCTTGCCGACGGCAAAGTAGTCGAGAAAGAACAACGGCTCCGCGCCTTGCACGACGAGATCGTTGACGCACATCGCGACAAGGTCGATTCCGATTGTCGAATGACGGCCGGTCTCGATGGCGATTTTGAGCTTCGTGCCGACCCCGTCGTTCGCAGCGACCAGGATCGGATCGCGAAAGCCCGTGCGCTTCAGATCGAACAGGCCGCCGAAGCCACCAAGATCCACATCCGCGCCGGGGCGGCTCGTGGCGCGCGCAAGCGGCTTGATGGCCGCGACCAGCGCGTTACCCGCATCGATATCGACGCCAGCGTCGGCATACGTGATGCTCTTCTTCGAATTCTCGTCAGCCGCCGGCATTCGTCCTCGTCGGGGGAATTGTGTTGGATGGAAGCCGCGTCCATGAATGGCGCAGTGGGGAGGGCATCGGTTAAACTCACTTTTGCCCCATTGCCAACCCGTGATGGGGGTCGTAGCAGCGACTGGCCCTGAGAGCAACGAAGGGATCGTTGGCAGGGTTCCGCGGTTGCGTATCCTTGCCGGCCATATACATCGCCTGAAAACGGGAAACGGGGGATTAAGGTGTCCGTTGGTCGCTGCTTCGCCATTGCCACAGCCATCTGGACGGCGGCCGTCGGGCTGGACGCGGCGCCGGCAATCTCGGCGGGCGCGGATGCTGCCTATACCGTCGCGAATTATCCGGTCGAAGCGACCGCGGCCAATGCCGTCGCGGCGAAGGAGCAGGCGATGGCCGACGGCCAGCAGGCGGCGTTCCGCTCCCTTCTGAAGCGGCTCGTGCCGGTGACGGCCTATAAGCGTCTGTCGACGGTCGCAGATCTCAAAGCTGGAGATCTCGTATCGGGCGTCTCCGTGCGCTCGGAACGCAATTCCGCAACCGATTACATTGCGAGCCTCGATTTCTCGTTCCAGGCCGAAGCGGTTCGCTCCGCGCTCTCGCGCCAAGGCATTCCTTATGTCGACCAGCAGGCGCCGCCGGTAACGGTCTTGACCGTCCTGCAGCAGGGCAATCCGCCAGCCGCAGGCACGGATGCCGGCCTATGGCGCCGCGCCTGGACGGGCCTGGACCTGAAACACACGATCACCCCGATAACGATCAAGGAACTGAAGCCGGCGATCCGGCCCGATACGGTCAACCAGATGCTCGCCGGCGACGACAACGGCTTGCGCGCGCTCACGGGCGAATATGGAACCGGCCTCGTGGTAATGGCCGTGGCCGAGCCGGACATGGCCTCCAAAAAGCTGACCGTGACGCTTGCCGGACGGGATGCCGCCGGTCCGCTGCTGCTGAAACGGACCTACCGTATCTCGGACGGTGATCTCGACTACGCCTCACAGCTCGCAGCGGTCGTGGCGCTGGGTGTGATCGAGGGCCGCTGGAAAGCCATCAAGTCGGCCGCTCCCGAGCCCGCCTCCGCCGGAGCGGACATGCCCGTCTGGGCTGCCTCGACGGGTGGCAACGGCGAGGATGTGACCCTGCAGGTTGAGTTCTCGAGCTCCGATCAGTGGGATCGGATGCGCGCGCAACTCCTCGACACTCCGGGTGTCGACGGCCTCAACATCGCCGACGTCACGGAAAGTAGCGCCGACATCTCGTTGAAATACCCGGGCGGCGCCAGAAGTCTGGCAAATGCTCTGGGCGCTCGCGGTCTCAGCCTCACCGGCACGGATCACGGTTGGATCCTCCGATCAAGCTATTGAAATAATTTATATATATCTCGTTCACGTCGAAGGCCGTTGCGTGCACCCTGCTTGACGCGCACTTTCGTTGCTGCTGCATTACCGCAGTGCAAGGGAGGATGTTCTCGACGAGATAAACTTCCAAAGGCTAGGGTCGCGCCGCCTAATCGGTTTCAACTTCACCCAGGCCAGAGAAAGACGGGGACAATTTCGGCGTGAGCATTCCAAATCTTATTACGCTCGGCCGGGTCATTCTCGTACCCGTGGTCTTCTGGCTGTTGCTGACGGGCGAACTCCAGGCGGCATTCCTTGCCTTCGTCGTGGCGGGCATCTCCGATGCCGTCGACGGGTTCCTTGCCAAGCGCTTCAATTGGGAGACCGAGCTCGGCGCCTATCTCGACCCCATTGCAGACAAGCTGCTTATCGTCTGCATCTTCATAGCGCTCGGCGTAACGGCGCGTCTGCCATCCTGGCTTGTCATCCTGGTCGTGTCGCGTGACGTGCTGATCGTTATCGCGGTCGTCCTGTCGTGGCTGCTCGATCACCCGACGCCGATGAAACCCCTTGCCGTCAGCAAGATGAACACCGTTGCCCAGATCGTGCTTGCCGCCACCGTGCTGGCGGACGAGGGATTCGGCTTGCGGCTGAAGGGGCCGGTACAGCTATTGACGCTCCTCGCGGCTGCGACGACGATCATCTCACTTGTTGCCTATTTGCGCGTATGGCTGAAACACATGACGTTCTACGAAACCACCGGCTCGAAAAGCTGAGTGTTCCGGCGCATGCTTCGGCCCGGCCAACGATTTGAGGATCGAACGATATGCATTTTGAGCGGCACGCGCTGTTTTGGACGGCGACTGCGCTGCTGTTCGCCTACATCGTTCAACTGATTGCTCCAGCGCTCGTCCCATTCGTAATCGGACTCGTGCTCGCCTATTTTCTCAATCCCGTCGTCGATGCCATGAGCCGCGCCGGTATCCCGCGCTGGATTTCCGCCATTCTGCTCCTTGCGGCGATGACCTGCATTATCACTTTGGCGCTCGTGTTCGTCTTGCCCGTCCTCGCCCAGCAGGCCGCCGGCCTCGTCGAGGCAGCTCCCCGAGAAGTCGGCCGGCTCAGGGGTGCGCTTGAGACGGCGGCGCGCGAGCATCTCGGAGTGCGATACCCGCAGGCCGAGGCCGCTGTTCGATCCGCTCTTGAGTCCTTCACATCTTCAGCGCCATCGCTGGTAGGGACCTTCGTGCAAGGGCTTTGGAACCAGGGCACCGCCGCGGTGAACTTCTTCACCGTTGTCCTCATAACGCCGGTCGTCTTTTTCTACGTCGTCAAGGACTGGCCGAAGATGCTGGCCAAGATCGATGCCTGGCTCCCGCGTCAAGGGGCGGATCAGATCCGTGCCCTCGCCATTGAAATCGACAGCCGCATCTCCGCGTTTATCCGCGGACAGGGCGTGGTGTGTATCCTTCTCGCTCTCTTCTACGCGGTAGCACTCAGTTTGGCCGGACTGGACTACGGCATGCTGGTCGGAATACTGACCGGACTCGCCTCATTCATTCCCATTTTCGGATGGTCGCTCGGCGCCCTGGCAGCCATGATCATTGCCTTCATCCAGCACTGGCCGGATCTCACGCCCATACTGATTATCGCGGGTATCATGCTGGCCGGACAGGCGCTGGAGTCGGGGATTCTGAGCCCCTACATCATCGGCTCCGAAATCGGCTTGCATCCCGTCTGGTTGATCTTCGCGCTGTTGACCTTCAGCTATCTGTTCGGATTCCTTGGCCTCCTCGTCGCCGTGCCGGTTTCTGCCGCAATCGGCGTGCTCGTACGCTTTGCGCTCCGCGCCTATCTCGAGTCATCCATGTATCAAGGCGAGGTTGAGGTGACACTGAAGGACAAGCCTTGAATAGCCCCATGACCACGATCCCTGAGCAGCTTGTCTTTGAACTGCCGCACAGAACGGCGATGGGTCTTGAGGACTTCCTTGTTTCAGAATCGAACGCCGCCGCCGTTGCGCTCGTCGATCGCTGGCCGGATTGGCCCATCGGCGCCGCAGTGATCGCCGGCCCACGGGGAAGTGGAAAAACCCATCTCGCCAACGTTTGGCTGAAGCGGGCCGGAGCGACACCGTTCGAGGCATCCGCGCTCTCGCGTGAGGCCGTCCCGGCAATGGCGTCGGCGGGCGCCCTTCTGATCGAGGACGTCCAGACGATCACCGATGAGGCGGCGCTGTTTCATCTTTTGAACCTCGTCCGCGAACAGCGGCTACAAATTCTCCTGACGACCGAAACCGTGCCGGGGGAATTGGCAATTGCGCTTCCCGATCTGCGTTCGCGGCTGAAAGCCTTGCCCCTGGCGACCATAGAGCCGCCCGATGACGCCCTGCTTCGCGCTGTCCTGGTGAAGTTATTCGCCGACCGCCAATTGAGCGTCGAGCCGCAATTGGTGGACTACGTTCTCGTGCGGATGGAGCGGTCTATGCTTGCAGCCGAACGGTTCGTCGCAGAGGCAGATCGTCGTGCACTCGTGCTGCAACGCCGGGTAACGCGCCCCATTGCCGCTGCAACGCTCGACGTACTCGGCTACTAATCGTCTTATACTGAGGATTACGGCACCCACGCGTCATTTGGGTGTAATCTAACATCCACATGTCTCGACCGGAATTTCGGAGCAATCCCCCTAAGATGGCCACCGCGAAAAGCAGAAGCAAAACCGATGTCGATATCGTTCCGCAAGGACCGGAGCGTTTCTACAACCGCGAGCTGTCTTGGCTTCAATTCAACAGGCGCGTCCTCGCGGAAGCGGGCAACGAACATCATCCGCTCCTCGAGCGTCTGCGCTTCCTATCGATCGCGGCAGACAACCTCGACGAATTTTACATGGTCCGCGCGGCCGGTGTTTATGGCCAGATCCGTGCCGGCATCACGACGCTGTCTCAAGACGGCATGACGCCGATGCAGCAGCTCGCAACGATCAACAAGTTCGCGACGGGCCTCGTGGCCGATAAGCAGGCCAGCTGGCGGACGATTACAACCGAACTCGCAGGCGCCGGACTTTTCGTATTGCAGCCTGACGAGCTGACGGAAACACAGCACGATTGGCTCCAGCGTCTGTTCATGACGCACATCTTTCCGATCCTCACGCCGATCGCAGCCGACCCCGCGCATCCATTTCCGTTCATTCCCAACAAGGCGATGACCATCGTCGTCGAGATGGTGCGCCCGATCGACGGCAAGACGATGAATGGGCTCATACCTATTCCCGGTCAGCTGGAGCGGTTCATTCGTCTTGAAGCGGAGCCCGACAAACCGAAGGAAATTCGGTTCATTCAGCTCGAATACGTCATCGGCATGTTTCTGACCGAGCTGTTCTCCGGCTTTGAGATCAAGAGCAAGGGTACGTTCCGCGTCCTCCGTGACAGCGACATCGAATTGCAGGAAGAGGCCGAAGACCTCGTTCGCTCCTATGAAAGCCAGCTGAAGCGGCGCCGCCGCGGCAATGTCATCCGGCTCGAAATCGAAGCCAAGATGCATGAACGCTTGCGCAAGTTCGTCATCGACGAACTCGAGGTGCGCGAAGAAAGCGTTTTCGTCAAAGAAGGCATCTTGGCCCTTGCCGATACCTCGCAGCTGATCGTGCCGGATCGGCCGGATCTTCTTTTCAAGCCCTTCACGATCCGCTTCCCCGAGCGCATTCGCGAATTCAGCGGTGATTGCTTCGCAGCCGTCCGTAACAAGGACATCGTCGTCCACCATCCCTACGAGAGCTTCGACGTCGTCGTTCAGTATTTGCGCCAGGCCGTCGCTGATCCGAACGTGATGGCGATCAAATGGACGCTCTATCGAACCTCGCGCGATAGCCCGATCATTCAGGCGCTGAAGGAGGCGGTCGAAGCCGGCAAGTCCGTCACCGCCGTCGTCGAGCTCAAAGCCCGCTTCGATGAAGCAGCAAACATTCGCTGGGCGCGCGACCTTGAAAGCGCGGGCGTTCACGTCGTCTATGGATTCACCGAGCTGAAGACGCACGCCAAGCTCGGCCTGATCGTCCGCCGCGAGGGCACCGAGCTGACGACGTACTGCCACATCGGCACCGGTAACTATCATCCGCAAACCGCGCGCGTTTACACCGACCTGTCGCTCTTCACCACCGATCCGGCTATGGCGCGCGACATCACGCGAATTCTAAATTTCGTGACGGGCTATGGCGAGCCGGTTGAGCTCGAGTGCATGGCGGCAAGCCCTCACGGCATCCGCAACCGGATCATGACGCACATTGCCGAGGAGATAAGAAACGCCAAGGCCGGAAAGCCGTCCGGCATCTGGTGGAAGATGAACTCGCTCGTCGACGCTCAGATCATTTCAGCGCTCTACGACGCGAGCAATGCCGGAGTGCCGATCGATCTCGTCGTGCGCGGCATCTGCTGTCTGCGCCCGGGGATCCCGGGTCTTTCGAGCAACATCAGAGTGAAAAGTATTATCGGGCGCTTCCTCGAGCATGCCCGCATTTACTGTTTCGCCAATGGTGAGGCCTTGCCTTCGGCCAAGGCCGCCGTCTACATCAGCTCCGCCGACATGATGCCACGCAACCTTGACCGCCGCGTCGAGGCACTGGCGCCCGTCAAGAACCCGACCGTGCATGAACAAGTGCTGGCTCAGATCATGGTTGCGAACTTGAAAGACAATCAACAGAGCTGGCGGATCAACTCCGACGGTAGCTCGACCCGGATTCAACCGGGTCCCGGTGAGGAAGCCTTCAATGCGCACAAGTACTTCATGACCAATCCTTCGCTTTCGGGACGCGGGCAATCTCTCAAGGAGAGCTTCCCGCAACGTTTCCGCCAGCCCGGTTGAGCCGGGAGTTCAATTTTGACACGTTGGAAAGAACTCTCGGGCGCAAACGAGCGTACCGCGGAAATGGAACCTATCGGCGTCGTCGATATCGGTTCCAACTCGGTTCGGCTCGTCGTCTACGAAGGTGCGGTTCGAGCGCCGACACCGGTCTTCAACGAAAAAATTCTGTGCGGCCTCGGCCGCTCGGTCGCATCCACCGGCAGTCTTGGAGTCGAGGCCGTTGACCGGGCGCTGGCGGCGCTCTCGCGCTTCAGGATCATTGCGAAGATTCTGAGCGTCAAGAATCTCAAGGTCATCGCCACGGCCGCAGTTCGCGATGCGCAAAACGGGCGCGACTTCATCGAGCAGGGCGAGCGGGCCATCGGCGCCAGGATCGAAGTTCTCTCCGGCGATACGGAAGCGCGGCTCGCAGCCCAAGGCATCATGATGGGTTTCGTTGATCCCGATGGCGTCGTCGGCGATCTCGGAGGCGGCAGCCTCGAACTGATTGATCTCACGCAGGATCGCTTGAAGGAAGCCGCAACATTGCCTCTCGGCGGCTTGCGCCTGATCGACACGACGGGCAACAAGATCGAGCGGGCGAGTGAGGTCATCGACGCCGCTCTCGCGAGCCTTGCCTGGATTAGAAATGGCACGGGCCGCACGTTTTATGCCGTCGGCGGCACGTGGCGTTCGCTCGCCAAGTTGCAAATGGACCGAGTCGATTATCCGCTGCGCGTGATGCAGGGATACAAGCTGACGACGCGGGAAGCGCTCGACCTCTGCGAGCAGTTTCGCAAAGCCAAAAAGCCTCTCGATATTCCAGGCATCGCCGGTGTCGCCAAAGCGCGTCGCGAAGTCCTGCCGTTTGGCGCGCTCGTCTTGGAGCGGCTGTTGCGCCAGATGGAGCCGCGCCAGATCGTCTTCTCCGTCTTCGGAATTCGCGAAGGACTGATTTACGGTCTCCTGCCGCCCTTCGAGAAGGCGCGCGATCCGCTGATCAGCTTCTGCGAAGATTACGCCGCCCTGCGGTCGAGATCCGTCGCCCATGCCTTTGAACTCTGCGACTGGACCGACCAGCTCTTCGCCGACCCGGCTCAGGAGGAGACGGCCGATGAGCGCCGCCTCCGGCACGCCGCATGCATTCTGTCCGATGTTGGCTGGCGAGCCCATCCCGACTATCGCGGCGAGCAAAGTGTCAACACGATCGCGCATGCGGGCCTGGGCGGGGTCGATCACCAGGGCCGCATCTTCCTCGCCCTCTCTGTTTTCCACCGCCATGAGACGTCGGAGGAGGAGGGCGGCGGCCAGCTCTCGGACCGGCTCCGCAGTCTGGTCACCAAACGCGTTCAGCGGCGGGCGAGGATCGTTGGCGCAGCGATCAGGACTGCCCATATGCTTTCGATTGGCATGGCCGGCGTTATCGACCAAACGTCGCTCAGCTACGAAAACGGCACGCTTGTCTTGACGATACCGGCGGCCTACGCAGCACTGGACGGGGAGAGGCTGCGACGCCGATTCGAGACGCTTGCAGCTTTGGTCGGCAAAAGGCCGGAAATCCGAATTACTCGTTGAGGGGCAGTACGCCTCGCTTGCAACGCAGCATTTTCTGATAGTCTATAACAAAAGTTCCCAGGATGAAGACAGCCTCCATGGCGGAAGATCTTTACGACATTCTCGGCGTCTCGCGGGGAGCCACAGAGGATGAGCTACGCAGCGCGTTTCGTAAGGCGGCCAAAGCCAATCATCCGGACGTCAACCCCAACAACGCCGGTGCCGCTGAGCGTTTCAAGAAGATCACCGCCGCCAACGATATCTTGAGCGACCCCGAAAAGCGCCGCCAGTATGACGCCGGCGAGATAGACGCCAAGGGCGATCCGCGCCGCCCACAGTGGAACCGGGCAGCAGGGGCAGGGTCCCAGCGAGGGCCGTTTTCAGCGCGGGGTTTCGAGGGCCGCCCCGGAGCCGCCGGATTTGACGATTTCAGCTTTTCCGACATCTTTTCCGATGTCTTCGGTGCGGGCGGAGGCGCTCGTCGTACCACCCATGGGCACCGCGGGCAGGATCTGCGCTACTCGCTGGAGGTCGATTTTCTCGAAGCCGTGCTTGGCGCCAAAAAGCGCGTGACGCTGCCGGATGGCGGTGTGCTCGACCTCGCCGTGCCGGAAGGCGTGACCGACGGCCAAACGCTACGGCTGAAAGGCAAAGGCACACCCGGAGGGCCGGGCTCGGAGCCCGGAGATGCTCTTGTCGAAATAAAGATACGCCAGCATCCAGACTTCAAGCGCGACGGCGACGACATTCTGCTCGAACTGCCGATCACCGTCGATGAAGCAGTCCTCGGCGGCCGGGTCGAAGTTCCGACCCCGACGGGCCGGGTCCAACTCAATATTCCGAAGGGCACAAGCTCGGGAAAGACGTTCCGCCTCAAAGGCAAGGGCGTTCGCGGCAAAAACGGCGTGCACGGCGATCAGCGTGTGACGGTCAAAATCGTCCTGCCGCAGGACATCGACGACAGCCTCTCATACTTCTTTTCCGAATGGCGTCAGAAGCACGCTTATGACCCGGGCCGGAAGTAGCGGCGATCCGTCATCCTCGAACGTGCAAGCATAGCGAGCGCGTTCGGGGATCCAGCGGAAGAAGGGCCGAAGGCTCAATTATCGTGTCTTCGACGAGTTTTGCGCTGGATCCCCGGCCTTCGCATTCGCTCGGCCGAGGATGACGAAAGGATCGTCAGTCCACCCTTGCCGCAGGCACCGCGCGAACTTCGCCATCAACCAGCGTCAACGCCAGTTCGCCGCGCTTGAGCTTCAGGGCGGCATCGCCGAAGAGCGTCCGTCGCCAGCCTTGAAGCGCCAGGATGTTCGCTTCATCGGACGTTGCAAGCTGTTCCAGATCGTCGCTGTCCGCGATGATGCGAGGCGCGACGCCGTGCTCCGCGGCGGCGGCCTTGAGGAGAACTTTCAGCAATTCGAGTGTTGCGCTCGCTTCAGCAGACAGCGCCTCGTTCCGTTCGATTTGCGGCAACGACTTAGGATCGCGCGCAAGACCCGCCTTGACGACGTCGACGATCTCCTTCGCCCGCTGCGATCGTGCGAACCCGTCCGAAAGCGTCCGGAGTTGACCGAGTGAATCCGCGCTCGCCGGCAGCTGGTTGGCGATGTCGTACAACGCGTCGTCTCGGAGCACGCGCCCGCGTGGTACGTCGAGCGATTGCGCTAATCGCTCCCGCCAAGCCGCAAGTTCAATAAGCACCGCAAGCGACTTCCGTCCTTTGACGCGAAGCTTGAGGCGTTGCCAGGCATTTTCGGGCTTCGCGTCGTACGTTCCGGGGCTCGTGAGAACTTCCATCTCTTCCTGCAGCCACGGCGTACGGCCGGTCTTTTCGAGCGTCTGCTTCAAGCGCAGATAAACATCTCTGAGATGCGTCACATCCGCGAGCGCATAGTCGAGCTGCTTGTCCGAAAGCGGCCGGCGGCTCCAATCGGTGAAGCGCGAACTTTTGTCGAGATCGATGGACGTCGTCTTCTTGACGAGGTTCACATAGCTGATGCTGTCGCCATAGCCGCAAACCATCGCCGCAACCTGCGTGTCGAACACGGGCGTCGGCACGATCTCTGCCTTCAGGAAAATGATTTCGATATCCTGGCGGGCGGCGTGGAACACCTTGACGACCGTGGTGTCAGCCATCAGCTGATAGAACGGCGTCAGGTCCAGACCTGGGCTGAGCGGGTCGACGACGGCTTCGGCATCGGGGCCCGCGAGCTGGATGAGGCACAGCAATGGCCAGAACGTCTGCTCGCGCAGAAATTCGGTGTCAACAGCAACATATTCACTTTTGGCCAGCACTTCACAAAGCGCCGACAGCTCTGACGTCGTCGTGATCATTCGCATCAAGGCAGCCCTATAGCGCATGGTCTGGAGGTTGTCGCCATCAGTTCGGTGCCGGAGGTAGGGCGTTTTTTCGCAAGGGGTTTCCGGAAGCTGCCGCGACGGCCCGCTGTACCGAGGGTCTGCCCCCGAGGGAGGCCCCGGGACCTTCCTCAGTTAAGGTGTAGGGTGCTAACCTTGACTTTCGAGCGGCCGCATGCGCTTTTCCGCGGCGATTTTCACCCACATCGATCAAAGGGTTTCCGGCCATGGCCGAGGCTAAGCTGCATCGTTATCGCTCGCACACATGCGGCGCTCTGAGGAAAACCGACGTCGGCTCAAACGTGCGGCTTTCCGGCTGGGTGCATCGCGTCCGCGACCACGGCGGCGTCCTCTTCATCGATCTCCGCGACCATTACGGATTGACGCAGGTCGTCGCAGACCCAGACAGCCCGGCGTTCAAGGTCGCGGAAACGTTGCGGTCGGAATGGGTCGTGCGCATCGACGGCAAGGTGCGCAACCGGCCCGAAGGCACGGTGAATTCAGAGCTGCCCACGGGAGAAATCGAGCTTTACGCCACCGAGATCGAAGTACTCTCGGCAGCAAAGGAATTGCCGGTTCCGGTCTTCGGCGAGCCCGAATACCCCGAGGATCTGCGTCTGCAATATCGCTTCCTCGATCTTCGCCGCGAGACGTTGCACGCCATCATCATGAAACGGCTCGAGATCACGCGATCCATGCGCCGGCGCATGCACGACGAAGGCTTCAACGAATTCCCGACGCCGATCTTGACGGCCTCGAGCCCCGAAGGCGCACGCGACTTCCTGGTGCCGAGCCGCATCCATGCCGGCAAATTCTACGCGCTCCCGCAGGCTCCTCAGCAGTATAAGCAACTCCTGATGGTGTCGGGCTTCGACCGCTATTTCCAGATCGCACCGTGCTTCCGCGATGAAGACCCGCGCGCCGACCGGCTGCCGGGCGAATTCTATCAGCTCGACGTCGAGATGAGCTTCGTCGAGCAGGAAGACGTGTTCACGACGATGGAGCCGGTCATCACCGGCCTCTTCGAAGAATTTGCGGAGGGCAAGCCCGTGACAAAGGGCTGGCCGCGCATTCCCTACGACACGGCGATCGCCAAGTACGGCTCCGACAAGCCGGATCTGCGCAACCCGATCGAGATGTCGGACGTCACCGAACACTTCCGCGGCTCGGGCTTCAAGGTCTTCGCGGGCATGATCGAGAAAGACCCGAAGGCGCGCATCTGGGCCATCCCCGCGCCGACGGGCGGCAGCCGCGCGTTCTGCGACCGCATGAACTCATGGGCGCAGAGTGAAGGCCAGCCGGGCCTCGGTTACATCTTCTGGCGTGAAGGCGAGGAAGGCGGTGCCGGTCCCGTTGCAAAAAACATCGGCCCGGAACGCGCGACCGCGATCAAATCGCAGCTCGGCTTGAAGGAAGGAGACGCTGCGTTCTTCGTCGCCGGCAACCCGGCGAACTTCTACAAGTTCGCAGGTCTCGCACGCGACCGCGTCGGCCAAGAGCTGAAGCTCGTCGACGAGAACCGGTTCGCGCTCGCGTGGATCGTCGACTTCCCGTTCTACGAGTGGAACGAGGAAGAGAAGAAGGTCGACTTCGCGCACAACCCCTTCTCCATGCCGCAAGGCGGCGGCGATGCGCTCGACGCAGCGACGACGACCGAAGAGCAGCTGAAGCTCAAAGCCTATCAGTACGACATCGTCTGCAACGGCTACGAGATCGCCTCGGGCGGCCTGCGCAACCACAAGCCCGACGCCATGATCAAAGCGTTCGGCATTGCGGGGCTCGGCCCGGAGGTTGTCGAGCAGCGCTTCGGCGGTCTCTTCCGCGCGTTCCAATACGGCGCGCCGCCGCATGGCGGCATGGCTGCCGGTCTCGAGCGCATCGTCATGCTGCTGACGGGCGGCAAGACCGTTCGCGAAGTGGCGCTGTTCCCGATGAACCAGCAAGCAGCCGACCTGCTGATGGGTGCCCCGAGCGAAGCCGCGCCAAAGCAGCTCCGCGAACTCCACATCCGCGTCGTTGCGCCGGAGAAGAAGGGCTGACGTCAGCTCATTTCCCGATTTGATCCTCACAACGAATGGGCGCGGTACCACCTCGGTGCCGCGCTATTTCGTTTGCCGGGTTTCCAAGCTCGTGTCAGAAAGTCGCGGCTGTTATCTCGGGGGAGAGAATAATGAGTTATCGGAAAGCCTTTCTTGCATTGGCGTCGCTTTCGGCAGTCGCAATGTTGGCCGGTGTTTCTTCGGCTGCCGCTGAATGGATTTATAAGAAAGAAGAAAAAGCGTTCGGTGAGACCGAAGCGATGGCAATGGCTGTCGGTGATGCCTCGGTTGCGTTCGTTATTTGCAATAACGACGGGCTCAAAATCAGCCTCGCGACGCCCGAGGATTGGAGCAACAACGCAACTTCGATGAATCTGCTGGGGCCGAAACTCATCATTTCAGTCGATGGAGCCGCGCCCACGCGCTTTGACGCCAAGGTAAGCGAAAACAACTTGCATAAGATCCTCGCGGTAACTGACGACGAGGAAACAGCTAAGCGGGCCGCGGCAATGATCGCGTCAGCTAAGAAGCGGATCGACATCGGTTTGGAACTCTTGGGCGAGCGATATCACGCCAGCAAATTGTCTGCCGTAGGCGCGACCAAGAAGATCCAGTCCGTATTGGACACTTGTACGCAGCAAGCTAGTCCGGATGCCGATAATGAAAAGAAAACCCCGGACACGAACTGATCTGCGTCACGCGTCGCCGCGTCGATCGAAACAAAAAATCGGCGCCCTCCATTCCTGGGAGGGCGCCGATTTTTTTGTCCAACGAGAAATTACTCCGTCGTGACGGTCGCGGCATGAGGTGCGACGACTGCGATGTAAACGGTCTTTCCGTCCTTCGTTGCCGTGCCGACCCAACGTCCGGCCTCGCGGTGAAGGTCTGAAATCTGCGTATAACCCTGATGGGCCAGCTGCTGCCGCGCCTGTTCGGCATTAGCAGTGCTTGCGAGTTCAGCGCTAAACGCCGCTGATTTTCCGGCGTCGGTCGAGGAAGCCTCTTCCGCAAGGGCCGGAAGCGCAAAGCAGGCGGTCGCCAAGCCAATTGAGATTATGCGGATCATGTAAACTCCATTATGTTTCGCTGCGGATCTCTCTCTCCGCGTCAAACTTCAAATAGGAAGCTTCTCGCCTTTCCGCCAAACAACTCATCGTGCTTGAAACCTTGCCAATCGTGAAATGATGTGATCATGGCGTTAGGCAGACCGTCGCGCCGGACTTTTCCGATCATTACGGTCGAGACAGAAAGCGAGCTTGCGATCGATGCGAATTCTCTTCCTCGGTGCCGGAGCAACCGGCGGATATTTCGGCGGCCGGCTGACAAAGGCCGGTGTCGATGCGACGTTCCTCGTTCGACCGAAACGCCGCGATCAACTCCTGCGCGACGGCATCAAGATCGAAAGCCCCGTCGGCAATCTGGTAACGCCCGTGAAGGCGATCACGCGCGACGAAATCAGTGCTCCATTCGACGCCGTCGTTCTAAGTGCCAAGGCCTATGATCTGAGTGAAGCGATCGAAACGATCAGGCCCGCCGTCGGTAAAAGCAGTTTGGTCTTGCCGTTGCTCAACGGTTTGCAACATCTCGCAGCCCTCGATGATGCGTTCGGAGCCGTGCACATACTCGGAGGGATGTGCCAGATCAGCGTCACCCTGGGCGACGACGGCACGATCCATCACTTCGGTCCGTTCGCAACGGTCACGCAGGGACCGAGACTTCCAGAACAGCAGGACGGATCGGCGAAGCTTCACGATGTTCTCGCGCAGGGCGTCGACGCGCGCCACTCAGCCGACATCATCGCCTCGATGTGGGAGAAGTGGTTTTTCATCGCGGGTCTTGCGTCGTCCACATGCCTGATGCGCGCAACCGTCGGCGAAATCAATCGCACCGACGGGGGCCCCGAGTTCATGACCGGCGTTGTGAACGAATGCATGGCAGTTGCGACCGCAAACGGCTACCCGCCGAACCAGGCGATGCTCGATTTCGCGCGCACCCTGATGAGCGACCGAAACTCGAAAATTTCCGCTTCGATGCTGCGCGACATTCAACGCGGCGGGCGGATCGAGGCCGATCAGATCGTCGGAGATATCATTCGCCGCGGCCGGGCCAGAAACGTCCCAACGCCCCTTCTCGATACGGCCTTCATTCATTTGCAAGCTTACGAAAGCCAAATTCCGAAAAGCGTCTAGCTAAGTCGTTGAATGGGCAGATAGCCAGTCGTTAAATTCGGGCTGCCTTGCGCCTAACCGGCAAAAGCAGCAAAAGAGCACAAGCGTTGGAGACCGAAGGATGATCCGTTCACTTGTCTGCGTCGCGCTCTTGATGGCGGCGTTGCCGTTCGCAGCCCTGGCGCGAACGGCGGACCATGCGCGCGAGTGGAATGGCGCCGAGATCAATTGGCGCGACGCTCGCTCGGGCATCTACGAAGCATCGAAGACCCGGCGTCCCGTTTTGCTGGTATTCCACGCGACGTGGTGCTCGGTGTGCAAGCAGTTCCGGCGCGTCTTCAACGACCCGAGGATCGTCGAAGCCTCGCGTGATTTCATCATGATCCTGGCTGATGTCGATCGCGAGAAAGAGCTCAACAGCGAATTCGCGACCGACGGTTCGTATGTGCCGCGCACGCTCTTCATCGATCCGGACGGCAACGTCTCCAATAAGCTCGTCGGCTCGGACCGGGAGTACCCACATTCGTTGGACGTCGAAAAGCCCGATGAGCTCCTGGCCCTGATGAAGAAGGCTCGCAGCGTCTTCGACATGGCCCCCGCGGCGGCACCGCCGGCCAACAAGGAGCCAATCTGATACCCGCGACGAATGTTTCCATCCAGGATGTTGCGCTCGGGCCTCCGACTCGCCATAAGTCCGACCGGCGCGGACGTGGTGGAACCGGTAGACACACAGGACTTAAAATCCTGAGACGGTAACGTCGTGAGGGTTCGAGTCCCTCCGTCCGCACCACAGCGAATTTCCAGGATAAGTGTTCCGCAGGCGCGGAACAATGGCATCGTTAAGACACGCCGTTAGTCGGCGAGTGGCGAAAGAGGTCCTACGACATCAGACGCGGCTCGCTAGCCGCAATCACGATCGAAGTTTTGCGTTGCTCAGCTTCTTCACGGGCAAATTTTATCGCGGCATTGGGGCTTCCGAAGACACCCCCGAACCGATGATCGGCTTCGGTCACCGACCAATGGCCGTTCTTTTCTCGTTCGATGTAGACGATCGCATTCTGCATTTGTCGTTGGTCACCGAGCATGTTTGTCCTGCGGAAATTACTGTTCGTCATCGAATGCAGAGTTGATTACGCAAACGCAGGCTGCGCAGGCGATGGCGGAGTCAGCCGATAATTTCCGACACGCGTTACGCTCATCATTAATCGTTCCAATCTCCAGCTTGTCCGCGCCGAGGCATGTCCTTGCGCTTCGGCACGGGTAAGCATCAGTCGTCGTCACGATTTGTTGGAGAGAAATTCGGCGAAGGATGTGATCAAGGAAGACTGAGCGTGTGTTTGGTCCGGTTCAGTTGCGGCTCCGCTCGCGCATGATCTTGATTTTGCCACGACGAGAACGTGCGTACCGTGATCGATCCAGCCAGGAAGACGGCAGAGGCCTTCCTCCATCTCCTTTAGCTTCTCTACGAAGCTCGGGCGATCCGGCAGGCGGTCGAGGAGCGACGATGTCCAGTTTTCATCCGCTGCGAATCTGTTCACGAAGAGGTCTATCGCCCTGACGTCCACAAGTTCGGCATGGGGCAGAAACATTACCTCGAGCGCTTGCGCGGAATACATCTTCATCGGCAGCCGGTGCTGACTGCCGTCATCGAGCGTCAACGCAAGATGACCGCGGGCTGGATCGTGCCGGTACTGGCGCACGCGCTCCATGCCGATAATGCAGGCCGAGGCAGCGCTGCCGACAGCGCGCAGAGTTGCGATCACGCGACCGGTCGAAACGCGGCAAAGTTCGCGGATCGCTGGAGGCACCGCATGTTCGGCGAGATGATTGAGGACTGTGTAATTGCAGAGCACGAGTTGGAACGATCCTGCGGCCCAGGGCAGCGGCTTGGATAGATCGCGCTCCTGAAATTCCAGAGTTAGCTTGAGTCCCTCGGGCAAGCTGGCCAGGTAGCGCCCGGTCTCATTGCGCGCGATTTCGAGCTGGCTCGTGGAAATATCGAAGCCAAAAACTGTAGCCGCAAGCCCGATATGGTTCGCGTAGTCGGCAATTCTTCTCGTCCAGATGCCGGGGCCACAGCCGGCGTCGAGCACGCGAACTTCCGACGCCCCGGATTTGCGGTGCTCGTCGAGCGCGCTGCGAACCGCCTGCCAAACGATCGTATCGGCATGGGCGAAGCGGTGAGCTGCTGCGGCTGGTTCGGGGATCAGTTTGTCGCTACACCCGTCGGCGTAACTGCTGTAGTCATCGCCCACGTAGTTATACGCGCTGGCCGTCTGATCCTCGGGCGACGAATTGAGAGACCTAATCTTCGGAGCGCTGCTCAATTCGTGCGTGTCGGACCCGAGGGCCTTACGTCTCGAGCGAAATTTCGAGTATTTGATGTCGTCGATATGAAGCATTATCGGTCTCCGTTGGAGCAGCAATAAGATGCCGCCTGGGCCGAAGACTTCGTCAGAAGTCCGTTAAAGCTCAACGGGGCCGGAGCACTGGCTTTCTATGAATCTCATAATGGATTTAGCGTCAGAGGCGGCGCGCCAGCGTTCCTCCATACATTCGCGCACCTCACTCTGTAGTTGTCTTGATTCCGTAGTCGCCGCGGCGTCTAGCGTCGATTTCGACCCCGCGCGTTGCCTACGTAGCAGCCTTCATATGCTTAGAGGTCGCTGCTCGCCTGCAAAGGCCTCAGTCAAAGATGGACCAGCCGGCACGTTCCGCGAGCGCTTGGAGCGCCCGAGTTCCGAGTTGGGAATTGCCGTGTCGATCCAAGCCGGGCGACCAGACGGCAATGGAGGCAAGGCCTGGAGCAACGGCCAGAATGCCGCCTCCGACCCCGCTTTTCGCCGGTAAACCCACACGAAATGCGAAATCGCCTGAAGCATCGTAATGTCCACACGTAAGCATCAATGCACAAATGCGCCGTGCTCGTTCTCTTGGGATTATGGAGTGCCCACTTCGCATCCGTCCTCCATTGGCAAGGAACAGGCCGGCCTTTGCGAGCTGGCGGCAGGTCATTGCGATGGCGCATTGATGAAAGTAGACGCCGAGGGTGAGCTCGGCATCATGCGCAAGATTTCCGAATGACTTCATATAATTGGCGAGGGCCACGTTGCGGAAACCTGTTCTCTGCTCCGAACGCGCAACGGCGGCATCGACAACGATGGACTCGTCTTCGGCGACATAACGAACAAACCGCAGGATCTGTCCGATTGCTTCCCTGGGGCGATGTCCCGCGAGAATCGCATCGCTGATGACGATGGCTCCGGCGTTGATGAATGGATTTCGAGGGACGCCGTTTTCGCTTTCGAGTTGGACGATCGAATTAAAACTTCCCCCGGATGGCTCCCGTCCAACCCTTCGCCAGAGCGCATCTCCGTGCTTGCCGAGAGCAAGCGTGAGACCAAACACTTTCGAGATGCTCTGGATCGAAAACGCGTCTTCCGCATCCCCGACGAAGAACGAATCCCCATCGATGGTCTCTACCGCAATTCCGAATTTGTGGGGATCGACCTTCGCCAACTCAGGAATATAGTCGGCGACCTTTCCCGATCCGAATTCCGGCTTGAGCTGCGAGTGGATATCTTCAATAAGCCGTTGTATGCTAAGCATGAATCAGAAATCTCGGCCAGAGAGATGCGAAAAGGCGACTTCGGTTGGTTTTGCAGCGCTTTAGTGTGTGCGCCTCCCGGCATAAGGACGTGTGAAGACAATGGTCGCAAGAACAAGGGCTAAGCCAACGCGCAACGAGGTGTCGCAAAGCGAGGGACATGCCAAGCGCCAGAAAATATTGGCGGCTGCTTTGAGTTTGTTTTCGACGAGGGATTATTCCGCGATCACGATCAAAGACATCGCAAAGCTTGCGGAAGTTCCGACCTCTCTCCTGTACTACTACTTTGAGGACAAGGAGGCCCTGTTCCGCGCGGCGCTTGAAGAAGCCGTTGGCGCCGCCATGCGCAACTACGAAGAAGTGGCAAGTAAACGCTCCGAACCTGTCGATTTGATCAACGACTGGTTCCAGATGCATGTCGAGCTGGCCGAGGATGTGCGTCGCGTCGTCAAAATTCTGATGGACTATTCCAGTTCCCAATCGCAAAGCCGGCTCATGGACGACGTGGTCAGGAAGTTCTACGACGTTGAAATTCAAATCCTGACAAAGGCCGTCCGTCAGGGACAGCGAGCCCAGTTGTTCAACGATATTTCTCCCCAAGCCGCCGCCGAATTCGCATCGACCCACCTCGACGGCATCATGGTTCGCTCTATCATCCAGCCTCGCCTTGATATTCAAGCGGCGGTCAACACCTTCCGCAAAGCGTTCTGGGCATTTGTCGGGTACGAAAAGTAACAAGACAGACAGCCATCTCCTTCGCTCCTTTGATGTCATGAAAAATTCCAAGCTCTGACGATTGGAGTACGCCGGCACGCGCCTAGATTGATCGAACAATCTAGTTGATTGACTGATCAATCTAGGTGTGTCAACTTGTCAAAACTTGGGAAGTAGACGCTCTGGAAAAGCGGAAAGAGTACGTAAAGTACCAACCGCAAGGAGGTTAGATGACTGACACTACGCTGTCGCCTGCATCCGACCAAACAGTGAGTGAGAAAGGCACACACTCACTTGTTAGAACACTCAACTGGACTCACGCTTTTTGGTTTGCGGCAGGTACGCCTGCCCTTGTGCTGTTTTCGGTGGGAGCCATCGCGGCGACAGCTGGAAATATCTCCCCACTCGTCTGGACGATTTCTATTCTCTTCGGCTTTATCCAAGCCTTCACTTATGCAGAAATATCGTCGATGTATCCGCATAAGTCCGGCGGAGCCTCCGTGTACGGCGCACTCGCGTGGGTTCGCTATGGAAAAATGCTCGGACCGATTTCCGTCTGGTCGAACTGGTTTTCCTGGTCCCCGGTGCTCGCCATTGGAACAGGATTGGGGGCCGGATACATCCTCAACCTGTTTTTCCCGGCTACTCACTGGATTCAAACGTGGCAGATCACGTTGGTCAATCTCGACTTTTTGAAAGAGGGTCTGAGCCTTCGGATCAATTCCGTTTTCGTTTTGGGATGGCTCCTGGTCCTAGCGGTGTTTCTGGTTCAACATCGCGGAGTCTTGAAAGCCGCCAATCTTCAGAAGTTTCTGGCGATTGTCGCGCTTGCCCCGTTGTTGCTCATCGGTCTTGTGCCGATTTTTTCCGGGAGCATTTCGCTTAGTAACTATCAGCCATTCGTACCGCTTGCGCATGATGCCGCCGGCAATGCAGTCGCCGGCTCCTGGGATATGGCGGGTTGGACGGTTTTCGCGGGAGCACTCTTCATCGCGGCGTGGTCGACTTACGCCTTCGAAACGGCTGTCTGCTACACGCGTGAGTTTCGCAATCCCGGAACAGACACGCCGCGGTCCCTGCTCGCGGCAGGTCTTCTCTGCGTCGTCGTTTTTTCGCTGGTGCCGTTGGCATTCCAAGGAGCCCTTGGGCTCGATGGAATGCTCGATCCCGGGATCTACAGCGGAATGGGCGTAGCAGACGCAATGTCTGGCATGATCGGTGGCGGACCGATTGTGCAGAAGATCCTCGTTGTCATGCTCATTTTGGCATTGTTGCTGACTGTAAGCATGTCGATGGCCGGCTCCGCCCGGACTTTATATCAGGGGTCGATCGATGGTTGGCTTCCCCGGTATCTTGGCCGCGTGAATCATCACGGTGCCCCCGTCGCTGCGATGTGGACGGATCTAGGCTTCAATATGTTGCTGCTGATGATGTCGGACTATGTGTTCTTGTTGGCGATCGCCAACGTGAATTACATGATCTTCAACTTCCTGAACCTTCAATCAGGCTGGCTCCATCGCATCGATAGGCCGGACATGCCTCGTCCCTATCGGGCCGCCACGTCGATCCTTGCCACAGGCGCAGTCCTCGGCTTCGTGAACCTTCTCCTGCTCGGGATGGGCGCGAATATCTGGGGTTCTGGAACACTGGCGGCAGGCTTCGCCGTTGCACTTATGATCCTGCCTGTCTTCGCGTACCGACACTTCGTCGTCGATGGCGGCAAATTTCCAGAGCAAACGTTCCAGGATTTTGCTGGCATCGATCAATCGGAAGTGAAAACGCGCGCCGGCATTCTACCGTACCTGACGCTCCTTGCCGGCGTCGCAGTCGTAGCCTTCGGCTACTACATCGCAGTCTACTGACTTCGTCAGCGATCAAAAGAGTCCTGCCCGCGCGGGAGTATCCGCGCGCGCTCGATCACAAAAAAAGTGAAATTGTAGCACGAGGAAACCATGACAACGGATAAGGCGAGTTCAGTGGCCACGCTGAAAAAGAAGCTCGAAAGCGGTGGCGTGAAGTACATGATGCCCACCTATGTCGATATGCACGGCGTTTCGAAGACGAAGGTCGTGCCGCTCCCGCACATCGAAGATATGGTCGATGGGTCGGAGCTATGTACTGGCGCCGCTCTTGATGGTGTGCCGCAGGATGTCAGCGACGAAGAAGTCTCCTCGCATCCCGATATTCGCTCAGCAACCGTTCTTCCGTGGGACAAGGAAGTCGCGTGGTTCGCGAGCGATTTGTGGTGCGATGGAAAGCCATTCGAACCCTGCAGCCGCAATATTCTGCAGAGAACCTTGGCGATGGCCGACGAGATGGGCTACGGCGTGAATCTCGGCATCGAAGCGGAGTTTTTCGTCCTTCGCGATGACGAGCAGCAAGGTTTTAGTCCCATTTCGACGAGGCACCATCTCGCCAAGCCCGCCTACGACGTCTCGAGATTTCTCGACAATCGTGGATGGCTCTTCGAGTTGGTCGGGGCGATGAATGATCTGGGGTGGGATGTCTACTCCATGGATCATGAGGACGGCATCGGCCAATTTGAAATTGATTTTCGCCACGCAGACGCGCTCTCGATGGCCGATCGATATGTCTTCTTCCGGTTGATGGCTCACGAGATCGCCCGGAAACACGGTGGGTTCGCGACCTTTATGCCCAAGCCTTACGCGGACCGCGCGGGCAGCGGCGCCCACTTCAATATGTCCCTAACCGATAAGAAGAGTGGCAAGAACCTCTTTGCATCGGCAGACGATCCACGCGGGTGCAAGCTGGGCAAGCTTGGCTACCATTTCATAGCGGGCATCCTAAAGCACCTTCCCGCGATCTGCGCCGTGGTGGCGCCAACTGTTAATAGCTACAAACGTCTCGTCACGAAGGGAAGCATGTCCGGCTTCACGTGGGCGCCTGTATTCCTCTGCTACGGGAATAACAATCGGACCAACACGGTCCGCATTCCAAAGAGCGGAGGCCGCGTCGAACTGCGAGTCGCCGACAGTGCGTGCAATCCCTATCTGGGTGCCGCAATGACGATCCGGGCGGGTCTCGAAGGCGTGCGAGATCAACTCGACCCAGGTGAGCCGCATCTGGATAACATGTATCTCAAGACACCTGAAGAACTGGTGGCCATGGGCATCAAGCAACTGCCTGGCTCGCTTTCTGAGGCAGTCGATGCATTCGAAGCGGACCCGCTGTCAAAGGAAGTGATGGGTGATGCCATGTTCAAGTCGTGGTTGGAATTCAAGCGCGACGAGTGGCACGCCTATAGCAATCAAGTCACGAAGTGGGAGTTGGATCGGTATCTGAAATTCTACTGATCCGTCCCGCAAACGTACTTTTCCCTGTTCGGGCAGACACCTTCGTGGAAAGCGTCGCAAGATGCGCGCGCTTTCCGCTCACTTCTTCAATAATCGAGATGACGTCGAAGGACGCAAAGAAGCGGTAACAACGCTACAAGGATCCAGATTTATCATGCAATGGTCAATGCGCACCTGGACGGAGCTTCCGAACGATCTGGCGGAATCTCAGCAGTTAGCCCTCTTGCCGATAGGCGCAACGGAACAGCATGGGCCGCATCTGACGACAGGAATGGACACCGTAATTTCTGACCGGCTCTGTCATGCAGTCGCCGAGAAAACAAATGTCCTGATGCTGCCTACGATTCCCTACGGATGTTCGCTGGGTCACAGCCGTCGATGGCCTGGTACAATCGCGCTTCAGCCAGTGACGCTCATCACGCTCGTGAAAGAAATCGGAGATTGGGCGTACTATAGTGGTGTAAGGCGTCTCATCATCGTCAACGGTCATGTCACGAACGCTGCGCCCTTGCGATGCGCGCTCGAAATGCTGCGAGCCGAGCACGATGATCTCATGGTTGCGGTGGTGAATACCGCGCAGATTAGCGAGAGAGTACGCAAAGCACATTGCGCGGATGCCCAGGATTGGCACGCAAACCGCGCCGAGACGGCTTTGATGCTCTCGGTTGGTCCGGATACCGTAAGGCCGCATGCAATCCAAGATGCGGACGATGCTGATAGGACGGTGGACCTCGTCTTTTCTCATCCGGTCAACCGGACGAGCACCAACGGAGTGACCGGGAGGCCGAGCCTTGCCACACGCGAGGAAGGGGATGAGTTGTTCGCGTGGATGGTCGAGGACCTCGCGGACATCGTGGAAAAGGCAAAGCGCGAAAATCCGCCTTTGCCTCATTCGTATTTTTCGAGCTGAAGATCAAAATCCGCTGGCCAGAGGAAACATCTGGAACTGAGGACATGGCGCAAGCGCTGCGGTATTTCGGATGGGAAGGGTATGGCGATGGGGCGTTCGCCTCATCGTTCCGGAGGCATACCGGTTTAGAAATCGAGCACGATTATCATCTGTCGGACGATGTTGCGTGCCGGACGGCGCTGGCGCATCCCCGCGCGTGGGACATCATCAATATCAACTCGCCATTCGTTCGCGATGTCCTTCATCCGGCCGGGGCCGTGCCGGTGCTTCCCCAAAAATACGTCGACGCGGTTCAAGGTTCTGACGGAGCTCTTTCTCGCTTCGAGACACCCGCGCGGACGTTCGGGGGCGAACTGATCGGTATCCCGCAGAGAGGCGGCCCCTTCAACTTCGTGATCAATCAGAACCGTATTTCCGTTTCCGACGCGAGGGAAGCCGGCTTCGGATTTGCCCTAGACCGGCACTTCTATCGTCGTTTCGGGGTTCTTTCCTACGAAGATTTCAACGTCATGCATTTCGCATTGGCGTCGGGGCTTAATCCGTTCGAGCCCATGTCGGATGCCACGATGGTGACGTTCGCCGAAGCATGTCGAACCATTTGGAATTCCGCGCGTGTCGTTTCCGCGGACCACAATTTCCTCAACCGCTTGTTGATCGACGGAGATATCGACTTTTACCTAAGTGGAGGAGTTTACACCGCGTCCCCGGCGCGGCTCGCCGGCCATCACGAGATAAAAGCAATCACACCGAGCAGGGGCCCTGCAAGTGGACGAGGGGGGATTGCATTCGTCGAGATAAATGCTCTCAACGCGCGCTCATCAACCGACGTCGGCGAGACGTTCCTCGATTTTATCCTGAGCGATGTCGGCGCGGTCGAAGCATCAATGGCAGCGGGAGCTTGCAATCCCGTATTTCAAATGAGTCGAAAGGGGGTGTTTGACTGCTTTAAGCGGGAACAGCTCCACGCCATGCAATGGGACGACTTCGAGGAAGACATGTCGCGCTGCGCCGACTACGCGATCGTTCCTAGCTATCGGGAACTCGTGGACGTTCTGAGACGCGAACTAAATATCGAAAATGAAAAGCGCTTCGGTCGTGAGACTTAACATCTGGCCCGAGTGATCTATTCGGTCGGTACTCGGTGGAGAGGCGCCGCTCGAGTCAAACTTGTTCGTTTGTCTACTGCGACGCCGTATCAAGCATTCCTAGACGGTACCCTTTAAATGCAGTCCGGGGCGCAGGATAAACACGTCTTATGGAGCGCATAAGCAAGCCGGCTGGCATTATCTTCAAACGGGATGCGAAATCGTTCTCCTCAGTTTGATCGCGCTTCCCTGGAGGCCGGGCAAGCATTGTCACTCGATCGGTGCGATGTTTTCTTGGTCTGCGAGGTTCACGACTCTTGTTCCCTTAAGGCGTGTACGCAATATCAGTTTTTCTTCCCTCGCGTGCACGAACTTTGGCTGGGCTTTCAACCCCAGCCATTTTTTTGGGGGAGCCCATTGCGAACCGATGGCCTTCGCGGTCACTCAAGTTCCACCCTACGCGAAATGCCGATCGATTCCGGGAACCGCTCGTCATGGCTGACGACGAGCAGGCGCCGTCATATGCACGCAAACCAGCTTCTACCGCTTCGATACACTGTAGGTCGAGGTGGATTGTCGGCTCGTCAAGTATTTTCTTTCGGTTCATGGGGCGAAGCGCGTCAAGACGTAGTTTGAACGAAAATCACATGAGCGGCGTCATCTGGAATGCTCATGCGTATTCGCGCACGGCTTCGAACACATTATTGGCAACGCGCGCAGCAAACTCTGCGATTTGCGGCATTCCCATCAGTTCGCCGACCGCTGCGCGAGCAAGAGGACCGGCTATCCAAAGCGTCTCATCCGCACGGCCTTGGATATTTAAGCTGCGCCCCTGAGCGTCGCACGCGATTCCGAGTCCAAGAGGATCCGCGCATAAGAAGCCATCGTCCGACAAACCCTTCAAAAATTGTTGAGTTGAAAGGATCGTCCCATGGTTGGGGCCGGTCGCAAGGATAATACGATCGACGGTGCGAGCGAGCCTCCGCTGTGATTTCGAAATGCGGAGCACGACGTCCAGTTCGCTGGCCGAGGCTTCTAGATTCTCTATCGAGGCAGCAACAAATTGCAGAACACCCGCATCGACGCGCTTCTGAATGATGGCTTCCGGTTGGGGCGCGATGCGGAAACGGTGAACATCCCAAAAGACCCGGAGATGGCGAACGATCCGGCGTCGTTCGGAAACCGGCAACGCGGGCCAAAAACGAGGGGCCTGAACGCGTAGCGAATCGATGACAGCCTGCCACGGTATGTCTTGAGCGGCGGCACGGCTGACGGTCTCCCGTACTCGCCGCAATAGCTCGGAGGCACTTTGCGGTAAGGGATTGGAAAAATCGCCAAAAGGATCCCGTGCGGTCTTGGCGTRCGTCTTCGAGCGAAGGCCGCGGCGGGAGATCGCTGTTATTTTTCCGTAGTGTCCTTGAGCGTCGAGGGTGGCCACGATATCGGCCATTGTTAGCCCTGTGCCGACGATCAGCAGACGTTCGTTCGTCTTGACGCCTGCGAGCGCCTGAGGGGCCGTAGCATCGGCGATCAATCTCGGGTCGTTTTCAAGTGTGCTCAAGAGAGGCGAGGGAAGGCGCGGTTCGGGATGCGTGGTGGCGATGACCACAAAGTCCGCATGCACCGAGGTATTGGCGCTTTGCACCGTCCAGCGGCGTCCCTGCTTCTTGATCTGAGTGACGGCTTCGCGGACGTGCTCAGCTGCTCCCGCCTCGAGGAATGGACGAAGTTGTTCGTTCACGTAGCGTCCGAAAACCGATCGCCGGGGAAACGCCGATCCGTCGCCGGCGATAGCGTCCGGATCATCTAAAATCGCCCCCGTCTCGTTGATCCAGCGTAAAAAGTGTCCCTCATCTCCAGGAATGAGGCTCATTTTGGCGGCCGGCACGTTGATGCGGTGGTTGGGGTCACTCCCACCGTACGCGAGACCCGCGCCGAGAAGAGCGCGTGGCTCGAAGATGATGATCTTGATCGGTCCGCCAAGCCCCGCCAGATGATACGCAACGGCCGCGCCGCTAAAGCCACCGCCGACAATGGCGACGGTCGGCCGCCGCACTTCCGCGTTCATGATTGGCCCACGCGTACGGCTGGTCGATGATCACCGGCTATCGTTTCGCCGAACGGTCCCGTGTTCAAAGAGAGGCCGGCACGTTTTGTTTGATGGCGAAGCGGCAGCTTCGGTAACAAGAGCTCTGCAACACGATAAGCTTCTTCGAGATGCGGATAACCGGAGAGGATGAAGCTATCGACGCCGAGGCGCCGATATTCATCAATTCGTTCAGCGACCGTATCGGGATCGCCGACGAGGGCCGTGCCGGCGCCGCCACGGACAAGCCCGACGCCCGCCCATAGATTTGGACTGACCTCGAGCTTTCCGCGGCTCCCGCCGTGCAACTGCCGCATCCGCTGTTGGCCGACCGAGTCCATGCGCGCAAACACTTTCTGCGCCGCTTCAATCGTATCGTCATCGAGATATTGAATGAGAGACTCCGCTGCCTCCCAAGCTTCCTTGTTGGTCTCACGAACGATGACGTGCAGGCGGATACCAAACGTAACCTCGCGGCCTTGCGCCTTCGCGAGTTTTCGAACGGTTTCGATTTTCTCTGCGACGCTGGCTGGCGGCTCGCCCCAGGTCAGATATTTGTCGATGCTGGTCGCAGCCACGTTGTTGGCCGCTTCCGACGAGCCACCGAAGTAAAGCGGCGGGTAGGGGCTTTGAACCGGCGGGAACAGAAGGCGCGCATCCTCGGCGTGAATGTGCTTGCCGTGATAGTCCACCGTCTCGCCCGAAAGAATCCGCTTGTAGACGTCGAGGAATTCTCGCGTGATCTCGTAGCGTTCTTCGTGGCTGGCAAACAATCCGTCGCCTTTGTTTTCTAACGGGTCGCCGCCTGTGACGACGTTGATCATCAGTCGACCATTCGAGATGCGGTCGAGCGTCGCCGTCATACGCGCGGCAAACGCGGGCGGCTGCAATCCTGGTCTGACCGCAACGAGGAAGCGCAAATTCTGGGTGAGCGGCGCCAATGCGGCCGCCACGATCCAGCTGTCTTCGCAGCTTCTGCCGGTTGGCAGAAGCACGCCGTAGAAGCCGAGGGTGTCGGCCGCGTGTGCGACTTGCTGCAAGTATGGCAAGTCCACCGCGCGGCCGCCGACGGTCGTACCGAGATACCGGCTGTCGCCGTGCGTCGGCAAAAACCAAAGGACGTCGATTTTCTCCGGTGCACGGCTTGTCAAGTCGATCTCCTAATATGCTTGAGTGTCACTGTTGGCTTAGCGGCGGTCGTTATGAATGAACCGCTTCTGGCTTGCGCGACTTGGCTGGCGTTTTGTGAGCGCCGCTCGTCCGTTCGGGGATGTCGACGACAAGTCCGCGAGGGATTTTCTTCTCCTTATCATAGAGGGGGAGCTGCGCGAGGACGGCTGAATGCGTTTTGTCGTCGCGACTCAAGACCTCGACTTTCGTTCCGTCGGCAAGCGGTTGATCGAGCCGCACGATTGCGATGCCGGCATTCAAAAACGGAGAGAACGCGGCGGCGGTGACGAAGCCGATCTTCTTGCCGTCGATCGTTACCGGTCCTTCGCGCACCGGTTCGCCGCCGTCGCTAATGAGCCCGATCAGGCGCGATTCCTTCTTTGCGGCAGCGAGCGCCGCTTTGCCGATGAAGTCGTCCTTCGAAAGATCGACGAATGCCCCGAGGCCCGCTTCGAACGGCGTCATCGTATCATCCATATCCGACCCGTTGTTGAGAATGCCCCCTTCGATGCGGCGGACTTCCATCGAGTCGAGACCGCAAACTTCGAGACCGAACGGTTTGCCGGCTTCGAGCACCGCGTTCCAAAGCGCCGGCCCGTCGTAGTTGGGTTCGCTGGGCAGCGTGTAGAATTCAAAGCCCGCCTCGTTCGTCCAGCCCGTGCGGGAGATGATGATATCCTGCCCCTTCACGCGCGCACGGCGAACAGAGAAATACTTGAAGTCGGCGGGCAGACCGCCCTCGATCAAGTTGTTCAAGACATCCAATGACGCCGGCCCCTGAACCTGAGAAACCCAGGAATTGGGATCGGAGATTTCGACGTCGAGTCCCTGAGCATGCGCGATGAGCCACGAGTAAACGGGGCCATCGGCCTGAACGTACCAGAAGGTATCCGGCGCGAGCCGAAGAAGAACGCCGTCGCAGAGAATGGTTCCGTTGGGATAGGCGAGGAGCGCGTAGCCGGCGCGCCCCGGTTTCAGGTTCGAGATGTTGCGCGTGAAGACTTTATTGCAAAGCTTCTCGGCGCCCGGCCCCGAGATTTGGATCGGGCGTTCGCCGGTGTCGAACAGTCCAGCCTTTTGCTTGAGGACCCAGTAGCCCTCCTCGCGCGAGATCTTCTGGCTAACCGGCATCAGCCGGTTGTTATAGACGCAGTACTTAGCCCCGTTCGCGATGTGGAACGCGGAATAAGGTCCGCGATTGGTACCGTAGTCCCACCCACCTTCATTATCGGCGGTGACGACCAAGCGTGCTGTATTGAGAGACATGTTTGTCGTGTCCTGATTAGTTTTTTTGACGAGGTGGCGCTAGCGCGCTGTTAAGCGATGCGGAGATCTTTCTTCGCTTGTTCAGGCCACTCGCCCTTGTCGACGATGTAGTGGCGATAGATGAAGACAAGCACGATGAGGCCGAGGGCGCCCGCTCCGTAGAACAGCGCGTAAGGCACGAACGTATTTGCTCCGATCAAAACTACCACGATGTTGAAGACGACAAGCACCGGCCCGACGTAGTTCACGAGGAAATCCGGCGCACGGAAATGACGGCCGCGCTCGGGATATTGTTTCCGCAGCAGTTTGACGGCGATCAGATCCATCGAAAGGCTTGTGAGGTAGCAAACCGCGCCGGCAGCGAGCACGAACAACGGCGATCCGAGCAACATCAGAAGCGTATTCACGGCGACATCGGCCCACATTCCAGCAACAGGTGCACGGTGCTTGTTGAGCTTTGAGAGGAATTTCGGAAAAACGCCGTCAAGGGAGGCTTGGTAGAGCGCGCGTGAACTCGATGCCATCAGCGTGCCGACTGAGAGAATGAGCGCAAGCGTCAGAACGATTGTTACGATGTAGGCCGAGTGGCCGCCAAAAGACCTCGTCGCGAGTTCAGCAACCGCTTGCTGCGTATATCCTGCAACGAAATCCGGCTGAGTGAGTACCGTGAGGCCGAGCACACCGAGGAACGTGAAGGGCAGAAGAACGTACAAAATAAGAGAGACAAAGCCCGTCGACAAAATTGATCGGATATTGTCCCTGCCCGGGTCCTTGAGTTCACTCACGTACGCAATAGCGACCTCGGCGCCGTACGTGCTCCAGCCCGCCACCAGGAAGCCGCCCGCCAGCGCGGTGATGCCTGCAGCGCCGAACCAGTCGATGCCGTCTTTCAATTGGAACGGCTGGAAACTGGCATAGTTGATGGTTCCGTTGAAAAGCGGGGCGATGGCGATGAAGGCGAGCGGAAGAAGCGCAAGAAGTGCGATGACGAATTGCGTACGCGCGGCACGTAGTATGCCCGTGTGCTGAACCGCAAAGACCAAAAGCAGGATGGCTATGCCGGTGATGATCGTTGCGTTGAGCTGAAAGACGATTCCCGGCAAGACTGACGAAAGGTCAAGAAGTGTGATCGAGAACGACGCGAAAGCCGTGTCCTTGAAAAATCCCGATACGATGTAGCTGCCGGCGAGTGAAGCCAACACCGAGAGCGACGTCGAGTCTCCGAACCAATAGCCACCCATGTTGATCGGGGCGAAGACCTTGCCATATTTGATCCACGCCACCGAACCGTAAACCGACCCGCCTCCGGTCTTATTTGGGAAAACGCCAGCAAGTTCGGCGAAGATGATGCATTGAACGAACCCGATGATCGCCGAAATGGTCCAGACCGCGACCGACGCCGTTCCAAGCGTATCGGCCATCGCGCCGATTGAGAACAGAACCCACGGCGCAGCGCCCGCAGAAATCCAGAACACGTTTTTCCAGGTGATGACGCGACGCATGGACGAGGCAGGTGTTTCCTCTCCGGTAGCGTCGGCAACGTCGACGGTGGTGACAGACATTTGCTTATTCCGCTTTCAAGAAGGCAGGTTGAGAATTCGATGATGTTGGCGAATGGTGAGAGAGTTCTGCCTCAGCTCCAGGCGTGAAGTGGTGGGTTCACGCCATTGAGGAAGTAGTTTCCGAGGATCGCGTACTTCCAGCGAACCGGATCGTGCAGGGTATGCGTCCTCGCGTTGCGCCAGTGGCGATCGAGATTGTGCTCCGCGAGCGTTGAGCGCGTGCCCGCCAGTTCGAACAGCTTGTTCGTTGCGGCAATCGCAATCTCGGTGCTGAGCACCTTTGCTTCTGCAACTGCGATCTGGGCGCGAGCGACGGTTTCAGCTGTGGCATCGACCACCGCCTCGTCGACAGCTTGACCGGCTTTCTCGAGGAGCGCCTGGGCGGCATGCAAGCGAAGCTTAAGATCTCCGACCGCCTGGATCGTATAGGGGTCCTGCCAAGCATGCTCGACACCGCTGTCGACCCACGCGCGCGCTTTGGTCCGGACAAACTCGATGGTGTCGTCGATTGCCGCCTTTGCGATGCCGTTGTCGACCGCGACCTGGATGATCTGGAATATTGCGCCGTCCGCTGTCGGTCGCTCATAGCCCTTATAACCGGGGACGAGATGCGTCTTCGGGACGCGAACATTATCGAGGGTGACCGTGCCGCTCAGCGTCGTGCGCTGGCCGAAAGCCGACCAGTCGTCGATAACGGTCAATCCCGGCGCGTCACGCTCCGCGATGGCGTACCAGGCGCGGCCCTGATCGTCCAAAGCGACGATCGGAACGAGATGGGCCAGCAGGGCGCCGGACGAATAGAATTTCCGTCCTTGGACGATGACGTGGTCGCCGGCGTCCGTGAATTTCGTCTCGAAGTCGACGGCCCGTTTGGAACCAAACTCCGAGAATGCGTTGCCGAAGCGGAAGCCGCGGAGCGCCAAGCCGAATAGCAGGCGCTGCTGGGCTTCGTCGGAAACAGTGCGGATCGCCGCAAGTACCCCGAGATGGTTTTGGGGAATCTGTCCGATCGAGGGATCAGCCGCCGAAATGATCTCGATGACTTTTCCAAGTGTGACGTACGAAACCTCGGGGCCTCCGAATTTTTTCGGCACGTTGATGGACCAGAGGCCGCTCTGCGAGAAGGCATCGAGCTCCTGCACGGGCCAGCGGCGCATACGGTCACGTTCCGACGCGCCTACGGCGAATGCCTTGGCAAGCTCTGTCGCGATCTCGATGGCTTCGCGATCGGACTTGATGACGTGTGCATCTTTTTGCGGATGCGGAAGTCCGGGAACGGCTTCGTGCTTGGCTTTGACTGGCTTGGGAGTTTCGAGCGTAATTGTCATGGTGCGGATCCTGAAAGAGTTGAGTCGACGGCGCCGGAAAAGCGCGTGGATGTTCGTGTGGCCGCGCTGCTTATTCGGCTGCATCGGCCAACGGGCGAGCGGCCTCTAACTCCCGTACGAGCGGTATGACGTGCCGGCCGAAGTATTCGAGCTCTTCTTGGAAGTGCAGAAATCCGAGAAGGATGAGATCGGCGCCGGCTTCCTTCAGCGCGATGATGCGCTCGGCGATTTGCTGCGGTGTTCCTATGAGATTGGAGCGGAAACCGTCGTTGTACTGGACCAAATCCTCGAACGTGGATTTGGCCCAGTTGCCTTCCCCTTCGGGCGATGAGCTGCCTGCGTTCTTCACTTCATGGCCGAAAGCTTTGACTGCGTCTGGGTCGGCCTGTGCGATGATTTCAGCTAATACGCTGCGGGCTTCGCTCTCCGTTTCGCGCGCAATGGCAAATGCATTGACGCCAACCTTCACCGAGTGGCCGTTAGCCGCTGCCTTCGCGCGGATATCGTCGACCTGCTTCCGTATCTCTTCCGGCGTGTTGCCGTTGGTGAAGTACCAGTCCGACACGCGCGAGGCCATGTCGCGCGCGGCCCGCGATGATCCGCCTTGGAATATCTCCGGCTGCGGATCGATCGGCTTCGGCTTCAGATTGAAGTTGTTGAAGCGATAGAAGTCGCCGCGAAACGTGAAGTTCTCTTCCGACCAAATTCCGCGCAGCGCCCGGATGAATTCTTCCGATCGCCTGTATCGCTCGTCGTGATCGAGCCAAGGCTCGCCGATGGCCGCAAACTCTCCGCGAAACCATCCGCTGACGACGTTGACCGCAATGCGGCCGCCGTAGAGATTGTTGATCGTCGCGATCTGCTTGGCAGCGACCGCCGGATTCCATGGGCCGGGAAGAAGTGCGGCGATCACCTTCAGCTTCTTCGTTTCGGACAACAGCGCCTGGCTGAACGTTACGGGTTCGTGCTGAAACTCCGCACCATACCCGGCGGTGAATCGGATCTGGCTCAAGGCATATTCGAAGCCGCTTTGCTCTGCGATTTGCGCGAGCTTGCGATTGTAGTCGAAATCCCAACTCGTCCTTTGCTCGACCTTGCTGATCACAAGCCCGCCCGACACGTTGGGAACCCAGTAGGCGAATTTTACCGGGTCGGCCGAAGGTGCGGTGGTCGCCGAATTTGTCATCGAGGATCTCCTGAAATTTATTGGGCTGACGCTTAGGCGACTGCGGCTGCTGATTGTGCGTCGAGGGGTTCGGGGCGGGAGCGCGTCAGCTGGGTCAATGCCTCGGTGACGACGCGTTCGATGCGCTCGTGAATGGCGGCGCTGCTAATGGCGTAGTTCGAAAAGTCGCCTTCGACCGCGTAGACTGAAGTCGGCAGAGTGAGGGCATTCAAGAAGCCGAACAGCGGGCGAAGTTGATGCTCGATCACGAGGCCATGCAGCGGACTGCCGCCAGTCGCGGCGAGCGCAACCGGCTTGCTGCCGAAACGCCGGTGATCGACCAGATCGAAAACGTGCTTCAAGGCCCCTGTATAAGAGGCCCGATAGACCGGAGTGCCAACCACGAGCAGGTCGGCGCCCTCGATCAGATCCAAGAAGTGCCGCGCGTCCTTGCCGATGTCTGCCGGCGAAGTAGCGGCAAACAGAGCGGGCGCGGAGTCCGACAGCCTTAGAAGTTTCGTCTTATGCCCGCTGCGGTCGGCGATGGCTTTCAAGATGGCGTCGACGAGCACGGTCGTGCGCGAGGGATTTGATAGACTTCCTGATATTCCGACAATCGATAGAGTGGTCATGCTGCGTCCCGGTCTTGCGCGAGATTGCACTCGCGCGTTCAGATGAATTCCGGGACGATTTAGGATTGTCGCTTTTTCAAGAGCAATAGTGCCGAATGGCACTATTGGCAATTTCTCCAGTAATTACGGCTTATACGAATATTCGCTATGCTTTTCAGCCGGTAAATCCGGCATAAAACTAGACTTGCGGTTTGGAGAGCAAGCCCAAGAGTTCGCGCTCGGAGTTGACCGCAAACTTGCGGTAGAGCCGCTGCTTGTAGTTCTTGACGGTGCCCTTGGCGATCCCGAGCTCTATGGCGATCTGGCCCGACGATTTCGTCAATTTGATCAGCGCCAGAACATCACCTTCAAGCTTCGTAAGCGGGGCGATTGCAAGGCCGTCTGAGGAGCCGAGGGTCTCGGTGTGCTGACGAACAGGACGCCAATTCAGCACGTAAATATGGCCTTCCGGCGCGATGGAGAAGTCATCCGGAAGCCGCGCAACCTTGAGGCCCATGGTTTCCGAAATCTCGATATCGCCTCGGTCGATCGTGCGAATATCATTGCGAATATCGACAAGACGCGGCTCTCGATCCTCAGCTTCGCGCCAGCTGGCACTGCGGTAGACGACCTGACCGTGGTGGTCCGTGAGCAAAAGGGGAGGCGCTGTTGCTTTGTCCGCGCCGGGTGACAATTCACATAATTTGCCGAAGGACCGCGCGAGATGCGCGAAATGAAGACCCTCCAATGCCGGAAAGATCCTCTTTATATGAGCCGCCAATTCGGCCGAGAATTTCCGATCGGAGCTTTCGAGAAATAGTGCGATGCACGTTTTCCCGGGCGATGGAAATACAATTCCGATTTCGTCGGCTATTTTGGCCCGTCCTTGAAATACGCTCGTATATAGACGGGTCTCCGCGGTATCGCTTATCGCTTCCTCCGAAGTCACCAGCCCCTTGCGCCGTGTCGAGCGCCAGAAGCGGCCAAACGGATCTACGTGATGGTAAGTCGCTTTGTACTCGTCGACGATAAAATCAGGATGTCCTGTCGTGCAGAGTACATCCGTCGAGTCCGCATTCCCGTAGCGAACCGCAAACCCATATTCGTGCGTGATCCCCGATCCGAGAAGCCGGAGCATGTTCGCGTAGAACGCAGGAGTGCCAGCCGATTTTGCAGCGCTGCCGAGCTTGACGTACCAATTGGCGTCATTGAGGACTTCAGACATTATCGGCACATCTGTGGTGAGAACATCGGCAAACGCCAACGCGTCGCGCCTCGTCTCAGATGGCAGAGTCCGTGGGCGACAGACGTCCGGCGACTAGACACGAGCGTGCGCGGCTTCCCAAATAAGAAATTCAGGAAACCTTATCTCCGATTTTGGCCGCGCTGTTGGTGCCGGAAGCCGGTTCTACCGCGGAAAGGGAAGCTGTAAGTCTTCGATCTGCGTCGAGAAGAGGTCGCCCGGGCTCTTATCCGGCAGTTGTGCGAGCAGCAATGCCTCCCCACGAGGCCCCGCTCTCGCCAAATCGATCCCATCAGGCCCGGTGATGCCGCTCAGTCCGGTGTACTCGAGATCTCCTTCACACCCGCAGAGGTTCGCGTAAGCCACAAACACGCCATTCTCGAGCGCGCGGGCGCGAATGAACGTCGTTGGAACCTGAAAATAGGGAGCCATGTTCGCTGTAGGAACGATGATGATATCTGCTCCGCGCCGCTTCAGTTCGCGCGCCATCTCGGGGAACTCGATGTCGTAGCAGATCGCCATGCCGACAACGCGATCTCCAAGGCGAGCGACGATCAGTTCGTTGCCGGGAGCGAAGAGTTTCTTTTCGTCGGAGCCGAACAGGTGGATTTTTCGATAGACGGCCGCGAGATTGCCTTGCGCATCGAATAACGCGGAAGAGTTGAAAAGTTCGTCGCCGCTTATCTCGGGAAAGCCCACGGCAATAGCGCAAGATTCTTTGCGTGCGATCTCTCCGATTGATCTGAGAGATGGACCGTCTCTTGTCTCAGCAAGTTCTCGTAGACGCGAGCCGACGTTGTACCCAGTCAAAAACAATTCCGGCAGAACGAGGAGATCCGCCTTCCATGACGCAGCCGTCCGGGCACTCGCGCGAATGGTCTCGATGTTTTTCGCTTTGTCTCCAGGGTTGGAGCTTGTTTGGCAAACCGCGATTCGCATTGGGCCCGGGTCTCTTGCAGGTATTTTAGTCGGATTTCGGCGCGCCTAATTCTGTACGAGATCTCGCGCGCTGAAGTCCAAGTTTCTTGATAAACGTTCGCGAGTTCAAGTGTCGACTTGGCTGGCATGCGCTGAACCGCAAGACCTTATGCGTTCAGCCGCAAGATCTGCTTAAGGCAACATTTATCGTCGTATGAGACAACAGCCCAACCCAGCAAGTTTGCGAGATTTCGATGCCAACCGTCCTTGTCGTATCGTCGAGCCCTTCCGAGAAGTCGAAAACCGCGGCCTTGGCGGAGTATGTGACAGACCATTTGTCGTCGATCGCTATAGATGCTCGGCACCTGCGATTGCGAGATTTGCCGCCGGCAGCGCTCGTTCGGGCCGATACGAGCGATCCTGCTATTGCTGAGGCCGCGGCGCTCCTCAAAGTCGCCGACGGCGTCGTGTTGGTGACGCCAACTTATAAGGCGTCTTACTCTGGCCTATTGAAGGTATTTCTCGATCTGCTTCCCCAATACGCGCTCTCCGGCAAAGCCATCCTTCCATTGGCGACGGGCGGAACTTTAGCGCATGCGCTCATGCTTGATTACGCTTTGCGGCCTGTCCTTCATTCGCTCGGCGCGCGTCACTGCGTTCAGGGCCACTTTGTCATCGAAAGCGTGATTGATCCGGCTTCCCCAGAGCTGATCACGGACCAACGTTATGCCGAAATGCTGGGGCAGGTGATCCGTCAATTCGATGACGCGCTAAATTACGCCGAGAAAGCGGCTTGATAGCCGCTGTCTCGATAATGCGTTCTTGAAGTATAGCAGACCGTGTCGCGAGAGCGGCGGAGGGTTGAAGCTTTTCCCTCCGCCATTGAATGCCCAGGCCCTGAACGCAACGAGTCTCGGAACGCAACAAGGCTCAGAACGCGACAAGATTCTCTTTGAGCGTCTTCCCTGTGTATTCGGTGCGAACCAGGCCCTTGCGCTGGAGGGCGGGCACGAGCCCGTCGCACACCTCTATGACCGTGCGGCGGTTCGTGGATTGTACGGGCGTCGTAATGAGAAACCCGTCACCGCCGACTTGCGCCATGGTGTCAGCCATCTTATCCGCGACCTGCTCTGGCGTGCCGATGAGTTCTACCGAAGCGACAATGCCACCGGAGGCTTCGACGACAAGCTGACGGAGGGTTTTGTTCGATCCCCACTGTTGGAACATGTCGAGTGAGCCTTGCTCGCCGTTCGTGCGGAGCTTCTCAGGTAACGGCTTATCGAGCTCGTACTTCTTGAAGTCGATATCGGTAATCGCGGATATGAGGGCCAAGCACTGTTCCAGGAATACGGGATCGGAAGACTTGCGCTTGGCCTTGGCCAACGCTTCTTCTTCCGTCTCGGCGAGCACGGGGGCGATCAGGAAGAGCACCTTGATGTCGTCCGGGTTACGTCCGTGAGCTTTGGCGCGCGCCCGTACGTCGTCCCGGTATTCCTTCATTTTCTCGATGCCTGGTGCAACCGCGACGATGGCATTCGCATGCTTCGCAGCAAAGTCGCGACCCTTGGGCGAGCCACCGGCTTGTACGAGTGCCGGCACTCCCTGTGGTGACCGCACCGTGTTGAGCGGCCCCCGGGACTTGAAAAACTTGCCTTCGAAGTTGACCGTGTGAACTTTTTTGAAATCGGCATAGGTGCCGGTCGCGCGATCGCGAACGACCGCATCGGGCTCCCACGAATTCCAGAGTTTATAACAAACGTCCATATACTCATCCGCCATTTCGTAGCGAAGCTCGCGTGGCGGGAGGGCATCCATTCCGAAATTCTGCGCGGCGGCGTTCTCCGCCGACGTGACGATGTTCCAGCCGAAGCGGCCGCCGGCAATGCTGTCGACGGTCGACGCGAGACGGGCCAGCAAAAACGGAGGATATGACAACGTCGACATGGTTGCGACGACGCCGATATGCCTCGTTGCTGCGCTGATCATTGCCGCAAGAGGGACGGGGTCATGCTTGGGGGAAAAACCAAGTGCATGCTTCAGAGAGATCTCGGCCGTCCCACCGTAGGATTCTGAAATCGCGAGCTTGTCTTCGAACATGATGTAGTCGAAGCACGCACGCTCCAGCGACTGCGCCATTTCAAGGTAGAACTTGCCGTCCCAAGGTGCGCCGCCATTGGAGAATGGTCCGTTCCACTCATCGGACGTGAAGTTCGTGAACCAGCCAAGATGGAAGGGCTTTGCAGGCATTTATCAGTATCTCCCTTGCGACGCGGCCGTCGAATAGCTCGCCTCTGTATCGAGCAGGATTAGAGCTACTGGCGGATCGTCCCAATGAGATTCTGCGCACTCTACGCTAATCGACAAAAGATCATTCTCGCTTCAGAAAATGCGCGCTAGTTTCGCCCGCGCTGAAGCATGTCGACTACGGAAGGACTCTTTGTGTTGCGCTCCCACGACGCGAGCGACTGACTCCGTTCCTTGTCCGTTTGGCCCCTCAAATCAACATCGCGAACGAGCGTCGCACCAAACGCTTCCGGTGCCTGAGGATCACGTCGGACTTTACCGAATTCGATGACGCGCGTGCCCAGTGAAAAGCCTTCGTGCAAATCGTGGGTGACCATGAATACGGTCATGCCCCGGTCTTTCCAAAGTTCCAGCATCAACGAGTGAATTTGAGTTTTGGTCGGAGGATCGAGCGCACCGAAGGCTTCGTCAAGAAGCAGAATCTTGGGTTGGCAGAGGAGAGCTTGCGCGATTGCCAAACGCTGCTGCATGCCACCGGATAATTGAGCGGGATAGTGGTTCAGGACATGGCCGAGGCCAACGCGAGCCAAGATTTCGATTGCGGCGTTTCGAGCGCGACCACGTTTGCCACTAAAGAGATGTCCGCTGAACTTCGCCTCGGCGAGTTCCACCCCGAGCATCGCATTGCCGAGAACCGTCAGGTGAGGGAAGACGGAATACCGCTGGAATACGATGCCGCGGTCCCTCGCTGGTTCCGACGCGATCTTGACTCCATCGATGAGAATTTCGCCGCGAGTAATAGGCTCCATCGAAAGGACGAGACGGAGGAAAGTCGTCTTCCCGCAACCCGATGGTCCGACGAGTACGCAAAACTCTCCGCTCTGGATCTCGAAGTCCAACCGCTCCAGCACGGTGACGTCGCCGTATTCCTTCCAGACGCTCTTGATCGATATTTGGCTCATCAGGTCGATGCCTTTGCCCACGGGAATAGTCGGGCGCTTAGAGCCCGAAGTCCCAAATCCATCAGGAATGCGAGGGTCGCAATCCACGCGACGTAGGGAATGATGATGTCCATTGCCAGATATCTTCGGACGAGAAAAATGCGGTAGCCAAGACCGTCCGTCGATGCGATCGCTTCCGCGGCGATCAAGAAAAGCCACGCCGGCCCGATCGAAAATCGAAGCCCATCAATCACACGCGGAAGCATTTGCGGCAGAACGATCCGCACGATGATTTGAAACGTCGATGCTCCCATGGTTTGAGCCTTCACCAACAGCTCGTATGGCATCTGCTCAATGCGCAATGCCAACTCGCGAATGAGATATGGCGCCACGCCCAAGATGATGAGGGAAATCTTGGAAAGCTCGTCGAGCCCTAAGGCGATGAATAGGATGGGGAGAAGGGCAAGGGGCGGCACCAATGACAGCGCGGCGACGAATGGATTGGCCAGAGCGGCGGCGTAGGGGATGAGCCCCAAAGCCATGCCGAAGACGATCGCAATCGCGAACGAAGAGCCCAATCCCCAAGCGAGTCTCTTCAGGCTGGAAAGGGTGTCGGCCCAAAACAGATAGTTGCCGGTGCGGACGTCTGGGGTGAAGGCAAGTTGGCCGATTGCCGCCCACATCGAGCCGAAGGAAGGCAGGAGCTTGTCATTGGGATTTTCGTGCAGTCGTATGTCCGAGCAGATGACATACAGGATGATGACCGCGCCGAATGGCACCAACCCGAGAAAGCGTGCGATCCTCGGGTTGGGCCTTTTGTTTATGATGCGAGTCAACTCACAACTTTCCTTCTGCAGCCATCGCTGTGAAGGTCGTGTTGAAGCGGAACTTGATGTTGTTCGCGTCGCCGATTGTCGACCCATCCGGGAATTGGATTCCGACGACGTCCTTTGACTTTGCGTTTTGACCCAGCAGTCCGTGATCGAATGAGAAGGTGCGGACCAGATCCATCGTCTTCTTCAAGGAAGYGGAGTCCTGGAACTTGAGTGAATCCGCCGGCGTGTTGAACATGTAGGTCATGGCAAGCTGCGCCTTGAATCCCGCGGCGTCCGTGCCAGACGCCGTCGCCATTGAGGCGATGGCCTTTTCCGCTTCCGGCGTGCCGGAGTTCATCAAAGCCAACATTTCATACCAGGCGCCTGTCAGTGCTTTGCCGAGAGCGGGATTGTCTTTCAGCGTTTCTGAGTTGACGGTCATGACGTCCATGATCTCGCCAGGAATCTGGGAGCTATCGAACACGGAAGTAGAACCGGGCACTTTCTTGATGTCGCTCAGCATCGGGTTCCAGCTCACGATGTTCTGAATGTCGCTCGAGCTGGTGAATGCAGATACCGAGTCGCTTTCGGATGTGTTGACGGTGGTCACATCGCGCTCTGTCAGGCCGACGCTGTTCAGCGCGCGGGCAAGCAAATAATGCGAAACGGAGAACTCGACGAGATTGACTTTCTGTCCCTTGATGTCGGCAACGGATTTTCCGGTTTTCATAACCATGCCATCGTTGCCGTTCGAGTAATCACCCATGATGAGGATGGTCGTGTCGACGCCGCCCGCAGCCGGGATCGTCAGCGTGTCCATGGTAGCCATGGCGCATCCGTCAAACTTGCCGGCTGTGTATTGGTTGATGGACTCGATGTAGTCGTTGAGTTGGACGAGTTCGATGGTGATGCTGTACTTGTCCGCCCACTTCTTCAAAATGCCTTGGTCTTTTAGATAGCCCCATGGCATCCACCCGGCGTAGATCGACCATGCGACCCGAAAATGATCCTTCTTTTCGGCCCGCGCGGGCGTCAAAGAGAAGGCCAAGCATGCAGTGAGAGCGATGACCGTCGTGATGAAGCGCTTGTGCATCGATGTTTCCTGGGTTGCTTCAATCGAGAATTGATACACATGTCCAGCAAGCCGCCGGCGATGCCGAACAGCCAAGGTGGCTCGGGTGTTTGGGAAGTCGTGGTGTGCTTTGTCCGATTGGCGAGACCGTCGTCTCAGGTGCCGGTCGACTTGGCTGACACGATAGCAGTCTGACCGGCGTCAACTTGCGAATGAGTGCACAAACCATTGCGCGATAGTGCACCGCAGAGTTTTGAATTTGCCAAACGAACGTCCCAGCCGGCATGCCACATGAGAATGAGCGCGTGGCATCGGCAAGCTCGCGAACCGATTGCGGCCGAGCAATCAATCGGACGGCTTTTTGCGGTGCTAAGGGATGATCGGTGAGCACTTGTTCAGCGTATCTCGTTCCGCGGTCGCGCGCATTTCTCGAGGCGTCATTCCATAACGAGATTTGAAGTGCCGGCTGAATTGAGCTTGATCGCTGAAGCCCCACCGGTATGCGATCTCGCTTATGCGTTCCCGTCGATTTGTTTCCGACAGTTGCGCCCGGCAAGCCTCCAGCCGCATGTCCCTGATCCAATGCGCGATCGAGGTCCCGCTGCCTTGAAAAAGCGTGTGCAGGTAGCGCACCGAGATATTGCAGGCACCCGCAATCATCTCGAGCGAAAGATTGGGATTGCCGATGTTTTGCTTTACGAAACGCTCGACGCGGCTTAGGTGCGCGCGTTGCACCGAAGATTGTGAGCTATTCACCGCACGATTGTGAGACTCGATCGCGAGGACCAGAAGCTCGATGAAAGTATTGCCGACCCCTTCCGCCGAGCGGTCATCCGAAAATCCGAACCGGTGAGGTACTTGCTGCACCATGTCGAACAAGAGGCCGCCGACGCCGGAATCCCCATCGAATAATCTCCCGTAGAAGGGGTCGAGGGATCGGATGTGCCTTTTGACGGATGCCAGCGGTATCTTGAGCACCCAAATTTCGTTGCTGTCGGTTTGCAGAAAGTCCGAAGGTTCTCGGCCCTTTTCGATAAAGAACTGCTTCTTCGGGCATTGAAGCCGAATGCCGTCTTGCTCGAAGCAGACGTCGGAATGCGAAGAGAAGGAAACCAGAATATTCTCTTCGTGATCGCTTTGGACGTGGCCGACTCTTCTAATGTAACGGACCGCATCTGTGCGCATCCACGTCAGCGACGCGGTTCCAAGATCCCAATTTCGCAGGATTGCGTTGAAGCTGTCTGGATGCCGAAACGAGGCTTCGAACGGCAAGATAATTTGGGATACGGCTTCCTGCCATGTCCGGGCTCGTTGCGGCAGAGGCGTGGTTTGGACCGAAAATTCGCGATACATCCGTCCCCTTGCGAAATGCGCTTCGAGGGGAGGCGCTGCAACATCGATGCCAGATTGGGAAACGTCAGGAATACGGCGTGAACCGGGGCCATTTCTGACGTGACTCCGCTACGTCAGTAGAAGCTCATCTCTTCGACTGCTCGAAATTTTGGCGGATCGCGAGAATTTCGCGCGTTCGCAACCTACGCCGCACGCGCGTCGCACAGTCGGCAAAGTGTGGGCGGCGCGCGTGAATTTTATCGCTAAGCGTCTTCGAGGGAAAAATCGTAGTCGGAAACGATTTTTGACTCGAGGAATTCTTCAATCCCCCAGATGCCGCCCTCGCGCGCGCGCCCGGATTGCTTCATGCCGCCGAAAAAGGATCCGGCCCCGCGAGACTTTCCGTTCATCTCCACCATTCCAGCCTTCAACTTGAGCGCAAGACGGTTCGCCCTTAACGCGTCGCCGGTTTGCACATAGTCGGTAAGGCCATAAGGCGTATCGTTAGCGACGCGGACGGCCTCATCCTCGGTATCGAACGGGATCATTGCCATCACGGGGCCGAAAATCTCCTCGCGTTCGATCGTCATGCCGGGCTTAACATCGGCGAAGATTGTGGGTTTGACGAAGTAACCCGGATTGAAGCCCTCCGGCCGGCCTAGGCCTCCACAGACCAGCCTTGCACCTTCGTCCAATCCTTTCTGGATGTATCCCTGGACTTGATCCCATTGCCGCTTGTTGACCAGCGGTCCTATGTGGGGCCCGTGTTCGTCGGCGTGACCGACTTTGATCGACGCCGCAGTCGCAACAGCTTTTTCGATCGCCTGCGCATACACGCTGCGTTCGACGAGCATTCGCGAAGGCGCGTTGCAGGATTGGCCGCAATTTTCCATCATCCGGCGCACGCTGCGCGCAACGGCTTGCTCGTCCGCGTCGGCGAAAACGAGATTCGCGCCTTTGCCACCAAGTTCGAGGGCGACGCGCTTGAGCGTTTCGGCCGCGGCTCGAGTAATCGCCTTGCCGGCTCGCGTCGACCCGGTGAAAGAGATCATCTCGACGTCTGGGTGGGTCGAAAGTTGGGTGCCAACGCCCTCACCGTCCCCGTTGACTAGATTGAAGACGCCAGCCGGAACGCCCGCATCATGGCAAAACTCGGCGAAGAGCATCGCATTGAGCGGCGCTTCTTCGGACGGTTTCAAAACGCAACAGCAACCGGCCAACATCGCCGGGATTGCTTTCAGCGCGATTTGGTTGACCGGCCAATTCCAAGGCGTAATGAGACCGACGACACCAATCGGTTCCAGCGTCACCGCAACTCGGCGCGCGTGGGGGCCGAGGGGCCTGATCCATTCGATCTTATCGAATGCCTTGAGGAAATTGCCGGTGTGCCACGGCAAGCAGGGTGCTTGGTCAGACAGGGCGAAATCGATCGGCGCCCCCATCTCCATCGCAATGACGGAAGCATACTCGGCAAGCCGTGCTTCGTACTGATCGAGAATGCGCGACACAATTCGCGCGCGCTCGCTTGGAGGTGTCGCGGCCCAGGCGGGCAATGCCGCCTTTGCCGCCGCAACAGCCGAGTTTGTGTCTTCCTGCGAGCCAAGCGAGATGACCGCGCACGGTTCCTCTGTTGAGGGATTGATGACCTCGAAGTCGCGAGGACGCGAGGGAGAGCACCAGGATCCGTTGATGTAAAATTCCCGCCTGATGATCATGAAGTCCGCTCTCCGATTGAAATCCGGTCTGACCGGCAGCGCATTGCGCAACCGTTCGCATTCCGCGTTCATCGACGGACGCCGAAGGATCGTCAACCGAAATTGCGCAACGCACCCTCGCGCTCGACGGCGAGGAGGCTGCGGACAAGAGCTTCAGTAAGGGGAAATGGCATTGGCTCCAGCGGGCGGGTCACAGACCGCACGCGCTGCGATTTCGTCAAATCGCTTTGGTTCGGCGCAGGCGGCGTTGGCCAGACCATGTTAGTCAGACCATGATGGGCAACCATTAGGCAGCGGCCTGCCTTGAGATCGATCCATTCCGGGTAAGAAGAAGAGGTAGCAACGACTGCCTCCCGTCCTTTGTCAAAAGATGCGAGGCACTGCACGAAACCAAATTCATCGCGCGGTCATTTCAGCGGACCGGTGAGGCCCGGTTCATTCGCCGGCGCAAGCCTGATAGCGATGCCACATGCGTCGCGATCCGGTATCCAACGCTGCTTCCCGGTAATGCTCGCAACCTCCCGGCCCCATCGTTGCGCGACGTGAATGCACAACTTTACCGAACTCCGGATGTGTCGCAGCCCAGATATCGGCAGGTCCAGGGTTGCCGTCCGCCAAGCCCAAATAGTTCGCGTTAGCGATTGGTGCAGCAACGGCGAGGAGCGCAAGAGAACCGACCGCGGCAGCGATATGTTTTGAAGCGATGTTCATGGGTAAACTCCACTGAACTTGCAGCGCACGCGCCCCGGCGCTGCATCCGAGGCCACCCTGGAGTAAGAAATGTGGATGGAGCTGAGCCCGCAAATAGACTTCTCGAACTAGCCAGTTGGTACTTAATATTTGGCTCGAAACCGCGTGTCTGGATGTTGTCTTGACGGGGCGCCCCGCGTCGAACATTCACCACAGCGCGCCGTTGCGGTAGAAGTGGCACGCAAATCGCGGCTTGAAGCGGTCAGCACGCAAATGATTTTTGCCGGCCTCTTAAGCTGGCGGTATCGAATTCAAATCCTCCGCAGGAAGGGGTTCGGCTATGTCTACGGATCCGAACGCGACTGAAACGACTGCTGATATCAGTCCTCCCAATGGTGTCGCGACTGCGGCGCCCCCATCGGTCGGGTTCTTCGCGAGATTGGGACCCGGGTTGGTCACCGGTGCCGCCGATGATGATCCGAGCGGCATCGCGACCTACAGCCAGGTCGGAGCGCAATTCGGCTACGGCCTCGCATGGACCATGTTGTTCAGCTTTCCACTGATGACCGCCATCCAGGCAATCGCCGCACGGATCGGCTGCGTAACCGGTCACGGCATCGCGTATAATTTGCGACGGCACTATTCGCCGTGGCTGCTCCGCGGCGTTGTCTTTCTCTTGCTCGTGGCGAACGTGATCAATCTCGGTGCCGATCTTGGCGCCATGGGTGCTGCATTAGGTTTGCTGATCGGGGGCCAGGAACGCGTCTACACCGTGCTGTTCGGCATCGTGTGCATTCTACTCGAGACGTTCATGAGTTATGCACGGTACGCTGCCGTGCTCAAATGGGCGACGCTCTGCTTGTTCACGTATGTGGGCGTCGCTTTCACGGCACATGTGCCCTGGGGAACGGCCCTCTTCGGAACGTTTGTTCCGCATTTCGAATTTGATGGTCCCCATGCCATGGCCCTCGTCGCTGTTCTCGGCACGACGATCAGCCCATATCTGTTTTTCTGGCAGGCGGGACAGGAAGTGGAAGAGCTGCATCGGCGTCACGTCAAGCCCCTGTGCGTCACGCCGCGAGATGCGGGTCCGGAGCTTTCGCGCATTCGCATCGACACGATGGTTGGAATGGGCGTGTCGAACCTCATCGCCCTGTTTATCATCTTCGCAACGGCGGCGACGTTGAACGCGAGCGGCGTGACCGATATCCAAACCTCTGCGCAAGCCGCGGAAGCACTGCGCCCTGCGGCGGGCGTATTCACGTTCGCACTCTTCGCGATCGGGATCATTTCCACAGGCATGCTGGCCGTACCGGTGCTTGCTGGTTCGGCCGCTTACGGGGTGAGCGAGCTTTTCTCCTGGAGGCAAGGTCTGAATTACAAGTTACAGGAAGCCAAGGCGTTCTATGCGACGATAGCGGTCGCGACGCTCGGTGGGGTGTTGCTGAATTTCACGTCCATCGATCCCATCAAGGCGCTGTACTGGAGCGCAGTGGTCAATGGAATACTGGCAGCGCCGCTCATGGCCGTGATGATGGTGATGGCGATGAACCCTCACATCATGGGGCGGCTAACGCTTCCGCGCCCGCTGCTCGTAATCGGCTGGATCGCAACCATCGCAATGGCGCTGGCAACACTTGGGTTCCTGTTGATCTGACGCCGCATCGAAACAGCGGGGCGTGCCCCTGCGCTCGGCGGCGGCAATTTTCACCTCATCCTCGAACAACCCCGTGGATGAGGGAAAATAAGTACATTATCATCACGCGAGTCATGCGATTGCCGTCTCAAAAGCGGAACCGCTTCGCGCCACTTCACAAGCACTCAGGGTTGGAAATGATCGTCTCGCACCGTCACAAGTTCATTTTTGTCAAAACGGGCAAGACGGGCGGCTCAAGCGTGGAGATGCAGCTTTCCCTTTTCTGCGGACCTGAAGACATCGTCACGCCAGGCATGGAAGCGAAGGATCCGAAATACGCGCAATTTTTGGAATCTCGCAGGCCGCGCAATTTGCGAATCCCGCTCCACCGGGCTGCCTATGTGTCTCTGCCGATCCCGCCGTTCGTTCCGCTGGAAAAGCATCATCGTCCCCGCGTGACCTTCTATGATCACATGCCGGCGTTCCGGATTCGGCGCGGGTTGCCGAAAAAAATCTGGAACGAGTATTTCAAGTTCACGGTCGTGCGTAACCCCTACGACCGGGCGATAAGCCAGTATTTCTGGAACAACCGGAAAACGTCGGATCACACCAAGGAGCGGGTCAACGACTATATTCTCAACAAGATCCCGCCAGTCATGCTGACCAACTGGTTCATGTATGCTTCGGGGCAAAATGTGCTCCTCGACCACTTCATTCGTTACGAAGAACTTGAATCCGGTCTCCGCGCGACCCTTGATCGATTGGGCATCCAGGAGCCACTCGCGCTCCCCGACGCCAAAGCAGGGCTGCGCCCGCGCACGGCGAGCCATCGGGATTACCTAAACTCGGCTGCGCGTGCCTATGTCGAGAAGCACGCCAAGGCTGAACTCGACTACTTTGGATATGAATGGTGAGGCGTTAGCTGCTTTCTGGAAAATGCTTCCGGTCGGGTCTAACGCATATGTCACCTTCTGCGCCCCGCCAGCAGGTAGGAATAATTTTCCATATTCCCCAACAAATATTGTGGCCAATCTGTCATAAGCACCGAAATATCCGATTTCCCGGCGCTCACATACTTCGCGACGACCCATTTGCAGTTAGCCTGTCCCTAAAAGCACTAGGGGAGACCGATGCCGAGAGCGCAATCTCAAATTCTAGAAGTTGAAGCGCCCCAACGCCCCTCGCACAAAGCGGGTGACTTACAGTGGCAGGATTCTGCCATCACCAAGGTGCACCGCTCCGATCTGAAGGCACAACGGGCGTGTTGCATTTGGTTCACCGGCCTATCGGGAGCGGGCAAGACCACTCTGGCAAACCTTCTTGATGAGTCGCTCTATGCATCCGGCCGCCATACGTTCGTGCTGGATGGAGATTGTTGCCGCAACGGCCTCTGCAACGATCTCGATTTCTCGTCTGAAGACCGGATGGAGAATGTCCGTAGAATCTCCGAAGTTGCGAAGCTGATGGTTGACGCGGGACTGATCGTGATCGTCTCGCTGATCTCGCCGCTCATCGAGCAGAGGCAAAAGGCAAGAGAGCTTTTTGATCAGGACGAATTCATAGAAGTCTATGTCGATACACCTTTGGCAACCTGCGAAAAGCGGGACGCGAAGGGTCTGTATAAGAAGGCGCGTCAAGGCCTCATCCCGAACTTCACGGGCGTTTCGTCCGCATACGAACCACCGAAAACTCCGGAAATTGTTCTGAACAGCTCGAGCTGCCCGGACGAGCTTGTGGACCGGATACTACGGTTTTTGGGCGAGCGCTCCGAATGCGCGGCGCAGGTAAGTGCTTCCCGCTCCACGTAACGGCGCGCGAAGGGCAACGACGCCCATTCCTCCGCCTTTGGAACGCTGGTCGCGCGTCATCGTTGACGCGCGTCATGCCCGCGCGAGAGAAGCTTAAAATCCGTGGATTTTGTTTACCGCGATGCTCACGCAAATTGAGGTCTAGGGACGTGCGGAGACGCCGCTCGCGGTAAACCGCGAGTACTATGCGAACCCGGCGAGCGCCATCCCGTGCGAGTCAGGGATCCCTCGATCTTCACGCCGAGCACACCAAGGCAGAGCCCCGTTAAATAAACGCCATCTTGGTCGACATCGGACATCGAAATCCCAATAGTATCCGTACGCGGAATGTTTCTCGGCCGTGTTGCGGCGGGAAATGTGAAACGACGTCCGACGGAACAGCCGTCCTGAACCGTCGTTTATTGGAGGCGGGCTGTCCGCCTCACAACTTCTCCGCTGCCACGCATGGAGCAGTCCTGTTGAGGTCGCTCGTTAGAACTTTTATCTGGCTGGTTTTGTTGGCGGGCTTGGCTGGCGGTGGCTATTGGGTCTGGCAGCATCACCGCGCCGAAACACGGACGGTGGAAAAAAGTGCGGACGAGCGCGTGCCCGTCACGGTCGCGGCCGCGGCCACAAAGAACTTCCCGGTCTATTTGGACAGCCTCGGTACGGTGCAAGCCTGGAATACGGTGACGGTTCGCTCGCGCGTTGATGGCGAGATCACCAAGGTCGCCTTCGACGAGGGCCAATTCGTCAAGGCCGGCGATCTTCTGATCCAGATTGACCCGCGGCCTTATCAGGCCACTCTCGATCAAGCCGTCGCCAAGAAGGCGCAGGACGAGGCCAACCTCGCCAACCTGAAGCGCGATCTCGAGCGTTTCGAAAAAGTCGGCACGCTCGCAACCACGCAACAACAGATCGACACGCAGCGGTCGAACATCACGCAGCAGCAATCTCTCCTCAAGGCCGATGCCGGAGCGATTGCAAATACGGAGGTTCAGGTCGTCTACACGACTATCAAGGCCCCGATCTCCGGCCGCGTCGGTTTCCGTCTCGTCGATCAGGGCAACATCATCCACGCGGGAGACACGGGCGGCGTCGCGACCATCGCGCAAATTCAGCCGATCGCCGTGATCTTCACGGAGCCGGAAGAACGCCTCCCGCGCATCCTCGATGAGCTGAAGCACGGACCGTTGGCCGTCACCGCATTCACGTCGGACGGCAAACAAGAACTCGCGAAGGGCGAGCTTTCGCTTGTCGATAACCAAGTCGACACGACTACCGGCTCGATCAAGCTGAAGGGGAGATTCCCGAACAAGGAAATGACTCTTTGGCCCGGGCTAACCGTCGCGACGCGCCTGCTGATCACGACGGAAAAGAATGTCGTCGTTATTCCCGATGCAGCCGTCCAGCGCGGACCCGATAAATTATTCGCCTATGTGGTCGGGCCCGACAGAAAAGCTGAACGGCGCGATCTCGTCGTCGGCGAAATCCAAGATGGCCAGGCTGTCATCGAGAGCGGCGTGAAGGCCGGAGAGCTGGTCGTTACCGCCGGATATTATCGCCTCGAACCCGGTTCGGCCGTCGAACTCCCGGATGATCGGAAAAAGGAGGAGCCGAAGCAGAAAGCGACGCCTCCGGGCGCGCCGGTATCCGAATCCAAGCACACCGTGCTGGAGGCCGAGTAACATGGCGACCGGCGGCGTATCTGGCATCTTTATCCGTTATCCGATCGGCACCTCGCTCATCATGGTGGGCATTCTGTTCGTCGGCGTCGTCTCGTTCCTGAACCTGCCAGTCGCGCCGCTGCCGCAGATTGACTTCCCGACCATCCAGGTTTCGGCCACGCTTCCCGGCGCCAGCCCTGAAACGATGGCGTCGAACGTGGCGCAACCGCTCGAGCGCCAGTTTGCGCAGATACCCGGAGTGACGCAGACAACGTCGACCAGCGGCCTCGGCGTCACAACCGTGGTCGTGCAGTTCGATCTCAATCGCGATATCGACGGCGCCGCTAACGACATCCAGGCGGCCATCAACGCCGCAAGCGGTCAGCTGCCGCAAAATCTGCCTCAGCCGCCGATCTATCGGAAGGTCAATCCGGCAGACAGCCCTATTTTGATCCTGTCCGCGTCGTCCGACGAAATGACCCTGACGACGGTCGACGACAACGCCGACACCAAGCTCGCGCAGCAGATCAGCCAGATCACCGGCGTCGGACAGGTGGTCATCGGCGGCGAGCAGAAGCCGGCGATCCGCATTCAATTGGATCCAGCCAAGCTCTACGCGCGCAACCTTACGCTTGAAGAGGTCCGCATCCCGCTGTCGATCACGACGGTCAACAGCCCTAAGGGCTCGCTCGACAGCACCAATCGCGGCTACACGATCTACACCAACGACCAGCTGACGGACGCGAAATCATGGGACGACGTGATCCTCGCCTACCGCAACGGCAGTCCGATCCGCGTTCGCGATGTCGGTAAGGCAATCCGCGGCCCCGAGGATGCGAAAAAGGCGGCGTGGACGAACGGCAAGCGTGGCGTGTTTCTCATCGTATTCAAGCAACCCGGTGCGAACGTCATCGAAACCGTGGACCGCATCAAAGCCGAATTGCCGCGGCTCCAAGCATCGATGCCGAAGGCGATTCAAATCGACATTTTGAGCGATAGGACGCAAACGATCCGCGCGTCCGTTGCCGATGTGGAATACACGCTTCTCCTTTCGGTCGCGCTCGTCGTCGCGGTTATCTTCGTGTTTTTGCGAAGTTTGTGGGCGACCATCATTCCGAGTGTCACCGTTCCGCTCGCGTTGTTCGGCGCCTGCGCTCTGATGTATGTCATGGGCTACAGCCTCGACAATCTTTCGCTCATGGCCTTGACGATCTCAGTCGGTTTCGTCGTCGATGACGCCATCGTCGTCTTGGAAAACATCGTCCGCTACGTCGAGCACGGCGACACGCCGTATGACGCGGCGATGAAAGGTGCCGAGGAAATCGGCTTCACCGTCATATCGATCAGCGTCTCGCTCGTCGCAGTCTTCATCCCGCTGTTGCTCATGAGCGGCATCATCGGCCGCATCTTTCGCGAGTTTGCCGTCACCGTTACGATGACGATAGCGGTTTCCGCCTTCGTCTCGCTGACGCTGACGCCGATGATGGCGTCGCGGTTTTTAAAGAGCGAGAAAGACGTCAGGCACGGCCGGCTTTACAATTTGAGCGAACGCGGCTTCGCTGCGCTGCTCAATGCCTATACCCGCGGTCTCGACTTTGTGCTCCGCCATCAGTTCTTCACGCTGATGTCGTTTTTCGCGACGGTAGCGCTCACTGCCTACCTCTTTATCGAGATCCCAAAGGGCTTCTTCCCTCAGCAGGATACGGGCCTCATCACCGGCATTTCCGAAGCGGCTCAGGATATTTCCTTCCAGGCGATGCTTAGCCGCCAGGAGAAGATTGGCGACGTGGTCGCAAGCGATCCCGCTGTCGCAACCGTCGCCATGGCCATCGGAGCTGGAGGTCCCACCTCCGCTCTCAACAGTGGCCGCGTCTACATAACCTTGAAGCCAAAGGACCAGCGCGATGCTTCGGCATTTGATGTCATTCGCCGGCTTCAGCCGAAGCTCGCAAAAGTCGAAGGGACGCGCCTCTTCATGCAGGCAGCCCAGGACGTGACTGTCGGCGGCCGCTCTTCGCGAACGCAGTTCCAGTATACGCTGCAGGACGCGAACGAGAATGAGTTGAACACCTGGGCCCCGAAGATTCTCGATAAGCTGAAAACCTTGCCCGAGCTCCGCGACGTTGCGACAGACCAGCAGCTCGCGGGAACGACGCTCACGATCGAAATCAACCGCGACGAAGCCTCGCGCTACGGACTAACCCCCGATGCAATCGATGCGACGCTCTACGATGCATTCGGTCAGCGCCAAATCGCTCAGTATTACACGCAGCAGAACAGCTACCACGTGGTCATGGAGGTGCTGCCATCCATCCAGGGCGATTTGGGAAGCCTCGACAATCTCTATATTCGCTCGCCGACGACCGCCGGTCTCGTTCCGCTCGCGACCTTCGCGAGTTGGACAACGCGCCCAACCGCGCCGCTATCCATCTCCCACCAGGGGCAATTCCCCGCGGTTACGATCAGCTTCAACCTAGCGCCGGACGTGTCTCTCGGTACCGCGACGAACGCGATCAAGGCGGCCGAACGCGAGCTTCGCCTTCCCGCGTCGATGCAGACGACCTTCCAAGGCAACGCTCAAGCTTTCCAGCAATCGCTGACGACAATTCCGCTGCTGATCGCGGCCGCACTGTTCGTCGTCTATCTGATCCTCGGCATCCTCTACGAAAGCTACATTCACCCGATCACGATTCTCTCCACGTTGCCGTCGGCCGGTGCGGGCGCGCTCGCGACACTGATGATCTTTGGATACGATTTCAACCTGGTGGCGATGATCGGCATCATTCTGCTGATCGGCATCGTGAAGAAGAACGGCATCATGCTCGTCGACTTCGCCATTCATGCCGAACGAAACGAGCATCTCTCGGCACTTGAAGCGATCCGCAAGGCATCGCTGTTGCGCTTCCGGCCGATCATGATGACGACGCTCGCAGCGCTCCTCGGCGGTGTTCCTCTCATGCTGGGAACGGGGACAGGCGCCGAAATTCGTCAGCCTCTCGGCTATGCGATGGTCGGCGGCCTGGCCATTAGCCAGGCTTTGACGCTGTTCACGACGCCGGTTATCTTCCTCTACATGGATCGCCTGTCCGACTGGGTGACGCGCACCCCGCGTAAAAAGTCCGCAGCGCCTGCGCCGGGCAAAACCGAGCATGCCGAGCCGCACGCACCGCCACAAGGCGCGAAGGCCGCGGAAACAACCTAAGCAGGCTCGGCGACGGGCTCGTCGACGATCCTCGTCTCGGGCAACGCCAGCGTTATCAGGAGAAACGCGAACAATCCGATCATTGCGAGCGTCAAGAACGCCGCCGACGTACCGAAGTGGAGCGCGATCTCGCCCGCGAGAGTCGTACTGATCGACGCGCCGACGCCCATCGCAACGCCGACGAATGCAAGTGCGAGATTGAAGTTGCCAGTATCGCGCGTCACGTCGGCGACGGCGCCCGAAACGAGCACGCCAAGCGCCGTCGCCGATATGCCGTCGAGCAATTGGATGCTGACCATAGTCGTCGGATCGGAGCTGAACGACATCAAGGCCGCGCGAACCGGCAGCGCAGCAAATCCCAACAACAGAAGCGGGCGACGGCCGTGGCGATCGCCGTATCGGCCGAACCACGGGGAAATCAGGGCAACGATGAATTGAGGAACGATAATGCAAAGCGCAACGAGAACGGTCGCTGACTGGGTCGAGCGCAACGTGATCAGGTTCGCGGCGAGCGGCAGCACGGCGGCATTGGAAAGATGGAAGAGAGCGACGGATCCCGCCAGGATGAGCAGCGGCCGTATGTTCAAAAGAGTCTTCGCGGCTTGGACGAAGTGATATTCGGGTTCCGGTTTCGGCTCCAGCTCTTCGCGGTGAAAGTCCGCGGGGATGATAAGGTAGAGCGCCATCACGGCCGGAACAGTCATCGCCGCTGAAACGAAGAACACAGCTTGGCTCGATAAGTAATAGCCGATGGCCCCCATGCTCGCGGCCGCGACCATGCTGCCGAGCGAAGAAAAGCGGGCATTTCGCCCCAGGCGTTCTCCGATGAGATTATGACCTACAAGCCCAAGGCTGATCGCGGCAAGCGCAGGCCCGATCACCACGCTCGCAATCGAGTGGACCACTTGCGCTAGAAAGACAGCGTCGAACGTTGGCCAGATCGCAATAGAGAGTGCCGTGGCGCCGACAAGAAGGGTGCAAGCCGCAGCAAGCGTTCGTTCGCGTCCTACCGCGTCGACCAGCGCGCCCCCGGGCAGCTGGCCGAGCAGCGCAATGACGCTACCGACCGTCAGTACGAGCCCTATGTCGGCGTTCGTCCATTTTTCGGTCGTCAGATAAACGGTAAGGAATGGGCCAAAACCAACCTGAGCGTCGGCCAGGAAGAATGCAAACCAGTCGACGCCGATTTGGCTTCTTTTGGAGGGCGCTTGCACCAACGGCGCTTTGAAGCCGCGCATGGCTCAATCCGCGGCACAGAAAAGAGCGGCTGCGGCGGACGAATGCGCCGCCGTCATTTGGTTGACGCCGGAGATGGCGGTGGAGGCGAAGTCCTGGTTAGCGGCGGGGGTGCGCCGGCAGACCCGACAATGACGATCGGTTCGCCCGGATGATATTCCGGCGTCACGCGCAACTCATCGCGTCCCATCTCGAGGGTGATGCCTCCTGAGGAAAAGTGCAATGTCTGCCAGGCAACGGCGATCTTGCGCGAGCCGACCCCTAGGAAGCCCCCGAAATCGATCACCGCGGCGCGCACGTCGCCCGAATGTCCGACGATAATATCGGTGACTTGCCCGAGCTTTTCCCCGGTCGTGCTTTTCACATCCTTTCCAAGTAGGGTTTCGACCGTGCTGTCGTCGACCACGATCGCAGGCGTCCCGAGGGACGACGGCTCGACCGGCGGAAATTTTTCTTCGGCTTTCGCGGGCGAAGCGGCATCCGCCTTCGGAGCCGGCGCGGGGCCTGGTGCCGTGTCCGCAGTTGCGCGTCCCGGTCCGATGCCCGCCGAGACTGCGATGGCCAGAAGACAAAGACCTGTCGCAAACCTCTTTCGCATCGATCGATCCTCAGACCTGATATGGCGGGGACTTCACTTCTGTGCTGCTCGCCGGCGTTTGCGAGAACACATCACAGCGCGATTGTAACCAGCGGTGAGCGCGCAAGTTCCGGCAGCATTTCATCTTTGTGAGGGATGCCGCCACCGGGCCGACCCCGGCCATCATGGGGCCTGCGATTGGCAGCCCTGGCGTTTTCTGCTTAGAAGCTCGCCGATCCGCTTGATGGCGACCTCTGGAGATACCTGTAGATGAAACTCGTACGCTTTGGCGCCCCCGGCGCCGAGAAACCCGGCATCCTCGACAACGAGGGTGCAGTCCGCGATCTTTCAGGGATAATTCCGGATTTCTCGGGCGAGCACCTGGCGCCGGCAGCGCTCGCGCGGCTGCGCGGTCTCGATCTGGCGTCGCTTCCGAAAGCACCAGAGGGCGCACGTCTCGGCCCCCCGGTGGCGGGCACGCATAACTTCATCGCGATCGGCCTCAACTACGCCGACCACGCCAAGGAGACGGGCCAGGAAATCCCGGCCGAGCCCATTCTCTTCAACAAGGCTTCGACCGCGATCTGCGGCCCCAACGACGACGTGATGTATCCGAGAAATTCCAGACATCTCGACTGGGAATGCGAGATCGCTTTCGTCATCGGCGCGCGCGCGCGATATGTGGAGGCAAAGGACTGGGCGAACTACATCGCCGGCTACTGCATCTGCAATGACGTGTCGGAACGTGTCTTCCAAAGCAAGCGTGCCGGTCAGTGGGTGAAGGGCAAGTCGGCGGAGACGTTCGGGCCGATCGGTCCCTGGCTCGTCACTCCGGACGAAGTGCCCGATCCCGATAACCTAGCCATGTCTTTGGACGTCAACGGCGTGCGCAAGCAGAACGGCTCGACGTCGACGATGATCTTCAAAATCCCCGAGCTTCTCGCCTACGTGACGCAATTCATGGTTCTGGACCCCGGCGACATCATCACGACGGGCACGCCCCCGGGTGTCGGCACCGCGCGCAACCCGAAGGAATTCCTGAAGGCAGGCGACGTCATGGAACTCAAGATCGAGGGCCTCGGCACGCAGCGTCAGAAGGTCGTTGAATTCAAGCTCTGACCTCAAGCCTCGCCGTCTTCTTCCGGAGGAGGCTGACCCAACGGCCTCTTCATCAGGCTCCGGAAATCCGTTCCGGTCCGGAGGGCGAGCTTCTGGCGAATCTCGTCCCATGAGCGCGGATTGTCGAGGTCCAGCCGGCCCAGGGCCTCTTGAACGTATTTGAGCTGATCCTTCAGGTCCTGCTCGCCGTGGGCAAGGCCCTCATCCGGCTGCGCGGCAGCTTCGAGATCGTCGATCAGCGTGCTGATGAGGCCGGTTTCCGGGAACAACAAATAAAGCGTTAGCTCGTTGCGCACGAGTCCGTCGGCACCCTCAAGCAGTGATAGTTTCCGCTCGTCGCCACCCGCTTCTTCGCGGAGACGAGAAACAACGTCATCAAGAAGGCGTTCCTGTCCATTCTGAAATTCGCGCAGCAAGAAATCGAGGTTCTCATTCTTCTTGCTGTGCGCGTTGAGCGCTTTCCATGCTTCCAGGATCGCATCGCGCGACTCCGGAAGGCTCAAGCGCGTATCGACGATGTCGGACTGCAAATTCACTGCTTCGAGCAACTCTTCGCGGTAGTAAGCGACGAGCCGTTGACGCTCTTCCTGTGAAAGCGGCGGGATGCCGGGAAGCGCCTGCTGCTGCTCCCGTCGGCGTTCGATTTTCGGAACGCTTCCCGTATGCAAAGGCAATTCCGGCTGTGCGCTGCGAAGCACGCCACCTTCCAACGCGGGACGTTCCTGCACGCCCTCGAAGCGTATGCCTTCGTAGCCGTATCCCGGGCTCTCGGGCGCCGTCGCACGGATCATCAGAAGCGTTTCGTAGAGCGCGGGCCGAATGTAATAGAGATCATCGGTGTCACGGTCTGGCGCCACGACTTTCGTAGCGGCGCCGGCATTGATCACACGTCGCACGACGCGCCTGTCGTAATCGTTGTCGATCTCTTTCAGCGTCACGCGCGACGTGAACCCTTCGGTTTCGCGGATCGGCTCGAGCGTGTTGAGCACGATCTCGGAATGCTCACGCGGATGTGGCGCAAGCGCAGCCGACACAAGCTGCTCGAGTTTGGCCCGGTCCTTGGCGCCGGAATCGGCTTTGAACTGCTTATCGCAGACCGACGAGAGATATTCGCGCAGTTCACTCCGAACGCGGTAGCGCTCCGGATTTTGACTGACGCTTTCGACGGCGCCGATATCCGCGCCAGCCGTCAGCACCATGCGGACGCGATCGGCTTGCGATCGCTCCATGTTGCTCAAATCGGCAAGCGCCGAAAACCCGTCCTGGTTGGTGATGGGTTTGAGCGACGTCAGCGTCAGCCACGCTGTCTCATAGGGATGCGCTCCGAGCGCGGCATTGATCGTCGCCTCAAGCTGAGCGCCAGACCGCGCTCTGAAGCTCGGAATATCCGACAGCGGTGAGCGCACGGCGTTGGCGCCGAACAGGCCCGACATGAAGATCAACCCGTCGAGGCCGATCGCAATGGCGAGCGCCAGATACGCGAGCCGGTTTCCATCCTGGAACGCATTGAGCGTCACGACGAAGCGGTGTGCCTTGTCATCGCGTGAAAGCTCGATGTGGTTGATCTTCGTCCGCAGCGCATCCGTGTCGGAGCTTGGAAGCGCGCTATCGGCGAGACAACCGCGCGCGAAGGCGAAGAGATCGTCGGTCGATTTGTTGGCATTGAGTTTGTCGCCGCCGGCGCAGGAATTCTCGAATACCTTTGTGCCCGCCTGCAGCGCGAACAGCGTCGCCGCCGCGTCAGCCGTCGACTTCGGATCGCAATCGACTGTCGAAACGAGCGCCCGGGTCTCAGGCGTCGCCTGCATGGCGCCGGTGATCTCGCCGCACATCCGCTGGACTTGGCCGAGATGTTCGACCGTGGGGTCGGCACGAAACTCCGACTTCGTTTGATCGAAGAGGGGCAGAATTCGCGCGGGATCGCTCTTCGGGCCCGCATCGGTCTGCGCGCTGCCTTCTGCAAGCTGGATGCGCTGCTCGGCGGTCTCCGCTTCCCCTTTGTACTTCGCAAGATCGCCGTCGAGCGTAGCGAGTTCGCGATCGACGGCCGAAAGCCGGGTCTCGACGCCGGACAGACGCTTCTGCGCGTCCTTCATCCGCTCTTGCGCAATCTGAGCGGCGGCCTGAACTTGCGTCAGCTCACCCATACGCTGCCGATACAGCGGCCCGCGCCCCGCCTTGCCGCTTCCTTCGACGCCCTTGTCCTCGGCGAGTGCCTCGACGCGCTTGGCGTCGACATCACGAAGCTTGGCGTCGTACTCGGCCTTCTTGGCCGCGTAATCGGCAGCAAGTTCCGGCCGCTGCCCGGCAAGATTCGACTTTTCATCCGTCAGCGACGTCTTGCGATTGGCCAGTCCCGCCTGACCTGCCTGCGCCGACGATATACGCTCCTGCTGCTCTTTCACCGAGCGCCGGTGCTCTTCGATCTGGTCGTTGACGAAGCGTTCGATCACGCCCTGTGACTGGGCGGCGGCTTTCGTGACGTTTTCGAGCTGGTGCTCATAGCCCTTCCACGCATCGGTCGTGAAAAGCTCTTCCGCCAGGGCCGCGCGACGGGCGGCGATGGCGGTCTCGATGTCGGTGACGATTCCGGCAACCTGGTTCTGCGCGCGAAGTTCGGCGGCGCGCACACGCTCCGACTGCGGGAAGATAGAGGTGAAGAAACTGTCGAACGAGAAGAAGACGCTCGTCGCCATGCAGGCCAGGAACATCAACCAGAGCATCGAATTCCGGATGATGACGCGGACGACCTGCACGTAGGGCCGCACCAGATCACTGGCTGCATAGAGCGCGAAAAGCGCGAAAAGGAGCAGTCCCGCAGCGAACATCAGGAACTTGTCGCTGGCGGCGGACCAGTTGATGTCTTCGACACCCGAATGCTTCGTGCCGCTCTGCCCCGACCATTGCAGGAATAGAACGAACGCCGTGACGAACAGGAGAAGCCCGATGAATGAGCCGATCCACGGCTGCACAGTCGAGCTGACGAGCGAGGATTGGCCCGGCTGCGCCCGAGAATTCATTCCGGTTGCAAAGCTTTCGCCGATCAGCCACGCGACGATCAGCATGATGCCTTGAATGCCGAACGTCACCATGCCGGAGAGCAGGGGCTCGCCGGTGAAATTGTACATTCCTTCCCAGGTCCGCCAGCCCGCAGCAGCCGACAAGACGATGCCGGTCGTACCGAGCAGTGCGAGCCGCCAATTAGTGAAAACGGTCTCTTCGATCACGGCCCGGAGGCGCTTCGCGACCCGCGTTCGAAGCAGAAGAACGAGGCTGCACGTCAAGAATACTGCGATGCCAATCGGCTGGGCGTGCTCCGCCAGCCTGTCGATCAGAAGCTTGATATCCATCGTGAGCTCGATTCCGGCCTTCCGTTTGTGGCGAATCGCCCGCCGCTTACCTTAATAATTGCGCGGCTCAGCTGGCCGATTGGCGGCAACATTAAGACGAAATGTGCTCATCGCATGAACTTCTCTTTAGAATTCGGGAGTTGGATCGATAATCCAAACGAGGTCAAGCGCCTAGCCGCGCCGCACAAAAATCGCGCCGCCGCCTTGAACCGAATGGCGGGCAACCCCGACATGTTATATTGTCCCGTGGCCTGAGGGTTTCTAAAGCGCTTGTCTGGCCGGGTTTAGAGGACTGTTATGGTGACAACGGCAGCCGAAGACCAACGCGCCCGCGAGCGAGTAAAAACGTCGCTTGAGCAGGCAACCGCCATCTTCGCGGAAAAGAACATCAGGTTCACGGACCTGCGCCGTAAAGTTTTCGAGGAAATTGCCTCGACGCTCGCAAGCGTAGGCGCTTACGAAGTCCTCGATCGCCTGGCCAAAAAAGGTACGAGGCTAGCGCCGATTTCGGTCTATAGGGCCTTGGATGCGCTTCTCGAAGCCGGCGTCGTCCATCGGCTCGAAAGCAAGAATGCCTATTTCGCCTGCCGGCGCCTGCATCAGCCGAGAACCGGTCGTCGTCCGATGTTTCTCAGCTGCGAGAAATGCGGGATTGTGCAGGAAGTCGATGGTGACGACATCTTCCACGCCATCGATACCGCGGCCGAAGGCGCCAATTTCGAGCCTCGCGTGCGCTTTGTCGAAGTCTCCGGCACGTGCCAGGAGTGCGCGGCGCGTCGCAACGCATAGGCAATATCAGCAAGACCGCGGCCCGAATTGTCGTCGAGCCTTCGGGCATGGAGAACGTATTTGTCATCCCGTGATGCACCAGGAACGGGTTCGCCGAACGGCAGCAGCGCGACTGACGCCGTGGCCGCGCCTTGCAGCTGCGGTCACAACCATGGCCATCCCCAAACCGATGAGCAGCTGGCTGCGGAGCCCGATCCCGGCGCGCTGATTTCCGCCCGCGGCGTCACGATGTGGCGCGGCAGCCGCGAAGTGCTGTCCGACATCAACCTCGACGTCAGACGCGGCGAGATCGTCACGCTGATCGGGCCCAACGGCGCCGGGAAGACGACGCTCGTCCGAATTCTGCTCGGCATCGAGCACCCCGAACGCGGCCGCATCGTAAAACCGGCATCGACGCGCATCGGCTACGTTCCGCAGCGCTTTGAAGTCAACTCGGCGATCCCGATGACGGTCGAGTCGTTCCTGTCACTTGGTGAGCATACAACGCAGAAGGCCATCAAGGCGGCGCTGGAGGAAACCGGCGCGGCGAAGACGATCAATCAGCAGTTGTCGAAATTGTCGGGTGGTGAAACCCAGCGGGTCTTGATTGCGCGCGCGCTGCTCCGTAAGCCGAACCTTCTTATTCTCGATGAGCCCGCGAGCGGCGTCGACTTCACCGGTGAGGCCGACCTCTACGATCTGATCGACCGCCTGCGCGACAAACATAACCTCGGTGTTCTTCTCGTGTCGCATGATCTTCACGTCGTCATGGCGCGCAGCGATCGCGTGATTTGCCTCAATGGCCATGTCTGCTGCTCAGGCAAGCCCGAGGACGTGTCGCAGCACGCAGCCTACGCCCGGATCTTCGGACCGCAGGCAGCCTCCGTCCTCGGCGTCTACCGCCATCACCACGACCATCGGCACGATCTGACGGGCGAACCCAAGCCCCTCGCGGGCGCGTCACCTCCAGGGCGAGGCTCCTGAGTGTTTGATTGGCCCGAGCCGTTCGTCTGGCGCGCATTATTCGCAGCCGTGGGACTAGCAATCATCGCCGCGCCCCTCGGCTGCATCGTCGTCTGGAGGCGTATGTCCTACGTCGGCGAAACACTCTCGCAAGCGGGCCTCTTGGGGGTCGCGCTGGGCCTCGCGGCCAACCTCGATCTGACGTTTTCGGTCATTCTCGCGGCCATCGCCGCGGCGGGCGTCCTGACGCTCCTCTCGCGCCAGCAAATGGTGCCGCTCGATTCCGCGCTGGGCCTGATGCACCACGCGACACTGGCGCTCGGCATCGCGGCAATCGCGTTGGTGAAAGGCCCGGCCATCGACCTGATGAGCTACCTTTTTGGTGACGTTTTCGCGGTGACGGCGACCGATCTCTACTGGATCTACGGCGGCGGCGCCGTCGTCGTCGCTATCACCCTCTATCTTTGGCAACCTCTCGTGCGGCTTTCCTTGCACGAAGACCTGGCAACGGCTGAAGGCATCAACCCCCGGCTGCCGCGCGCGGCGTTCGACCTCCTTCTGGCGGTGGTGATCGCGGTCGCGATGAAGATCGTCGGCATTTTGCTCGTCATGGCTTTTCTTGTGGTCCCGGCCGTTGCCGCGCGGCCACTATCCGAAACGCCCGAGCGAATGGCTGTGCTCGCTGGGGCGATGGCGATTTTGGGCGTTATCCTCGGCCTTTGGCTGTCACTTTCGAGCGATGCACCGGGTGGTCCCAGCATCGTCATAGCGCTGTGCACAATAGCGTCCATATCGCTTCTGGCGGGAAGCCTCAGACGGCGCTAGAACTTCGCTCCACAGGGTTCCGGAAAGGCCTCCACGATGTCGCACGGCGGCAGCATCACGATGAAAGCCCGGCACGAGACCGTTGCGGTCAGTGTCGGCGGTGTTCAGGTCGGCGGCGGTGCGCCGGTCGTCGTTCAATCGATGACCAACACCGATACCGCCGATATCGCGTCGACGGTGAAGCAGGTGGCCGACCTGGCGCGGGCCGGGTCCGAACTTGTCCGCATCACGGTCGATCGTGATGAGGCCGCCAAGGCCGTTCCCCACATTCGCGACCAGTTGCGCAAACGCGGCGTCGACGTGCCGCTCATCGGCGATTTCCATTACATCGGCCACAAGCTCTTGGGTGATAATCCCGCCTGTGCCGAAGCGCTCGACAAGTACCGTATCAATCCCGGCAACGTCGGCTTCAAAGACAAGAAAGACCGTCAGTTCGGCGCTATCATCGAGACGGCGCTGAAGCACGGCAAGCCCGTCCGCATCGGCGTCAACTGGGGTTCGCTCGACGGCGAGCTGCTGACGCATCTCATGGACGAGAACGCCGGTTCTGCGGCGCCCAAATCAGCCCGCAGCGTCATGCACGAGGCGATGGTGCAATCCGCTCTCCTCTCCGCCGAACGCGCGGAGGAGATGGGACTCGGACGAGACAAGATCATCGTATCGGGCAAGGTGTCGTCGGTTCAGGATCTCCTGGCTGTCTATGCGATGCTTGCCGATCGCAGCCGGTACGCGCTCCACCTCGGGCTCACCGAAGCGGGCATGGGATCGAAAGGCATCGTTGCTTCGTCAGCGGCGCTTGGCATTCTCCTGCAGCAGGGCATCGGTGACACGATCCGCTATTCGCTGACGCCGGAGCCCGGTGGCGATCGCACACAAGAAGTTCGCGCCGCGCAGGAACTCCTGCAGACGATGGGATTGCGATCCTTCGTGCCCGTCGTCGCGGCTTGCCCCGGTTGCGGCCGCACGACGTCGACCGTTTTCCAGGAACTCGCCCGCGACATCCAGAATATGATCCGTGATCGTATGCCGGATTGGAAAACGCAGTATCCCGGCGTCGAGACGCTCAATTTCGCGGTGATGGGATGCATCGTGAACGGTCCGGGCGAAAGCAAGCACGCGGATGTCGGTATCTCGCTTCCGGGCACCGGCGAGTCGCCCGCCGCACCGGTCTTCATCGACGGCAAAAAGGCTATGACGCTCCGCGGACCGAATATCGCGGGCGATTTCAAAGCGATCGTCGAAGATTACATCCAGCGCCGCTTCGGCGTCGCAGAAGTCGCCGGTGGCGCGGCGGCCGAGTAGCCGCCGCCCGCCAGTAACCAAGAAAACTCAGTTCTTCTCGTATAATAGCGAAGGGTAGAACCTGGCGCCGTGCTTTGCGACGTTCCTGCGCTCGCCTTGCGCCCCCTGAATGATGTATCGAGGCCCGGTTACACCTCTTCGACAAGTTACCACCTCTTCGAATGGACCCCCACGCTTCGAACGCAGTTTGCTAAGGACGTGCGCAGCAGCCTCGACGAAGGAATATTTGTAGAATGAGCGAAGGAATAAGCACGCTCGAGCGCCACCTTGTGATCGGCGCAGGACCTGTCGGTCTCGCGATGGCGTCAGCATTGAAGCGTCACGGTATTCCTTTCGACCTCGTCGATTCCGCTTCCGGTGTCGGTGGTAACTGGCTTCACGGCGTTTACCGGCACGCGCACATCGTCTCTTCCAGGAAGGCGACGGAATACACCGATTATCCGATGCCCGCGGATTATCCCGATTTCCCGTCAGCCGATCAGATGCTGGCCTATTTGACGGCCTTCGCCGCAGATCGCGGGCTCCTCGCGTCGAGCGAGTTCAATAAGAGCGTGACGTTCGCGACGCCCGACAGTGGCGGCAACTGGAACGTCAAATTCGCCGATGGCGAGGAACGCAAATACAAAGGCGTCGTCGTCTGCAATGGTCATCATTGGGACAAGCGCTATCCCAAATTCCGCGGCCACTTCGCCGGCGAAATGCTGCACTCCAAAGATTACGTCGGCCCCGAGCAGCTCCAGGACAAACGCGTGCTTGTCATTGGCGGCGGCAATTCCGGCGTCGACATGGCGTGTGACGCAGGACGTTTCGGCCGCGCCTGCGATATCAGCTTGCAAACCGGTTATTGGTATTTACCGAAAACCTTTTTAGGTCGCCCGTTGACGGATATTCCGATTTGGGGACTGCCGATATTTCTTCAGCGTGCAATTCTGAAATCGATCGTTGCCGTCAGCATTGGCGATTACCGGCGCTACGGTCTTCAAAAGCCGAACCATAAGATCTTTGATCGCCACCCGGCATTCGGAACCGACCTTCTCAACGCGATCCGCCTGGGACGTGTCAATCCGCGGCCTGCGATCGATCATGTGGATGGGAACACGGTGACATACGTCGATGGCACGAGGGGCGAGTACGATCTGATCGTCGCCGCAACAGGCTTCAATACATCGTTTCCGTTCCTCCGCGATGGCCTCGTGAAGGTGAAGGACGGCGTGGTGCAGGTTTACGGCGGCGCATTCCCGGCCGGCATTCGGGGGCTTTATATCGTCGGCTGGGCTCAAGCCCGGAACGGCTTCGGCCGGCTCATCACGCCACTGGCCGATCTCTACGCGCGCATGATCACGCTGCAGGACGAACTCACGCTTCCCCTCGGAACCCTCATGGAGAGTTCCTTCACGCAGCGATTGCCGACGACGCATCTTGTCGATCCGGAAAAATCGCGTCGCGAGATTCGGCTCGCCCATTGGATCTTGCCGCTGCTGAAATTGCGGGATCGGCGACTGGCGCGCAAACAAAGGCTCAAATCCGGCAAGCGTCGGCTTACGGCACGCGCATAAAGACTCTCGAAATACTCAATTTAGATCAAATTAATCATGCATAGCAGTTTCCCGGTTTCCGCACCCCGGTTGCCAAATTGGAAACCTATATCCCGTTAGGACGTTAACCAGCTCAAGAATGGCCGGACGGCCGAAGTCATACGGGGTTTAAAATGAAATCGTTTCCAGTCAAATCCGCGTTCGGCGGAGCTGTGTTCCTGCTCACCGCAAGCAGCGGCGGCGCCTGGGCTGCAGATCTCGGTCCCTACCAGCCTTATACGCCACCGCCGGAAGCGCGCTATGAGGCGCCTTCGATCTGGCAAGGTGCCTATGTCGGCATCAACGGCGGCTACGGCTGGTCGAATTCGAATTTCACCAAGCCTGAGGGCGGCTACGGCGGCGCTCAGGTCGGCTACAACTGGCAGCGCGGACGCTTGGTGTTTGGTATCGAAGGCGATTTCCAGGGCGGCGATATCGGCGGCACTAAAACCACGGCCTTTGACGATAAGGTGCGCTCTGACATCAACTGGTTCTCGACCGTACGCGGCCGCGTCGGTATCGCGACCGGACCCTGGCTCATTTACGGCACGGGCGGCGTCGCGTTTGCAGACGTCGATACTCGCGTTCGCTTCAACGACGGCGATAAGTGGAAGAGTTCCGGTACGCAGACCGGCTACGCCGTCGGTGGCGGTCTCGAATGGGCCTTCACTCAGAACTGGAGCGCCAAAGCCGAGTATCTCTACGTCGGCTTGGGCGAGGATGCGCTGGGCGTAAACAACGACTTCCAGACCGTACGTCTCGGTCTCAACTACAAGTTCTGATCCTGAACTGGAGCAGAGCCTCCCGCTTTAGCTTTCGCGACGGCCCATCAGTCGCGCAGCTTCAACGAGGGGCTCTGCTTTGTCTCCGAATATCGCAAGGGCGTCGATGCCGGACGCGATGGAACGGTCGAGATAGCGACGCGCCTCCGCAATTCCAAGCATGCCGATCAACGTCGCTTTGCCCGCGGCAGCGTCTTTGCCTGTCGCTTTGCCGACATCCGCGCTTGATCCTTCTGCATCGAGCAGATCGTCGCTGATCTGGAACGCAGCGCCGAGATGCTCGCCGTAAGTTTTAAGCGCCGCGCGCTGCTCGAAGCTGGCGCCGCCGACGATCGCCCCCATTTCGCAGGCCGCCGTGATCAGCTTCCCAGTCTTGAGCGCCTGCAACCGCATGATGTCCGTGATGGTCGGATCGGGTCGCGCGCCGAGTTTTCCGGCTTCGAGATCGAGAACCTGTCCGCCGACCATTCCATTTGCGCCGGACGCGACAGCGAGAACGTAAACGAGTTCCGCCCGCGCCTTCGGATCGCCCCGGCCTTTTGAGCCGCTGATCAGTTCGAACGCGAGAGCCTGAAGAGCGTCTCCGACCAGAATGGCCGTCCAATCGTCGTACGCCTTCCACACCGTCGGGCGGCCGCGGCGGAGTTCGTCGTTATCCATCGCAGGAAGGTCGTCATGCACCAGCGAATAGCAGTGGATGCACTCGAGAGCGGCGGCGGCGGGAAGGGCGGCCTGATTATCGACGCCGAATAGCGCTGCGCTGTGGAAAACGAGAAACGGCCGAAAACGCTTGCCGCCACCTAGAACGGCGTGGCGAAGAGCCTCAGCCAGCCTCGGAGGCGTGCCCGCGGCCTCCTGCTCGGCAAGAACGGAGGCTAAAAAGGCTTCTACGATTGTTGCTGAGTTGCCAAGCTGGACAAGAAACGGTGACACTGCCTTATGCTCTCCCCAGGGATCGTTCAGCCGCTTAACCAAGGCCATGGTTTGACGCTATGCCGACGCGGTATCACACTATCAGCGATTGAATCAAAGCATGGATCGGCGGGACGGAACATCGGGCTCAACTGCCGCGCCCCTGGCGCCATCGGGCGACCAGGACGTGCTGTTGCCGCCGCGTCCCATTGCGGCCGCTGAAGTCGGCGCGGCACTCGCCCGTTCGCTTGCTCTTGCCAACGCGCTGAGCGCATCCACCGTCCCCGAGACGAGCGAATACCACGCGACGCTAGAAACGTTGCTGCCTGATCTATCACGAGATCTGTCACGAGATCCGTCGCCAGATCGCTGGCAGGCGCCGTTACCGCTACCTCCGAAACCGCTGCCTGCTCGCGCTTTCTTCGAGACATCTCCGCGAGAAGTCATCGAGCCCACGCCCCCATCCGAATCGTTGATGATGGATCGCCCGGAGCCGCAACTCGAACCGGTATCATTCGCATCTGAACCGTCGGAGCCTGCGATACTGCCGCCAACCGTCTCTGATGAAGTGACGGCCCCGCCCGAAGATATTTTTTCCGCAATAGACGCTGAAGTTTCGTCACGCTCATTCTCGGCAGCGGAAAATGGAAGCGCCGAGATTCTCGAAAAATCCGAGGTCCATCAGCCGGTCGTCGACTCCTCAGTCGTCGCGCTTCCAGACAGCTCAGAGCCCGCAAAAGAATTTCTCGGCCAAACGATCCCGCAGCGCATGCTGGAACCGCAGTTATGGGCGCCGCCCCCGCCACCCGCTTTCGACGGCCTGACCGTCGATCGTTCGATGCGACCAGACCTCGTGCAAGTCGAGAAGCAACCACCGGCACCGCGGATCTCGGCCGAACGCGGCTCGCTCATCAAGCGAGGCGTCAAGCTCGTGGCGCTGATCGCTTTGGGATGGCTCGTGGTCGTGCTGCTGCTGATCGTCACCTACCGCTTCATCAATCCACCGGCTTCGGCTCTGATGCTGCAGCAATGGCTCACCGGCCAATCCATTTCGCAAAAGTGGGTGCCGATAGAAGATATGTCGCCGAATATCGTCCGCGCCGTATTGCTGAGCGAGGACGGTCGCTTCTGTCAGCATTCCGGCATCGACTTCGAGGCATTGGAGGATGCTGTGGAGAGAGCGGGCGGCGGCTCCGCCGCGCGCGGCGCCAGCACCATCTCGATGCAGGTCGTCAAGAACATGTTCCTCTGGCCATCGAAGAGCTACTTGCGCAAAGCGATCGAGCTGCCGCTGACCTACGTCATGGAACTCGTCTGGCCGAAGCATCGCGTCATGGAAGTTTACCTCAACATCGCAGAGTGGGGCCCAGGCATATTCGGAGTGGGTGCGGCATCTGAATACCATTTCCGCAAATCGGCCAGAAATCTCTCCGAGCGAGACGCCGCACGCCTCGCGGTCGCCTTGCCTAACCCCTTGGTGCGCAACGCCGGAAAGCCGGGTCCAGGCCTCCAGCGCCTCGCCAACGCCATCCAGGTCCGTATGCGGCTGGCGCCGTCCAGCCAGCTCGCCTGCGTCCTGTCGAAAAGGCGCATTTAAAGGTTTCGCCAGGGGACTGGCATTTCCCGCATAACTTGCGTATAAGCGCCGCCCAAGGGACCGAGCGCCTGGAAACGGAGCCGCCGGTTTATCCAGCGATATAGGGTTAGGCTTTCCCGCCGCTCGTTCGGCGGCCCGTCCGCTTTGGCGGCACGGTTGTTACATTTGGAGCAAGACTGATGGCAGTTCCGCGCAAAAAGACGTCCCCCATGAAGCGGGGCCAGCGTCGTTCTCATGACGCTCTCACGGCACCGGCCTACGTCGAGGACAAGGACAGCGGCGAGCGCCGTCGTCCCCACCACATCGACCTGAAGTCGGGCAAATACCGCGGCCGCCAGATTCTGCCGCCCGCGCTCGAAGAATAGGCATCTTCGCCGATCCATCGAAAATTCAAGGCGCCGTTGTGTTCGCAGCGGCGCCTATTGCCTTTTGCCGGCCACCGTTGCTTGGCAAAACAGGGCTGCCGTGCCAAAAAGCGCGTGCTCGCCCTCAGGCGACGCCCGGGGGATAATCGAAATGTCAGGAGAGCTTCATGTCCGTTAGAGCCATTCCGCTCTTGGTTCTCGCATTCCTTCTCTACAATGCGATCGTCCTGACGATGGGGCCGGAGGCTCTGAAAAACGATATTTTCACAGTCCATCTCCTGAGCGGCGGCGACTGGGCATTTACATGGGGCGACTTCATTTTGCTCGTCACCCTGATCCTGCTCTTCATCGAGATTGTGAAGTCGACATTCACGACGACCTCGACGCTGATCGATCACGCCCTTTCGATGGTTGTCTTCACCGCAGTCGGAGCCGAGTTCTTGATGGTTCCGCAGGCCGCGACGTCGGTCTTCTTCCTGATTCTCATCGCCACGCTCATCGACGTTATCGGTGGCTACACGATCGGCATCCGTGTCGCGCGCCGCGATCTGAACATCGGCGCCGATCAATAAGTTTTCACCGTTCAAAAATGGGACTTCGGGAGCTTGGCTGCCGGAGTCCGTTAAACCTACCTACGATGCGCGATTTTGGCGCTTGTTAAGCCAGCCGAATTCGTTTTCCCTCGAATTCAAGCATCTGCATTCCCGCCATTCGATGGGTGCTGCGATGACAGCCCGAGGGTGAAACGTGGTTTCTGCAGGTGACGCTGACGATCGGCCTCAGGCCGCGGTGCCTGAGGAGAAGCCGAATTCTCCAGATACCGAAAAGCATGATCCTCTGACCGAGACCGAAGGCCTCGACCTCGTCGGCATTCTGTCGTCCATTGAAGAAACCGCCTACGTCTGGGACCTCCGAACAGGTCGCCTCGACTGGGAAAGCAATGCTACCGAAATCCTCGACGTCGGCGATCTGAGCAAGATCTCCACGGGCGCCGCCTATCATGCGCTGATCGCGCCCGAGCACCTGAACGTCCGCCTCGAAGTCTTCTCGCGCAGCGTCGGTGCCGACCGCGAGCGAGGCGTCCCCTATCGCATTCAATATCGTCTGCAGCCCGGCGGCCTGCGGAGCGGCAAGGAAGTCCGCCTCGAAGACCAGGGTCGATGGTGGCCGGGCGCCGACGGACATCCCCAGCGGGCGCGCGGTGTCGTCCGCATCGTTGATGATAACTATCTCGAGCAGCAGCGGCGGCTTGTGCGGAACGATCTCGACGAGCTGACGGGCCAGCTCAATCGCATGCGCCTGACGGAGGCCCTCGGCGCCGTGCTCTCCCGTACCGAACGGGAGCAACGATCCTGCGCCTTCCTCATGATCTCCGTGAACAACTTGGGTGTCATCAACGAAACGTTCGGCCTCGAGGTCGGCGACGAGGTGATCGCTGAAGTCGGCCGGCGAATTCGCGCCAAGCTGCGTGGCGGCGACGTCATCGGACGCTATTCGGCCAATAAATTCGGTATCGTCTTGATGAACTGCGGTGCTGGTGCTGTAGCGACTGCAGCCGAGCGCTTCATCAACGCCGTGCGAGATACGACGATCAAGACGTCTGCCGCTCAGTTGTCCGCAACCGTCTCACTCGGCGGCGTCATCATTCCCGATCAGGCGAACTCCGTGCAAGACGCGGTGAACTTCGCCTTACGGACATTGGACATCGCCAAATCGAAGCGCTTCGATTGCTTCGTTCTCTACGAACCGTCACCTTCCGGAGAAAGCGCACGCCTGCGCAACAAAACGATCGCGGAAAGCGTCGTTAACGCCCTCGATGAAAATCGCATGCGGCTCGTGCTGCAGCCGATGGTCTCGACAAAGACCGGCAAGGCCGAGGTGTACGAAGCTTTGCTGCGAATGGTGCGTCACGACGGAAGCCTCGTTGCCGCCGGCGAATTCGTGCCGATCGCCGAGCAGCTTGGCCTTGCTCGCCTCATCGATCGCAGAACCCTCGAGCTGACGGTCGACCTGCTGAAGCAGCACCGGGAGTTGATTTTATCCGTCAATGTCTCAGGCCTCACGTGCTCGGACAAAGAATGGCTGACGACGCTGCGCCGTGTGACGGCGGGCGATCCCGGCGTGCTCAGCCGCATGATCGTCGAGATCACGGAAACCGTCGCGCTTCACGAGCTCGATCAGTCCGTCAATTTCGTCAACACCCTGAAAGAGCTCGGCTGCCGCGTCGCCATCGACGACTTTGGCGCGGGCTACACGTCGTTTAAAAATTTGAAGCTTCTCAACGTCGACATGGTGAAAATCGACGGCGCGTTCGTGAAAAACGTCGCCAACGACACGAGCGATCAGATCTTCGTAAAGACCATGATCGAACTCGCGAAAACGTTCGGCATGGAAACGGTCGCCGAATGGGTCGGTGATGAGCGTTCCGCGAAGTATCTGACGGACGCAGGCATTACGTACATGCAGGGCTACTACTACGGCATGCCCTTCGACAGCTCCGACTACGTCAAAGCTGCCTGATGCGCTGATAGGCTCGCGGTGAGATGTCTGCGTGGACCAGCCGTTTTCTGAGTGCGTCGAGAGGGCTCAGGTCCGCGATTGCGACAGCTTCTCGATCTTCTGCTGCATCGCTGAGAGCTGCGACTTGAGTTCGCTCAATTCGTCGCGGTCGCCGGATTGTTCCGTGCTTGGCGCTTGAGCCGCGCCCGGGGCTTGGCCCTCGCCGGGCTTGCCACCCTTGCCAGGCGTTCCGAACGAAGCCCACATCGACATCGCCTGTTCGAACATGGCCATGTTCTGTCTGGCTTGCTGCTGATAAAAATCGAACGCAGCCGCAGGATTTGAGAACGCCGAGGCGAATTGCTCGCGAAAGCGAACCTGTTCCTTCGCCAAGTGCTCGAGACTGAATTGCAGATAGCTCGGCACCATGCGCGCGATGCTGTCGTCGTAGAAGCGGATGAGCTGCCGAAGGAACGGAATCGGCAGAAGCGCCTGCCCGCCTTCACGGCTTTCCTGCTCAACTATGATCTGCGTCAGAACTGCGTGAGTGAGATCATCGCCGTTCTTCGCATCGTAAACGACGAAATCGCGGTCGCCACGCACCATCTTCGCCAGATCTTCCAGCGTTACGTACGTGCTGGTTTCGGTATTATAAAGTCGCCGGTTGGCGTACTTTTTAATAACGACGGATTCACGTTTCGGAGCTTGCGTCTGAGGATCTGGGTTGGTCAACATCGCGTTCGTGTTCTCTACTAACGGCGGCTTAGAGTAGGTTGCTGCACTGCGGCAGCGTACCACACCCTGGTGCCCCACCGCCAGACGTTTCTGTCACTCTTTTGGGCGGGGAGAAACCAATGCCGATGGGCAGTCTAGGCAAGAGGTCGCAATTGCTGAAAATAACCACGCGCTGCAAAGTGCCTTGGTCTGCTGATTGAAGCCGTAATAAGTGGCGCGCCGGCAGGGCGTTCTATAAATCTTCAAGCAAAACTACGTGCCCAGGGAGGGGCCGCCAATGAGCCAGGACGCTTCGACAATCGTTATTGCGAGTGCAGCACGCACACCGGTCGGTTCCTTCAACGGCGCCTTGGCATCGCTGCCCGCTTCAAAGCTCGGTGAAGTCGCCATCAAGGCAGCGCTTCAGCGGGCAAACGTGCCGGCAGGGGACGTATCCGAAGTTATTCTCGGCCAGGTTCTGACCGCGGCCCAAGGCCAGGGACCTGCCCGTCAGGCATCGGTTGGCGCCGGTATTCCGGTCGATTCACCTGCCTGGAGCATCAATCAGATCTGCGGTTCCGGCCTCCGCGCCGTTGCACTCGGAATGCAGCAAATTCAAACAGGCGGCGCGTCGATCGTCGTCGCAGGCGGCCAGGAAAGCATGAGCCAATCGGCGCACGCGGCGCACATGCGCGACGGCACGAAGATGGGCGACATCAAGTTCATCGACACGATGGTGAAAGACGGCCTTTGGGACGCCTTCAACAACTACCACATGGGCACGACGGCCGAGAACGTCGCCCGCCAGTGGCAGATCACGCGTGAAGAGCAGGACAAGTTCGCGGTCGCTTCGCAGAACAAGGCCGAAGCCGCAAGGAAGGCCGGAAAGTTCAAGGACGAGATCGCGCCGGTAACCATCAAGGGCCGGAAGGGCGACACAGTCGTCGAGCACGACGAATACATCAAGGATGGCGTCACCTATGACGGCATCGCCAAGCTGCGTCCGGCCTTCGATCCGAAAGAGGGTACCGTTACGGCTGCAAACGCGTCCGGCATCAACGACGGCGCAGCCGTCGTCGTGCTGATGACGGCGGAAGAAGCCAAGAAGCGCGGCATCACTCCGCTCGCGCGCATCGTCTCGTGGGCGACCACAGGCGTCGATCCCTCGATCATGGGCACCGGTCCGATCTCGGCTTCGAAAAAGGCGCTCGAAAAAGCGGGCTGGACGATCAACGATCTTGATCTGATCGAAGCTAACGAAGCTTTCGCGGCTCAGGCACTTGCAGTGAACAAGGGCCTCGGTTGGGATGCCGACAAGGTCAACGTCAACGGCGGCGCGATCGCGATCGGCCATCCGATTGGCGCATCCGGCGCACGTATCTTGAATACGCTTCTTTTCGAAATGCAGCGCCGCGACGCCAAGAAGGGTCTCGCGACATTGTGCATTGGCGGCGGTATGGGCGTCGCCATGTGCGTCGCACGAGACTAAACGCCCTCAATTCCTAAGCGCAGCCGTTTCGAATTGGGCGGCTGCGCCTTTGCATCCAACCAAAAGCCGCAACAACAAAAAAATCAGGAGAGAATGATATGGCACGGGTTGCCCTCGTCACGGGAGGCACGCGCGGCATTGGCCACGCAATTTCGATCGCTCTTAAGAGCAACGGCTACCGTGTAGCCGCTAGCTACGCCGGCAACGACGCCGCCGCGCAGGCCTTCCAGATCGAGACGGGAATACCCGTCTACAAGTTCGACGTCGGCAACTACGACGCGACGGAGAAGGCGGTCGCCCAGATCGCCAAGGACGTTGGCCCCATCGACGTACTGGTGAACAATGCCGGCATCACGCGCGACGTCATGTTCCATAAGATGACGAAGCAGCAGTGGGATGAAGTCATCGGAACGAACCTCAACGGCTTGTTCAACGTCACCCGCCAGGTTTGGGAAGGCATGCGCGCAAGGAAGTTCGGGCGCGTCATCAACATCTCTTCCATCAACGGCCAGAAAGGCCAGATGGGCCAAGTGAACTACTCGGCATCGAAAGCCGGCGACATCGGGTTCACGAAGGCGCTCGCACAGGAAGGCGCCCGCGCCGGTATCACGGTCAACGTCATCTGCCCGGGCTACATCGCGACGGAAATGGTCAAGGCCGTTCCCCAGGACGTTCTCGAGAAGAGCATTCTTCCGCAGATTCCAGTCGGCCGCCTCGGCGAACCGAGCGAGATCGCACGCGCCGTCGTGTTTCTCGCGTCCGACGATTCGGGCTTCATCACCGGTTCGACGCTGACCGCCAACGGCGGACAGTACCTCGCGAGCTGATCGGCCTTAAGGGACCGAACGGCGGGAGCGCCACAACAATTTGCGCAATTGAAAAAGGCTCTGCCGGAAATCTCCGGTAGAGCCTTTTACGTTTGACGACGATGAAAGCGAAGGCCTCAGCCGCGGAAGCGCGATCTCACGATGCGGGGAAACTCGTCCTCGCTCTCGCTTTGGTTCTGCGCGTAAGCATTTGGCGTCCGCTGCTCGGCTTCCCGCTGCTGCTCGGCCATGTGCTGGCGTCCTTCTTCGATGCTCCACCAGCGCTCACCTGCGGGCGGCGCAACCGCCGGCATTGACGACTGGGGCTGCTGCTGGGGCGGAGACGTCCCTGGCGCTGGGCGAGCGGTATAGCTCTGCTGCTGCCGCGCCGGCTGCTGCTGGGGTGCCGAGAACCACGCTTCGATCAGATCGAGCTCATCCGCCGACAGGCTGAGGCCCTGGCTCCGGCAGCGCGCAACGACGAAGTTGCGGAAGCGGCCCGCGAAAAGGCTCGCCGACGTTCCCTGCTCGAACCACGGATCGCTCTCGCTCACCACGTCGTAGATGAAACGGAGATCGTCGCGCTTGATGTCGAGGCCGAACTCGCGAGCGCGCTGGGTGATGTTGACGAGCGTCTGCGCGCCCTGCAGTCCGTTCGCGGTGATTTCCTGCGACATCACATCGAACAGAACGCGATATTCGGCCGGAGCCAACGCCGGAGCTTGGCAGGCATCGTGGATACGCGCGATCGATTGCTGGATCTGCGTCGCCTGATCGGCGCCCCGAGGCGCGGTAGCCATCGCCGTCCCGCCCATGGGAGCACTCATCGGAGGAGGAGGCGTCTGCTGGCTTTGTGGCCGTGCCAGTTCGCGGCGCGGTTCGGGTTGATAGCTCGCCTGCGGCGGCGGAGCCACGGGTTGCCGTCGCGGCTGCAGTGCTGCCGCCCCCGGAGCCTGAGCACCGACAGACCGTGTGAGCGCCTGTGGAGCCGCAGGAGCGACTGCCGTCAGTTCCGGCATGCGCGACGTCGGCATTGGCGGCGCAGGAGGCGCAGCCGGTGTCACCCGGTCGATGTAGCGCGACTGGGGGACGGGGGACTGGTACGAGCTCTGAGGGATAGCAGCGGAAGTGGCCGGTTGTGCGAACCGCGCCGGAGCCGACAATGGTGCCGACAAGGCAGCCTGCTGCGGTTCGACGCGAGCGGGTTCAGGCCGGCGCTGTTCGGCGACCGGCGGCGCCAGCTGCTGCGGGGCGATCAGCCCGGCTGCCGAGATGTGCCGGTTGCCGTCGAACACCGTATAAGGTGCCGTGTCGCTCAGGTGGATGTCTTCCGGAAGATCGGCAAGCAGCAGATCCCGGAAAGATCCGTATCCGCCCCAATTCGTTCCGACCGTTTTATCGCGGCCGACGACGCGCACCGCGCGGTCAGCCAACGTCTCGAGAGGAACAGCTTGCGGAGCGACGCGGACGAATTCCACGACCTCTGAGAGAATGGCCTTGCGCGCAGCCTCGACGTCGATCGCCAGAGGCGGTGCCGCGATCTCGCGCGGGCTTTCACCCGAAATTGCCCGGTTGCCGCTGGTCAACAGCGTGATGAGGTTCGATTCGCGGATTTCGCCGTCGCTGATCGCCGTATAGGGCTGTGCGGTGTGGTCGTTCGCAAACACGACCGTGCGCCGTGCGTGCGCGCGCAGCCGGTGAAGCAGAGGCGTGAAATCGGCATCGCCCGACAGAATGATGAATTCGTCGAAATACGTGTCGTGATTGAGGATATCGCGAACGTCCATCACCATACGGATGTCGGCGGAATTCTTCAGCTGCGCCGTCAAGGGCGGGCAATCGATCACTTCGAAGCCTGCGCGCAGGAAATGATGCCGAATGAACGGGAACGAGTTCATGTCCGTCGAATTGTCGTGCGCATTACGGCGAGGAACGGGATTGCCGTAGCACCGGTTCATCGCAATCCGGCGTTCGCCTGGCAATGAGTACGAGTTCGTGGACGTGATGAGTTCGCCGGACGCAATTCCTTGCAGCCACACAGCACTGTCTTTGGCGAAACGCTTCGCAGCGTCTTCGTTCTTACGTTTCAAAGATAGGTAGATGTTGTCGTAATCGACAAACACCGTAGATAGGACGGGTCCTGAGGACTCGCGTTTCATGGACTGCAACCCCCGTGAATCGGAACATGATTCGCAGTCACTGTTGACGAGTCGAACGCCTCCAGCAAGAAGCGCCACCATGCTGTTGACCGAAAGAGGCAATTAACCCGTGGATGGAAGGCCAACACGCAACGGGCGTTGAAAACGCGGCTGGGGACGACGTGTGGATCATCGCCGAAAGGCTTTGATCTGTTGCAGCTTCGCCGCTTAGTCGACTTCCGGACGCGCGTCCGGCACGAAGTCTGGAGCGGTCAGCGTGAAGCCCTCGAACATGAACCCCGGCGCGACCGTGCAGCCGACCAGCGTCCATTTTCCGAGGCTGCGCGCCTGTTGCCAATGCCCGGAAGGAACGATGGCTTGCGGCCGCTCCCCCGCCGCGAGATCGGAGCCGAGCCGAATGCGTTGAACCGGACCGCCCGTTGGTGAAACCTCCAGAAGTATCGGGTCGCCCGCATAGAAGTGCCACGCTTCGGCCGCGTCCACCGCATGCCAGTGCGAGCGCTCGCCGGCTTTCAGAAGAAAGTAGATGGCGGTCGAGGCCGCGCGCTCGCCGGGTTTCGCTGCATCCCGGAAGGTCTCACGGAAGTGCCCGCCCTCGGGGTGAGGCGAAAGCCCGAGCATCTCGATCACGTCGTCGCCGGAGAGATCGCCTTCCATGGTGGATCCTCCGCCGGTGATCAGGCCTTGTTCTTCAACTGACGGAGGCGCGCGAATACTTCCCAGTCGGGCGCACCGAGCATCCCGAGGCGCGCCTGGATCGCGCGGGACAGCGGCCGGAGAAACGGGTTCGTCGCGCGTTCGACGTCGAGCGTCGTCGGCAGCGTCGGCTGTCCTGCCGCGCGCAAGGCTTCGACTTCGGCCACCCGCTTTTTCAGGGCATCGTTCTCCGGCTCGATGGACACCGCAAAACGGGCGTTGTTGAGCGTGTACTCATGACCGCAATAAATTTTCGTCTCGCCCGGCAAAGCCGCGATCTTCGAAACGGACTCCCACATCATCTGCGGATCGCCTTCGAAAACTTTTCCGCAGCCGAGCGAAAACAGCGTGTCTCCCGTGAAGGCCACGCCGTCGTCCGGGAAGTAATACGTGATGTGCCCGAGCGTATGCCCGGGCGTTTCGAGAACCTGGATCGGGTGGCCCGCAAATTCGAGCTGGCTCCCGGCCTTGACCACACGCGTCAATCCGGCAATGCGGTCGACCTCCGCTTCCGGACCCGTCACGCTCGCGCCGTAATGCGCCTTGAGCTCGTTGATGCCGCCCGTGTGATCGGTGTGGTGATGCGTGATGAAAAGATGGTTCAGCCGCCAGCCGCGTTCGGCGAGCGCCGCCTTGATCGCAGAAGCGCATGGCGCGTCGATGACTGCCGTTTCGCCGGTTTCCGGCTCGTGCAGAAGAACGCTGTAATTGTCTGCCAGGCACGGCAGAAGAACGATATCGAGAGCTCCCATGGGCGGGACTTTCGTTGGACGCGTCTGCCGTGTCAAACGCAACGAAACGACGCAGCGATTAGAGGGTTACCGCCAGCCGAGACTGTCTCTGGCGGTCCGGATCGTTTAGAGACAATGCCGGTAGAACAGATTTTATCACGGCTGGTAAGCGCAAACGATGCCTCTCGACGCAAAGACATTGAGAGATTTCTACAGAACCCCGCTCGGCCGGGTCGTTCGGCGGCAGCTCACGACTGCCATCCGCGAGCGCTGGAGCCGGGTTAGCGGGCTGACGGTGACGGGCGTCGGATTCGCGACACCGTTCCTCGGCACGTTCCGCACCGAAGCTCAGCGCCTCGCGTGCCTGATGCCCGCACGCCAGGGCGCAATCGTATGGCCGCACTCAGGGCATTGCCACTCGGTTCTCGTCTCGGAAAACCAATGGCCCCTGCCTGACAACTCGGTTGATCGACTTCTGGTCGTCCACTGCCTCGAGCAGGCGGAGCGCCCGGGGCCATTGCTCCGGGAGGTGTGGCGCGTCCTGAAGCCGGAAGGCCGGGCGCTGTTCGTCGTGCCAAATCGCCGGGGGCTCTGGTCGCGCATGGACCGAACGCCATTCGGTCACGGACTGCCCTTCAGCCGCGGGCAGCTCGAAACGCAGCTTATCGATGCGCTCTTCACGCCCGTCGACTGGGGTGAAGCGCTCTACTTTCCCCCGGTCAACCAACGCCTGCTGCTGCGCGTCGCGACGCCCATCGAACGCTTCGGATCGAGCATGTCAATCGGCGTCGCCGGCGTCATACTGGTCGAGGCGAAGAAAGAAGTGATGGCGCCGGTCGGCAGCGGCAAGCGCATCGCTCAACCCGCAATTCTGAAACCGGCAGATACGCGAAGCACGTCCGGGATCCGCCGCTTCTAGCGGCTGGCTGCTGGCCGCCCAGGGCCGCTTCTAGCGGCCGGCTGCTGGCCGCGCAGGAGAAACACGGCTTTTTCCCCGAACATGTTCTGCATCGACAACGACCATTTGATCGGCAGACGCGCGCCGTAGGCGTTGAACGCCACCGCCTGCTCGACATCCGCATGAACGAGCTCGCACAAGTCTGCGAAATCACGGATCGTGCACAAGTGCGCGTTGGGCGTCAGATACCACTCATCCGGCAGATTGTCGTTGATCGGCATGCGGCCTGAGAAAAGCAGCCTCGTGCGCACCTGCCAGTGGCCGAAGTTCGGGAACGAGACGATGGCGCGCCGTCCGATCCTGAGCAAATTTTCGAGCACGGTTTTGGGCTGCCGCGTCGCCTGGATCGTCAGCGATAGAATGGCGTAGTCGAACGCCTGATCGGGGTAATTGTCGAGGTCGCGGTCGGCGTCGCCCTGGATGACGGAAAGGCCGTGCGCCACGCAGGCGTTGACCTTTTCACGCTGCAGTTCGACCCCACGCCCGTCGACGCCCTTGCGCTCGGACAGAAGCTGCAAAAGCTCGCCGTCACCACAGCCAACGTCGAGAACCCGCGAACCCGCTTCCACCATCTCGGCGATGAGCAAATGGTCGACACGCGGGACTTTCGTTTGCCCGGCGATTTTTCCGATATCGGGAGCGTTCATTTTCGCGCCTCCGGCGAGCCGAGCCCGCGCTTCATCGCGGCGGCATTGAGAAAGCCTCGGATCGTCGCGAAAAACGTCGGCTCTTCAAGCAGAAACGCATCGTGGCCTTTGTCGCTCTCGATGTCGACGAACGAAACGTTGGCGGCAACCGCGTTGAGCGCCTGAACGATTTCGCGGCTCTCGCGCGTCGGATAAAGCCAATCGGAGGTAAACGACACCACGCAGAAGCGCGTCTTCGTGCCACGAAAAGCATTCGCGAGAACGCCGCCGGCGCTTTCGCGCATGTCGAAATAATCGAGAGCCCGCGTGATGTAGAGATAGCTGTTGGCATCGAAGCGATCGACGAACGTCGACCCCTGATGCCGCAGATAACTCTCGACCTGGAATTCGGCGTTGAACGTGAACGACAATGACGACCGGTCCTGCAAGTTGCGGCCGAACTTTCGGTGCAGGGCTTCTTCCGAAAGGTACGTGATGTGGGCCGCCATGCGTGCGACGGCAAGACCGTTCTTCGGCACCGTTCCGGCCGCATAATAATTGCCGCCCGACCATTCGGGATCGGCCATTACGGCCTGACGGCCAACTTCGTGAAACGCGATGTTCTGCGAGGAATGCCAGGCAGCCGTCGCGATCGGCACGGCCGCGAATACGCGATCCTTGTAGCGCGACGCCCACTCGAGAACCTGCATGCCGCCCATCGAGCCGCCGATCACCGCGAACAGTTGATCGATGCCGAGATAATCGATGAGGCGCGCCTGCGCTTCCACCATATCGCCAACGGTGATGACCGGAAAGGTAAGGCCGTAGGGAGCGCCGGTCTTCGGATCGATCGATGCCGGACCCGTCGATCCCATGCAGCCGCCCACGACGTTCGAGCAGACGACAAAGAAACGGCTCGTGTCGATCGGTTTGCCGGGCCCGACCATATTATCCCACCACCCCGGTTTGCCGGTGATGGGGTGACGGCTCGCGACGTACTGATCGGCGGTTAGCGCGTGACAGATCAGGATAGCGTTCGACTTCGCCGCGTTGAGTTCGCCATAGGTCTCGTAAGCTATGGAAAACGGCGCCAGATCCTGCTGGCAGGCAAGGTGCAGCGGCGTGCCGGCGTCGAAATGCACGACCGGGCTCGACGGCGTATCCACCTCGGGATGCCGCCGTGAAACCGAGGCAACAAGATTGGGCGATGCGCCAGTCATCGTATTTGTTCGATATCCCAAAGGCTAAGCGGTAGGGCGGGCTTGCTAGGCTTGCCGCAGACAAAGTCAACTTTAAACTTTGATTTCAAGTGATGATGCCCCTATCAATGCGCGCGAAATCGGCAATACCGTTCAAGAATTCGAGACAATATATGGTGATTACTGCACCAATTGCACGTCGTGGCATCCTGGACATTGCGGCTTATGTGCCGGGCGAAAGCAAGGCCGGCGGCGGCTTGCCCCCTGTTAAGCTATCGTCGAACGAGACCCCGCTTGGACCGAGCCCTGCGGCAATCGCGGCATTCAAGGCGGCAGCGGGCGAACTCGAGCGCTACCCGGACGGCCAGGCGACACAGCTTCGCGAAGCCATCGCCCGCCGTTACGGGCTCGATGCGAGCCGCATAGTCTGCGGGTCGGGCTCCGACGAGCTGCTGGGCCTGTTGGCCCGCGGCTACCTCGGCCCCGGAGACGAGGCGATCTACACCGCCCACGGCTTTCTCGTTTACCGGATCGCGATCCTGACGAACGGCGCGACGCCGATCGTCGCGCCGGAACACGAGCTGAAAACCGATGTCGATGCGATCCTCGCAGCCGTGACGCCGCGAACTCGCGTGGTTTTTATCGCCAACCCGAATAACCCGACAGGCACATACATCTCGATAGAGGAAGTGCGCCGCCTGCGCGCCGGTCTGCGTGGCGATATCCTGCTCGTGCTCGACGCCGCGTATTCGGAATACGTGAGCAAGAACGATTACGAAGCCGGGCTCGAACTCGTCGCCACGACCACGAACACGGTCATGACGCGAACGTTCTCGAAAATTTACGGACTTGCCGCACTGCGCATCGGCTGGGCCTATTGCCCGCCGGAGATCGCCGACGTGCTCAATCGTATTCGCGGACCCTTCAATTTGTCGGCCCCCGCAATCGCCAGCGGCGCCGCTGCGATGGAGGATATCGCGCACCTGGAGCGCGCCAAGCTTCACAACGACAAATGGCTGCCGTGGGTCGAAAGCGAACTGAAAAAGCTCGGTCTCGCCGTGACGCCGAGCGTCGCGAACTTCGTCCTCTTCCACTTCGACGGCGTCAAAGGCAAGACGGCGTCGGAAGCGGATGAATTCTTGAAATCGCAGGGCATCATCGTGCGCAAGGTCGGCGCTTACGGATTTCCGAACGCGCTGCGCATGACGATCGGGTCCGAGATCGACAACAAGCGAGTCATCGATGCGCTCGCTCGTTACTTGAAGGGTACGGCCTGATGGCTCAAGCCGAAAGCGCAACTGAAAGCGCACCCGAAAGCGCCACGGAGCCGATGTTCAAGCGCCTGTCCCTTATCGGCATAGGCCTCATCGGTTCGTCCATCAGCCATGCGGTGCGACGCGCCGGGATCGCCGGCGACATCGTCGGTTGCGCGGTCGCGCCCGAGACAAGGCGCCGGGCCGAAGAACTGGGCCTCGTGAGAAAGGCTTATGCCGATCCGGCAGAAGCCGTGAAAGGCGCCGACCTCGTCATTCTCTGCACGCCCGTCGGTGCGTACAAAAAAATCGCCGAGGCCATCGGACCGCATCTCGAGCAGGGCGCCGTCGTCTCGGATGTCGGCTCCGTAAAAGCCGCACCCGTCCACGAAATCGCTCCGCACATTCCCGAAGGTGTTCATTTCATTGCCGGGCATCCGATCGCGGGAACCGAGCAATCCGGCCCCGACGCAGGCTTCGCCGAACTCTTCGACGGACGCTGGTGCATCCTGACCCCCGGCGAGGCGGCAGATCCGTCAGCGCTCGCAAAACTGGAAACGTTTTGGCGTAAGCTCGGCTCGAACGTCGAGATCATGTCGCCCGAGCATCACGACATGGTGCTCGCGATCACGAGCCACGTCCCGCACTTGATCGCCTACAATATCGTCAACACGGCAGCCCATCTCGAGCGCGTGACCGATAGCGAAGTCATCAAGTTTTCGGCCGGTGGCTTCCGCGATTTCACGCGGATCGCGGCATCCGATCCGGTGATGTGGCGCGACGTCTTTCTGAACAACAAGGACGCCGTTCTCGAAATGCTCGGCCGTTTCTCGGAAGACCTCATCACGCTTCAACGTGCAATCCGCTTCGGTGACGGCGCGACGCTGGAGCGACTCTTCACGGAAGCGCGCGCGATCCGCCGCGGCATCATCCAGGCCGGCCAGGATACGGCGCAGCCCGACTTCGGCCGGAGCCCGGCGCGCGCAAAAGACGGCTCGAACTAATCCCGAACCGCCTCGCGTTTAAGCCGAGTGCGGCTCCATCAGAAACTGCGCGGTGATGAGATCGGCCTCGACGGCTTCAGCTTCCTGCGATGACGACGCGAGCAAATGCACGTGAACTTCATCGGCGCCGAGCACTGCCGAGTGCTGGCGGATCTCCGCGAGGTTCTGAGTCGGGCAGCGGTTGGAGAGCCGGCCGATGGCGAGCACCGTGCGTCGTGAACGATCAGTGCGGCGAACCAGAATGTAATTGGCGTCTTCCAGTGTCGGGCAGTCAAAGAGGCTGTAGACCGTGTGCACGTAGCGCTTGCCCGAAGCTCCAGTCCAGAAATGAAATCTCGGCGGCGCTTCTGGAACCGTGGTTCCGACGCTGACCTGCGGCGCGGCTTCGACTGTCTGCCGGCGATCCCGGAACGCGGAAAGCTGGATAATTTCGGCACTCATAACGCACACCCCTTATCGGCAAATACACACCGAGTTCTTCGTTGAAACCGTGATACCCGTCGGACTGTGAGGAATGGTGAACTTTGGTTCGAAAATTTGACGCGATTGCCTCATCCGCGCCTCGATGGTCAACGAAGTGTTGAGAACGGCTTGGATTGAAAACACTCGAAGCGAGCCTACGGGCAAAATCGCCCCAAACGTCAACGCGCGTTAGCATTCGAGGCCGGGAAAGCCGCGGGTAAAGCGGCAAGTCGCGATAACCGACACGGTGGTAGTGTTAATCGCCGGGGCTTATCCGCAACGCGAATAATCGCAGTTCGTGCAGGTCCAGCAGCCTTCGATATGCCTCAGCGCCCGCTCTCCGCATTTCGGGCAAATGCGCGCCGAGGCCATGGGAAAGCCGTGACCCTGAGCGTCGTTCCGCTGGGGCTCCGTGTCCCCATCCGCACCAATTCGCTGAACGGCCGCGATCGGCTGACGTTTCGTATTGATCTCCGGGAGGGCGTCGTCACGCACTAGAAACCCAATGTGGATCATATGCTGCTCGATGACGTCACCGATGGCAGCCAGCAGGCTCGGAACATAACGCCCGCCCATCCACCGGCCGCCCTCGGGATCGAAGACGGCCTTTAACTCTTCGGCAACGAACGTGACATCGCCGCCGCGGCGGAAGACGGCGCTGATCATTCGCGTCAGAGCGACTGTCCAGGCATAATGTTCGAGGTTCTTCGTGTTGATGAAGATTTCGAACGGCCGCCGCCGCCCGTCGCGAACGATATCGTTGACGGTCACGTAAAGCGCGTGCGCGCTCGCCGGCCATTTGATCTTGTACGTTACGCCTTCGAGCGCAGCATCGCGCTCGAGCGGCTTCGTCATGTAAACGACGTCGCCCGCCTTCGCCGGATCTTCGATGGCTCTAAGCGCCGGCGCGCGCTGAGCGGAAACGGCGGGAGCCGGAATTTCATCGAGCGGCTCCTCGTCTGTGCGGACAGGCGCGGCGCGCGAGAGAACAGCTCCCGTAATCGCGTTCGGCCGATAGGTCGTGCACCCCTTCAGTCCGAGATCGAAAGCCTCGGCATAGATATGTTCGAACTGCTCGAAGGAAATATCCTCAGGGCAATTGATCGTTTTCGAAATGGCGCTGTCGACATAAGGCTGCAGCGCCGCTTGCATCGCGATGTGCTCGGCAGGCGAAAGCGTGTCGGCGGTGACGAATGCTTCAGGCAGCGTCGCATCGTCTCCCGATGCGGCGCGAAATTTCCGGTAAGCGTAATCCTCGACAGACTCTTCGGTGGCCGTCTGTCCGTCGCCGAGCACGCGGCGCTGGTAGACGAAATCGAACACCGGTTCGATGCCGCTCGACACGTTGCCGGCGAGAAGGGAGATCGTGCCCGTCGGAGCGATCGACGTCAGGCAGCCGTTGCGAACGCCGCTAGCAGCAATCGCCTCGCGCGCATCGGCATCGAGCCGCGAAATGTTCGGACGCGACTGGAACGCCTTCGCGTCGTAAAGCGGAAACGCGCCTTTTTCGGCGGCAAGAGCCGCGCTCGCCCGATAGGCGGCGTTTTGGATCGCGGCCATCCATTCGGCCGCCTTTTCCCGCGCCGCCGCGCTGCCGTAACGAAGCCCAAGAAAAATCAGTGCGTCCGCGAGGCCGGTGATGCCGAGGCCGATGCGGCGCTTGGCACGGGCTTCCGCGGCCTGCGCTTCGAGCGGATAGCGCGAGATATCTATGACGTTGTCGAGAAAGCGAACCGCCGTCGCGACCCGAGTTTCCAGTTTCGCGCGGTCGATGCTTGCCGCGGCCGTGAACGGATGTTCGACAAGGCGCGCGAGATTGATCGATCCCAATAGGCAGGCGCCATAACGAGGAAGCGGCTGCTCCCCGCACGGGTTCGTCGCCGAGATCGTTTCGCAATATTCGAGATTGTTCGCGGCATTCACCCGGTCGATGAAGATGACGCCGGGCTCCGCATAATCATACGTTGCGCGCATGATCTTGTCCCACAGCGCGCGGGCGTCGACCGTCTTGTAGACCTTGCCTTCGAAAACGAGGTCCCATGATGCGCGGCGCTTCACGGCATCCATGAATGCGTCGGTCACCAGAACCGAAAGGTTGAAATTCCGCAGCCGCTGCGAATCCGCCTTCGCCGCGATGAACGTTTCGATATCCGGATGGTCGCATCGAAGCGTCGCCATCATCGCCCCGCGGCGTTGACCGGCCGACATGATCGTCCGGCACATCGCGTCCCAGACGTCCATGAAGCTCACGGGCCCCGATGCGTCCGCCCCGATGCTTTTGACCGGAGCGCCTTGCGGCCGGAGCGTCGAGAAATCATGACCGATGCCGCCGCCCGCCTGCATCGTCAGCGCCGCGTCTTTGACGTTGTCGAAAATGCTGGAAAGGTCGTCGCCGATCCGGCCGAGAACGAAACAGTTGAAGAGCGTGACGTTGCGGTCGGTGCCGGCACCCGCAGTAATGCGCCCGGCCGGCTGAAAGCCGAAGTCCGACATCGCATCATAAAAGGCGCTGGCCCACGCCTCTCGGGCGCCCGGTTTCTCAACCGACGCGGCGGCAGCCGCGATCCGCCGGAATGTGTCTTCGATCGTTTCGTCAGCCGCGACGGTCGGCGAACCGGCAAAGCGATATTTACGCCGCCAGATGGCGTCGGAAATGGCCGGAAGATCTGAAAAAATCGCGCTCATCGGGTGCCCGTAATATGGGTATTAAAAGCCCGTCTTCAATTATCGTTCACTATATGTTCTCAATCCTCCTCTGTCAAACGGTTTGAGGCTACCGGTAGCGTATCAGTTTGAAATCTGTGGCATTTGAAGCGCAGCTAAGGGGATAGCAAGAACGCAAACGACTCCAGTCGGCCGGTACTGTATTTGGCCTTTCCCGTCGATCGTTGAGAGAAGACTTTGCTCAATCAACCGCGTCCCGAAGCTTCTTCTCACCGGCTCGGAGACGAGTGGTCCGCCGCTTTCTGTCCAGGTCAACAGTATCTGATGCACGTCAGAGTCGATCTCGGCGATAATATCCACATGGCCGTTTGGGACCGACAGCGCCCCATGCTTGCTCGCATTGGTGCACAGTTCGTTCAAGACCATCACCAACGGAAGGGCTGCAGCCGCCGCTACTTCGATTTCTGGGCTCACAATTGAAAACCGACCCATACCCTTTGAACTGAAGGGCTCTATGGCTACTGTGATGAGCGAACTCAAACTCGCCTGCAACCAGCTTTTTGCCAGAAGCAGGTCATGGACCCTGCCTAGCGACTGTAGCCGTTGCACGATAGCATTTTGCGCTTCGCCAATGGTCTCAGCGGTCTGTAAGCTTTGGGAAACAATCGCCTGAACTGTGGCTAGGGTGTTTTTGATGCGGTGATGGAGTTCTTCGACGATGAGTTGCTGAAGCTTGGTCGCTACGTCGTGTTCTGCCGATTCCAGTCCGGCTCTGGCCAGCAATAGCCTTAGGGCCTTGTTCTCGCGTTCTAGCTCGACATCCGACGGCACACAGAGCCTCACTTTTCTGAAAAGAACAACGCTACTTGACGAGCGCTCCCCTTATAGGTTGGAGGGCGCCCTGGTTTCGGCGACACTTCGTCCATTAATCCTATAATCTCTTCCATCGTCCACAGATGATCGGCAATGCCCGCAGCCATTGCAGGTGTGACCCGAAGCGTCTTGTGGATACGCGTCCAGTTGTAGAACTTGAAGTGGAGCGCCAGTGCGTGGCGATGGCTGGCAAGCTTCTTTGAAAAGGCATTTAGAGGCGCGCGAAGCGCTTAATGCGCGCGCACACAAAGAAAAACCGCCTGCCTGACCGCGGAGGTGATCTCTGGCACAAGCAGACGGCACAACGTCCTTCGGAAATCGCCGCTCTCAGAGCTTGCAGAGCGTCGCTTCGCCCTTGCACTGCCAGCCGATCGTTCCGGCGCTGCACTTATAGCGGCGCGGGCCGAACGAATAGCCGGGCGTGCCGTTGCCGGAGACCCAGGTGAAATAGATGCTCCAGTCGGTCGCCTGCAGCAGGGCCGCATCGACCTGGAAATGGGCGAGCTTCTCGGTGAGGGCGACGCCTTCGGCGGCCTTCTTGAAACAGTCTTTGGCTTCCGCCGGCGCAGCCGCCATGGCAGCGCCCGCGACGGCGATTACGGCCCACATCATTCGGGCGGCAGTGCGCATTGGATGTCTCCATGATTGGAAAACGAGGAAAACGATGAGAACTCGACCGTGCCATATCGAAGTGACGCCCGCGCACAACAAACCACTCGGAAACGACGATTTCCCCCGCATTGCGGCATCCGCACATCATGCGATTTGGCGGCCCGTGCTTGCTTCGATGCTTGCTGCCCGGGGGTGTGGATAACGTCAGCTCGCGTGTGTGCGCCTGTAGGCCAGTGCGAGCGGCGGCGGCGAAGGGCTTCTCGCAGCTTCCTCGATGAGCCGCGTGGCCGCCGCCTCGATCGCGGATTCGATGCGCGAGCGAAATTCGGCGCGCGCCAATCCGGGGGGCAGCGCCGGCAGAAACTCGACGACGATCGTCCCTGGATAGCGCCAGAGGCTGCGGCGCGGCCAGTACAGTCCGGAGTTGAGCGCCAAGGGCACTGTGACGACCCCAAGCGCTTCGTAGAGGGCGACGTAGCCGGGTTTATAATCGGGAGGCGAACCCGGTATCGTTCGGGTGCCTTCCGGAAAAATGACGACCTCGCGGTTGATGCTGACGCGTTGCCGGGCGTCGCGGATCATCGATTTGAGTGCCGCCGAAGCCTTCTCGCGTTTGACGAGAATGTGCTCGAACTTGACGCAGAACCAGCCGTAGAACGGGATCCACTTCAGCTCGTCCTTCAGCACGATCGCCGGATCGCGGAAAAGCGAAATGAGGCCGAAGGTGTCCCAGGCCGACTGATGCTTGGCGATGACGAGGCAGCCCGTCTTCGGCAAATTCTCGCGGCCACGAACCTGGAGCTTGGTCCCGCAGATCACGTGGAGAAGCCAGACGCACGTGCGCCCGTGAACCTCGAGACCCTTCATCGCCCAGGACCGTGGCCCGATGAGCAGCCATGAGCCGAGCACCAGATAAAGTGCCGTGACGACGTAAAACACGACGAAATAGATGAGCGAACGCACGACGACCAATGCGCCTGGCCCAGGCGGCGATTCAGGCAGCGATTGCTCAGCCATCGGCGCGCTTCTGTGGCATGATCGCGACCGATTGCCCGTCGCGCCAATCGATGACGCGCTGCGCCGTGAGGCGAGCGACGGCGGGGAGAAATTTCAGATATTCGGAAAGCAGCACCTTCGTCGTCGCGACGTGCAGCCACCAGGCTGTCTCAGGGAAGCGCTTCGGAGTGACCGCGTATGGCAGCAGCGTGACACCCGGCATCACGAGAGCCAGCTCCGCGAGACTGCGGGGCATGTGATAGCGCGAGGTCACGACGATCAGCTTCGAGTAGCCGTTCGTATTGGCCCACGTTCTCGTCTCGTCCGCATTACCGACCGTGTCGAGGGCTTCGTATCCGAGGTCGACGCAGCAATTGAAAACCTTGTTATCGATGCGGACGATCCGCTGCATCTCTTCGCGGCTGACCTTGCGATTGACGCCCGAAATGAGCATGCGCTTGGCGCGCCCTTCGCTCATAAGCTTGGCACCCGCCTCGATCCGGTTGTCGCCGCCGGTCAGCACGACGATGCCGTCGGCCTTGTCCAAATCGGCGGCATCATCCCGGGTGACCGAAACTGCGAACAGCACGAATCCAAATGCCAACGCGGCCGCGCCGAGCGCCAGCAGGACAATGATTGCGTGTGAGAACATTTTCATTTGCGGGATGTGCTTGTTCGTGTCGCCAGTTCGTATCGCTTTTCTATCTGCCGTCGCTCACCGTCGAAGTGTAACCGATTTGGACGGTTCACGCAGCCACCTCGCGGCTCCGGCCGGGCTTTGCCCTACAGGAAATCGCGCGGCTTGGCACGTGGGCGAGATCTACGTTTTGCCGTATCGCCGTTAGTGCTGTCCATTCAGGATGCGATAAACGCCAACGCGGGATGTCACCATGCAAAGGCCGGCTATGGTTACGACGACAAGTCCCAGAATGATGTAGCCGAGCGAATCGAGCGCCCCGGTACCGATCAGGCGCTGCATTTCCACGGCACTGACGGCGCCGCCCCCCAACATCTCGGTGATCGCCGGCATGCAAATGAAAACGAGCATTGCGCAGCTCGCCCCGACGATTCCTGCCTTTATCCCGAGTCTCAAGAAATGTTTCTCGAATTCGCGGGAAATGAATTTGTCCGTGGCGCCGACGAAGTGGAGCACCTCGACGATTTCTCGATTTGAGGCCATCGCACTGCGCGTCGCCGATACGATGATAGCTGTGGTTGCCGCCCCGACGAGCACAAGGATCGCGATGCCGCCCAATGCCATCGACCGTGTGACGGCCCGGATCTGCTGCTGCCACCGGCGGTGATCGTCGAGCGAAGCGCCTTTGAAATCACGGCCGAGAGTAGTGCCGATCTCGGCGAGATCCGGCGGGTCAGTCCGGTTGACCTCGACGGCGATCAAGCGCGGCACGGGAAGTGACTTCAGCGCATCCGTCGAGCCGAGCCACGGCTGCAGAAGCTCCGCCGATTGCTCGAGGCTCAGCGCATTGACGTTGGCGATGCCACGCTGTTTTTGCAGATAGCCGACGACGTCGGCAACGGCTTTGTCGATATTGCCATTCTCTTGCGGAATGACCTGCACGGTGACCTCGCTGGCGATGTCGTTCAGCCAGGCATCGGACGATTCCTTGATCATCCATACGGCGCCCGACGTCAGGCAGGCGAGAAAGCACATGATCCCGATGACGAGAGTCAGCGATCGGCCGGTGACCGAGCCCGGCGGAACGACCGGAGCCGTCACCTTCATTTTGCGCGCGCTGTCGCGGTCACGTGCGGGAGGCTTGAGACTGCGTTGCGGATCTTCCGCTGTCACCGTCGGTTCGGTGTCTCCATATTGCGGAGGATAGCCTGCCGTGCGCGCGGTCACGCCCGTGGTCGGGTCGTCGTAAGGATCGTACGCCGGCAGCGGCATCGCTGGCTCGACGCGTCCGGGAAAGCGGCTAGATGATCCGGACATGGCCCTTGTGCACCTCAATGCGCGGCGCCTTGAACTGCCGCATCAGCTGATGATCGTGCGTCGCGATCACGACGGAGGTACCGAGTCTGTTCAACTCGACGAAAAGCCGGAGCAGGCGTCGCGCCATTTGCGGATCGACGTTACCCGTCGGCTCGTCGGCGAGCAGCACTTCCGGCTTGCCGATGACCGCCCGCGCGATGGCCGCCCGTTGCTTCTCGCCGCCCGAAAGAACGGATGGATTAACATACATCCGATCGCCGAGACCAACCCATTGCAACAAGTCCGTCACATCCTCCCTGTAGTCGGAAGGCTTCTTGCCGACGACCTGGAGCGGAAGTGCGACGTTCTCCCAAACGGTCAGATGGTCCAGCAGCCTGAAGTCCTGGAACACGATGCCGATGCGCCGCCGCATCTGGGCGCGCTTTTGCGGCCTGACCTTCGTGACGTCCTCGCCGAACATGCGGATTTCGCCGCGGTTGGGATGGAGCGACATGAACATCAGCCGGAGCAGCGATGACTTTCCCGCTCCGGATTCGCCATGCAAAAAGTGAAAGGAACCCGGCCGCAGATGGAATGTCACATCCTGCAGCACCTCGGGCCCTCTGTCGTATTTCAGTCCGACATTCGTCAAGCGAATCAAGAGGTATTTGCCTTGGCAGTGGATATTCGGAGCAGTTTGCGATGCCCGACGCGTATAGACACGTGGCGGACACAATGATCAATCGATTACGATTGTGGCGCAGTCGTGTACACAAGATCCGTCAGGGTCCCGGACACCAGGTCGCCCTGAACGACAGGAATAAATAGATGCCCGATTCAAACGCGAAACAAACCATCGAAACAATCTTTTCCGCTGAGGATATTCAGGCCCGGCTCCGGGTGCTTGCCGCGGAAATCACAGCCAAGGCGCCTGAAAACCTTCTGGTTGTACCCGTTCTGAAGGGCAGCTTTGTCTTTGCGGCCGATTTGCTGAGGGCGCTCAATGCTGCGGGCCTCGCCCCGGAAGTCGATTTCCTAACACTTTCGAGCTATCGGAAAAGCCGCGAATCGTTGGGCCAGGTGGCGATCCTGCGCGACTTGGATCTCGACGTTGAGAATCGCCACGTCATCCTGATCGACGATGTCCTTGATTCGGGCCGCACACTGGCTTTCGCCAAGGATTTGATTTCGGCCCGCGGCGCGACCCGCATCGAAACGTGCGTATTGCTCGACAAGAAGGCCCCTCGCGCCGTATCGATTGAACCGGACTATTGTGCTTTCGAATGCCCGAACGTGTTTGTCGTCGGCTACGGCATGGACGTCGCGCACCGCTACAGGGAGCTGCCTTTCGTGGGCCGCCTCGTCGATTAGAACTGGAATGAGGGCTTCTTTCCGCGCATGACGGCCGGCTCGCGGAACACGGGTCGACATGCGCAAACGACGGGTTCTTTCCGCGCATGACGGCCGGCTCGCGGAACACGGGCCGACATGCGCAAACGACGGGTTCTTCCGCGCATGACGGCCGGCTCGCGGAACGCGAGTCGTCATGCGCAAACTAGAAAGAGGGGGGCGGTAGATGGCGACGATCCTGCTCGCAGACGACGATGCCGCGATCCGCGACCTCGTGAGGCGGGCGTTGAGTTCCGACGGCCACACGGTTCATGTCACACAAGACGGTGTCGAGGCGCTCGAGTCTCTCAGCGCCAACGGTGCCGTCTACGACATCCTGATCACCGATGTGGATATGCCCCAGCTCGACGGCATTTCGCTGGCCGAGAAAGCACTCATCATGAAGCCCGCGCTGGCGGTCGTATTGATGTCGGGCTTTACGGACCAGCTCGAGCGCGCGGCGCGCCTCAGGGTGCGGCGGCTGCTGTCGATCTCGAAGCCCTTTACGCTCGATCAGATCAAGCAGGTCGTAAAAAGCGTTCTCGCCTGACGAGGCACGCGCGGGATCAACCGCCGGTCACGCTCATGTGGCGGCGGACCGAAGGCTTCTTGGTGCGCCGGTCGATGATGAAGTCGTGGCCCTTGGGCTTGCGCGAGATGGCTTCGACGATGGCGGCGTCGAGAGCTGCATCGTCGGGAGAAGCCCTGAGCGGCGCGCGCAAGTCCGCGTCGTCTTCCTGGCCGAGGCACATGTAGAGCTGACCCGTGCACGTTACGCGCACGCGGTTGCAGCTTTCGCAGAAGTTATGCGTGAGCGGCGTAATGAAGCCGAGGCGGCCGGCCGTCTCTTTGACGGTCACGTAGCGCGCAGGGCCGCCCGTTCGATAGGGATTGTCTTCGAGCGTCAACCGATCCATGAGGCGCGCGCGCACGATCGACAGCGGCAGGTATTGGTCTGTCCGGTCTTCGCCGATATCGCCGAGCGGCATCGTCTCGATGAGGGTCAAGTCGGCGCCGCGGCCATGCGCGAACCGGACGAGACTCTCGATCTCGTCTTCGTTGATCCCCTTGAGCGCCACGGCGTTGAATTTGACGTGTATGCCGGCAGCTTCCGCGGCGTCGACGCCGCGAAGCACCGTCCCGAGATCGCCCCATCGGGTCACTGCCTTGAACTTGACCGGATCGAGCGTGTCGAGGGAGACGTTGATCCGCCGGACGCCTGTGGAATAAAGCTCGCTCGCATATTTTTCGAGCTGGCTCGCGTTCGTCGTCAGCGTCAGCTCTTCGAGCGCACCCGTTTCGAGATGGCGGCCGAGTGCCCGAAACAGCCAAAGTATGTTGCGGCGCACAAGCGGTTCGCCGCCCGTGATGCGCAGCTTTTTGACGCCGCGCCGAATGAAGGCCGCGCACAACCGGTCGAGCTCCTCGAGGGACAGAAGATCCCGCTTCGGCAGGAACGTCATGTGCTCGGCCATGCAGTAGACGCAGCGAAAATCGCACCGGTCCGTCACGGACACGCGCAAATACTCGATACTCCTGCCAAAGGGATCGATCAGAGGCGTATCGGTCGTTTGGGCAACGTCGCCCAGCATCGAAGCATCTCCGGAAGAGGCCATGTTCCTCACATATCGTACCTTCGAGCGCCAAGGGCAAGCTCGGCGCTCGCGTCAGGTTGTCTTAAACCGTATTAAGGTACCTACGGGAGGAAAAAATATGAAAAGTCCGGCGGCTTACTTCGTRCTCGGTTTCATCACGGCATCCGTGATCTGGCTGCTCGTTTTGGCCTTTTTGAATGGCGAGCTGCTCCGCACCTTTTCAAGCTTCAGCGGCCATTCGTGAGGCGACCCGCTTAGGCCCGCTGCTGGACGCGATTGAACGGGCCGAGCGTCCTGACGATCAACGCGGAGATGCCGTCGATGTCGTCGAGATCGAACACGGGCTTGCCGTGCGCATCGACCTCGTAATCGGCCGCAATGGCGAGAACGAGTGGGTCCGTCGGCGCCAACAGCTTTTCCGATGCAACGGCCGCGCGCCGGACCTCGATCTTTGGGATGTTGGCCGACTTGTAGCCTTCGACGAGAATGATGTCCGAAGGATTGAGCCGCGCCGCCACGGCCTCGAGTGCGGGCTCGCCGGCTGACTCGATTTCCTCGATCACTGCAACGCGCGACCCCGAGACGATCGCCGTCTCAGCCGCGCCCGCAGCGCGATGCCGGGCCGTATCGCTTCCCGGCGCATCGATATCGAACTTGTGATGCGTATGCTTGATCGTCGCGACGCGAAGTCCTTGGCCCGCAAAGTGCCTCGTCAGCTTTTCGATCAACGTCGTCTTGCCTGAGTTCGACCAGCCCGCGATGCCGAACAGCGGCGATGATTGAGAAAATCGAAATTCATTGCCCAAGGCTTGTTATCCTTCTGTGGATCCGGCGAGTAGGGCGCGGGCTGTTGAAAGATCGTCAGGCGTATTGATGTTGAAAAAAGGGTCGACGTTCGCACGCTGAATGTTGCGCATCGGAAAGGCGACCGCAACAGCATTGAGATCGGCTGCGAGCCTATCAACGCTCAAAGCACGCTTATCCAAGGCTTCTGCAATGGTTCGCCTAAAGCTCGTCGGCCAAACGGCGATCGTCGGATGTCGGCGGTCCCCGGACGTTGCAATCGCAACGCCGTCACCCCGGCTTGCTTCGAGCCGCGCCACGAGATCGTCAGGCAGGAACGGAACGTCGGCGGAAACGGTAGCGATCGCAATGTACCTAGACGCATGTTGCGCCGCCCAATTCATAGCCGCGAGAAGTCCGCTGAGAGGACCAAGCTCCGGATTTTCTTCATCCGAGATCGTCTCGAGCCCATAAGCGCCAAACCGCGTCGGGTCGCCGTTGACATTGAGGATAAGCCGGCCAACCTGAGGGCGAAACCGCGCGATGACGTGCGCGAGGATCGGCTGCCCCCCGAGATCGGCAAGCCCCTTGTCCCCGCCGCCAAAGCGCCGGGAGCGGCCTCCAGCAAGAATGACCCCGAGGATCTGGTCGGAAATAGGCATGCGCAACGATTAGGGTTCCTGGCGAAAGCGTGCAAGTCGCGGGAATATTTGGGCTCCGGCGTCACATTGTACCTTTCCACCGTTGCCGCCCGGACTTATATCGCGCGGATAGAAATTGGCGCTGCTTCGGCGCCCCGGGAGACGCTCATGCCAGTCGATAAGACACAGGTGCTTGCCGCCCTGCGTCGGGTCAAAGGTCCAGACCTCGAAAGCAACATCGTTGATCTTGGTCTCGTGTCCGAGATCTTCATCAAGGACGACCATCCCTATTTTTCGATCACGATTCCAGCGAGCCGCGCCGAAGAGCTTGAACAGCTGCGCCTCGCCGCCGAGAAAGTCGTGGCCGATATCGCGGGCGTGGCCGGAGTGACGGCGGTGCTGACCGCCGAAGCCCAAGGCGGACAATCGCGACAAGCCCCGCCGCCACCACGAGCGCCGGCTGGCGGGATCAAAGCAATGTCGGGCCCACGTCCCGAGCATCCGCGTGTGCAAGAGGCACGCGCCAAGGGCGCGACCGGCGATGCGGCAGGTCCGCGCCAAGCGGCGGCCGGAGCGAACCCCGCCGCGAAAACGCAAGCCATTCCCGGCGTCAAGCACGTCATCGCAGTCGCCTCCGGCAAAGGCGGCGTCGGCAAATCGACGGTCGCAGTCAATCTTGCGCTCGGTCTCCAGGCGATCGGAATGAAAGTCGGCATTGTCGACGCCGACATTTATGGACCATCACAGCCGCGGTTGCTCGGCATCACCGGCAAACCGACGGTCAGCAACGGCAAGGTCATCAAGCCTCTTGAAGGCTGGGGCCTGAAAGTCATGTCGATGGGATTTCTCGTCGACGAAGGAACGCCCGTCGTCTGGCGCGGTCCGATGGTCGTGTCGGCACTGGGACAGATGCTGCGCGATACCGATTGGGCTGGCACGACGGGCGATCTCGACGTCCTGGTCATCGACATGCCGCCGGGAACGGGCGACGTGCAATTGACGATCTCGCAGAGCGTTCCGCTTTCCGGCGCCGTGATCGTATCGACGCCGCAAGACCTCGCACTGATCGACGCCCGCAAAGGCATCGCGATGTTCAAGCGCGTCGAGGTCCCGATCCTCGGCATCATCGAGAACATGAGCTATTTCCTTTGCCCGAAATGCGGCGAGCGCTCGGACGTGTTCGGCCACGGTGGCGCGCGAGACGAAGCGGCGAAGTTCGGCGTGCCGTTCCTCGGCGAGGTCCCGCTGCATATGGATATCCGCGAGACGTCGGATAGCGGCAAGCCCGTGACGGTCGCCGCACCCGATAGCGTGCACGCTGGAATTTTCCGCGAATTGGCGGCACGCACATGGACGGAGGTCGAACGCGCCAAGGGAACGCTGACGCCACCGCCGTTGCTCGAACTCATCGACGGCGGAAAAACGCTGAAGGCGTCATTCCCGGACGGACGCACGTTCGAGCTGCCGGCTGAATTCCTCCGCGTCGTCAGTCCTTCCGCCGAAGTCCAGGGACACTCCCCGTCGCAGCGCATCACCGTGCCGAGGAAGAAGAACGTCAAGATCAAAGGCATGACGCCCGTCGGCAACTACGCGACGCGCCTCGCCTTCGACGACGGCCATAACACCGGCCTTTATACGTGGGGTTATCTGCACCTCATCGGCCGCGAGAAGGACCAGCGCTGGGGCGAGTATCTCGAAGAACTCGCCGCCAAGGGCCTGACGCGGGAATAGTCTTGCGCGCACGGCGGCCGGCTCCCACAGGGAGTCGCCGTGCGCGAAAAAAAACAGCCGCCCGCGCAATCAGAAAACTAACCCCGCTCTTCCGGAACGATCGGGAACTCGAGCTTTTCTCCAGCACGCAGGACCGTGAGGATCGCCTTCTGACCGATGCGGCCGGCATCGAGGACGCGCGCAACGTCGTCGACACCGGCAATGGCGACGCCGTCGACCGCGATCAGAATATCGCCAGCCATCAGTCCCGCAGTCTCCGCCGGACCATTGTTCTGCACGCTGCGAATGCCGATGGCGCCCGCTTGGGTGAGGCCAAGCGCGTGTCGGATGCGCTGCGGCAGCACAACATGTTCGGCAACGATGCCCATCACGCCACGCCGCACCCGGCCATGGCTTAGAATCTGCGTCAGCACATATTCAGCCGTGTTCGATGCGACAGCGAAGCAGAGCCCTTGCGCACCCATGATGGTCGCGGTGTTGATGCCGATGACGTGACCGGACGAATTGACGAGGGGACCACCGGAGTTTCCGGGGTTGAGCGCAGCGTCCGTCTGGATGACATCGTCGATGAGGCGACCGTTCTCGGCGCGCAACGACCGTCCGACCGCGCTGATGATGCCGGCCGTCACCGTCGACTGGAAGCCGAGCGGATTGCCGATTGCGATGGCGATCTGCCCAGGGCGAAGCTTCTTGGAATCGGCCAGCCGCGCAAACTTCAGCCGCTCAGTCGTCTCCGCGCGCAACACGGCGATATCGGTATCGGGATCGCGCCCGACAAGGCGCGCGCCGAACCGTTGGCCGTCGCCTTGCGCAAGCGTGATCGATTGTGCGCCGTCGATGACGTGATTGTTGGTCAGTACGAGACCGTCCGGCGAAACGATGACGCCGCTGCCCGAGCCTTGCCCCGTACGTCCGCCGCGTGAGCTGCGAACCTGGACATGCACGACGGCCGGAGACACCGTGTCGACGACATCGACGACGGCGTTGCTGTAGGCATCCATGAGCGCGACGTCATCGCGCTGAACGCCGTTGTGGCGAGCGCTGTCGCGTTCAATACCCGTATCGTCGAGAACCCGAAAAAAGCTGTGTTCCATGATGCACCCGAGGAATTGAAGTCGCGAACAAATGGCGACGAGCCTCACGTCCATCAAGTCCCGCACGGCACTGCGGCGCATTCCAGGCATGCGTCATCGTTCGGTCAAATCTACCGAACGATGATGATCCGCTGGCTGACGTCTATTCCGCCGCTTCGCGCTGAAGGAAGTCGTACGCTTCGGCCGCGTTCGCGAAGACGTGCGTATCGAGCCCGCGCCGTCTCAGTGCTTCCAGCAGTTTCTGCCGGGTGAGCGCGCTTGTGGCATAGCGGGCGGAGCGGCCATAGTGGTGCTTTGTAACGTACGCGACCATATCGGCGTATTCGTCGTAGAGATCCTCGGCGATCCGGCAGCTGGCCTGATTGATAACGACATTGACGCGGCCGCCGATTGCCTCGCAGGCTTCAACGATCACCTTCTTCAAGTCCGCGATATCGGCCTTCTTGCGGACGCTCCAGCCTTCGAGATTGAGGTTCAGGATCTTCTGCTCGGAGTCGAAGCTGACGCGGTCCTTGAGGTTCTTGTTCAGGAGATCGGCAAGCAGATCCATCGGCTGATCGAGGAAAAGACGCGGGTTCATCGTCACCGGCGAATGGATGTGCGGCTTGAACGCCATATGCGCAAGGATATCCCGATCGATATCGATGCCGGGCGCCACTTCGATCAGTTCGAGGCCGTGATCGGTCAGCTGGAAGACGCAACGCTCCGTGACGTAGATCACGGGCTGTGCATTCTGCGCGGCGTACTGGCCCGAGAACGTCACCTGCTCGACCTGCTTCACGAACTTCTTCGCGCGTCCTTCCTTGACGATACGCAGCTTGCCGTCCTCGATCGCAACTTGAAGGCCGCCAGCGGTGAACGTCCCCGCGAAAACGACCGCGCGTGCGTTCTGCGAGATGTCGATAAACCCGCCGCAACCGTTGAGCTTGCCGCCGAACTTGCTCGTGTTGACATTGCCGAGGCTGTCGCATTCCGCCATGCCGAGGCAAGTGAGATCGAGGCCGCCGCCGTGATAGAAATCGAACATCTGGTTCTGATCGAGGATCGAATGCGCATTGGCCGATGAGCCGAAGCTCGAACCGCCCGCCAGCACGCCGCCGACCGCGCCGGCTTCTGTCGTCATGACGAGGTAGGGCGTTACCTTCTCTTCGTTGGCGACGTTCGCGACGCCGTCCGGCGCCCCGACGCCGAGATTGATGACGCCGTTCGGCGGCAGCTCGAACGAGGCGCGGCGCGCGATGATCTTGCGTTCGTCGAGCGCCATCGTCGGCAGGCCGTCGACGGTGACGCGCACTTCGCCTGCAAGACCCGGGTCATACATGACGCCGTAGTTCATGCGATGCATCTCAGGCGGATCGGCAACAACGATGCAATCGACCAGAATGCCCGGAACCTTCACGTCTTTCGGCTTGATCGAGCCCTCGGCGACGATGCGCTCGACCTGGGCGATGACGATGCCGCCGTTGTTGTGTGCGGCCATGGCCTGCGCCAGCACGTCGAGCGTCAGCGCTTCCCTTTCCATGCTGAGATTGCCTTGCGGATCGGCGCTCGTCGCACGGATGAGAGCGACGTTGATCGGCGTCGCCTTATAGAACAGCCACTCCTTGCCATCGACCTCGACGAGCTTGACGAGATCCTCTTTGGTCCGCGTGTTCACTTTGCCGCCGCCGAGGCGCGGATCGACATAGGTATGAAGGCCCACGCGAGTGAAAAGACCTGGGCTGCCGGATGCGCAGCTGCGATAGAGTTTGGAAATGACGCCCTGGGGAAGGTTGTAACCCTGGATTTTGTCTTCCTGGGCAGCCTGCGCAACCTTAGGCATGCGCCCGAAGTTCGCGGCGATGACACGCTTCAACAGGCCTTCGTGATGGAGCCGGCCGGTGCCGAGCCCTTTGCTGTCGCCGGCGCCTGCGCACATGATCAACGTGAGATCGCGCGGCGCTCCTGTCTCGACGAAGCGCTTCTCGAGGGCTGCGTGCAGCGCTTCCGGAATGCAGCTCTGGACAAAACCCGTTGTCGTAACCACGGCGCCTTCGCCAATGAGGGCGATAGCTTCGTCAGCCGAAATGACCTTATTGGTAGACATGCGATGCGTTTCCCCGAGTCACAGTCCAGGCTTCGATGAGACTTCGAGCGGTCTCTGTAGAGGCCATGCTGTTGTTTTGTTTTATGTCGGACACCGGATTGTCGGCCGGACCGCCATTCGCGCATAGCTTAGCTCGAATGGGCATGCACCACTCAAGGGGGTAATAGGTCCCTATCCGAGGGGTGGCGAGGGGCTTATGCCGCACCTTTCCGCAATTGAGACCTGCGTAAGCCGCACGCCGGAAAGGCTGGCCGGGGAGCGTTAGGATGCTAGACACCCGCGATGACCGAACAGATCCGACGCAACTTCATCCCCCTGATCGTGGCCACGGCTCTCTTCATGGAGAACCTGGACGCGACGGTGCTTGCGACCTCGCTACCGGCGATCGCTAAGGATCTGAACGCCAATCCGATTCACCTTAAGCTCGCCCTAACGACTTATCTCCTGGCGCTTGCCGTTTTCATCCCCGCGTCGGGCTGGATGGCGGATCGCTTCGGCGCCAAGAACATCTTTCGCGCTGCGATGGTGGTGTTCGCGGCCGGCTCCATTGCATGCGGGCTTTCGACGGATCTCGGCACGCTCGTCGCAGCCCGCATCCTTCAGGGTATTGGCGGAGCAATGATGACCCCGGTCGGCCGCCTGATCGTACTGCGTACGATCCCGAGGTCGGACATGATCAACGCCATCGCCTGGTTAACCGTACCGGCACTTGTCGGACCGGTTCTCGGGCCCCCGCTCGGCGGCTTCATCACGACGTACTTCAATTGGCGCTGGATTTTCTGGATCAACATCCCGGTCGCGCTTCTCGGGCTCGTGCTGATCACCCGTTTCATTCCGGACGTGCGCGAGAAAACATCGAACACCTTCGACTTGCGCGGCTTCCTTCTGATAGGCCCAGGCCTGTCGATGTTTTTGACCGGCATCACGCTGATGGGGCTCGGCATCGTCGGGCCGGAGACGGTGTTCCTGATCACGGCTGCCGGTGCGGCACTGCTCGGTGCTTACGCCTGGCACGCCTTCCGTGTGCCCATGCCCATCATCGATTTCCGCTTGCTTGCGATCCCGACATATCGAGCGAGCGTCCTCGGCGGCTTCCTTTTCCGCACGGGTCTCGGAGCTGGTCCCTTCCTGCTACCGCTGCTGTTCCAATCGGGCTTCGGCATGACGGCGTTCCAGTCGGGGATGATGACGTTCGCAACCGGCATCGGCGCCATCTTTATGAAGACCCAGGCAGCCACGATCATCAAGCGCTACGGTTTCAGGCGCGTGCTGATGGTGAATGCCATCGTCGCGAGCTTGTTTACGGCTTTCCCGGCGATGTTTTCGCTCACGACCTCGCCGGTGCTGATCATCGCCCTGTTTCTAATGGGAGGGCTATCGCGCTCGCTTCAGTTCACGAGCGTCAACACGCTGGCTTATGCGGACATACCGCCGGAGCGATTGAGCAATGCGACGAGCTTCGCAGTTGTCTGTCAGGAGCTGTCCGGCTCGGTCGGCGTCACGATCGCGGCGATGGGGCTAGAAGGTATGCAGCGCGTTGCCGGAGGCAGCGCCATCGACGCGGCGCATTTCCCGCCAGTCTTCATCTTGATCGCGCTCGTCTCGGCGTCGTCGATCCTGTTCTTCAGGAAGCTATCGCCATCGGCCGGCGCTTCGATGTTGCCGACGGAAGCGCTGAAGGCAGCGGAGCCAGCCAAGGAAGTCGCTCGCCTCAGCGAGGGCCACGTCGGGTAATATTGCTAGGCTGGTGGGCCGACAGTTTTTCCTGCCGGGCCATTGTCGGGATCACTCACTCGAAGCACGTCAAATGTGCAGCCCCACCACTGTAATGGAAAAAGCCAGTGGATTTTCTTTAAAACCACCCGATATTTTCCAACTGATGTCGCGATGAATAATTGGCTTGCTGGCGTAACATATCCGGCGGTGTCGGCCCGTTCTTGTTCTGTCGCAACAGCGAAATGACACCCACCCTCGGTCACTCCCGAGACGGCAATTAGAATTCGCCCCCCCACAAAGGATTTGGAGGTTTCGATATTGATCTTCACATCGGTCTCGCCGCCTAGATTCTTGATGCATTGTGGCTGAGGTATCGGCGGCATTGGAGCGCGATCCTTAATTTCTGCGCGGCCCGCTTGGCAGGTATCAGCTCGTATTTGCGAAATCTCAAGTTGGTGATGAAGCTCAAGCAGAGTTCCGGAGGGGTCGAGGACCTTGGCGACCTTTTGGTCGTTGGTCCCTGGGGCGAGGGACCATCGAAGCATGTCGGGTGGCGACATTAGAAATATCGTCGCCAGTGAGAAACATGCGCCAAAGCCGACGCAAAAAAGCGTTACACGCTCCCACCAATTATGAAAAATTGCTCCCATAATAATCCTCTCGGAAAAGCCGAGACGATAATCTCGATAGGGGCGCTTGCTAGGTCAGGGGCCGCGCTCCAAAGAAAATAGTGGTGGATTAAAGCCTGAAAACCGCGATCGGAGAACTCCGATCGCGGCCACTATCGCTGGTATTGAAGAGAGCGAAGCGGTTTAAGCCGCTTTCTTCGCTTGAGCCTTCTGGCGCTGAACCTTACGCGGTGCTCTGGGCACGACGCGAAGGGCAGGCACGGTCAGGTCGGACAGTGTCCGCTCCCGCCGGATGACAGCCTCGCGCGCGCCGAACGCCTCGGCGAGTGCGAGCAAAGCCGATGACGGCTTCAGTCCCGTACAACCGCGTGCGTCGACGGCGGCAAAGCCGCTCCGCGAGCAAGCCTGCAAAGACAGGTGCCCGGAGCCCAAGACCGCGACACCCGATACGCCGCCGCCGGCGACGCGATCGAGGTGGAGGCTCTTGAGCTTGAGGCCCAAGCTCTCGACGGCACGCTTTGTCGCACGCTCGGCCGACTTGACGTCGTCGAGGCGCTTGGCGCCGTGGAGATCGATAAAGATCGTAGTCCCTGCACTATTTACGCTTTGTTCGGTAGACGGACTCGTCGAGTCTTCTACTTCCGTGTTGAACGCAGCGCGCGAAAAATCTTCCTCTTGGGCGGTGCTTGAACGAGTCAAGTCCATCCCCAATTGGAAGAGGGTGTCATTAAAGGCCATGTGACCCTCCCCAACCAGCAGATAGGTTTGACTCGCCCGCTCCTTACCTCATTGGTTCTGGAAAACCTCGACCATGTTGGCAGGTGGACAGACGAGAGAGGGTGCATATGAGGCCAACGCCCCCCCTACGCAAGATCTTTTTGCCCCCTACGCGGATTTTTTTTCGCGCTGGTGTTCCATCAACTTAACCGAAGATAAAACAACACGCCGATCGAGCAGTCAAAGCGCGACAATCGAGCAGTTTATTGGTCCTCTTTGCCGAGGAACTTGTTCAGCAGATCTTTCGCTTTTTTCTTGTTGGTCGCGGCTGAGCTCGTCGGATCCTCGTCGGCCTTTTTGCCGAAGAGCTGATCGACGATCTCGTTGGGGTTCTTGCCTTTGAACTTTTTGCCGATCTGCTTGATCGTCTCGACGGTCTTATCCTGATCCGACAGCACGGCTTTGAAATCGGGTCGGTAGGAAGGGTTGTCCCAGGAGCCAGTGATGTGGACCGGAATTTCGATTCCTGATGCCTCGGCGTTGCCTTTCTGGGGCTCCGCCGAAGCGATGAGCTTCGGCCTGATCGTATAGTCGACAGTCCGCTCCGGCATGCGGACGGTGCCCGTGCCGGTCACCCTCAACATCAGGCTGATGAGCTGCAGATCCTGGTTCTGCGCAACGCCGTTGGTAATCGTGAACGAGGCGCCGAGCGCGGTGAAGTCGGTCTTTTCCGACGGTGACGTTTTGAGCGCACCGAGGTTGCCTTGCGTCAGCCCGTGTATGGCGCCGGGCAGATTGAAGCCGACGACGGCGCCGTCCGCAAATTGGAAACCGGCTGTTCCGTTGAGGCTTTCGATCAACTGCAGTTGGTTCGCGCCGTTCGCCGAGAGCTGCAGGGCGACATTAGCGTTGCCCGAAACCCAGCCGAAATTTGCAGCATCCTTGAGGAACGGCAACGCCGAAACGTTGTCGAGCTTGAAGTTGGCGGCAACGTTCGCGTTTCCTCCCGATCCGTTGACGGCGAGGACGCCGCTGCCATGCCCCTTGTAAAGCGCGACATCGTTGAATTTCGCCTGCATGGCGAGGTCTTTGACTGCAACGTCGACGGACGACTTGCCGATCGACATGTTCTTGAAATGAAGCTTCTCGACGCTTACGCGGGCGTTGCCGTCGGCGACGCCGAGGAGCGTCAGGTTCAGCGGCTCGCTCGACCATCCCTCGCGCTGCGCGAAGCCATAAACTTTCGAGCCCTCTAACAATTTTTGGATCTGATCCGGTGTCGCCGGTGTCGGCTGCTTCGGCGCAACCGGCGGCTCTGGCGTTGACGGCGTCGGCGGAGCTGCAGGAACGGCTTCGCCGTTGGCCGTCGGCGCACTAGACTCCCGGCCAATGACCGCGCCAGTCAGGTACTTGTTGAGATCCAGTTCCGAGACGGCGAGATCGGCCTCTACCAACGGCCGGACACCGCCGGTCGTCACCTTGATCTGGCCCTTGGCATCCGCGCCGTCCAAACTGAATGCCGCATCCGTAAACACCGTCACGTTGAGGGCTGTCTTCAGCGTTCCCTGGATCGACATCGGTCCGAAGCCGCTGACGGGCGGCAGCTGAGTGCCGAACCAGGTGGCAAGCTCGCGCGCCGAATTCGATTGCGCGGAAACCTTGCCGTCGAGGATAGCCCCTTCCTTGATGAGGAAGCCGCCGTCGAATGTCGCCGCGATCAACGAATTCCGGGCATTGAAGGAGAGTCGCGTCGGCTTCTCGGCTGCGATCGCGCGGACGTCGGCGACTTTGCCGTCGAAGTCGAGCCGCTGTTCGCGCCAGACGAGATTGCCGTTCGCGACGAGCGGGCTTTGGAGAGAGGGCAGCCCGAGCGTGACGTTGACTTGCGACACTACCGAAATTTTCCCCGTTCGATCGTCGGTGAAGCGGAACGTCCCATTCTCCACACTGACGTTTTCGATTTTCAAATCGGTCGCATCGGGTCCGGAGCCGCCGGTTTCCGCCATCGCAATCTCTATCGGAGCAGTGTCGCGCTGCGTTCCGCGCATCTGCAACTCGGCGAGCCGCGTTGGAGCGGAGCGGGCCGCGAACTTCCAGTTTCGGCGGCCCTCTTTATCGATGCGGAGGTCAAGAACAGGGCTCTTGAGCGTCACCGCGGTAATCTTCGGCTGGCGCTCCAAAAGCGTCATCGGATCGAGGCTCGCTTCGAGCGCTTGAGCATTCAGGAACGCGCCCTCCATTCCGGGCGGGCCCGAGAGCGACACGTCTTTCAACGAGAGGGCCAGTACCGGGAAAAATTTGAAAGACGCTGGCCCGGCGATGATGAGATCGCGGCCGGTCCGCGCCTTCACCTCTTCGGCCATCTTCTGCCGGATCAGGTCGCTCGGCGGATTGAGAAGAAGGTAGCCGATGCCCGCACCAAGCACCGCGATGACGAAAAACAGCGCGTAGAAGATGCCCGTCCAGAGGCCGCCCCGTCGTGCGGGCGGCCTCCGGCGCCCACCCCCACCGCCCGGCGGCGGAGGCGTGCGGCGCGGACCCGAGCCGAGAGGCGCGCGCTCGAAGCTCGGCCGTATCGTCGGCAGCGGAGGGGGCGCGGGAGTGTAGGGCATGCAGTCCTCTTAGGGCGGCGATCGAGCCGCGTAATGCGGGCGGAAATATCGCTGCGAATTATGTCACTTACGGGCCGCTCACCCCTGCGGCGCAAGGTCTAAGCGCACCGAACGCCCGCTGTTCTGTGGGTGAACGAGTCTGTCGATGGGGCAGGCGTCTCTCTCACATTTTCAAGTCGCCTCCTGACGTCTGGATGCTTTTGGCGCTCGGGAGACGAATCGCTTATGAGTTGCATAATTAAAACACGATATCGCCAAGGTTGCGCCGCATCCATCATTCAGGATCGACCAATGCCAGAATTGTCTTTCTCGTCTCGACTATCGCGCACTTGCCTTCGGGCAGGTGCGCTTTTTCTCCTGGCACTTCCGCCAATTGCAGCCCTCGCCGTGACGGCCCCGGAGAATGGCCAACCGGCGATCATCTCAGGCGCAGGCCGAGTGATTGACGGCGACACGCTCGACGTCGGGCAGACGCGCATTCGTCTCGAAGGCATCGACGCACCGGAGTTGACGCAGACATGTCAAACGGCGACCGGAGCGACGTGGGAATGCGGAAAGGCTGCCGCGGCGATGCTGCGGAAGTTGGTCGAACATAAAGAGATTGCCTGCGACCGCACCGGCACCGATCGCTATCACCGGACCCTCGCGACGTGCTTCGTGGATGGCATCGACATCGAAGAGGCGATGGTACGCGCCGGGCTCGCCTGGGCCTTCGTCAAATATTCGACCACCTACGTCGGCATCGAAGCTGAAGCGCGCCAGGAAAAGATCGGCGTTTGGCAAGGACTGGCGCAAGCGCCTTGGGATTTCCGCCGTAACGAATGGCAGGTCGCCGAAGTCGCCGCTCCGAAAGGTTGCGCGATCAAAGGCAACGTTTCGTCCCGCGGCCATATCTATCACATGCCTTGGGGTACCTGGTACGACAAGGTCCGGATGGACGGAGGACACGGCAAGCGCTGGTTCTGCTCTGAGGAAGAAGCAACCGCGGCCGGCTGGCGGCCCGCATCCGCCAACTAGGTGGCGCATGACGATGCGACCGGGCTCTGCGTGAGAATGTAACCGGTCTTCGGCTCGAGCCAGCCGCGATAATGCGCCAAGAGCCCGACGACCGGCAGTCCGATTGCAACGTCGAAATGAAAGCGGCCATCGTCGCCCACGAATTCGCGTGTCTTGGATGTCGGCGCAAGCACGAGCGGAAGTCTGATTCCGCCAATGCGCCAGCCGGCAACGGGCATCCGAACCTCAACGCTGTCGGCGTCAATCGCCATCAGGATCTCGATCGGCCCAAAACGTTCTGAAACGACGTTCTTACCCTTGTATGCAAGCCGAGACGCAAAGCGCTGGCCACCGAAATTCCGTTGCCAGATTTCTTCGCCGCCGGCGCGATCAACTGTAACCGTCACGTCGACACCGCGCGCCGGAGACGGCAAGCCGACGATCGCCCTCAGTAAACGTCCCGCGATCGAGTTCGAAGCGTCGATGTCGGCTTTGCCGGACCAGACCGGCGGCGCAGTCTGATCGTGAAAAGCTCTAAGTGCGCTGGGCAATCGCCGGTAGGCGTCTTCCCCGCACGCCAACGCGAGAAGGCAGGTGTCGCCTCCACTTTGTATGGTGCGCGTCGTCGTGAGCGACGGTCGCGTCATCTCGGCTTCGATTGCAGCGAGCGGCAGCGCCGCAATCCCCGCACCGGCATCGCCCTCGCCTCGGAGAAGCGCTCGCGTCAACGCGACGGCCGGAAGAACTGGAACGTCGGGACCTGCCCCTCTCTCAGCATGAAGAAACCAGCGAGCGCAAATCTGGCGGCCGTTCGCGTCGATCCCGGCGCACGTGATTGTCATGCCGCCGCGATCGCTCGCAAAGAGGCGCGTTACCCGCCGGGCCTTCCCAAGAAGAGGCGCCAAGGTTTCCGGCCGTGAAATCACCCCGCACCGTCTCAGCTGCGCGAGCGCGACAAGCCCGAAATGTTCGATGCGGGATTCAAGTCCCGCGCTGAACGACACGCGCGACGCGACGTTGAAGCTGCGCTGCATCAGGGTTGCGTCCGCCGTCTCGACCGGCGACAGGTAGCGAGTTCCGAGCCCCGCGATCTTTGCGCGGGTGACGCTGCCCCACCCGGATATCTCTCTTTCTCCACCCTCTTCGTAGACCGTGATCTTCGCGCCGGCGTACGAGAGAATTGCGCGAATGACGGCTTCGCCGACGTCACCGGCGCCGCCAGGCAAAATCGCGATGTCGACGCTGTCGACGCGCTGCCACCCGTTAGTCACGTCCGTGACGACAGCCATCGACAAGGCGGGTGTCGAACTTGCGCCCGCACGCGCGACGACGCCCTTCTTCTGGGCCGCCGCGTCAAGCGCAGAGCTGAAACCAAGAAGGTAGTCGCGAGCATCGGCGAGATCGATCCAATGCGCGCCGAACCCAATCGCTGCGCGTGCAAGATCATAGCTGGCTGACTGGAAGGGTCCCGAAGCGTCGATGACGAGCCACGGAGATAGAGACCCGAGCCGCGCGACGCTCGACGCATCGTCCCGGTCAAAAGAAAAGGGGGTGATGTGCTCACCCCCTTCTAGTGTCTTCGCAAAGTCTCGAGCTCGCTCGTCATTGCGCGATGTCAGCGTGAGCGCGACATCCGGAATGGTGGCGAGGCGCCGTGCAAGCCGCCGTCCGAAGAAGCCAGTCGCTCCTATCAGCACGATCCGGCGAAGCACGGCCGCCCCTCGAGTTAGTCCGGATACCGGCGTGGTGGCGGGGGCGGTCCACCGTCACGCGCCAGAAGCGGCGTGATGCGCCGGACAGCAACGCGACGGTTGAGCCGTTCGGGAGCCTGAGTCGGCACCTTCAGGTATTGCTCGCCATAGCCTTGCGTGACCAGGTTTTCGAAGGGCACATTGAACTGCTCGGACAACACCTCCGCAACGGACTCGGCGCGTCGGTCCGACAGCGAGAGATTATCTTCCTCCGATCCGACGGCATCGGTGTAGCCTTCGATCATGAAGACCTCGTTGGGATTGCGGTCGATGACGCGGCTCATCCCACGCGCGATACGTTCGAGCTTGCGGTATTGGCTCGGATCGACGTCCCACGAGCCGAACTCGAAGGTGATGTCGTCGAGATCGATACGGCGCATGCGGTCGCGAAGGCCGGCGGTCGCCCGAATCTCATCGAGCGAGTAGCGGTCGTCGTAGTCGTCGACCGGCGGCGCGCTGAGGGCTTCATACACGTCGTCATCGTTCGCACGTCCGTAGTCGACGATATACTTGTCGCGCGGAATTCTGACGCGCGGCGGCGGCACATCGAGGATGGAATTCAGGATCGCCGCTCCGGCCACGACGCCGATGCCGATCCCGACGCCCGTCGCGACGCCTTTGCCAAAACCATTTCCGTGGCGGCGGCGGTTGTCGATGATGATGACATCGCGTCCATCCGGCCCGCGGCGATACCGCCGGAGCAACTGACCATTCGAGTCGGTCTCCGAATAGACCCGGTAGCCGCCAGGCCGATCGATGATCGAGACATTCGAGCCGCCTTGTCCCTTCTCGAAGCGGGCGTTCGGTGCCACGCGCCGCAAACGCTCGGTCTCATCGTGCTGGATGACCATGCGATTGTTCTCTTTGAAGATCCGGCGTTTGCCCGGCTCTTCGATGACAACGCCTTTGCCGCCGTCGATCTTCACCTCTTTGCGCTCGCCGCGCATGGTGTCGAAGCGGCGCTTTGCGTCATCGGCAGAAAGCGCCTTGCGCGGCTGACCGAAGTTCTGCTGGCCGTTCGGATTGTCGACGACAGGCCGATTGTTGGGCTGATTGGCTCCCGGATTTTGTCCCTGATTGGGATTTTGATCCCGTCCGCCAAACTGCTTCTGCTGGTCCCGCTGGTGTTTGTCTTTGTCCTTGCCGGGGCCGCCGAACTGGTTGTCGAAGTTTTGCGGCTTGCCGTTGGGAAACTGCTGCTGTTGCTGCTGCTGCGTGTTGTTCACGACAGGCGGCTTCTGCGGGTTCATCGGCTGCGGTTTGACGAACGCGTTGGGATTGCCGTTAGGCTGGTCGCCGCCGCCAAACTGCTTGCTCGGCCCGTTCGACGACGGTTCCTTTTTTCCGAACGCCCGGTCTGGCTTCTGCTGCTTCTGTTGCCACTGCTGGCCCTGGTCGCGGTCTTGCTGACCTTGCTTCTGTTGCTTCTGTTGCCACTGCTGGCCCTGCTGGCCGCGGTCTTGCTGGCCTTGCTGCTGCTTCTGCTGCTGGCCACGGTCTTGCTGACCTTGCTGTTGCTGACGGCGATCCTCCCCGCCGCGATCCTTTCCGAGGCGCTTTGATTTGTCTTCCTTGCCCTGTTTCTCGCCGTTGTTTCCCGGCTGTTGATCGTCGGCTCGAACGAGCGTCGGCGTTGCGGCCACCGCTACCAGGAGCGAAGCGCCAGCCAAGATCGCTTGTCGGGTAGATTTCATGTTGTTCCCTCGGATTATTGCCGCGTCCCCGTATGACGCCGCGAATCGATTTAGCTTCGACGTTCTTCTTAGTTGGAAATCCGGCAATTGCCGTGGTTCACCAAGGTCGAAGCTATCCCTTCGACAATGAGGGATAAAGGCAGCCATATGAAGCCCGCGTGAATAGGTTGCGGCGAAATAGTGGCGTCCGATGGATATTCAAGGTTCGAGCTGCCCGATCAGCTCGCCAGAAAATCGCCTCTCCGCGCGCGAAGCAGTGACGTATCGAGCCGCGCGCTGGCCCGCTGGATTTCGGCGACGGTGTCGAACACGAAGCCGATATGATCGCCGGCCGCCGTCTCCGCGCGCTCGGGATCTCCTGAGAGGACGGCCTCGCCGATCGCGAGGTGCTGCGCCAGAAGTTTCTCGCGGACGCCTGCCTTCAGATACAGGTTCTTCCGGTTGAAGAAGATATTGTTCCGAAGAAGTTCGCTAAGTGCACGCATCACGTGCAGCACGACGAAGTTGTGTCCCGCTTCGTAGACGAGCATGTGCAGCGTTACGTCGGCTTCCGCTTCCTGCGCGGGATCCTCGAGCTTATGAGCTTTGCGCATGTCGTCCAGGCAGGTTCGAATGGCCGCCCTTTCGACATCTGTCGCCCGAAGCGCGGCATCGCGCGCAGCCCGCGCTTCGACGCACTGGCGAAACTCGAAATAATCGGCGAACGCCTGTTGATTGCCGCGATAGAGGTTCGCCAGCGGTGCCATGATCGGCGACAGGAACTGCGCGACGAACGTTCCACTCTTCGAAGATTTGAGTAGTCCGCGCCGCACGAGTTTGTCGATGCCTTCTCTGAGCGACGGCCGCGACACGTCGAGCTTTTGCGCGAGCTCGCGCTCCGGCGCAAGTTTCTCGCCGGGACGAAGTGCGCCCTCGAGAATGAGCTTCTCGATCTTCGATGCGATTGCGTCCGCGATTTTTGGCGTACGTACGGCAAGCATTTTGCCTAATCCCTGTAGTATTGCGCGCAATTTCTAAACCGGCGCAGCCGCGGATGTCATTGTCTATTTCCGTCTGGCTATACGGCTCGTCGATTTGACCATTCATCATCCCTGGTATAAAAAATTTACCAGAAACACCGCTGCAGTCTAGCTCCGCGATGTCGAGGGACAGGGGTCGTATGTGGTCGCAAATATATGACCCTTTTGCCAATATGCCGTTGTCCGCAGTCGTGGCGATCATTCCAGTGGTCGTCCTGCTGGGAAGTATCGGGCTCTTCGAAGTGCGCGCGCACGTCGCCGCTCTCCTTGGCCTCGGCGCAGCCCTGTTGGTCGCTATCCTCGCCTATGGAATGCCGGCGAAAATGGCTGGCATGGCCGCCGTCTATGGCGCGGCTTTCGGCCTTCTGCCGATCGGCTGGATTATCCTGAATGTTATTTTTCTTTATCGCCTCGCGAGCGAAAAAGGCGAGTTCGACGTCCTGCAAAAATCGATCGGCGCAATAAGCAACGATCGCCGGCTGCAACTTCTGTTCGTCGCGTTTTCATTCGGCGCGTTCTTCGAAGGCGCCGCCGGCTTTGGAACGCCCGTTGCGGTGACGGCTGCAATGCTGATCGGCTTGGGCTTTCCGCCGCTCGCCGCGTCGGGCCTGTCGCTGATCGCCAATACCGCGCCCGTCGCGTTCGGCGCGCTCGGAACGCCGCTCGTGGCGCTGGCTGCCGTCACGGGACTCGATCTCTACGAGTTGAGCGCCACCGTCGGCCGCCAGCTCGCACCCTTTGCGGTCATCGTTCCGTTCTGGTTGATTTGGGCCTTCGTCGGCTTTCGCAAAATGATCGAAGTCTGGCCGCCGATCCTCGTCGCCGGAGTTTCCTTCGCGATACCGCAGTATCTCGTCTCGAATTTTCACGGACCATGGCTGGTCAACGTCGTCGCCTCGCTCGTTTCAATGGTGGCCCTCGCGCTCTTTTTGCGGGTCTGGAGCCCGGCCGTTCCGATGACCAAGCTTCCGAATGAGTCAGTATCGGAAAAACCCGTCGCGTCGGCCGCCGTCGCTCATTCGCTCGCCGTCGTGCGGCGCGCATGGACGCCGTGGCTCATTCTCGCGGTCTTCGTCTTTCTCTGGGGAACGCCGCAAGTCCGCGCCGCGCTCGATGGACTTTGGATACAGAAGATTCCGGTCATGGGTCTGCATGAACTCGTGCAGAAAATGCCGCCCGTCGTTCAATCGCCGCACGCCGAAGCCGCAATCTTCAACGTCAACATCTTGTCCGCAACGGGAACAGGTATTCTGATTTCGGCGATCATCTCCGGCATCTTCCTGGGATACAATCTCGGCCAACTCACGCGGATGTACGCAAAGACGATCTACGTGGTCCGCTACTCGCTTCTGACGATCTCGTGCATGATGGCGATCGGCTTCATCACGCGTTACTCCGGCAGCGACGCAACGCTCGGGCTGATGCTCGCCCACACAGGATGGGCGTATCCGTTCTTCGGCACGCTCATCGGCTGGCTCGGCGTGGCGCTGACAGGGTCGGACACATCGTCTAACGTATTGTTCGGCGGCTTGCAGCGGATCACGGCTGAACAGCTCGGCATCAATCCGGTCCTAATGGCAGCGGCAAATAGCGCGGGCGGCGTCATGGGCAAGATGATTGATGCGCAATCTATTGTAGTCGCCTCGACGGCTACCAAATGGTACGGGCACGAAGGATCGATACTTCGCTTTGTGTTTTTCCATTCACTCGCGCTTGCGACGCTCGTCGGACTGCTTGTCATGGCGCAAGTTTACCTCTGGCCGTTCACGCTTCTCGCACCGTGAAGAAACATCGAATGCACGTCGCGCTCGCGTTCGTCGCGAGCTGAAACCCATCGAAGTCTGAAATTCGAACACGCGAACTAGAAGGAGAGCATGGACATGTCATCCATCACAATAAACGGCGAAGCTCACGAGTTTAGCGGCGATCCCAACATGCCGCTGCTCTGGTATGTCCGCGACATGCTCAATCTAACGGGCACGAAATTCGGATGCGGCGCAGGCGTCTGCGGCGCATGCACGGTTCATCTCGATGGCGTTGCTGTCCGCTCGTGCCAGACGACGCTCGGCGAAGCGGCCGGCAAAACCGTAACGACGATCGAGGGCTTGAGCCCCGATGGGGAGCACGCCGTCCAGCAGGCTTGGCGCAAGATCAGCGTCCCGCAGTGCGGCTTCTGTCAGGCTGGCCAGATCATGCAGGCAGCTTCGTTGCTCGCCAAAAATCGCGCGCCCTCCGACGCTGAAATCGTCGAAGCCATGTCAGGAAACATCTGCAGGTGCGGATGCTATCAGCGCATTCACGAAGCCGTTCGTCTTGCTGCAGGAGGTGTCTGATCATGCTGCATTACCTCAAAACCGAAGCAGATACAGAAAATGGCCAGAGCTTCGACGCCGAGATATCGAACGTCAGCCGCCGCGGCGTACTCGGCGGGTTGTTGACGGCGACGGGACTGGTGCTGGCTGTTCGCATTACGCCAGCAAGCGCCAGGGAAGCTTTGAAACCCTATCCGACCGGTGGCCTGACGATGCCGGACGGTGTCGTCGCCGATCCGCATGTGTTCATCGCCATTGCACCCGATGGCGCCCTGACGATCGTCACGCATAGAAGCGAGATGGGCACCGGCATCAGAACGAGCCTTCCTATGGTCGTAGCCGACGAGATGGGCGCCGACTGGTCGCGCGTGACTCTCGTGCAAGCCCCAGGGGATGAGCCGAAATACGGCAACCAGGACACCGACGGTTCCCGAAGCATGCGCCATTTCATCCAGCCCATGCGTCAATGCGGGGCCGCGATGCGCCAAATGCTGGAGACCGCGGCCGCAGCCAAGTGGAACGTCGATCCCGCGCTCTGCCGCGCGCGCAATCATCAGGTCGCGTTGCTCGACAAGGAAGGAAAAGAAACAGGCAAGGTTCTGACCTTTGGCGAACTCGCCGTGGCCGCCATGGCGGTCCCGGTGCCGGCTCCCGAAACGCTCCTCTACAAGTCGCCGAACGAATTCACTTTGATGGGGAAGGGCGAAGTCCAGATCGCGGATCTGCGCGACATCACCGTCGGCAAAGCGGGCTACGGAGCCGACACGCGTTTGCCCGGTATGAAGTTCGCCGTCATCGCACGTCCCGCCGTCCTCGGCGGCAAGGTGAAGTCATACGACGCCTCGGCAACGCTCAAGGTACCGGGCGTTGAGGCCGTGCACGAGATCGAAGGCGTGTTCACTGTCCCGCGGAAGTTCGGACAGCTGGGCGGCATCGCCGTGGTCGCCAACAGCACGTATGCCGCCATGCAAGGCCGCGACGCACTGACGGTCGAATGGGAAGATGGCCCCAACACCGGTTACGATAGCGACGCTTACGCGGCGGAAATGTCGGCGACGGCCGCAAAGCCCGGCAAGGTTCTGCGCAACCAAGGCGATCCCGACGCGGCGTTTGCGAACGCCAAGGACGTCGTCACGGTTGAATATCACGGCCGCCATCTCGTCCAGGCGCCGATGGAGCCGCTCGTCGCCATCGCTCGCATCGTCGGCGGCAAAGCCGAGATCTGGGCACCTGTGCAGAGCCCGTACGGCGCGCGGAAAGAAATCGCCGAAGCTCTGAAAATGCCGATCGAGAATGTGACGGTGCACGTCTCGCTCCTCGGCGGCGGCTTCGGACGGAAATCGAAGTGGGACTTCATGCTCGAGGCCGCACTTCTTTCGCAGAAAATGGGCGGCCAGCCTGTGCTCGTGCAGTGGACGCGCGAGGACGACATTCAGCACGCGTTCTATCACACGACATCCGTCGAACGTATCGAGGTTGCGGTGGATGATGCGGGCAAGGTCTCGGGCTGGCGTCATCGGACCGTCGCGCCGTCCATCGTCTCGACGTTCAAGCAGGATGACGGCTATCAGTTCCCGATCGAATACGGCATGGGCTTTGTCGATATGCCGTTCGATATTGCAAACATCCGCTGCGAGAACGGCCAGGCGATGGCGCACACGCGCATCGGCTGGTTCCGCTCGGTCTCCAACATTCAGCGGGCGTTCGCCGTGCAGTCCGCGGTCTGCGAAGTCGCCCACAAGCTCGGCCGCGATCCGAAGGATTTCCTCCTCGAGTTGCTCGGCCCGGACCGCGAGATTGATCCGAAGACGGCGGGCTTCCCCGACGACTTTTGGAACTATGGCGAGCCCTACAAGGAATTTCCGATCAACACGGCGCGCTTGAAGAACGTCGTCCGCGTCGCAGCGGAGAATGCAGGCTGGGGCAAGACGTTGCCTCCGCGTCAGGGCCTCGGCATCGCAGTCCATCGCGCGTTTGCGAGCTATGTCGCGAGCGTCGTCCATGTCGCGATCGATGACGACGGAACGATCCGGGTACCGGAGGTGACGTCGGCGATCGATTGCGGCTTCCACGTCAATCCCGAGCGCATCCGTTCGCAGATGGAGGGCGCCGCCGTTATGGGCATGTCCAACGCGCTCTACAGCGGCATCACGTTCAAGAACGGCGCCGTCGAGCAGTCGAATTTCACCGACTACGACGTGACGCGGATGAGCAATTATCCGCAGAAGGTCTCGGTGCACATCATCGATGCGCCATGGGGCGTCCACGCCGGCGGCGTCGGTGAGCCGGGCGTCCCGCCGTTTGCGCCGGCGCTTGCCAATGCCATCTTCGCGGCGACCGGCAAGCGGTTGCGAAATTTGCCGATGGGCGACAAGATCGCCTGATAGAAAAGCAGATCAAAATCCGAGGCCCGGCGGTGACAAGCTGCCGGGCCTCGACAATTCAGACGCGCACGTCGAATACCGGGAAGGCCGCCGTGAGCGTACGAAGTCTTCGCGCTTAGCTCCGTTGAAGGGGGACAGCGCGGATTGCAACGGCAACTCATTTAATCCCACGGCCGACGATCACGTCTGCGCTTTGCCAGCCAGCTGACCATCGGCGAAATTTCCCTTTGCTAGTCATAAGATATTCACGACGTGTCGGCTCTTAAGGCACGACAACCGGATTTGTCGTATTGTCTGCATTGATTTCGCACTCCAACGATGGGGAGTTTGACAAATGACGTTCGATCAATCCGGAATTCGCAACTTCAGAACGGAACTTGCGTCGTCGCTGCATGCACACTGGAAGCTCTATCTGTTCGAAGGCATCGTACTGATCATCCTCGGCGCGGCCGCGATCATCATTCCGCAAATTGCGACCTTGACCGTTGAGCTTTTCATTGGCTGGCTTTTGCTGTTCAGCGGCATTGCCGGCTTATTCACGACCTTTTCCGTCCGTCCGATGCCGGGCTTTTGGTGGTCGCTCATTTCGGCGCTGATCGCCATCGCAGCGGGCCTGGTACTACTCTTCTGGCCAATATCGGGAATGGTGTCTCTCACACTCGTCCTGATCGCCTTCTTCATCATTGAAGGCATTTCCTCGATCATGTTCGCTACCGAACATCGCAATGAATTGCCGGGGAGCTGGTGGGTGATGCTTCTCAGCGGCATCGTCGATCTGGTGCTCGCCGGCTTGATCTTCTTTGCCCTGCCGTCATCCGCGGCTTGGGCAATCGGCCTGCTGGTCGGCATCAATCTCGTCTTCGGCGGATGCGCGTTGTGCGCCATGGCGCTGCAGGCCCGCAACATCACGACAGCGCCCGGATAATAGGGAAGTTGGCATCGATGTTTCGGCTGCCGTCTTGCAGGCGGTCGCGAGGGCGGCACGGCCAAACCGGCTCTAGGCCAAACCGTCTCTAAGGAACCAGCACGGCCGCCCCGGAAAAGCGTCCCGCCTTGAGATCCGCCAACGCTTCGTTCGCGCGCTCCAAGGGATAGACTGTCGTCGTGGTGCGGACCGCGGCTTTCGGAGCGATCGCGAGAAACTCCTTGCCGTCCTGGCGAGTGAGGTTAGCGACCGATCGAATGTCCCGCTCTTCCCAAAGCAAGTAGTAAGGGAACGTCGGGATGTCGCTCATATGTATGCCCCCGCATACGACGCGGCCGCCTTTGCGAACGGTTTTGAGTGCCGTCGGCACGAGTGCCCCGACGGGCGCGAAGATGATCGCGGCATCAAGTGGGTCTGGCGGCGTCGCGTCCGACCCGCCGCTCCAGCGCGCACCAACCGAGAGAGCGAACTTTTGCGCCGCTTCGTCGTCGGGCCGGGTGAACGCGTAGACTTCGCGGCCCTGCCAGTTGCAAACCTGTGTGATGATGTGCGCCGCCGCTCCGAATCCGAAGAGACCGATCCGCGCTCCCTCGCCAGCAAGACGTAAGGAGCGCCAGCCGATGAGCCCCGCGCACAGCAAGGGTGCGGCCGCGACGGGATCGTCGAAGTTCGCCATCGGAAATGCAAAATCGGAATCCGCGATCGTATGCGTCGCGAAACCACCGTCGCGCGTGTAGCCCGTGAAGAGCGGGAAATCGCAGAGGTTCTCCTGTCCGCTCGCGCAATAGTGGCAGTGTCCGCAAACGTGGCCAAGCCAAGGCACCCCGACCCGATCGCCGACCCGATGATCCGTCGTGTCCGGACCGACGGCGTCGACAATGCCGACGATCTGATGTCCGGGAATGATTGGCAGCTTGGGAAACGGCAGATCGCCTTCGATAACGTGAAGGTCCGTCCGGCAGACTGCGCATGCTTCGATACGAATACGAATCTGACCGCTTTGCGGAACAGGATCGGGCCGCTCCTCGAGATCCAGCGGCTGACCGACGGCGCGGAAGACCATGGCTTTCATCGGTCAAATCTTTCGAAGCAGAATTTGGCGGATGCTCGCCTCCTGAAGACGATAGCTAATTGACGCCACAAAACGCCCGCGCGCTATGGGCATTTCAGACAACTCCCCCTGACGGTTTCGACAGTTGATTGGGCCAGCCGATGTGAGATCCTGATCGAGCCAGCGACGCCTCCGTCCGCGCGTTGGCGCCAGATAGCGGGCGCCTCGATGCTCTCCCAAACCGAGGCGCCCGCACGTGCGTCGTAGCCTGACGCCGAAATCATCGCTTGACGGAATATTTGCTCCAAGCCTCAAAAAGTTTTTTCCGGCAAAACGCATGCCCCACGCCTGTTCTTCAGGATCAGCTGCGCATACTTGCCGATTTATTTCGAAATTGATCAGCATTTTCGCATCGCCACTGTCGTTCCGATCAGGTTCTTAAACGATCCTTCTTCGCCATTGTCCCTGAGCAGCAAAAACAAGCCAAGCAAATTGCCTTGCTTTTGATCGGAGAGGCAGAATGAAAGACCTGACTGCGTGGAGACCACGGAGTGGAGTCCATCGGCTCCATCGCCATCTCGTCCATCGTCTCCGCCGGAACATAATCAGCCAGAGGATGGGAAGGTGCCGCCGCCGCACCCACTTGATCCATTCCGAAGGCGTAGGCGCAGCGCCGCATGCCCTGCCCGCCCACCATCTGGCAGTATCGAACCTCGATCTCGATGACCTGACCAGTACGCTCAACTTATTCGATGCCGGTCATGCCAACGGTTGAGAGACACGGTCTACGCGTAGTCGCGAATAGTGCGCCGGGGGCGCTTGAGGACCTCGGCAAGTCCATCCGTCCGCATCCGGCTCTCGTCAGACTCGCGAACATTCACCGCGATGTCGAGCGGTCCTTCAAGAGCATTGCAGCCGGCAACGCTCCGTCTGAACGGCAGGATCGCGCTGTCCATGCACTAACGCTGTGGAGATTGGCGGCAAGAAGAACGCTTGCCGAAGTTGCGGCATTCTCGATTTTTGCCAACCTGCTGATGCTGGCGATACCGATCTATTCCTTCCGAATGGCCGACCGTGCTCTATCCGGCGGCGGCATCGATCCACTGGTGATGCTGCCCAGCGTCACGCTGGGTATTCTCGCCATGATGTCAGTGCTGGACATCCTTCGAAGGCGACCTCTCAGCAGGCTCGGGGCTGCGATGGAGACGGTCCTCGGCAGCGCCATGCTGTCGGCCCTGCTCATGTCAGCGCCGGAACGCGGCGGTCGCCAGATGCAAGAGCTACGTACTCTGCATAAGCTGCGCGCCTTCTTGTCGAGCCCGACGATGCTCATTCTGTTTGATGCGCCGCTGACGCCACTCTTCTTCGCCGTCATCTTCCTGATTAATCCCGGCCTCGGCGCAATCGCGTTATTCGCCAGTCTCGCTGCCTTCAGCGCCGCGCTTTTCAGGCACACGCTCATCTCACGGGTCGTTCGCATCGCTGCGCCAGTTGCCATCGTCGGATGGGGCGTGCACCTCATGCTCGCAGATGCTCTGACCGCCGGAATGATGATCGCGGCATCCATCATCGCGGGCCGCGCGCTTCGGACGCTCGCAGACGCGATCGAAGGCCGGGAATATGTCGTTCAAGCATGGGCTGAATACGTGCGTGTTTGCGTGGCTCTCGAAAGCGGTCAGCTGTCGAATACGGAAGAATTCTTGCATCCGGCGCGATTCGCCGAGCCGCACGCGGCGAACGTACATGCGTTCCGAAAATCAGCGGCGAAACGGCGTCATATCGCGATCAGTTGTTGAGCGACAACCTTCGCGACCGCTTGCGTCGTTGTCGTACAGTTCAGCTTTTCCCGCGCGGAATTGAGATGAAAGCGAACCGTGCGCTCACTGATTCCGAGGATCACGCTCGCTTCCCAAGCTGATTTTCCCGCTGCGACCCATCTCAGGCAATCGAGTTCTCTTGCAGATATCACGAGCGCATCGGACGTATCGATACCGTTCCGTCTGAGCATATGACTGTGGAAATAATCGCCGAGCGTTTTCAATTCGGCAGAGGAGGGAGGGCCTTCGGCATCCGCGTCGGCGGCAGGCGTTGGGCTGGAGGAGAAACCCAAGATCGCAAGCTCACGTCCTCGCGTCGTCAGCTCGATCGCGGATTCTGAAGCGTCGCCGATATCGCACCCTTTCCATCGTTTCGAGAGCTTGATGATTTCCAGGCCCGCCAGTTGCTCGGGAGAAATCGGATGAGATGTAATCGCTTGGGCAGCGAAATCACTACTGAAAGCACAATGCACGAAAGCACGGCTCGAATGCCGTGGGATGTTCGCACAGAAATAGAAAAGCTCATTGAGCTGATAAATGGACCGCGTGGCAGATAGAAACGCGATACCCTTGTCCCGCTCAACGATCGCCGCCCGATCAGGCACGATCTGCGCTAATACGCCCTTCAGCACGATAAAAAAATCCAGAGTATAAAAATATGAAGCGAAATATATCTGATCGTACCCCTGTGGCGTGGAGTTTGCGTAAAGTCGCGCCGTATCTTTTTAAATGAAATCACGAAATGACAGTTGAACAAGCACCGGCGAACTCGCCGAACGGCGGCATCCGTGTAAGTTGAGCAACGCCTCTCTGCAATGAGAGGCAAACCGCAGCTCGCCGCTCGACGACACTCTGCGAATCACATCCCCTGCTTGTGAAGCTCAAACGCTCATCGCGGTTCGAATTTTCGCCCCGCCGCTTTCCGATTTCAAAATTCCTATTTCAGATTTTTCAGACTTCACAATTTTTCGACTTCGAACGTCAGATTTTTCAAAATTGAATTTTAGACGGGTGTCCATATTATGAAGATCATTCAGATAGTTATAGCGCTGATATTTTGCCTCGCCGGAGCCTCCGCAGCGCGCGCTGATGGCCCGAATATCCTTTGGGGCGGCCCGCCTGGAACGCCATGTGGCGGCATATACTCAGGCCTTTATACAGGCGGTGAGCTCGGCGGCGGCAGCATGCGATCCAAGGTGTCCGGCGATATAGGCACGATCAGCAGCAACGATAAGGGTTTCACCCTCGGTTCGTACACCGGCTACAACATCCAATGCGGAAACGCACTGATCGGCATTGAATCGGCATTCAACTATTTCGGCGCCGACAACCGCTTGGGGTGCGAGAGGTGCGGTCCCTCGTTCAGCTCGTCGATGAATTGGTTCGGCTCACTGAATGGCCGGGTAGGCGTCATAGCCGATGACAACATACTGTTGTTCGCGACCGGCGGGCTCGCATACGCGACCGTCGACCACAAATTCTCCGATCCATTTGCGCTTGATGGGCCCGTCACGCGGCATGATGACGAAACAAAGGTTGGCTGGACAGTCGGCGGCGGCTTCGAAATTTTTCTGAGGGATCATTGGACGTTTCGTGGCGACGCAGCCTACGTCGATCTAGGAACCGACCACGAATCCGTCAACTTCGATTCCTGCGGCGGTCCTGGCGGTTCGTGCCAAGTGCAGACGAAATTTGAGGACAGTTTTTGGGTGACCCGCATTGGCCTGACCTACCTTTTCAGTGCCGTAGCGGAACCGTTGCCGCCAGAATATGCCCCAGAGTACGGCCCCGTGAAATGAGATCACGCCGTGACAAGAGGCAGGGCTCGCGTTCAGAGAACTGCTGAGCAAAAAAATGAGCGGGCGAAATCGCATCCGCTCATTCGTTGACCGAGCGCCGCGGGCCGAAGTGCGAGTTAGGCCGCCGAGGCTTCGGGCTCCGGCTGCCATTCGGACGACGCATCAGCAGCTGCCGTCAGGCCGGCAAGGTACATCGTCGAAATTCGCCCGGACTGGAAAAGAAGGTCGACCATGGCAGCTTCTGCCATCATCTCCGCGATCTCGTCGTCGGAAAGCCTCTCCGAATAGGCCTCAGACAGCACGATCTTTGAATTGCATTCATCCATGACGCCACTCAATCCCGTTGGAATTTTTTCGCGCTTGTCCGGCCATCCCGATTTTCTCAAGCCAACCGGCGCGCATGCAATCGATATCCACGATATTCCCTAAGACTTTCAGAGCTTTCGCCCTTCGGCTGCCGGATTGCTTAAAATCCGGTTAGCGTGGTTTTCGTATTGGATCGTATTGCGCGGCCGCTTCCGGAAGAAGAGGCGCCATTCTCGAAACGGCGCCCTCACTTTGCATGCCGCAAAAGCTCAAGCCGGTTGAGCAATTCGGCTTGGCCTTTCAGTATTTTGCGATGCGCCGTTGTGATATCGAACCATTCGGCGCGATCGATCTCGGGAAAAGCCTGCGTCCGGCCCGACCGCGGCGGCCATTCCATGCTGAACGTATTGCTAACGAGCGTCTCAGGATTCCAATCGTCTTCTACCGCCCACACATGAACGCGCTTGCCGCCGGCTTGCCGGACGGACCCGAGTGGAGTGACAGTGCCTCGGGGATGAAACCCGGTCTCTTCAACAAATTCGCGAAACGCTGCTTTATATAAGTCTTCTCCGCCTAGAACTTCACCCTTCGGTACCGTCCACGAACCTTCATCCTTCTTGCGCCAGTATGGCCCACCAGGGTGAGCGAGCAAGACTTCAAGCCCGTTTCTATCGCGATACAGCAGCAATCCGGCGCTCGTCGCAGTTTTCACGTTGTCGCTTTCGCCGTAAATAGGATCGCCATGCCGCTTCCTCAAACGCCTGCTCTTACCGCCGACTGTGTTGTTGTCGATCGGGACCGCGGGGTGCTTATGGTCCGGCGTAAAAATCCGCCGTTCAAGGATTATCTGGCGCTTCCCGGGGGATTTGTCGAAATCGGCGAGGCGGTGGAAGATGCGGCGCGACGCGAACTGGCGGAGGAAACGGGACTTGACGCGATGAACCTCGCACTCGTCGGCGTTTATTCACGGCCCGATCGCGATCCTCGCGGTCACGTCTGCTCGGTCGCATTCCTGACGAATGATGCGCGCGGCGACGCGAGAGCCGCCGACGATGCGGCAGCCGTGGTCTGGATAAAAGACTTCGATGGTGTTGAAATCGCCTTCGATCACCGGGAAATTATCACTGACGCGCTGAACCTCATCCGATGATGTGAGCCCAAATGGAATTCAAGGACTATTACRAAATCCTCGGCGTGGAACGAAATGCGACCGAGGACGACATCAAGCGCGCATACCGTAAGCTAGCGCGAAAATTCCATCCCGACGTCAACAAGGAGGATGGCGCCGAAGCAAAGTTCAAAGAGATCGGCGAAGCCAATGATGTCTTGAGCGATCCCGAGAAGCGCGCGGCCTACGATCAGCTCGGCAAAGATTATAAATCCGGGCAGGACTTCAGGCCGCCTCCGGACTGGGATGCCGGATTCGAGTTTTCAGGTAGATCCGGAGCGGGTGACTTCAGCGACTTTTTTGAATCGATTTTCGGCGGAGCTCGCGCCGAACGTCATCACGGCCGGACTCACACGACGTTCCGCGCGCGGGGCGAAGATCATCACGCGAAAATCCTCATCGATCTGCAGGACGCGCTGGAAGGCGCCACGCGCACGATTACGCTTCGCGTGCCGGAACTCGATGACGGCGGCCACGTTCTGGTGCGCGATAAAAGTCTGACCGTGCAGATCCCGAAAGGCGTCACCGAAGGACAAAGCATCCGCTTGAAAGGCCAGGGCTCGCCCGGAATGGGAGGCGGCCAGGCAGGCGATCTCTATCTCGAAATCCGCTTCAAGCCAGATCAGCGTTATCGTGTCGTTGGCAAGGACCTCTATCTCGATCTTCCGGTTGCCCCCTGGGAAGCCGCATTGGGCGCGAGCGTGAAGATGCCGACACCCGAAGGAGCGATCATGCTGAAAGTCCCGCCCGGCTCTGCGCATGGACGCGAACTCAGGGTCAGAGGCCGCGGAATTCCGGCGACGCCGCCCGGCGATCTCTATGCGGTTCTGAAGATTGTATGGCCGCCGGCAACCGACGAAAAGGCGCGTCAGATTTACGAGGAAATGGCGAAGGAGTTGGCGTTCGATCCGCGCGCCAGCCTGGGAGTCTGAGACATGGCAAATGGAGAGCGCGAGCCCATGCCCGCTGAAATGATTGGTTCGGCATCCGTCTATTCACTCGAAGAACTCTGCCAGAGCTGCCAAGGCGATGTGGCGTGGATTTCCGAGCTTGTAGAGCAGGGGATCATCGAGCCGCAGGGACGCAGTCCATCGGAATGGAGATTTTCGAGCGTGAGCGTCGTTCTTGCCGCGAAGGCGAAACGCTTCGATCGGGACCTCGGCCTAAATCCCGCAGGTATTGCGCTCGTCTTCGACCTCCTGAACGAGATCGAGCGGCTGCATGCCCGTCTGAACGTTCTCGCGAGCGCGCGAAGCTCTCTTGCAGACCAGCCGGACGAGCGTTCTCCGCTACCCTGAAGTCATCCACACGCGCGAAAGGCTTCATGCCCGGAAAGCACATCATCGCGGTCGGTCACGCCGCACTCGATTACGTTTATCGGATCGAGGCGTTTCCATCATCGCCGACGAAAATTCGCGCACTTGCTCACGTCGCGAGCGGAGGCGGCATGGCTGCGAACGCTGCAGCCGCAATCGCGCGTCTCGGCGGCGACGTCTCGCTCTGGGCGCGCATCGGCGACGATCCTTCAGGCGCGATAATTCGCCAGCAACTCGATGCGGTCGGCGTCGGTACGACCCACGTCCGCGCGTGCGCCGGTGTTTCATCGGCGACTGCGGCCGTCATCGTTGATCGTAACGGAGAACGCCTCGTCATCAGCGAGGACGATCATGATTTCCCTCTCGCCGCCGATTGGCTTCCCATTGCCGACATCGGGAATGCGGGTGCGGTCTCGAGCGACTTGACCTGGCTCGAAGGAACCGTTGCCGCCTTCGGAGCCGCCCGCGCTCACAACGTGCCAACCGTCCTCGATATTGATTTGAACAGCGGGCAACTGCTTTCGAAAGTCCTCGGGCTCGCCGACTACGCGATCTTCTCCGCGCCGGCCTTCAGGCAGTTCGTGAGGGGCGCCAGCGACGAGGAGCGTCTGGCAACGCTGGTTCAATCCGGCATTCGCCATGCGGGCGTAACGTTGGGCGCAAACGGGTATCTTTGGATGACCGGCAACGGGGAGCTTTGCCGCCAAGCCGCGTTCCCGGTCGAAGTCGTCGACACGACAGGCGCCGGCGATGCCTTTCATGGCGCGTTTGCATGGGCGATCTCAGAAGGCCTGAATGACGCTGAGTGCGCACGCATCGCATCCGCCGTCGCCGCGATCAGTTGCAAGGGGCTTGGCGCTCGAGCTGCTCTGCCGACTCCGACCGAAGTCGAGCAGTTCCTCGAGGCTCGTTAGTGCAATCGGGATATTTGCCCAAAACGGTAGGAAACCGGTTGCGCCGCGGGAAGAGCGTTTCTCAGCGTCCCGTAGATTGCGCGGGTAATGACGGCCCCAAGCGCATGCGATCGTTCGATAAAATACTATTCAGCCATCGCCGACGGCTTGGAAATGACTTTGTGCAGCGCAGCGCATATTCCAAAAAGAAATGCCTTTTAGCGTAGACTTGGGTAGCTTTTTGCGAGGGAACATCGTTTCATAAGCGCATAAAAATAAAGAGGAAGCGCAATGCCCGATTCAGCCTACACGATGATTTTCGCAGTTGAGGCTCTTCTTGTGTTCGGAGCTCTCGGTACCGGTTTGGTGGTCTTCGTCACGAACCGCAATCATCGCGCTGATCGGAAGGTCCTGAGCGGCTCCGAATAAACGTCACGGCAATCAGCGTCCTTATTTTGCGCCGGCACGCCAGCGCGAGGTGCTGTTTGATGCCTCGCGATGCTTAGCCCGCGTGCCGTTGTCCGTGACATGGGAGGCTGGCGGGCTGGGGCTCGTCAGGTGATCGCGTCGCCAAGCGCAACCCTCTCTCTAATCTTCGCGACGATCAGTGAAGATTTGCACGCACCGGAGTGAGGCGCGATTTCCGTCGAGCGATAATGCGCCTCGGTTATCGCCAATATTGTCCTGATGCAGATTTCTGCGGTCGGATCAATTCCGGTTGAAAACCCGCGCCCAATCGGCCTAGGCCATAAATATTTTTTGGGCTTTTTCCGTTTTTGGGGATATCGCCAAAGGCGATATAGCGGGCAGGTTATTTGTGCTGCAATTCCCAAGACATCATTCCGGATCTTCGCAAAGATGTGCAGCAACTGCGCGGATATTCATGACGCAAATCCTCAGCAATCACGGCTAATTTTGGAATTCTGCGCCCTAGCAAGAAGCGCGTTTATTCAGTACACTGCCGACCATGTTGCAGAAATCATTTTTTCTTACGTATTAATTTTATAAATCTTCAACTGACCCCGTCGACCCGGCAATATTGCCGTTAAATCGTCGGGGTCTTTTCATGTATACGAGACGTAATCTCCGCAGATGATTTCGTATCATCGGCCGTCTGAATAGCTGAGAAAGTTCGGCTATTCTCGCGCGGGGCGGCGGCGGTCATGAAACCACGCGCGATACTCCGCCATTTTACTCCGCTGCGCCGAGGATGCGCGACGCTTGCAAGTCGAAGCCTCTTCGCTTTGCTGCGGCGCGCCCCATCGGAGTTCGACGCAATCATTGACGTTGTAGGCCATCTCGAGATCGGCGGCGCGGTCGATAACGTCCTTCATGGCAAGTGTCCAAGTCGAGCCGTCACTGCGCGGATAGGAGAACTTCCGTGCCGCCAGTTCGGCTGCGAGCAGGCTATCCAGTTCGCCTTTAACCTCGGATGCGCTCTTATCCTTGGGCATCGCATACCGGTCCGCTCGCCGCGCGACGCGGTCAGGAAAGCCGCGCACGACGTCGATTGCGATGAGCAACCTGAGATCTCGGGATGGGGTCGAGTAATCCTCCCATGCTCCGGTCGTCTCAAAGATCGACGAGCCCGCCGGAATTGCGACCTCCGCGCCCCCACCGTTCTGATACTTCCGGCCGTTTTCGACCGAGGTGACGCGGGTCTTGATCTGCTCTTCGAGCGCCGTGATCGTCTCCTTCATCGCGCGCAACGGATCGAGCGGTTCCGGCGACATCACATCGTCCATCCGATCGTAAAAGTCTTCGACACCGAGCTTGGATTGTTCGAGGGAGAAGTCGCCGTATTGGGGATCCTTTGAGATCTCAGCGTTGGCCAGCCGCCGCAGGCCGCCGTTTGCATCGGCGACGACAGGCCGGAAGCGCTTGAAGCCGGGGCTTCCGAGCGAAGGGTTTTGTGCAAAGAGGAAATTTCCGCGCCAGAACCGCTTGCGCGCGACAGTCCCGTCGGGCTGGCCATCGACGGCCAGAAAAACCCCAGCGGAATCATTCGTCTGCGCGATCCGCTTCACGAGCACCAATACGTGCCCGTAGGGATCGGCGTAGATCGTCCCCGGACGAAGCGCATCCGCGGTGAGCGGGACGGGATAATAATCGGTGTTGTCGTCGTCCGCAGCCGTGCGGCCGGAACCCGAATGAACCCCATTGGCGACCGTCGTTCGCAAATAATAGCCAAACCCCGGCACAAGGCCCTGGGGCCGCGACGAAGCCCGCGAAGGTGCTGTCTGCGCCGCCGCATTGCCGAAAACGCCGAAGAGCGAACCTGAGCCGGCCTGTGCATCATTTTGATCGGACGCCGGGGCGGATTCTTCCCGCTGAATGTTGAACCACTGCGGACACCGGGGAGCCTTACCGCCGCCGCCGCGCGTGCACTTCGAGTATCCGAACGGTAACCCGGTCTTGAATGCAAAGTATGCGCGCAGAAAGTACGGGAGGTCGGCGCAGTCCGGCTTCAAGAGGAGCTTCTTAGAGTCTTCGTCGAGACCCAGATGGTTGAACAGGAAATTGCGCGATTTATCGCGCAGCACTTCATGCAACGCCGGCCATGACAGTTCCTGCTCGATCGGCGCATCGAACAGCTTCTCGACCCAGGCCGAATAGAGGTTTTCGGTCGACCGGTTCCAGGCACCCCTGACGGGCCAGACACTTTTGCTCGTAGCCTTGATGGGTGCCGATGCAGTTCGGCCGACGGCGATCTCACGGGTGATCGTTGCGCAGTCCGCGTCACCGCCTTCGCGCGTGAGCTTGGCGTGCCACGTTCCGGCAGCGGGCGACGCCACTTCGGCGAACCAGAAATACGGCGGGCCGCCGTGACGCTCGCTGGACTTGACCGCGACCGCGCCATCAGGGCCGGCGAGCGAGAACTCTGCCGTGATCGGTTTCTCCGACGAGAAGATCACCCGCAAAGGCGCGCCCTTCCACGGCGCGACTGGCGAAGCGAGCACCGACAGGCCGATGGCGCCTTCACAATCGTCCGCAGCGTCCTTTGCCTGCGCATCGGTTGCCGGCACGACGAGGGAGAGAAACGCGACCGCTATCGGCAAAATTGCCGGCGCGATGCCGAAAAAATGTCGATGGGGAAACAATCGACCCCCCCCTTTTTAATTGCCCCGCAATAAGATTCGACCTTAGCGTGAATGCTCCGCCGAAACGATGGCAGAAGTTATGCCCTCATAATGCGCCGCGAGCCAAACGCCTTCGCCCTCGCTCCTTGGGCTTTACGTGGCAATTCATCCCCGGGATGTTAACCAATTGAGCCGCATGAAGCCGCCGCTTCAGTCGCTGGAATAACGCTGTTCCAGCCACGGGTCGGCGCGGTTGTGATAACCGTTGACCTCCCAGAAGCCCGGCGCGTCCTCAGCGGCGAACTCGATCCGCTTCAGCCACTTCGCACTTTTCCAGAAATAAAGATGCGGCACTACGAGGCGGACGGGCCCGCCATGTTCTCGTGTCAGCGGCTTTCCTTCCCAGGCATGCGCGACGACCGCATCGTCGGACGCGAAGTCTTCGAGCGTAATATTGGTCGTGTAGCGATCGTAGCTGTGCAGAATGACGAACCGGGCGGTGGCGTTCGGCATGACGAGGTCGAGCAGATCTCGTGTCGCGACGCCGGTCCAGCGGTTGTCGTACCGCGACCAAGTCGTCACGCAATGAATATCCGAGGTCTTGGCCGTTTGTGGCTCGCTTTGAAATGCCGCCCAATCGAGCGTCACGGGATGATCGACCGCGCCGTCGATCACGAGGTTCCAGGCGTCGAGAGAAATCGCGGGTTGCTCGCCGAGATCGAGCACGGGCCAATCGCGAACCACATGCTGGCCCGGGGGAAGCCGCTCCGAATCTGCACGCGCGGTCCTTCCCGTAAGGAAGCGGCCTTCCCGCGCCCAGCGTTGCTTGCTCCGCGTAAGCTTGCTGGCGCTCGGAGGCGGTTCGCTTTTGTCGTTACTCACGGACAGGTCTCCTTCGACGTTTTCTCTTTGCCGCTGGCTTCGTGCACGGCCGCGATAAGCTCGAACGAGCGCAACCGCGCGTTATGATCGTAAACATCGGATACGATCATAATCTCGTCGGCGGCGGTTTCGTCAATGAGCGCGTCGATGCCGGCGCGGACCGTTTCCGGCGAGCCGACGATGGAACGCTGAAGCATCTGCAGAACTTGCGCCTTTTCGCGCGGTGTCCAATAGGTCTCGATGTCGTCGATCGGCGGCTGGCTCAGCCCCCGCGCCCCGCGAAAGATGTTTGCAAACGACATCTGCTGCGTCGTCGCCAGGCGCCGCGCTTCCCTGTCGGTTTCAGCGGCGATGATATTGACACCAACCATCGCGTGCGGCGTCGCGAGCTGCTCCGACGGCTTGAAGCGGCTGCGGTAAACGTCGAGCGCGGCCAGCAGTTGTTCGGGCGCGAAGTGAGAAGCGAACGCGTACGGAAGTCCAAGCTCCGCCGCGAGATGCGCGCCGAACGTGCTCGATCCGAGGATCCAGATGGGCACCTTCGTTCCGGCCGCAGGTACAGCCTGCACACGCTGGCCAGGAGCCGCTGGTTCGAAGTAGGCCTGCAACTCGATCACGTCGTGCGGGAACGTATCGGCTGCCGCCGGCGATCGCCGGAGAGCTTGCACCGTGACCTGGTCGGTGCCGGGCGCGCGGCCGACGCCCAGATCGATGCGGCCGGGAAAAAGCCGCGCGAGGGTACCGAACTGCTCGGCGATAATGAGCGGCGCATGATTGGGCAGCATGATGCCGCCAGCGCCGACGCGAATGGACTTCGATCCGGCGGCAATGTGCGCGATGGCGATCGATGTCGCGGCGCTGGCGATCCCCGGCATATTGTGATGCTCGGCGACCCAGAAGCGGCGATATCCCCAGCGTTCGGCATGTGCGGCGACGTCGCGCGCGTTATCCAACGCGCCGCGCGCATCGGTGTCTTCGGTGACGCGAACGAGATCGAGTATGGAAAGTGGAACCATTGGAACCTCCGGCCTCCCGCATCATGTAGGTGCGGGGAGTTCCAATGTCAGCTCGCCCGTCGATGAGAGAACTTTTAGCCGGCCTGCTGTCCGCCGTGATCCCGCCAGCCCTTGGCCCGTGATACGGCCTCGCTGAAGCGTGCGCGTATCTTGCCATTATCTCCGGCGCGCGGCGAAAACGTCCGTGAGACAGTTACGGGCTCAGGCAATGCAAAGCCGGCGCCGAGCGCGGCAAGCGACGCCGTACCGAATGCCGTGCGCTCATCGAAACTTGTCGCAAGAACGTCGCGGCCGATCATGTCTGCTAGGAACTGCGCGAAGTACCGGCTGCGGGCGAGGCCGCCGTCGATGGCAATCGAACGGCCAATCGCGACATGCGCGTCCATGGCCCCGACGACATCGGCGGCGCTGAGCGCAATCCCTTCCAGCAACGCCTGACAGAGATCGGCCCGGGTCGTCGCAGCCGACATGCCGAGGAAAAGCGACGCCGCCGTCCTATCCCAATGCGGACAGGCGAGACCCGAAAGCGCCGGCACGAAGACGACGCCTCGTTCGATAGCGGGCGCGCAGTCGAACCAATCGAGATCCGCGCTTAGATCCGACACGAGACCGATGCGCCGCGCCCATTCGATTGCCGAACCCGCGTCGTAGACCCCGCCGTCGACCGCGTAGGTCATGTGGCCATCGATCGACCAGGCGACCGTCGGCAGCAATCCCTTTTCCGGCGCGCGCGCGATCTTGTCGCCCGTGACCGTCAACGCGAATGCGCCGGTGCCGAAGGTGATCTTGGCGTCACCGGGGTTGCGGCATCCATGACCGAAGAGGGCGGCCTGTTGATCGACGACGGCCGCGGTAATCGGCACACCGTCAACGCGACCGTAATCCGCGACGGTTGGCAGGATTTTCGGCAGGCACGACATCGGGACGCCGAAGAGCTGGCAGAGCCGCTCGTCCCACTGTCCCGTCTCGAGATCCATCAAGGACGTGCGTGAGGCTGTCGTAACGTCGGTCGCGAAGGTGCCGGTCAAGCGGTCGAGAAAGAACGCGTCCGTCGTGCCGAGCCGCAGGTGCCCAGCGTCCATCGCGGCCCGCGCCGCCGGAAGCGTGTTGATGATCCATGCGAGCTTCGAGGCGGAGAAATACGCATCCAACGGCAGCCCGGCCCGCGCGAGCGTCAATGCCTCGGCGCCGGCAGTCTTCAGGCGCTCGATGACGTCGGCGGTACGATTGTCCTGCCACACGATGACGGGGGACAACGCCGCGCCGGTTCGCGCATCCCACGCGAGGCAGCTCTCGCCCTGATTGTCGATGCCGATCGCATCGACGGCGCCCGCAGCTTGGAGACAGGCGCGAATGTTCCCCAGCAACTCTTCAGGATCGTGCTCCACCCATCCGGGATGCGGATGGTTTTGTTGATGCGTTATGGCGCAGGCGATCTCTATCGTACCGTCCGTGTCGGCGACGAGAACGCGCGTCGAAGTCGTGCCTTGATCGATCGCCGCTACACGCATGTCGCATCGCTCCGGGATGCCGTTGAACGGCGGTTGTCGAAACTGAAGGTGATACCGGCATCGGCCTGACGGAACGCGGCGAGCGGCGCCAAAATCCGGCGCTCGGGTCCTGATGTCATCGGTTGTGTTCTCAATCGCTGACCTTTGCTGTGTGCAACCAATGCGCCGGAAACGTCGCCAGTCGCACGCAATTGGATATGAGGCAATCCGCCGGGCCCCCGCACGATGCGTTGCGGCACGACATAGCGGACGCCGTCTCCGGGTGTGAGCGTGATTGCGTTGTCCGGCGACGGCAGCCACCCGCCGAGATCGGCAGCAACGAAGTCCGCGACGCGCACGGCCTCTCGCCAAGACCAACCTGCTGTCTCGACCGGATGCAGCACATTGCCCGCAGCGAAAATCCGCGGCTCGCTCGTCCGTGCAAATTGATCGATCGTCGGCCCGCCGGTGTGGCTATCGATCTCGAGCCCCGCGGCCCGGGCGAGCGGCGCGTCGGGCGTAAAACGGCCCGTAAAAAGCACGCCGTCGCATTCGATGTCCCGCCGCTTTCCATCCGCTCCCGATAACGTCACGGCCTCGACGCGGTGCATCCCCCGGATGTCGGTGATGCGGGTTCCGTAATGCACCGGCACGCCGAGCAGACGTGGCAAGCCCATGAAAAGCCGCCGCGCCGTCGGTCCGCTACGCTCTTCGATCATCGCGACCGGACGAGCACCGATCTTTCGGCACGTCAGCAGGCTCGAAAGCGAAACGAGTTCCGTGCCGACGATCACTGGCCTGCGAAAGGGCGCCAGATGTTGAAGATATGCGTAAGCCTGCAAAGCGCCCGTATTCAGAACGCCGAGCGGCCGGTCGCCCGAAACGAGCCGTGCCGCCCGCGGCGTCTCGCGTACGCCGGTCGCCAGAATAATGCGTTTGGCTGCGATGCGGACGATGCCTTCGCTGCTGGCGCAAGTCGCGACCAAAGATTCGCTGGTGTCGATCGCGACGACGGTATTGCCAAGAATCAGTTCGACGCCCGCGCCTCTTGCGGCATCCGTCAGCCGCCGCGCGTAAGCGGGTCCGGTCAATACGCGTCCGAATTCGCGCATGCCGAACGGCGAATGCCCGCAGTGACGGGGAACGCCACCGGCTTCCAGCTCGCGATCGATGACGACCACGCGCGCAAGACCGAGACGCTTCAGTCGCGTCGCCGCCGCAAGGCCCGCAGGTCCGGCGCCGATGACGAGCGCGTCAACGCTCGCGGATCTCTCGGGAAGTACGGCCATCAGGCAGCGTCTCCGACAGCCAGAGGCGATGCAAAATGTCCGGCCGTGAGCTGCGCCAGCCGGGCGTTGCAATAGAAGCCCTGGCATCGGCCCATGCCGCACCGTGTGCGACGCCTGAGGCCACCGAAATTTCCGGGCGGCAGCGGACCCGAAAGAGCCTGCTCAATCTCTCGCAACGTCACCATCTCGCAGTGACACACGATCTCGCCGTAACCCGCCGATTGCCAGTCCCGCGGTTCGTGCTCCGCAAGATTTGGAACGCGCGGCGTTGCCGGCTCCGCGACGGGCACGTGGCGATGGCCCATCTCCTCGTAGATTTTGTAAATGTGCTGCGCGATGCCGAGCGATGCGGTCATGCCTGTCGACCGGATTCCGCCGACCGTGATCCAATTGCGGTCTGGATGCGTGGAGATCCGATAATGTTTCTCTTCGGTCGCGGGTCGAAGCCCTGCGTAAACGGCAGTGACGCCAACATCAGCCAATGCGGGTACCATTTCCACCGCGCGCGCGATCAAACCGCGAAGCGTGTCATCCACGACGTTTGCGCGCTCGCGATCCTGCTGCTCTTCGGCTGTCGGCCCGACGAGCAAGTTCCCGAAAGCAGTGCGAGTGAGAACAACGCCTTTGGTGCGTTCTGACGGAACAGGCAGGACGATGGTTCTGAGAAGCGCTGCCGCCGCCTTGTCGAAGACGACGAACTGACCTTTGCGCGGGCGAATCTGAAACGAAGCCGCGCCGAGGAGACGCGCATCGAGCCGGTCGCCAAAAAGTCCGGCGCAATTGATGACGGTCCGCGCCCGCCGCTCGCCGGTGCTCGTCTGCAGCGTCCAGATATCTCCGTCAAAGCTTCCGGAAATCACCTCTGTCGCAAATCGGATCTCGGCGCCGTGGGCCTGGGCTTGCAGCAGATAGGCCAGAAATGGCGACCACGGATCGATCACATGCTCACCCGGCACCAGCAGAGCTTCGAGCGCGCGAGGCGAAAGGTGCGGCTCGCGCGCGCGTATTTCGGAAGCCGTCAGCCGTCGCACATCGTGGATGCCGTTAGCGCGCGCCTGCGCCTCGATCCCGTCGAGTGCCGCTTTCTCCGCGGCCGACCACGCAACGACCATGGCTCCGGTTTCGAGCAACGGGAGATTGAAGCTTTCGCGTATCGCCTGATATTCGGCATATCCGGCCTGCATACAGCTGAGTTCGACGCTGCCGGGCGGCGCATCGAAGCCGGTGTGCAAAATGGCGCTGTTGGCTTTGCTGGCGCCCGAGAGCAGGTCCGCGCCGCGTTCCAGAAGAACGACTTTTGCCCCCTCGAGAGCGAAACGTCTCGCCATCGCGCAGCCGACGACGCCCGCGCCTACGATCGCGACATCTGCGATCGACATATTGCTTTGGTCCTTTGCCATTCGGCGTTATTTTGATTGTGAGCGTCGTAACGGAAACAAAAAGGCCGCGAGCGGTGAGCTCGCGGCCTTCGTTACATGAGTCTTAAACGGCTTCGCCGACGGCGCGCTCGGCCGCAGCGATTTCAGCCTGCCGCTTCGCAATCTCGGCTCCGATCGGAGGCCCCTTGAAGCGACGCGATTCGATTCCGAACCACAGCACCACGAGGAGGACGAGCAGGCCGAGCGCGTAGTTGATGAGAATGTCGAATGGCGGCTGGATGCCAGCATACATCAACACGAAGACACCAAATATGGTAACGAGCGCTAACGGCTTCGACCAGATGCCGAGGCGGAACGGCCCGAACTCGGTCCAGGTCTTTCCTTCAGCGAGGAGGCCAGCCGCGATTGGCATCGCGTACGATACGTAGAGGAACAACGCACAGCCGGCAGCAAGTGCGGCAAAGGCCGGCGAGTAGAGCGTTGCGGCGACCGAAAGCACCGCTCCGAGCCAGATGGCCGGAACCGGCGTTCTCCACGTCGGGCTGACCTTCTTCCAAATGCTCGATCCCGGCAGGCCGCCGTCGCGGGCGAATGCGAAGATCATGCGCGAAGTCGAGGTGAGACCGGCGAGGGCGCAGATGAAGTTCGCGACCACGATCGAGATCGCAATCACGTCCTTCAGCACCTGCGGCGCAGGCAGGTTATTGAAGAGGTTGAACCAAGCGTTTGCGCCGTCTTTGGCCGTCGCCGCCATATCGGGGGTGGCAAGCACGAACGACAGCGCCATCGCGAAGCCGAACACGAGTGACCAGAACACCGAGTGGATCATGCCGCGCGGCACGGCATTGCGTGCATCGCGGGTTTCTTCAGACGTATGCGCCGACGCGTCGAAGCCCGTGATCGTATAGAGCGGATAGAGCAGGCCGATGAGGAAGGCGATGAGAGCCGTGCGTGGCTCCGGCACATATCCGCCGCCAGCCTCGCCCGTGTTGTTGACGAACGTCGTGACGCGCGAGAAATCCCAGCTCGCTCCCCAGATCAGGAACATTGCAGTCAAAACCACCGCAACGACGAGGATCAGGTAGCCCGAAAAATCCGTGAGTGCAGTGGTGAGCTTGATGCCGAAGTGGTTGCAAACCGCCTGACAAAACGTAATGAGACTGACTGCAATGACCTGAACCAGATAGGCATGGTTATTGTTGGCCGCGACTTGATCGGCCGTCATGCCGGCTGGCAGCGGGTCGGTCGACAGAGTGGTCCACGTCGTGACGTCCATGTGGAAAACGCCGGCGAGAACGAGGTCCCGAAACAGAAGCCACACGCCGACGTTGACCGACGCGACGACGAAGATCAGGCCGAGGAGATTGATCCAAGCCGTTGCCCAACCCCAACCACGACCGCCAAGGATGGATGACCAATGATAGAGACCACCGGCCGTCGGGTAGGCTGATGCGATCTGTCCGAGCGATGCTGCAACGACGAGGGCGAAGACGCCGCCCACGATCCAGCCCACCGTTGCTTGGAAACCGCCACCCGTTCCCATTGCGAGCGGATATGAAGTAATGCCGCCGGCAAGGATGCAGATGATGGAAAACGAAATTGCGAAGTTCGAGAATGCACCCATGCGCCGCGACAGTTCCTGCGCGTAGCCCATCGAATGCAATACTTTGGTATCTTCGTCCTGACCCATTCCCAACCCCCAGTTGTTAACCCGGATCGACAGCGTCCACATTTTGCCCGTATGGGCGAAATATCTGTGGCATGCTCCAATAGAATGGCTGAACAGTCAAATAAAATGACCGAACGGGCAGAAAACGATGCGGCCTAACCTAAGGCGTGAACGGATTGAGCAAATGGTTCGCGAGCGCGAGCGGGTAACCGTCGATGCGCTGGCGGAACTCCTTGGAACTTCAAGGGAAACGATCCGCCGGGATCTGACGGACCTCGCGGAGCGCGGCCGCGTTCGCAAAATCCATGGGGGGGCGACCCTCGCCGAGCCTCGCACGGCTATCGAGGCGGACATCGAGGGATCGTTTCAGGGCCGCCTCCTGGAGCATGCCGAGGCCAAGCGCGCCATCGCCCGGCGTGCCATACAACTCTTCGAGCCCGGCGATACCCTGTTTGTCGACACCGGAACGACGACATTGCTGTTTGCGGAAGAGCTCGCGATGGCAAGCGGTTTGACCGTCATCACCAATTCCGCGGCGATCGCGGCGCTGGCGGCGCGCGGCGCCTCCAACTCGACATTCCTGATCGGCGGCGAGTACCGCGCTGAAAGCACCGAGAATCTGGGCCCGATGGCCATCGACCAGATCAGCCAGTTTCATGCCATCCACGCAGTGCTTGCCGTCGGCTCGATCGAGACGGTGGGCATCCTCGATTTCGATTTGAGAGAAGCGGATGTCGCGCGCGCGATGATCACGCAATCGCGTTCCGTCACGGTGCTCGCCGATGCTTCGAAGTTCGGCCGCGGCGGCCTCATCAAGGTCGCGCCGCTGGAAGCAGTGCATCGCGTCGTCACCGAATCCGAGCCGCCTCACGCGATCGCCGACGCCCTCGAAGATGCGGGCGTTTCGACAATCAGGGCCGGCTGAGAGCTAAGGACGAGAGAGCGCGCAACTACTCGTGCTTGGCCTTCCAGCTCTGGATTGCTGCCAGCGTATTTTTCACGTGGTCCGACGGATCGAGCGATGTGTATTCATACGAGATCCGCCCATCCGGCGTGATGACGTACGATGTGCGGTTTGCATATGGCAAGAAACCCATCATCACGGAATCGTATGCCGTCATGATGTGCTGATCCTTATCAGCCGCGACCGGAAACTTGCTACGGCATTCCGATGTCGAAAACTTATTGAGCGTCGCGATGTCATCGTTGCTGACGCCAATGACTGACGCGCCGAGGGCGTTGAATTTCACCATCGCCTCCGCGAATTCGTGCGCTTCGATGGTGCAGCCCGACGTGAAGGCCTGCGGATAGAAATAGACGACCACCGGTCCCTTTTTCAGCGCCTCGGCAAGCGAGAACGTGAACTCCTTGCCGCCTTGTGAAGCGTGCGCTTTGAACATCGGCGCTTTATCGCCAGGCTTCAGCGCCGCCAAAGCCGACTCGGCGCCGCAAGAGAAGAGCATGGCAACGACCAAGATATATCGTGTCAGCATGTTGGTTCCCTCTTCGGCGGGCCGAACCCGTGAGCGGGAACGGCGAATGATTTAGTTCAACATATAACGCTATGGTTCCGGATGCCATGGCGCCCTAGTTGAACTTGAACTTTATACCGCCATACGCCGTGATTGGCGGAGCCGGTATAATCGTGCGTGGATCCGTAAAGGTTATGCTTCCGAGAGCCGCGCCGCTGTCATTGGCGTCTTCAACATCGAAAAACGTTCCGTAAACGCCGTAGTGCCGGTCAAAGAGATTGTCCACGAGCCCGTAGATCTGAATGTTGTTGGTCACATCGTAGGAGGTATGCAGGTTGACCTTCGCATAACCACCGAGTGGCTCATTCTGATTGGATTCGTCGTGAAAGAAGATCTGGTTGCTTGCAGCGATCAGATCAGCGCCCACGCGCCAGCGCGGTGTCATACCATAGTCGAAGCCAGCTTTGAACTTGTGGGCCGGCACGCCCGGTATGCGATCTCCCGGGTGGACGAAGATATTTCCATCTGCATCGGCTGCAGGGTTGAAGGGCGAGGGAAGAGTCAGATCGTTCTGAAATGTAGCGTCGACGAAATTGTATCCCATATAGGTGAACAGACGTCCCGACCAGTAATTCACCTGCGCCTCGAGGCCCTGCCGCAGTGTTTCCCCGGCGTTGGCGAAGGAGCTGCGCCCGATGATGGATGATGCGACCTCAGTGATGTCGTCGTTGTTAGTGGTGCGGAAATAACCCAGACTCCAGGTCAGCTTTTCGTGCGCCAGAATATTTGTGTTTTCCCCCCTGAAGCCCGCCTCCCACGTATTCGAGACGACCTGCTTCAACGGCGGATCGGACGTCAAGAAGCTCGGCAGAAGGCACGGTTGGTTGGGATCTGCGCAGGCGAGTTCCGCAGGAACCGGAGCGCGATTGGCCTCGGAATAGCCGGCGTAAACCGAAATCCCGTCAAAGAGCTTATACGTGCCGCCCGCCATCGGATTGAAGCGCGTAAAGTTCGATGAACTGTTGAGGTCCGGGGCCAGACCTGTTTCATCGTGGATCCGCAGGTCAGCGATATTATATCGGCCGCCGACCGTCAGGGCCAATCGATCCGTCGCGTCGAAGGTGTCTGCAAAGAAGACACCGTAGTAAGTGTTCGTCGTCGAAATATTGACCGGCCGAATCTCGGACAACGTGGGCGTTCCATTCGGAGTGCATCCGTCGCCCGGATCTCCCGATCCCGTGAGATCGCATCCCCGGCCGAACGGCCCGACAAACCCGGCGCCCCCCCTTATGACGAAATTCGGTTGGAAAAAGCCAAGCCCGGCGGAGGATTGAAACGACACGTTGCCGTGATCGATGCTGGCTCCTACCAAGAACTGATTGTGATGATCGAAGAGCCTCTCTTTGTCTACCGCCTGGAGTGAAACGCCGAAACTGTTTGCGTCGACCGACGTCCGGTCGATTTCGCCGAGACCTGTCAGGTCATTCGGCACGATGATTGTATTTCCGTTGGTATCACCCAGCAGGATATTGGTGCCATCCAGGTTCTGAAAGCACGCTCCGGTCTGTGTGCTTGAGGGCAAGATCGGGCAAGGGCTCGCGTTGGAAATGTTTCCGTCGACATGCTGCTGATTGAAGTGGCGATAGTAGGCAACGCCGGCGAGGTCCCAGTTGTCGGTGGCTTTTACCTTTCCGTTGACAGATACCATCTCCATTTGATTGGTCGTCGATTGCGGGGATGTAAAGATCTTGCTCCACCTTTCATCCAACAACTCGACAGGCGAAGCGGCCGCCACGCCGACGGTGTTATCGGCGCCGGTAAAGTTGATATGAAACTCGGAGCCATCGCCTCTCACTCCGAGATCGGCATACATCCGGCGGATATCTGACGTTCCGAAATCGCGGTAGCCGTCGTCGTAAATTTCCTCGAGTGCAATGTAAGTCGCCCAATTGCCAAATCGCGTGCCGTCCTGAATGGAGCCCTGTGCCCGGCCGAAGGATCCGAAGCGCGCATCCGTTTCCAAACCTTGATATGTGAATCCGTCCTTCATATCGATCGTCAGCGCGCCGCCTATCGCGTTCAAGCCGTAGACCGGGTTGCCGCTCATGACCGTTATGCTGCCGATGGCGATGGCGGGCAGAAAGTCGTAGTTGACCGTATCTCCGAAGGCTTCATTGATGCGGACGCCATTCTGGTAGACGGCAAGTCCTTGCGGCACGCCATCGACTGGCGATGAAGTGAAGCCTCGGTAGTCGACGTTGTTCTGGAAGACGTTTCCTTGGACGTCACTGAGGATCACACCGGGCACATAGTGCGCCAAGGCGTCTGGGACATAATCGGCCCCGAGCCGCGCGATCTCACCAGCCGAGATCGTGCTAACGCCACCCGGCACTTTCTCGATTGGAATTTCACTACCGCTGATCGGCGACATCTTGACGGTGCTCGGACCGGGAGCAACCTCGTAGGGCAGGCCCTGCGAGACGCCTTCCGTATCGGATTCGACAGCCGGTGGCGGCGCGACTGGCGGTGGACCAGATGCCGGTGGCGCAACGGCAGCCGCAGCCGCAACTGGAGCCAGCTTTTTCACGGGCGGTTTGCTCACTTGCTCGGATGGGCTCGGCTTCGCCTTCTTTGGCGCTTTGGTCACCTGTTTGGAAGGGGCCGGTTTCGGCTTTTTTTGCTGAATGATTTGCACTTCCGGAAGAGTCGCACCCGGCGTTGTGGCGCCCCCGGAAGGTGCTGGCGTGGATGTGGACGGCGTCGATGTGGAAGGCGCCGCCCCTCCCGCATCTTGCGCGATCGCCGGCCCCGCGATTTCCGCCGTCGCGCACAACGCGACCACAGTCGCCAAGGAGAAAGCGGAATACTTCATGCCGTCCCCCATCATGTCGGCCGGTATGTTCTTCCGAACAGGAGAACATCGCGCAGTAGCGTTATCGATTCTGCTCTTTGCCTTCCCCGGTTTGTGGCAAACGAGAATCGACAATTCAGCTAGGCCACATTGGCGGACACGGCGAACCCGATGGGAGTGGAAAGTTTTCCCGATTTTTGTTCGGAATGAATAAGGTTGCGGGGGAGCAACTGAATGCTCCGCGCAAGGATAATAAGTTTACATATTTGTAAGAGTTTCGCGGCGCTGAGCGATCGCTTGCGCTTGAACTAATCCCAGCGAGCCTCATCGGCGCTCGATCTAATCAATGATATGGTAGCCGCCATCGATGTATAGCGTCTCGCCGGTGATGAGCTTAGCTCCGTCCATACCGAGAAACGCGACCGCGATGCCGACATCATCGATCGAAACCAGACTACGGCTCGGCGCTTTCGATTGTGCTTTTTGAAGGAGCTTATCAAATTCGGGGATGCCCGAGGCGGCGCGAGTCTTCAGCGGACCGGGAGATATCGCGTGAACTCTGATGCCTTTCGGCCCGAGTTCGGCGGCCATGTAGCGTGTCGCGGATTCGAGAGCAGCCTTCACCGGTCCCATGATGTTGTAATGCTCGACCACAATTTGCGAGCCGTAATAAGTCATCGTGAACAGGGCTCCGCCGGATGTCATCAAGGGCTCGGAGAGCTTGGCCATTCTGATGAATGACCAGCACGAGATTTCCATCGCTCGAAGAAACCCGTCTTTGGAACAATCGACAACGCGCCCCTGCAAGTCTTCCTTCGGCGCGTACGCGATCGAATGAACACAAAGATCCAGCCTGCCCCATTCCTTCGTTATTTTTTCGAATACCTGCTCGAGCTGGCCCTCCTGCTGAACGTCGAGCGGCATCAACATAGGGGCATCAATCTCTTTAGCGAGAGGCTCGACGTAGGGCTTGGCCCTGTCATTGAGATAGGTGATTGCAACATCGGCGCCGAAGGCCCGAAAGGCCTTGGCACATCCCCACGCAATCGACTGATCGTTCGCGATGCCGGTGACTAGCGCCTTTTTACCCTTGAGCAGGTTCAGCGATGCAACGTCGATCATGCCCGCTTTTCCTCCCGCGATTCTATAGTATGCGCTCGCAGCGTCCGGAGCGTGTGCCGCGCGATCGTCAGCTCCTCATCGGTCGGCAGCACGTAGCAAGCGACGCGCGATCCCGTCCGCGAAATTCGAAGCTCGTTGTTCGCGTTGGCTTGTTCAGAGAGCTCGATGCCGAGCCAAGATAGTTCCTACTTCTCGTGGCGACGCAATTCTGAGATGGCTGCCTTCGCCATAACCTCTCTCCTTCGAAAAAGGTTACCACACAAGGGAAAGTGCCACCTCACCAGGCATCCCGCCGGGAAAACTTACGATCTCTGCGCGAAGCTTGTACCCGAGTGGACGCAATTGCTCGTCATAGAATTCGAATGCGTCCTTGCCGAAGCCGGTTAGCGTCGTTGGCCATTCGGGATCCGCTATGTTGATGCGTCGACCGCCGTCGCTACAGTAGTTCGACGGGAACGTAATGACCTGTAGGTGATGATGTCCGTTTTGAGCTGCGATGCGCACGGCATTGTTGATGCGCTCGACGGCCTCAGGCGCGACTTTGCGCGACATGAAGGCTTCGCGCAGCTCGCGTTGCTGCTGTTTCTTGCTTTGACTGAGCTTTTGCTCGCGCTTCAGCTCTTCCATTTCCGCGTCGGAGGCGATCATCTGCAGATCTTCGGGGCGCAAAAGTCCTGGCATGATTTCTTCTCCTTCTGTCTTCGGTCGGCGGAAATCCGCTTTTTCAGTGATGCTTCGAACTTCTGACTGTTTGCACCGTTGGAGCAGCGGCCGCGTGTTGCCGGGTCAAATTCTGCAACTCATCGGATTCGAAGATGGCGTCGATCTCCGCCAGCCGCTCCCGCGTTGGCTTGCTTCCGACACCGACGACCTCGATCATACGGTCGAGCTTGCCTTTCATTCTGAAGGCAAGATCCGGATTTCTTGCGAGCATTGACGGAATGGCGTTGACGGCACCGCGCTCGTCCAGCAACAGCATCAGGAACTGCTGGCGCACGATTTGTTTGAATGTCGCGAGAGTGACGCCTTTGCCGGTCTCTTCCCGCATGCGCCGCAAAAGATTGAAGCCGCGCTCGTCAACGACTCCATCGGGCATGCGGATATAAAGAAGCGCGCGGATAATGGCTTCTCGCGGACCGCCGTCTGATATCCGGCTCTTGAGCTCTTCAATTTTTTGCGCGATCAGCGCACGGTTGGCGACGGGGTCATTCGGTCTTCGGCGAGGTTTATCGTCGCTCGCTTTGAGACCCACGAGTGCTTGCAAAAGCGGCGAACCGTAAAATGCGTGAAACCATGCTTCAATCGCGTTGTCGCGAAGATCGCGATAGGTATCGAGCGTATCAATGAACCACTCGCTGAAGCTTTCCTGCGCCTGCCATAAGGCGTTGTCTTGCGGAACAGGTCGGCGGTTTTCTCTGATCCACTCGACATTCGAGAGCAGGGGCTGCAGCAGAGGATTGGAGTCGGAGAAAATCTCATATTGCATCCGGAGAGGATGAAACCTGCGCATCCACTCTGCGGTCGTCTCGTTGGTCCAGGCCCCCATCCATGGCTGCACAAACGTCCGATAGAGCCCTAGGTTGATTTCGGAAAGGCGAGCGACGGTTGCAAACGCGCGATCGTCATGCTCGCTGTTGCCGCCAAGCGCGCGGATGTCATCCAATGTGCGGGCTTCGAAGCGGACGAGATAGTCGCCCCCGATGAATTCGGCCCCGGCTTCGTTACCGTTCTTGGGAGTCATCACAGCTTCGTAGAGACCGGGCGGTAGTGCATCGATAAGATCGATATTGCTCGCGAATTGATCGTGCTCCTTCATGGCGACCGAGCCCGAAACAAAGATGCCGAGATGTCCGATGGACTCGTGCACCGCGTAAACGATCGTCTGGCCGTGAGCCMGTATGTCGTCAACGCTGTCGTAGAGATCGAGGATCCAATCCAAGGCCTGCGGCGGTGGCGTGATGTTGTCTGCCTTCGAGCAGAACACGACAATCGGCGAGCGAATGTTACGCAGATCGATACGACCGCCATTGGACGATGCGATCTCGCCCGTGGCGAGTTTGTTTCCGACGAATAATTCATCGGCAATGAACTGCATCTCGCCGGCGTTCAGCAGCACATGTCCGCCCCACCACTGTTCGAAGTCCAGATATCGCGGCGTCTCGGTGTCGACCTTCGAGTAGAGATTGTAGTGCTTGGCCCAAAGAGTATTTGCGGGATTGAGGTTCTCGAAATTCGACACGAGCCACGCGCCGTCGAACTTGCCGTTCCCAGTATCTCCGAGCAGAGCGGTGAGCCATGTGCCGCCAAGCAAACCGGCGGTGTAACGCATGGGATTCTGTTTCGGCGCTCCGGCCCAATACGACAGGGGAGCCCCTGCGATGATGATCGGGCCGAAAAGCTCAGGCCGCGCGGCCGCGACCATCATGACGGCCCAACCCGCCTGGCAATTGCCGATAACGGCTGGCTTGCCCTCTGCCTCCGGATGGAGACCAATGACATGCTGAATGAAGACGGCTTCGGCCTGTGCAATGTCTTCGATTGTCTGATCCGGAACCGGCTCCGGGAGAAAGCCGATGAAATAGCAAGGGTGCCCGGCCTTCATCGCCGCGCCGATCTCACTCTGCGGCTTGAACCCGCCGATGCCGGGCCCATGCCCAGCTCTTGGGTCGACGATCACAAATGGCCGCTTATGTTTGTCGGGCTTGTCGTCCTCAGACGGGACTATGCGTACGAGCGCGTAGTTCACAGGTTTTGACAATGTCCGGCCATCGATGACAAGCTCGCAGGCGAATTTCAGAACGTGCGGCGCGCGCTTGGCTGCGTGTTCATGATACTGAGAGCCTCTTTGCTCGAGCGCATCGAGAAAGAGAATGCTCCGCTGCCAAGCATCGATCGAATAGGTCCACGTGTCGTGAGCGAAGTCGAGAGGCCACGTGTTGCTCGGTGTTCGGACGGCTGAGATCGTTGGATCTGCCATGTCCGGTTACTCCAATTTATCAGCCTGCATACGAACTTTTTGAAGCATATGCCGACGTCGATCGAAATCAAGATTAGGATGTGATAAATCGCAAGCGTGAGTTTGCAGATCAAAGCTCGGCGCGATCTCGCTCATTAACGATAGTTCGCCGACATAACCCAGAATCGATCACTTGCAGCGCGGTCCCAAGCCTGTTCGCATTGCAGTTGAGTAAATTGCCAACGCCATTTCGAAGCGCATTTCTTCCGCGAAGGCCGCTCGCAATCGATTGATTAAAATACAGCATAAAGACCAATTATCGAATGCTGGATCTCGTTCAGCAAGCGCTGAGCGCCTTTTACCAGTTGCGTTCAGGCGATAGCGCGAGCGGGATTTGCTTGTGCATTGCAAGAAGGCTCCGGTGGGGAGCGCAACGAATATCTCTCTCTTGCGGCCGCTGCCCAACAGCGCAATTGTGAGATAGCAGTTTGCAAAGTGATTGCGGAACTGCGCCCTCGGGGCGCCAGAGATGACCATTGATCCGTCCGCGCCCAGAAAAGGCCGCTTATCGCGTCGGCACGACGCTATAAACCAATCCGGCCTGAAGCGTTGGCTTCCCGGCATTCGACTGCTGCAGGAGTACGATGCTGGCTGGCTGAGGCATGATTTCGTGGCCGGCTTGGTGCTCACCACGATGCTCGTGCCTGTCGGAATTGCCTACGCCGTCGCGTCGGGCGTGCCGGGCATCTATGGCTTATACGCGACCATTATCCCGTTGCTCGTGTACGCCGTCTTTGGCCCAAGCCGCATTCTTGTGCTTGGACCGGATTCATCGCTGGCCGCCGTCATTCTTGCTGTCGTGCTGCCCCTATCGGCAGGCGATTCAATGCGCGCGGTGGCTCTTGCGAGTGCAATGGCCATCGTCTCGGGCATTGTGTGCATCGGAGCGGGATTGGCGAGGCTCGGCTTTGTGACGGAGCTTCTCTCGAAGCCCATTCGCTACGGCTACATGAATGGCATCGCATTGACGGTGCTGCTCAGCCAAGTGCCAAAATTGTTGGGATTTTCGGTAGAAAGTCCCGGTCCCCTACGCGATATTTGGGCGATCGGTAACGGCATACTCAACGGACGCGTGAACTGGGTCGCCTTCGGCGTTGGAGCCGTAACCCTGGCGGCGATCTTCATCCTCAAGCGATTGAAGATCGTCCCGGGGATATTGATCGCCGTCATCGGCGCGACGGCCGTCGTGGGAATCTTCGGCTTGTCCGAGAACGCAGGCGTATCGGTTCTCGGTCCATTACCGCAGGGTCTGCCGGCGTTCGCTGTGCCTTGGATCACCACGGCGGATTTTACGGCAGTTCTGTCCGGCGGCCTCGCCGTCGCTCTCATTTCCTTTGCCGATACGAGCGTCCTGTCGCGCGCCTACGCTGCGCGTACGCGAACATACGTCGATCCCAATCAGGAACTCATCGGCCTCGGAGCAGCCAACTTCGCAGCCGGATTCTTTCAGGGCTTTCCAATTAGCAGTAGTTCATCCCGCACCCCGGTCGCAGAGGCGGCTGGCGCAAAGACGCAAATGACCGGCGTCGTAGGAGCGATTGCGGTGGCCCTACTCATCATAGCGGCGCCGAATTTGCTGCAACACCTGCCGATGAGCGCACTTGCCGCGGTCGTCATCGCGTCGGCGATTGGACTGATCGAGGTCCACGATTTGGTCCGCATTTATCACATGCAGAAATGGGAGTTCTGGCTGTCGATGCTGTGCTTTGCTGGCGTCGCCGTGTTCGGTGCCATCCAGGGAATCGCGCTCGCTGTGATCGTGGCCGTCATCGAATTCCTTTGGGACGCCTGGCGGCCCCACTTCGCCATTCTCGGCCGGGCGGAAGGCGTCAAAGGCTATCACGACATCGTTCGTTACCCGCAGGCCCGGCAGGTGCCCGGTCTTGTGCTCTTCCGCTGGGACGCGCCCTTGTTTTTCGCGAACGCGGAGCTGTTTCAGCAAAGCGTGATTGCCTCCGTCGAGAATTCGCGGACGCCGGTGCAGTGGGTGGTCGTTGCCGCGGAGCCGGTAACAAGCGTCGACGTCACCGCGGCGGACGTGGTGGCGGAACTCGACAGCACCTTGCGAGAGGCAGGCATAAAGCTTTCGTTTGCGGAGCTGAAAGACCCAGTCAAAGACAAGTTGAAGCGTTTCGGATTGCTCACAGCACTCGGTGAGCAGTCGTTCTTCCCAACCGTCGGCGCAGCCGTCAGCGCCTACCTGGACACTCACCCTGTTGACTGGGTCGATTGGGAGGACAGGCGTCCATGACCATCGCGAACCGCGGAGACAAACGATGCCGAATTGGTTGCTGGTCTTTGGCCCTGTCGCAATCGCGCTTAACCACTTCGCCCCGGGCCATTATGCGCTGATCTTCGCTTCGGCAGCGATCGCTATACTTCCCTTGGCAGGATGGCTTGGGCGCGCAACCGAGCAGCTTGCGGACCGATCCGGTGAAGGCGTTGGCGGGCTACTCAATGCTACATTCGGTAACGCGGCAGAGCTGATCATTTCTCTCGCCGCATTGCGCGCCGGACTTCATGATGTCGTCAAAGCGACTATTGTCGGCTCGATCGTCGGAAACATTCTTCTTGTGCTTGGCGCTGCCATGCTGGCTGGCGGCCTGCGCTATCGCGAACAGCATTTCAATCTTGCGGGTGCCCGCGCCGAGGCGACGATGCTGACCTTAGCGGTCATCGCGCTCGTCATTCCGGCCGCCTACGGTGTTCTGGTGGGAGAGCGGTATGCCGGAGGCGAGCGAGCGCTGAGCATCTCGATATCGCTCGTGCTTTTGGCTGTCTACGCCATGTTTCTCGTATTCTCCTTGTGGACTCATCCGACATTCTTTCGTGGCGCCAAGGCCTCGGAGAATGGCGAGCAAGCGCAAGCATGGACGCTCGCACGATCGATCTTAGTCCTTGCAGCCTGCACCGTTGCAATTGCGTGGCTGAGCGAGATCCTCGTTGGCACGGTCGAGCCGACCGCGCACACGTTCGGACTGAGCAACATCTTCGTTGGCGTGTTCGTCATCGCGATAATCGGAAATGCTGCCGAGCATTCAACCGCCATTACCGCAGCTGCAAGGAACCGCATGGACCTCAGCTTATCGATTGCGATTGGATCAAGTATTCAAGTTGCGCTCTTCGTAGCGCCTGTCCTTGTTCTGGCGAGCTTGCTTATTGGACCACAGCCCATGGATCTCCTGTTCGGGAAGGGCTTGCTGCTCGCTGTGTTTGTGGCGGTGGTGATCACGGGGCAAATCGCAGGCGATGGCCGGTCAGATTGGTTAAAGGGCGTGCAACTACTCGCGGTTTACCTGATACTGGGCCTTGCTTTCTATCTGACTCCGCAAGCTTAGCCGGCCGCTTCTCATTCGCTTCTCGCGACGCAATAGCGAATTAATAGCTAAAAACATGATGAGTTGTTTCAAGCGCAGCCTTTATCAGCCACAATCGGCTTGGGCTTCGAATTGGCGACGGTTGGGCACTCGGTTTGGCTGAGGACTCACATGGAACACGGCAAAGACGCTAAAGCTCATTCATACGAAGAAGCGACGTCACACAATGTGAAACTCAAGCGCAAGGACTACGAGCGCGAGCTTGAGAAGCTTCATGTCGAACTCGTAAAGTTGCAGGAATGGGTTCGTCACAAGGGCCAGAAGATCTGCGTCGTATTTGAGGGACGCGATGGAGCCGGCAAAGGCGGCACCATCAAAGCTATAACAGCAAGAGTAAGTCCGCGCATCTTTCGCGTGGTTGCGCTTCCGGCCCCAACGGAGCGCGAGAAGACTCAAATGTACATTCAGCGCTATCTACCTCACCTTCCAGCCGGCGGCGAGATCGTGATCTTTGATCGCAGCTGGTACAATCGCGCAGGCGTCGAGCGTGTGATGGGCTTCTGTACGGAGGAACAGGCACAGCGCTTCCTGAAGATCGTGCCGGAAGTGGAAAAAGCGATTGTCGACTCCGGCGTCGTTCTCATCAAATACTGGCTGGAGGTAAGCCCTGACGAGCAAACGAAGCGGCTAGAGGCGCGCATCGATGATGGTCGAAAGATCTGGAAGCTGTCAAAGATGGATCTGAAATCCTACACCCACTGGGACGACTATTCCCGTGCCAGGGACGAGATGTTCTCGGCGACCGATACACCCTGGGCGCCGTGGTATGTAGCGCGGTCAGATGACAAAAGACGAACCCGGCTGAACATTATCGAACACCTTCTGAGCCGAATTCCTTATGTCGAAATAAAGCGTGACAAGGTCAAGCTGCCGAAGAGGCATGTCGGCGATTCCGGCGATGCGTATCCCTTCAAATTTATTCCCGAGCCACATTGATCGAGAAGCATCCGTCATGCAGTCACTGCCACTGCCGGTCCGGGCATCGCCGTCACGAGCGTCGCCTCTGGCGTCATAGTTGAGTAATACTGAAGGGGCCATGGCGGTCTTTCCCGCTTAATCCTAATGCTGCGTATAGGACTCTGTCCCGTGCAAGCGGCGGCGGAATAGGTGGATCTTTGCGCGGGTCGCAACGACGGTAACCGTGTGCGACGACACTTGATACGAGTGAGTGACCCGGCGCCGTCAACGGCGTATTGTTAGCGAAGGCTTTGTCCACGAAAAGTATAAAAGTTCGGCAGAACACGTCATTCAGTCGGCGATTATTTTAAGGGAGGCCGAATGCGCCTTGCCAATATCGCGGTCGTGGTCTTGTGCTTGGGCGCCTCCCAAGCACCTGCACAACAGGCTCATGCACAACAGGGCGAATCAGAGAAAATTTCCGTTGGCGTAGCGAGCGCGGAACGCAAGCCTGTGTCGTCCGCCCTGGATTTTGTGGGGCGCGTTGAAGCGATCGACCGTGTCGAGGTTAGGGCGCGAATTACGGGCTACTTGGAAGCGGTTCTATTTAAAGAAGGCGACATGGTCGGCGTTGGCGCGCCTCTCTATCGCATCGAGAGCGGGCTCTTTAAAGCGGCGGTAAACGAATCTGCAGGGGCGTTGGAGCGCAGTAAAGCCTCCAAGGTTTTGAGTGAGGTTCAGCTCAAACGAGCGAGCGAGCTCTACGAGAAAAACGCCGGCACCGCTGTTGCGCGAGACCAGGCGGTCGCGGCGGACGATCAAGCCAAGGGAACCATTCTCGTCAACCAAGCGGCTCTCGATACGGCCAAGATCAACCTGGGGTACACCGACATCACAGCGCCGATCGCCGGAAAAATCGGCCGGACGAGCGTAACCAAAGGAAATGTCGTTGGCCCTGATAGCGGTCCACTCACGGTCATCGTCAGCCAAGATCCGATGTACGTTACGTTCCCGGTCAGCCAACGGGAATTTTTGCGAGTACAGGAGAGCGGGCGCCAACTCGACGTCACGCAACTGAAGGCGACCTTGCGCTTCGCCGATCTCCGTACATATGACCGCGTTGGCACCATCGATTTTGTGGACGTTACGGTCAATCGCTCGACTGACACCGTTCTCGTGCGCGCCAAGTTTCCCAATCCGACCGGCGCGTTGATAGACGGACAACTGGTGCGCGTTGCCATTCAATCCGGCGAGCCCAAGGAAAAAGTCGTCGTCCCCCAGGCGGCTCTCATTGCAGATCAGCAAGGTGTTTACGTCTTCGTCGTCGATGACGGCAAAGCATCGGTCCGGCGGATCAAAACGGGCAGTGAGAGTGGAAGCGACATCATAGTCGAGGAAGGCCTATCAGGCGGAGAGAAGGTGATCGTGGAGGGCTTGCAGTCGGTCCGTCCGGGATCATCGGTCATCGCAACACCTTTGCCCGGAACCGCCGATCGGAGTTGACCGATGCTCTCCGCGCTCTTTGTCGACCGTCCACGCCTCGCAATCGTCATTGCGATAGTCACCACAATCGCAGGCGCGCTCGCTCTATACGCGATACCGGTCGCCCAATATCCCGATATCGTTCCGCCGCAGGTTCAGGTCACAACCACGTATCCTGGCGCTAATTCATCGGTCGTCGACGCGACTGTTGCGCAGCCCATCGAGGCGCAGGTCGTCGGCGTCGACAAGATGATCTACATGAAGAGCGTGAGTGGCGATGACGGCAGCTACACGCTCATCTGCTCATTCGAGATCGGGACCAATCCCGATATCAACACGGTCAACGTAAATAATAGAGTCCAGGTCGCGCTTTCCAGCTTGCCGCCGGAGGTCCAACGGCAGGGTGTTTCGGTAAAGAAAAAGTCGTCCGCACTACTTGGTGTCTTAGCGGTCTATTCCCCGAAGCATACCTATGACCCGCTATTCCTCTCCAACTATGTCACGATCAACCTTCTTGATCAGATCAAAAGTACGCCCGGCGTCGGTGATGCAACGCTTTGGGGACCGCAAGATTATGCCATGCGTGCTTGGGTTCGGACTGACCGGCTCACCGGTCTGAACCTTACGACCGGCGATATTATAAACGCGATCCACGCGCAAAACCTTCAAGCGGCCGTCGGGCGTATCGGCGCGCGCCCGATCTCCAACGAGCAACAACTACAACTCAACATCCAGACAAAGGGACGCCTCAACAACGTCGCGGATTTCGAGAAGATCGTGTTGCGGACGAATCCCGACGGTTCGGTATTGCGGCTTGGTGATGTGGCTCGCCTCGAACTCGGCGCAGCCAATCTCGATCGGGAAACGCTTTTCAATGGTGGTCCCGCAGCGGTGATCGCCATCTACCAGGCCCCCGGCGCCAACGCGATCGCAACCCTGAAGGAAGTCCGTGCGAAGCTAGCGGACGCGGAGAAAAGATTTCCGCCGGATCTTGCTTGGAAAGTCACCTACGATCCCACCGAGTTCGTAACCGACACCATCCACGAAGTGCAAAAGACGCTGATCGAAGCGTTTATTCTGGTCGTCATCGTTGTCTATCTCTTCCTCGGCAGCGTCCGGGCAACGTTGATACCGACACTTGCCGTGCCCGTGAGTTTGATCGGCGCTTTCATCGTTCTGCTCGCAATCGGATACTCCGCGAACACCGTGTCGTTGCTCGCTGTGGTGCTGGCCATTGGTATCGTCGTCGACGACGCCATCGTCGTGGTTGAGAACGTCGAGCGCGTGATGGAGGAGCGTCCCGAACTGTCGAGTGCCGAGGCGACAAAGCTCGCCATGGCGGAAATCACAGCGCCGATCATAGCCATTACGCTGGTGCTCCTTTCCGTGTTCGTGCCCGTCGCTTTCATTCCGGGAATTTCCGGCGAGCTGTTTCGGCAATTCGCGGTGACGATTGCGGTAGCGATGCTTCTCTCAGCAATCAACGCGCTGACGCTTTCGCCTGCCCTGTGCGGCATTCTATTGAAGCCTCACCATGGACCCAAAAGGGGGCTCATCGGAGCCGCGATGAGGGGGATCGACTATATCAGAGACGCCTATGGCGCCGCCGTCGCACGCATGCTGCGGGTCTCCCTGATCGGCTTGGTTCTTGTTGCCGTGGCGTCCGTCGGAATTGTCGGTCTGGCGAAGATAACGCCAACCGGCTTTCTACCCGAAGACGATCAAGGTGCGCTGTACGTCATTGCTCAGCTTCCGGGCGGCGCCTCGATAGTTCGCACCAAAGACATCGTGAAGCGAGCGGAAGCAATTCTGAAGGACGAGCCGGCGGTCGCAGATGTGACCTCGGTTATCGGGCTCAATTTCATCGATAACTATTCGCAGGCAAATGCCGCCTTCATGGTGGTTACGCTCAAGCCGTTTTCCGAGCGGAAAGATCGTTCGCAGGGCGCAAACGCGCTTATCTCGCGGCTCGGACCGAAATTTAGAGAACTGGTCGGCGGTACCGTCGTGCCTTTGGCACCCCCACCAATCATCGGCCTTGGGTCCGGCGGCGGCTTTACATACGTGCTGAGAGACCTGCGCGGAAGCGACCCGAAAGCTTTGGCGCAGGTATTGCGCGGTCTCCTCGTAGCCGCCAATCAAAATCCGCAACTGTCTCGCGTGTTCAGCACCTATACGGCGACCAATCCCTCGCTGTATCTCGAGATCGACAGAGACAAGGTGCAGGTTCTCGGCGTGTCGCTAAGCGACGTGTTCCAAGCGCTGCAGGCTTCGCTTGGCGGATATTTCGTCAACAACATGAATCTCTATGGACGGACGTGGCAAGTGCAAGTTCAGGCAGATGCCGCCGATCGAACGAGCGTGGACGATATCTACCGGATCAATGTGCGCAACGCGAAAGGCGAGATGATTTCGATGCGTAGTCTGGTGGAGGTTCGCCCCGTCATCGGACCGCCGGCAGTCATTCGCTACAACAACGTCCGAGCAGCGACTGTTCAGGGTAGCCCCGCGCCGGGCGTTTCGTCCGGACAAGCTCTCAACGCCATGGAGGAGGTTGCGGCGCGCACGCTGCCTGAGGGTTATGCAGGCGAATGGACCGACACGGCATTTCAGCAGAAGCGCGCCGAGGGCAAAACGCCGATCATTCTCGGCTTTGCGCTGCTGTTTGCTTATTTATTCCTCGTCGCGCTCTACGAAAGCTGGGTCATTCCGGTTCCGGTGCTGCTGTCGGTCAGCATCGGTGTTTTCGGGGCCTTTGCGGCGATCGTCATCGGCGGTCTGACTCTCGATCTCTACGGCCAAATCGGTATGGTTGTGCTGATCGGTCTCGCCGCCAAGAACGGCATTCTGATTGTCGAGTTCGCCAAGGATCAACGAGAACGTGGCGTCGCGCTCAGCGAGGCCGCCACCGAAGGCAGCCGGTTGCGGTTCCGGCCTGTGATGATGACGTCCTTGGCTTTCATACTTGGCCTGCTACCGCTGGTCATCGCAACAGGCGCTTCGGAACTTGCGCGACGGGACGTCGGCACGCCGGTATTCGGTGGAATGATATTCGCGTCCGTCATCGGCATTTTCGCGATACCATCCCTATACGTTACATTTCAAGCACTACGCGAGCGGCTACGGCCAGCCTCTCGTCCGCGCGTCGAGGGTGAGGGGAATGGAACGGCGCAACGCCAAAATAGCGTACCCACGCAAGGCTAGGAGTTCGCGTCAGAATGGCGGCCGCATATCCAAATCACCAATGTCGACCTTCGTGCTTCCGGCCGGTGGGTTGAACGTGAAGGCATCGGGCGGAGATCGGCTGTTCGTCCAATCGTACAGGTTTGTCTGCACATTCCCGTTGTTTTGGCTCATCAACACCGTCTTACAGGGGAGCGGGACACCGCTATTCTCAAGCCAAACGTCCCATTTGTCCGTATCTCGGTCGGATGCATATCCGATGCTGTATCGGTTGCATTGCGCATCCTGAACGCGTTCCGATCCGCTGACATCAGTCCTGACGCTCGGGTCGCCATTTGCGACGTCGCCAATGGCACCGAGAAATCGAAGTACCTGCGCTTCAAAGACGGCTAAGCCGGTAAATAGGTTTACCGCTTGGATCGGCTTTTCCGGCGCCGGAATCTGCGCGTATCTTCGCTTTTTCTCGTCGTAAATTGTGAACACCGTTCCGTCCGATACGATCAAATAGGAAAAGCCCGTTCCGGAGAGCTGAACTCTCAGCAGATTCGGACGCGCCACAAAAAATCTGGCCGTGCCTCGAGAAGCTCCAAGCGACGTATTGCGCGAATCGTAGGACGTCTGGAACTGAACGTCGCTGCTTCTCAGATAGTCGTTCAATCTTTTGAAGACTGCCCTCGTGTCATCCGCTTTCGCTTGTTGCGCAGCAGATTGCGGCACCACGCTTTGCGCAACGCAGATGGTTATCGGAAAGACGGCGAAGGAGAGCAGCAACGTCAGAAATCGAATTGCAGAGAATTTCGAGCAAATAATAGTCCACTTCATATCAGCCTCACTGGAGATATGCAGTAACCCGCCCGTCTTTCTTCACTCTCAGTCGCGCCATGGCTCTAGTCAAACGGATCCGAGGTGTCGCGTCGCGATGCGAGTAAATTTGGTAAATCTTTTATCTTTGGATCAGAGAGAGGACGCATTATGAAGAACCGCGATCGGCTCCGTCATGCCTTCACGATCTGGAGCAACGACATCAGCTCCGAAACGTCCCGACATTGCAAACGAGAGGACGGAACCGGCATCTGAGGTGCAAGTTGGATTGCGCGGCAGCCGCAGCCAAGTCGTTGTTCGAACAAGTGACGAGGTCTGCGCGGATTGGAGAGGCTTCCGAGTCTGGAGTCGCGACGTGCCCTGCCAACCGAACAAATCGCATGGATGCACGTAGGAGGTTTCCTATGATTGGCAATCGTATGAGCAACATCGCTCTGTTGGCTGCTTCCGCAATTATCTGTTCGGCTCCGCCCGCAGCTGCGGCCCGGTATGATGGAAATTGGAGCATGGTCGCTGAGACGACCCGCGGCCATTGCGGTTACATCGCGATTGGCCTCGAGATCAACGGTGGCCGAATTTACTCGACGAGTGGATCTTTCGCTTTTTACCCAATTCAATTGGGGGGCCGCGTTTCGGGCTCCGGACAAGCCCGTATGAATGCGGTGGCCGGCCCGCGCATCGCCTATGGAACCGGACGGTTCGGCCAATTTCGAGGCGGCGGAACTTGGAGGGGTAGCGGCCCCTCGGGTCTGTGCTCAGGCGTTTGGAGCGCCGAGCGCTCCTAATGCACCGAGCGATTCTCTACTGTCGTAACCCGATCGGAAGTGTGGCGCGAACGTGCGCGCGAAAAAGAGCGCACGGACTCGGGAACCGGGCCGCCGGCTGAAGCCGAAAGGCTCTTCGCGATCGCATCGTAATGATAGTGCATCGCCGTTTTCACCGCGTAGGTGAAGAGCAACTGAGGCTCAAACATGCGGGCGCGAAAGGCGGCGAGAAGCTGGGCGCGATAACGGCGCGCCAAGCTTCTGTCCTCGACGCGGCGAACAAGACGGCTCGCCAGCACAAGGAACATGACATAATTCTCGAAGCAGCTTTTTGCCCACGCTAACCGATGGCTCCGCCAATAAGGGAGCCGGTGCGCGGCGAACTTGAAGCCACCGTCGACGAACAGTGCATCAAGACGCTGGAAGTAGGCGTTCGCCGAATAGGAATTCTCCGTCACTCTGACCAAACCGTCGCGCAACATGTCCGGCGACATGCCGAGTGGAATGACGTTGGTGCCAAAAGTCTCACTGCCTGCCGCGTCATTCAATCGGCCCGCGGCTTTCAGGCGATCGAAGAGCGGCGTAGTCGGAATCGCGTGCAGCAAGCCGATGAGGGCGTTCGCGATCCTCGCTTCGGCTAAAAATCCCGGAAGAACATCGAACGCCGCCGGCTTATCGTTGTCGAATCCGACGATCATCCCGCACCAGACGTCAATCCCGCTGTCTTGAATGCGTTTGACACGTTCAATGAGTGTGCCCGCTCTTTCACGTACGTTCTGAAGTTTCTTCGTTTCTTTGAGAGACGCCTCGTCGGGACTTTCAATGCCGATGAACACGCTTTGAAAACCGGCCCGCCCCATAAGGCTCATCAACTCGTCGTCTTCCGCAAGATCCAATGATGCTTCGGTGAAGAGGGTGAGCGCATAGGCATGGTCTTCCTGCCATTTTGCGATCTCGCGCAACGTCGGCTTGATGGCCTTCTTATTGCCTATCAAATTATCGTCGACGACGAAGACGATTTTTATGCCTTCGCGATAGTAAGCGTCGAGTTCTGCAAGCACTTGCTGAGTGGATTTCAAGCGCGGCTTTCGCCCGAAAGTTACGATGATGTCGCAAAACTCGCAGGTGAACGGGCACCCGCGTGAGATCTGCATGCTTCCGAACATGTAATATTGTGATTTGAGGAGATCGAGCCGCGGCGGTGGCAAGGTTGTCATGTCGGTCTTATCGCGTTGCTCGTAGCGGCAAGCGTGCCGGCCGGCGTCCCACTCGTTGATGAACTGCGGCCACGTAACGTCAGCCTCGCCGACGAAGATGACATCGGCGAGATCCTCGAGTTCTTCCGGTTCGACAGTCGCCATCGGGCCGCCGACGACAGTGAAGGCGCCGCGAGCCCGAACCTCCTCTAGAATTTCCCGCATCCGGGTTCCCTGGACAGTCATGCCCGTGACGCACACCATGTCCGCCCGTCCGAGACGAGCGAAGTCGATGTCTTCGACGTTCTCGTCGATAATTGTCACGTCATGGTGCTTTGGAACGAGCGCCGCGAGCAAGGGCAGGCAGGCGACAGGGAGATTGGCTCGCTTGCCAAGCAGTCCCATACATTTTTCCATGCCCCAAAAAGATGTGTTGAAGCGCGGATTGACGATTACAATATCTGCCATCACTCACCCTCAACTGTAAAATTGCCGAGGCTTAGTCTTTCGCTTCAAACGAGATCGTATCAAGGCCGCTGAGCGACTCTTATTTTTGCTTCTTCACTTCGCGGTTGGTGAAACGCGCATTGCCGAGACCCGTTCCGATCGTCAGAACCGCCCAATGTTTCCGATCTTGCATATGGGGCAATTCGCTCAATCCCTGAACAACGGCGTCGTTATGCATGACGATCATCGCTTCGGATCCGCCGATCTCGCCTATCTTTTCCTTGATGCTCCCGGGAAGATGGAAGCTGCTGCTCTCCCAATTGCCGGGAAGATTTTGGCCGCCGCGATCGATCGAGCCATCCTCGCGGATGATGCCCGGACAGCCAATGCCGATGACGGGCGCCAACGCGAGCTTCTCTTTGCCGTTCCAGCGAATTTGGTCTTCGAGCATCTTCACCAATCGGGCGACAGCGCCCGATCGATCAGTCTCGTCCTTCGCATGACACCAGATCTCTGAGTTCGCCACTTTGCTTTTCACGAGATCACGCGATTTTCCGATATTCAATTCCACCGTGCCGACGCGTATGTTGGTGCCGCCGATATCGACGGCAAGCATTGTATCGTGCCCCTTGAGCATCCAGGGCGGCAGCAGGTGGGCCGCGCCGATTAGACCGGCATCGTCGGGGTCATTGTGAATCATTTCAAGGTCGACCTTGATTTTGTCGGCCTTGAGAAGAAGTCCCGTCCGGCCCGCCACGAGTTCTCCCAGCCGGCTGCCGCGAAACCCGCCACCAATGACGATTGCTTCGGTATCTCGCCATTCCTTGGTGCCCAAAAATCGCCGGATGACATGGGCGAACTGCTGAGAGAATTCTTCGACCGCACTTTGTACGACGCCGGCAGCTTCCAGATCACCTTTTTCCAGTTCGTCGACCAGCTGCTTCTTCGACAGCTCTTCCGTTGCCGTCTTTCCGAACGGGTCTTCGCCGGCCTTCCGTAGCGCCTTGCGCCATTTCTCGACGATGTCCCAAAATGCGCCCTTGCTCGCTTTGTCGCCGACGAAACCGTCGTCATCGCGCACTTCGATATTGTAACTGTCGACCGTCACGCTGGGCAAAGTAGCGGCCCCATGCGTTGGCAGCTCTAACGACGGGGATGGCTTGTCCATGACTGTCACTGCTGCCTGATTTCCAAGTTGTCGCGTGAATGGATGTTTTGGCCCGGGCCGCATAGCTGACGCTCCCGTCGTCGCTATGCAGCCAGCATTGCAACGCACATCCCTGGCAATCGGTTGCGAGGCTGAGAACCTCCGTTGCACGCCAGGCGATACCAGTGAGTGCACTCAGGCGCGTCGTCTAAACTTCAGTGATCAAACCTAGCGTTAATATCGCGCCCATGTACGGCTCAGCTGCGTTTCCGTTTTGCAGCGCCGCGGTTCCTGTAAAACTTCATAACGATCTGGCGCGTTCGGCTAAGCGTCGAGGTCGACGCTCGCCTCGCGATCCCATATCCGAAGGTTGCCGCAAGCCTTGACGAATGCCGCGGCATTCGTAGGCGTCAGCTCTATGCATCCTTCGTCGAGACTGTCGGATATACCGCACTTCTCCAGCAGCGGCTTCGTGTCATGCGTGAATGCGATGAACTTGCAGTGTCCAAAGGCGTCGCGCACGAAATCCTGGCTCGGCGCATCTTTCAGCAACGGCTCAATGCCGTCCTCGCTCGCGAGAATAGCGACCGCATCGAAGAGAACCGAAGGCCCGCCATCTATCTTGTGCTTGGCGGCGATCTCGGTGCCGTCTGAAAGTGTGATGCCCGCAATCTTCGGAGCCACCAGTTCGCAGACGCCTCCCGCCTTATCGACGGCACTCACGAGCGCCTTGAACGTCTTCGCGTCGGCGCCGGACGTTGCGAGGATGCCGAGCTTCCGGCCCGCGAATGTGCCAGGGCAGCGTGCGACGATGCTCAAAGCCTCGGACGTTCCTGCATCGATCGGCTTCTTTGCGGGAACGGCAGGATCGGGAAGATCCAATCCGAGGCCTTCTCCCACTTTTCGACCCAGAGCTTTATCGATGGTCAGAAGGTGCGCGACCATGCGCTCGCGAATATGTGGATGCTCGACCTTGCTCAACTCGAATACCACCGCATCGGCGATATGCTTCTGCTCGGGCACCGTCTGGCTCCGATAGAACATGCGCGCCTGGCTATAGTGATCGGCAAAACTTTCCGGCCGTAGCCGCTGCTTCGGGCCTTCGACCGGCTCGGCGAAACTCCGAAATCCCAACGATGGAGTTTCGCGCGGTCCACCTTCGTCGCCCCAGCTGTTCGGCTCATAGTTGGCGCGCCCTTTTGGGTTATGCATCGCCATATGTCCGTCCTGCTGGAAGTGGGCAAACGGACAGCGCGGTGCGTTCACGGGGAGATGAGTGAAATTTGGGCTGCCCAAACGTTTCAATTGCGTATCGAGATAGGAAAAGTTGCGCCCTTGCAGCAACGGATCGTCGCTGAAGTCGATGCCGGGCGGAATGTTTTGGGTACAGAACGCGACCTGCTCCGTCTCGGCAAAGAAATTGTCGACGACCCGATCCAAGACAAGACGGCCGACGATTTGCACCGGAAGCACTTCCTCCGGAATGAGCTTTGTGGCGTCGAGTACGTCGAATGCGAACTTGTCCGCGAATTTTTGATCGAATAGCTGAACGCCGAGCTCCCATTCCGGGAAATTGCCGCTCGTAATCGCGTCCCAGAGATCGCGCCGGTGGAAGTCGGGATCCGCCCCGTTGATTTTGACGGCTTCGTTCCACATGACGGATTGCAGACCGAGCTTCGGTTTCCAATGGAACTTGACGAAGGTAGATCGCCCTTTTTCATCTAGAAAGCGGAACGTATGCACGCCGAAGCCTTCCATGAACCTGAATGATCGCGGAATGGCCCTGTCCGACATGATCCACATGATCATGTGCATGCTCTCGGGGGTCAGCGAGATGAAATCCCAGAACGTATCGTGCGCCGATTGGGCTTGTGGAAATCCCCGGTCCGGCTCGGGCTTCACGGCATGAATGACATCGGGAAACTTGATGGCGTCTTGAATGAAGAACACCGGAATGTTGTTGCCGACGAGATCCCAATTACCCTGTTTGGTATAGAGCTTGACGGCGAACCCGCGGACGTCGCGCGCCAAGTCGAATGATCCCTTGCTGCCGGCGACGGTCGAAAAGCGAACGAATGCTTCGGTTTTCTCGCCAACCCTCTGGAAAATGTCCGCGCGCGTGACATTGGAAAGAGATTTGGTGAGCTCGAAATATCCATGCGCGCCGTATCCGCGAGCGTGCACCACGCGCTCGGGAATGCGTTCATGATCGAAGTGAAAGATCTTTTCGCGAAAATGGAAGTCTTCAAGAAGCGTCGGACCGCGGCTACCGGCCCTTAGCGAATTCTGGTCGTCCGCAACCGGGATGCCTTGCTGGGTCGTAAGAAAAATGTCGGGGCTGGTGGACTGTTGGTGAATCTCTCCCCCTTTCTCAACAGCGGTCTTGTGCGGGCCTGTTGGATTTGACGCGAGCGTCAGGCCTTTTTGAGAAGGGCTTCTTTTGACGGGACGTTGCTTTGCGGGTGCCATACGCGCCTCCAAGTCGGAGAAGGTCGAACTCTCCGTTATACCGTTGCCATCGTGCAATGTGCCCAACAGCGCCAATGGAGATTCCGTTCCGGCCCGCTTTCGGGAATTTCAGACTGACCCTCCCGATGAGATCTGATCGACTGTGAATTGCAAAGGCGTCTTGTCCGGCGCCGAACGCCGGACCTTCATTCGTTCCATGCCGAAACCGGTGTCCCGTGACAGTGCGGCGGATTGAGAAGTCGCGGTCCTTGTTTTCGCCAACGGCCGCACCGATGCAACCTATGACGTCGCGAAGCGGGCCGCCAATTTTTCCGGGTCTTACACGTGGAACTGTCGCCGAAACCCTGCCGATGGGGAGCCCCCACGCCGGCGGGTTCGCGCGTTTCTACGTCATGATCAGCTGGGGAGTTTGGCCGCGAGAATATCCACGTGCTCGATTTTTGGTGCGACCGCGAGGAGCTCGTCCACTTTCGACATGAGCGCGGCGGCAATCGGACCGTTGAGATGAGCTTGGCGGCCTTCTTCCGTCTCAAACGCGTCGAATATTCCAAATGTGCTTGGGCCGAAACGCAGTGCAAACCAGACCGGCGTGTCCGGCTCGTTGACGGCGAGTGGAAGGGCGCTTTCCAAAAACTGCTGCAAAGCCTTTTCTTTTCCGGGCTTCGCTTCGAGACGAACGTAGAGTGCGAGCTTTGCCATTGGGTCATTCCTCCTGTTGCGACTAGGCGCTCGAGCAGCAAGGCGGATACGCCAGTCGTGGCACGTTGCGTCGTCAGCGGAGTTCGCTGATCGTCATGCAATACGAGGCGGAACCGCTGGGTCCGCCTCGCTGATTAGAAGTGTTGAAGCGCTAGACCTAGACCGTTTCGGGGACCTTCGTGACGTCCGAGAACTTTGACGCGATCGTTTTGCTAGCAACGCTCTCTTTGCCAACATAAGCAGTCCGGTACTTAGCAGCCGGGTGCGTGCTCTCGACGTTGCCATCCTTCGTGCCGATGAGCTTTTCGCGCATCGTACCTTCCTTGTAAGATGTTTGCACGCGGCCGCGTTTGCGCAGTTCAGGCACGACAAAGTCGATGAAGTCCGTCGTCGTTCCAGGCGTTACCGCATAGGCAAGGTTGAAGCCGTCAATCCCACCTTCGTCGACCCAACGCTCCAGTTCGTCGGCAACCTTTTGCGGTCCACCAACGAGCACAGGACCGAGACCACCGATGCAGCGGTTCTTGATGACGTCCCGGACCGTCCACGCCTTGTCGCTGCCGCTGGTGAGCGACTCGAGCGTTGTGCGAAGGCTGTCGTTGTCCATAGCCTTGAGTGGCTCGTCCGGATCGAGCTTCGAGAAGTCGATGCCCGTCCAGCCGCCGAAGAGCGCGAGCATGCCCTCCGGGCTCGCGTACGAAAGATATTCCTCGTACTTCTTCTGTGCAGCTTCGTCGGTCGGACCGGTGATAACGGTCAACAGCATGAAGATCTTCACCGAGTCGCGAGAACGGCCCTGTGCTTCGGCTTGATTCCGGATGTCGTCCGTCATCTTTCGCGCCTGCTGAACGTTCGTCGTCAGGATGAACATGCCTTCGGCATGCTTGGACGCGAATTGGCGGCCGCGGCCAGATGCGCCAGCCTGGAAAATCACCGGAGTGCGCTGTGGAGACGGTTCGCACAAGTGGAAGCCGGGGACCTTGAAGTATTTTCCTTGGTGCTGAATCGGATGGACCTTGCTACCATCCGTAAAGACGCCAGTTTCCTTGTTGCGCTGAACGGCGCCGTCTTCCCACGACCCTTCCCAGAGCTTGTACATCACCTCCAGGTATTCTTCGGCGATGTCGTAGCGCTCGTCGTGAGCGATTTGCTTATCCATACCCATATTAAGGGCGGCGCTGTTCAAATAAGAAGACACGACGTTCCAAGCTATGCGGCCCTTGGTCAGATGATCCAAGGTCGAAAGCCTTCGCGCCAGAAGGTAAGGCGGCTCGAACGTCACGGCTGCCGTAACGCCGAATCCGACGTGGCTGGTAACCGCCGCCATTGCCGAGATCGCGGCGAACGGGTCGTTAACAGGAACCTGGGCGGCATCCTTAAGGGCCATTTCCGCCGAGTTGCGATAGACGTCATAAACACCGACGACGTCAGCGATAAACAGCGTGTCGAAGCATCCTCGTTCCAGCTCCCGCGCCATGTTCGTCCAGTAATCAAGGTCATTGTATTTCGAAGCTTGACTGGATGGGTGGCGCCACGTGCCCGCCGCTTGGTGGCTAACGCACGTCATATCGAAAGCGTTGAGGATGATCCTCGGTTTCATTGCGTTTCCTCGTTCGTATTTTTCACGGTTACAGTCACGTCTCGTCGGGCTCGCTGGTTATAAAGCGGACATTTTTCAGGCTTATCTTTCCCGCGCTCCGATAGGGTGCCGGCCGTGAATTGCGCTACGAATGCAATTCGTGAGCCTCGACATCGCTGATCAATCAGAACCTTCGGGAGAAGCCTGGGCGCAGACTTTCCTGTGGCTTTGTTCGTGTTTTTGAAGCGGCGAGTTACTTGCGCGTTCCAAAAAGCAACCCAACGAAGCCCCGATGCCGATTGTTCGCTATGTACCTATCGGTCACTTTTGGGTGTACCGACCGGTCCACATAATCGGATTTTACCGCCAAACGCAAGCGCAACTCGTTATTTCAATCAATTTCCAATTTAATTGTCATTGTGCGGCGAAAAAATGCGATGCGTGGTCAAAACGCAATTCTTTCGAGCGCGCCCGCGTAATGGGCTGACAATGATCAATATTCCGAGATCAAGCGAATAGTCCGGGCACGGTCTTCGCCCGCACCTTGCGCATATGTACCTATCGGTCGGTTTTCAATCTTGTTGTACCAGTCGGTCGGTCTGTTAGTTCTACGCTGTCGATTCGAATGGGGGAAGTAATGAAAATTCAGAAGAAGACACGAAAAGCTGCTGTTTTCGCGCCGGCTTTTTTGGGTCTCGTTGGTGTTACGGGGGCGTCGGCTGCTGATCTTGGAGGCAATTGCTGTGCTGATCTCGAAGACCGAATTGCCGAACTTGAGGCGTCCGCCGCTGTTAAAGGCAACAGAAAAGTTTCGCTGACGGTGTCGGGCTGGGTTGCTGAGCAAGTCGTCTACTGGGACGACGGCGTTGAATCCAACACGTACATCTCCGGACTGGGAACGGCATTCGCGAGCAACGTGAATTTCACGGGAACGGCTAAGATCAACAAGGATTTGTCGGCCGGCTACGTGCTCCATCTCGAAGCGATCGACAGCGACGTGTACACGACGAACCAGAACACGCCTGTCGGCCCTGCGGCGTTGACCGGCGCTAAGAATAGCGTGCAGGTGCTTTATTCATACTGGTTCCTGAAGAGCGAGGAGCTGGGCAAGCTCAGCGTCGGCAAGGTTTCGCCGGCCGACGACAACGCGATCGTATCGCTCGACAGCTCAGGAACGCTGGCGGCGGCCTATTGGGTCGCTTACGACGTGTTTGGCTTCAATGTTCGCGGCAACTTTGCCCCCGGCCAGTCGATGATCTGGGGTAACGCGTCGTCGTGCCGGGGATACGGCGGCGGTCCGGGTGATTGCGATGGTCTTCCACGGAATGCGATCAGGTACGATACTCCCGCCTACAAAGGTTTCTCTGCCACAGCATCGTGGGGCGAAGACGACGATTGGGCGCTTGCAGGTTGGTACGCAAATACGCTCGGCAATTTCAAGATTGCGGGTGCTCTGACGTATGCTGAGACCACGGACTCGAACCTCGGCGCGCCGCCCGACGGAAAGTTGAAGTACACTCAGGCCGGCCTTTATGTTCAGCATCTTCCCTCGGGCTGGTTTGGCACAGCGGGCTGGGGACATCTGACTGAGCAGGGCGGCCTGGTCGATAATCCGGCGACAGACACTTGGTATATGAAGAGTGGTGTCCGTCTGAAGCTCAATCCGCTCGGGGCGACGATTCCCTACGGCGAATACCTCGGAGCCAACAACAGCGCGATGATCGTTAGTGATGGCGGTTCGCCCGGCGACGCCTCCGACGATACATCCCAGGTTATCAAGGGATCATCGACACGCTTCTGGGGCTTCGGAGCAGTTCAGGAAATAGATGCTGCCGCTATGTCGGTTTGGCTTCGCTATAGAAACCACGAAGTCGACGTTCCTGGTGTCAACACGAAAGACATGTCCACGATCGTGTTTGGCAGCATGATAAATTTCTAGCTTCTTCTTAGACTGCTTCCTCCATCGACTTAGCTCGAAGCTTTCAAAGCTTCGGGCTTTTTTGTGTCCGCATGATTTTAATTCGCGATCGCGGTCGCAGCTCGGGGTTGCCTGGATAATTTCCACGCAGAGGAGGATGCCCTTCTTTCATGCGCGGGCGATGCATTTGAGCTCAGGACTCGAGGCGCGTTAAATTTAAAGTGAGAAAGTATGCGGACGAACTTGCAGCTGATCGCTGATCCCACTTGCGTCTCTTGGAAATTTTACATAATGATGGACCGATCGATACAAACAAGTGGTCCGGTCAATGGACCCAAAAAAATGTCTAGGGAAACGCCTGATGTTGACCATTGTAGGGATCAACGGCAGTCCGACGCGCCAATCGAAGACCGGCATCTTGATTGACGCCGTTGCTGATGCCGTCGCGACCGCGCTGCCAACAGACAGCTATAACATCGCCTTGTCTGAAGTTGGCCATGAAGTCATGTGCGGACTGACGCGCCCTGACGTCTCCGTCAAAGGCGAAGAACTTCTCCGACTCGTTGAGCGAGCGGACCTGCTGATCATCGGAACGCCGGTCTATCGTGCAGCCTACACGGGATTGCTCAAGCACTTCTTTGATCTTGTCGATCGCGACGCCATGCGTAACCGCAAGGCGATATTGTGTGCAACTGGCGGTACGCCAATGCACGCCCTGGTGATCGAGCATCAAATGCGGCCCCTCATGGGCTTTTTCGCGATACAGACTGTGACAACCGGGCTCTATGGCCTCAGCGACGATTTCGCAAATGGTGCGGTTTCGAGCTTCGCCCTTAGAGAGCGCATCGAAAGAGCGGCAGATGAAGCAGTCGGCCTGCTTTTGCCTTCGCGTGTGCCTGTTCGTCAATTGGTCGAATAGCCTGCCGCAGCAATTCCCTCATTCGTTGACCCGTATGCTCTGTAAAAATCGGCAACGCTCCCGCTAAGGCATCGAAAGGCAGCAGTCATGGGCGTCAAGAACGCTAGTCCGATGAAGTTTGCGCATTGGGTTTCCAGTGCCAGCGGTGGCCTTGTTGTGAGCAAGGTCCCGCAACGCACCGACTGGGGTCTCGAATACAACATCAGACTCGCCAAGATCGCGGAAGAAGTTGGCTTCGAGTACGCCCTTACGCAGATCCGCTTCATGGGCCACTACGGTGCCGAGTATCAGCATGACGCGCTGATATTTTCTACGGCGCTCCTCGCTCATACCGAAACGCTCAACATCATTACCGGCATACTTCCGGGGATGTTTCATCCCGGTGTCGTCGCCAAGCATGGTGCTACTGCCGATCAAATCTTCAATGGCCGCTGGGCGATCAACGTGGTCAGCGGTTGGTGTCGCGCCGAATTCGATGCGCTTGGCGTTCCGTGGGTCGAGCACGATGAGCGTTACGTCCGCTCGCAGGAATTCATCGAGGTTCTTCGCGGGTCGTGGACCGAAGACGATTTCAGTTACGCGGGCAAGTACTGGAAGATCGACGGCTATACACTGAAGCCAAAGCCGCTCGTCATTCCCGGTCGTCCGACGCCAGAGATTTTCCAAGGCGGAAATTCGCTCGCTGCGCAAAGAATGGCGGCTTCGGTTTCGGATTGGTATTGCATGAATGGCAATACCACCGATGGCTTCAAAGAGCAGATCAATTACGTCACGAAGCTTGCGACGGCAAAAGGCCGGACAGTCAAATTCGTTGCCAATGCCTTCGTGATTGCTCGCGAGACGGAAGCGGAAGCTCAGGCCGAACTCGAGCGTATCGTCCGCGGCGCCGATACGGAGGCCGTCGAGAACTTCCGCGTGGCGGTCAAGGAGGCCGGGCAGGCGACCAAGGAAGGCAAGGGGATGTGGGTGAAGTCCACGAGCCGCGATTTGATTCAATACAACGATGGCTTCAACACGAACTTGATCGGAACGCCCGAGCAGATCGCGCTCCGCATATACGAACTCCGCAAAATCGGCGTGGACATGGTTCTTTGCGGGTTCTTGCACTTCCATGAGGAGACGCGCTTTTTCGGTGAGCGGGTCATTCCGCTCGTCCGCGAACTCGAGCGCGCCGCCCCGACGAAAAGGCAAGCGATCGCTTAACACTTTAAAACAGGCGGTGGGGGATGGCTCGGAGACCGCGCCACCCTTCTGCGAAGAAAAGAGAGTTTAGACGCTGGCTAAAGCGGTTTCTAGGCGATCCGGGGAAGGAAGCGAAGTTATGAACTTCATGTTCACGAACCACGACGCTGAAGAAATCAGCCCTGCGGAAGATATTATCGAAGAAGCCAGGGCTGGACGTTGCTTCATTCTCGTCGACGACGAAGGTCGGGAGAACGAAGGCGATATAGTCATTCCAGCGCAATTCGCGACCGCTGAAGCCATAAACTTCATGGCTCGGCATGCGCGCGGGCTCATCTGTTTGGCGCTGACGCCTCAGCGTGTTGCGCACCTGAAGCTCAGCGCCATGGCGCAATCCGTGCAAACGGGACTGCAGACCGCCTTTACTCTTTCGATCGAAGCTAAGACCGGGGTGACGACGGGAATTTCCGCTGCCGACCGGGCCCGAACTATCGCGGTCGCGATCAATCCGGAAAGCACGTCGAACGATATCGTCACTCCGGGCCATATTTTCCCGCTGATTGCGCGGGAAGGCGGCACGCTCGTACGGGCCGGGCATACCGAAGCTGCCGTCGACGTGTCGCGGATCGCCGGTCTCAATCCTTCGGGCGTCATCTGCGAAGTTATGAACGATGACGGCACGATGGCGCGCCTGCCGGATCTGCTAAAATTCGCGAGCGCGCATCGCATCAAGCTCGGAACGATTGCTGATCTCATCGCCTACAGGCTTCGCCATGAGCGGCTTGTCACCCGTGTCGCGACGTCCGCGATTCATCACCCGAGCTTCGGTGAATGGCAATTGGCCATTTACCAAGACACAGTCGACGGGTCCGAGCATGCCGTGTTGATCAAGGGAAATATCACGAAGCCGGGTCCAATTTCAGTTTGCCTGCACAGGTCGGATCTGGTGAGCGACGCGATCCTCTCTCGCGAGGGAGAAGGCTTGAATAGCGCCATGTTCAAGATCATGCGGCGGGGACGGGGAGTCATTGTTCTTTTGAACGATGGCCGTCGCGGTGCGCTTTCCGATCGCATTCGAAATAGCAGCCCGCATTCCCGGCCGGGCCCGCAGCTGCGCGAGTACGGCGTCGGTGCGCAAATCCTCGTCGACCTCGGGATCAAAGACATGATTCTGCTGTCTAGCCGCGATCAGACGCTCGTCGGCATCGAAGGTTATGGGCTGACGATCGTCGGGAAAGAATCGTTGTGAATTTGCGAAGGCGTGAGCCGGTGGGGACGCGACCTTCATTGCCTGAAATGAGGAGAGACTGACTTATGCAGATGGGGTCTATTCGGAGCGCGATGAACAGCATCGGTGCGGCGTTGACCGGCAAACCGGCCACGGTCGATGCCAATGCCTTTCGAACAGTCATGCGCCAGCTCGCCGGTTGTGTGACTGTGATCACTACGGAAGAGAACGGCACGCTCTACGGATTTACCGCGACCGCGGTCTGCAGTGTTTGCGCCGAACCACCCACCATCCTCATCGCCGTCAACAAGACGGCGCGGACTCATCCGCATATCGATAGAAAAGGCGCATTTGCCGTCAATATCATGGCTGATGGCCAAAAGAGCATCGCAGAACATTTCGCTACAAAGGGCGAAAATCAATTCGCTTCCGTCGAGCATCGCCTGAGCGAAAGAGGCGTGCCCCTCATCAAGGGTGCCGCAGCTCAGCTCGAATGTGAAATTCAACAGAGAATTTCGATCGGCACGCACACCGTATTTGTCGGTCAGGTCGTCGGAACGGATGTCGAAGCCGTCACGCCGCTGGTCTATCACGACGCCCGCTACGGGATGATTTCACATATTTGACGGCTGCTGCGGCCGGGCGAATTCATTCGGACGCGAATAGCCGGCGGACGCAGCCCGCAAGTGGGAAGCGAGCACGCGATGAGCCTCAATACCCTCAATGCAGAAGGCGACGTGCGGTCTGCGGAGCTTAAATCCGCAGGTCCGTCGTCGTGGTCGTTGGACGAATTGCAAGATTTGCCGGACCATCTGCGAGGCGCCTATGTCGTCGTCGGCAATTTCGACGGCGTCCATAGAGGCCACCGTGAGGTCATACAACGTGCGTCGAAGATGGCGCGGGTCGACGGACGCCGTGTGGTGGCGATCACGTTCGATCCGCATCCTCGTGTCGTGTTGGCGCCGCACGAGCCTTTCGTTCAACTGACAGGCCCCGGTGAGAAAGCCCGTTTGCTGAAGGAAGCGGGTGTCGATGATGTCATCACTCTCAAGTTCGATTCCGGAATGGCGTCGCTGCAACCGGAGGCGTTCGTCCAGCAAGTGCTGACGCGAGGCTTCGAGCCCGAGCGGATCATCGCAAGCAGAAATTTTCGCTTCGGTAAAAAGCGCATCGGAGGTGTAACCCAACTTGCCGAATTGGGTCCTTGCGCCGGCACGACTGTTGAGGTGATCCCGCCGCTGGTCCTGATGGAGAGCGATGAGATCATTACGTCGACAGCAATACGATCGCGGCTGGCTCTCGGTGACATCAAGGCGGCCAACAATCTCCTGGGTCGCCGATGGACGATGGAAGGCATCGTCGTTCACGGCGACAAGCGTGGTCGTGAGCTCGGCTTTCCGACAGCCAATCTCGATCCCTTCCACGATGTACGCATCGGCTTCGGCATCTACGCCGTGCGCGTTCTTATCGATGGAAAAATTGTGAACGGGGTGGCCAGCTACGGAACGCGACCCCAGTTTGACGACGGAGCGCCGCGTCTCGAAGTCCACATTCTGGATTTCAGCGGGGACATTTACGGAGCGCAATTGCTCGTCGAGTTCGTGGCGTTTCAGAGATCCGAACGGACCTTCGTCAATGTCTCTGCCCTGACGAAGCAGATCGATGCCGACTGCCTGTCCGCGCGGCGCCTGCTGGGCAGCGACTTTCAAGAACCCGCGATCGAGAGTGTGCTCGACCGACGTGCGTGCGCCATTGCGAGCGCTGCCGGACACTAAGTCCTGCACAGCAAATTACGACGCAGAACGTTTTTGCGAAGGGCAAAACGGCAGTAGTTCTCCGCGTCGTCAGGCGGACGTCATCATTTAATCAGCGGTCCTGCATTTGAGCTTGCATTGTACCGACTGATACATACACTAACGCGAGATTGCAGATTTCAGGAGGCTCTGGTGTCGCTAAACCGAAACACCGAAGCTACGGCCAGCCCATCCGACGAAGATTGTCCCTGCAAAGACGGGATGAAGCCTCATCTCGAGCTTGATCGGCGCAAGCTGATATTTTCTGCCGCCGCGGCGACCGCTGCCGTGCCGTTGGCAGCTGCGCCCGCGCTCGCCGAGAAGAAGACGGCACCTCCCGGTGCGGTCCTTTACGACGTTCCCGACGATCCGACGAAGGAGATGGGTCGCGGCGTACACGAAGACAACGGCTATGGCACACGCTCGCAATTCGAGACCGAGGTGCGTTTAAAAGCGGATCGTCCACTCGACGGAACTTCGTGGACATATACGCCGCTTGCTGCAACGATCGGCAACCTCACGCCGTCAGGGCTGCACTTCGAGCGCCATCACGGCGGCATTCCAACCATCGATCCCTCGCGCCACGAACTGTACGTTCACGGTCTCGTCGATATCGCGAAGAAATTCACGATCGCCGAGATTAGGAGCCTGCCATCTATCACGCGGCGCTGCTTCATCGAGTGCTCCGGGAATACGTTGGACGAATGGTCGAAGCCGACTGGAAGAAATGTCCAAGTCACGCATGGATTATTGAGCACGACCGAATGGACCGGCGTTCCGTTTGCGACGTTCGCTCGTCACGTGGGCTTGAAAGAGAACGCGGCGTGGGTCTTGGCAGAGGGCGCAGATGCCGCGGTGATGACCCGCAGCATTCCGATCGGCAAGCTGATGTCGGATGCGCTCATCGCTTATGGACAGAACGGAGAAGCGCTTCGGCCCGAGCAGGGCTACCCGCTCCGCCTCATATTGCCCGGCTTCGAAGGCAATACGCAAATCAAGTGGCTGCGCCGCCTGCAAGTGAGTGACCGTCCGTTCATGACGCATGAGGAAACGGCCGCCTATACCGACCTGTTGAAGGACGGGCGTGCGAAACTGTTCACCCTCGAGATGGATGCAAAGTCCGTCATCACGTTCCCTTCCGGCGAAATGATGCTGCCGAAGCCCGGTCATTATCTGATCAAGGGTTTCGCGTGGTCCGGACGCGGCCGCGTTTATGCAGTCGACGTTTCGCTCGATGGCGGCAAGACGTGGGCGCCGGCCAGGCTCGATAGCGTACCGGAGCCCATGAGCACGGTGCGTTTCAGCTACCCTTGGCACTGGGATGGCAAGTCGGCCATCTTACAAAGCCGGTGTATCGATGAAGCCGGCAACGTTCAGCCGACGCGCTCGGAACTCATCAGCGTGCGGGGCGTGAACTCCGTGTACCACTACAACGCCATTCAAAGCTGGGCCGTCGCTTCAGACGGTAGTGTGTCCAATGTCCACGTTTAGAGGCCTGTGCACGGCAATACTCTTCTGCTTGTGGCCTGTGTTGTCCCACGCTGACGACACAGAAGCGAGTGTCGGCACGCCGGTCACCTCAGAAGAACTGGCAAAATTCTTTGCCATTCAGCCGGACGGCGCAACTCTGCCCCCTGGACAAGGGACGTCAGCTGCTGGCCGTGAAATCTATGCACAACGGTGCGCTCACTGTCATGGCGAGCATCTCGAGGGGATAAAGGAACTCGGAGGCCCCGTGCTCACAGGCGGAAGGGGAAGCTTGGCGACGGACAAGCCCCTCAAAACCGTCGAGAGCTACTGGCCCTATGCCAGCACGCTATTCGACTATATATGGCGCACCATGCCGTTTGACCAACCGGGCTCTCTCACGCCCGACGAGGTGTACGCGCTGTCGGCCTACATCCTGTCGGTCGGGAAGGTCATCGATGAAAAGCAGGTCGTGGACGCCAAGACGCTTCGGAAAGTCGTCATGCCAAACGCCAAAGGCTTCTTCGACGGATCTGGCCCCGAACTCGATATGTATCGGATCAACCAATCGGCGTTGCCGGCGAAGTGAAGCCGCAGCCTCAAACGTGTCGCGTCTCCAGGAGGCGAAACTGCAATGCGGATAAGCGCCATAAAAGCTGTCGAACCGGCCGTCCTACGCGTCGTCGCCACAGTGGTACCGATAGAGTTGGAGGGCAAGGAGGTTCGCCTTGATGCTTATGCGTATCAAGGTGACGATGAGGTCGAACAACTCGTCGTTCTTGTTCACCGTGCCGCTGAGGCGACAGAAGCAACCATCCCTCTGGTGCGCATCCATTCGGGTTGCGTAACGGGGGATATTTTTCATTCGCTGCGCTGCGATTGCCACCAACAACTGCAGATGGCGTTGCGGGCCATTTGTGCAGCGCCGTTCGGAGCAATTGCGTACGCGCCCTACCAGGAAGGGCGCGGGATTGGATTGTTCAAGAAGCTGCAGGCCTACGCTCTTCAAGATCAAGGGATCGACACGATCGACGCGAATATCGAGATTGGGTTTCCCGTCGACGCTCGCGACTATACGTTGGCTGGCCGAGCACTGTTGGAACTCGGCATGAATACGGTTCGATTGTTGTCGAATAACCCGCTCAAGCAGCAGGCCCTACGGGCTCTCGGCATTTCTGTCATCGAACGCGTCCCGCTGGTCGTCGATCCGAACCCGCACAACCATCGCTATCTCGAAACAAAGCGGTTGCGTATGGCGCACGACGTCTGACGCGCGGCGGCGATGTATGCCCGTCTGCGGCTCCATTGAGCTGCGCCATCAATTTCTTGGGGAAATGCCGAATACGTAAGGACTGTCGCCGCTGAGGGAGAGCGGCCGCCCCTTCAAGGAGCTTGCCGCCCTTTGGATTCCGCGATCGACAGCGCCAAGTCTGCGAACACGTCGGCGATCTCGCGTGAGGACTTTCGGCCCGAGGGCTTCAGCCAAAGGAAACTGTAGAAGTACATACCTAGGATGCCCTTTATCGCAACCGTCGGCAGAGAACGAAAAAGTCCCTTCTTCTCTCCTTCCCGGAACGTCGTCGTCCAGATGTCCTGATACGCTTGATGGAGTTCGGATACGATCCGATGCCGTTGACCGGTGAGGCAATCGGCTTCGCGGAAGCAGACAGTCATTTCCGGCAGGTTGGCGAAAATCGTGTGCATCAGATTGCGGCTAAGGATGTAAATCCGCTTTCTGGGATCGGGCTCGGAGGCAAGCGAGTCTCTGCCCGCAACGACCAGATCTTCGATATATCGAACCGCGATGTTGAACAGCAAATCTTCCTTGCTGCTTATATGATAATAAAGCGCGCCCCTGCCTAATCCGACCGCTTCCCCAATTTCTGCGACGCCCACAGCGCGATAGCCCCGCGTCGCAAACAAGTCTGCGGCAATCTTTTGAATTCGCTCGTATTGCTGACCCCCGGCGACGGTCGACTTCCCATTTCGCATGTTCTTATCGCTATCCGCAGACCAATGTGTGTGTGGACTAGTCGGTACACTGGTGCTAAGGTCAAGGCCTGATGATTGTCGCTTTCGTCCCGCCCGGGCCGGCGATTTCAAATCTGAGCGTGACAAGAAGGCCTCCAAAACTGTTCGTCGGCTCAATCCAAATGACCGTCGTACTTTACGATAACAGCATACAATTGGGAACTTGGCGACGCCCGAAATGACGCTGCTTTTGAGTCAACCACACTCCGTCGCGCTGGCGAAAGCATCGCATTTTTTTTGCGGGCGCGAAAAAGAAAAATCTGAGGCAATCAGCATACAGGCTAGTTCCGATATCGGACAGGGCTTGCTCCGAATATCGGGCTCTTCGCTACGGGTTTTCCAAATCAATTTTGGAGACCAAATTCATTCGCGAAATCTTGCAGGTTCCAAAGACCGGTTGTGCGGCCGCTTGCGGCGGGTTGCCCGACACGGACTTTGGCCGGGCGTCCTCAGAACTCTGCGCGCCACAGCCCGTGTTTCGTTGAAAGCCGTGTTGCCGCTCGAGCTGGCGAGTGGGCGCGATGCGCATGCAAGTTCAGTCGCGCAGAATAAAAACAAGCACAAAAGGAACTAGCGCAATGGGGACATCCGCCACGAGCGTTTGGGAAGACACGCTGAACGGTAAGCCGTCCGTCGGATCGCGGGCGCGCCGCTCGCGCCGGACCTCGCAAGAGGACATCACGCGTTTTTCTGAAATGACGGGCGATTACAACCCATTGCACTACGACCAGAAACTCGCGGAGGCATCTGCCTTCGGTCGCGTCATCGTTCAAGGAGGCGTCACCTCGGGTCTTCTCAATGCGATCGTCGCAGAAGACCTTCCAGGGCCTGGTACCGTTTTTCTTGGCGTGAACTGGCGCTTCGTTCGCGCCGTCGGCGTGGATGAGATGATCACGGCGGAAGTCGAGGTTACATCCGTGCGCGAAGACAAACCCATCTGCGAGCTGATCACGACGATCTATGGCGAAGACGGGAGCGTGTGCCTTTCGGGCTCGGCGGTCGTTTATGTGTCGCCGTTGCGCAGACATATGGCCGCCATGCAAGTTGCGGTGGAGTAGAGGGAACTCATGACGGTTACTTCGCATTCGAGCCAGCGCGCGCTCGACGAATCGCGTTGGAAAATGCTCGCGATTCTGAGCTTCGCGATCGTGCTTTCCATGACGACGTGGTTTTCTGCGACTGCGATCGTGTCTGAACTTCGCGCCGTTTGGTCGCTTGATGCCAGTTCCGCTGCGTGGCTGACGAATGCCGTACAAATTGGATTTGTCGTTGGAGCGCTCGGCGCAAGCTTTTTGAATCTTCCAGACGTCATTGCCGCGCGCACACTGATGTCGGCTTCGGCTGCTCTCGCTGCGGCGGCGAATCTCGCGCTGCTCGTCGCTCCAAGCGCTGAGGTCGCGATTGCGTTGCGCTTCATAACGGGAATGGCGCTCGCGGGGGTTTATCCGCCGGCCCTGAAACTCATCTCGACGTGGTTCGTGCAGGGTCGCGGCTTGGCGCTCGGCTGTGTGATTGCAGCGCTGACGCTTGGCTCGGCTTTTCCGCACCTTTTGCGTGCGATAACGACGGATTTGAATTGGAAATTGGTCGTCAGCGCGACATCCATCATGACCGTCGCCGGCGCATTGCTGATGGCGCGGTACGCGGTCGAAGGACCTAACCCGTTCGCGCGCGCGACATTCGATCCTCGCCAGATCGGACGGGTGCTGCGCGACAAGCCGGTGATGCTCGCGAATATCGGTTACTTCGGCCACATGTGGGAGCTGTACGCAATGTGGGGCTGGTTCCTGGCGTTCGCCCAGGCGGCACTGCAGCTGCGAGGCCTCAGCACGTCGAGCGCGTCTCTGATTACGTTCGCCGTGATCGGTTCGGGCATCATTGGCTGCATTCTCGGTGGCGTGATGGCGGATCGCATCGGGCGCACAGCGACGACCTCGATCATGATGGCGCTGTCCGGTCTTTGCGCGTTGCTCATCGGCTTCGCATTCGATGCGCCTCTTTGGATTTTCCTGCTCGTATCGGTGGTATGGGGCGTGACGGTCATCGGCGATTCCGCGCAGTTCTCGGCGATCGTAACAGAAGTCGGAGAGTCATCGTTCGTTGGTACGGCTCTGGCTCTTCAGCTGGGTTTAGGCTTCGCGCTGACCGTCATTGCAATCCGTGTCGTGCCGATGCTCGCCGACTATTTGGGCGGATGGCAATGGGCCTTCCTCGTGCTCGTGCCGGGGCCCGTGATCGGTACGATCGCGATGTTTCGTCTGCGACAACTGCCTCAGGCCGTGAAGATCGGCCACGGTTTGAGATAGCCACCTCGGGCTCGCCCGATGATGCGGCGTCAAAGGCTATCCGCGTCTACGCCACTCGCATTCGTGCGGAAACTCTTTGGCAGCCACTTCGGAGGGTGCTGGAGAACGATCGTCGCGCCAACCGAAAGAAAAAGAAGTCCTATACCCGTCAGCATCGCGAAAGCGTCGGCCGAGAAGCGCCCATAGTACCAGCCGAGAGCGAAGACCAGCGGCAACAAGAATACGACGGATTGGCCGCTGAGTGTCGGCGGAAGATATTTCTGCGCTCGGTTCCAGGAACTCAGGGAAAGCAACGAAGCGCCGATAGCCAGAAACAATCCCCATCCCAGCAATGGTAATGTGGATGGTCCTAGAGGTTGCGAATAGAGTGTGAATTCCTCGCTCATCGGCGACGCCGGAAGAATGGCGAGAAGCGGCGGCAACGCGATCGCGCCGCCAATGAGCGTCAGTAATGTCCAGTCTTCGACGGATACTGCGGAAAAGCGAATAAGGGCGCGCTTATTGAGCACCTGGTAAGCGCTCCACATAGCGAGCGCAACCAATGCCGCGGCTAGACCGATGAGTCCCTTCATTCCATTATCGGTGAATGAAAAGGCTCCCGCGTGAACCTGGCTCCAGACGATCGTCGCGACGCCCGCGCCCCCCAGAAGTGCTGGCCATGCCACCACATGCCATCTGAATTCGCGATACAGCGCATTGTTCACGAGCAGCGTCACGACGGAAATCATGGCGATGATCGCAACGGTGATGACCTCGGACGTATATTTAATCGCTGTGGCGAGAAAAAAATAATAACCGGTGAATCCCAAAAATCCGAGTGCCGATGCGGAAAGCCATTCGGCTCGCGTTCGCTCGGTAAAAATCCGTCGCAAGCTCCCTCGTGCGAGCAGGATGAGCATCGCGAGCAACGTTGAAAAAGAAAATCTAACAATGGCCAAGTCGGCCGTGCCGTAGGGGGCGACGAAGTCTGTTCTGACGTACAGCGAGGACCAGAACATGCAGGCGATGAAAGCATAAAGCAGCCCCCATCGAAGTCGTGACGCGTTGCTCAAAATCCCACCTTGAAAACGTCCACCTCGCCGGAAGTTCGTCCTCTCTCGACGAGCCTCGTCAATTTTGTGCTCACGAATTGATCCATTCGCCGTCGGGTACTCGATTGCCCGCCTTGAGGCAACTGAAGCGTTCGGGTCCGGCGATCGGATTTGAGCTTCCGGCACGCGACCGAAGTCAAATCACTTGATTTCCGTACGGAGCTATATCAGTATGTACCGGTCGATACAAACAAATGACAATAGTAATCGACGAGGGAAGCCCGATGAAAGACCGATTGCCGTTTGCCGACGGTCGCGAGTGAAAGCGAAGCGATGTTCCGTATCGGTTGGCAATCTCGTCGTGGGCTTCGTCCACGCGACGCCAATCGCTCGCAACGCTCTTCTTCCTGAAGACTATCGGCACAAGCGATGAGGTGAGCGGTCTCGCTCACTGCACTCCCTCAAATAAGAAGTCCACTTGCTGTTGGCGTTGCCAGCGGCAGGAAACAAAAAAGGAGGAAATGCGTGTCAGCTACTACAATGTCAGCCGCTGTTGCACCTTATCGACCGAGCGAGGCCGTACGCGGCTTCGTCTGGATTTATGGTCTGTCCATCGTCTCTTGCTATCTGGTCAACCTCTGGGTCACTGCAAATCCGATCGGCCCATGGCGTGGAGCGGATATCGAAAAATCATTCTGGCTGGATAACGTCAGCTGGCAGATCTTTTCAGCCTGGTGGGCTTGTTTCTTTGTCGTCTCGGGCTTCTGGCCGTTCAACTCCATCAAAGACAAGATGCTCCGCGGCGTAGCACTCGTCATCGCCTCATGGTTTCTCGGATGGTGGAGTGCGAAACTCATCTTTCTGATCGGGCCCGGCGCTGACGGCATTTTTCCGCTCGTCGGAACGACGTGGTTTCTTCTCGCCTTCTTCTGTTTTGGGGGCGGAAACTTCCTCGTTGCGAAGCTACCGGCGCATCGCCAGGCGCTCATTCATCTGCTGCTTTTCACCGGTCTTACCTACCTGATCACGCACTCCGCGGTGAAATGGATACCCGCATGGTGGTTTCCATTCTTGCTCGTCGGACTGAGCACGGGGACACTGACATTTCTCACACGCGGCCTGCCCCAGCCCGGACGCGCGATCGTGATCATGGCAATTCTATTCGCGACAGCCTGCCTGTCGTTCCAGATCTCGGCGGCTGCAGGAATATGGGATTTTGACAAATCTCCGATTTCACCGTTTTGGAGCATGGGGCACTTCACGGACGACAGCTTCTGGCTGCTCTGCTTCATGACGGCGACATCGATCAATTACGCGATGCCGATCATCACGCACAACTGGCCGTTCTCGAAGATACCAATGCCGTGGGGCGGCATCCTCGCGTGCGTGACATATCTCGTGATTGACGTAATCGTCGCGAGCTTGCTGACCAAGCTGATCGGGCCAGTATTTTCAAGCATGGAGGAGCTTCTCACGTACGCCTACATGGGCGTGAACTGGTCGCTCGTTATTCCGCTCGTATTCGGAATTGGACTTCAGCAACCGTATCTGTGGGCGGGACAAAAGACGCCCGGAGAATGGGACGACGTTGCTTGAGATAGCTTCCACTCAAGCTGTGGGCGCCCGGCGATTGCCACGCCGCCGGGCGCCTCTTTTCGTCAAATATTGTGCAGCGAATGCCCGTGCCAAATGCTGAGCGATGGACGCAACCGTCCACAATTGAGGGCGACGGAAATGGCCGCCACGTCGTCCCGGATCTGGGCAGACGGGCTTTGCCCGGCTGTACCCACTCGCATCAACTCATGCGCAACAGCGTCACGCTCGTTCCGAACTACGTCGGGAACAACGCCTGAAAAGTTCCAGCTATTTCAACGAGAGGTTGGCGCACCCGGCAGGATTCGAACCTGCGACCTTCGCCTTCGGAGGGCGACACTCTATCCAGCTGAGCTACGGGTGCTTCGGCGAGACTGATAGCCCATTCATCGGCGCGCCGCAAATGCAGACGCCTGCGGCGCGGTAACTGTTCGAAAATAAAGGTGAGACTTCGCGCCTCACCTTACGTTTTCTAGCGTTTGCTCGTCAGCTCGCGCCCGCGCTTCCCAGGAAGCCTCGGGCGCTAATGGGCTCAATAACGGCAGGGCTTGGCAACGACGACGCATTTCGCGAGCAGGATCGCTCCCTTTTTGCAGTCCCACTGCTTGCCCTGTGCATTCCAGAAGTCGGAGTAGCGGGGACCATAGAGGTTGCGCACCGTGCTCTTCCAGTTCTCGCGGGCTTCGATCCGGGCTTTCTCCGAACCCGTCCCCAGAATGCCGGTTGCGGTCGCAACGCCTTCGACGGGTGCGCGGCAGCGAGGCAGCGCTTGGGCGTCGACGGCCCCGAAAGCGGAAGTCATCGCCGCGACGGCGGCGACGCTGGCCATGAATTTGACGGTTGTGCGCATGACAAATAGTCTCCCCAAAGTGACGGTTTGCAACTTCCCCAGCCGGCACCCTACATAGGTGTTGGCGGACATCAGCCACGGGGCAGAGGGCGCTGTCAACGGACCGGCCAGCCCGATTGGCAGATTGGTCCGCCAGCGTGCGATAATGGCCGCGATTTCGTCGAGGAACGCGCCTTCCCGCGGTTTTGAGAATAGCCGCGATTGTCTCAAGTCGCGCCCCGTGCCTAACCGCCCGAGACATGGCCAAAAGAGCAAAGATGCAGCAGAACAAAATTGAGCAGCCTTCAGTCATTGGCGCGGCGGAACTGGTCCCGATCGTCAAGGGAAGCCACGTCTATCTGGTTGACGGCTCAGGCTATATCTTCCGGGCCTTCCACGCCCTTCCGCCGTTGACGCGTCCTTCCGACGGGCTGCCCGTGGGTGCGGTGCACGGCTTCTGCGCGATGCTCTGGAAGCTTTTGCGCGAGTCGAAAACGTCCGAAGCGCCAACCCATATTGCCGTCATTTTCGACGCCGGCCGGGAGACGTTCCGGAACGACATCTATCCCCAGTACAAGGCGCACCGCCCGCCGCCGCCGGAGGAACTTCTTCCGCAATTTCCCCTGATCCGGGACGCGGTAAAAGCGTTCAATGTCGCCTGCATCGAACTCGACCGCTACGAGGCCGACGATCTAATCGCGACGTACGCCAGAGAGGCTGTGAACGCCGGCGGCGATGTCACGATCGTGTCCTCTGACAAGGACCTTATGCAACTCGTGCGCCCCGGCGTCACGATGTTCGACGGCATGAAAGCCAAGCGCATCGGCCGCGATGAGGTGATTGAGAAGTTCGGCGTCCCGCCCGAAAAAGTCATCGACGTACAGGCGCTCGCGGGCGATTCCGTCGACAACGTCCCGGGTGTTCCGGGCATCGGCATCAAGACGGCGGCCGAACTCATTTCGACGTATGGCGATCTCGATACGCTCTTGGCGCGCGCCGGCGAAATCAAGCAGCCGAAACGGCGCGAAAAGCTTATCGAGTTTGCCGAGCAGGCGCGCATCTCGCGTCAGCTCGTTCTCTTGAAAGAAGACGTGCCGCTCGAGATTGGAATCGAAGCGTTCGGTGTTCGCGATCCCGAGGCCGATGCTCTCCTCGGCTTCCTGCGCACGATGGAATTCAGCACGCTCACGAAGCGCATCGCGGAAGGCTTGGGTGCAGAAGCCCCGCCGCCGCTCGCGATCTCGGTCGGCTCGAGCCTCAAATCCAAAGCGCAATCGACGTCGGATAAAATCGAGGCGCTCGGCGAAGAAGCGGCATTCGAGGATGCCACTCCGGCGGCGGCCGTCGCCGCTGGAACGGCGATCGCGCGCGCAAAGGCGATCGACCGCAGTAAGTACGAAACGATCACGACTCGATCCCGCCTGGAGGAATGGCTCAGGAAGGCCGGCCAGACAGGCTACGTCGCGTTCGACACCGAGACGACGGACCTCGATGCGACGCGCGCCGACCTCGTCGGCATTTCGCTTGCCGTCGCGCCGGGTGAAGCGTGTTACGTGCCGCTCGGCCACACGGGGCCAAGCAACGATCTCTTTGGCGGCGCCGACAACCGGCCGCCGCAGCTTCCGATCACTGAAGCATTGGACGTCCTCAGGCCGCTGCTCGAAGACTCGTCTGTCCTGAAGATCGGCCAGAACATCAAGTATGATGCGCTGGTGATGAAGCGCTACGGCGTCGACGTCACGCCGTTCGACGACACGATGCTGATTTCCTACGCGCTCGACGGCGGACGCAATGCGCACGGCATGGATGTTCTCGCCGAGCGCCACCTCGGCCACGCCTGCATGACGTTTGCGCAAGCGATGGGACAAGCGCCGGGCGCCAAGAAGTCCGAGAAGACCTTCGCGGCAATGCCGCTCGATAAGGCGACCGAATACGCGGCCGAAGATGCGGACGTGACGTTCAGGCTCTGGAAAGTCCTGAAGCCTCGTCTCGCGGCGGAACGCATTACCTCGGTGTACGAGACGCTGGAACGGCCGCTCGTGCCCGTCATCGTCGCCATGGAGCACGCGGGCATCAAGGTCGATCGCGATATCCTTGCGCGGCTGTCGAGTGCGTTCGCGCAGCGCGCCGTCAGGCTCGAGGAAGAGATCAACGGCCTGGTCGGCCACAAGTTCAACCTCGGTTCGCCAAAGCAACTCGGAGAGCTTCTGTTCGATCGTCTGAAACTGCCAGGCGGCAAGAAGACGAAGTCCGGTCAATGGGAAACCCGCGCCAACGTGCTTGACGAACTCGCGGCGAATGAAGAACTCGACGGCGATGCGCGCCGCCTGATCAATACGATGCTCGAATGGCGGCAGATCTCGAAACTTCGCTCGACATACACCGACGCGCTGCCCGAATACATCGATCCAGCCACCGGGCGCATCCATACGAGCTACGCGCTGGCGTCGACGACGACCGGCCGTCTCGCCTCGTCCGATCCCAATTTGCAGAACATCCCGATCCGCACGAAGGAGGGCCGGGAAATTCGCACGGCCTTCATCGCGGACAAGGGCATGAAGCTCGTCTCGGCCGACTATTCGCAGATCGAGCTGCGCGTTCTCGCGCACGTCGCCGATATTCCGCAGCTGAAGAAGGCCTTCGCCGACGGCCTCGATATTCACGCGATGACGGCGTCGGAAATGTTCGGCGTGCCGGTCAAGGATATGCCGGGCGAGGTGCGTCGCCGCGCCAAGGCGATCAACTTCGGTATCATCTACGGCATCTCGCCGTTTGGCCTCGCGAACCAGCTGAGTATCAGCCGCGAGGAAGCGAGCGATTACATAAAGACATATTTTCAGCGCTTCCCCGGCATCCGCGATTACATGGAAGCGACGAAGAAACACGCGCATGCGCACGGCCATGTCGAGACGATCTTCGGGCGGAAAATTCACTATCCCGAAATCAACACGAAGAACCCGTCGATGCGCGGTTTCCTCGAACGGGCCGCGATCAACGCGCCGATACAAGGCTCAGCGGCCGACATCATCCGCCGCGCCATGATCCGAATGCCGGGCGCTATCGAGGAAGCGAAGTTGGCGTCGGCCCGCATGCTTCTGCAGGTTCACGACGAACTCGTTTTCGAAGTGGCCGAAGGGGACGCGCAAAAGCTTATCGACATCGCGCGGCATGTGATGGAAACGGCGGGCGAACCCGCCGTCAAGCTATCGGTGCCGATCCACGTCGACGCGAAAGCCGCCTACAACTGGGACGAGGCGCACTAGAGCATCGCGCACAAAAGTGGGCACCGGGTTTGTGCAAAAGCGATGCGACAACAAAAACTTAGCGCGTCGATCCTGCTTCTATCCGGGCCGACGCTCCAATTATTCGCCAGCGGCGGACGGCGGATGCTTGCCGTTGACGTCGTTGAGCGCGCCGTTCGACGTCGAGCGCCAATCGGGAGCAACGTCCGGAGCATCCTTCAGCACCCGGTACGGCTTCGGCATGCGCGTGGACTGATTGCCGGTCAGCCGCTTGTAATTGATCGTCCGGATGAACTCACGAATGCGCGGCTGGATTTCGGTGCGCCAGCGCGTGCCGTTGAACACGCCGTAATGGCCGACGCCCTGCTGCACATAGTGCACCTTCTCGTCGTGGGGGATGCCCACGCAGAGATCGTGAGCGGCTTCCGTTTGCCCGAGGCCGCAAATGTCGTCGCGTTCGCCTTCGACGGTCATGAGCGCGGTATTGCGGATGGCCGAGCAATCGACGAGCTCGTTCCGGTGCATCAGCTTCTTATCGGGAAGGAGGTGCTCCTGGAAAACCGTTTGGACGGTCTGCAGATAGAACTCCGCAGTGAGGTCCATGACCGCGAGATATTCCTCGTAGAACGTCTGATGCTGGTTGACGCTGTCGCAGTCGCCCTTGACGAGATTGTTGAACAGGTCGACGTGGGCATTCATGTGCCGCTCGAGGTTCATCGTCATGAAGCCCGTGAGCTGCATGAAACCCGGATAAACCGGCCGCATGAATCCCGCATGCGGAAATGGCACGGTCGAGATGACGTTGGACTCGAACCACGAGATTGATCTATCTGCCGCGAGATCGTTGACCTTCGTCGGATTACGGCGCGTGTCGATCGGGCCGCCCATCAACACAAGCGACGCCGGCTGACAGATTTCGCTCCGCGAAGCCATCAGCGCGGCCGCGACAAGCGCGGGGACGGCCGGCTGGCATACCGCGATGACGTGCGTGTTTGTGCCGATGAAACGCATGAAGTCGATCAGGTAATCGACGAAATCATCGAAATCGAATCGGCCCGCCGCAATCGGCACGTTCCGAGCGTCGGCCCAGTCGGTGATGTAGACGTCGTGTTCGGGAAGCATGGATTCGACCGTGCCCCTGAGCAGCGTCGCGTAGTGCCCGGACATCGGCGCGATAATCAGAACTTTCGGATCGTAACGCTTGCCGGTCTCGGCTTGGCCGCGATCGAAATGAATAAGATTGCAGAATGGCTTGGCGAGAACGATCTCCTCGCGGATCGGAAGCGTGAGCCCCGCGAGCTGCACGCTTTTGATGCCGAACTCGGGCTTCCCATAACGGCGCGTGATGTTCTCGAACACCTCGCACGCGGCGATCATGTTCTTGCCCGCAGCCGTATAGCTCATCGGGTTGAGAGGCCAGCCGAGCGTCTGACGCAGAGCCTGGACACCGAATCGGACAGGGGACATGAACGCATGGGCCATTTCATAGGCGTAGTAGTTCATATCTGTCGCAAGTCCTTGTGTTAATAAGGATTTCCCGCTGACTGCCAACTCACCGGACAGCTTGTTGTTGCTGCACTGCGTCAGTATAGAACGATTGGTCATAGTCACAATCTAGAAAACGTTTGCGTGCCTAACGATAAGGCACACCCGTGCATTAAAGGTACACTGCCGAACAGCGTCTCCGCCCGGTCTTCTCCGCTGCATCGCGTCAATCACGATGACGCGCGCTCGCCGCTGTTAGTTCCGGGAAGACAATAAGAGAGATAGCTGCGAGAACTCCGGCCAGCATGCCATCACAACGATCCCCCTCATCGACGACCTCGTCCGGCTCGTGGTTACGGCGCTTTGTTGATGTCGCGCCCGGAGAGATCACGGCACTCCTCGCGTCGTTCGCGATGTTCTTCGCGCTGCTGTCCGCCTACTACATCATCCGTCCCGTTCGCGATGAAATCGGCGTCTCGCTGGGCAAGGATTCGCTCCGCGAACTTTTCACGGTCGTCTTCATCGTGATGCTCGTCCTCGTGCCGCTTTTCGGATTTGTCGCGACACGCTTTCCGCGCCGTTATGTGCTTCCGTCGATTTACAGCTTCTTCTCGGCGAACCTCGTCATCTTTTGGCTCGTGCTGAAAGTGTCGCCTGATGATCATTGGGTGGCGGGATCGTTCTTCGTCTGGGCGAGCGTCTTCAATCTCTTCGTCGTATCCCTCTTCTGGAGTCTGATGTCGGAACTCTGGTCGCACGAGGAAGCGACGCGGCTCTACGGCTTCATCTCGGCGGGCGGCACGGCTGGCGCTCTCGCGGGGCCATTGCTCACGCAAGGATTGGTCAGAGTATTGCCACCTGTCGATCTCTTGGCTGTCTCGGCGGTACTGTTGATCGCTTCGATGGCGGCGAGCTTGCAATTGCGCCGCCTGAGACCGGCAGAAGCGAAGACGGCGTCCGAGCCCGCAGGCGGCGGCATATTCGACGGCGCGATAAAGGTCTTCACGACACCGATGTTCGCGCGCCTCGCGCTTTTCATCTTCATCACGAACATCATCGGAACGTTTTTTTATCTGGAGCAGGCGCGCCTCGTCGCGGCATCGATAGACAACAGCGCCGACCGCGTGCTGTTCTTTTCCGGCCGCGACCTCGCAGTCAGCGTCGTGACGTTCCTGATCGAAGTCTTCGGAACGGCGCGCGTTCTCCGCCGTTTCGGCGTAACGGGAGCGTTGCTTGCTTTGCCGCTGACAGGCGCGCTGGGCGTGCTCCTGCTGACGTTCGACGCGGCGCTCTGGATTGTCGCCGCCGTTATGGTTGCTGAACGGATCGTTTCGTTCGCGCTCGCCAATCCCGCGATAAAGGTGGTCTACACGCTCGCCACGCCAGCCGATAAATACAAGGTGCAGAACTTCATCGACACGGTCGTATTTCGCGGCGGCGATGCGACGTCGGGGTGGCTCTTTTCGATCGTCGGAGGCGGGCTCGGATTTGCTGGAGGAGCAACGGGAGCAATCGCCATTCCGCTGGTGGTCGCTTGGCTCTGGACCGCCGAGCGCCTCGGCGCCAATCACAAGCAGCGCGCCGCCGAACTTTCCGTTAGTGACTAAAACCCGTTAACTCGCGGGAGAGCACTGCGGTTGAAGGCAGCGCGCAGTCCGTCGTGATTAGCGTCCGCCGCCGCGACGAGGAGGACCGCCGCTCGAGCGTGCCGTGCCTGCAGGTTCGCCGCCGCCACTACCGGGACGACCGTCTTTGTGACGGAAGTTGATGCGGCCCTTGGTCAAATCATAAGGGGTCATCTCGACCGTCACACGGTCGCCGGCGAGAATGCGGATGCGGTTCTTCTTCATGCGCCCCGAGGTGTAGGCAATGACTTCATGCCCATTGTCGAGCTTCACGCGACAGCGGGCGTCAGGCAGAACTTCGTCCACCACACCCTCGAACTCGAGCATCTCTTCTTTCGCCATTCGATCTCCCGAACTTCCTTTTTTGATAACCTGGATAAGAAAAGCGGGGAGCAGCCGAGCTGCTCCCCGCATGAGTGGAGTGGCCTCGAAAACCTTAGAGAGGACGGAGGTTTACGGCAGCGATCTTGCCGTTACGCCCACGCTCGGTTTCAAAGTAGATCTTTTGGCCTTCGCGGAGCGACTGAAGACCTGCTCTCTCAACTGCCGAAATGTGAACGAAAACATCGTTCCCACCTTCTTCAGGCTGAATAAAGCCGTAACCCTTCTGACCGTTGAACCACTTCACAGTCCCGTTCGACATTAATTGCCTCCAAAGCAAACATGCATTCCCCGGCAGAATGTCCGGAGATAATCAAATCGCGCGATGGAGACGTCTTAGGGCAGGCGGTAGCGCTGTCGAAGAGTAAGCCAAGGCGTGTTCGATGGCGACTTTATGCCTTGCTCCTTCAAGAAAGGCAAGATCGTCGCAGGCGGCACGGAGGCCGCCAGGATGCGCCACAGAGCCCTGAAATGCATGTCGTTTCAGCATCCCGCGGACAACGCCTGATTGAAATTGAGGCGGGCCGCACGGCCCGCCTACAAGCTTCAGGTACGGCCGCTCGGACGGTTAAGAGCGACGAAGCGGGCGCCGACGTCGACATGGATATGATCCATATCGTTGTAGGTCATGATACCGCCGTTCTTATAATTGGCGATCAGCCAGCGGACGACTTCGGCTTTGCGGCCCGGCACCCGGAAATCGATCGCCTGTCCCGAAGCATGCTTCGAGGGATAGTTCGTCCCGGCGATCTTTGCGCCCGGCCGGCAGGTCGAGACGATTTGGACGTTGTTGAATTGGCCCCGGATACGCGCGAGGAGGTTGCGTGCTTCCGATGTCAGACAACCGGTGCTGTCGCCGGATGCGCGGCGGCTGGCGGTAGCATGGCTTTTGGCGCGATAGCTTTTGCCGCCGTTGTACGACTTAGCCTCGGCCAGGCTCGGCGCGACAAACGCGGCAAGTGCCAGAGAAAGCACAGCAATAGTCGATCCCTTACTCATGGGAAGTCCCTCGTGTTCAATGATGGGAGAAGGTCGAATCGCACCGCCCGCTGCTTCCCCGTGAAGCGGCTATGACGAGCCAGAAGGCCCGCGCTGCGGAGCATTGGATTGGACAGGGGACCGCGAGCGCCAGCCCCCCGGTGCGCCTCACGACCGTGATCTCAACGAGACCGGAGGTGCCCTGTCACGGAAGACGAGTGCACCGTTTTGTGCGGCGTGTACTGAAAGCCTTACCCGATGGGCCAAAATAAGGCGAGTTGTAAGGACATCGCGTCCGTTGCGTCTCGCAAACAGCCTTCAGTCGAAATCTGTAAATTGAGCAACAGGCATGGAATAGTTCGCGCAAGCGGAGTAGCAAGAAGGGCGCGGGGCACATCGCGCAAAAGGGGACAGCAGGGAAGGGGACACGATCATGAATGCCTTGAGAAGTCTTTTGATCGGCTTCGTCGCCGGGGTGATTGCGGCGCTCATCGCCCAAGAAGGGATCAGCTGGCTATTCGTGCAATATTGGACCGGCTGGAACGCGATGCCCTGGAGCACGGACGCTGTGCCGAGCCTGCTTGTGCCAACGCTCGACCTGCCCTGGATCGTGGGCAACACGTTGACCGGCGGCCTCTGGGGCGCACTGTTTGGCCTGATCCTCGGCTGGAAGCCTGAGGGCATGATGACCATTCGCGGCGCCATCCTCGGCCTCTTCGGACCGGGCCTCATCAGCGCATTTATTGTGATGCCACATCTCGCGCAACGCCCGTCGCCGCTGCTCGAAGGCAACGTCAGCGAGATCGTACCCATCCTGTGCATCGCTGCCGGATTCGGCGCAGTGGCGGCTTGGCTTTACGGTCTCTTCAGCTGGGGTCGTCTGCCTTAACGGCGAGACGGCCTAGGTGACCTAACGGCCACACATTTGAGATCAGAACGGCAACGGGGCGGCAGTTTCCACGTCCCGGCCCCGCCTTTTCGGCGTCAATGGAACCGTCACGCATTTCCTCAAACGTAACCCCGTCGGCAAGATGACCGGCGGGGCCACGACCCTCGTGATAAGCATCGGCAACTCGAGTGGGCTGGCAACCATCGCGTCGAATACCTAAGTTCCGGAGGCGGCAAATCGAGAGCGCCGAGCCGAATGAAATCCGGACCCTCGAAGGAATTCTACCCTCGCGAAGGAGCTGTCTTGAAAGCGTATTTGATCGGAATTTTCCTGGCGCTCGCCGCAGTCGCCCCAGCCTCCGAAGCGTTGGCGAAGCACGCTAGAGCGAAGCCGAAGCCTTGGTACGAGAAGCCAGTCGAGCGTGACTGCACGCCGATCAATGGCCGCTACGGCTATTACGGCAATCCGTGGTGCGACACCGGTTCGAGCCGCCCGCCGGACATCCAATTTCGCGAGCGCAACCGGGCCAGGTACCGATAAGGGGCATCACTGCCGGGTACGCCGCGCTGCCGCTAATCGGCGGCCTTCGCCTCTGCGCGCGCTTTCAGGCGGTCAAGCAACCAGACGCGAACGGCGCTCGACAGTCCCGCATCCCCGCGTCCTCTGTCGATGGAATTGATCAAGCTCGCGAGTGTCATGCCATCTTCGGCGGCAGCTTCCTTGAGAGCAATCCAGAACGCTTTCTCGAGCGAAACCGACGTTCTGTGGCCCTGAATCGAGAACGAGCGCTTCTCGGGCCTCATTTACGAGGCGGCGTTGGGATCGATATCGTCGGCGTCTTCATCGGCGCGATTGTCTTCCCGTTGTGCCCTGTCGAGCTCGGACTGAGACTTGCGATGCTGCGCGTCAACAAGGCCCCGCTCCGACTTCGATTGCCCGTATTTGAGCCGGTTTTCATGCGCTTCCCGTTCCCGGTCGGCACGCTCGCGGGCTTTACGGACCTTGTTGAGATTGATGATCTCGGCGGTCATAAAATGCACTCCGCAAAGGATGCAAATCGCATCCTGAGTTTCAGTCATTTTATCTGCAGCAACGCAAATCCGTCAAACGGCGACGCAGCTCTTGATGTTGAAAGTGCCGTTCGGTCGCAATGCAGCTGTTATGCAAGTCTGTACGCGAACGTCGCAAAGTTGCGACGATCAGCGGGAGACCGGCGATGTCACTCGGGCCCGATCATCTTTTCCGGCCGCACGATCTCATCGAACTCCTCGTCCGTCACATAGCCGCCGCCGACGGCTTCGTCGCGAAGGGTCGTGCCCTTCTTGTGCGCGGTTTTCGCGATTTTGGCGGCGTTGTCGTAACCGATCTTCGGAGCCAAAGCCGTGACGAGCATCAACGACCGCTCGAGACCGGCGCGGATGTTGTCTTCCCTCGGCTCGATGCCGGCGACGCAATTTTCAGTGAACGATACCGCGGCATCGCTCATCAGGCGGACGGATTGCAGGAAGTTGTAGGCCATTACAGGATTGTAAACGTTCAGCTCGAAATGCCCTTGGCTGCCGGCGAACGATATGGCGGCGTTGTTGCCGAAAATCTGAATGCAAACCTGCGTGAGCGCCTCGCACTGCGTCGGGTTAACCTTGCCCGGCATGATCGACGAACCGGGCTCGTTTTCGGGGAGCGATAGTTCGCCGAGGCCGGAACGAGGGCCCGAACCCAGCAACCGGATGTCGTTCGCGATCTTGAACAGCGACGCGGCGACGGTGTTGATCGCGCCGTGCGAGAACACCATCGCATCGTGCGCGGCGAGCGCCTCGAACTTGTTGGGCGCCGACTTGAATGGCAGGTGCGTGATCGATGCGATGCGCTCCGCCACCAGCTCCGCGAAGCCCTTCGGCGCGTTGAGACCGGTGCCGACTGCGGTGCCGCCCTGCGCGAGTTCCATCAACTTCGGGAGCGTCTGCTCGATGCGCGCAATGCCGTTCTCAACCTGCTGGGTATAACCCGAAAACTCTTGGCCCAACGTCAACGGCGTCGCGTCCTGCGTGTGCGTGCGGCCGATCTTGATGATGCGCGACCAAGCCTGTGCTTTGTCGTTCAACGCGTTGCGCAACTGCTGAAGCGCCGGAATGAGCCGGTGCACGACCTCTTCCGAGCACGCGATGTGCATCGCCGTCGGATAGGTGTCGTTGGACGACTGGCTCATGTTGACGTGATCGTTGGGATGCACGGGCTTTTTCGAGCCCATCTCGCCGCCCATCATTTCGATCGCGCGGTTCGAGATGACTTCGTTCGCATTCATGTTTGACTGCGTACCCGAACCCGTCTGCCAGACGACGAGCGGGAAATGATCGTCGAGTTTCCCCTCGATGACTTCCTGCGCAGCCTTGACGATCGTATCGCCGATCTTCGGATCGAGCCTGCCGAGCGCCATGTTCGTCTCGGCCGCGGCGCGCTTGACGACGCCGAGCGCGCGAACGATGGGAGCGGGCTGCTTCTCCCAGCCGATCTTGAAATTGCCGAGGCTACGCTGAGCCTGCGCGCCCCAATAACGATCGGCCGCCACTTCGATCGGGCCAAAGGTGTCGGTTTCGGTGCGCGTCTTGCTCATGGTGTGCTCGGTCCCGTGATGGATCGGATGTGTCGAATTTCGTGCTTCGTCGCGCATGGGGCGCGCTTTGTCGAGCGTTTTTCATAAGCATTCCGTCATCCTCGAACCGCGAGCATGCGAGCGGTTCGGGGATCCAGCGTAAAAGTTGCCGAAGGCCCAATACTGCGTCTTCGACGAGTCTTACGCTGGATCCCCGGCCTTCGGCGCAGCTGCGCCGCCCTCGGCCGAGAATGACGTTGAACCCACCACCTCTATCATCCCGCTCGGAGCGCGGCAGATCCGGCGGCCGACCCAACCCACCGTCATCCCGGCGAAGACCGGGATCCAGCCAAACCGATAGACCCCGTCTGGCGACTGGTGTCTGGGTGCCGACCTTCGTCGGCATGACGGTAGAGCGTGCAGGTTGACGATGTGCCTGCCGGTCTGAATCAATGAACAGCGCGACGGCAAGCGTCCACGGCGGCCGGCTCGCGGAACGCGAGTCGCCGTGGACAAATAAATAAAGGGACGGGACGGCGTGGCCTCGCTCTTTGCATATGTATTAGGGATGCGGACCAGCGCCGTCCCGTGCATGCCAACTCTCCGCCTCGGCCCCGGCCCATATGTCCGGCGCCTCTCGTATGAGTGCGGATCGCTTTTGAAAGCGATCCCTGAGCCGTCGAACCCGCCATCCGCCCCCGCATCTCCTTTCGAGCGGCGTTTCACCGCGCCGCCTCATCACGAGGCCCGCGCGCGGCAGGCAGTGAACCCGCGGCATACCGATTTCTCCGCGCGACCCCGCATGCTCTTCACCACACATGTCTCGCGGCACGAGCTCATGCCCTTCGCGTGTGGAAAGATGAGCGTGAGTATGCGAGCCTGTCCGCCAGCGGGGATTACTTCCGGCAAAACATTTTCGCGAATGGTTAGCGGCGCGCGAGGTTCAAAGAGATGCTCGAAGGATCGTGTCATTGCGGCTCTGTGCGCTGGACATTCGCAGGCACGCCGGAATCGGCTACCGCCTGCAATTGCACGGTCTGCCGGCGCTACGGTGTGCTGTGGGCCTACGACTATGACGGCGAAGGTATCCACGTAACGGGCCCGACGAAAGCCTATGTCCGAGGCAAGGCGACCAGCTTTCATTTTTGCCCCGGCTGCGGCTGCGTCGCCTACTGGCGCGAACTCGGCACAGGCGACGTCGGCCGCCGTCGCATCGCCGTCAATCTTCGCCTCGCAGAGCCGGACGCGGTCGGCGCGATCGTCATCGATCACTTCGACGGGCTCGTAAGCTTTGATGATCTGCCGCGCGACGGCCGCTGCGTCGCCGACATGTGGTTTTAGAGCTCACTCTCAGGCGTCACAGCTTGCTTCGTGATCCCGGCGCAGGTCGGGATCCACGTAAAAAAGACAGCAGTTTGATGGGACGTTGTGCGGAGATGCGGAACCGCGGAGATTGTGAGCGGTCGCAACGACATCTGCACTGAGTTTGAAGCGCACCTCAGGTCAACGCTCCCATCGACGAAGCGGCGCGCAGATTGTGTGCAACCTCACTTCCGCGCAACGGCGGCTGAGGCTATTCTGAGTAATCTGGGGTGGAGATTTTGCAGCATGGCGAAGCTCGTTTTCGGAATGAACCAGTCGCTGGACGGCTACGTCGATCACATGAAGTTTGCGCCAAGCCCCACGCTCTTTCGCCACTTCATCGAGCAGGCGGAGGGGCAGACGGGCAGTGTGTACGGCCGCAAGATCTATGAGATCATGCGCTACTGGGACGACGATCATCTTGAATGGGATGCAGAGAGACGCGCCTTCGCGGCGGCGTGGCGGAACCAGCAGAAATGGGTCGTCTCGCGCTCCTTGAAGTCGGTCGGCCCCAAGGCCACGCTTGTTGAGGATGATCTTGAGGGTGCGATCCGCAAGCTGAAGGCCGAGCGCGACGGGGAGATCGAAGTTGCTGGCCCGGACTTGGCGCGAAGCCTCACCGAACTTGGCCTGATCGATGAGTATCGGATCTACCTGCACCCCGTCGTGCTTGGTCACGGCAAACCATATTTCGCCGGACCCCGGCCGCCGCTCCGCCTTATGGCTAATGATCGGATTGGCGAGGATGTGATCAGGTTGACCTACGTTCCTGCCTAATCACGCAACTCGCCCGACAGTTACGCCGACGAGTGAGGTCCCTTTCGCCACCATCGTCCGCCCACTCGGCAGCGAGCGAAAGAAATGGCTCCATAGCGAGCGGTGCTCTCGATCTTCGATCCAAACAAGAGCTGGGCAACGCAAAATCCGTCACGTCTCCGAGGATTATTCCTCGATCTGGCTGTCCCTCCACTTTTTGACATGTGGGATGCGGGGAACGATGACCGCGTAGATTGAAGCAATCACTGCGATCGCATACCAGCCGATGCCGATGGCCATGCCGATAGCGGCAGCAAACCAGATTGCTGCAGCCGTTGTCAGGTTTCTTATGCTGTTGTTCTCGCTCTTCAAGATCATACCGGCGCCCAGGAAACCAACGCCCGAAACGACTTGAGCCGCGATACGGGCCGGGCTGTTGGGGTCGGCGACCGTAGATATGAATGTAAACAAGCAAGCGCCCGCCATCACGAAGCAGTGCGTGCTGATGCCGGCAGGTTTGTTGCGAAGCTCACGCTCCACTCCGATGATGATGCCGAGCGCCAGACACAGGGCGAGCTTGACAGCAAAAGCACCCTCAAGGCCAGTTAGCCAACTGGTCATGCACATTCCCTTTTTCGATGTCGGTGATCAGTCAGGTTTGGTTTGCGCTCAGGCCGAGCTTTCCCTCAAGCCGACGTAGATAAGTTCGCTCGCGAGTTCGACAAGGGGGGCAAATTCTGGGGGTGAGAGCGCTTTGATGATCCTTGCTGTGTAAATCAGAACATCAATGCTCTTGCGTGCGTGGAAGGCTCTGGGCGTCGTGCGCCAAGGGCTGCGACCACTGCGGGAGGGCAATTCGCGGGGTTGCCGCACTCGATGGAACAGTATTGATGCAGCCTCTGCCTAAATCTGAGGTCAAGAGAGGTCGCGCAGCAGGTCCGTGAGCACGAGAGCATCCAGTCGTTATGACGCAATCATACTAGGCGCAGGTGCGGCGGGGCTGATGTGTGCCCTCACGGCGGGCCAGCGCGGACGCAAGGTGCTCTTGATTGACCATGCCGACGAGCCGGGAAAGAAGATCCTTATCTCAGGTGGCGGCCGCTGCAATTTTACCAATCTCCATACGCCGCCCGAGCGGTATCTGTCCGCGAACCGCCACTTCGCCAAGTCTGCGCTGCGCCGCTTTCGCCCCGAAGACTTTATCGCCTTGGTCGAGCGCCATCGTATATCTTGGCATGACAAAACGCTGGGACAGCTTTTCTGTGACGGCTCGGCCCGGCAGATCGTCGCCATGCTCCTCGAGGAGTGCGCCAAAGGACACGTCGAGCTGAGGCTTGGCAACGCTGTGCGCGAGTTGGAGCACGCCGATGGGATGTACCGCGTCAGCTGCGGTGATGAGACAGCCTGCGCGCCTGCACTCGTGATCGCGACTGGTGGCCTTTCCATACCGAAAATGGGGGCGACGGGGTTTGCCTACGATCTTGCCCGCAAGTTCGGCCTCGCGGTCCTCGCGCCCCGGCCGGCGCTTGTGCCGCTGACGCTTGGGAGAGACGACACGCTCTTCCAGTCGCTGTCGGGTGTCTCGGCCGATGTCGTCACGCGATGTGGCGACATCGCATTTCGCGAGGCTGCGCTGTTTACCCACAAGGGGCTTTCGGGACCGGCCATACTGCAGATCTCCTCGTACTGGACGCCGGGCGAAGAGATCGGGATCGACTTTCTGCCGCAGCTCGGATCGTCCTGGCTCCTTGAGGCCAAGCGCAGCCACCCCCGTTCCGCGCTGCGCTCCGTGCTGTCGCATGCATTGCCTGCGCGCCTCGCCGAAGCTCTGGCCGAGCGCACAGGGCTCAGCGGAGAGCTCGCAAACATTCCCGACCGGATACTCGAACAAACTCAGCGGCGGCTTTCCGACTGGCGCTTTCGCCCGACCGGCACCGAAGGGTTCGCCAAAGCCGAGGTGACCGCTGGTGGGATCAGCACCGACGAGCTGTCGTCGCAGACCATGCAAGCAAGGAACGTGAGCGGGCTCTACGCGATTGGCGAAGCGGTAGACGTGACCGGTTGGCTTGGCGGCTATAATTTTCAATGGGCTTGGGCGAGCGGCTGGGTGGCAGGTCAAGCCCTGTAGGTCGCTGGCTCAGCGAAGCTGTCGCGCGGCTGGCGTCTCTTTCGAGTCAAAGGCCGCTACTCCCATACCGTCGAATGGAAGTCGGCGAACCCGCGGCATGCCGATTTCTCCGCGCGACCCCGCATGCTCAATCCATACATGACTCGCGGCACGAGAGCGGGGACAGGTTTCGGTGGGGAAGTTTGGAGGATGGTTAGTGGCGTCAGGCAGCGACGCTATCGGTTTCGGGGGCCTTCACAACCGATGTGATGGCATCCACAGTGACAGGTCGGGCAAAAGGCTGCGTTCGCGGCAAGACAATCGTCGTCGTGAACATCTTTTTTACTGGTGCGAGCGCTCCGAAACTGCGGTTCCACCTATAATGTGGCATGCAGAGCGATTCCAAGCCTTACGTGCCATTCTCCCAACGCACCGGCCTTGAGCCAATCCCGCCGCAGCTCAAGATGGGCGAAGTATCCGTCGAACTGCGGCGTCTGCTCTATTATTACATCAGCCTCGAAATCGACCGCGAAGCACGGCATCTGCCGTATGCTGACGACTATTTTAAAGACGAATGGAGGCGGGTCGCCATGGACCTGCACGTTCTCTTCCTCAAGCAGCCGGCAGACAAATTCAAGAACCGCGCCGTTGATATCGAGCAGAATCTAAACTTCTTCATTCAGCGTGCGGACATTGGAAAGTTATTCGATCTAGTCGAATTCTTCCTCCTGCATCCCAATTGCAGCGGCGAGCTTAAGCGCGAGCTTGCGGACGCTTTAGTGACGGCGCGCTCCGCGTATCGCGTCTTCGACAACAAATATATTGCCGCCATCGGCACGGATGAGCAGGCGGAGGTATTCGAGCGCGCCATTGCGGACGCGGAGTCGAAGAATGCCACCGCCGCGCGCAAGCAACTCATCGCGGCGGGTGTTGCACTTCGCAACGGGGATTGGCCGGGTAGCGTGCGTGAAAGCATTCATGCCGTCGAAGCGATGGCCGTGCGTCTCGCGCCGAACACGAACACCCTGGGCGGGGCCCTCAAGGTAATAGAGCAGCGCGGCCATCTGCATGGCAGTCTTAAGGCGGCGTTCGGGTCGCTCTACGGCTATTCAAGTGAGGAGGAAGGCGTGCGCCACGCACTCGTGTTCAGCGACGAGGCGCAGGTGGACGAGGCCGACGCATTGTTCATGCTGGGCGCCTGCGCGTCGTTCGTGTCGTATCTGCTCGGGCGCAGCCCGTAGCGGCGTACGAGGCACAGTGGTCAATATTCGATCAGTCGAGCGGAATGCGGACCGGCAGGCCCGCCTACTTCTTCCGGAACTGATCCAGGCTCAGGATTTTGGCGCCGCCTTCGGGGGCCTGTTCCTTAGCGGCGTCGGCGTCATCGCCGTCTTTCGGAGCTTCCTCTCCGGCGCGCGAGGCGGGCTCCGGATTGGGCGGGATGGAAGGAACGGATTTCACGGCAACCAGCGTCGGCGCGCTGTTTGGCGCATCCTTGTCGCCGCGGGGCTTGCGGGGCGCTCGCGGTTTTTTGGATTGCGTGCGCGGCGTATCCGTTGCGTCGACGACGTCGTAGGTCGCGTCCGCGGTGACCGCACGCGGCACGGACGGCGCGTCGCGATCGCTCGCTTCCTCGTCGAACTGCAACCCGTAGCGAACGCTCGGGTCGATGAAGACCTTGATGGCGGCGAACGGAACGACAAGCCTTTCGGGGATGCCGTCGAAGGTGAGCTTGACCTCGAACCGGTCCTCCGAAACGATCAGATCCCAGAACCGGTGCTGGAGCACGATCGTCATTTCGGTCGGATATTTTTCCTTGAGCCGCTTCGACAGGATTACGCCCTGCGCCTGCGTATGGAACGAGATGTAGAAATGGTGCTCGTCGGGCAACCCGGTCTTGACGACCTGCTGCAGAACCGCGCGCACAACGCCTCGCATCGCCTCCTGTTGTAGCTTTGCGTAATCTATGGACGGCCCCGATGCCATGCCTCAGCCTTCAATTCGCGAACACTTCGTTCTGACCTCTGAAATCAGATTTGCCGTCCCGTCAAGTCCCGTCTCGTCAAGTCCGAGTGCCAGGAACATTCTAAAGGGACGCAGAGAATAAGTGGAGGGCTTCTGTTGCCCGGTGCCCTCCGGACCGCGCCTTATCCTGCTACGGATAAGGGCTTCAAGTTCAGGCTATTCGCACTGCATTACGCAGCGAGAGCAGCCTCAGCATAGTTGTCATTTGCAACTACTCTGTATGACCCGATAACGGTGGTATCATGCCGGGCAAAAGCTAAGTCCTTTACGCCTTCGTCGATCCTATTTCGCCCCCATACCTACCGGGCCTTTCGGCCGGCTCCCCGGAGGGGAGTCGAAAGACCCCAGCGAGAAAATGGTGGAGGCGCCGGGTACCGCCCCCGGGTCCGATCGGCTTATTACGACCGCGTTTATCGCCATAGCTGGCAAGCCAGCAGAACGAATATAGGGTGCAATGCTTTCGAACAAAAGCGTTTCCGCGCCTATGTGCTCGCCGTGACGAAGAAATCTGTGATCGGCAGGGCGACGATTGGACCGAGCGATTGGTGAACAGGACACCCGATTTTGCCGCTGGGCGCCGTGATTTGATCGTGACGCGCCTGCGGGCGGGAGAACTTCAGCCCAAGAAATTATAGAGTGAGCGTATCGTCGCAAGATAAGGTCCCAGTCTCAATCCCAGTCCCGGCCCGGGCCCGGCCCGGGTGTTGGGTTGCCTTCAGGGTCGAACCGAAAGTCGAATGCAAGGTCACGTGCAAAGTCGAACTCAGATTTGGAAATGGGTGGCGACCGGTGTCTGCCTGGCGGTCGCGATCGTCGTACTGGCGACAGTTTCGGGCTACGGCGCCGCCGCCGTCTTCGATATGTGGAGCCAGATCAAGGAGCCTCGCGCCTTCGCGGCCGGCGAACCCGAAGCCCTGATGACGGGACGCGTCGCCATTTCGCTCTTCGCTTTTCAGGCGGTGACGGTCGTCTCTGTACTTCTGGCCAATGCTCGCCGCAGGCGCGTTGCGGGCGCGCCCTTTTTGAATTTCGACATGCCGCCGGGCGGTATCAAGACGCTCGCGCTCTCCGTCGTCGTGCTGATGGCGCTCGCGATGCTCTTTGCCTCCTTTGTTTTCGTTTTCAATCCGGACGCACTGCAGCACGACCTGCAGCCCTTCGCCGAGATGATGAAGTCGCGGACGTGGTGGCTCATTCTTCTGGCCGCCGGTATCGGAGCGCCGCTCGCTGAGGAATGCCTGTTCCGGGGTTTGCTCTTCGGAGCCCTCAGGCCGTCGCCATTGGGATTTATCGGAGCGGCGGTCATCACCGCGGTGACGTGGGCCCTGCTGCATGCCAATTATTCGCTCTACGGCTTGGCTGCGATAACGCTGATCGGACTTTATCTTGCGTGGCTTCGCGAGCGCACCGGGTCGCTATTGACTCCAATCGTCTGTCATGGCGCCTACAACTCGCTGATCATCCTCTTGATGGCTTTCTCGGCCGCGGGATCGTTCGGCTAGGTGAGGGGAAAACCACTGGAATCGATCCGCGGTCCAGAATCGATTAGTGCTCATTAAATGCAACAATACCTCGACCTGCTGCGCCGCGTCAGAACCGAAGGCGCGAAGAAAACAGACCGCACCGGCACCGGCACGCTTTCGGTCTTCGGCCACCAGATGCGTTTCGACCTTTCGGAAGGCTTCCCCCTCGTCACGACGAAGAAGCTGCACCTGAAGTCGATCATCGTCGAGCTGCTGTGGTTTCTGTCGGGCGCGACGAACACCCAGTATCTGAAGGAGCACGGCGTCAGCATCTGGGACGAATGGGCCGACGCGGAAGGCAATCTCGGTCCGGTCTACGGCAAGCAGTGGCGAAGCTGGGAAGCCCCCGATGGCGCGACCATCGATCAAATCACGAACGCCGTCGACGATCTGAAGCGCAACCCCGATTCGCGCCGCATCATCGTGACGGCTTGGAATCCCGGCGACCTGTCGAAAATGGCATTGGCGCCGTGCCACTGCCTTTTCCAGTTCTACGTCACCGACGGTAAGCTCTCTTGCCAGCTCTATCAGCGCTCGGCGGACGTGTTCCTCGGCGTGCCGTTCAACATCGCGAGCTACGCGCTGCTGACGATGATGATGGCGCAGGTGACGGGACTGAAGCCGGGAGATTTCGTCCACACGTTCGGCGACGCGCACCTCTATCTCAATCACCTGGAGCAGGCGGATCTGCAGCTGTCGCGCACACCGCGCGCGCTCCCTGAGATGAAGATCAATCCCGCCGTGTCATCGATCTTCGACTTCAAATACGAAGACTTCGAGCTGACGGGCTACGATCCGCACCCGCACATCAAGGCGCCGGTTGCGGTTTAGTGGCGGTTAGTGCGTGCTCGAGGTTTGAATGTCGCGGGCCTGAGGTTTGGTATCGGTTTTGGCGTCCGTCGTCACTGCCTGAAGTTGCTCCGAGCCCTTGAGAGGCACGACCGCGGTAACGATGTCATTCTGGTCGTAGGTCACCTGAGCGCTCATTGGCGTTCCGTTGAAATAGCCCTCGGTCGGCGTTCCGACCGCCTCCCATAGGCCCATCGTGAAGACGTCAGCGGCGCCGTGCAGAATGGCACGGCCCGCCTTCGCGCCGCCGCTGTAGCCCTGGGTGAAACTGAAGATATCGGTGCGAACGCCTTTGTCTGTCTGGGTGCTGACGGGCGGCCCCAGTTCCGCGATCAATCTCGCCCTCGGTTGACCAGCCGACAGGACATTAAGGTCCTTCGCGTTAGGTTGGTTCGCGGCCATGTAGACAGCGCATCCGCCGCTGACGATGCCAGTGAAAAGACACGTGGCGATGGCCGCCAACCCATAGACCAATCGCCTTTGCATTGCCTGACGTTCCCCGTTGTCCCGGTTTTGAGACGAAGGCTAGAACGTCCTCCGCACAAAGAGCAAGTTGCTGAAAAGCTCACTTCAACGGAATTCGTATTTCCGCCGTTCATTTCACGGGTTTGCTTCTTGCCGCCGCCGTTGCTATGCGATCCGGATGAATGACATAACAGTTTCACTTATCGTCGCCGTCTCCGAGAACGGCGTCATCGGCCGCGACGGTGGCTTGCCGTGGCGGCTCTCATCCGACCTCAAGACGTTCCGTCGCCTCACGCTGGACAAGCCCATCATCATGGGCCGCAAAACATTCCAATCGATCGGCAAGCCGCTCGACGGTCGCGATAACATCGTCGTCACGCGAGACCCGTCATTCGAGGTGGCCGGCGTCTCGACGTGCGAGACGGTGAGCGACGCGCTGACCCTTGGACGCGTTCTCGCGAAAACGCGCGGCGCCGAGGAGATCATGGTTATCGGCGGTGCGGCGATCTATGATGCGGCATTTCCGGTCTCGGATCGGATCTACTTAACTCGCGTTCATGCGGTAGTTGACGGTGACCGTCATTTCGCGCCGCTCGACGCCGGCCAATGGCAAAAAGTCAGCGAGGAGGCGCTGCCGCATGGCCCTCGCGACGACCATGCATCGACGCTAATCGTTTACGATCGCCTGAAAACATCGGCATAAGAAGCGACACGCCGCACTTGAAGGCGTGCGCGGAGCCACCAAATTGGAATTAGCCAAAAAAAGCGGAATTTGCGATCGATCGGGCCCTGCCCTATAAGCTCCGCGAAATCTCTTTTAACGACGTGGCTCAACCCTTTGTGGTGCATGTCTAACAATCGGCGACAGCGATCTGTTGCCGGCGTATTCAAAGCGGGGGTCGCGATTTCACTCTTCAACTCAAATTCAATGAGGCCCTGAGTTATGCCCTGGACGAGTCAAGGCGGTGGCGGCAACCCCGGTGGGAATGGCGGCCGCAAGGGCGGTGGTGGCCCGTGGGGCCAAGGGCCCTGGGGTCCGTCCGGCGGTGGTGGCGGTGGTGGTGGTAAAGAACCGCCCGATCTCGATGAGATTCTGCGCCGTGGCCAGGATCGCGTGCGCCAAGTGATGCGCGGCGGCGGCGGCAACGGCAACGGTAGCGGCAACTTCGGCGGCGGCGTACCGAAACCTTTCCTTTTCTTGATCGCGATGCTGCTGCTTGCAGGCGTCTCGTTCTACGGCTTCTTCTTCCGCGTCAATCCGGACGAGCAGGGCATCGTCATGCGCTTCGGCAAGTTCGACCGGTGGGAACCGGCGGGCCTGCATTTCCGCTGGCCTTATCCGATCGAGGAAGTTCGTCTCCCGAAAGTTACGCAGCAGCGTACGATCGAAGTCGGCGCCGGCCGCAGCGTTATTGGCGGCCAGGATAGTGGCTTGATGCTGACGGGCGACGGCAGCGTCGTCGACGCTCGCTTCGTTGTTTTCTGGCGCATCAGCCCTGAATCGGATCCGGCAACCGGAGAGACGGGCGTCGAACAATACATGTTCAACATAGCGCAGCCCGAGACGACCGTTCGTGAGGTCGCCGAGAGCGCCATGCGTGAAGTTGTCGGTCAGTCGGCCCTTCAGCCGCTTCTGACGGGTGGCCGCCAGAAGATACAGGAAGACGTGCGCAATCTGATGCAGAAGACGCTCGATTACTATCGTGCTGGCATCAAGATCGATCAGATCCAGCTCAAAGAGGTCGATCCGCCGCAGGAAGTCATCAGTTCATTCCGCGAAGTCGCCGCTGCCGGTCAGGAGAAGGAAACCCTGGTCAAGCAGGCTCAGACTTATCAGGACCAGGTGACCCCGCGTGCCCGCGGCGATGCCGACCGCATCGTTGCCGCCGCCGAAGGCTATCGCGATCAGACGGTCGCCGAGGCGACGGGTCAGGCTGCCCGCTTCCTGAAGGTCTACGACGAATACAAGAAGTCGCCGGACGTCACGCGCGAACGGCTCTATCTCGAAATGCAGGAACGCGTTCTGTCCGGAGCCGACAAGATCATTCTCGATCAAAAGAGCGGCGGCCAGGGCGTAATCCCATTCCTGCCGCTGGAGCAGCTCCAGAAGCGCGACCAGCAACAGCCCGACGGAGCGAAATAATATGCGAGCGTTCTTCGCTTTTATCCTGACCGTTCTCGGTCTCGCGGCGCTGGGGCTTTACGCCTCCGCCTTCATCGTGCACCAGAACGAGCAGGCGCTCGTGCTCCGCTTCGGTAATCCGCAGCAGGCCATCACGACGCCTGGCCTGAAGTGGAAGGTGCCGTTCATCGACACCGTCGAGAAGTTCGACAAGCGCATCCTCGACCTCGATACGACCGAGCAGGAAGTGACGGCGTCCGATCAGCAGCGATTGATCGTCGACGCTTACGCCCGCTATCGCATCACCGACCAGCTCAAGTTCTATCAGAACGTGCGCTACGAGGATCGCGTTCGCGAGGTCGTAGGCCCGTTGATCGAATCTGAAATCCGTCGTGTTCTTGGCTCTGCAACTCTGCAGGAAGTCGTCAAGGACAAGCGCGAAAGCCTGATGAAGGAGATCGCCGCGCAGGTGAACAAGGAAGGCCGCGACTACGGTCTCGAAGTCGTCGACGTGCGCATCAAGCGCGCTGACCTTCCCAAGGAAAACCTCGTTAAGGTCTATGACCGGATGCGGGCGGACCGTGTTCGTGAGGCGACGGAGCTACGTGCTCAAGGCGAAGCGGAGAGCAACCGCATTCGTGCCAACGCCGACAAGGACGTGACGATCATCAAGGCGACGGCGACGCAGAAGTCAGATGAAATCCGCGGCGACGGCGAAGCCGAGCGCAGCCGGATCTTCGCGGATGCCTTCAGCCAGGACCCGGAATTCTTCCGCTTCTACCGGTCAATGCAAGCCTACACGACGGCTATCAAGCCGGAAGACACCCGCATGCTGCTGTCTCCGGACAGCCAGTTCTTCCGGTACTTCCAGGACCCTAACGGCAAGGCGCCGGCCCCGCCGGTTCACGCCGACCAGCGATGAACGATCTCCTCGCGGGGCTAGGCATCGCCCTTGTCCTCGAGGGCCTCCTCTGGGCCGCCGCGCCTCAAAAGGCGCGGCGGGCCCTTGAAGAAATTTCAACTTTCAGCAATGGCCACATCCAGGCCTGCGCCGTCGCCGCCGTGGCGCTCGGCGTTTTTGTCGTTTGGGTGGCCCGGGGATGAGCCAAGGGATGATCCAAGGGGATGATCCAAGGGATAGGGCTGAAACGACCCAACTTATCCCCGCGCCTTGACGGTATGCTAAAGTTGCCATGTTGACGCTTGGATGTTGCGCCAATAACGCCTGCCAATCCGGGGAACTCGCCAAAAGCGCCCCACCCGGCCGAAACGAGCGTACGACACGATCAGCCCCTGGAGTTCTCGCGATGATGAAGAAACGTTCGGCGCTTCTTGTCAGTGTTGGCTTCGTCGCGCTGTGGGGCTCAGCGGGTGCAGGACCTGCTCTGGCAGATTTCGCGACCGGACCGGCGTCCGTCGCACCCCTCGCAAAGCGTCTCGAGGATGCGGTCGTCAACATCGCGACATCTCAAACTGTCAAAGGCCCGGCCGGCAACCCGCTGCCGAAGGTTCCGAAGGGTGCACCCTTCGAAGACTTTTTCGATGACTTCTTCAACAAGCGCGGCGGCGTGCCCCACGGCGACCGCAAGGTCTCGTCTCTGGGCTCAGGCTTCGTGATCGACGGCAAGGAAGGCCTGATCGTCACCAACAATCACGTCATCGAAGGTGCCGAGGAAATCGACATCAACTTCCATGACGGCTCCAAGCTCGTCGTCGAGAAGATCATCGGCCGCGACACCAAGGCCGACCTCGCGCTTTTGAAGGTCACGCCGAAGAAGCCGCTTGCGGACGTGAAATTCGGCCCATCCTCCGGCATCGACGTCGGCGATTGGGTCATGGCCATCGGCAACCCGTTCGGCCTCGGCGGATCGGTTTCGCTCGGCATCATCTCGGCGAAAAGCCGCGACATCAATTCCGGGCCCTATGACGACTATCTGCAGACCGACGCGGCGATCAACAAGGGCAACTCCGGTGGCCCGCTGTTCAACATGAACGGCGAAGTCATCGGCGTGAATACAGCGATTATCTCACCCACTGGCGGATCGATCGGCATCGGCTTCGCAGTCCCGTCCGACACCGTCGCGAAAGTCATCGATCAGCTGAAGCAGTACGGCGAAGTGCGGCGCGGCTGGCTCGGCGTCAAAATCCAAACCGTGACCGACGACATCGCCGAGACGCTGGGATTGCCTGAAAACACAGGCGCTCTCGTTGCAGCCGTAACGCCCGGCAGCCCGGCCTCCAAAGCCGGGCTCGAAGCGGGCGACGTCATTTTGCGGTTCGACGGCAAGGACGTGACGACGATGCGCGGCCTGCCGAAGATGGTCGCCCAGGCTGAGGTCGGCCAAGCCGTCGACCTCGAACTTCTTCGCAAAGGTCAGAAGCAGAACGCGCAAGTGACGGTCGGCCGTCTCGAAGACGACGACGACAACGCCAGCGACCTCAAAAACGACCTCGGCAAAGAGGCTGATCCGAAGGGCTCGGCAATCATCGGGCTGACGCTCTCGCCCCTGAGCGACGAACTTCGCAAGAAGTACAATCTGGACGACAAGATCAAAGGCGTCGTCGTTGAGCAGGTCGATCCCCAAAGCCCCGCCGCGAGCAAAGGCCTGAAGCCGGGCGACGTCATCGTCGAAGCCGCGCAGGACAGCGTCTCCGAACCCGACGACGTCGCGAAAAGCGTCGAAAAGGTCAAGAAGGCCGGCCGCAAGGCCGTGCTTCTGCGCGTCGAGGACAGTAAGGGCGATCTCCGCTTCGTCGCAGTGCCGTTGACGTAACCCGCGTGCTATCGGAAGCAGAAATTCTCGGCAGGAGGTAATTCGTGTCCAAAGGTCACGGCATTCTCGATACGATTTTCGACCAGCTATCGCCCGTGCATCCCGATGGACACAAGTTCGTTGGTATCGCCGCCGCGGTAACGTTGCTGTTCTTCTTCCTCTATCCGCCGCTCGGATGGATCTGCGCCGGCATCACTGCATGGGTCATCTATTTCTTCCGTGATCCACAGCGCGTGACACCGCTGAGACCGGGCCTCGTCGTTTCCTCAGCCGACGGCAAGATCTCCGGCATCGAGAAAGTCGTGCCGCCCGCCGAGATGGGCCTCGGCACGGAGCCGCGCACCCGGATTTCGACATTCCTCTCGGTGTTCGACGTTCACATCAACCGCGCGCCTATCGCGGGCCGCGTCGTCCGGTCAATCTACGTACCGGGCACGTTTCTGAACGCAGCTCTCGACAAGGCGAGCGAAGACAACGAACGCCGGCTTATCGTCATCGAGACGCCAGCCGAAGGCGACGTCGGCGTGGTGCAAATCGCAGGACTTGTGGCGCGCCGCATCGTGACCTTTTGCGAGGTCGGTGACACACTCGGAACCGGCCAACGCTTCGGTTTGATCCGTTTTGGGTCGCGTGTGGACGTTTATCTGCCGCCCGGCAAAAACGCTCTCGTCAGCGTTGGTCAGCGTGCGGTTGCAGGCGAGACGGTTTTGGCAGATCTTCAATCGATCGAGCCGGAACGCGAAGCGCGCCACGCCTGAGGTCGCGCCCGCCGTTGAAACTTGAGGCATGGACCATAAGGAGCCTGCCATGGATGCGGATGAGCCATTCATCGAGACCGAAACGCGCCGTCGCAGGCGCCGGTCTCTGTTCCGTCACCGGCGCGTGCCGGTGCGGATGCTCGTGCCGAATTTCTTCACGCTCCTCGGTCTCTGCGCCGGCCTGACATCGATCCGCATGGGGATCGAAGGCCGTTACGATCTGGCGCTGGCGGCGATCGTTTTCGCCGCCTGTCTCGACGGCATCGATGGCCGCATCGCCCGGCTCTTGAAGGCCTCGTCCCGTTTCGGCGCCGAACTCGACAGTCTCGCCGACTTTGTGAACTTCGGCGTCGCACCGGCTTTTCTGCTTTTCAATTGGGGTCTCGGCGACCTGAAAAGCGCAGGCTGGATCTGCGTGATGATCTTCGCGCTCGCCTCCGCGCTTCGCTTAGCACGCTTCAATGCGGCGCTCGACGATGACAAACCGAAGTGGCAATCGAACTACTTCATGGGCATGCCGACGCCCGCGGCGGCAATCGTCCTGCTGCTGCCGGTTTATCTCGACCAGCTCGGCCTCGCCGACATCAAAACGCAGTGGGCGTTGAAGGTCGTGCTCGTCTACACGGTGTTCATCGCCTTCATGATGGTGTCGTCGATCCCGACATACTCCGGCAAACTGGTCGGCGAGCGCGTGGGACGGGAATGGGTGTTGCCGATATTCGTCGTCGCCATCGGCGTTGTCGCGTTCCTGTTCACCTACCCCTACGAAACGCTGACTGTGTTGACGCTGATTTATCTCGGCTTCATTCCCGTGAGCTGGCGGAACTTCCGCGACAGGAGCGAGGGCGAGAGCGCGGCCGCCGCCGCTGCGCAATCGGCTTCTCCTCAACCGAGCGAAACGCCCGCGCCACAGCAAGGCACCGGGCGCATTTTCACCTTCCGCCCGACAGATCCGACGAAATAATCATCTCACGCTGGCTCGCCGAGTTCCGCGAGCTGGCCGCCAGCGCTGGATACTATTTCGTCTCTTCGGGCTGGCGATGATAGATGTCGTCGGTGCGCATGATGTCGTCCTCGCCGAGGTACGAGCCGATCTGCACTTCGATGATTTCGACCGGAACCTTGCCGGGATTTTGCAGCCGGTGCCATTGCGTCGCGAAAATGTAGACGCTCTCGTTCTCGCGAACGAGCTGGTCCCTATCGCCGATCGATACCTGCGCTGTCCCTTGTACGACGATCCAATGCTCCGACCGGTGATGATGCATTTGCATTGAGAGCATGCCGCCGGGCTTCACGTGCAACAGCTTCACCTGAAACCGCGGCCCGATGTTGAGCGTCTCGAAGTACCCCCACGGCCGGTAGTTTCTGAGGTGCTGCTCCTGCTCCTTGCGGTTCGACTGCTTCAGCCGCTGCACGATCTTGGAAACATCCTGCGTGCGGCTCTTGTCGGCGACGAGCAGCGCGTCCGGCGTGTTGACGATGACGAGATCTCTGACACCGATGGTCGACACGATCGAACGCTCGGAATGGACGTAGCAGTTCGACGTGTCTTCGAGCACCGCTTCGCCCTTGATGAAGTTGCCCTTGTCGTCACGAGGCGCGATGTCCCACAGCGACGACCACGAGCCGACGTCGTTCCAGCCGACGTCCATCGGCAGGATCGCCGCCGCCCGCGTCTTCTCCATCACCGCGTAATCGATGGAGATGTTCGGCGACGCCGCGAAGCCGGCGCGGTCGAGACGCAGGAAGCCGAGGTCGTCCGTCGCGCCCGCGAGTGCAGCCCGCGCCGCCTCGAGAATTTTCGGCTCCAGCCGCTCGATCTCGGCCAGATACGTCTTGGCATTGAGAGCGAAAATTCCGCTGTTCCAGAAATAGCCGCCATCGGTGAGATAGCGCTCGGCCGTGGCGCGGTCGGGTTTTTCCGCAAAGCTCTCAACTGTGAATGCGTGACCGTCGAAGCCTTCGAGCGCCGCGCCGCGCTTGATGTAGCCGTAGCCGGTATGAGGCTCCGTCGGCTTGATGCCGAAGAGGACGAGCTTGCCGGTCGCTGCGACCTCAGCCGCGCGCCGGATATTCTCGGCGAACGCCGCGCCGTCTTCGATGACGTGATCGGACGGCATGACCGCGAGAACGGCATCCGGATTGTCGGCAAGCGCAATCAGCGCCGCGACCGCGATGGCCGGCGCCGTGTTGCGCGCGATGGGCTCGAGCACGATGGCGCGCGGCTCGAGACCGGCGCGCTCGACTTCCTCGCGCACCAGAAACCGGTGATCGTTGTTGCAGAGCAGGATCGGCCGCTCGAAACCTTCGGGCTGCGGCAGCCGCCCGAGCGCCGCGCCGAGAAACGACGAGCTTTGACCGTTGAAGAAGCGAATGAACTGCTTCGGATACATCGCCCGCGACAGCGGCCACAACCGCGTTCCCGAGCCGCCCGATAAAATGACTGGGTAAATATTGCTCATCGAGAAACGGTATCCCCCAAAATCAAAGGTCGACATCTATGTAGCGCACAAACGGCCTTCAGGGACATTCGCGCAAATTAATAGGAAATCCACGCGACGAACGAATGCCAATCTGACGCAACGTGTACGGCCCAAATACGACAGGCGTGCAGAAGCGGCCCGCGCAAGACCTGAACCAATCAGCCTAGCGGACGCGTCAGGCGTTCGCGGAGCGACCGGAGCGACTCAGCCGACGTTGATGCTTTGCTGCCCTGATGCGAAGCTGTGGCAGGGGCCGAGCCCGAGGAGGCACCCGAAGGCAGGGCCGGCGGAACATCGCGGCGGGGTAGCGGCACGCTCGGCCGTGGAACGGCGGACGTGGTCCCGTAAGGCGTCGGCGCCATCGGCATTTTATGCCCGGAGACGCTCGCATCGTGACCGGCGTCATGAACCTCCGGCGCCGCGCCCGAATGCGCGTTGCCGTGAAAGCCGAGAGCATCCGCCATCATTGCGAGATGCTGCGATCCATCGTTGCTCGCCGGTATGCCCGAGGCGCGCCAGCGCTCGACGATTTGATCGAGGAAGCCGTCGTCGCCGAGAGACTTCTGCCACCGCTCCGAGAAGTTCGCAGTCGATGACTTCGGCAAGCAGTGCTTCGGCAATTCGTCGAACTTGATCCGCACCGGCAAGGCCATGCCGTCGCCGAACGCGATTGCTTCGCGCTGCCCGAGCGAGGGGAGGAATTCCAAAAGTCCGGCACCGGTGTCGGCGACGGCCGAGGCGACGATCTCCTGGTCGCGGTCGTTCGACATGCGCAGAGCAAAGACCGTGTTGCACTGGGAAAGAATGGTCGGATCGATTTCCGCCGGGCGCTGCGTGACGATGCAAAGCGAGGCGCCGTATTTCCGGCCTTCCTTGGCGATCTTCGCAATCGCGCGCTTGCAAGGCTCGAAGCCGAGCGTCGAGTTTACGGGAACGTAGCGATGCGCTTCTTCGCAGACGAGCGTAACCGGCACCTGGCCTTCGCTCCATAGCGCGAAGTCGAATGTCATGCGGCACAGAACCGAAACGACGACGTTGACGACTTCCGACGGGATGCCGGTCAGCTCGAGGATCGTGATCGGCTTGTGGTTGACGGGAACGCGGAAAATTCGGCCGAGCACCTGGGTCATGCCGTCATAAACGGTGAGCGATCCGAACATGAAGGCGTAGCGGCCGTCTTGCGAAATCGTCTCGATCCGGTGCTTGAGAAGCCGGTAGGGCGCGAGGTCTTTTCTGTTCTCGAGTTTGCCGAGCCGTTCGTCGATCAGCAGCAGCAGATCGGAAATACGGTAGGGAACGGGCGTGTCGACCGTGTAGCGGCTGGAGTCCGAGTAGCCGCGACGGAGCTTCGCAGGCTCTGCCGCACGGCCGCTGTTGTAGCGCGCCTTGGCAATCGGAATCACTTCCTGAAGGATCTCGATCTCGGCTTTGCGGTCGCTGTCGCCGACGAGAACTTCCTGCAGTTCCTCGAACGTCAGCAGCCAATAGGGCAGCTGCATGTTCCGCGGCGAGATCACCTCGGCCCATTCGCTGAATGCCGTCGCATATTCGTTGTGCGGATCGAGCAGCACGATGTGCGCGTTCGGGTTCTTTTCGACGATCGATCTGAGGATCAGCGCCGTCGTGCACGATTTGCCGGTTCCCGTGGTGCCGAGGATCGCGAAATGCTTGCCGAGCAGTTCGTCGACGCGGACCATCGCCGGGATCGTGCTGTCCTGGCGGATCGTGCCGACACGCACCATCGCCCCGCTATCGCCGCAGAACGTCGCCTCGAGTTCTGTCCGCAATGCGAGGCGAACCCGGTCGCCGAGCGCCGGATAGCCGGTGACGCCACGGTTGAATTTTGGCGTCTTGCTTTCGCCGACGGTCGTCAATTCGCCGACGAGACCAAGTTCCGCGATCCAGACCTCGCTGTCGCCCTCGCGTTGCGATGGGACAGGAACGCTCAACGCCGAAACAATGGCGAGCACGGTCGTCCGGCTGGTTTCGATCGCGAGCAGGGTTCCCATTTCGGGCCGGCCATCCGGCGAGCGGGAGCGCAGGTCGCCGGCGCCGTCGAGCAAGACGATCGCCTTCGATCCCGTGACCGAAACGATGCGCCCGATGGAGGTATCGGGACCGCCATTCACCTGAGTTGAGATACTTATGCCAGCCATACTGATCCGGATCTCGGGCCTGTTAAGCGCCGTTGGCAATCATTTGCGTAGAGTCGGCCGCGCTTACACTGTCCCGCGCCGGAAGGTTGATGACGACCTCCGTGCCGGTGCCCTTCTTCGAACGGAGTTCGAGTGAACCCCCGTGCAGCTCGACGAGCGCTTTGGCGATCGGCAAGCCGAGACCGGCGCCCTCCCGCCAGCGCGAACGGCCGCCGTCCACCTGCCCGAACGGCGTCATGGCGATAGCGATTTCTTCTTCCGTCATGCCGACGCCGCTGTCTCGGATGGCGATGATGACGCCGCCGCTGTTGGTCCGTCGCGTGCTCACGTCCACCGTGCCGTCTGCCGGCGTGAACTTGAGAGCGTTGGCAATGATGTTCATGAAGATCTGGCGCAACTTCTCGGCGTCGCCGCGGATGGGGCGTAGATCAGGCGCAATGCCGAAGCGCAAATCCACCTGCGCTTCGCTTGCCATCGTCCGGAACGATGTGATGCAACCGGCGAGAATTTCGCCGACATTCACCTCGCGGGCGTCGAGCGAATATTTTCCGCTCTGAATTTTGGAGATATCGAGAATATCGTTGATGACCGAGAGCAGGTGGCCCGCCGCATCATGAATGAGCGTCGCGTATTCGACGATCTCTTTGTCAGGCAAGCGGCGATGCTGATGCTGCGTCAGGAGCTTCGAAAAGCCGATGACCGTGTTCAACGGCGTTCTGAGCTCATGGCTCATGTTGGCGATGAATTCGGATTTTACTTTGCCGGCAAGCTCCGCTTCGATGCGCGCGGATTGCTCGGCGACGCGCGCGCGATGACGCAGAACCGCATCGCTCAATAGCGACGCATACTCGTTCATCAGGGAGTTGGATTTGGCGGTTCCAACTGAGCCAAACATCATATTGCAGCCTAACGCAGTGCTGAAAGCAGTTTCAATCTAGGGGCGAGTAGCTAACTCAAGGTTAATCCAAAACCCCGCCGCTCTCTGGCTGCCGCCGCAACTCAAATGACTTACGAAAATTAAGAATCCGCGCTGCCGGAGGACGTCCGCATGGGGAGTCGCAAGCGCAGCAAGAGTTGTCGTGCGCGCAGCGAGAGCTGTTGCAAGAACAACAGAAACTATTACCGCATGATGAATTTGAACGGCTGGGTGAACGCCAGCGGCTTTATGCTCACTTCCGGCGGGATCGGCGGGAACGGTGCCGCGCGGTCGATAGCCGCCGTTGCGGCGTCGTCGAGAAGCTTCGAGCCCGAGCTTGTCGCAATTTCCTTGGAGAGCAGCGTCCCGTCGACGCCGATCGTGAATTTCATCACGACCGTACCTGCAACCGTCGTACGGGGATTTACCTTGGCACGTTGCACATGGTCGTTGATCTTGCCGAGATAGAGACCGAACTCCCTGGCATTGCCGCCCGACTTCGCTTCGCCCGAACTCTGCTCGGTCACGATCGCGACCTGCTCGGGCTGCTGCTTCGTCTCGACGACCTGCGGCTCCGGCGGCGGAGTGTCAGGCGGCGGCGGTTCTTCGGTCTTTACAACATCCGACTCGACATCGCTGGCGTCGGACGTGATGACGTCGCGAAGCTCGTCCGGTTTGACTTCTTCGGGAGGCTTCGACTGCTGCTCCTGGACAGGAACGATCTCGGTCGTCTCGATGGTCTCCATCGCGTCGCCGAGTTTTGATATGCCCTCTGTCGCGATGCCTTGCTGGACGAGCACGATGTCCGTGCCCTTGCCGAGGTCGAGAGCCTCGATATTGGAATTTTGCAAATCAGGCAGCATCCCATAGCCGATCGTCCCGTGGATCAACAGGGACAGAAGAATGGCGGTCGCTCGCAACACGTTCATTCCGGCGGCTCTGGGCATTAGTTCTTAACAGTTTCTCCGGAGGGCGAAGGCTGGGAGAGAAGGGACACGCGCGCGTAACCCGACTCACCGACGCGCCCCAAAAGTTCCATCACGTCGCCATAGGCAATTTTTCGATCCGCGCGCACGTAAACGACGCCGTCGCCCTCGCTCGACTTGATTTGCATGAGACGTGACACGAGCGTGTCGCGCGACACTTCCTCGTCGCGGATGTAGAGCTTCCCATCGGGCGCCAGCGAAACGACCATCGGCTTTTTCTGCGCGCCGAGCTTCGACGCCGATGTCTTTGGCAGATCGAGCGGCACGCCCTGAACCATCAGGGGCGCAGCGACCATGAAGATGATCAACAGCACGAGCATCACGTCGACGAACGGCGTGACGTTTATCTCGGCCAAAGGTTTGTAGCTGTCGCCGTCGTCGCCCGACGAACCACTGCCAACGGACATTCCCATTAGTTCACACCCTCGACGCCGCGGCGGGAAAGCGTCCGCGCCAAGCCGACGATGGCAGGCGCAACCCGTTCCGACGCACGGCCGAGTGCGACCGTGATCTGGTTGTAGAAAATAACGGCCGGGATAGCGGCTGCGAGGCCGACGGCCGTTGCGAACAACGCTTCCGCGATGCCGGGCGCGACGACGGCCAAGCTCGTATCTTTCTGCTGAGCGATCGCCGTGAACGAATTCATGATGCCCCAGACGGTGCCGAAGAGGCCGATGAACGGCGCGGCCGATCCGAGCGTCGCGAGAAACGGCAAGCCCTGCTCGATGCTCTTTAGCTTCCGCTTGACGGCGGCGCGCATGGCGATTTCGAGGCGGTCGCGCACTTCGCCGGCCGAAGCAGCGTCCGCGCCCTCGGCCCACTCCGTGCGGGCGGCATCGCCAACGGAACCGACCAGGCTGTTCGGGCGGCCCGAAGGAATAGTAGCGGATTTGCTGTTGGCTTCGAGAACGCGGATCTCGCGATTGACCAGCCACACGCGAATGAGCTTTTCGAACGCCATCGCCCAGCAAACGACGGAGGCCAGCAACAGACCGACGATAATGGACTTCACGACGATATCGGCATGTTGGAAGAGGCCGAGGATCGACAAGTCTCTTCCGATAATTTCTTCAGTCATCAGGCGGTCACCGGGTTACTTGGAAAGTTGGACGTTCGTGAGGGTCGAGGTCTTGAGGCTTTCGAGACATCCCGAAACGGGCCCGGATTCGGCTTTGCAATCCATGACGTCGTTGATGAGCAGCGAGCCGATCTTATCGCACTGGATTCCATCGATCTCGAAGAGCTTCACGGATTTCTTTTTGGGCCGGAGCGGCGCCAGATCGATCGAAAAACGCCTGCCGATGACGCCATCGGTTTGAAACAGCACGAGGTCGATCTTGAACGACTGGTACGTCGTCTCGCTCGGGTTGTTGACGACCATATAGGCGCGGCAACCCTTGTCGGAACTCTCGAGTTTGTTCAATTCCACGTGGGTCGCCGGCGCTGTCGAAGCCAGTTCTTTCGGAGGGGGTGTAGCAGTCGGATCGGCAACAGCGTGTGTCGCCAAAGCACCGATCGGCAGAACGAGCGCATATGCAAGGCGGTAACGCTTGAAAGCTCTGATCACGCGATGACCTTCTCTTAGCGAAAGAATGTCCGATTTCCGGAAACGCGTGTAGCGATTTTGCTGTTCGGTTACCAGTGTGAAATTCGTAAGTATTCGCTGACGCGAGACGCCCATGACGACCTGATTTAGAACCATTTTCAGGTCGCGCGATGGCGAGCGGCAAAAATGGTTTTTTGCGGCCGCGCTGCATCGAGAATTATTCCCGAAATGTATGGGCAAGAATTCCCGTGCCGGGCTCGAACGCGGTTCGTCTGATGAAACATTCGCCACGATGCGGGGTGACAGCCGACTATCGATACGCAAGAAAAAAGAAGCACAGCGGGAGGTTGTTGCGTGCGTGGCGAGCGTCGGACTGATGATCAGGCGGCGCGGGGCATCGCCGGCATGCGGGCGGCTCGGCGGATCTCATCGAAAATCGCGGCGAAGCTCATGACGCCGACGGATTGATCCTCGGCGACGTCGGTCAGCACAGCGCCGACGACTTTCTTCTGGTTGGCCTCGAGCAACGTCAGCGCCTTTTTAGCGAGCGATCGGGGCGTCCGGTGCCAGGCGGTAAGAAATACGATTTCGTCGGCGAGTTCCGCGAGCACGCGAGCGTCCGAGATCGGCAGCAACGGCGGCGCGGACAGCACGATGATGGGAAACCGCGACTTGAGACCGGCGATCGACCTCGTGAATTCCGGTGACCGGATTGCTGTCGCCACCGCAAGCGGGACCGGTGTCGGGCCGGACGCCGGCAGGAAATGCAACCCCGTGAGATTATCGCGCAAGATCACGTCCTCGATCGGCGCGCGCGCAGCGATCTGATCGAGAAGCCCGCTGGAATTCCGCGGCGTCAGTTCGCGCGTCAGGCCCTTGCCTCGAAAATCGCAGTCGACGAGGAGGGTCTCTTGCGCGGAGACCGCGAAGTAATGAGCGATGTTCGACGCGAAACTCTCCGAGCCTTCGTCCGGTAGAGCGGACGCAACCAGGATCACGCGCGAGGCGTCATCGCTTTTGCGCTGTCCAAGTTCGCGGCAGACCTTTCGCACAGCCTCCGCGTAGACGCATTGAGGCTCAGCGACGATCATCCGTGCGCCCCGCGCGTTCGCCTTCGGGTCGGAATGCGCGGTCATCGCCGGAATGGAGATCATGTGCGGGCAGGCGAGGGTTTGTTCGACTTTCAGCGTTCGCCGCAACGCTTCCCGCTCGAGCCAGAGCGCGAGCAGAAGCGCCACCAACAATGTCGATCCGGCGGTAATCGCAACGATGCGTACGCGCCTCGGTCCTGCCGCGCGGTTCGGTGCACCGGCAGCCCCCACGATGCGCGGCCCGGCGAGCGGACTGCTCAGTCCATACTTGCCGATGAGCGATGCAAACATGCGCTCGGAAGCGGTGAGTTTGCCGGACTTGGCGGGAGGTGCGCGATCCGCGGCGACGGGTGATCGCTGTTGCGCAAGGTATTGGGTTGCGATCGCATTCGCGATGCGAGCGGACTTTTCAGCATTCCTCGTCGTGACCTGCACCGTCACGAGGAACGTGCTGCGGACGCGGGTAATGCTCAGCCTGTCGATTATCGCCTCGCGCAGAGCTTCCCCCGGCGCCGGACGCGTCAGAAATCCGGTGAGGTAAGACCATAGCGATCGCTTGTTGAGTTCAGGATCGTTCGACAGCTGAAGCTCGGCGATAACGCGGTCGATGATCTGCGCCGACCGCATGAAGTCCATTTGCTTCTCGATCTCCCGGCGCTCGGCGTCGGACGCGAGCGTATCGGCCGGGGCAGGCACATTGGCGGCCTTGGTCGTAGGTCTCTGCTGCGGGTCCGTCTGGATGAGAGCCGAAGCTGAGTACCGGTCGGGAATGACGGCGACGATGGCCATGGCGAGGAGCGCGGTAATGACCGGCAAGACCGCGACGGCCTTGGCGCGCTTGACGATGGCCGATCGGGCGCCTGGGAAGCCGAGCCCCATGCTGCGCTGTGCTGGTGATGCCGTTTCCTGGCTCATCGTCCCGTAGTGCCCGTGAAGTCCGGGCGCCGTGTAGTTTCGCCCGCGTGCCCGGCAATGCCGAATCACTCGCTATTGTCAGGATCAATTATGAACAGGGCTTTATTGGTTAAGTTTTTACCGCCGGCCGGGGCATCTGCACCGAAAACGCGTTAGTGCAGCGAGAGCCGTCTAGCGCAGCGAAAGTTTCGCGCCGCCTTCGTGGACGTCGTAGGCGCACCGCGCGCTGCGGCCGCCGGTTGACGACGTCAGAATGAGATGCGGATCGCGGTAGCGCTGGCTCCACAGCGGGTTCTGCGTATCCCAAATCGCGACGTCGATATCCGGATTGCCGATCACGGCCTCGATTTGCGAAGGGGCCGCCCATTGAGCTGGCCCGTCGTCGCGGGAACCAGCGGCACGCTTAGGAGCATTTCGGCGGCAGACCTCGATGGCGCGCTCGCGATAGGCTTCGACAACCGCTTCGCTCATGGCAGCCCGATAAGCGCGGTCCTGAAACCAGACCTTCGCGCCCGCAAGCACCACCAAACCAAGCAAGATCATACGCATGACGTTTGTCCGAGGCCCGAAGGCGCGCCAATCGATTGGCCGGCCCATAATAACCCGGCCTCCATTCTGAGCCCGTCTTGGTGAAAAAAGCGTTTCGCTTCGGCCGGTTGCGGTGCAGCGCAGCGGCGCAGCGGGCTTGTCAGGTCCGGCTTGGTGAGGCACAAGCGGTGCCTGCGATCCACGTCCGATCTCCCGGGAGAACCCTCACGTCATGTCGAAAAAGAAGATCCTTATTACCTGGCCTCTCCCTGAGGCCGCTATGGCCCGCGCCCGCGCCACCTATGATGTTATCGCTCACGGGGATAACCCGAAGATCACCGTCGACGAGATGCTCGAGACGGCGAAGTCGGTGGACGCCATTCTGTTGACCCTCAACGAGAAGTGCCCGGCGCCGGTGATCGAAAAGATCCCCGAGAACATCAAGTGCATCTCGACGTTCTCGATCGGCTTCGATCACATCGATCTCGAAGCCTGCAAGAAGCGCGGCATCAAGGTCGGCAACGCGCCGCACGGCGTCACCGTCGCGACCGCTGAAATCGCCATGCTGCTGCTACTCGGCTCGGCACGGCGCGCGGGTGAGGGCGAGAAGATGATCCGCACGCGGTCATGGCCGGGCTGGCAGCCGCTGCAACTTGTCGGTCAGCGCCTCGACAACAAGAAGCTCGGCATCTATGGCTTCGGCAAGATCGGTCAGGCCCTGGCGCAGCGTGCGCGCGGCTTCGACATGGAAATCCATTACTACGACATCTATCGCGCGAAGCCCGAGGTCGAGGCGAAGTACAACGCCACCTATCACGACAGCCTCGACAGTCTCTTGAAGGTCTCGCAGTTCTTCTCGATCAACGCGCCTTCGACGCCGGAGACGCGCTACTTCTTCAACAAGGATGTGATCGAGAAGCTGCCGCCAGGCGCCATCGTCGTGAACACGGCGCGCGGCGACCTCGTCAAGGACGAGGACATGATCGCGGCGCTGAAGTCGGGACGCTTGGGCTACGCCGGCCTCGACGTCTTCGCCGGCGAGCCGAAGATCAACGAAGGCTATTACGACCTGCCGAACACGTTCCTGTTCCCGCATCTGGGTTCCGCCGCCATCGAGGCGCGCAACCAGATGGGCTTTGAAGCGCTCGACAACATCGATGCCTTCTTCGCCGGCAAGGACATGCCGTTCAAGCTGGCCTAAATCGTTTCATCATGACTTTCACAATGGCCGGGCTCGCCCCGGCCATTTTTTTGTCCGTCATCCTCGGTCGAGCGTGGCGGAGCCACGTCGAAGACCGGGGATCCAGCGCAAACTGCCGAAGGCCCAATACATTTCGTGTCTTCGACGAGTCTTGCGCTGGATCCCCGACCATCATTCGCTACGCTCATTCGGTCGAGGATGACGCGTGGTCGGTCTGGGCGCCGACCTTCATCTGCATGACAGTCACTGGAAACGCCGCTAATTGCGCGCTTCCATCATCCACGCCGCGGCACGGAGCAGGCGTGCATCATCGCCGCGCGCGCCGACAAGCTGCACGCCGAGGGGAAGCCCATCGATTTCGAGCAGCGGCAGCGAGATGCAGGGCATCTCGAGGTAAGTCCAAAGCCCGTTGAACATCGGACTGCCCGTGCCGCCGAGCCCGACCGGCGCAACGCCCGCCGCTGCAGGCGTCAGAATAGCGTCGCAGGTATCGAGGATCGGCCGCAGCGCCCCGTAGAGAGCATCCTGCTTGCTCCGCGCAGCGTCATAGTCCGCCTGCGAAAACGTCCGCCCTTCCGCAATGATCTCCTTGAGCTTCGCCGACACGCGTTCCGGATTGGCGTCGGCAATCGGGCCGTAATTCCGCGCGATGTCGTAAAACTGCACGATCTGCTGCAGACGCAGGATCTCGTCGAACTCCGCTGGTAATGGCGTTTCGACAATTCTAAAGCGCACAGCGAATTGTTCCAACGCCGCGCGCATCGCTTCGTCGCCGTGCGGCCACGCAGGCGTTTTCACGAATGCCAGGCGCGGGGCCTGCAACTCGGATGATTTGAGAGCCGCCAGAAGCGAAGGCTTCGCCCCCGCCGTCATGTCGCCGTCGGCAGCATCGAAGTCGCTCATGCAATCGAACAAGAGCGCGATGTCTTGGACCGATCGCGCGTAGCCGCCGATTGTGTCGAGCGGCGGCGATTGCGCCAGAACGCCGGTACGGGACGTATATCCGAACGTCGGTTTGAAGCCGATGACGCCGCAATAGGATGCGGGCCGGATGACGGAACCAGCCGTCTGCGTTCCAAGCGCAAGAGGCGCCTGATTGTTGGCGACGGCCGCCGCCGATCCCGACGACGAGCCGCCCGGCGTCCGCTCCAAATCATGCGGATTACGCGTTTTTCCGGGACCAAAAAATGCAAGCTCCGTCGTCACCGTTTTGCCGAGCACGATCGCGCCCGCGGCTTTGAGCTGGGAAACGACGAACGCGTCATTTGACGGTTGCCGCCCGGTGAAGACCTCCGAGCCGAGTTCCGTCGGATAGTCCTTTGTGTCGATGACGTCCTTTACGCCGACCGGAATTCCCGCAAGCGGGGGCATCGCCTCTCCGCGCGCCCGCGCCGCGTCGCTCGCTTCAGCAGCGTCGAGCACCTTGCGGGCGTCAATGTGCGCCCACGCGCCGACATCTGTGTCGCGTTCCGCGATTCGTCCGATGTAGGCGCTGACAAGATCCGCAGACGTGATATCGCCCGCGATCAGCAACTCGCGCGCTTCGGAAGCCGTAAGGTGCTCGAGACGCGTGCTCTTATTCGACGTGCTCACTGGGTGGCCTCTTCGTCTCGGTCGGTTGTGCGGCCATCGCGGCGTGGCAAGGCAGCGCGTGTGTCAATATCGCGGCTTTGACGGGAAAGAAGCTTTTTTTCCCGTGACCAGCCCTGCCGAGACAAAAAGCGCCGCGGATCGGCCCAAATCGGCGCCCCAAACAATTGTATCCGGAGCGGTTCAGTACTAGGACACCCGCGGAGCTGAATAAAAAAGATCCTTGAGGACTATTATAATGACGAGAGAAAATCGCCGTCCTGGCCGCCACTTTTTGCAGATCCCGGGGCCGACGCCCGTGCCGGAGCGCATTTTGGCGGCAATGTCGCGTCAGATTCTCGATCATCGCGGCCTTGAGTTCGGGCAGCTCGGCAGACGCGTTCTGAGCGGCATCAAGGGCCTGTTCAAGACCCAGGGCCACGTCATCATCTATCCGGCGTCGGGATCCGGCGCTTGGGAAGCGAGCCTCACCAACACGCTGTCGCCGGGCGACAAGGTGCTGATGTGCGAAACGGGCCAGTTCGCCGTGCTGTGGGAAGCCATGGCGCGCCGCCTCGGTCTCGAGACCGAAGTCATCCCGACCGACTGGCGCATCGCCGCCGACGCCAATCTCATCGAGAAGCGGCTCAAGGCTGACACCGCCCACAAGATCAAGGCCGTTTGCGTCGTCCATAACGAGACGTCGACGGGCTGCCTCTCGCGGCTCGATGAAGTTCGCAAAGCCATGGACGCTGCGAAGCATCCGGCGCTGCTCATGGTCGACGCGATCTCGTCGCTCGGCGCCGCCGATCTCCGCCACGACGAGTGGGGCATCGACGTCACCGTCGCCGGTTCGCAGAAAGGCATGATGCTGCCGCCGGGATTGTCGTTCACGGCCATCAGCGCCAAGGCACTCGAAGCGTCGAAGACGTCTCAGCTCAAGAAGTCGTACTTCGCCTGGGACGAAATGCTGGCGCTGAACGCGACGGGCTACTTCCCGTACACCCCGGCGACCGGATTGCTCTACGGCCTCGCCGAGTCGATCGACATGATCAACGAGGAAGGCCTCGAAAACGTGTTCGTGCGTCATGCCCGTCTGTCTGAAGCGACGCGCCGCGCGGTTCAGGCGTGGGGCTTCGAAATTCAGTGCCGCGATCCGAAGTATTATTCGCCCGCGGTGACGACGGTCATCATGCCGGAAGGCCACAACGCCGACGCCTATCGCAAGCTCGTGCTCGACAACTTCAACATGTCGCTCGGAACCGGGTTGAACAGGATCGCGGGCAAGGCTTTCCGCATCGGCCATCTCGGTGACACCAACGAGCTGACGATCCTTGGCGCTCTGACCGGCGTCGAGATGGGCTTCGACCTTGCAGGCGTTCCGCATAAGAAGGGCGGCGTTGCCGCTGCGATGAGCTACATCGCCGAAACGGCAGGCTCCGTGAAGGCCGCCGCCGCTTAAGCGAGATCGGCCTCAAACAAGATTGGAAGGTGCCGCTGCGCTCGCGGTGGCACCGCCTCCCATAATTTTCAGAATCGCTTCGAGCGTATCGGCCTCGGCCGCGGGTTTATCCCAGCGGATGCGGTGAATGCGCGGAAACCGCATTGCGACGCCCGATTTGTGCCGCGTCGACTCCTGCACCGCGTCGAACGCGACCTCGAAAACGAGTTCCGGCTCGACGGCGCGAACCGGCCCGAACGTTTCGGTCGTATGTCCCCTGATCCACTTATCGATCAGCAACAGCTCTTCGTCCGTAAATCCCGAATACGCTTTGCCGACCGGCACGAGTTGGCGTTCGCCGTTCTCGTCCGTGCGCCAGACCCCGAACGTATAATCGGAATAGTAGGACGAGCGCTTTCCCGAACCGCGTTGGGCGTACATCAGCACGCAGTCGAGCGTTAGCGCGGCGCGTTTCCACTTGAACCATTCGCCCTTGACGCGGCCGGCCTGATACGTGCTTGCGCGTCGCTTCAGCATGAGCCCTTCGATGCCTTCCGCCCGCGCCGACGACCACAGCACGCCGAGTTCGCCGAACGATTTGAATGGAACGAGCGGCGAGACGTCCGTCAGCCGGGGATGATGCTTTGCATGCCAGGCTTCGAGCCGAGCGCGCCGCTCGCCGAACGACAGCCCGCGAAGATCTTCCTGCCCGTCGAACAGAAGATCGTAGAGACGCACGTACGGAGGATAGCCGGTCATCATCTTCTGGGTGACTGACTTGCGATTGAGACGCTGCTGCAAGTCGTTGAACGGCGCGATTTTATCATCGCGCATGATAAGCAACTCGCCGTCCACGACGCAGTCGTGCCCTTGGAACGCCGATCGGATTTCCGGGAAGGCGCCGGAAATGTCGTCGCCCTGCCGCGAGAACATCCGGACATCGCCGCCACGCGCGGCGACCTGGACGCGGATGCCGTCCCACTTCCATTCGGCGGAGAAATCTTCCGGAGAGAGCCGCGGCCAGTCTTCCTCTTCGATCGGATGCGCGAGCATGACGGGGCGAAAAACCGGTTTCGCACCGGGATCGGGACGCTCCGCCTTGCCGTCGAGCCACTGGAAGAGTTCGAGATACGGCGGCTCGAGCGCGTGCCAGACCTCTTCGATCTCGGAAACGTCACGGCCGTAGCTTTCGGCAAGCGCCGTACGCGCGAGACGCGCAGACACGCCGACACGCGGCGCTCCGCCGATGAGCTTCAGCAGCGCCCATCGACCGGTCGCATCGAGCTGATCAAGAAGACGGCCGAGCCGCTCGGTGCGCTCTGCCGTCGTGCCGTCCGCCATCGCCTCGATCACCGCGCCGAGCGAGAGTTCAGGCGGCTCTCCGGAATTGTGCCCGACATCACCCCCACCCCTAACCCCTCCCCGCAAGGGGGAGGGGGACGACCCACTTCTCCCTTCTCCGTCGCTGGAAAGAGAAGGGGACAGCCCACTTCTTTCCTCCCCTTGACGGGGAGGGGTTGGGGGTGGGGTGAACTCAAGCACGAGCTGCTTCGGCTTTTTGTGCTCCTCGTCGTCCCGCTTTTTGTCCGTCGAAGAAAGGGAAACGGCGCTCGCTTTCTGAATCGAGGAAACGACGGCATGATCATCCGGCCAGAGCAGAGCCACCGTTTCTGCCGTGTCGCCGACGTAATCGCGCGACAGCCGGTAAAGCGTCGGATCGATGAAGCGGGTGACGAGATCGCTCAGCATCCGCCTAAGCGGCAAGCGGATCGGCACGCCGTCCGTCAAAGCCGCAAGCGCCCAGCCGCGGTCGGGATCCGGTGCCGAGCGGAAATAATGGCCGAGCAAGGCCACCTTGCGGTTGCGGCTCTGCGTGTAGACCAGGCAGTCGAGGAGACGGGCGAACGCGCGCATCGCTATTCCGCCTCCTCGCCATATCCGACGAGCGCGAGCGCGCGAGCCTTCCGRCCGAGCGTGCCGAGATAATGGACAAGCGCATCCTCGCGGCCGTGCGTCACCCAGATCTCTTCGGCCTCCGTTTCGATGACGGTCTGAATGAGTTCCGGCCAGTCGACGTGATCGGAGACGACCAGCGGCAACTCGACGCCAAGCTGGCGGGCGCGGCCGCGCACGCGCATCCAGCCGCTCGCGAAAGCGTTGACCGGATCGCCGAACCGCCGCGACCAGCGATCTCCAAGTGCGGAAGGGGGACACATGACGATGCCGCCGCGCATCGACTTCGGATCGGTGCCCGCAACAGGCAGAAGCTCGCCGAGATCGACGCCGAGCTTCTGATAAAGCTCCGTCAGCGCGACGACCGCGCCATGCAGGTAGATCGGCTTATCGTAGCCCGCGTCGCGAACGACTCGGATCATCCGTTGGCACTTGCCGAGATTGTAGGCGCCGATGAGGTGTGTCCGGTCTGGCTCTGCGCTGAGAGACGAAAGAAGCTTCTCGGCTTCGTGTTCCGCCTTCTCGTGTCGGAAAACCGGCAGCGCAAATGTCGCTTCCGTCACGAACACGTCGCACGTGACGAGTTCGAAGGGCGCGCAGGTCGGGTCACTCGCACGCTTGTAGTCGCCGGAAATGACGGCGCGCCGCCCGGCCCACTCGATGACAACCTGCGCGGACCCAAGGATATGCCCGGCGGGCACCAGCCGCAGCTTGACGCCGTTGATGTCGATGGTTTCGCCGATGGCGAGCGGCTGGAATGCGCCGGCACAATCCTCGCCGTAGCGCACCTCCATGATTTCGATGGTTTCGGACGTTGCGAGCACCGCGCGGTGGCCCGCGCGCGCATGGTCGCTGTGCCCATGCGTAATAACAGCGCGATCAACGGCCCGGCCCGGATCGATATAAAAATCGCCGGGCTCGCAATAGATGCCGGACCCGACAGGGTACAGCCAGCTGTCGACGGGAGGTGCGAGCGAGATCATGAACCATTAAACGCATGTAACCGCGAAGCAGCTACATGCAGAATGACGTTCACGCGATGATATCGGGAAGCAGCTTATCCTCGATCTGCGTGATCCGGTCCTTCAGAACAAGCTTCTTCTTTTTCAGCCGCTTGATGAGAAGTTGGTCAGCCGAAGCGTCGCCTTCAAGAGCGGCGATTTCGCAGTCGAGCTTCCGATGCTCGCCTCGCAAAGTTACCAGCTCTTCCCTGAGCTCGCGTTCGTCGCGCCGCTCCATAACGATTCCCTGCCCACTGCCCAGTCCAATCGCAGCCTTTTGGGTGATTGCCCTCGATATGGCAACAGGGCAAAAGCGCGATCCAGGTCGATCTTTCTAATCCTATGAAATAATTTCACGATTCTCTAATGCCAGTTTTGGGCTCCGCAACAAAAGTAAAACATCGCGGCTTGGCCGCGAGACACGTTGGACAACGCCAAAAACGTGTGGCACGATTTCATCGTCTGCAATCTCTTTAGGAGGCAACTGATGACGATTACGGCTCATCTGGCTGAACTCGCGGAGAAGCATCGGGCTCTCGAACAAAAAATCCACCAAACGGCTGCGAGCCCCGGATCTGACGACATCGAAATCCGTAGATTGAAACAAGAAAAGCTGAAGCTCAAGGACGAGATAGAGCGGCTGAGACGCGAGACGCGCCACTAGCTCGCGCACGAAGTCCCTTAACCCAGGCCCTGCCACCGGAGCGGATGATCCATCGGTCTCCGGGCGGGGTTTTTATATTTTTAGCCGATTTTCAGCCACCAAACCTGCCGTCGTCCTCGAACCGCGAGCTCGCGAGACGTTCGCGGTTTTCGACCACTCTTGCGCTGGATCCCCCCGTCTTCGGCGTGGCACCGCTCAGCTCGAGTCGGCGTGCAGCTTGTAGGCGCGCGCGGCGATGATGCACGCCTGCTGCGTGCCGCGGCGTGGATGATGGAAAATTGTAACTGACCGCCTCTCCAAGCATCGTCATCCCCGCGAAGGCGGGGATCCGTCCTGACATCCGTCCATTACAAATTTCCGGCTTGTATGGATCCCGGCCTGCGCCGGGATGACGGTGGTGGGGTGACCCGCGCGGCATGTCTCGCGGGACGTGGTTAGAGGCGAGCTGCTCCACCATTCTCCGTCATCCCGGCGAAGGCCAGGATCTAGGGAAGCATCAGCACTGGCGCTGTGGACGGATGCCGGCCTCCGTCGGCAAGCATTGCCGAGCAGGTTCTTACATACTTGACGTTCTTCCCCATCGACTGTACTTAACCGAATGGTTACTTAACCGGATAGCTAAATACATGACTTCCGACAGACTGAGTGAAACGTTCGCAGCCCTCGCCGATCCCACGCGACGGGCGATCCTGGCGCGGCTGGCGCTGGGTGAGACGTCTGTCACCGATCTTGCCGAACCCTTCGAGATGAGCCTTCCGGCCGTTTCGAAGCATCTCAAGGTTCTGGAGCGGGCGGGGCTCATCGCGCGCGGGCGCGAGGCGCAATGGCGGCCCTGCCGGCTGGAGCCGGGGCCGTTGAAGGAAGTCGACGACTGGGTCGAGCACTACCGCCGGTTCTGGGAGCAGAGCTTCGATCGGCTGGACGAGTATCTACGTGTGTTACAGGCGAAGGAGAAAAAAGGTGGACGCAAGAAACCGAAGTGATGCGAGCGAAGCCGACAGAGAAATTGTCACCACGCGCGTCTTCGATGCCCCGCGCGAACTCGTGTTCGAGGCATTCAAGGATCCCCACAACATCAGCAATTGGTGGGGCCCGAACGGCTTCACCACGACGACGTATGAGATGGACGTTCGCCCCGGCGGCCAATGGCTGTTCACGATGCATGGGCCCGATGGCACGGATTATCCGAACCGTGTTCGTTACACCGAAGTGAAGACTCCGGAACTTCTCGCTTACGATCACGACGCCGGCGAGGAGAGACCCGACTTCGAGATGTTCAAGGTCTGGATCACGTTCGAAACGGAAGACCGCAAGACCCGCGTGACGCTGCGCCTTCTCGCGGCGACGCGTGAACGGCGGGAGTGGATGGCGAAGTTCGGCGCCGTCGAGGGTGGCCACCAGACGCTCAGCCGCCTTGACGCGTATCTGCTTCAATCGCGGGAGAAGACGCCATGAACAAAGTCGCCGACAATGCCAAGATCGGGCCGTTCTCCCTCTCGCGCATCATCGATGCCCCGCGCGAGCTCGTCTACAAAGTGTTCACCGATCCCGAACACATGCGGCATTGGTGGGGGCCGAAAGGCTTGAAGATCGTCGATGCCAAGATGGATCTACGGCCGGGCGGTATTTTCCACTACGGCATGCAGGCGCCCGATGGCTCCGTCATGTGGGGACGGTTCCTCTATCGCCAGATCTCAGCGCCCGAGCGCATCGTTTTCATAAACTCGTTTTCGGATGCGGAGGGCGGCGTCACGCGTCACCCCATGGCCCCCGGGTGGCCGATGGAAATGCTGACGGTCTTCACGTTTGAAAAGATCGATGACGGCCGCACGAAGCTCAACGTGACGTCGTCGGCATACAATGCCAGCGACGAGGAAATCGCGACCTTCGAGGAGGGGTATCTGAGCATGACGAACGGCTTCGGCGGCACCTTCGATAAGCTGGAAGCTTACCTGGCCAGCATTCGGAAGCGCTGATCGCCCATGTAACAGAACTGGGTAATCGAACTGAATGTCATCCTCGGCTTCACGCCGAGGATGACGGCTTTCCTTTAAATTATTGCTGGGGCGCTTCCCGGCGTGAGAACGAAACGGCGTATGCCTGCGAGCGCATCGGGAAGATCGTATCGTTCGCCGGTCCTTCGACGCCGTCGACGACGTTGGTCGGATCGAAGATGGCCTCGTCGCACGTTTTCGCATCTTCGAAATCGGTGATCGAAATCGTGCCGAGATTGACCGACTTGCGCTTGTCTTCCGGCCAGAACGCGGTCGGATCGTCGAGCGGATCGCCGTCCTCGCCGAGGATCGCCGTCAAAGTGTACTGCACCGGCCCCTTGGCGAGACGGTCCTTGAGTTCAGGCCGGTAGAAGTCGGGGTCCTTCTTCTTTGCCTCGTCATCCGAGATGCCGACCTCGCCGCCGACCGGCAGCGCCTTGTACTTGAAGATCTGCTTCTTCCCGTCAGCATTCGTGAACGTGAACGCGTGAACGCCCCAATAATTGACGGTTCCGTAGCTCGCCGGCACCGGCCGCGCGTTGAGCCACGCACCCTGCCGCGTCGAGTTCGGGTTATCTTTGAAATAGGCGCCGATCTTTTCCTTGTCTTTCGTGGCGACGGTCGTCAGCAGCTTCAAGAATTGATCGGGATCTTTCGCGACGAATACGGGCGCCGAGACCATCAGCAGATCCGTGTTGTTGCCCTTGCCGAGATCGAAATGCATCGCGATCCCGCGCACGTTGTCTTTCTGCGCGTTCGGCGCATCGGGGTCTCCGCCGCCCATCGAGAACCGCCCAATGACGCCGACCGGCGTCTTCGAATTGAAATGCGGCGCTTTCGTAAGGCTCGGAGCCTCCGCCGACGGCACGAAGTTGCCCTTGACGCAGATGCCGTGCGTGTGCGCGGCGCGAACGCCTGGATGCTTGCCGAAAACGGCATTGAGCGCATTGACGAGACTTTCGGCGTCAGCATCGGCATGGGCACGAGTTATCGGAAGACTGATTAAAGCCGCTGCGAAGCAAACGGCAACGAGCCGGTTGGAAACCATCAAGGACACTCCATTGCAAGATTTGTAGTCCGCGCAAGTCTTCGTCGACGGAAGCTATAGTGTTAGGAAGTCTTATGAATTTTGAAAGTCGGAAGTGGCAAGCGAATGTTGTCGTGACGATCGCCCAGGGGTTTCTAGGAATATTTCCTAATCGTGCAGTCTGACAATATCACAAGTCAGCCGAGGTGACCGTCGGCTCGAGCATAATGCGCCCCCGGAGAGGCGTGCTGCTTAAGATTTTCTTACAAAGAAAACCGCCGAGGGGTCGCCCCGGCGGTGTCCACATTCTTCCTGGTGCTTAAAAATTAAGCGACGACGATGATGTCGACGACTTCGAGCGTATCCGGATCGACGATCGCGACGTGATCCTCATCGATCATGAAATATTCATAGCCACGGTAATCCGGAACGATGGCGATGATCTCCTGCGGCACCGTATAGATGTGCACCGAGCGCGGTATCACGACGCCGACGTTGACGGAGACGCCGATGTTATGCGCCGGGGCGACCCGGTGGCTCGCGAAAGCAGACCTGACGCGCGTTTTCTGTTCAGGACTGACGCTGGTGAGGGAGCCCTTCGCTCCGCCCTTGCCTTCCGTACCCTCGCTCTTGCCGGTGGAAGACCTGTCGTTCTTTGACTTATCATTGTATTTATCGCCGCGATCGTCCCGGTCCGCCCGGTCGCTCGCCTTGCTCTTTGCATTCAGATTCTCATCCTTTGCCTGCCGGTCCTTGCCTTGTAAGTCGCGGTCGGACGCCTGCTGACGATCGGATTTCGCGCGGTCGCGAGATCCCTCATCAGAGGCAGAATTCTTTTTTGCTGAACCGGAGTCGAGATCCCGCGAACCACGGTCTTCCTTCATCTGGCCGCCGAGTTCCTTCGACGATCCTCCGCTTTCTTTCATCGAGCCACCGGGCATTGACGATCCGCCGGAACGCTCCATCGCCGCGCCACCGCCGGCACCAGGCCCGGCACCAGGCGATGACGGGCCTGCGCCGTTATTCGGATCTGCCAAGGCGAACGTCGACCCCGCAACAAGTGCGAGGGCAGTAATCGAATACTTCAGCATTGTCGTGTCTCTCCTACGTTGATGACAGGTCGCGACTGCCCCGCGATTGGGTGATCAACGTGTTGAGAGGTGTGCCGTTCCGGCTCATTCGGTCGCGATGCGGTGAGATGTAGCCGGCAAGAAATGTCGTCAGCCGGCAAATCATTCCGTGGAACAAAATTATTGCAACGCGAATACTGCGCCGCACAAGAAATATGCTTGAAAAACGGTCATCAATTATTGCGACGTTGCTTCGAACTCTTCTTGTATGAAACGGCCACTCATCATACGATTCTTGTGTTCGAGGTTTTTCAACAGGGTGACTGCAATGACAGACACTGCAACCGCCACTCGTGAAACGGAAACGCCGACCCGCGATCTGACAAAAGCGGAGGTTGACCGTTTTCTTTTCGGAAAACACATCACGTCGTGCCCTGTCTGTGGGCGCTTCCGCTCAAATTGCGACGTCGACATCCATATGCTGACCTGCGAGCGCAAGTCGTCTTCGAGCATGGCGCCGGTCAATGTGTTGATGATCGTCTGCCAGAACTGCGGAGCGATACAATTTCATGACCGCTCGGTCATCGCCCAGTGGCTCGATTGCCAGCACAAGGTCTGGGTGAAATAGAAGGGCGGGAGCCACCCTCGCGAACTGCGCGGCCCCGTCGGCGCCGAGCGCTATTCCGTGTGGGATAAAACGAAGTTTCGCATCGCGGGATAGATTTCAGTCTCCCACCGCCGGCCGTTGAACGTGCCGTAGTGCCCGACGTTGGCCTGCAAGTGGTGGCGCTTCATATGCGGCCGCAGCGATTGACAGAGGTCGTGCGCCGCAGCCGTTTGCCCGAGCGCGCAAATATCGTCCCGCCCGCCTTCGACCGTCAGCAACGCTGTCTTATGGATCTTGGCGGGATCGACCTTCCGGCCGTGGTAGGTGAAATTCCCCGTCGCCAGATCCGCCCGCTGAAAAATCCGGTCGATCGTCTCGAGGTAGAATTCCTCGGTGAGATCCAGCACGGCGAAATATTCGTCATAGAAAGTCTTGATCTTCTCGGCTTCGGCAAACTCGCCGTTGGCCAGATGATCGTAAAGCTTTTGATGCTGCGCGCGGTGACGATCGATGTTCATCGCCAGAAAGCTGAACAGCTGAACGAACCCCGGATAGACCCGCCGCCCGGCGCCCTTGTAGCGGCTCGGAACGCGCGCCGTGACGTGCGCCTTGAACCAGGAGATCGATTTCTCCATCGCCAGCTTGTTGACGGCGGTCGGGCTTTCGCGCGTGTCGATGGGGCCGGCCATCAGCGTCATCGAGCGCGGCGTCCCCGGATGCTTGTCTTCCGACATGATCGAGACGGCGACGAGCGCCTGCACGCACGGCTGACAAACGGCGAGGAGATGCGCACCCGGACCGATCTCTTCGACGAAGCGGATGATGTAGTCGACATACTCGTCGACGCCGAACCGGCCGGCTTCGAGAGGGACGTCACGGGCGTTGGCCCAGTCGGTAATGTAAACATCGTGATCGCTGAGCAGCGTCGCGCAAGTCTTGGCGAGCAGCGTCGCGAAATGCCCCGAGAGCGGTGCGACGACGAGGACTTTGGGCTGCGCGGTGTCGACGTCTTTCCGGAAATGCAAAAGGTTACCGAACGGCAGGCTGAGCGCGACCTCCTCGACGACCGGAACGTCGCGGTTGCCCACCCGCACGGTTGAGATGCCGAACTCGGGACGCGAATGGGTCAGCTGGAACCGCGAAACCATCTCGAATCCAGCCGCGAAATGCCCCTTTAAGATATCGAAGTTGGGCGAAAACCGATGCCCCATCGCAGCCTTCGAATGCCGGGCTGCCTCCCGGAAAGGCGCCCAAAGGTCATCCTGAAACTGGTAGGCTTGGTAAAGCATCGCGTGCAATTTCCCCCTCGCGCCGGCCTGAAAAACCGATGCGACTGAAAAACTTAGTGCATATTCCGCTGCACTGCGAGAGGATTGTGGCCGCAGGGTGAGCGCGGAAAAAGGAGTGCCTTCGTCGATGTCGAACGCCACGTTGACGATCTCGTCGAAGAATTATTCGTCCTGGTCACTGCGGGGCTGGTTGCTTTGCCGCATGGCCGGGCTCGACTTCGATGAGGAGTCGGTTGCGACGGACGATGTCGAAGCCCGGCAGGAGCTGTTGCTGCTCTCGCCGTCGGTTCGCAGCGTGCCACGGCTCACGAACGGCAACGTGACCGTATGGGACACGCTCGCCATCGCCGAATACGTGGCGGAAATCTCACCGAAAGCGGGGCTGCTTCCCGCCGATCAGGCCGCCCGCGCCCATTGCCGCGCCGTGTCGGGCGAAATGCACTCCGGCTTCTACAACCTCCGTTCCGCCCTGCCGATGAACCTCAAGGCGCGCCACGCCTCCTTCAAGATTTTTTCGGGCGCGCGTCCGGATGTCGAGCGCATCAAAACCATATGGACGGAGTGCCTTGAGAAGTACGGCGGTCCATATCTCTTCGGACCGAAGCCGACGGTCGCCGACGCGATGTACGCCCCGGTCTGCACCCGCTTTCGCACGTACGCTGTGCCCCTTGATCCGGCACTGTCGGCGTATTGCGAAACCATCTTCCATTGGACGCTGATGCAGGAGTGGACGCAAGGCGCCCTCATCGAGCCGGACGAGATCGTCGAACTCGAAGTCGAATTCTGAAAACGCCGATCCAATTGACGACGACATTCCCCCTTATTAACAATTGCTGTTCGCGCTTGGGTTGAAAAGGCTCGAGAGAGGGGCATAGTTACGCGTAGTCTTCGCTGCGCGCGAGGCGGTCACACCGGCCGGATGCGCAGACGTTGAGTAGACGGGGAAATTCGAAATGTCGTCTCTTCTGGCACGCGTCGTGAACGCGCTTGTCTGATCTCGCGCCGCATAAGGGCCTTGCCTATCGCCGCGATTTGGACGGCCTCAGGGGCATTGCCGTCGCCGCCGTCGTGGCCTACCACCTCGATTTTCCGTTCGCACCGGGCGGCTTCGTCGGCGTCGATGTTTTCTTTGTGCTGTCCGGATTTCTGATCACGTCCATCATTGCTTCCGAATTGGAAGCGGGCACGTTCAGCATCGCGGGCTTCTACGACCGCCGCATTCGCAGGATCGTCCCGGCACTCGTTTTCGTTTGCGCCGCGACGACCGTTTTGGCGCTCGCGTTTCTCCTGCCCGATGAATTGAAACAGTTCGCGTCGAGCCTGGTCGCGACGGCGCTATCCATCAGCAATTTCTGGTGCCTTTTACATTCGGGCTATTTCGATCCGAGCGCCCACGTGCAGCCGCTGTTCCACACCTGGAGTCTCAGCGTCGAAGAGCAGTTTTATATCGCGTTCCCGCTTCTCCTACTGCTCGTCCACAAATACCTGAGAGGCTGGCTCGGCATAACTATATGGCTCTTGTTTGCCGTCTCGTTGATGGCGAGTGTGGGGCGGGTCGAGATGCATCCCCGAGGCACATTTTTTCTTCTGCCGACGCGCGCCTGGGAACTGCTTTGCGGAAGCATTATCGCGTTAGGTTTCATTCCCGGACCAGCATGCCGCTGGCAGCGCGAAGCGGGAAACGTGCTGGGTCTGCTCGCCATCGCGGTTTCAGTATTCGGATACACCGCAGCCACGCCATTTCCCGGAGCTGCCGCGCTCCTTCCGTGCGCCGGAGCCGCGCTCATTATTTGGGGAGGCCAAGGCGGCAAGGAGAATACTTCCGCGCGTATTCTCACGGTTCGCCCGCTCGTCTTTCTCGGGCTGATTTCCTACAGCCTCTACCTATGGCATTGGCCGCTGATCGTGTTCGCGAACCTGTTGAACGTCGAGACGCTGACCGAATTTCAGAAGTTTGCCGTCGCAGGAACTTCGATCGCGCTGGCAGCGCTCACATGGCGTTTCATCGAACAGCCATTCAGGCGGCGAGGCGCGAGCGGCTTTACGCGAACAGCCATCCTTTGGAGCGGCTTCCTCAGTCTCGGAAGCTTAGCTGTCGTCTCGCTTGTTATCATTTCGTTGCAAGGTGTTCCCGGCCGGTTTGAGCAGAGGGTTCTCGACCTCGCCGACGCCAAACGCGACGCCAGTCCGTTTCGCACGAAATGCCATTTTATCGGTCCGACGGAACACGCGTATGACGCTACTTGCGTTTTAGGTGGGACGTTGCCGCCGAAAGTTATCGTCTACGGCGATAGTCATGGAATCGAAATGAGCGCGGCGCTAGGCGCGCTCGCAAAATCAAGAGAGGAAAGCGTACGTCAGATCACAGCGACGGCTTGCCCACCAGCCGTCGGGTTCCCACTGGTTACCAGCCCGCTGGATACTGGGAAGTGGTGTGTGCCGCACAACGAGGCCATGCTTGCGAAGCTCGTCTCGATCGCCCCGGCGACAATCATCATCGCGGCGAATTCCCTTGCGTGGTCGGATTACGAGCCCGAACGATACTGGCGGGGAATTCGGACCACACTCGTCACGTTGAGCGGTGTTGGACACCGGCTGATTGTGTTGGGTCCAATGCCGCGACTTCCGAACCACATGCCGGCGCCGGCAACGGTCGCTCGCTGGACCAGCCTAGGCAACGACCCGGCAGACTTCAAATTTTCGCCGGATAGAAAGTTCGGCGATGTGGATGCGAAATTAAAAAGCATCGCCTCCGAGGTGGACGCAACCTACGTGCCGGTTGCGCCTTTGTTCTGCAAAGACGATCGCTGCAACGCTTATCTCGAGGAAGGCGTGCTCTATTACGACGACAACCATGTGTCCATGCTCGGCGCCGTTATCATCGCGAAGAAATTGCTGGTGCCGCTGCTCTGGCCGGACAATCGATTGGCTGGCGCTCAATCGCAGCGGTGAGGCCGCAAAGCCTCACGCCTCTTTCGCCAACTCGCGCAGTTTGAATTTCTGGATCTTGCCGGTCGACGTTTTCGGAACTTCAGAGAAGACGATATGACGGGGAACCTTGTAGCGCGCGAGACCTGATCTGCACCATTCGATGATCTCGTCGGCCGTCGCCGTTGCTCCCGGCCGAAGTTCGACGAAGGCGCACGGCGTCTCGCCCCACTTGTCGTCAGGCTTGGCAACGACCGCGCAGAATGCAACGGCGGGATGCTTGTAGAGCACCTCCTCGACTTCGATCGAAGAGATGTTCTCGCCACCCGAGATGATGATGTCTTTCGAGCGGTCCTTCAGCTGAATGTAGCCGTCGGGATGCAAGACGCCGATGTCGCCGGAATGGAACCATCCACCAGCGAACGCTTCGTCCGTCGCTTTCGGATTCTTGAGGTAGCCTTTCATCACGATGTTGCCACGGAACATGACCTCGCCCAGCGTCTCGCCGTCCGCCGGAACTTTCTTCATCGTCTCGGCGTCGAGCACGGTGAGGTCTTCGAGCGCGACGTAGCGAATGCCCTGGCGGATACGCTTGGCGCCACGTTCGAGCGGCGGCAGGTCGTTCCACGACTCGTCCCACTCGTTGATCGTCGCCGGGCCGTATGTCTCGGTCAGCCCGTAAAGATGCGTCAGCTCGAAACCGGCATCCGCCATCGCGGCCATGACCGACGCGGGCGGCGGCGCAGCAGCATGGTTGAATGCAACGACATGCCCGATCTTCTGCCTCTCGTCGTCCGTCGCATTGAGAAGCGTCGACATGACGATCGGCGCGCCGGACAGGTGCGAAACGTTATGCGTAACGATGGAATCGTACATCGCCTTGGCGCGCACCCATCGGAGGCAAACGTGCGTGCCTTGAAGCATCGTCACGGCCCATGGGAAACACCAGCCGTTGCAATGGAACATCGGCAGTGTCCAGAGGTACACGGGAAAACGTGTCATGCCGGTCGAAATGACGTTCGCGTAGCACATCAGCGCCGCGCCGCGGTGATGATAGACAACGCCCTTCGGGTTGCCCGTCGTGCCGGACGTGTAATTGAGCGAGATCGCTTCCCACTCGTCTGCCGGCCAACGCCATTCGAAATTCGGATCGCCCTTGGAGACGAACGCTTCGTAATCCTCTGTCGAGAGCGCTTCGCCCGTCTGCGGAAATTCCGGATCGTTGTAATCGATGACGATCGGCTTCACGGTTGCGAGTTCGAGAGCGGCCTTCACGACAGACGAGAACTCGCGGTCTGTGATCAGCACCTTCGTTTCGGCGTGATCGAGCTGAAACGCGATGATCGCCGGGTCGAGCCGCGTGTTGATCGTGTGGAGAATGGCGCCCGTCATCGGGACACCGTAATGGGCTTCGAGCATCGGCGGCGTATTCGCCAACATCACGGATACGGTATCGCCGGTTCCGATGGAGCGTTGGGCCAGAGCCGAAGCGAGCTGACGGCAGCGGGAGTAGAATTCGGCGTACGTCAGACGCGCGTCGCCGTGAATGATGGCCGTGTGGTTCGGAGCGGCAAGCGCCGAACGGGAAAGGAATGACAGGGGTGTCAGCGGTTGAAAGTTCGCTGCGTTCTTATCGAGATGCTGCTCAAATGGGTTCGTCACGATCAGTGCCCCGGGTTCCTACCTAGTTCTAAGCTCTCGACGGGCGAAAGCATTTTTTTGATTGCGGCGACGCTAGCGAAACCGGAAACGGCCGACAATGCCGGATTTGAGACCGGGAACGCCTTCAGCTGTCAAGTTTCAAGCGAGTCATCTTGGCTGACGCCGATGCTCAACACATCAGGACTTGTGCCCCTTAGCGAGAGATAGGGCGGGAAGCCGGGCACTCTCGATCCATGTCATGTGTCAAAAATTGATATTGATGTATAAGACATCACAGTTTAGCTTTTCCGCATAACTTATCGCGGGAAGGACAGCGCTTGATTACTGCCGCGCAAATGCGCGCTGCGCGTGCGCTAATTGGTATCGACCAGCAAACGCTGGCGGATCGCGCCGGTGTTTCGTTGCCGACGATCCAGCGCATGGAGGCAAGCGAAGGCAACGTTCGCGGCGTCGTCGATACACTGACGAAGGTCGTTGCCGCCTTCGACGCGGCCGGCATTGAGCTCATCGGCGAGAATATGCCGAGCGTGGGCCATGGACGCGGCGTGCGTTTCAAGGAACGCCTTCCGGTCAGGACTTCAGCACCGGCCGTGGCGCAAGGGCGCAGGAAGAAGGGCCTGTTCGCGCGCTCGTAACACTTTCACCACTGCGACGATGACCGCCGACGATTTGGCCGACGATCTCGCCGCTCCAATGGGGACGGAGAATTGATATGTCGGCAAGACGCGAAGCGGCTCGGCCTCGTCCGAGTCTTGCGGAGCTGTTTACGCCAAAGCTCGTTACGGTTCTGCGAGAGGGCTATCGCTTAAGCGATTTGCGCGCCGACACGATCTCCGGCTTGACGGTCGCGATCGTGGCGCTTCCGCTGTCGATGGCAATTGCCATCGGCTCCGGTCTGTCGCCCGAGAAGGGTCTCTTTACCGCGATCGTTGGCGGCTTCCTGATCTCGGCACTCGGAGGCAGCCGATACCAGATCGGCGGCCCGGCGGGAGCCTTTATCGTTCTGATCGCGACGATCGTCGAGCAACGAGGCTACGACGGCTTGGTTCTCGCGACGGCGATGGCCGGCTTGATCATGATCGTCGCAGGGGCTCTGCGCCTCGGGACCTACATCAAATACATCCCGTTCCCGGTGACGGTCGGGTTCACCGCCGGCATCGCCGTCATTATCTTTGCGAGCCAGATCAAAGACCTGCTCGGCCTCGACATGGCGCATGAGCCGGCTGCGCTTTTCCCGAAGCTTGCCACGATCGCCTCGAACCTCGGAACGTTCAAGCCAGCAACGATCACGATCTCTCTGCTCTCGATAGCGATTATTGTCGGGCTCCGCCGCATCAGGCCCAAATGGCCAGGAATGCTGATCGCAGTTGGCGTCACGGCGACCGTCGCCTGGGCTTTGGGTCTCGACGTGGCGACGATTGGCTCGCGGTTCGGCGAGGTGCCGCGGATGCTGCCTGCGCCGCATGTGCCGGCCGTCGATCTAGCCAAGTTGCAGGCCGCTTTGCCCGACGCGATATCGATCGCTTTGCTTGGATCCATCGAGAGCCTGCTTTCTGCCGTCGTCGCCGACGGTATGTCCGGACGCAAGCATCGTTCGAATTGTGAACTGGTGGCCCAAGGTGTCGCCAACGTCGCCGCGGTCACATTCGGCGGCATGTGTGTGACAGGGACGATCGCCCGCACGGCGACCAACGTTCGTTCCGGCGCGCATGGACCCATCTCAGGTATCCTACATGCGCTATTCATCGTGCTCTTCATGCTGGTCGCGGCGCCACTCGCCGCATACATCCCGCTTGCGAGCCTCGGCGGTGTTCTCGCCGTGGTCGCCTGGAACATGGCCGAGAAGGAAGAATTCGCGACGCTTCTGAGATCGTCCTGGGGAGATGCGGCCGTTCTGCTGGCAACGTTCCTGCTGACGATCTTCGTCGACCTGACAATGGCCATCTCAGTCGGAGTTACGCTCGGGGCATTCCTCTTTCTGCATCGGATGGCAGAAGCGGTTGAAGTCGAGACCGGTCGCACGTTCGTCGCCGGCGACGTGGCGGACACGCCGGAATCGGAACAGCCTCCAAGTCAGCCCGCGGGCGCCGACAGTGACGTCATGGTCTACAGGATTTCAGGCGCATTCTTCTTCGGCGCGACAGCATCTGTTAGTGCCGTGCTCGACCGGATCGGCGCGCATCCGAAGGCGTTCATTCTCGACTTTGCGGACGTGCCCATCGTTGACAGCACCGCCGCCCGCACCCTCGAGGCTTTCGCTAACAAGCTCAATCGGGGCGGCACAAAACTATACTTTACCTCCGCGACCAGGAGCGTTCGCCGTACGCTCCTTGCCGCAGGTTTGAGAAAGCCGCTCGTGCAATACGCGGCTCAAATCGAGGACGCCGTCGCGATGAGTCGCGGAGAAAGACCGGACCGTCGCAATATCGCGAATTACTCGTCCTCCTGAGGCTCTTCCTTGGGCGTCATGCCCTTGAGCTTCGCGAGAACACGCGCCTGCTCTTGCTCGGGTGTTTCCTCGGCAGCCTCTTCCGGGCCCTTCGGCGCCAGGATCTCGGCTCGCGCGGGCGGAGCGGTGGTCTCCGACGTCGGGAGCAGCGTCCCAGCCTTCTCCTCATCACCCGCGTCCTTGCGGTCGCCGCCCGTGCGGCGCGCAGCCTTTTTCACCTCGGCATCGAGGTCGACCTGCGAGCAGAGGCCGAGCGTCACCGGGTCCTGCGGCGTCAGCTGGGCAGAGTTCCAATGCGTCCGGTCACGGATTTGAGCAATCGTCGGCTTGGTCGTGCCGACGAGGCGCATGATTTGGCTGTCCTTGAGTTCCGGATGGTTGCGAAGAATCCACAACACCGCGTTCGGCCGGTCGTGACGGCGAGAGACGGGCGTGTAGCGCGGACCCTTGCGCGTCTGCGGAAGCGGCGGCAGCTGCACCTTGCTTTCCGCGAGGTGCAGTTTGTATTTCCCGTCCTTCTCGGCCCGCGCAATCTCTTCGCGCGTCAGCTGACCGTTTGTGACGGGGTCCATGCCTTTGATGCCCTGAGCAACCTCGCCGTCGGCAATACCCTTGACCTCGAGCGGATGGAGACCGCAGAACTCAGCAATCTGGTCGAATGCGAGCGCCGTGTTTTCCACCAGCCAAACGGCGGTGGCTTTCGGCATAAGGGGGCGACGGTCGCTCATGGGTGTCCTCTTTCGGTCTTTCGCCGGAGGTCGGCGAAAGCCAGTAAAACGGTAAATAAAGGGAATACCCCTGTATAACGCTTCGGCAGGGCGTCACGCAAGGCTCAAAGCCACGGCAACTGCAACAAGGCCGCAGCCAGATCGGCAGCGCCGCGGTTGCGGCCAGTGTTTGTGACGGGTTAATGTCCCCGAAAAAAGCCCGCTCGTGGATCGGGCCATAACGTGCAGGGACGCTTAATGCTCGCAACCGCCGGCCGGACAAAATATTTCGAGGATCTAGAGGTCGGGCAGGAAGCCTCGATGTCGAGAATCGTGGGCGAGGCGGATATCGTCGCCTATGCAGCCCTGTCGGGTGACTACAACCCCGTACATCTCGACGCCGAATACGCCGCCAAGACGATCTTCAAGGAGCGTATCGCTCACGGCATCCTTTCCGCTGGCTACATCTCGGCCATCTTCGGAATGAAACTTCCCGGCCCCGGCGCTATTTACGTCTCTCAGTCGCTGTTCTTCAAAGGCCCGGTCAAGATCGACGATCGCGTCGAAACCCTCGTCAAGCTCGTTGAGCTGATACCCGACAAGAAGCGGGCCCGGTTCGAGTGCCTCTGCACTGTCGCCGGCAAACCGGTTTTGACGGGCGAAGCGGTGCTGATGGTTCCCCCCCGGCCGCGATAATCTTTGGTCACGTTCGCAGATCTCGGAGACCGGCGAAGCCGCGCCAGACATGCACGTCATTCATGGTCACAAGCATGTTTTGCCGGAGTTTCGGGGCTCCGCCATCGCCATCGGAAATTTCGATGGCGTTCATCGCGGACATCGCGCGCTGATCACTGAGGCGAAGGCGCAAGCGCGGAAAGCCAACGCGCCATCATCCGTGATGATCTTCGAACCGCATCCGCGCGAGTTCTTTCAGCCGAACGAGGCGCACTTCCGTCTGACCCCGTTGAAGCGGAAGCTCGTCCTGCTTGAGACCCTTGGCGTCGACATCGCCGTCGTCGAGCCCTTCAACGCCGAGCTCGCAGCGTTGACCGCCGAACATTTCATCGAGCGTGTGCTCGTCGCGGGGCTTGGCGTCGTTCACGTCGTCATCGGCTACGATTTCTATTTCGGCCATAAGCGCGGCGGCAATCCAGAACTGATGGTTCGCGCCGGAGAAGAACTTGGTTTTGGAGTGACCGTCATGCCCCCGATCGCGGAAGCAGGCGAACCGTTTTCGTCGTCCGCCGTAAGGCTCTATCTCGCCCAGGGCGATGTGAAGGGTGCAGCCCATGTGCTCGGCTCCCCCTGGCGCGTTGCGGGCCGGGTGGTCGGCGGCGCCAGGCGCGGAACGGACATGGGCTATCCGACCGCCAACCTGCCGATGCCGAAAGGCACGACGCTCGGCCACGGCATATACGCTGTCCGGGCGTATTTCGACGGCGTGCCCCACGACGCAGCGGCCTATCTCGGCACGCGGCCGACGTTCGATGACGGCATGCCCGTCCTCGAAGTCTACTTGTTCGACTTCAACGGCGACCTCTACGGCCGCGAAATGGAGGTCGAATTCATCGACTTCATTCGCGGCGACCGCAAATTCCGTTCCGTCGAGGAACTCGTCGCGCAGATGGACGAAGATATCGCCAAGGTGCAGGCGGTTCTGGCGAAAGGCTAAACTCGTCATCCTCGGGCGAGTGCGCCATCGGGCGCATCGAAGCCCGCATAACACGTCATCCCCGCGTAGGCGGGGATCCGTCCAAACCAGACGTTCGTCGCGATCTTCCGGCCAGGACAGATCCCGGCCTCCGCCGGGATGACGGAATAAAAAGGCATTCCGGCACCATGGCCGGGCGCGGGATGACTTGGTGGCCGCACCTTGCTAGAACCCGCGCTGATTTTCTTTGAAATTGAAAGTTTACCCGATGTCGAAAGACGCAAAGGCCGCCGGCAAGGCAGGCGCTGCAACCCAAGCTCCGGCAGCCGACGGCGGCCGCGACTGGAGCAAGACGCTATTTCTGCCCGCGACCGATTTCCCGATGCGCGCCGGTTTGCCGGAATTGGAGCCGAAGCTCCTCAAGCGCTGGGACGAGATCGGCCTCTATGAAAAGCTCCGCTCGCAATCCAAAGGCCGCGTGAAGTTCACGCTGCACGACGGCCCGCCCTACGCGAACGGCAACATCCACATCGGCCACGCGCTGAACAAGATCCTGAAGGACTTGGTCGTCAAATCGCAGCAGATGCTCGGCCACGATTCCAACTACGTTCCGGGTTGGGATTGCCACGGCCTGCCGATCGAATGGAAAATTGAGGAGCAGTATCGCGCCAAGGGCAAGGAGAAACCGAACTTCTCCGATCCCGTCGCGATCAACGCCTTCCGCGACGAATGCCGGAAGTTTGCCGCCCACTGGCTGAACATCCAACGCGATGAGTTCAAGCGATTGGGCGTCGTCGGCGACTGGGAGCGGCCGTACTCAACGATGGACTACCGCGCCGAAAGCATCATCGCCCGCGAGCTGATGAAGTTTGCAGCGACGGGCCAGCTCTATCGCGGCTCGAAGCCCGTCATGTGGTCGGTCGTCGAGAAGACCGCGCTCGCCGAAGCCGAGGTCGAATACCAGGACTATCAGTCCGATATGATCTGGGTGAAGTTTCCCGTGAAGCCCTTGCCTACGGCCGAGGACTTTTCGGCAGCCGAAACGCCGCCCGAGATCCATCCCGAGGTGACGCCGGAGAATTTGCTCGGAGCCTCGGTCGTCATCTGGACGACGACACCCTGGACGATCCCGGGCAACCGCGCGATCAGCTTCTCGTCGCGCATCGAGTATGGCCTATACGAGATCACGGAAGCGCCGGAAAACAATTGGGCGAAGAAGGGCGATCGCTACATCCTCGCCGACAAGCTCGCCGCCGACGTCATGAAGGCAGCGAAGGTCGAGGCTTATGAGCGGCGCTGGCCCGTCAGCGCTTTCGACCTACGTCATCTCGTCTGTGAGCATCCGCTGCGCGATCTCGGATATTCGTTTGACGTGCCATTGCTCGACGGCGATCACGTGACCGACGACACGGGTACGGGCTTCGTCCATACCGCGCCCGGCCACGGCGCCGACGACTACATCATCTGGACAAAGAACCAGAAAGCGCTGCGCGATCGCGGCATCGATCCGACCGTTCCTTTCACCGTCGACGCCGACGGAGTCATGACGAAGGCCGCGCCCGGCTTCGAAGGCAAGCGCGTGCTGAAGGAGAACGGCGACAAAGGCGACGCCAACGACGCCGTCATCAAGGCGCTGGCGGAAGCCGGCAACATCATCGCGCGCGGTCGCCTGAAGCATCAGTATCCGCACTCGTGGCGTTCGAAGAAACCAGTCATCTTCCGCAACACGCCGCAGTGGTTCATCGCGATGGACAAACCTCTTACCGCGTCAGGCGGCCGGCTCGCCGAAGGCGAGTCGCCTGACGCAATCAAAAGAGGCCATAATTCGCCAACCCTTCGCCACCTCGCGCTCGATGAAATCAAACGCGTCAAGTGGGTTCCGGAAGCAGGCGAAAACCGCATCAACGGCATGATCGAGAACCGGCCCGACTGGGTCGTCTCGCGTCAGCGCGCGTGGGGCGTGCCGATCACCGTCTTCCGCAATACCGAAACCGATCAGGTCATCCCCGGACCGGGCTTCGAAAAATCGGAAGAACTCTCTGCACGCATCGAAAAAGCATTCGCCGAAAAGGGCGCCGACGTCTGGTTCGAGGAAGGCGCGAAGGAACGCTTCCTCAAGGGCTTCATTCCCGCGAAAGACGCAAAGAAGTGGGAGCAGGTCAAAGACGTGCTCGACGTCTGGTTCGATTCAGGCTCGACGCACGCGTTCACGCTGGAAGATCCGACGGCCTTCCCCGGCTTCAAAGGCTTGAAGCGCAAACGCGACGGCGGCCAGGACCGGGTCATGTACCTCGAAGGTTCTGATCAGCATCGCGGCTGGTTCCACTCGTCGCTTCTCGAAAGCTGCGGCACGCGTGGAGAAGCGCCTTACGACATCGTGGTGACTCACGGCTTCGTCCTCGACGAGAAGGGACAGAAGATGTCGAAGTCGCTCGGCAACGTCGTCGCGCCGCAGGACGTGATGGCGAAGTCGGGCGCCGACATACTGCGGCTCTGGGTTGCGGCATCGGATTATTCCGATGATCTCCGCATCGGCGGCGAAATCCTGAAGACGTTCTCCGAAACCTACCGCAAGCTGAGGAACACGCTGCGCTGGATGCTCGGCGCGCTCGCGCACTTCAAGCCCGAGGATGCCGTTTCGCTGAAGGACATGAAGCCGTTCGAGCTCGAGCGGCTGATGCTGCATCGTCTGGCCGAACTCGATCACGAAATCCGCAAAGCCTACGAGCATTACGACTACCGCAAGATCGTCGGCCTGCTGTCGCAGTTCATGAACACCGAGCTGTCGGCGTTCTATTTCGACATCCGGAAGGACGCGCTTTATTGCGAAGCGCCGTCGAGCTTGAAGCGAAAGGCGGCGCTCACCGTCATCGATAAGCTATGCGATACGCTGATCCGTTGGCTCGCGCCGATCCTGTCGTTCACGGCGGAAGAAGCTTGGTTGCTCTACCGGCCGGATGAAGCGGAAAGCGTGCATCTGCTGCCCTTCCCGAAGATCCCGCGCGAATGGCGTGACGATAATCTCGCGGCGAAGTGGGACCGGGTGCGCGAAGTCAGAAGTGTCGTGACGGGCGCTCTCGAAATCGCACGCGCGGAAAAGAAAATCGGCTCGTCGCTCGAAGCCGCACCCGAAGTCTACGTCACCGATCCCGATCTGATGGCGGGCCTCGACGGTGTCGACATGGCGGAAGTTTCGATCACGTCGGACATTTCAATTTCCACCGAGCCGGCGCCCGAAGGCGCGTTCACGCTTCCGAACGAGCCCGGCGTCGGCGTCGTCGTCAAGCGCGCGGAAGGCAAGAAGTGCGCGCGCTCGTGGCGCATCACCAAGGACGTCGGCTCCGATCCCGATTATCCCGACCTGTCGGCGCGCGATGCGGCGGCAATGCGCGAGATCGATTCCGGAGTGACGGCATGAGTGAGCTGGCGGAAACGAGGCGTCTCATCTGGAGCAGATGGGCAGCGCTCGCGCTCACCCTTGCACTCGCGACGATCGCCATCGACCAGGCGCACAAATTCTGGATGCTGGACGTCTACGGCATCGAGGCGAAGGGCCGCGTCGAGGTCACGCCCTTTCTCGACTTGGTCTTCGTGAAGAACATCGGCGTCAGCTACTCGCTGTTCAATCAGGAAAGCCGCGAGGGCCAATATCTGTTGGTCGCCTTCGCGATAGTGGCGAGCGCCGGCCTCTGGTTGTGGCTCAACTGGTCGCAGGGAAGCCGGCTCATGGCGATCAGCCTCGGCTTGATCATCGGTGGCGCCATCGGCAACGCGATTGACCGGCTGCGCATTGGAGGCGTCGCCGATTTCTTCTCGCTCCACGCCTACGGCTTCCATTGGTACGTCTTCAACATCGCCGATGTGGCCATCGTTGCTGGCGTCATTGGCCTGTTGTATGAGTCTTTCAGGGGCGAGTCGCATTAGCGCCGTAAAGTCGGCTTATCCGGGCTCGGGGGCGTGTCGTTGCAAGACACGGGCAAATAAGCATGTCGTTGAAATTAGGTCGAAAAATCGGTCTCTGCGTCACGGCTTCGCTGTTCTTGGCGGGTTGCGGCGGTTTTGATGGCGTTCAGCTGAACGGCAAAGTCTTCGACGCCATGGGCTTGAATGGCGACAGCGGCCCCAAGGGCGACCCCAAGATGGCGACCCGGCAGCCACTGGTGGTGCCGCCCGGCCTCGAGGCCCTACCGCCGCCAGGCAGCGGCAAGGTGGAGCAACCGACGCTCGCCGAAATCCAAGATCCCGACAAAAAGCTGAAGGTCTCGCAGGCTGATCTCGAGAGACAGCAAGCTGAGTACTGCAAGAAAAACTATGAAGAAGCGCAGTTCCGCGGCGATTCCTCCGCCGATTCTGCTGCGGGCCCGCTCGGCTCGTGCAAGCCGTCGATCTTTAATTCGGTCAAAAAATGGACGACCGGTTCGACCAATAACGGCGACGGCGACGACGATTCCCAAACTCAGTGAATTCGGCTCAACGGCCCCATAACCAAATCTTTTCCGTCGCACAAAAGCGCTGATTGCGCCGCATGTTAACGGCCGCAGATGAACGCCTTGTCATTTGACTTCATTTCCTAACCGCCGCTCACTAGCGGGACATTCCGCACGCTGGCTTCCTATGCCTTTTGCAGAGTAATCCCCGGCACTCGGGTTCGGTTTAGGATGAAAAAAGTCGCGGTGCACTTTATCTCTTACGGTTCGAAGGAACGCCATAATGCGTCTTGCGACGTGCTTTCGGTCTAGCCTCTTAACCTCATTGGCAGTGCTCATGCTCGCAGTGAATCCCCAAGCTCACGCCGCCGACGGCGCTACCCGCGCCGCCGAATTCAAACTTGCGAACGGCATGGATGTCGTCGTCATACCCGACCACCGGTCACCCGTCGTGACCCACATGGTCTGGTACCGCGTCGGCGCGGCCGACGAAGTGGGCGGCGTCTCCGGCATCGCGCATTTCCTCGAGCACCTGATGTTCAAGTCGACCGACAAGATTCCCGTCGGCGAATTCTCCAAGATCGTCGGGCGCCTCGGTGGCCAGGACAACGCCTTCACCGGCAACGACGCGACCGCCTACTTTCAGCGCGTCGCCAAGGACCGTCTCGGCAAGATGATGGAGATGGAAGCCGACCGCATGGTCAACCTTCGTCTCGACGAGAAGGAAGTTCTGACCGAGCGCGATGTCATTCTCGAGGAACGCCGTTCGCGCATCGAGAATAACCCTTCGTCTATCCTCGATGAGCAGATGAATGCGGCGCTCTACCTGAACCATCCCTACGGCAAGCCGGTCATCGGCTGGTACCACGAGATGGCAAAGCTCTCGCGCCAGAACGCGCTCGATTTCTACAAGCACTACTATGCGCCGAATAACGCCATCCTCGTCGTATCGGGCGATGTGACCGTCGATGAAGTGAAGAAGCTCGCCGACGAAACGTACGGCAAGATTCCGGCGAACCCGAGCGTTCCGTCAACTCGTAACCGTCCGAGCGATCCCCCGCAGCTCGTGGCGCGCCGGTTGACGCTGAAAGATCCGCGCGCAGGCAACTATTCGTTCCAGCGCTACTATCAGGCGCCGAGCTACGTCACGGCGAAGCCCGGCGAAGCCGAAGCGCTCGATATCCTGATGAAGATCGCGGGCTCCGGCTCGACGAGCCGCCTCTACAAGAAGCTTGTCGTTGAACAGAAGCTCGCGTCGAGCGCCGGCGGCGACTACTCGGGCTACGGCCTCGATGGCGGAACGATCTCGCTCTACGCGGTCGCAGCCGACGGCGTGCCGCTCGAGAAGGTCGAGGCTGCCTCAGACGCTGTTCTGGCCGACATCGTGAAGAACGGCGTGACGGACCAGGAATTGACCCGCGCCAAGAACAGCTATCTGGCCGATTACGTCTACGACAGCGACAACCAGGCGACGCTGGCGCGCCGCTACGGTTGGAATCTCGCCGTCGGCCGCACCGTCGCCGACGTCGAAGCTTGGCCAGCCAATATTTCGAAGGTTACGGCGGATGACGTCAAGAAGGTCGCCGCCAAGTACCTCGATCTCAACGATTCCGTTACGGGTTATCTCGTTCCCGATCAGTCGGGTGTCGCGCAAGTCGAAGATCTTCCCGCCGCATCACCGTCCGGCGAATTGAGGTGACATTGATGATAGGTTCTTATCGTGCGGCGGCTGCGCTTGTTCGCAAGGCAGTCCGCCCCAACATAGCCTTGGCTCTTCCCGCTCTGGCTTTGTTGTTCACCGCATCCGTCAGTCACCCAGCAGCCGCAATGAACATTCAGCAGATAAAATCCCCCGGTGGAATTGAAGCTTGGCTCGTCGAAGAGCACAGCGTTCCGCTGATTTCGTTGCGGTATGCCTTCGACGGCGGCAACAGCCAGGACCCGCCGGGGAAGCCCGGCCTCGCCAACTTCCTCACCGCGATGATGGATGAGGGCGCTGGCGACATCAAATCCCAGGACTATCAGGAGCGCATGGAAGATATCGCCATGCGCATGAGCTACGACGACAGCAAGGACGCGCTCTACGGATCGTTCGAGACGCTATCGGCGAACCGCGACAAGGCCGTCGAGCTCCTGAAGCTTTCCGTCCAGAAGCCGCGCTTCGACACCGACGCTGTTGAGCGCATCCGCCAGCAGCTGACAGCCAACCTGATCTACGCCGACAAGGACCCCGAGAAGGTCGCGATGCGCGAATGGTACGCGCAGGCCTTCGCCGGACATCCCTACGCGCGCCCGTCGAACGGCACGGTAGACTCCGTCGCGAAGATCACGCGTGACGATCTCCTCGATTATCACAAGCGCACATTCGCGCGCGACAACCTGAAGATCGTCGCCGTCGGCGACATTACGGCCGCCGAACTCGGCAAGCTCATCGACGATGTCTTCGGGCCCCTGCCGGCGAAAGCCGATCTCTTCTCCGTCGCACAGACGGAGCCGGCGAAGGGCGGAAGCCAGAAGATCGTCGAGATGGGCGTGCCGCAGTCGGTCGCCGTGTTCGGGCTCGGCGCCATGCCGCGCAAGGACCCGGACTTCATCACGGCATTCGTCGTCAATCACATCCTCGGCGGCGGCGGCTTCTCCGCCAAGCTGATGGAAGAGGTGCGCGAGAAGCGCGGACTTGCCTATTCCGTCTACACCTACGTCCAGCCTTACCAGCAGACGTCCATTCTCGTCGGCAGCGTCGCGACGAAGAATGCCTCGATGGGCGAAAGCCTCTCAATCATCCGCAACGAGATGAAGAAGATGGCCGAGAACGGTCCGAGCAAAGAGGATCTGCAGGCGGCCAAGGACTATCTCACCGGCTCGTACGCGTTGCGCTTCGACACGAACTCGAAGATCGCCTCTCAGCTCTTGGGGCTGATGCAGGAAGGCTTCGGCCCGGACTACGTCGAAAACCGCAACAAGCTGATCAACGCGGTGACCGTCGAGGACGCCAAGCGGGTCTCCGCGAGGCTGCTGAAGCCGGACGATCTCGTCGTCACGATCGTCGGCAAGCCGACCGGCATGAAGTCGGCGTCGCCGGCAGCGCTCCAACCGGTCCTGGCCGCCCCCGATCGCGGCTAAAATTGGTATTTCGCAATGAACGTCATCCCCGCCCGCGCGGGGATGACGCCTGCGGAATGGTTTCTCGCCGCGCAACGTCAGCTTCGTTCTGCGCTCTTGGCCGCACATCCGAAATCAGCTAGGCCGGAACGGATTTGAACAAGGAGCGTTGAGCGGCGATGCAGGACGGGCAGCGGCACGACGGACGTACGTTTCAGCAGAGCATCGAAGGATGCCTCGAAGGCGCGATAGGCGAATACGGCCTCGCGCCTTCAGTGCATTCGGCATGGCTCGATCGCATCGGCCCGCACGTCGAAGCCCTGAAAGATGATTATCGCACCGGCAAGCTCCCGCTTCTTCGGATCGCCGACGAAGATCAGGACATCGCCGACGCCGAGGCGGCATACGCGCGCCTGAGCCAGGGTGCGAAAACGATCGTGTTCTTCGGAACCGGCGGATCGAGCCTCGGTGGCGAATTGTTCGCCCAATTCGCAGGGTGGAATATCGCCGGTGTCGCTTTGCCCGGACAGCGCACGAGGCCCCGCACCCGCTTCTACGCCAACCTCGACGGCGGCACGCTGCAAAGCGTCCTCCAGTCGCTCGATCTCCCAACGACGCGTTTCGTCGTGACCTCGAAGTCCGGCGGCACGGCGGAGACGTTGGCGCAGGCCATAGCGGCGCTGGCGGCCGTCAAAGCTGCGGGCCTCGAAGCCGAGATCCCGAAACTCTTCCTCGGCATCACCGAGCCCGACAAGCCCGGCAAAGCGAACGGCCTCAGAACGCTGTTCTCGAAGCTCGGAATTCCGCTGCTCGAGCATCACACCGGCATCGGCGGCCGCTTCTCATGCTTGACCAACGTCGGCCTGATGCCGGCGATCGCACGCGGCCTCGATCCCCGCGCCATTCGTGCGGGCGCCAAGGGCGTCGTCGATGCGCTGCTCGAATCCAGCAAGCCGCATGACTTTGCGCCCGCCGTCGGAGCCGCGACCGCGATTGCGCTTTCGAAAGAGAAGGGCATCTCGACGCTCGTTATGATGCCGTACGCCGACAGGCTCGGCCGCCTCTCGTCATGGTTTGTACAACTTTGGGCGGAAAGCCTGGGCAAGGGCGGGGAAGGCACGACGCCGTTGGGCGCGCTCGGTCCGCTCGATCAGCACAGCCAGTTGCAGCTCTTCATGGACGGCCCGCGCGACCATTACCTGACGGTCGTTCGCGTCGCGAGCGAGGGCATTGGCCCGCGAATCGATTCCGAACTCGCGCGCATCGCGGGCGCCGATATGCTCGGCGGCCACACTGTCGGCGATATCGTCGCCGCCCAATCGCACGCCGTTCCTGAGGCCTTGGCCCGCGCCGGGCGGCCAGTGCGAACAATCGACATTGCAAAACTCGACGAAAAAACCATGGGTGCGCTGGCGATGCACTTTATGATCGAAACGATTCTCGCGGGCCGACTGCTGGGCGTCGATCCCTTCGATCAGCCGGCAGTCGAGCTTGCGAAAATCTTGACGAAGGAGCGCCTCGCGAAAGGCGCTTAATTAGGCGCTTATCGATAGGGGACGGACGGGGTGGCGATCCGGCAGCTTTCGCCAGAGACGGTCAACCGCATCGCGGCGGGCGAAGTCGTCGAACGTCCGGCGAGCGTCGTCAAAGAACTCGTCGAAAACGCAATCGACGCGGGCGCGACGCAGATCGAGATCGTCATCTCCGGCGGCGGCCTGTCGCTTATCCGCGTGACCGATGACGGCTCCGGTATGACGCCGGACGATCTCGTCCTCGCCGTCGAACGTCACGCAACCTCGAAGCTCGATGAAGAAGATCTCTTCGACATTCGCTGCCTCGGCTTTCGCGGCGAAGCTCTGCCGTCCATCGGCTCGATAGCTCGCCTCGAGATCAGGTCCCGCCCTGCGGATGCGAACCAGGGTGCGGCCGTCGTCGTCACGCGCGGATCGAAAGCACCGGTCGGCCCTGCCGCCGTCAATCGCGGCACGGTCGTCGAAGTGCGCGATCTCTTTTCCGCCACGCCCGCGCGCCTAAAATTCCTGAAGTCGGAACGCGCCGAAGCCATGGCGGTGACCGACGTCGTGCGCCGCCTCGCGATGGCCCATCCCGATATCGGCTTTACGTTGCAGACCGGCGAAAAGAAACCGGCGGTCTTCGCACGCGGCGACCGGTCGTCTGCCGCGTGGCTCGAACGCATCGGCGCCATCATGGGGCGCGAGTTCATGGACGATGCGCTCGAAGTATCGGGAGCCGGAAACGGCGCGTCCGCGCCGATGCGCGTGTTCGGCTTCGCTGGACTGCCGACGCTTCACCGGCAGGACAGCACGCAGCAGTTTCTGTTCGTCAATGGCCGCCCGGTGAAGGACAAGCTGCTGATCGGCGCCGTCCGCGCTGCTTACGGAGATCTGATCCCGCGCGGCCGCTCGCCGCTACTCGCGCTGTTTCTCGATGTCGCGCCGTCCGACGTCGACGTGAACGTCCATCCCGCCAAGGCCGAGGTTCGCTTTCGCGACGCAGGGCGCGTGCGTGCGCTGATGGTGCGCGCACTTTCCGATGCCCTCGCGATAGCCGGTCATAGAGCATCCGCGCAAGGCGGTGTACTGACGGTTGAAAGCTTCGCAGCCGGCATCTTGCCGAGCGCGGCCATGTCTCCGCCGCCTTCATCGGGTGCGGCTTACCAATGGGTGCCGCCGCGCGCGTCGCCAGTCGTCTCCGGAAGCTTTGCTGCAGCGGCGCAGACGCCGTTTGCCGTGTTCGACGCGCCGAGCGCGGACGCGCGAACGTTTGCCGAGCCGGTGGCGGAACAGACCGTCGACAAGCCACTCGGTGCAGTCAGAGCGCAAGTCCACGAAAACTATATCGTGGCCCAGACGCGCGACGGGCTCGTCATCGTCGATCAGCACGCGGCGCACGAACGCCTTGTTTACGAGAAGCTCAAGGCGGCGCTCGCCAATGGTGGCGTAGCGCGGCAAGGGCTTCTGATCCCGGCCATCGTCGAACTCGACGATGACGACGCGGTCACGCTTGTCGCGCGCAGCGACGAGCTGACGGAGCTTGGCCTCGTGATCGAAAGCTTTGGGGAAGGTGCAGTCGCGGTTCGCGAAGTTCCGGCACTTCTCGGCGAAACTGACGTCGAAGGCCTCGTCAAGGATCTCGCAGCGGAGCTTCGCAGCGACGGCACGGCACGAGCGCTGAAGGACCGCCTCGACAGCGTGGCATCACGCATGGCTTGCCACGGCAGTGTCCGCTCGGGACGCAGGCTGACGGTCGAAGAGATGAACGCGCTGCTGCGCCAGATGGAGGCGACGCCCTATTCGGGCCAGTGCAACCACGGCCGCCCGACATACGTGGCGCTGAAGCTCACCGATATCGAACGCCTGTTCGGGCGAAGGTGATTTCCCGCCCCTGGCGGCCGGCTCGCGGAACGCGTGTCGCCAGGGGCAATCAAAGAATCCGGCCGGCGCGCAGAGCGCGTGCCACCAGCGCCGATTTGATCAGTCCGACTCGTCGCCGCTCTCGGCATTGAGCTGGCTGTAAAGCGCGACGCCGATGGAGTTCAGAAGCTCGAGCTGCGTCTCGAGGAAATCGATGTGGCTCTCCTCGTCCTTCAGGAGATCGTCGAAGAGCATCATCGATACGTAATCGCCGACATTGAAGCAGATTTCGCGCGACGTCTTATAGTAGTCGCGGGCGATGTTTTCGCCCTTGAGATCGCATTCGAGAACTTCCTTAATGTTCTCGCCAATCATCAGCGGCGCGACGTACTGCAGGTTTGGATGGCCTTCGAGGAAGATGATGCGATCGATGAGCCGATCGGCATGGTGCATTTCCTCGATGGATTCCTTGCGCTCTTTCTTGGCGAGCTTTTTGTAGCCCCAGTTATCGAGCAGCCGGAAGTGCAACCAATATTGGTTTACGGCACCCAATTCGAGTTTCAGCGCCTCGTTCAACCGGGTGATGACTTCGTCGTTGCCCTTCATATGCCGCTCCCAAATACTTGCCTCGCACTCCTGGTCTCGAAGTCCAGAAGCATTCTAAAGTAGACAAGTAGCGGATTAGGACGGGCTTAACTAGAGGCTTTCCGCCAAAGTTGGCCGGAAGAAATAGATAAAGTTTTTCAGAGTTCTACGCGATTGCGCGGCGAGGCTGCCGGCTGCGGCGTGCGATTTCAGCATTGATGCGGTTCTGCCGCTGCACCCGCCGTTCTTCGATGCGGATGAGTTTGGCGCGCGCTTCAGCAAGAACGAACGGGCAAACACGCGTCGTCTTCTCTAAGCGGTCCATGGCCTCATAAATGACCGCGACCGTTACAGGCGCACACGTGCAGCAGTTCATCTTTTTGTTGAGGTGCCGGAATACGACGCCCGGAGTCGGCAACAGGCCGGGGCCCGCGCTCATGATTTCGGTGACGGCGACATCGATATCGCGGTCAGATATTACGGCGCACGAGCAGACGATCAATTTCGGCTCCAATCAAACGGGGTTCAAGGCCCCGGCATCGGACACCCGGTAGGGATATCGAGCGTAAGTTGGTCAAAAAAGTATACTTTCGTCAAGCACCCTTTTTGCCCTTTCCAGATAGTACGCCGGGCGAGCGGAATCAAAATAATCTGAGTAAAATCGCGCTGTGGAGGTAGGCTTTGCCTGCGACCGGGCGTCGCCTCAATGTGGTCCGGGCGACGATTTCCGCGCGCACTCGGCAGTACTCGTGGTTTTCCAGATTGGTCCGACTTGGGATTTAGCCTTTGCCAGAGCCCGCCTTGAGCTCGCCGAGCCTTCGGACCCCGGCGGACGAAACGGGCGGCGTCATCGCCATCGGCGTGCTTTTCTTCATCTTCGGCTCCGTGACGTGGCTCAACGGGCCGTTGATCACCTTCGTCAAGCTGGCCTTCAATCTCGACGACGTGAACGCCTTCCTCGTGCCGATGGCGTTCTATCTCTCGTATTTTTTCTTAGCGCTCCCCGCATCGGCGATTTTGCGTCGAACGGGCATGAAGCAAGGCATGGCGATCGGTCTCTTCGTGATGGCGATCGGCTCGGTCTTGTTCGGCGAGTTCACGACGATGCGCCAATATTCCGGCACGCTCGCCGGTCTCTTCGTCATCGGAGCGGGACTGTCGCTTCTGCAGACGGCGTCAAACCCCTACGTATGCATCCTCGGACCGCATGAGACCGCCGCGCGCCGCGTCGCCCTCATGGGCATCTGTCACAAGTTCGCGGGCTTTCTCGCACCCTTCATTTTTGCAGCACTCGTGCTGAAGGGCGTCGATAGCTTCGAGGCTGACGTCGCGAGCGCGCCGACCGCTGAGGCCCGCAAAGCATTGCTCGATGCATTCGCCGCCCGCGTGCACGCGCCCTACATGCTGATGGCGGCATTGCTTGCGATGCTCGGTATATGGATCGTGCGCTCAGGGCTGCCTGACCTCAGCGCCACGCCCGCCGACGGCGGAGATCAAATCGAAGAACGTCCCTCATCGAGCATATTCGCATTTCCGCACCTCTGGCTCGGTGTGCTCTGCCTCTTCCTTTACGTCGGCGTCGAGGTGATGGCCGCCGATGCGATCGGTCTCTATGGAGCGGGTTTCGGCCTGCCGCTCAACGCAACGCGACTATTCACATCGTATACGCTCTTCGCCATGCTCGTCGGCTACGTCGCCGGCCTTCTCGTCATTCCGCGCTTTTTCTCGCAGCAAACGTACCTCGCCGTCTCGGCGGCGCTGGGCGTTGTGCTGACGATCGGCGCTTACCTCACGACGGGATATGCCTCGGTCGCGTTCATCGCCGCGCTCGGCTTCGCCAACGCAATGATGTGGCCCGCGATCTTTCCCCTCGCGATCCGGGGCCTCGGCTCTCATACCGAAACGGGCTCGGCGCTCTTGATCATGGCGATCTGCGGCGGCGCGCTGATGCCTTACGCGTTCGGGCTGCTGAAGGAGCACGTCGACTTTCAGCTCGCGTACGCGCTACTCGCCGTCCCGAGCTATCTGTACATTTTGTATTTCGGCGCGAAGGGATGGCGCGTTGAATAATTTTACCCGGGTATATTGACGGCGGATTTTATCCGGGTAATATTGCTGCAGCTGATGCTGGAGCAAAAGAAGATGGACCAGAAGTTCACTGCATTCGACGGCCGCCGCCGCTTTGTCTCGGGTTCGCGCCCTGAGGTGATCGAGGCAATTCGAACGCGCTCGGCCAAGCAGCCGGACATGTCGCTTTTGATCTTCGATGACAGCACCGGCAGCCAGATTGATTTCGACTTGCGGGAATCGGCGGATGTCCCCGCCGCGCGTCTTCAGAAGTCTCCGACGCCATCGGCGGGCGGAGAAGAGCCGCGCAGCCCCGGACGGCCGAAACTCGGCGTGGTGTCCCGCGAAGTGACGCTGTTGCCTCGCCATTGGGAATGGTTGGCGGCGCAGCCGGGCGGCGCGTCGGTGACGCTACGCAAACTTGTCGACGACGCGCGCCGCAAGAATGCGGATGCGGAGATCATTCGCACGGCCAGGGAACGGGCTTATCGCTTCATGTCGGCGATGGCAGGAGACCTCGCGGGCTTCGAAGAAGCGACGCGCGCACTCTTCGCCGGCGACCGCGAGCGGTTCGAAAAACTCACCGCGAAATGGGCGGCCGATGTTCGCGATTACACGCACAGTCTGGCCGGCGGCGCTTTCGGGCCCGAGGTCGAAAATGCCGTTCGGTAAGAGGGCGCCTTAGCTCGGCTCGCCGAACCTCAGGATCGAAATCTCGGTATCGCCGTAGGTGCGGGCATCGAGCACCGTGAATCCATCGGAAAACGTCAGCGGCACGCCTGCGCGTTCTTCGAGCACGCAGATTGCGCCCGGCGTCAGCCAGTTACCCTGAGCGAGCGCGTCCAATGCTTTTTCACCCAGGCCCTTGCCATAGGGCGGATCTAAAAACGCGAGATCGTACCGGCCCGCATTGCTCGTACTGCCCGCCGGACCGAGGTCCGTCGCGTCGCGGCGGAAGATGCGCGTCTCGCCCGTCAGCCCGAGAGCTTCAACATTCGTGCGAATGAGCGCGCGGGCCTCAGGTGCCTCTTCGACGAAGAGACAGTAGGCAGCGCCCCGCGACACGGCTTCGATGCCGAGCGCGCCTGTGCCGGCGAAAAGATCGATGACGCGCGCGCCGTTGAGCGAGAAATTCTCGATGCCGTGCGCGAGAATATTGAACAGGCTCTCCCGCACGCGATCCGACGTCGGGCGAATTTTCATGTCCTCAGGCGCTTGCAGAGCGCGGCCGCGGAACCGTCCGGCAACGACTCGCATCAATCGTCCGCCTCGCTCGCGGCCTTGCCGCGCGCGTGCCGCGCCTTGCGGTCCGCCTGACTTTCGGAAAACCCGAGCGCTTCGGAAGCCCTCGGCCCCAGCTGCTGAACGAGGATGCGCCGCCGCACGGCTTCGACCCCGCCGGGGGCAAGATCGAGAAGCTGGAACGGCCCGAACGAAATACGAATGAGGCGGTTCACGACCAGCCCGAGGTGCGCGAGCACATTCCGGACTTCGCGGTTTTTCCCTTCGCGGATTGCGATCGTCAGCCAGGTGTTGGCGCCCTGCACACTGTCGATGGTGACCTCGATGGGCCCGTAGATGATGCCGTCGATCGTGATGCCGTCCTTGAGGTTGGCAAGATCGACCGGCGATACCCGGCCCTTGGCGCGCACGCGATACCGGCGCACCCAACCGTTCGCGGGCAGCTCCAGATGGCGGGCAAGCGCGCCGTCGTTGGTCAGCAGCAGCAACCCTTCGGTATTGTAGTCGAGCCGCCCGACGGAGATGACGCGCGGCATCTCAGGGGGCATCTTGTCGAAAACGGTCGGGCGCCCTTCGGGATCGGAATGCGTAGTGACGATGCCTTTCGGCTTATGATAACGCCAGAGCTGCGGCGGCTCGGCCGAAGGCAGCGGTTTGCCGTCGACGAAAACCTTGTCGCTCGGACTGACTTCGACGGCCGGTGTTCTGAGCAACTTGCCGTTGACGCTGACGCGGCCATCGGCAATCCAGCGCTCGGCCTCGCGGCGGGAGCAAAGCCCGGCGCGCGCCATGGCTTTGGCGATGCGCATGGGCCCGTCCCGCTTCTCGGTAGAGGGAGCAGGCGCGCGAGCGGCGGTTTCGGCGACTTTAGTTCTTGGTGGTCTGGCCATCGGTAACACTGAGCTTTCGGGAGCGAAGCGCGCTTATGACATCGAAGGACGCCGTAAGCCATATGTCCCTTGCGCTCGAAGAGGCGAAAGCGGCGGCAAAGCGCGGGGAAGTGCCTGTCGGCGCCGTCATCGTCTCGCTCGATGGCAAGGTTCTGGCGGCGGCGGGCAACCGGACGCGCGAGCTTTGCGATCCGACCGCCCACGCGGAAATTCTGGCGATACGGACCGCCTGCGCCGAACTGGCTGACGAGCGCCTCGTCGGCTGCAGTCTATATGTCACGCTCGAACCGTGCCCGATGTGCGCGGCCGCGGTCTCCTTCGCCCGCCTGAAGCGCCTTTACTATGCCGCGAGCGACCCCAAAGGCGGCGGCATCGAGCAGGGCGCACGGGTATTCAGCCAGCCGACCTGTCACCACGTCCCCGAAATATATCCCGGCATCGGCGAAGCCGAGGCGAGCGCGCTACTGAAAGATTTTTTTTCCGAGCGGCGCCAGGGCTGATGAGAATTTCTCCTTATCGGCTCTTCCTCCACATACCCGTGACGACCGGGCCATCGCCTGGAGCCTGAAAAGAGGCAACCGGCACGAATCCAACCGATTCATACCTGTGATTGTTGGCCGGATTGGACGATTCCAAATAAGCCGGCATGTGTTCGGCATCAATTCGAGCGAGATTCTCCTCGAAAAGTGCCATGCCGAGGCTGCGCCCTCGATGCTCCGTGCTCGTGCCCAAGAGGCTGAGGTAGTAGTGAGGTTCGCTGTGAGGGTGCGCTTGCTCAAAACGGTGCAAGAGTTCCGCGACATCAGGCGCCCGAGCCCCCACGAGATCAGTCAGCTTCCCAGGGATACTCTGAACTCCGTCGTCCGAAAACTCGGCGCACGACGGCGGAATCCAAACAGACACAGTTTCGAAGCCTTCGGTCCTGAACGTCCAAGGATAGTGAAGCGCCTCAGTGATGCAGAACGTCCACCACTGACGGCGGGCCGCGGGATCAGGAAATGCCCAAGACCACGTGGGGTCGTTGAGAAAAGCTTCGGAGATGAGTTCGATAACGGAGAGCGCCTCTGTTGCGCTCGCCTGATAAACCCCCAAGGTATTGATCGTGACATTGTCTGGCGCATCGCAGCCAACGGGATTGCTTGCAGCAATGATGCCAATTCGCCGCGAGCGATCTGGTACAGCAGCAGTCATCATTTTCGCAGCTCCCGGTGAGGGCCGGAATTTCGCAGGAATTGCGGGGCCCGTCTACTCAGCCTCGCCGTTTCTCCGGGGACGCGGCAGCAGCCGGCGCTTCGGCCGCTTGGCGATCGCAACGACCTGCTGGTCGTGATCCGCTCGATCGAGCACAGGCAAAGTCTCGACCGACAAAATGCGCGAAAGCTGCTGCTTCAGCCGTTCTTTCGCAGGTTGCGCGGCCGCGAGAATGTCGTCGTATTTCAGGAAGTCGAGAACTTGAAATTGGCTCGTTCCGGCGCTGATCAGAATGTCCGGCTGACTGATCTTCAGCTTTTCCTTGACGATGGACCGCTCAAATAAAAACGCGCTCGAAAAGAGAGCCGCAAATGCAGTCGGCGCCAAGCGTCGCGGATCTGGAACCGGTGACCCGGAAACGTCGATGGCAACGACGATATCCGTTTCAGGCAGCAAGAGGTCGAACGGCAACGGGTTTGTCAGCCCGCCGTCGATGAAAGCGTGGCCGTCGATGACAACAGGCTGAAAGAGCACCGGCAGCGCCATGCTCGCAGCCACGGCAGTTCTGAGTGAGCCCTCGGTAAAGATCCTCGGTTCCTGATCGTAGAAATCGGAGGCGACGATCTTCAACGGGATTTTGCAATCGGCGAAAGTCTCCTTCACCTCTTTCGGCAGAATGACGTCGAGGACGACGAAAGGATCGAGAATGGCGTTTCTAGCGCCGAAGACGCTGAGGAGCTTTTGAAAGGGTTGTGCCGTCTTAGTGAACAGATCGCGGATCAGACCGAAGCGCTGCGAAAGGATGAACCGCGTATGATCGCGCAATTCGCGGCCTGATAATCCCGACGCATAGCCGGCCCCATAGACCGCACCGATCGAAGTTCCCGCGATCACGTCAGGCTTGATGCCGAGTTCATCGAAGGCCTCGATCATGGCGACATGGGCGAGACCGCGCGCGCCGCCGCCGCCAAGAGCGAGCCCGATCGTCGGCCGCTTGGCCGGAAGGGACCCATTCAACGGCGATGCTTTGGGCGTCTCGACGGTCATGCGTTCCCGGTATCCCGTTGTCCGCTAGAGCATAAGGTTGCTCACGTCTCGTTTCGCTGCAACGCGCGCCAGCCGATGTCCTTGCGGTAGAAGCCGCCCGGCCAATCGATCTTCGCAATCGCCGCGTAAGCCGCGTCGCGCGCCTCCGCGATCGTCTTGCCGCGGCCGGTGACGTTTAGCACGCGGCCGCCGTCCGCAATAAGACGTTGGTCCTCGCGGCGCGTACCGGCGTGGAAGATCTCTACATTCGGGGTCGCCTGCGCAAGTTCCAGGCCCTTGATCTCCGTGCCTTTTTGAGGCGTGCCGGGATATCCGTTGGCGGCCATCACGACCGTCAGCGCCGCGTCGTCGCTCCATCGGAGATCGAAGTTCGACAGCACGCCGTCGGTCGTCGCGATGAGGGCCGCGAGCAAATCCGATTTGAGCCGCATCATCAAAACCTGCGTCTCGGGATCGCCGAAGCGAACGTTGTATTCGATGAGCTTTGGCCCGGTCGCCGTGATCATCAGTCCGGCGAACAGCACGCCCTTGAACGGCGTGCCGCGCGCTGCCATTTCCTTGATCGTCGGCTCGATGATCTCCCGCATCACGCGGTCGCTCATTTCGGGCGTGACGATGGGCGCTGGCGAATAGGCGCCCATGCCGCCGGTGTTCGGTCCCGTGTCGCCATCGCCGACGCGCTTGTGATCCTGAGCCGACGCGAGCGCCAACGCGGCGACGCCGTCGCACAGCGCAAAGAAGCTCGCTTCTTCCCCGTGCATGAATTCTTCGATGACGACTTCGGCTCCAGCCGAGCCGAATGCACCGGACAGGCACGCATCGACGGCGGCCTCGGCTTCTTCGCGCGTCGTGGCGATGATGACGCCTTTCCCCGCCGCCAGACCGTCCGCTTTCACGACGATAGGAAGGCTCTGGGCGGCGAGATACGTCTTTGCCGCCGCCGGGTCCATGAAACGGCCATAGGCGGCTGTCGGAATGCCCGCGGTCCGGCAAAGATCCTTGGTGAAGCCCTTCGAACCTTCGAGCTGCGCGGCGCTCTTTGTCGGTCCGAAATAACGAATCCCGGCCGCACCGAGGGCATCTCCAAGACCGGCGACGAGCGGCGCTTCGGGGCCGATAACGACGAGTTGGATCCGCTCATCGCGGCAGAATTGAATGATGCTCTCTTGGTCGGTCGGATCGATAGGGATACATTGGGCCACGTCCGCAATGCCGGCATTGCCGGGAGCGCAGAAGAGTTTTGTCAGAATTGGGCTCGCGCTCAGGGCCCAGGCGAGAGCATGCTCGCGGCCGCCCGAGCCGAGGAGTAAGACGTTCATCAGGTCGCCTGTTGCAATCCGTGCCTTGGTGTAGCATCCGGGTGTAGCATCGAACGTGAAACAAGCAAGTCTGCGAAACAGAACAGTAAGCTATTGAATTCAATTCCCAACACCAGCGAAGCCCGCCCCGGCGCCAATGCCCCGGAGTTCTCGGTGTCCGAACTTTCGGGCGCGATAAAGCGCGCCCTCGAGGACGGCTTCGGCTACGTCCGCCTCAAGGGCGAGATCTCGGGTTATCGCGGGCCCCATGCGTCGGGACACTGCTACTTCGCGCTGAAGGACGACAAGGCGAAGATAGAGGCCGTGATCTGGAAAGGATCGTTCGGCCGGCTCCGCTTCAAGCCCGAAGAGGGCATGGAAGTCATCGCCCAAGGAAAGATCACGACGTTCCCCGGTTCGTCGAAATATCAAATCGTCATCGAAGCTCTGGAGCCCGCGGGCGCCGGTGCGCTGATGGCGCTACTCGAAGAGCGCAAGCGCAAATTCGCGGCCGAAGGCCTGTTCGACGAAGCCCGCAAGAAGCCGCGTCCGTTTTTGCCGAAAGTCGTCGGCATCGTCACATCGCCGACGGGCGCGGTCATTCGCGATATGCTGCACGGCTTCAACGAGCGCTATCCGGCGCGCGTTCTCCTCTGGCCGGTGCGCGTGCAAGGCGAGGGAAGCGCGGCTGAAGTGGCCGCCGCAATCCGCGGCTTCAACGCGCTCGAAACCGGCGGCAAAATTCCCCGGCCCGACGTGCTGATCGTCGCGCGCGGCGGCGGCAGTCTCGAAGACCTCTGGAGTTTCAACGAAGAGATCGTTGTCAGAGCGGCAGCCGAGAGCCGCATTCCGCTGATTTCCGCAGTCGGCCACGAGACGGATTGGACGCTCATCGACCTTGTCGCGGATGCCCGCGCGCCGACGCCGACGAAAGCCGCCGAATGGGCCGTGCCAAAGTATTCCGAGCTGATCGACGGTCTCGAAAAGCTCATGCTGCGCAAGCGAACAGCGGTTCGCCGCTCGCTGGAGGGCGCGAAAACACACTTGAAGGCATCGTCGCGCGGCCTGCCGAAGCTGCAGGATCTGGTTGCGCTGCCGCGCCAGCGCTTCGACGAGGCCGATCGCCGCCTCTCGCGTGCGCTTCTCGCCAACACGCGCGCACATGCAACACGGCTCGCGCGCGTCAGCGGACGTTTGTCTCCGGCGCCGATACTTCAGAAACACTCCCGCTGCGGCGAGCGGCTTCAGACACTCGAACGGCGCGCCGGCCGCGCACTTCTTAACCGCGTGGCGGTCAGTCGCAGGGTTCTCGATGGTAAAGCGGCGCTGCTCAACTCGTTGGGCTATCACAGCATCCTGTCTCGCGGCTTTGCACTCGTCAGGAACGAGGCCGGTCAAACCATCCGGCAAGCGGCGTCCGTTGTCGCGGGAGCGATGCTGAACATCGAGTTGTCAGACGGGCAGATTGCAGCGAGAGCCGAAGGCCCGCTAAAATCAGGACCCGCTAAAGCCGATCAAGGAGCGGGTAAAACGCCGCGCCAAATGCCGGGCGGACGCGGCGGACAAGGCTCACTTTTTTGATACGCTTGGGCTAAATTGGAAATTGGCGCGCCGCCGGAAATGCGGCATTCATATCATCTGATGTCGGATGATGCCCGACAGTAAAAAAACAGCACGGCTTGGAAGCTGATGAATCGAATTGAGAAATTTTTTGGCCTGCGTAACGAAGCCAAGATTCGCTATCTGGATGGCGAGTTCGAAGTGATGTCTCCGGGAGATTTCGTGCGCTGCGCGGTAACGGGCCAGCCCATCGCGCTTCCCGATCTTCGTTATTGGAGCGTCGACGCGCAGGAGGCATATGCCTCGGCGGAAATCTCCGTGCAGCGTTACCTTGAGCTTAACGCCATCGAACGTTCGAACGCGCCCGCTCGTTGAGCGAGGCAGCTCGCGCTAGCGAGCGATTGCTTCTCGGATCAGCCGGCGCATCACGTCGAGATCCTCGCCTTCGAGAGACGTTCTGATCGAGACCGTTTCTGCACGCTCTTTGAGCGCCCCGCGAGCGCCTGATGCTCCGGAAAGACGCGCGATATCTTTTTCCGTAGTCACGAGAGCCGCGTTGCCGCGTTCGGCTGCTTCCATCAGATCGCGGGCCTCCGCCTCGCTGAACATGTGGTGATCGGCGAATGCCCTTCGCGCGATGATGTCGGCTCCAAGTGAACTAAGCGTCGCAAAAAAACGGTCGGGATTGGCGATGCCCGCAAACGCCAACACGCGCCGGCCACGAAACGTCGCGTTGTCGTCTTCAGCGCGCGTCTCGGCGGAAATGATCGGTGCGCGCGTCATCCCTTTGAGCCGATCAACGAAGGAACGGTTGCCCGCTGCATCGCCTCCGGTGAGCACGATCAGGTTTGCAAGCGCCGTTTGAACATCGAGCGGCGCCCTAAGCGGTCCCGCGGGAATGACGAGCCCGTTGCCAACGCCGCGCTTCGCATCGACGAGTGCGATAGCAAGATCCTTCGCGAGCGCCGGATTTTGCAAGCCGTCGTCCATGATGATGACGGCGCGTTTCGAGGCCATGCCCTCGATCGCTTCCGCGCCTTTGCGGCGATCGCGCGAGACGACCGTCGGCGCAGCGCGGGCAAGAAGCAGCGGCTCATCCCCGACGTCGCGCGCCGTATGGAGACCCGCGATGACGCGCACCGGACCTTCAAGGCTTCCACCGTATCCGCGCGAGAGAAACCATGGCTCGCGATCATCTTCTGCGACAAGCTYGGCAATGAACAAAGCTAGCGGAGTCTTGCCCGAGCCACCCGCGGTGAAGTTACCGGCGCAGATGACGGGAAGGGCCGAGCGATAGGGATTTGCGTTTTGAATGCGGCGGCTTGCGATCCGGCCGACGATGCTGCCGATTGGAGAGAGAAGCGCTGTCTGCCATCCGCTGCCCGGCCCGTACCACCAGCTCGGTTCAGAGATGGGCACGCATCACGCTCGCTGTTTTTCAAGCAATGGCTGGATGGCGCCGAGCGTCTTGGCGAGCGCGCCGCCCATCGACTGAAGCGCCAAGTCTGCTCCCTGCCGCATGCGCTTGGCCGCGGCTTGATCGGCAAGCAGCAGCGTGACCTGCCGCGCGATGTCGTCGGACGATCTGACTTCGACGGCGCCGCCCTCGCGGAAGAGCGCAGCATACGCATCGCGGAAATTGTGCGTGAACGGACCAGTCAAAACGCACGAACCGAGACGAACGGCTTCGATCGGGTTTTGACCACCATGCTCGACCAGGGATCCGCCGACGAGCGCAACCGGCGAGATCGAATAGAAAGTTCCAAGCTCGCCAATCGTGTCGGCGACGTAGATCTCGGTATCGGTCTCGGGTGCGGAGGAGCGAGAGCGCAGCTGCGTCCTCAGTCCGAGCCCGCCGAGTGACGCCGCAAGGCCGCCGCCGCGTTCGGGATGACGTGGGACGATGATCGTCAGCAGTCCCTCGATATCGCGTCGCATCAGCGAATGCGCCGCGGCGATGACCGTGTCTTCACCGGGATGGGTGCTGGCCGCGAGGAACAGCGGACGCTGGCCAACGGCGTTCTTCAGCGACGCCAACAGATCCGCGTTGACCGGAGGCGGCGGTGAATCGATTTTCAAGTTACCGGCCGTGATGACGTTCGGGGCGCCGAGACGCTTCATGGCCCGCGTTATCTGCGAATTCTGCGACAGCACCGCCGCGAAGCGCGAAAACAGCGGCCGGCCGACGGCCGCATATTTGCGCCAGCGGTTGATGCTGCGTGGTGACATTCGCGCGTTGACGAGCACGAGAGGAATTCCCCGCTCCGCCGTTCCGAGAATGAGATTCGGCCAGATGTCGGATTCCGTAAAGATCGATATCGACGGCTTCCAGTGATCGAGAAAGCGAGCGACGTAGTGCGGCACATCGAGAGGCACGTACTGATGCAATGCTCGCGGCGGCAAGCGATGCGCCGCAATCTCCGCAGATGTTTTCGTCCCCGTCGTCAGCAGAATGTGAATGTGCGGATTGGCGTCGAGCAGGCTGTCGATGAGCGGAAGGATTGCGTTCGTCTCGCCGACGCTTGCCGCATGAACCCACACCACCTGTCCCGCGGGGCGCGGCCGGCCCGCAAAGCCCAATCGTTCGCCGCGGCGGTTCGGATCTTCCTTCCCCTGCTGTCCGCGCATGTTGAGAAGCAGCGGCACCGCTGGCCGCAACGCTGCCGTTCCGGCGCGATAAGCCTTGAGCACGAGGCCTGGCGTCGGCGCCGAGGCCGCCGCAAGCACATCGAGCGGTGTCGCTCGCTTGATATCGGCACCCGCAAGTTCGTACGCCCGGAGCGTCGCGGTGTTGAGCGCGGTCTCGAGCTCGACGCGTTTTGATTCGAGCAGCTCCGCGTCCGCCTCGCTCGGAACATGAATTGGTTCGCCGACGACGGCTGCAAGTTTCGAGTACGGCAGATTGATCGTCAGCCGGCTCCAGGTATCGAACGATGCGAAACGTTTCGTGGCGAGCGCGACCGGTACGATCGGCCGCCCCGACATGCGCGCGATCGTGACGATGCCCGCGCCCGCAACCCGCGCCGGACCCGGCGGGACGTCGGCCGTCATGACGAGTGACGAGCCCTCGGAAAGTGCCTGCAGCGATGCGCGAAGAGCCGCCGCGCCGCCGCGATCCTTCTTGCGCCAGCCGGCCCCCGCGCCGCGAATGAGTTCAACGTCGATGGCTTGCAATGTTTCGCTGATGATCTCGGCGTCGCCGTGCCGCGCGACCATTGCGGAGATCCTGACGTTTTCAGGACGAAGCGTCGCGACCATCATGAACTGGCCGTGCCAGCACGCGACGATACAGGGGTGGGTATCGCTAAGCCGGTCCATCAGGTCCGGCGGCTCGTGAATAACCTGAGACGAATTGGCCACGTGGCGGATAAGGCGCGCCAGCGTCAAGCCGCCAAGTCGCACAAGCCTCTTCTTAATTTCTGCCATGCGGCAATGGCTGCCTTATCGTTGTAACGCGAGAAAGTGCAGGACGAAGCTCGATTGTGTTTAGCCCCTTGCGGGTCGTTGCTATAGCTAATAACTAGCAAGTTCAATCACGATGGACCGCGGCTTCTTGTGAACAACGAGTAGGATTAAAGCTGGCCCTATCCGCAAGGCTGCCCGCGAATCGGGAGCATCGAGACAACTCCTGATGGCAAGCCCTCTCAAAGAAGCAAAGCGTGGATTACGCCGTACGAGCGGTGCACTTTTGCACAGTGCAGTGCATTCTCCCCCATCCTGGCTTGGAACGCGATTCGCATCGGCCCTTTGCTACGCCGAAATGCTGCTGATCGATTATGGCCTCGTGCGGACTGTTTACAATAATCGCCATCGCGTGGGCAGGGATGCGTGGCGCTCGGCGCAGCCTGCCCCCCATCACATCGCCTGGGCCGGCAGGCGGGGCATAAAGACAGTCATCAATCTGCGCGGCGAGCAGTCCTACGGCACGCGCTGGCTCGAGCAGCAGGCGTGCGCTCGCCATGGGCTCACGCTCGTCGATCTGACCTTGCGATCGCGCGCCGCGCCCTCGCTCGCCGAATTTCAGGCAATGAAAGATGTGCTGGCAAAAGCCGAATATCCCATCCTCGTTCATTGCAAATCGGGCGCCGACCGCGCCGGTTTGATGAGCGTGATGATCAGTCATCTGCACGATGGGCAGCCGATCCGAGAGGCGCTGAAGCAGCTGTCCCTGCGCTACGGTCACGTCCGCAGCGCCGACACGGGCGTGCTGGATGCCGTCTTCCACCGCTATCTGGCTGATGAGGCCCGCACCGGCATCGCGTTCTGGGATTGGGTCGAAACGGTTTACGATGCCCGCGAAGTGAACTCGACGTTCAAGGCGCGCGGTTGGGCCAACAGGCTCGTGAACAACATCCTTAACCGCGAATAGCCGAAGCCCGCGCGAGCGACCGTCGGCTATTCAGCCGGCAATCTTCAATTGGCGATCATCGCCTGAGGCCCGTGCGCAGACCGGTTCAGCCGGGCATAGGCGCCGTTGCGGTCGATCAGCTCGAAATGTTTCCCGCGCTCAACGATGCGGCCGCCATCCATCACGCAAATCATGTCCGCGTTCTGGATCGTCGAAAGCCGATGCGCGATGACGAGCGTCGTGCGCGTGCGCGTGAACTTTGCAAGCGCCTCCTGAACGAGTTGCTCGCTTTCGTTGTCGAGCGCGCTCGTCGCCTCGTCGAGAAGCAGGATCGGCGCGTCCTTCAGGATGGCCCGCGCGAGCGCGACACGCTGGCGCTGCCCGCCCGAGAGTCGGCTGCCGCGATCGCCGATCATCGTCTGATAGCCGCGAGGCAACCCCATGATGAAGTCGTGAGCCGCCGCCGCTTTCGCAGCCTCGATGATGTCTTCTGAACTAGCGCCAAGGCGCCCAAGCGCGATATTCGCTTCGATCGTGTCGTCGAACAGCGTGATGTCCTGACTGACGATCGCGATCTGATCGCGCAGCGACGAGAGCGTGACGTCCCGAACATCCTCGCCATCGATTAGGATCTGGCCTTCGGTAACATCGAAAAGCCTCGGCACGAGATTGATGATCGTCGACTTGCCCGCGCCCGAGCGGCCGACGAGGGCGACGGTCGATCCGCCCGGAACGTCGAGCGTGACGTCGTGCACAGCGCGTTCTTCCGACGCCGCGTCGTAGGCGAACCCGACCCCGCGGAAAGAGATCTGGCCTTTCGAAACGCTGAGACGCTTCGCGTCCGGCTTGTCGCCGATCGTCGGCATCTCGTCGAGCAAGCCGTAGAAACTTTCAGCGGCAGCAAGGCCCTCTTGAAGCCGGCCGGCAAGGTTTCCAAGCGCGCGAATGGGCTGCGCCGCCATGAGCAACGCGGTGATAAACCCCATGAAATCGCCGACGGTCGAAATGCCGTTGGAAATGCGCAAGTAGGCAAATCCGACGACGCCGGCGATCGCAATGCCGCCGAGCACTTCGAGGATCGGATCCATCCGCGCCCGCGTCCGCACCGACTTCAGCTTCAGCGAGTAGATCTGCTCGAAGCTGTTGTCGAGGCGGTCGGCCGCGTAATTCTCGAGCTGAAACGACTTGATCAAGCGCGCGCCGGCGAGCTTCTCCGCGAGAAGGGACGTCATATCGCCGAGGCCGCTCTGCGTCTGCTTGGCGACACGGCGGAGCCGTTGACTGATCGCGGCGACGGGCAAAGCCGCGAGCGGATAGACGCTCAAGACCACGAGCGTCATCGCCCAGTCGAGATAAAGCATCGCGATCACGAGCGCGATGACCGAGAAGGTGTCGCGGAAAATCGAGTTCAGCGCCGCCATCATCGCGCCTTGCACGAAGCCGATGTCGTTCGTCAGCCGCGACATCAGCCGGCCGGGCGTCTCCCGCGACAGCCGCGCGAAATCGGCGCTGATCAGATGCCGGAACGCGACCTTCTGCATGTCGGAGGTGAGGCGCAGAATGAAACGGTTCGTCGCGACGGATTGCGCAAAAAGCAATGTCGCGCGCGCAATCGTTATGCCGACGATCGCCGTCAGCACGAACGGTAGCGCGCCGTGCTGATTGCCCATCAGCATGTCGAATGATTTCTTGATGACGGCCGGATAGCCGCCGGTCACCGCGGCAAGGCACGCCGTCAGAAAAAGTGTCCAGCCGAGCTCCAATCGACGCGGCCAAACCCAGTCGACGACGAAACGGCGAAGCAGCGCGCGCGAAGCCGCATCGAGCCGAAGAGTCGGCCGCCGTTTCTTTTCGGGTTTGAGAAGATTAGCCGTCACGTGGCGGATGTTGCCGGCTGAGCAGACTTCAGGCCATTCGGCTCGAGCAGCCTGTGCAGATGCACGATGAAATACCGCATCATCGCGTTGTCGACCGAGCGCTGGGCTGCGTTCTTCCAGGCTGCATAAGCGGACTGATAGTCCGGATAGATGCCGACTATATCAAGTCCCTCGAGATCGCGAAATTCGTGGCCCTCGAGCGTTTCGAGTTCGCCCCCGAAAACGAGATGCAGGAGCTGCGGTTTTGAATCGGATGAAGATGAGGTCTGGGACATGGACGACTGTTCGTCTCCTGAACAAATGCTCCGAGCGATTTTTTAAAAACCGCGTGTGTGACGGCCGTCAACGGCGCAAAGCGTCCTCGGGCCAATCCAGGAATGGCATAACTTCCGCGTAAGCATTTGTTTACGCTATTTCTTAAGCTCATCGGAAGAGAATTCTGCCAAGATCTCATACAAAGCCGCGGAAAGCGGCTCGGAAGTTCGACAGTGAGACGGAACAGCGCGGCACGGGACCTCTCGGGCCGCGTTCTCGTCTGTGCCGCGCCTCTTAACTGAGCCCGGCAAACCACGACAGCGCCATATCCGCCACAAGGCCCGCGAAGACGGCGAGGCCGACGTCCCGGTTCGACTTGAATCGCCAGAGACAGTTGGCGGAATTGTGAATATCGAGCGTCGCGACCTGCCACGACATTTGCAGGAACACCAGGACGACCGCTAGGAAATAGACGAGGTGGGCGCCCGCAAGCGCGCCAGCCGCAAGCCACAGAATTCCGGCGAGCCCGTACATCGCGCCGACGAATGAGACTGTGTCTTCGCCGAAATGCAGCGCCGTCGAGCCGAGCCCCAGAAGCGCATCGTCCTCTTTGTCCTGGTGCGCGTAGATCGTGTCGTAGCCGACCGTCCAGAACACGCAGCCCGCGTAAAGGGCGAGCGCCGGAAGGCCGATAGATCCCTTGATCGCGGCCCATCCGACGAGGGCGCCCCAGTTGAACGCGAGGCCCAAGACCAGCTGCGGATACGATGTGAAGCGCTTCGCAAAAGGATAAGCCGCGACGATGAAAAGCGACGCGATCGCCAGCCAGATCGTAAAGCTGTTGAAGTTCAGGAGGACGACCAACCCGACGAGGGCCGTCGCAACGACGAAGCCAAGCGCGGCTTCCGGCGAAACTTGCCCTGACGGCAGAGGACGATTGACCGTCCGCTCGACACGGCCGTCGATGTCGCGGTCGACCCAGTCGTTATAGGCGCAGCCGCAGGCGCGCATCGCGAGAGCGCCGATGGCGAAAAGCACGAGATAGCCGACATCCGGCAGGTGATCGCCGGAGTTGACCTGGGCGAGGGTCTGCGACCACCAGCAGGGAAACAGTAACAGCCACGCGCCGATCGGCCGGTCCAATCGCCCGAGCCGAAGGTACGGCTGCCACGATACCGGCGCCCATCGATCGACCCAGTTCGACGGCAGTGCATCCGCAACACGCAATGTCGGCTTGGGCGAAATCTCGGCACCCGTCGTCAATTGATGTTTCTCCGGCAACTTTGGCAAAGACCTATCCGGCCCGTCGCCCCGACGCAATACTGGGGGAAGACGCAATACCGGCCCATGGATGCGACATACGTTTGACTGCAAGCGCGGCTTCGATAAGACCGCATCATGGCTATCCGTGACCTGACTTCAGAACGACTGTTTGTCGACGACGATCTTGCAGCCGCCAAGCTCTTGGAGCTTGAGCCGCCGCACTCGCACTACCTGACCGGCGTCCTGCGCCTGCGGGCGGGGGCAAAGCTGTTGGTATTCAACGGCCGGGATGGCGAGTGGGTTGCGACCCTCGCCGAGACGCACAAGCGGCGCGTCACGCTGCAAGTCGAGGAACAGACGCGTCCCCAGGAAAGTGGGCCCGACATCGACTACCTGTTCGCGCCGCTCAAACGGTCGCGGCTCGATTACATGGTGCAGAAGGCGACCGAAATGGGCGCCGCGCGCCTCCGGCCCGTAATCACCGAAAGAACGGTCGCGGAAAGAGTTAACAGCGAGCGGATGCGCGCCAACGTGATCGAGGCGGCGGAGCAGTGCGGGATTTTGCAAGTGCCGGCCGTCGAGCCACCCGCCAAACTCGATGACGTTCTTGACGACTGGGACGAAGCGCGACGCCTGATCTACTGCGATGAGCACGAGCAACTGTCTGACCCGATCAGGGCTTTGGATAAGCTCTCAGCCGGGCCCCTGGCAGTCCTTATCGGACCCGAAGGTGGCTTTTCCCCGCGCGAGCGCGCACGCCTCGTCGGCAAGCCATATGTCGTGCCGCTGTCGCTCGGGCCCCGAATCATGCGCGCCGATACCGCAGCCGTTGCCGCGCTTGCGATCGTCAATGCCGTTCTCGGCGATTGGCGCCGCCGTTAGTCCCGGTTGTTGGGGACGCTTGCCGTTCCCGCCGGTCCTCGCCATAAGGCTCAGGCCGCGGGGCGCACCCGCGCCGGTTAAGCAAGGCTGGGTCGCTCGGTAATGTCCACGCGAGAACAAGGCGCTGCGAGCGCGATGATCGAGACACGAGATGATCTCGTGCGCTGGATTGCGGCTGGCGAGAAGCCGAAAGCGGATTGGCGTATCGGCACCGAGCACGAGAAGTTCGTCTTTCGCACTGTCACGTTGGATCCTGTGCCATACGGCGGTACCGATGGCATCCGCGCCTTGATGGAAGAACTCATCCGCCGCTACGGCTGGGTCGCCATCAAGGAAGGCGACAACGTCATCGCCCTGAAGCGCCCCGATGGCGAAAAGGGCGGCACGATCAGCCTTGAGCCCGGCGGCCAGTTCGAGCTTTCCGGCGCGCCACTCGAAACGCTGCACGAAACGGCAGCCGAAACTGACGAGCATCTGCGCGAAGTCATCGACGTCGGCGAGGATCTCGCCATCGGTTTTCTGGGCGTCGGATTTTCTCCGAAGTGGCGGCTCGACCAGATCCCGCACATGCCGAAGAAGCGCTATCAGGTGATGACCCGCTATATGCCGACCGTCGGCAGCCGCGGTCTCGACATGATGTACCGGACCGCTACGATCCAGGTGAACCTCGATTTTTCGAGCGAAGCCGACATGGTGAAGAAGCTCCGCGTATCGCTCGCGCTGCAGCCGATCGCGACCGCGCTGTTCGCCTCGTCGCCGTTCGCCGAGGATCGCCCCAACGGCTTCCAGTCGATGCGAAGCGAAGTCTGGCTCGACACCGACAAGCGCCGGACCGGCATGCTCCCGTTCGCGTTCGAAGACGGCATGGGCTACGAGCGCTACGTCGATTACGCGCTCGATGTGCCGATGTATTTCGTCTACCGCGACGGCAATTACATCGACGTCGCGGGCTCGTCGTTTCGCGATTTTCTGGCAGGCCGCCTGCCGGGATTGAAAGGCGAGCTGCCGACCGCCGATGATTGGTCGGACCACCTCACCACGCTCTTTCCGGAAGTCCGCCTCAAACGGTTCCTGGAGATGCGCGGCGCCGATGCGGGGCGCTGGGGAACGATCACGGCGCTCTCGGCTTTCTGGACCGGTATTCTTTACGACGAGGCCGCGCTGGACCAGGCTTGGACGCTGGTCCGCGACTGGACCAGCGAAGAGCGTGAAAATCTGCGCGCGGCCGTTCCGAAAACGGCACTCGCGACGCCTTTCCGCACGGCGACGGTGGCCAGCATCGCCCGCCAAGCATTGCGCATCTCGCGCCACGGTCTCAAGAACCGCGCCCGCATCAACGCCAAAAACCAGGACGAGACGGTATTTCTGGCCCCGCTTGAGAAGATTGCAGGCAACGGCCAGACCGTGGCGGACGAATTGCTGCGGCGTTATTCCGGGGAGTGGAACGGCAACGTTGATCGGATCTTCGAGGAGTTTGCATTCTGATGGCGCCCATTCCCAGGCGAGCCCGTTGCCCCGGGTTCAACCACCGGTTCAGGCCGTGTTCATGGTCGCGCGAGTAGCTTCCGCCGCTTGCCTAGGCTCAGCCGCCCAGCACGGCCCGGGGATGAGGAGGCGGTAGTTGTTTCAGGCTGCATCAGTGTCGATAAAATCGTTTGGAATGGCCGTGCTGGCTGTTCTGGCGGTGTTGGCTTTTGCTGCCGGTGACGCAAGCGCCGATCCCTGCGCCGATTCCTGCCGGTCCCAGCACAATTCCTGCCGGATGGCCGCAAAACTCCTATATTCGGCACATTGCGACGCTCAGTTGCAGAGCTGCATCACCCAATGCTTCTCTGGAGCGCGGTCCCGGGACCGCGACCGCGACCGCGACAGCCGCAGTTCGCGCGAGATGCGACCCGATATGCGACCAGACCCCCGCGGCATGAACGAGCCGCGAGGCGCAGGCGGCGGCATGGGCGACCCCCGCGATAAGCGCGGCCCCCCGCCTCGTGATTTTCACGATCCTCGTGATCAGGGCGGCCAGCGCTGGCTCGGCGCCGGCGACCGCCACTGAAGAGCGCGCTTTCTTCACATGTGCAACGACGGCGCCCATATTGCCGGTCACCGGCGCACGTGCGAGGATGATTAACGCCCGCGGCTACGCGCCGAGGTTGCCGCAGGCGCGATCGAATTTGGGCCGCCGCGTCGCGAGCGATGTAAGCTGACGGCCTAAGAGCGAAACAGCCGACATGATTATTGGCTTGGAGACTGAAGACGATGCCGCATATCGAGCTGCCTGAGCCCGATGTTGGCGTCTTGCGGCGGCTACCCATTCTGATCGAAGGCCTGAAAAGCCGTGTCGGTCAGGATCTTCTGATCGTCGACGAAGATGGACGCCGGGCCTACGAGACGGACGCGTTCACGGCTTACCGCCGCGTGCCCATGCTGGTCGTTCTCCCGCGCACGACCGAAGAAGTCTCCAAGATCTTGAAGTATTGCCACGAGAACGACGTCAAGGTCATTCCCCGCGGCGCGGGCACGTCTCTCTGCGGCGGGTCGTTGCCGACCGAGGACGCCATCGTTCTCTGCATCTCGAAGATGAACCGCGTCATCGAAATCGATTATGCCAATCGCTTGGCGCGGCTCGAAGCCGGAATAACAAATCTCCAGATCACGGCAGAGGTCGCGGCGGGCGGCTTTTTCTATGCGCCCGATCCATCATCGCAACTTGCGTGCACGCTCGCAGGCAATCTCGCGATGAATTCCGGCGGCGCGCACTGCCTCAAATACGGAGTGACGACGCACAACGTCTTGGGCGTCAAAATGGTGCTGATCGACGGCACCGTCGTCGAGATCGGCGGCTCGTCGCTGGAACGCAACGGCTACGATCTCTTGAGCTTGGTCATCGGCTCCGAAGGCCAGCTTGGCGTCATCACCGAAGCAACTGTGAAGCTCGTCCCGGCGCCGGAAGGCGCGCGGCCAATGATGATTGGCTTTCGTTCGCCGGAGGCAGCGGGCAGTTGCGTCTCGGCGATCATAGCGGCCGGTATTATCCCTGTAGCGATCGAATATATGGACCACGCGGCGGTCGAAGTCTGCGAGGCATTCGCCGGCGCAGGCTATCCGCTCGATGCGGAAGCATTGCTGATCGTCGAGGTCGAAGGCTCCGAAAGCGAAATCGGCATCCTCCTCGGACGCATTGCCGAAATCGCCGCTCGCTTCGATCCGAAAACGGTGCAGATCAGTGCGGACGCCGACCAGAGCGCGCGGATTTGGGCGGGTCGCAAGGCGGCGTTCGGCGCGATTGGGCGCATCTCCGATTACCTCTGCATGGACGGCACCATCCCGCTCGCGCAGTTGCCACACGCATTGACCCGGATCAGCCAGATCTGCGCCGAGTACGGTCTGAAGGTCGCCAACATCTTCCACGCCGGCGACGGCAACCTGCACCCGCTCATCCTTTATGATGCGAACAGTCCCGAGGAAGCGGAACGCGCCGAGCTTGCGGGCGAAACTATTCTGAAGCTGTGCGTCGAGCTCGGCGGCTGCCTCACCGGCGAGCATGGTGTCGGCATCGAAAAACGCGAGCTGATGACGACGCAGTTCACGCCGACGGATCTAGCCGTCCAGATGCGGATAAAAACCGTTTTCGATCCGACGTGGCGGCTGAACCCGGCGAAGGTGTTCCCGCTCGCCATTACCAACGTCATGCGCGCTGGCGACGCCGCCAGCACACCGGAGGCTGCTTAGCAGATGGTGCGATCATGACTGAGCTTTTTCGCCCCGCCGCCGAGTGGGAATTGCAGTCCATGATTGCGAGGCTTGCGCGCGAGAAGCGTGGCATCGAGGTCGTGGGGCATGGCGCCCTTCGCAATACCGGCCGCGTCGCGACAGCGGACGTCGTATTGACGACCTCCGGCCTCAAGGGCGTGACGCTCTATGAGCCGACGGAACTCGTCATGTCGGCCAGGTCCGGCACGCCCGTCTATGAAATCGAGGCGATCCTCGCGGCGCGCGGTCAGATGCTGAGCTTCGAGCCCGTCGATCTCGGACCGGCGACCGGCGCGCCGGGCGGCGCGCTCTCCATCGGCGGCGTCTTCGCGACGAATTTTTCGGGTTCCCGGCGCATTTCGGCAGGAAGCGCCCGGGATAACCTCTTGGGCGTCCGCGCCGTGAACGGCCGCGGAGAGCTTTTCAAATCCGGCGGCCGCGTGATGAAAAATGTCGCCGGCCTCGACGTCGCCCGCGGATTAACCGGCAGCTGGGGAACGCTTGCCGTCATGACTGAAGTGACCTTCAAGGTCGCGCCGCTCCCGCAAACCATGCAGACGCTGGCCTTCGTCGGCCTGCCTGACGATTTGGCGATCGAAGCGCTCAGCATCGCGATGGCGACGCCGCTCGAAATTTCAGGCGCGGTCCATCTCCCGAAGAATTGCGTCGACAGGCTCAAAGTGCCGAAGCTCAAAGGCGTCGGACAATCGCTGACGCTTCTGCGTCTCGAGACGTTTGCAACGTCGATCGACGAGCGCAGGGAGAAGCTCAAGACCGCGCTCAAGGTTTACGGCAAGCCGATCGAACTCGATGCAGAGGACACCTTCAGTCTTTGGAGCGAATTCCGCACGCTTTCGATGATGCCGTTCTCCACCGAGACGAGCCTGTGGCGGATTTCCACCCTTCCGACGAAGGCGCCTGAAATCGTCGCCGCGATCCAAAAGTTCATGGATGTGGTTGCGCTCTACGATTGGTCGGGAGCGCTCGTCTGGCTGGAAGTTCCGGCAGCAGCCGATGCCGGTGCAGCCGACGTGCGCCGCGCCGTTGCCGTTCGTGGCGGCCACGCGACGTTGATCCGTGCAGAGCGGGAAATTCGCAACACCGTCGAAGTTTTCGAACCCTTGAAGCCCGAGATCGAAAGATTGACACGCGGGATCAAGTCGGCCTTCGATCCGAGCGGCCTGCTCAACCGCGGGCGCATGTACGCCAATTTCTAGACACGTCAGTTCGACATAAGGCGCAATGCAAACCAATTTTTCGAAATCGCAGCTCGACGATCCGGAGATCAGGGAAGCCGAGCGAATCCTTCGACGCTGCGTGCACTGCGGGTTCTGCACCGCGACGTGCCCGACATACGTCGTGCTGGGCGACGAGCGCGATAGTCCGCGCGGGCGCATCTACGCCATAAAGGACATGCTCGAGAAAGGGCTCGATGCGAAGCCCGAGGTTTCGGTTCACATCGACCGTTGCCTGTCGTGCTTCTCGTGCATGACGACCTGCCCCTCGGGCGTCGACTATATGCATCTCGTCGAGATCGCGCGGAAGCACATCGAAAAAACCGGCAGCCGCAGTCTGAAGGATCGGCTCATCCGGCGCGCCTTGGCGGAAATCGTGCCTTATCCGCGCCGCTTCCGGTGGGCAATGAAGGCCGCGCCTCTGGGCCGGCGGATGGCTGGCGCATTCAAGGCGCTCAATCTTCCCGAGCTTGCCGCGATGGTGGATCTGGCCCCCCCCGAGGCGCCTCGCGCCGGCCGCTTCCGCGGGCCGGGCCGCGCGTCTCCGACGGGCGTTCGAACTGGCCGGGTCATCATGCTTGCGGGTTGCGCCCAGCAAGTTCTGAGGCCCGAGATCAACGACGCGACGATCCGGCTTTTCGCGCGCGGCGGCATCGATGTGATCGTGTCGGCCGGCGCCGCCTGCTGCGGAGCCTTGAGCCAGCACATCGGCCGCGAGGAAGAAGCGATCAAGGCCGCCAAGATCAACGTCGACGCCTGGAGCAAGGAAATTGCCAAAGGCGGCGTCGACGCCATCATCATCAACACGTCCGGCTGCGGCACGACGGTGAAAGACTACGGTCATCTCCTGAAACACGAGACGGAGTACGCCAAGCGCGCCAAGGACATCGCGGCGATGACCAAGGATGTCAGCGAGTTCCTCGATCAGTACGACATCGGCGCGCCGAAACGCTGGTCGAGCCTCAAGGTCGCCTATCATTCGGCGTGCTCGCTGCAGCATGGCCAGCGCGTCACGAGCCAGCCGAAGTCGTTGCTGAAGAAAGCCGGCTTCACCGTCATGGATGTGCCGGAAGCGCATCTCTGCTGCGGTTCGGCCGGCGTCTATAATATACTTCAGCCCGAAATCTCGTGCGCGCTGCGCGATCGCAAGGCCGCAAACATCAAATCATTGCGGCCGGATATCGTGGCGGCCGGCAACATCGGCTGCATCAACCAGCTCCAGCGGGCGCTCGATGTGCCGGTCGTCCATACGGTCGAGTTGCTCGATTGGGCGCATGGTGGTCCTATTCCGCCGGGTCTCGAAAACTACGCTCAATATTCGACAAACGTGCCGCAACCCAAACACAGCGTTGAGGACTACATAGGCGCATGACAGTCCAATCCGGTGTCAAACAATCCCAGACTTTGCTCGCCGATGAGCTTCGCGCCCGCCTTCGCGGCAAGGCGAAGCCGGTCGGCTCGCTTGGGCGGCTCGAGGATCTCGCAGTCCAAATCGGCTTGATCGCGGGCTCGACGAACCCCGACCTCGGCCTCGCGAAAATTCTGGTTTTCGCGGGCGATCACGGCATTACCGCCGAAGGCGTGACGGCCTATCCCTCCGTTGTGACGCGCGAGATCGCCAAATTCGTTTTGGCGGGCACCGCGGGCGTCAACGTGCTGGCGCGCGCCGCAGGCGTCGGCGTCGAACTCGTTGATGCTGGAATGCTCGAACCATTGCCGCCGCACGATCTCCTTCTCGACCGCCGCATAGCAAACGGCACGAAGAACGCCCGGCGCGAGCCAGCAATGTCGATCGAGGAATGCGCAGCGGCGCTGGAAACCGGCCGCGCCGTCGACGCGCACTTGGGCGCTGAAAACGTCGGTATCGTCGGCTACGGCGAAATCGGCATTGGCAACACGAGCGCCGCCGCCTTGGTCGCCCACGCGTTGACTGGCCTCGATCTCAAATCGCTCGTCGGTCCGGGAGCGGGCGCACCGGCACTCGGCCTCGAACATAAATATCAGATCCTCAGCGATACGATCGCCCGCGCCGCGATCGCGCCGTCGACCTCGGAGAAGCGCACGTTCGAAGTGCTTCGCCAGTTCGGCGGGTTCGAGATCGTGATGATGGCAGGCGCAATGACGGCGGCGGCCGCTGCCGGACGCGTGATCGTCGTCGATGGCTTCATTTCAACCGCCGGAGCCATCGCCGCGGAAGCGCTCGTTCCGGGAACGATCGATAATTGCGTTTTCGCTCATTGCTCGGCCGAACCCGGACACGCGGCTTTGCTGAAGCATCTGAGCGTCAAGCCGCTGCTCGAATTGGAAATGCGCCTCGGAGAGGGTACCGGCGCCGCGCTCGCAATGCCGATCATTCGAGCGGCCGAACTCATGCTCCGCGAAATGGCGGACCTGCCGGGCGAACATCCCGAATGATCTCGCTTGAACGGATGCGCTTCTTCGTTGCGTTGCAATTCCTGACGCGCATTCCACTGAAGCACATCGATCCCTTGCCGGGCGATTGGCTTGTGCGGGCCGCGAAATATTTGCCGCTGGTTGGCGGTCTCGTCGGCGTTTTCACGGGCGGTGTCATTCTGTTGACGTCGTTCGTCTTCCCGCAGCCGCTACCGATCATACTGGGTCTGGCGTTCGCAATTCTGCTGACCGGTGGGCTACACGAGGATGGTTTGGCGGACACCGCCGACGCATTCGGCGGCGGATACACCCGCGAACGCTGCCTCGAAATCATGAAAGATAGCCGCATCGGCACATACGGCGTGCTCGCCCTGATCGTCACTCTGGCGCTCAAGGCGACGGCGCTTACACAGGTCGATCCGCTCTCTGCCGCGAAGGTCGTGATCGCTGGGTTCGCGGGTGCGCGCGCGGCGGCGGTGCTGGCCCTGGCAAGTCTCTCTTATGCGGGCGGCGAAGCGGCAAAGGTCAGCCGAACGACCTCGGAAATGACCGGAAACGAGATCGCGGTAACGGTTATAACCGCTCTGATTTTCGGATTTCTTTGTTTGAGCCCCGTCGTTTTCTTGGCGTCGGCCCTGTTTGCAGGCGTAGCAGCAACCATCGTCGCGTTGATTGCCCACCAGAAAATCGGAGGCTACACCGGCGACGTCCTGGGCGCGGTCGAACAGATTTACGAAACGGCGTTCTTTATAATCGCCGTGGCCATAATCGCCGGTCCGGGATAATATTCCCGAAAATAAGAAGCTCGCCGCAGAGTGTATTGCGTATGGCGACGGTGGAAACAGGGAGCGGCGCGATATTGCGCGCCGGGGGTGGCTGGTCGCGAGTGCTCAACTCGCGCGGTGGCCGTTTCATTACCGAAATCTTCGACGGCGCCGACGAAGCGCTCGCGGCATTCGAAGCCGTCGAGACCGGCCTCGTCTCCAACGGTTTTCAAACGCTCGATTGGCTGACGGTCCTCTACGAAGAATTGGCGCCCGCGCGGAAAGCGATGCCGCGTCTCGTGGTCGTGACCGAACAGGCCAGCGGCGATGTTGCGCTCGTTCTCCCGCTCGTTGTCGCGAAAGAAGGAATGCTGCGCGTCGCGAGCTTCGCTGACCTCGGCGTTTCCGATTACGGCGGCCCTATTTTGGGCCCCGTGCGCCTCACCGATAAACGTTCGATCCGTCGCGTGTGGCGTCAGGTGCGCAGCGCCATGCGCGATATCGATCTTATCCGCTTCGAACGCATGCCAGCCGAAATCGGCAGCCGCCCGAATCCGCTCCTCACGCGTTTAGGCGTTTCGCCCGCGTTGCGTTCCGGAACCGAGCTATTCGTGACGGACACTCCGGATGCGTTCCCTCGGGGTATCGGCAAGAAATATCGCAAGGAAGTCGAACGCTGTTATCGCCTGTGGAGGAAGGAACCTGCGCCGCGCTTTTATCGGGCGACGACCGCCGAGGAAATCGCCCACGTCTATCTGGCGCTCGAAGAACAGCGGACGCGGCGGCGCGCTGCACTCCATGGCAAAAACATCCTCGACGAACCGGCTTATGGCTCTTTTTACGAACGCTTGGCGATCGACGGCTCCGATGCAGGCTTGAGCGCCCTCTTCGCGCTCAAAGCAAACGGCGAGATCGTCGCCACCCTTTTCGGCATCGTCCATGACGGCGCATTCACACGCCTCGCCATTTCGACGGGCGGAGAAGAGTGGGGCCACCTCTCGCCGGGCCGGCTCGTCGTGATCGAAGCCATGAAATATTTCGCCGCCCGGGGCGTGCGCCGCTTCGATATGGGTGTGGCCGAGCACCCCCTCGCGCGCGGCTTCGGTGCGAAGCCCGTGCCGCTCTACGATCTGGTCGTGCCGACGGACGGGATTGCCCTCCCGGCGGCTCTCCTACACGTCCTCAAGGGACACTTCCGGGGCAAACGGGCTCGCCGGGCCGCAGCCGGGATAGACCAAGTGGCTGAGTTGCGTTGATTTTAGGGATTTTAGGGCGACTTTCCTGATGCCGGTCCATCCGATATAAGGCTGGCTCGCACGCCGGGCGCCGTAAGGTGTCACGGCAACTTTTCTATTTGCGGTCTGGTCCCCAACATCCTCATGTCCAAAGTGAATACAAGCACGCGCCCCGAAGCGCGCCTCGCCAAAGGCTTCCGCGATATCGAGGCGGCAGAGCTCCGGGGCCTCACCGACATGACGGGTAAGATCCGTGAGGTCTATGAGCGCTACGGCTTCGAAGCGCTCGAGACGCCCGCAATCGAGTACACCGACGCGCTCGGCAAATTCCTCCCCGACCAGGACCGCCCCAACGCCGGGGTCTTCTCGTTCCAGGACGAGGACGAGCAGTGGATGAGCCTGCGCTACGATCTGACCGCGCCGCTCGCCCGCTACGTGGCGCAGAATTTCCAATTCCTGCCCAAACCCTTCCGCCGCTACGCGTTCGGCAACGTCTATCGCAACGAAAAGCCGGGTCCGGGCCGCTTCCGCCAGTTCATGCAGTTCGACGCCGATACGGTCGGCGCTGAAGGCGTGGCAGCCGATGCCGAGATGTGCATGCTCGCTGCCGACACGCTCGAAGCCCTCGGCGTGAAACGCGGCGACTACGTGATCAAGGTCAATAATCGCAAAATACTCGATGGTATCCTGGAGACGGTCGGCATCGATCTCACTGATGACACGCGCCGCTTAGCCGTGCTCCGTTCGCTTGATAAGCTCGACAAATTTTCTAAGGAAGATGTCGCGCTTCTCCTGGGGCCGGGCCGCAAGGACGAGTCCGGCGATTTCACTAAGGGCGCCGGTCTCAATAGTGATCAGATTGAGGCATTGATCATCTTTGTCACCACACCCACGTTCGATGACTACGCGAAGAAAAAGGGTTTGAAAACAACAGCTCTCTATGATGATGGCTCCGCCGAACTCATTGAGCTGAACTCGCTTGTCACAGCGGCAGGCTATGAGGATCGGATCCGCGTTGATTTTTCGGTCGTTCGCGGCCTCGAATATTACACCGGTCCCGTTTTCGAAGCCGAGCTGACGTTCGAAGTCAAAGACGATGACGGCAAGCCCGTGCGCTTCGGTTCCGTCGGCGGCGGCGGTCGCTATGACGATCTCGTCGCGCGCTTCACGGGCGAAAAAGTTCCGGCGACCGGCTTCTCGATCGGCGTCTCGCGCCTGCAGGCGGCTCTGTCTCTGATCGGCGACAAGAAAGCCAAAGCTCTCGGCCCCGTCGTCGTCCTCGTGATGGACAAGGCGGAGATCGCGACCTACCAGAAAATGACGCAAGCGCTGCGCAACGCCGGCATCCGCGCCGAGATGTACCTCGGCTCGTCCGGCATGAAGGCGCAGATGAAATACGCCGACAAGCGCAACAGCCCGTGCGTCATCATCCAAGGCTCCGACGAGCGCGCCAAAGGCGAGGTGACGATCAAGGACCTGATCGAAGGCGCGAAAGCCGCAGCCGCGATCAAGGACAATAAAGAATGGAAGGAGGCGCGCCCGGCGCAGTTCTCCGTCTCCGAGGCAAACCTCATCCAGGAAGTTCACAAGCTCATCCAGCGGCATGAGGCCTAGCGTGGTGCTGATCTCATTGTCGGTCTTCACCCCACCCCCGACCCCTCCCCGTCAAGGGGAGGGGGGAAGTGGGCCATTTTCTTATCTTCCCGTCACACGGGGTCGAGGTTGCCTTGCGCTCTCTTCTGTTCCCCTCCCCCTCCGCGGGGAGGGGTTAGGGGTGGGGGTGGCGAAATACCTGCGCTCGGGAGACACGCAATGACCGTGGAGACGACGCGGAACCTCGAGGCGCTGGCAGCGCAAGCGCAGACGATGATGTCGGTTTTCACCAAAGCCGGCTACGAGGCCGTTGCACCCTCCATCATTCAGCCGGCTGACGTGTTCCTCGACGTCATCGGCGAAGGCCTGCGCGCGCGGACGTATGTCTTCACCGACCAGGACGGAGCCGAGCTATGCCTCCGGCCGGACATCACGGTGCCGACGTGCCGCCTCCACTTGGAACGCCACGCCGATCCGGTGACGCCGGCACGCTATTGCTATAACGGCCCCGCATTCCGCTTTCAGCCGCAAGGCGCGACGGCTTCGCATCCGCGCGAATTTCGCCAGGCCGGCATCGAGCGTTTCGGCGACAAGTCGCGCGAAGCAGCCGAAGCGGAAACCGTCGCCATCGTCGTCAAGGCAATCGAAAAAGTCGGCCTCAGGGACTGGACGCTGAAGCTCGGCGACCTCGGATTGTTCTCGAGTGTTCTCGACGCGGCCGACGTCTCTCCCAATTGGAAAAAACGGCTCGACGATGCGTTCCTGAAGCCGCTCTCGTTTCGCAAAGCCTTGAAAGACTTCGCGTCGGCCGCGCGCGTCGCGTCTCCCGGCGTTCCGGAAGAATTGCTTTCCGCCATGCGGCGCGACGAATGGGAAAAGAGCGAAGCCGCTGTCGCCGTCTACCTCGAAGAAAATGCTATCGAGCTGCTCGGCACGCGCTCGCTTGCAGACATCACGGAACACCTCATGGTGATAGCCGAGGATCGCAAGGAAAAGCCTCTCGACGCGAGCGCCATCGAGTTGATCGAACGCTATGTCGGCGTCACGGGTCCGGCGACGACGGCCGGCGAAAAGATCGCAGCTCTCCTCGAAGGCGCGGCGAACGGTGCGGGCGCCGCTTTGGAAACGTACGACCGGCGTCTGGCCCTCCTTGCCAACGCGGGCATCGATCTCAATCGCGTAACGTTTTCAGCCGAATTCGGTCGCACGCTCGCCTATTACTCGGGGCTCGTGTTCGAGGTGAATTCAGCGTCGCTCGAAGAAAAAAGTCCAATCGCAGGCGGTGGCCGGTACGATGGGCTGATGCGCGCCGCCGGAGCGCAAGCCGAAGTTCCGGCCGTCGGCGCAGCTATCCATTCCGAGCGTCTGCTCGCCGCGACCGTCAAGGGGGCGCAATGAGCAAGCTCACACTCGCGATACCCTCGAAGGGCCGCTTGATGGAGCAGACGACCGATATGTTTGCGCGCGCCGGATTGGTTGTGCGCAAAGTCGGTCACGTGCGTGGCTATCGCGGCGAGATCGACGGCCTTCCGGAGATCGACGTCGCCTACGTTTCGTCAGGCGAGATCGCGGCCGCCCTGAAGGCCGGAAGCGTGCACCTCGGCATCACGGGCGAAGATCTGATCCGCGAGAACATTTCCGACGCAGCGACCCGCATACGTTTTCTGCAAGCGCTCGGCTTCGGCTTCGCCGACGTCATCGTGGCGGTGCCGGCGTGTTGGGTTGACGTCGCGACGGTGCACGACCTCGAGGACATCGCGTTGCCGTTTCGCCGCCTGCATGGGCGGTGGCCGCGCGTCGCCACGAAATACGTGAACCTGACGCGGCGGTTTTTCGGCTCCAAAGGTTTCGGCGACTACCGTATCATCGAGAGTGCGGGCGCAACGGAAGGCGCACCGGCGGCAGGCATGGCCGAGCTGATCGTCGATATAACGACGACTGGCGAAACGCTGCGCGCCAACGGCCTCAAAATCCTCGACGACGGTGTCATTCTGAAATCGCAGGCGAACCTCTGCGCCTCGAACGCCGCCGCTTGGACGCCGGAATTCGAGAAGATCTGCGCCGAGCTCACCGCAGCACTCTCGGCATCCGTGCCAGTGAAAGCAACGTCTCGCGTGTAGCTATATGCTATCGGCGAGATGACACTTCAGGATGCCGTAGTCGTAGCGTCCGCCAAGCGCCGAAAAAGCGGGCCCGAGTTTACCCGTTTCGCGCGTCTGGCATCGCTCGAACGCCTCTTCGATCTCGTCGTAATCCGCAGCGTCGAGCTTCAACGCGTCCTCGGCCGTGATCAGTCCGGCTTCGATCGCCTCTGCCAAGTGGCCGTATACAGTCGATATCTCGAGGCTTCTCTCGGTGGCAATCGCCTCGGCATCGAGGCCGCGTAAGTGCGCCGCAAGCGTCGCGTTCACGGTCGCGGACAGCCGGTTGTTGAGCGCCGGATGCTTCTTGAATTGCCCGATGACGTCGAGGAAAGCCACGCCATAGCGCGCGATCTTGCTGGCGCCGAGCCCGAGAATGTCGTGCAGCGCGCTTTCCGTCGTCGGCTGCTTTTCAGCAAGCTCGATCAGCGTTTTGTCCTGAGCGACAACGTAAGGCGGAAGCTTCGCCGAGGCCGCGAGCTTCTGCCGGAGCGCGCGAAGCGCATCAAACAGCGGCTGGTTTTCACGTGCCACCCGCGATGCAGCAGAGGACGCCGCGCGCTTTGAGCCCTTCGAAACTTGCCGCGTCACGCGCAAAAGGAAACGCTCTTCGCCGCGGAGCAGCGGCCGCGCCCGTTCCGTCAAAACGAGCGAGCCCATGCCCTCGTCATCGATGCTGAGATACCCTTGCGCGGTAAGCTGACGGAAAAGCCCCTTCCACGTCGTCTGCGGAACATCTTTACCGATGCCGTAGACGGTGAGCCGGTCATGACCGTTGCGGATGATCCGTTCGTCGGCGCTCCCGCCCAAGACGTCAGCGAGATACGTGACGCCGAACCGCTGACCCGTGCGATAGACAGCCGAGAGCGCCTTCTGCGCGAGGACCGATCCGTCTTCCGTATGCGGCGGGTTGAGGCAGTTATCGCAGTTGCCGCAAGGCTCGGGCCGCGTTTCGCCGAAATAGGCAAGCAGAGCTTGCCGCCGGCAACCGGGCATCTCGGCGAGCCCGATCAGCGCATCGAGCTTTTGGCGCTGAACTTTCTTGAACGCCTCCGCGCCGTCGGATTGCGAAATCCATTGCCGAAGCTGCACGATGTCCTGAAAGCCATACGCCATCCAGGCGTTTGCGGGTTCGCCATCGCGCCCCGCGCGGCCCGTCTCCTGATAGTAGGACTCGATCGACTTCGGCAAATTGAGATGCGCAACGAAGCGCACGTCCGGCTTATCGATGCCCATGCCGAAGGCAATCGTCGCAACGATGATAAGTCCGTCATCGGACAGAAACTTCGTCTGTGCCGCGGCGCGGATCGGAGCGTCGAGACCCGCGTGATAGGCGAGCGCCTTACGCCCCTTGGAAGATAGCCACGCAGCTGTTTCCTCGACTGACTTGCGCGAAAGACAATAAACGATCCCCGCGTCCGTCGGATGTTCGGTTTCGATGAACTGCCAAAGCTTCTCTTTCGCGCTCAAGCTGCCGAGTTCTGCGATGGTGTAGCGGATGTTCGGCCGATCGAAGCTCGCAATGAAGCAAGCCGCATCCTGGAGCGACAGCTCCGAGATGATATCTTGGCGCGTGCGTTCATCGGCCGTTGCCGTCAGCGCGACGCGCGGCACGTTCGGGAACCGTTTCGCGAGAACCTTCAGCTGGCGATACTCGGGCCGGAAATCATGTCCCCATTGCGAAACGCAATGCGCCTCGTCGATCGCGAAAATCGCAATATCGCTGCGCTCGAAGAGATTGAGCGTGCGCTCCTGCACCAGTCGTTCCGGCGCGACGTACAGAAGATCGAGCGCGCCGGCCGCGAATTGACGCTCGATTTTGTCCTGCGTCGCGCGATCCTGTGTCGAGTTGAGGAAGGCTGCCTTGACGCCGAGGTCGAGCAGCGCGTCGACCTGATCCTGCATCAACGCGATGAGCGGCGAGACGACAATGCCGGTGCCGCGGCGGATGAGAGCCGGGATCTGATAGCAAAGCGATTTACCCCCGCCCGTCGGCATAAGAGCCAGGCAGTCGCGGCCGGAAAGCAGTGTCGCGATAATGTCGCTCTGAAGCGACCGGAAGCCCTTGTATCCGAACACCTCTTCGAGCGTCGCGCGCGCCGTCGCCATGTCGTTATCTGCAACTGGCGAAAAGGGCAGGGAAAGCGGCTCGGCAGTGGCCGGCATCGGGAAAACCTATGCTCAGAACGTCGATGCCGGGACGCTAGCCTGATTCGACTGTGGCAGTTGCAGCTTCCGCCGCTGCAACACGAAAAACCCGTTGATTCAATTGGGAGGTTTCAAACAACTGAACGTTGCGACTTTTTAATCCCACGTTCAGAATGAGTTCATCTTTGTTGGGCTAGTGTGTCCTCAAGCTGGTGATGACACTTCCCCCCGTGCAACACCAGAACCTGCTGAGCCCGGCCAAGCCCCAAGACATCCCCCCGTCTTCCCCTTGGCCGGGCCAGCCCTAAGAACAAATCCAGTCAAAAAATCGTTCGAACCTGCGGCGCGCTTTTCCGCCGCCCGTCGCCATTACACGGCGATGTTGCCCGCGAGCTGCACGCGATTGCTGGCCCCCTGCCGATCGATGAGATCCGGCCCCATCATCTTGCCAAATTCCATTTCACGGATGGCGCCGTCCTGGGCGTTTGAAATCAGATTGTTCGCGATGAGGCATTTCCCGGCGTCGCCCGCGCCGGTGACCGATATGCCGACGCGCGCATGGCGGATGACGTTCCCGGTCGCCGCGACGTCGCGCATGAACGGGCCCCAGCCGATCTGAATGCCGACGGTCGGAGCATTCTCGATGGTATTGCCCGAGACCACCGCATCGGCCTCGACACCGATGCCCTCGCCGCGCTTGTCTTGCGGTTCCTGTTCGCGCCGGAAGAGGTTGCGAATGAGGTTGCCTTGAATGACCGCAAGGCGGCCACCCTCGTTGAAATTCGTCACCGAAATGCCCGTCGCGGCGGTATCCACGACGTTGTTGGCAATGATGGCGCCCTGGAACCCGAATTCGGCGTAGAGAGCGACCTCGCCGAGCCGCTCGCAACTGTTGGCGATGATCTGGATATTCGAGGCGGAATTGCCTCGGACGGCCGTGTACGCGCAATCCGAAATGCGGTTGCCGCTGACGAGCACGCTGCCGGCGCGAAACACGTTGATGCCGTTCCCGTATTCGCCCGTGCCGCCCGAAGCGCTGCGAATTTTCGAGATGCGATTGCCGGAAACGATCGAGCCGTCTTCGCCGGCAGCGGACCGCCAGACGAGAATGCCGTTGTTCCCGCAGTCCGAGATCGTGTTGCCTTTGATGTCGAGCCCAAGGGCGTCGAGGCTTTTCAGTCCGGCGTCGAGGGCGCCCGTTATCGTGACGTCGTTGATATGTCCGCTGCACGCGAAGAGCGAAAGCCCGTTGCCGGCACTGTTGCGGATTTCGAGTTCGCTCAGGCGGAGGTCCTTTGAACGCGAGATCGTGACGGCGCCATCCGCACGCGTCCTGTCGAAGGTCTTATACGCGCAGTCGAAGACGATGCCTTTGATAGCGAGACCGTCAGCGTTGTCTGCCGTCACGAAGGCGTCGCCGCCGCCGTAGGCGAGGATCGTCGTCCGCGCACTGCCGATGAGCCGCGTTCCCATGCGAAGCCTTAGGTCGCTGACGATGAAGGTCCCGGACGGCAGGATGATCGGCGTATCCGTGTTGGCCGCAGCGTCGATGACAGCCTGCAGCGCGGCGGTCTGATCCTGAACGTCATTGGGTACGAGGCGAGGCGCAAGATCGCTCGCGGCAGCAGGCGGCGCGCCAGGAGACGCAACTGGGCGCTTGTCTGCCGCGTGAACGACTGTCGCCGCCGCACCCAATCCAAGTCCGGCTCCCAAGACGGAACGACGATCGAAGGTCATAGGCGGCTCCCCGTTCCCGGCTTCGCATCGAATAAAATAATGAAATGAGCGAGCGGTGAGAGTCGTTAAGCCAGGGTTAACGAAATCTTGGCCGGGGCAGTATCCAGCGCGATTTTGATGATTTCGAGCGCGGCCGCCGACACGGTCGTAATGTCGAGCGGCGGCTCGGAAAGATCCTGAGGGATATGCACGAATCCGACGCGGTGATTTCCTCGCGCTTCCGCCGCCGCCAGTGAGTGATAGAGGACGGCATTGCAGAGATAGCCACCGGCGTCGTTCGAAATGGAGGAGGGATAGCCCTTCGCGTTCAACGCCGCAGCTATTGCCGGAGCGGCGATCGACGATCGGCGTACCGCAGGACCATCCTCCGTCAATTGCGCTGAAGCGGGGAGCGTGCCTGCGGCGTCGGGAGCCGCTCGGCAAATGTTGGCCGCTTCAGTCTCGAGCCGAATGGTCTTGGCCGCACCGGCGACGCCGAAGTGCAAGGCAAGGAGAGGCCGGTGGCGCTCATGCAGGTTGGCGATGAGCCGTGTCGCTTTATTCCACTCCGTCGGAAGGATTGCGACGGTGAAGCAAAATTCTGGAAGAGCCCTGCGCGCAGTCCGCGCGAGCTTCCGGACGAGTTCGCCCGAAGCATTAATCGGAACGCCCGGAAAAGGGCCGAACCCGGTCAGCAGTACGGTCGGACGTGAATCCACTCGTCTTGGCATCGGCCCTATTATAGGCGGCCGATGCCGTTGACCCAACGGGGAGGGAGCGGCGTGATGCTACAAGCTCGCCTGACGTTGACGCAGCTGTTCTCGTTTGTCGAAGACGAGACGGCCTTCCTCGGCCTTGTGGAAGTACTGGCAATTGACGAGCCATCCCTTCAATGGCCGCAGCGGCGGAATGCACGTCAGCAGGATAATGGGGAGGCTGGTCAGCAAGTGCAGCCAGAATGGAGGGCCGTAGACGACCTCGAACCAGCAGGCAAAAGCCGCGCTCGGGATGCACCCGAAACAGATCACAAAAAACGCAGGGCCATCCGCCGGATCGGCGAACGAGAAACTCAGTCCGCAGGCAGGACATTCTTTCTTCAGCGTCAGAAAGCCGTCGAAGATCTTGCCCTTGCCGCATCGGGGGCAGAGGCCGCGTATCCCCGTCTTCAGCGGAGATAGTTTCGGCCACTTATGTTCCCCGCACATGATGTTTCCTTTCATTAATGAATGTCTGGCCATTGTATGGCAACTTGGCGGGCAGGAAAAGCATTGTATGCGTCCTGCGCCACAATGGCGATTTTCGCGACATTATAAGATTATATCAAAGACTTACGATAACATCCGCCGCCGCCATAAAGGGATCGACAAAATCTACCTATCCCTGCATGGCCATACATGTTATTTAATGTATGGATCATCGAAGGAGAACCCTCCAGCTATGTCATCTTGGGAGCCCTGGTTGGCGGAGGGCGGACAGCTCAAATACCGCGGCATCGTCGAAGCCATCGAGGTCGACCTCAAGTCGGGGCGTATTCAGCCGGGTGACCGGCTGCCGCCGCAGCGAATGATTGCGGAAATCCTCGGTGTCGACCTGACGACCGTCACGCGCGCATTCAACGAGGCGCGGCGCCGGGGCCTCGTCGAGGCAAATGCCGGACGCGGCACTTTCATTCGACGGCGCATAGACGACGGCCGTATTCTAGGCGCCGCCTCTGCGCCGGCCGTTGACCTCAGCATGAATATCCCACCGCAGCCGGCCGCCGCTAACCTCAAACGCCTCATTCCCGAAACCATCGCCAATCTCCTCTCTGAGGAGGGCGGGATGCTGAACCTTCATTATCAGGAGAGCACGGGCAGCGAGTCCGATCGCGCTGCAGCCGCGGTGTGGCTGAGACAGCGTATTCCCGACCTGATACCGGCGTCGATCGTTCTAACCAACGGCGCTCAAAACGCGCTTTTCGCGATCTGCGAATGTCTCGCGTCGCCGGGAGATTCCATTGCTGCTGGCTTTGTGACCTATCCCGGCCTGAAAGCCATCGCGCAGCAACGCGGGTTCGCGCTGACGCCATTGGAGATGGACGAGCAAGGCATCGATCCGCAGTCGTTCGAAGCATGCTGCGCGACTGCGCCGCCAAAACTTCTCTACGTCATACCCGCGATAGACAATCCGACGACGGCGACGCTATCGGAAGAGCGGCGTCACGAAATCATCGCGATCGCACGCAGGTACAACGTAACGATCATCGAAGATGATCCCTATTCGCCGGTGCAAATCGATCCGTTGATGCCCATTGCGGCTTTGGCGCCGGACATCACTTGGCACATCGCGACGTTATCGAAATGCGCAAGCCCTGCTTTGCGCATCGCCTATGTCGTTGCGCCAGGGGCGGCTGAGGCGACGCGGCTTGCAGCTGTCATCAGGGCCGTCAACCTCATGGTGCCGCCGCTGAATGCGGCCCTTGCATCGCGTTGGATCGCGACCGGCATCCTCGATGACGTCGCCCTCGCAATCCGCGAAGAAAACATCGCCCGCCAAAAGCTCGCAAAGTCGGCGCTCGGGGACGCGCACATCGCAGCGGATAAATGCGGTTCCCACATCTGGATGCGCATGCCCGCTCAATGGCGCGCCACCAATTTTGTTGATCAAGCAGGGCGTCTGGGGATCTCGGTTGTGCCGGGAGCCGCCTTCGCCATCGGCTCCAAGGAGCCCGAAGCTCTGCGCCTGTCGCTCGGCGTCGCACCCGATCGCGACGCGCTTCTTCATGCTTTGAAGCAGCTTGCCGGGCTTCTCTCCCAGCCTCCGGTCACCGCGAAGGCAATCGTCTAGCGACGGCAACGCGAGTTCATCTCCGCCGCTATCACGGTTACGAGGCGCGTATGATCGAGGCCGGAGCGGCTGCGCCGGCCGTCGGATGTCGTCTTTCCGCCAATGTGTCACGCGCGGCCCTCGTCCGGCCTTCAAACAGCCCGTTGCAAACGGTTTCAAGCTAGATATCCTTCCGACTATATCGAATCCGATAAAGGAACCGGTCGCAATGCACGCAGCGTTCAATTTTTCGCGGCTATCTCTCAAGATAGCGCTGGCAGGAATGATGCTGGTCTCGGCGCTTTTCGTCGAGGCTCAGGCCCAGAAGACAGACGCGACCACGGTCACGATCTTCGCGGCGGCCAGCCTCAAGAACGCCTTGGACGGCGCGGCCGCAGCGTATGAAAAAAGCACGGGCAATAAAGTCGTAATCTCCTACGCCGCGTCGTCCGCGCTCGCGAAGCAGATCGAGCAGGGCGCGCCCGCCGACATCTTCGTTTCGGCCGACCTCGACTGGATGGACTACGTCCAAAAGGCAAAGCTCATCAAGGACGACACGCGCAGCAATCTCTTAGGCAATCGCCTCGTCTTGATCGCACCGCAGTCGAGCACGGTTTCCCTGAAAATCGGCAAGGATTTCCCGCTCGCCGCAGCCCTCGGCGATAAYCATCTTGCTATGGCGAACGTGAAGTCGGTTCCGGCCGGAAAATATGGCTCGGCCGCACTCGAGAAGCTCGGCGTATGGAGCGCCGTTGAATCGAAAGTCGCCCAGGCCGACAACGTACGTGCAGCGCTCGCTCTCGTCGCGACGGGCGAAGCGCCGCTTGGCATCGTCTACGAGACGGACGCAAGCGCCGAACCCAAAGTTAAGATTGTCGACGTGTTCCCTGAAGACACGCACCCGCCGATCATCTATCCCGTTGCCGTTATCGGCGCGACCAAGAATGGTGATGCGGCCAAGGTTTTCCTTGACTATCTGAAGTCCGCTGAAGCGCAGGCATTCTTCACGAAGCAAGGGTTCACGATCGTCAAGTAACGACGTCGCACCACAAGGCGAACGGCGGGTAGCGGCGAACCGAAAGGCAGATCAGTGTTCGGATTTTCTCCCGAGGCGTGGATGGCGATAGAACTCAGTCTACGCGTCGCTACCGTCGGAACGCTGGTCGGTCTTCCCATCGCGCTTCTCGCCGCCTATGCGCTGGCGCGCTGGCGCTTTCCCGGGAAGATCATCCTTGACGGCATCCTGCACTTGCCCCTCGTTTTGCCGCCCGTCGTAACCGGCTACTTCCTGTTGCTGACGTTCGGACGGCAGGGCGCCTTCGGAAAGTTTTTCTACGATATCTTCGGCATCACGTTCTCGTTTCGGTGGACGGGTGCAGCGCTCGCTTGCGGTATCATGGGCTTCCCGCTGATGCTGCGAGCGATACGGCTTTCGTTCGAAGCGATCGACCGGCGGCTCGAGACGGCGGCCGGTACGCTCGGCGCCAACCCGTACTGGACGTTCCTTCTCGTGACGTTGCCGTTGGCCCTTCCAGGCGTTCTGGTTGGCGCAATTCTTTGTTTCGCCAAGGCGCTGGGCGAATTCGGCGCGACGATCACGTTCGTCTCGAACATCCCCGGCGAGACGCAGACGATCCCGTCGGCGATCTACACCTATACGCAAGTTCCGGGCGGCGAGACGGAAGCACTTCGGCTATCGTTGGTATCGGTCGCCATCGCCATGGTGGCGCTCATCCTGTCGGAAGTGTTGAACCGCCGCATTCAAAGGCGCATTGCCGTATTCGAATGAAGGAAAAGTCACCACTGCTCAGTTTCCGGGCTTTGCAAAAGCGGCCGGATTTCACCCTCGACGTTGCCTTCGAAAGCAACAGCACTCTGACCGCGCTGTTCGGTCCCTCGGGCTCGGGCAAGACGAGCATTCTCAATTTGATTGCTGGCGTCCAGCGGCCCGCTCGCGGGCGCATCGTCGTCGCGGGCAACGTGCTGACGGATACGGACGCCGGAATTTTCATCCCGATGCACCGGCGCCGCGTTGGAGTTGTTTTTCAGGACGCGCAACTCTTTCCGCATTTGACGGTCCAGCAGAACATTAAGTTCGGGCAATGGTTCACGCGTACGCACGATCAAGGCCTTCCGCTTGAAGTGATCGTCGAAGTTCTCGGCATCGGTTCACTGATGAAGCGGCGCCCGGCGACGCTCTCGGGCGGCGAAAGGCATCGCGTTGCGTTGGCGCGGGCCCTGTTATCCGCGCCACGCATCCTGCTGATGGACGAACCGCTGGCTGCACTCGACGATGCGCGCCGAGGCGAGATCATGAGCCTGATCGAACGGATCCGTGACGAGTTCAGAGTGCCGATCGTTTACGTCACCCACAATGTCGAAGAAGTGCGCCGCCTCGCATTGCGCGTTGTGCGGATCAACGCCGGGCGTGTCGTCTCCACCGGAACCGCCGCCGAGGTTCTGGGCTCATAGCTCCGCGATGAGCTGAGCGCGCGATCATGCGCGTGCGGATTGAGGCGGTTTCTTGCCTGGTTTGGGATCGCTCTTGCCGGGGCGCGCAAGATGCTTCTCGATCGACGCCAGCGGCTTGGCGAAAACGCTGAGTGCCTGAGCCTCCATATTGCGATACTGCCGAACGAGGTCGGCGCCGAACGGCGTCAGCTTCGCAGCGCCGCCGCCACGGCCGCCGTGCTGGCGTTCGATCAGCGGATCGGCGAACATCGCGCCGAACTCATCCATCAAATACCAGGCGCGTTTGTAGGACATGCCCATGGCCTTGGCGGCCTGAGCGATGGATCCATGCTCCCCGATCAATTCGAGAAGTTGGATGCGTCCGTGACCGATATAGCGCTCGCCTTCAAAGTCGATGCGGATTTTGATGACCGTCATTCGTTCCCGCTCCGCTTTTTCAAAAACCAGTTTTGGCGGTCCCTTGCGCCGGGTGCTCTCTCAGGGATGTTTCCGCCCGTCTGCCGGGCGGCATTGGTAAAACCTTCGGTTCAAACCAATCGCGACCGGTGACCAATCTGCTGTTCCCCTTTACGAATTGGGACCGGAAATGCAATCCCCTCGACCCTGTGCTGATCAAACTCTGTGCATCTGGTCCGGCACGCCGCTTGCTCCGGCGCCATTTGAACGAACCGATCATGCTTCCCTAGCGTGTCGCCCATTCCTGAACTAACATCAACAAGGTATCCGTGACGGGGCGCGAGGGGTGCATCTCCGAGCCTTCGCCGTGGGGTGGCAATCGGAGGAGTAAGCACACATGATGCCCAGTCGGAAGACACTTGTTACTGCCGGAGCGCTTCTTTTTATGGGCAGCTTCGCCGTCTCGGGCGATCCGCTCAAATCCGTCGGCGAAGGAGAAGGACAGCTCGATATCGTAGCTTGGCCCGGCTACATCGAGCGGGGAGAATCCGACAAGAATTACGACTGGGTGACGGGTTTCGAAAAAGAAACCGGCTGCAAGGTCAACGTCAAGACAGCAGCGACCTCCGATGAGATGGTCACGCTGATGAACCAGGGTGGCTTCGACCTCGTCACCGCATCGGGCGACGCATCGCTGCGGCTCGTCGCCGGCAAGAAGGTCCAGCCGATCAACATTCAGCTGATCCCGAGCTGGATGAAGATCGATCCGCGGCTGCAGGAAGCGCCTTGGCATACCGTTGACGGCGTCCATTACGGCGTTCCCTATCAGTGGGGTCCGAACGTGCTCGCCTATAACACGAACGTCTTCAAGGAAGCCCCGAAGAGCTGGGCGGTGGTGTTCGAGGAACAGAACCTTCCCGACGGCAAGAGCAACAAAGGCCGTGTACAGGCTTATGACGGCCCGATCTACATCGCGGACGCAGCGCTCTACCTCAGCAAGAAGAAGCCGGAGCTCGGCATCAAGAATCCTTATGAGCTGAACAAGGAGCAGTATGCCGCCGCCGTTGCGCTGCTACAGGCACAACGCGCTCTCATCGGCCGTTATTGGCACGATGCGACCGTGCAGGTCGATGACTTCAAGAACGAGGGGGTCGTCGCATCGTCTTCGTGGCCCTATCAGGTGAACCTGCTGCAGGCCGACAAGAAGCCCATCGCCTCGACGATTCCCGAAGAAGGCGCGACCGGTTGGGCCGATACGACGATGATGCACGTCGACGCCAAGCATCCGAACTGCGCGTACAAGTGGCTCGAGCACTCCTTGAACCCGAAGCTTCAGGGCGATCTGGCTTCGTGGTTTGGTTCGGTACCGACGGTTCCGTCCGCCTGCAAAGGCAACGAACTCTTGACGGAAACGGGCTGTTCGACGAACGGCTTCGAAAATTTCGACAAAATCTGGTTCTGGCGCACGCCGACGGCAAAGTGCGAGAAGGAAAGCTCTTGCGTGCCCTATTCGCAATGGGCGAAAGACTACATCGCCATTCTCGGCAAGTAATCGACACTCCCTGCGGTCGGCCGGCCAGCCGGTCGGCCGCAGGCATCCGATGAGTTTCATGTCTCCAGCAGTTCGCTTTCAAAACGTATCGCGTCGCTTCGGCTCTGTGCGCGCCGTCGACAACGTGTCTCTCGACATTGAGCCGGGAGAATTCTTCGCCCTTCTCGGTCCATCGGGCTCCGGAAAGACGACGTGCCTCCGCCTCGTCGCCGGCTTCGAGCAGCCGGACGAGGGCCACATCGAAATATTCGGCGAGATCGCCGACGGCGTGCCGCCCTACCGGCGCAACGTCAACACCGTGTTTCAGGACTACGCTCTGTTTCCGCACATGACGGTCGGCGAAAACGTCGCCTACGGTCTGATGATCAAGGGCGTCGGCAAAGCCGAGCGCGAAGAGAAAGCGAAAAGCGCGCTCGCCATGGTTAAGCTCGCGGGCTACGAAAGCCGCCGCACGGCGCAGCTTTCAGGCGGTCAGCGCCAGCGCGTTGCGCTCGCCCGCGCCCTGGTCAACGGGCCGAAAGTGCTTTTGCTCGACGAGCCGCTCGGCGCGCTCGACCTGAAGCTACGCGAGCAGATGCAGGAAGAATTGAAAACGCTGCAGATGAGCCTCGGCATCACGTTCGTGTTTGTGACGCACGATCAGGGCGAGGCGCTGTCGATGGCCAACAGGGTCGCGATCTTCAACGACGGCAAGATCGTCCAGGTCGGCACGCCATCCGACGTCTACGAACGTCCGACCTCGCGCTTCGTCGCCGATTTCGTCGGCTCGTCGAACGTGTTGCCACCTGAATTTGCAGCCGCTCACGGCGGCAGCGCCAGGTGGACGAGTCTCCGGCCCGAGAAAATCCAGATCGCGTCTCAAAATGCGCTGGTGCCCGCCGCCTGCGCGCACGCCAAAGGAATAGTCACCGCGATCAGCTATCAAGGTGCGGTAACGCGCATCACGGTCGCGACGGAAAAACTGGCGCTCATCGCGTCGACGCCCGCAGGAACTAATGTGCGCAAGGGCGACAGCGTCTCTCTCATCTGGCCGAAGTCCGCAATGGTGGCGATGGGAGAGGGCGCGTGACCGTGGCCGTAGCAGAAAGGCAGAGAGGGATCGGCGGCGCGATCTCGGACCTGTTCTTCGCGCGCCCGCAGCTCGTGACGTTCCTGTTGCTGACGCCGCCGCTGCTATGGATCGGTGTCGTCTACATCGGCTCGCTGTTCGCGCTTCTGCTTCAGAGCTTCTATTCGCTCGACGATTTCTCCGGCCTCGTCGTTCACGAGTTCACCCTCGCGACCTACGAACAGCTTTTCGAAACGTCGAACGCCCAGATCATTCTGCGCACCGTCACCATGGCGGCGCTCGTGACGGTCGCGAGCGCGATCATCGCATTCCCCATCGCGTACTATGCGGCGCGGTACGCGCGCGGCTGGACGAAGGCTCTCTTCTATCTCGCCGTCATGATGCCGCTCTGGTCGAGCTACCTGGTCAAGGTCTATGCCTGGAAGCTGATCCTCGCCAAGGAGGGGATCATCACCTGGTTCGCGAACGAACTGCACCTCAGGTGGCTGCTTGACGGCATTCTGGCGTTGCCCGTAGTAGGCGGCCCGTCGCTTTCGTTCAGCTATATCGGCACGTTTCTCGTCTTCGTCTATATCTGGCTGCCGTACATGATCCTGCCGACGCAAGCAGCGCTCGAGCGCGTGCCGGCGAACTTCATCGAGGCGTCGGCCGACCTCGGCGCCGATCCCCGTCAGACGTTCCGGACAGTGATCTTTCCGCTCGCGCTTCCCGGGATCGTCGCCGGATCGATCTTCACGTTTTCCCTGACGCTCGGCGATTACATTATCCCGCAGATCGTCGGCAATTCGCGCCTGATGATCGGGCAGGCCGTCTACACGCTTCAGGGAACCGCCGGAAACATCCCGCTCGCCGCGGCCTTTACCGTCGTGCCGATGCTGATCATGGCTGTCTATCTCTGGATGGCGAAACGCATGGGGGCGTTCGATGTCCTCTAACGCGAACAGCAAGACCCCGCTCGGCTTGCGGATCTCGGCGATTGCGGGGCTTTTATTCCTTCATCTTCCGCTCGCGTTGATCTTCCTCTACGCGTTCACGACCGAGGAAAAGAGCTTCGAGTTTCCGCCCCCGGGGCTCACCACGAAGTGGTTTGGAGTGGCGTGGTCGTCGCGGCCGGATATTTGGGGACCGCTCTATTTATCCCTGCAGGTCGCAGCCATTGCGACGGCGCTCGCTCTGATATTCGGAACGCTGGCCGCGGCCGCCCTCTCCCGAACGCGGTTTTTCGGCCGCGAAACAATCTCGCTTCTTTTCATCCTGCCGATTGCGCTGCCCGGCATCATCACGGGCATCGCGCTTCGTTCCGCCTTCGACATCATGACCATACCGTTCTCGGTCTGGACGATCATTCTTGGCCACGCGACGTTCTGCATCGTCGTCGTCTATAACAACGCGGTCGCGCGATTTCGGAGGCTGAACGGCAATCTCGTCGAGGCCTCGATGGACCTTGGCGCCAACTCGTTCCAGACCTTCCGCCACGTCATCCTTCCGCAAATCGGGACGGCGTTGCTCGCCGGCGGCATGCTCGCATTTGCGCTCTCATTTGACGAGGTGATCGTCACCACGTTCACCGCCGGTCAGCAAACGACTCTGCCGATCTGGATGCTTTCCGAACTCATCCGGCCACGTCAAAGGCCGGTGACGAACGTCGTCGCCGTATTCGTGTTCATCGTAACGCTGTTGCCGATCCTCGCAGCCTATTATCTGACGCGAGAAGGCGAACACACCGGCGGCTCTTCAAAGTAACGGACTTAAATGCTGGAGGATAAGATGCTCGACACCAACATGCTGATCGGCTCTGACTTCGTTGCCGGGACAGATGCGCCGGAGCCAGTCGTCAACCCGAAGACGGAAGACGTCATCACCAATCTGCCGGACGCGTCCGCAGCCCAGGTCGATGCGGCAGTCAATGCTGCGGACAAGGCATTTAAGGCTTGGTCGCAAACGACTGTCGGTGAACGCTCGACGCTGCTCTTAAAGCTCGCCGACGCAATCGAACGTGACGCCGAAAGCTTCGCCACGCTCGAGGCCTTGAATACCGGCAAGCCGCGCATTCGCGTTCTGCAGGATGAAATGCCGGCGATTGTCGATTGCTTCCGTTTCTTCGCAGGCGCGGTTCGCAACATGCACGGCCCCGTCGCCGGTGAATACATGGCCGGCCACACGTCGATGATCCGCCGTGATCCCGTCGGCGTCGTCGGCTCTATCGCACCGTGGAACTATCCGCTGATGATGGCGGCGTGGAAGCTTGCCCCGGCGCTCGCAGGCGGCAACACGATCGTGCTGAAGCCGTCCGAGCAGACGCCTCTGACGCTTCTGAAGCTCGGCAAGATCATCGCCGATATTTTCCCCGAAGGCGTCGTCAACATCGTCGTCGGCAAAGGTTCGACAACGGGTTCCGCGCTGATCAACCATCCGAAGGTTTCCATGGTTTCGCTCACGGGAAGCATAGGAACCGGCCAGAAGGTCCTGCAGGCAGCATCCACGAACATCAAGCGCACGCATCTTGAACTCGGCGGCAAAGCGCCCGTCATCGTTTTCGACGACGCCGACATCGCATCGGTCGTCGAGGGCGTGAAGATCTTCGGCTTCTACAACGCGGGCCAGGATTGCACTGCGGCGTGCCGCATCTATGCGGGTAAGAAAGTCTACGACAACCTTGTCGCCGATCTTTCGAGCGCGGTGAAGGAACTCAAGTACAACCAAGCCAACGACGACGACAACGACCTCGGGCCGTTGATCTCGTCGGCTCAAAAGGAGCGGGTGAAGTCGTTCGTCGAACGGGCAAGCCTGCAAAACCATATCGTGATGGCAGCCGGCGGCAAGGCCCCCGCAGGGAAGGGCTTCTTCTTCGAGCCGACGGTCGTCGCGGGCGCCACGCAGAACGATGAGATCGTCCGCAAGGAAGTTTTCGGTCCCGTCGTCTCGATCACGCCGTTCGACGACACGGATGAAGCGATCGCCTGGGCCAACGACAGCGATTACGGGCTGGCGTCCTCGGTTTGGACGTCGGACATTGCCCGGGGCATGAAGGTCGCGTCCCAGCTGCAGTACGGCTGCACGTGGGTCAACACCCATTTCATGCTCGTCAGCGAGATGCCGCACGGCGGCATGAAGATGTCGGGCTACGGCAAGGATCTCTCGATGTACGCGCTCGAGGATTACACCGTACCGCGTCACGTGATGGTGAAGCTCTAGCCCGAGTTGCGAAGAGCACCGCCAAAGCACGCGGCTCGCCCTGTCAACTGACACGGCGGCGAGGTCAAGTTCGCTTTCCCGTCGCCCCGTAGTGTTTGCAAAAAGAGAAGCGGTCGAAAGGCCGCCTCTCAATGAAGCGCACGGGAGTCAAGGCAGCAGGCATGACGGGTACCCATGAGGCGACACACGAAGAGCTGTTGCAGCGCTTGCAGCTCCTGGCCGAGCGCGCGGTAAGGCGCTACGGCCTTCCGGGCGACTGCACGGTCAAGCTCATAAACGTCTCCGAGAATGCAACGTATCGCGTCGATAGCAGCACCGGGCAAAGGTGGGCGCTGCGCGTCCATCGCGAAAACTATCATTCGCGGACAGCCATAGCTTCCGAGCTCGCGTGGCTTTCGGCACTCCGCGAAAATGGCGGCGTTGCCACGCCGACGGCGCTGAGAGGCCTCGACGGCGAATACATCCAGACGGTTGCGGCCCCGGGGCTGCCAAACGCGCGCAACGTCGTGCTGTTCCAATGGGAGAATGGCTCGGAGCCATCGAGTACCGACGTTGCTGGCTTCGAGATGCTTGGCGAAACGGCGGCCCGCATGCACGCCCATGTTCGCAAGTGGCAGCGGCCGGCCTGGTTCGAACGCTTCACCTGGGACTTCGAGACCAGCCTCGGAAGTCGTCCCCATTGGGGCTACTGGAAGGACGGCATGGGGATGACGCCGGAGGCGACGGCGGCCATCACCGAAGCCGTCGCGTTGATCGGACGGCGTCTCGAGAACTTCGGCAAATCGCCCGATCGCTTCAATCTCGTGCACGGCGATATGCGTCTCGCCAACCTGCTGATGGACGGGTCCACCGTTAAGGCCATCGATTTCGACGACTGCGGTTTTTCCTGGCTCCTTTATGATTGCGCGACGACGGTGTCGTTCTTCGAGCATTTGCCCGAGGTGCCGGATCTGCTCAAAGCCTGGGTCCGAGGCTATCGCCGCATCGGCAATTTGAGCGAGGCGGAAGAAAGCGAAATCGCGACGTTTGTCATGCTGCGGAGACTTCTCCTCGTTGCGTGGATCGGATCGCATTCGGAAACCGAACTGGCGAAATCGATGGGCGTCGAGTACACGCAGGGTTCCATCCCGCTCTGCGAGCAGTACCTCTCTTCGTATGGTGGCGCCGCCGGAAAAGACGTTGCTGCACCGCCGAAGAAGGGTCTCCTGAAACGCCTTTTTGGCTGAATGTTGCACCGCAATTATGCCGGTATTTTCGGCGGCTGCCGAATAATTCATCGCGCATGACGGGTTGACCGGCGGGACGCTTCTGCTAGCCTTTTTTCTCTGGAATATTGGCATCTGCTCACCAGGAAACGATGGCACTCGGCATTAGCGACTTCGGAGCGAGCGGCGCCGGTAGCACTATCGGCCGGGGAACCGACCCTTCTGTTCTAGCCTCGGCAGCCACCGGGATCGTGAACTTCATCGAGCGACAGCGAGGCGACGTCGATCGTATTTTTGGCAGCGTCGGCATCTCGCCTGAAATGGCCGGCTCTCCGACTCTGCAGTTGAGCCTCAGCTCCTATTGCCGCCTGTTCGAGGAAAGCGCCCGAATAACCCGAAACGACAATTTCGGCTTGTGGTTCGGCAATGCGTTCGATCCGCGAGACCTCGGTCTTTGGGGGTATGCCTCGCTCTCCGCTCCATCACTGGGCGTCGCTCTCGAAACGCTCGTGGAGCTCTTTCCGCTGCACCAGCAATCGTCGTCGATGGGGCTCCAGACGACGCCCGATGGCCTCGCCCGGCTCGAATATCGCATCGACGCGCCGCAAATCATCGAACGTCGGCAAGACGCGGAACTGTCGCTTGGCATGTTCCTCAATCTCATTCGCGAAGCGATGGGCCAGAGCTGGGCCCCCGAGGAAGTTCATTTCGAGCATCCAAAGCCCGAAGGCTGGCGCGAGCACGAGCGCGCATTCGCGGCACCGGCTTTCTTCTCGCAGCCGACCAACGCGATCGTGTTCCGGCCGCAAATCCTCAAGCAGGCAATGCCCTCAGCCGATCCACGCCTCATGTGCGCAATGAAGCTTTGTCTCGATAGGCTCTCCGAGCGCCGCGATGTGCGCTTCAGCATTACTGATCGCGTTCGCAGCGCCGTGCGCGCGAGACTGCCTGAAGGCTTTCCGCAAATCGAATGCGTGGCCGCCGAGCTGCGGCTTCCGCTCAGCGCCATTCAGCGCGAGCTTCATTACGACGGACTGAGCTACAGCACCCTCGTCGAAAGCACGCGCCGCGACTTGGCGCTGTCCTATGTGCGCCAGCGCCAGCTGTCGTTCTCTGAAATAGCCTTCCTCGTCGGCTATTCCGAACTCTCGGCTTTCAGCCGTGCCGTCCGGCGATGGACCGGCCTTTCTCCGCGCGCGCTGCGCGCGGAGGTATTGCACAATCAAAGCTGACCGGAATTCGCCTCGCTAGGCAATGCGCTAGGCCTGCGCCAGCGCATCCATGCTTTCGGGCAGGATTTGACCGCCGTCGACGATAATCGTCTGTCCGGTGACGTAGGCGGCTTCCTTGGACGCGAAAAACAGCGCCGCGTAACCGATATCCTCGACCTTTCCGAGCTTCTGCAGCGGGATGGAAGCGGCCGCCGATCTTTCGTACTCAGGCCCGAGCGCCGCGAGACCTTCCGTTGCGATGTTGCCCGGTAAAACCGCGTTGACGGTGATGCCATATTTCGCGAACTCCATGCACGCCGTCCGCATGAAGCCGAGCTGACCGGCTTTGGTCGCAGCGTAATGCGACCATCCCGGAAATCCCGTCACCGGGCCCGTGATCGACGACGTGATGATGATGCGCCCCTGGGCGGATTTCTTCAGATACGGCAGGCAGGCTTTGACGGACAGGAACGTTCCCTTGAGGTTCGTATCGGAAACGAAGTCCCAATCTTCGGGCGACAATTCCTCGATCTTTGTCTGAGGAAAAATGCCGGCGTTGGCGCACAGGATATCGATGCCGCCGTAAGCCGTGGCAGTCGCATCGGCGAGAACCTGCAAGTCGCCCATGCTCGTGACGTCTGCGGCGAGGCCCATTGCGGTGCCACCGTCGCGGCACAACTCTTCCGCCGTAGCCTTTGCTTCAGCGAGATTCCGCGAGACGACGACGACCTTTGCACCGCTCTTTGCAAAGACGCGCGCGATCCCCTTGCCGATCCCCTTGCTTCCGCCCGTAACGATGACGGACCGGCCTGCGATAGACGTGAACATGGACATAACCTCCCTAGGGGCCGCGTTGTTGCTCTTGTTCGAATTCAGAGATTGAGAGTTTGTTTTAGGCTGCCGCGTTCCGCTTCCGTGTCAGAAAGAGCATTGCCGCGTAACCGCCAAAGAGGAGGACTGCGGCGGCCGCCGTCGAAATCGTGCCGAGGACTGGGACGCCCGGCGTGTAGCCCGCGACCATCTTTGCGTAGAGATACTTGGGCAAAGTGTTGTCAGCGCCCGTTGTGTAGAGCGACAGGGGGAAGTTGCCCCACGACAATAGGAAGGCAAACAGACTTCCCGAAAAGATCCCGGGCATGAGAACAGGCAGCGTCACCTCACGGAAAGTCTGCCAACGCGATGCGCCGAGATCCGTCGCCGCTTCCTCGAGAGACGGATCGAAGGAATAGACCTGGATGGCCATGACCAGCGTTACGACCGGCGCGATCCAGACGAGGTGCGCGAGCACGGCCGTCTTCCAGGATAGGGTGAAGCCCAAGGCGTTGAACCAAAGCAGTAGGGCGAGCCCAAGTACCGACTGAGGAAAGAAGATCGGGAGCAGAATGAACTTTTGGTAGAGCTTACGGCCCTTCCAATCGTAACGGGCAAAGGCCAGCGCACCGAAGAAGCCGAGCACGACTGCGATGACGGTTACCGTCAGCGCGATCGACAGAGACGTGTAGGCCAGCGCCCTGACTTCGAGCGAGTTGAGGACCTTGGACCACCAATCGAGGCCGAACGACGAAATCGGGAAGGTGAAGTAGCGGCTGGAGGTCATCGACGCGAGGAAGATCGTCGCGCTGGGAAGAAACACGAAGAGCAGGACCGCTGCAGTCCAGACGCCGATAAGGATGTGGCGAATGCTGCCATTGTTCTCAGACATTACGTCACCGCTTTCCAAGTATTTGATCGAGATCGAAGCGCCTGAGCACGATGAGGACGAGCACGCTGACGACCAGCATCAGCAGCACCGCGAGCGCAGCCCCGAGAGGCCAGTTCTGCGCATACGTGAAGGCAATTTCGATGTCGTGCGTGATCGGGATGATGCGCTGGCCGCCAAGAACCTTTGCCTCGGCAATGGCGCCGACCGCGAGTACGAACGTCAGCAGCGAGCCGATCATCAAACCCGGTGTCGATAGCGGCAGTTCAACTTCGCGGAAAACCTGCCAGCGCGAAGCGCCGAGGTCCCTCGCGGCTTCGCGCATCTGGTTCGGAACCATCGCGATTCCGAGCGTCATTGGAAACAGCATGAACGGCAGATAGACGTAGACCATGCCGAACAAGACGGCGGCCGGAGTGAAAAGGAAATCTCCCATCTCCACGCCAAAGAGCGTTCGCAAGGTTCCGGGAAGGATGCCCCCCTTGATGAAGAAGAGCACCCAGCCGTAGAGGCGGATGTTCTCCGAAACCACCAGCGGGATGGTGAAGAGCAGCGTCAAAACCGTCGACCATCGGCCGAAGACGCGAACGAGACCGTAAGCGACCGGATAGCAGATGAGCGCGAGAAGTACGACGGTGGCCGAAGCCAGCCCCAACGACCACAGCAACGAGACATAGGTGTTGTCGCTGAAGATTCTTTCGTAATTTTCGAGAGTGGGTTCGTGCCAAAGCCCGAACGTTCGGGCCGGCATGAAGCTGAAGCCCACGACCGCGAGCAGAGGTGCAACGAACCCGAGCGCCAGCAATACCATAATCGGTATTGCCGCACGCCGTCCTGGTTCGGCGAGGACGGAGGTCTTTTCGATCATTCGTCGGCCACCAGAATTGAATTTTCCGGATCCCAACCAATCAGCACTTCATCGTCGAGCGAGCCCTTGAACGGCTGCTGGCGAAGCTTTTCGACGAGGAACACCTTTTCGCCGACGCGCACCTGGTATTGGATGCGCGATCCGAGCGCGTACTCGTTATAAACGATGCCTTTGAGGCTGTTCTGCGCGTCGCTGGGAGAATCGAGGAAGCGAAGGAACTCCGGTCTGACGACCAGGCACTGCGCTTTGCCTTCGATGGATGCCGGCGGCACCTTGAAGCTTGCGCCGAGTGTCTGCGAACGCACCGAGCCTGCGCCGTTGGCCTCGACGGGTATCACGTTGACGTCCCCCATGAACTCCGAGACGAAGCGAGAGCGGGGCGTCGAATAGATTTCGTTGGGCGAGCCCACCTGGATGAGCTTGCCGCGTCGCATCACGCCGATCCGGTCGCTCATCACCATAGCCTCTTCGAGGCTGTGCGTGATGTAGACGAACGTCTTGCCCGTCTGGCGGTGAATGTCCTTCAGCTCTTTTTCGAGCGTCTTGCGCAGCTTGTAGTCGATCGCCGACAGAGGTTCGTCGAAAAACAGGATCTGCGGATCGAACGCGAGCGCACGGGCAAGGGCCACGCGTTGGCGCTCGCCGCCCGAACACAAAGTGACGTTCTTCGAATAGTAGTCGGCCGGGAGTTGCAATTGCCCCATCAACTCGCGTGCGCGCTTCTCGCGCGTCGCCGGATCGACGCCCCGAATCTTGAGGGCGAATTCGATGTTCTGCCCAACCGTCCGATGCGGAAAGAGTGCGAGCGACTGAAACACCATGCACGTCGGCCGTTCGTTGGCCGGAGTATCGTTGATGCGCTTGTCGCGCAGCAGGATGTCGCCCGAGGTCGGACGGTCCATACCGGCAAGCATACGGATCAAGGTCGTCTTACCGCTACCGGAAGGTCCGACGATCGTGAAGAACTCGCCTTCGCCGATGGTAAGATTGACATCGTCGACGGCGGCTAGATTGCCGAACGCTTTGCGTACGTTCTTTAATCGCAGAATAGGTTCGGAAGTTCCGGTCACGTAGGAGTTCCAACTTCTTTGAAAGCTAATGAGAAACGCATCGGGCCTTCCGCCTATCGAGCGGCGGAAGGCCGAAGCGTTACATGCCGTTCACTGAGGTCACGACGCAAACGTCATGCGGCTCAGGATTTCTTCGCAGCATTCCAGATGTCGAGCAGCTTGTCGTAGTCGGGAACGATATCGTACTCGGCCGAGCGCGCCATCTCTTCTTCGAGGCTGTCCCACTGAATGGCCTCGAGCTGGTCTTTGCTGAAGAGCTTGAAGCATTCCGGGTTGCCCATCTGAGCGACCGGATTGAACGTGCCCTCGGCAAACGCCACGGAATGCGCGACCTCGGGACTCTGCACGTATTCCAGGAACTCCTCGGCGAGCGGAGAGCCCTGCGGATTGTTGACGACCGAGGTAATTTCGATCCAGGCAATGCCGCCCTTGCCGCCGGCCAGAGGTCCCTTGTTTGGCGTGATGCCACGCAAATTCAAATGTCCGTCCGCTCGCGCGGGAGACGCCGAATACGTGCCGCCCGTGAGATGGCAATCGATTTCGCCGGAAATCATCGCTTGGTTCATGGTGGCGATGTCGCCCACGACCTTCTTGTTCTTCAGAATGCGCTTTGCTGTTTCCTCGAACTTGGCGACTTCTTCGGCGGTGTGCGCCTTGTACGGATCGAAGCCGGCGATGCAGCAGATGCCGAACACGTTCCAGTCGTCGGACTCCAGAATGCCGAAGCGGCCGGCGAGCTTCGGATCGTTGAAGAGATCCCAGCCCTGGTCTTCTGCAGTTTTTCGGCTGATCTTGTCGGTGTTGACGACGAACGAGTAGGGCCCGAACCGCTGGGCCATGCCGAGCAGATCTTTGCCGGAGTCGTCCATCGCCCACTTATAGGGCGGCTTGAACTGCGGCATCATCTTCTCGAAGTATGGCTCGAACTTCGCACGATCGAGCGGCTTGATCAGCTTCTCGGGCAGCATGATTTTGCGTGCCCAGGGATTGTTGACGTTGATGAGATCCCAAACGTTGATCTCGCCTGCGCGCAGACGGTTGATCATCGTCGGATCGTTGGTCAGGCTTTCGGCCTTGACCGTCGCGCCCTTGCTCGAACGGAAGGGGTCGAGCACCTGAGCCGAGTTGTAACCTTCCCAACAGAGGATATTCAGTTCCTTGTCACGGGCCGCGCGGGCGGGGCCTGCGAACGGACCCATCTGGGTGGCGGCCAGCGTGGCCGCCGCGGACGCCGACGTTTTCAAGAAGTCGCGGCGTGAGAATTTGCTATCGAACATGCCTGTCACTCCTGGTGAGCGGATGATGAGGTTTTTGCCCGTAAACTATCAGGGCGAAACGAAAGCGATCGACGGGGCCCGGCCACGGACAAAAACGAGTAGGAAGGAGCGATGCAGCCAGTCGTTCGCGGTAACGGAAGATTCCCCCTCTTTGATGGCATCAGTGTATGCTGCGGCGGCCAAGTCGATTTGACCGTCCCCTATGGAAACTTGACCTTCTGAGCGCCGTCAAGCCGGTTTACGCCAGCTTCATCAGGGCGTTGAGTTCTTCGCTCGACATGACGTGCCCATAGATCATATTCATGATCTCGAGTTCTTTGTGGTGCAGCTCGTCGGACCCGGCGGCGCAGCAATCTTCGACCACGACGACGGCGAAGCTCTCGTCGGCGAGGCTCCGGACAGTCGACGAGACGCACTGGTCCGTGAAAATACCACAGCAAACCACGGTTTTGATGCCGAGGTTGGTTAGGATCAGCCGCAAGTTGGTACCCGTCAGTGCACTGTCTGTCGTCTTTGTAACGACGATCTCGTCCCCGATGGGCTGAAGCTCCGGGACAATCTGGGACGGCAACTCGTCTTTAGGCAAAAGAAGGTTGTTCCAGCCCGGCATCTTCTGCGACAGCGAGCGGTCCCGGCCGTCCTTGGTATGGCAGGCGATGCGCGCGAACAGGCATTCAATTCCGTTCCGCCGAAACCTTTCGAGAAGGTCCTTCGTTCTCGGCAGAACGATTTCATGCATACGCTTGTGAAAAGGCGTCCAAGCGTCATACCGACGTTGATCCTCCGGCGAAAGCGACGCGCGGTCCGGCCGGGAGAGGTAAGTGTTTTGGACGTCGATGACGAGGAGGGCGGTGTGAGACTTGGAGAGATCCGGGTCGTCTGGCTCCGGAGCGCCGTCGTAATAGATGGATCGATAACCCGTCTTCCAGCTCATGCCCGCCCTTTCAGAAACGCTTTTTGTAGAGATTGCGGCGCTCGTAGACGTCGGCCGCCTCCTCGATGAAGGCCGCAACGCCCTCGGCGCCATAGGTTTCGCGAAGATCCGTCGCGACCGCGATTAACTCTTGCCTTGACCCTGCTCGGCCGGGACGCAGCAGCTCGTAGACCCGCATGATCACGTCCTGCGGAACGTCCACGAGCTCGGCGCCGCGCTCGAAATTCGCGGCGAGGGTCGGCCGCCCCGCCGCCGTCGAGATTTCAGCCTGCTGGCGGAGCGCGCGGTCTGTGATGCGAAGATCTTCGAGCGACACACGGTCGGACAGCACGCCCTCGAGCGTAATGTCATCGAGCTTCTTGCCGGCTTTTGTCTCGACCACGTCGGGCCGGTTCTCGGCGAGCGGATAATCGGCAACGGTGAGCGGCTTCCCGGTCATGCGGCGGCTCCGAGGAACATCACATCGATCTCTTCTGGTTCGGCGCCCTCGGACGTCATCTCCGTCTCGATCGCGTAGATGAGCGAAACCCTGGCATGGTAGCGTGAGCCCATGGCCTCGCCGCGTGTCGGCACGATGACGGGCTCGGGCATTTCGCCAAGCGCATAGGCGGCCGCATTGAGCCCCATTCGCTTGTAATGCTCGATCTTGGTGATCGGCGAGTTCGAGAAGAGCTCGAGATTGTTGTGCGGCAGCCGGTCTTTCTGATGAATGACGGCGGTGCCCTTTGCCTGAATGCCGATCCCGATGCCGGAGCCCGCGAGCCGCGCCGCGCTAAGCCCGAGGAACGAGGTATCTGCCGTATGGCGCATCCGGACGACGCGGGCCGTACAGCCGCCTTCCGTTATCCCGCCGATCAGCACCCGCAGAATGGCCGAGAGGGGATGCCCCGCGACCGTTTGAAAGAGCTTTAGGCCGAAGGCGGGGCTGATGCCGATCACGACCTCTTTCGGATTGTGGGTCGCGGCGGCAGGTCCTGCCGGCCGGTAGGCGACGCGGGTGACCTCCCCAGGCCTGAAAGCCGCTTCGACCCGCAGCACTTCCTGGCGCGTCAGCACATCGCGAATGGCGACGATTTCCTCGCGACGCTCGGCAGTGAGACGGTAGCCCGTGCCAGGGCCCTGATAATCGTTGGGATTGTTGACGGCGCTGACGATGCGCCCGTCACGAACGACCGCCGATGTCTGCAGGTAATCGCCGGAAACGCGGAGCCTTACGAGCTTCAGCAGGTTTTCCGCTTCTTCGGCGAATCCGCGAGCCGCAAGCGCCTTGATGACGTCGATGACCGTGATCGACCGCTCGTAGATGGCTTCGCTGATCAGCGCCACGTCGCGGCCCGAAAACGTCCGCGTTTCATCCGAGCCGGACGCGGCAACGACCGAGAGCTTCATGTCGGCAGTCGGCTTCGCGAGCCCGAGTTCTTCCAGCACCGCGCTGATCGCATCGACGGCCCGCGAGCGAAGCTCCATGACGCGCGTCTCGCCGACCGGAGTAAGCCCGCCGTCGGCCTCGAAGTCGCGCTGCAGAACCAGATAATCCTCGAGTTCCTCGCCGTTGAGCAGCGAGGCGTTGAACGAATTATCGTACTTGAGGATAGAGCCAAAGCCGGAACAGATGAGATCGGAGCCCGCGATGAGATACGGCAGGATCTTCGCGCCGACGCGGATTTCCGATTCCGTCGCGCGAGCGTCGTTGCCGGACGCGCATTCGAGATCGAGCCAGACGGCGATCAGGTTCTCGGCCATCAATTCGCGCATGCCGCCGGGAACGGTGCAGGTAACGGGCGCCCCGTCGATGCCGCCGTTCTGCGTGCCCTGCACGCCCATCGCGCGCTGCAGGCAAAGGCACCGCGCCTCCAGATAGAGCAGCGATTTGCGGTCGTGAAAGCCCATCAGCAACTCGGAGCCCGCACCCGATGTACACCGCATCTTGATGCCGCGCGAAGCGTAGGCTGCCGCGAGAAATGCTTTCGACCAAGGCGTATCGTCGCCGTCGATGAAGCTTTTCTCGGTGCCGTAGACCGACACGGTCTCGGCGTAGGACGTGAAGCCCGCCATGCCGATCTTGAGTTCTTCCGCTTCTTCGCTGGAGCACTGAAAGAGCGCACCCCACCGTCCGACGGCAGCCCCGACGGCGCAGGCAACGGCGTTTGACCAGGAGTTGCGTGCAACCCGCATCGTCGTCTCGATTTCGTCGAAGCCGAATGCCACGGCAGTTGCGGCATCGGCCGCCATCTGTAGCGGGTCGTCTTTCGCGTTCGTGACGTGCGCTTGATTGCCGGGCGTCTGCCGTGCCCGCATCTTGCTGTAGGCGAAAGCGATCTCGAGGGATGAAAGATGACTGACGACATCGGCGAGCTTGGCGGGCGTCATGCCGTGCGCGAGCCGAACCAGCGTCGTTCGCGGCACGTTCATGTCGACGAGCATGCGCGCCACTTCGAGAGACGGCATCGCCATCGCTTCCGGCGCGATTTCGGGATCGAGATGATAGCGGGCAATGAAAACGTCGATCATATCGAAGTCGCGGACGGCGATGCCATCCATGGACTCGACGACGCCAGCGCCAAGAGACAACCCCGGCTTAGGATCGAAGGGGCTCTTGAACGCCGAAAAACCGCTGGCAGGATCTTCGGCGGCGAATTTGTCGAGCCTGAGCGGGCGCTCGTCCCAATCGGAAAATCGCTTCCAGCGATTTGGCCGTGCCTGCGTTTCATCAGTCATGCTTGTGTTCTCGACGATGGAAAGTCCGATTGCAATCGGAACTGACGTTACTCTGAGTGCCCTCGCGGGATTTGACCAGAGCGGCCCCGAAGTTGACGGGGTTCACCGGCCGGGGCTCCTGTCAAACTGAACAGGCCCCGCTTCCAAGGGTCAAGCTGTAGTCCGCGGCGTGCCCTATATTAAACGAAACCGATGCGAAGACGCAGCCCATCTGCCAAGGAGCATGCCCAAGGGGCCCTATGGAAGCTACGCAAAAAATTCTCGATCTCAACGCCTTCGACATGAACTCAGCCGACAAGTTGCCGCCCGCGGTCACGAGCCTCGTCAAACGCCGGAAGCAGACATTCGGGCCGACCTCGATGCTGTTTTACGAACGGCCGTTGAACCTCGTCAGGGCCGAGGGCGTCTGGCTCCACGATGCCGATGGCACGCGCTATCTCGACGCTTACAACAACGTGCCGTCCGTCGGGCACTGCCATCCCCGCGTCGTCGAAGCCATATCGCGGCAGCTCGGCACGCTGAATACGCACACACGTTATCTCTACGACAACATCTACACGTACGCCGAACGCCTTCTGGCCACGATGCCGGAGCCCATCTCGAATATCGTGTTTACGTGCACAGGCAGCGAAAGCGGCGATCTTGCTCTTCGCATCGCCCGCGCGGTTACGGGCGGCACCGGCTTTATCGTTACCGAGAACGCCTATCACGGCAACACCACTGCCGTGACGGAGATATCGCCATCCTCCGCGAGCGCCGAGCCGCGGCCGCCCTGCGTGTTCCTCGTGCCCGCGCCGGATACCTACCGCCAGAAGAGCGAAGCCGTCGGACACCAGTTCGCCGAGGATATTCGCAAAGCCATCGCGGGCATGAAGGCAGCTGGCATTCGCCTCGCGGGGTTCATCGCCGACAGCATTTTTTCGAGCGACGGCGTCTACCCGGGCGAGCCCGGATTTCTTGCCGAAGCGGTCTCGGCGGTGCGCGACGCGGGAGGCGTTTACATCGCCGACGAGGTGCAACCGGGCTTCGGCCGAACGGGCGATAAAATGTGGGGCTTCGATCGCCACGGCGTGGTGCCTGACATGATCGTGATGGGAAAGCCGATGGGCAACGGCTTCCCGATGGGCGGCGTCGCGGTCAAGCCCGAGATGCTCGCAGTATTCGGATCGAAGTCGGGTTACTTCAACACATTCGGCGGCAATCCGGTCGCGGCTGCTGCGGGGTTGGCAGTCTTGGATGTCTTGAACGAGGAAGGCTTACAGGAAAACGCCTTTGATACTGGTGCCTATCTGCGCTCGGAGCTTCGCATTGCCGGAGGAAACGGTGATCGGGTCGGCGATGTTCGCGGCTCCGGCCTCTACATCGGCGTCGAGCTTGTGAGGGATAAGGCGTCGGCCGAGCCCGACCGCGCCCTTGCCGAAAGAATCGTCAACGGCATGCGCGAGCGCAATATCCTCATCGGGATAGCAGGCGGTCACGGCAACGTCTTGAAGATCCGTCCGCCGCTCTGCTTTACTCGGGAGCATGCCGATATCTTCATCGATGGCTTCAGAAGCACATTGGCGAAGGTCATCTGAAACCCGATCGGGCAAACGCTTTTCTGGAACTATGATGCAATCGAAACTTTTCGTCGACGGAAAGTGGTGTGACGCGCTGGGCGGCGCCACGCTCGACGTCGTCAACCCGGCAAACGAACGAACCTTCCACCGCTGCGCTGCCGGAACAGCATCGGACATCGACGCTGCGGTCGCCGCCGCGAAAGCCGCGATGGCCGGCCCATGGTCGCGCACGACCGGCCGTGATCGGGCCGTATTCCTTCGCGCCATAGGCGCGGCGATCGAAGAGCAAAAGCAGGCGCTCGCCGAGATAGAGGTGAGAGACAACGGCAAGCCGCTGCCCGAGGCCCTATGGGATATCGGTGACGCCGCCTATTGCTTCAATCTCTACGCAACGTACGCGGAGGAATTGGACGGACGCCAGGGCGAAATCATCGGCGTGCCCGACGCGCGTTTTCAGTCGCGCGTCAAATACATGCCCGCAGGCGTCGCCGGGCTCATCGTGCCGTGGAACTATCCCCTGTTGATGGCGGCATGGAAGGTCGCGCCCGCGATCGCGGCAGGCTGCGCGGTCGTGCTGAAGCCGTCCGAGTACACGCCTCTGAGCGCGCTGGAACTCGCGCGCATGGCAGCGGAAGCGGGCCTGCCCAATGGCGTCTTGAACGTCGTCACGGGATATGGAGCCGACGCCGGCGCGCGTCTCGCGTCGCACCCCGATGTCCGCAAGCTGGCTTTCACAGGCTCCGTCCCGACGGGCATCGCCGTTGCGTCTGCTGCGGCGCGCGACGTCAAAAGCATCAGCCTGGAGCTTGGAGGTAAATCGCCGATCATCATCTTCGACGACGCCGACATCGAGCAGGCCGTCGAATGGGTGATGTTCGGAATCTTCTGGAACCAGGGACAAGTCTGCAGCGCCACATCGCGGATGATCGTCGAGAAGGGCATCGCGCCGAAGCTCATCGACAGGCTTTCGGTGGAAGCCAAGAAGATCACGATCGGCGACGGCATGGCACCGGGCACACTACTGGGACCGCTCGTCAGCGAAAACCAATACGACAAGGTGCGTGGCTATATCGATGCCGGAAAGAGCGAGGCAACGCTCGTAACCGGCGGCGCCCGGCCCGCGCATCTCAACGTTGGCTACTTTGTGGAGCCGACGATATTCGCGGATGTGGCACCCTCAGCGCGAATTTGGCGCGAGGAGATTTTCGGCCCCGTCCTCGCCGTCACGACGTTCGATACGGAAGGCGAAGCTTTGGCCTTGGCCAATGATAGCGAGTTCGGCTTGGCCGCAGCAGTTATGTCGGGCGATTTGAAGAGGGCGGAGCGCGTCGCCGACGCTTTCGAGGCCGGCGTCATCTGGATCAATTGCTCGCAACCGAATTTCCTCGAGCCACCTTGGGGCGGCGTGAAAAAAAGCGGCGTCGGTCGCGAGCTTGGAACGTGGGGCCTGAACAACTTCCTCGAGGCGAAGCAGATCACCGCCTACACAACCCGCGAGCCATGGGGCTGGTATCTGAAGGGCGGCGGCGGCTGACGAACCGGGTTACGCCTTGAGACGGTATCCCGTCCTGAAGATCCACCAGGCGACAGCCATGCAGACAGCAAGGAACAACGAGGTCATCAGAAGGCTGACCCCGACATTCACGTCGGAGATTTCAAAGAAGCTCCAGCGAAAGCCGCTGATCAAATAGACGACGGGATTGAAGAGCGTCACGGTTTGCCAAAAAGGCGGTAGCATCTTTATCGAATAGAAAGTGCCGCCGAGAAACGTCAGCGGCGTGATGACGAGAAGCGGGATGATCTGAAGCTTCTCGAACCCGTCGGCCCAGATCCCGATGATGAAACCGAGCATGCTGAAGGTTATCGCGGTCAGCAGCAAGAATAGGATCATCCAGAAGGGATGTGCGATGCGAAGCGGCACGAAGAGGCTCGCCGTGATCAATACGAGCAGCCCGAGGATGACCGATTTTGTCGCCGCGGCGCCGACATATCCGAGAACGATCTCGAAAGCTGAAACCGGAGCGGAAAGATGCTCGTATATGGTCCCGGTGAAGCGCGGGAAGTAGATGCCAAACGAGGCGTTGAGAGTGCTCTGCGTCAACAGCAGCATCATCACGAGGCCGGGAACGATGAACGCTCCGTAGTCGATGCCATCGACCTGCGAAATGCGCGAACCGATCGCCGAGCCGAAGACGATAAAATAAAGACACGTCGAGAGCACGGGCGAGACGATGCTCTGCATCAGCGTGCGTCCCCAGCGGGACATCTCGAAACCGTATATTGCGCGGACAGCCTCGATGTTCATCGTTTTTCCCTCACGAGATCGACGAAAATGTCTTCAAGCGAACTTTGCATGGTCGAGAGATCTTTGAATGTTACGCCGGCCGCTCGCATGTCGTTCAAGAGCGCGGTGATACCCGTCCGCTCGGCCCGCGTGTCGTAAGTGTAGGTCAGCTCGTTGCCGTCGGCACCGAGGTGCAAATCGTAGGCGCCGAGCCCTGCCGGTATCTCCGTCAGCGGGGCGGACAACTGGAGCACGAGCTGCTTCTTGCCGAGCTTGCGCATCAGCTCGTTCTTTTCTTCGACGAGAATGATCTCACCCTTGGCGATGACGCCGACGCGGTCAGCCATCTCCTCGGCTTCTTCGATGTAGTGCGTCGTCAGGATGATCGTCACGCCTTCCGCGCGGAGTTTCCGCACGATCTCCCACATCTCGCGCCGAAGCTCCACATCGACGCCAGCGGTTGGCTCATCGAGAAACAAAATGCGCGGTTCGTGCGCTAACGCTTTCGCGATCAACAGCCGGCGCTTCATGCCGCCCGACAGCGTCATGATCCGGCTGTCTTTCTTGTCCCAAAGCGAAAGCGAACGCAGCACCTTCTCGACGTATTCATGGTTCCGCGGCTTACCGAACAGCCCGCGGCTGAAGTTGACCGTCGCCCACGGAGTTTCGAACATATCCGTCGCGAGTTCCTGCGGCACGAGGCCGATCATCGCGCGCACTGCGCGATAATCGGCAACGATATCCTTCCCGTCGACGGTGATTTTCCCCGCTGTGGGATTGACGATCCCGCAGACGCAGCCGATCAGCGTCGTCTTGCCCGCGCCGTTAGGGCCGAGGAGCGCGAAGATCTCGCCGTGGCTTATCTCGAGATTGATGTCCTTGAGAGCCGTGAATCCCGAAGCGTACGTCTTGGAAAGATGTTCGACACGGATAACTGCTGGCATCAATAAGACTCTGTCTGATGACGGGCATTAATTGGGCACGCATCGCAGCGTCTGCTATCGTTGTCAACGGGCTCCGCCGGAAACCGTCAGTCTATCGCCGGTAATCCAGCCGGACTCGTCGGACGCAAGAAAAACGGCGACCTTCGCAATGTCGTCCGGTTGGCCAACGCGTCCCAGCGGCGTTTGCGCGACTGCAGATTTTTCAAAATCAGTTCCCAAAACGCCCATCGTATGAACGCCTTCAGTTTCGACGAGACCCGGAGCAATGGTGTTCACGCGGATTTTCTTCGGCCCAAGCTCTGCGGCCAGCACCCGCGTTACGGCATCGACCGCGCCCTTGGTCGCAGAGTAGACCACGGTGTTAGGAAACGCAGCCAGACTGACGACCGAACTGACGTTGATGATGCTGCCGCCTTCAGGACCGAAATGCTTTGCGGCTTCCTGTGCCGCCAGGATCGTGCCGAGAACGTTCGTGTTGAATTGCCGTTGAAACTCGCCGTCGGTCACGGCTTCGAGTGGCTGAAACGCGTAGACGCCGGCATTGTTGACGAGGATGTCGAGGGAGCCGAAAGCTTTCTTCGTCTCTGCAAATATATTTTTGATGTCGTAGGCATTAGCGACGCTGCCTTTGACAGCAATCGCCTTGCCGCCGTTGCCCTTGATATCGGCGACGACCTTTTCGGCCCCTTCTTTGCTCGAGGCATAGTTCACGGCGACGGCCGCGCCAGCAGCCGCTAGGGCTCTTGCGATTTCAGCGCCGATACCTTTCGAAGCGCCCGTTACGATTGCAACTTTACCTTTGAGATCAGACATTCTTTCTCTCCATATTTGGACTTCGGGTGGAAGCGCCAAGTTTCGGCCGTGTTATTCCGCGGCTGTTGGTGCCAGGTGGCCATGGGATCCGGGCGCCGCGACGACTGGCGAGATGACCTCGCCAGTATGTTTGAGAGGTTTGTTGCCGCTGAGTTTTCGCAAGATCACGTAGAAGACCGGCGTCAGGAAAATGCCGAAAATCGTGACGCCGATCATGCCCGAGAAGACGGCGATGCCCATGGCTTGGCGCATCTCTGCACCAGCGCCGATCGAGGTCACGAGCGGAACGACACCCATGATGAACGCCATCGACGTCATCAGGATCGGCCGGAGACGCAAGCGGCTCGCTTCGATTGCTGCCTGCACCGGATTACGGCCCGCGAGTTCGAGCTCGCGCGCAAACTCGACGATCAAAATGGCATTCTTCGCAGACAACCCGACAAGAACGATCAAACCGATCTGCGTAAAGACGTTGTTGTCGCCATGCGAGAGATACACGCCCGTCATGGCCGCGAGCAGGCCCATCGGCACGATCATGATGATCGAAAGCGGCAGCACGAGACTTTCGTACTGTGCGGCAAGCACGAGGAACACGAGGAAGATCGACAGCGGGAATACCCAAACGCCGGAATTGCCCGCAAGGATCTCCTGGTACGTTAGCTCGGTCCACTCAAAGCCTATGCCCTTCGGCAAGACTTGCGCCGCTATGCGTTCAACCGCTGCCTTCGCTTGTCCCGACGAGTATCCGGGAGCAGCGCCGCCGTTGACGTCGGCCGTCAGGAAGCCGTTGTAGCGCATGGCGCGCTCGGGCCCGGCGACCTGCTTCACGTTGAGCAGCGCCGAAAGCTGGATCATGGCGCCGGTGTTGGAGCGAACCTTCAACAGCCCGATATCTTCGGGACGCGCCCGATACTTGGCATCGGCTTGCACACGAACGGAGTACGTCCGGCCGAATTTATTGAAGTCGTTGACGTAAAGCGATCCGAGATAGATTTGCATCGTCGCGAAAACATCGGTCACGGCGACCCCGAGCTGGCGCGCCTTCGTCCGGTCGATTGCAGCAAAAAGCTGCGGTACGTTCACCTGATACGACGTGAAAATCCCGGCAAGCTCCGGCGCCTTGTAGAGCGCGCCAGTGAAAGCCTGCATCGCATCGCTCAAGGCGTCATAGCCAAGTCCGGCACGGTCCTCGACCTGCAGTTTGAAGCCGCCGATCGTGCCGAGACCCTGAACGGGCGGCGGCGGAAACATCACGATGAATGCGTCTTTGATGCCCGCGAATTGCTGATTGAGGCTCATCGCGATTGCCGGACCGCTGAGTTCCGGCGAGCGCCGTTCTTCGAACGACTTCAAGCCGGCGAAAACGATTCCGGAATTGGAGCTGTTGGTGAAACCATTGATCGACAACCCGGGAAACTGCACCGCGTCCTTGACGCCCGGCGTCTTGAGCATGATGTCGCCCATTTGCCGAATGACCTCTTCGGTGCGATCGAGCGTGGCGCCGTCCGGAAGCTGCGCAAAGCCGACGAGATATTGCTTGTCTTGGCCCGGCACGAAGCCGCCAGGAACAGCCTTGAACATCGCAGCGGCCGCTCCGATCAAGACCAGATAAATGAGAAACGCCGCTGCCTTGTGCGATAGGATGCGTTTGACGCCGCCGCTGTAGGCATTCGATCCCCTGGTGAACGCGCGGTTGAATCCGCGGAAGAACCAGCCGAATGCAAAGTCCATACCCCGCGTCAGCCGATCCTTGGGCGCGTCATGACCTTTCAAGAGAACTGCAGCGAGCGCGGGCGATAGCGTCAGCGAGTTGATCGCCGATATCACCGTCGAAATCGCGATCGTCAGCGCGAACTGCTTGTAAAACTGGCCGGTCAGGCCGGTGATGAGAGCAAGCGGCACGAAGACCGCGACCAGCACCAGCGCGATAGCAATGATCGGGCCGGAAACCTCGCGCATCGCTTGAATGGTCGCCTCGCGCGGAGCTAGGCCGTTTTCAATGTTGCGCTCGACGTTCTCGACGACGACGATCGCGTCGTCGACGACGATGCCGATCGCGAGCACGAGACCGAACAGCGTCAGCGCGTTGATAGAGAATCCGAAAACATGCATCACCGCGAACGTGCCGACGATCGAAACCGGCACCGCGATCAGCGGAATGATCGACGCGCGCCACGTCTGCAGGAAGACGATGACGACGAGCACGACCAGCGCCACGGCTTCGAGAAGCGTGTGAATGACCGCCTCGATCGAAGCACGCACGAACTGCGTCGGATCGTAGACGATGCTGTAATCGACGCCTTCCGGCATGTACTGCTTGAGCTCTGCCATCGTCGCGCGGACGTTGTCCGAGATCTCAATCGCGTTCGATCCGGGAGCCTGGAAGATCGGGATCGCGACCGCCTGCTTGTTGTTGAGCAGAGAACGCAGCGAATAGTCGGCCGCGCCGAGTTCGATGCGCGCGACATCGCGCAAGCGCGTGACCTGATTGTTCGCGCCGGCCTTGACGACGATGTCGCCGAATTCCTCTTCGCTCGCGAGGCGGCCTTGCGCGTTGACGGAGAGCTGGAAATCGAGATTAGGAAGCGAGGGAGACGACCCGACGACGCCGACGGCGGCCTGCACGTTTTCAGCGCGAACCGCGTTGACGATGTCGCTTGCCGAAAGTCCGAGTTCAGCCGCCTTCGCCGGATCAACCCAGACCCGCATCGAATAGTCGCCTGATCCGAAGATCTGCACATCGCCGACGCCGTTGATGCGCGCAAGCCGGTCCTTGACGTTGATCACCGCGTAATTGCGCAGGTACGTCATGTCATAGCGGTCGTTCGGCGACAGCAAGTGCACGACCATCGTCAGGTCAGGTGAACTCTTGACCGTCGTGATGCCGAGTGCGCGCACGTCTTCGGGCAAGCGGGGCTCGGCCTGAGAGACGCGATTCTGAACGAGCTGCTGGGCCTTGTCAGGATCGGTACCGAGCCGGAACGTGACGGTAAGCGTCATCAAACCATCGGTCGTCGCCTGGCTGCTCATGTAGAGCATGCCTTCGACACCGTTGATCTGCTCCTCGATCGGGGTCGCAACCGTTTCGGCGATAACTTTAGGGTTGGCGCCCGGATAGTTCGCCCGCACGACGACCTGCGGCGGCACGACTTCCGGATACTCGGAAATCGGCATCGCAGGCAGTGCCAACAGGCCGCCCAGGAAAATCAGGGTGGAGAGCACGCCCGCGAAAATCGGACGATCGATGAAAAATTTCGAGATATTCATGTCCGGGCTCGCGCTGGTGGCTTCTCGCGTGAAAGTCTATTGCGGCGTGGCGGGCGACGGCTTGTCGGCGGCGGCATGTTCCTCCGGCAATGGCCGCCCGTTCATCGCCACCGGTTCCGGCGTGACTTCATCGCCCGGCCTCACGTGCTGTAGGCCGGCGACGATGATGCGGTCGCCCGCCGCGAGCCCGCTCGTGACGATGCGCAGATCGTCGGCCATCGCGCCGAGTTTCACCTCGCGATAAGCGGACTTGTTATCCTTGCCGACGACGATCACGTACTTTTTGTCTTGATCGGTCCCGATGGCGCGCTCGCTGATCGCAATGATCGGAGCCGTACGCGGTTTTGCCATCCGCACGCGAACGAATTGCCCGGCGATGAGAAGCCCGTCGGTGTTGTCGAACGTCGCGCGGAGCCGCACCGTGCCGCTCGCCACGTCGACCTTATTGTCGATCAGCTGGAGCGTGCCGCGGCGCCACTGGCCCTCATTCGCAGCTGTCGACATCGACACGGGGATTTGCTCGATACGAGCCGTTGCGTTCGCTTCGGGCGAAAGCGTGGCCAACGCGCGGGCAACGACGTTCTCGTCCGCATTGAAGCTCGCGTAAATCGGATTGACCGATACGATCGTCGTCAATACCGGCGCGCTGGAGCCGCCTTCGACGAGGTTGCCGACTGTGATCTCGTGCCGGCCGACGCGCCCCGACACGGGTGCACGCACATCGGTCCACGCGAGATTGAGCTTGGCGGTTTGAAGCGCGGCCTGCGCGCTCTTCAGGTTGGCGACAGCCGCGTCATAAGCGTTCGCGCGGGTATCGAGCTCTCGTTCCGAAAGCGCGTTGCCGATGATCTGGCGTGCGCGAGCGACGTCCGCCTTCGTGAATACGACCTGAGCCTGCGCCGCGCCGACGAGGCCCTCCAGACGCTCGACTTCGGCAGCGTAGGGCGCCGGATCGATCGTCACCAGCGCGTCGCCCGCCTTCACCAGCGAGCCTTCGCGGAAATGGATAGCAACGATCTGGCCCGCAACACGAGGACGAAGGTCGACACGCTCGATCGCTTCGAGCCGGCCGGAGAACTCGTCCCAGGTATCGACCTCATGCGCCTCGACGGTCGCGATGGATACGGGTACCGCTGCATGCTCCTGGGCAAGGGCCGCGCCAGCGTGCGCTGTCACAAGTAGTGCCGCGATTGCTGCCGAAGCCAGCAAACCTCTTGAAGCCAGCAAACCTTTTGAAGATTGGGATGGTGCGTGAAATCTCATGGTCAACCCCTCGGATGTTCGCGGCAAACGCTTGCCGTTTCGCCGGCGATGTCGCTGGCGGGGAGCGTGAAGCGTGTGGTGGAAGTGGAAGTGACAGAGCGGCGAGCCTTTACGCGGCGCCGGCCGCGCTACTCGTCGTTAGGAGAAGTTGTCGAGACTGAGCCCTGGCGGCCATCGGTCGCGCAATGTGTCGAACTGCCCGGGATTTTCCGCAGTGTCTCCTTCGCGCCGCGATTGGTACCCACAAGCAGATACAACAAACGGAACATGGCGCTCGTCGTCCACATCGTCGGAGGATCGGCTCGAAACCCATCCCGCAAATCCCCTGAGGATCGCAGTCGCGCTATTGAAGGAGCTTTTCATCATGCGCTACTTCCCTATATATGTACTGATTGGTACCGATATAGGGTGGTGATCGGGGCTGTCAACTGCTATCTGTATCGATGAGTATGAAAATGTATAGGTGTAAGACGGAAAGAACGAACGCTGGGAGAGAAGCGGTGCAAAAAGGCCGCCCACGGGAATTCGACAAGGAGCAGGTGCTGGACAAGGCCCTCCACGTGTTTTGGGAGCGGGGTTACGAAGGAACGTCGCTCTCCGATTTGACGGAGGCGATGGGCATCAACCGCCCGAGCCTCTATGCGGCATTCGGTAACAAGGAAGAGCTTTTTCGCCTGGCGCTCGATCGCTACGCCGAAAAGGGCCCGGGCGCGGTCCATCGCGAGGCACTCGCCGAGCCGACCGCAAAAGCCGTGGTTGAGCGCCTGTTGAAATCCACGGCGGACGGTCTGACGGACCCGGCCAACCCGCCGGGCTGCCTGGCTGTGCAGGGTGCGCTCTCGTGTGGCGACGCTGCAGAATCGATCAAGAAGGAACTCTGCCAGCGTCGGGCGCAAGCAGAACAGGCGCTTCGCGAGCGTTTCGAGCGCGCCAAGGCCGAAGGTGATCTTCGGCCAGGATCATCCGGTCCCGACAGTCTCGCGCGCTACGTCATGGCCGTAATGCAAGGCATGGCCGTGCAGGCCGCCAGCGGAGCGTCGCGCGCCGATCTCCACGCTGTCGCCGACATGGCGATCAGAGGTCTAGCGGCCGCGGAAAACTAATCCGCGGCACGGGGTTGTCGACACGCGTGCGGTCCTGTAGCTGGCGTCCGCGAACGCTCGGCAACGAGCATGCTCAAGTCGTTCCCGTGAGCGCGATCATCTGGTGGAGATTACATTGCGGAGTTCCTCGATGGCTTACTTGCAAAGCACTGGCGTCGCCAGGAAACTAGGCAGCGGCTTGATCGCGAGAACTCTCGGCCTCTCGTTCGCTTTCTTCGCCCTCATGCAGCTGCCGATCGAAAGTCGCGCTCACGCAGCCGACGCGAAGTCCTGCGACGGCAATGCGGGCCCCACTTTGCCTAAAGGCTTCTGCGCCACGATCTTCGCGGATCACGTCGGCGCACCGCGTCACATGGCCGTCGCGCCCGACGGCACCGTCTACGTCAACAATCGCAACCGCAAACCGTCGCCTGGCGGCTCGCTACTCGCCTTGAAAGACAGCAACGGCGACGGCAACGCCGACATCATCGAACGGTTCGGACCGGCGGACGGCGGCGGAACCGGCATCGCCATCTATAAAAATGGCCTCTTCGTAGACCTGGGCGATAAAATCGTTCGCTACGATCTCGCGCCCGGCGACATTGCACCCAAGGGCAAACCTGAAACAGTCGTGTCCGATATCCCGGTCAACGGGGATCATAAATCCCGGCCATTCTCAATCGATCCGAAGGGCAACCTCTTCGTCGATCTCGGCTCGGCAACGAATTCCTGCCAGCAAGACAATCGCGCGGAAGAATCGCCGGGCATCGATCCCTGCGAAGAACTGAAAACGCACGCTGGAATCTGGCGCTTCGACGCAAACAAAACAGGACAGGTCTTCTCACCCGCCGAGCGGTACGCGACCGGACTTCGCAACGCCGCAGGCATCGACTTCGACGATGCCGGCCGGATCTTCGCGACCCAACACGGCCGCGATCAGCTCTACGAGAACTGGCCGAAGCTGTATTCCTCGAAGCAAGGTACGGATCAGCCGGCTGAAGTCCTCGTCGCGCTTCAACAAGGCGGCGACTATGGCTGGCCCTACTGTTATTACGACGGCATTCAGCAAAAAAACGTTCTCGCGCCCGAGTACGGCGGCGACGGTGGCAAGGCCGTAGGCCGATGCGCAGAAAAGCTTCCGCCCGTCGCTGCATTCCCCGGACATTGGGGACCGAACGATCTCACGATCTACAAAGGGAAGGCGTTTCCGGAAACCTATCGCGGCGGCGCTTTCATCGCCTTTCATGGTTCCTGGAACCGCTCCGAGGGCCCGCAGGAAGGCTACAACATCGTGTTTCAGCCGCTCGAAGGCGGCAAGGCATCAGGCCCTTACAGCATCTTTGCCGACGGTTTCCGCGACGGAGATAAAACAGGAACCGAGCATCGTCCGACAGGACTTGCGGTCGGACCCGATGGCGCGCTTTACGTCAGCGACGACGCGGCTGGCCGTATCTGGCGGATCGCTTACAAGGGGTGACGATACTTTCGACGCATCGGGGGCGCGAGAACATTGGCCGCAAAAGACATCGCGTTTCTGACTGGCGCCTCGGGCTTCGTGGGCACGGCTGTCGCGCGTCGCCTCATCGAGGAAGGAATGTCGGTTCGCGCGCTCGTTCGCCGAACCAGCAATCGCGCGAACCTCTCAGGGCTCGACCTCGAAATCGTTGAAGGCGACATTCGCGACGCCGCCCTGCTGGACAAAGCGGTGAGCGGCGCGCGTTACGTTTTTCRTGTCGCGGCGGACTACCGCCTCTGGGCACCGGACCCGCAAGAAATCATCGCAACGAATACGAACGGCACGCGCGCCGTCATGGCGGCGGCGCGGAAGGCAGGCGTCGAACGCGTCGTTTACACATCCAGCGTCGCGACGCTGAGATTAACCGGTGATGGCTCGCCTTCGGATGAGACCATGCCGCTCGATGAAGCGCATGCGATCGGCGCCTACAAGAAAAGCAAGGTTCTCGCTGAGCGGCTGGTCGAACGGATGATCGCGGAAGAGGCGCTGCCGGCAGTCATCGTTAACCCTTCGACACCGATCGGTCCGCGCGACGTCCGGCCGACGCCGACCGGACGCATCGTCGTCGAGGCAGCGTCGGGCCGAATGCCCGCCTACGTCGATACGGGCCTAAATCTCGTACATGTCGATGATGTCGCGAACGGTCACGTTGCTGCCTTGAAGCGCGGGCGAATTGGTGAGCGTTATATTCTGGGGGGGCAGGACATGACGCTCGGAGAAATGCTCACCGTAATCGCGCGCCTGGCAGGCCGAAGACCACCGTCGATCAAACTCCCGCGCCAACTGATCTACCCAATTGCCTATGGCGCGGAAGCCATGGCCCGCTTCACGGGACGCGAACCCTTCGCGACTGTCGACGGTCTGCGCATGGCCAAATACAAAATGTTTTTTTCGTCCACCAAAGCTGATCGCGAGCTCGGGTACCGCGCGCGTCCCGCCGCTGACGCTCTGGCAGAAGCCTATCGCTGGTTTCGCGACGCGGGGTATCTGAAGTGACCGCGGTCGATCTCGTCGCCGCGATCGGCCTTGTTGCGTGGATCTACCTGCTGCTGCTCAACGGCGGGTTTTGGCTCACCAGCGAGCGCGAAGAGTTCGAGCGCGGAAAATTCTCTGGCCCGGGCAGTTGGCCGCCAGTGACAGCCGTGATTCCCGCGCGCAACGAAGCCGATATGCTTCCTCTGTCTCTCACATCGCTCGTCGCTCAGGACTATCCAGGCGAATTCTCAATCGTGCTTGTCGATGACCAAAGCACCGACGGCACAGCCGAAATTGCGCGAAAGATCGCCGCGAGTTCGACGAGGGAAGTAACCATCATCGACGGCGTGCCGCTTCCTGCCGCTTGGACGGGCAAGGTGTGGGCCATGCATCAGGGGATAGCCGCGGCGACGTCATCGAAGGCGCCCGATTATCTTCTCCTGACGGACGCCGACATCGGATACGCGCCGGAAATGCTGACATCGCTGGTGACGAGTTCGCGCGCGAACGGCCGCGCCATGACATCCGTGATGGCCAAGCTCAAATGCGAAAGCTGGGCCGAGCGAGCGCTTGTCCCAGCCTTCATTTTTTTCTTTCAGATGCTCTATCCGTTTCGGTGGGTAAACAGCAAAACGGCGGCGACCGCGGCCGCAGCGGGCGGCTGCATGTTGGTCGAGCGTGCCGCGCTCGAGCGCGCTGGCGGGATCGCCGCCATCCGCGGCGCGCTCATCGACGATTGTGCTCTCGGAAAACTGTTGAAAAAGCAGGGCCCGATTTGGCTCGGACTTTCAAACGGCGTGACCAGTCTTCGCGTTTATCCTGCGTTTGACGATATTCGCCGGATGGTTGCGCGATCGGCGTATGCCCAACTGTACTATTCGCCCGTGCTGCTGGTCGGAACTGTCATCGGAATGGGCCTTATTTACTTGGCGCCGCTCGCATTTGCCTTGTTTTCGAACTATCCGGCAAACGTGATCGCGGCCGCAACATACACGTTGATGGTTATCGCCTTTCAACCGACGTTGCGCTTTTACAACCGTTCTCCACTTTGGGGCCTTGCGCTACCAGTTATCGCGACGGCCTATGTGGGTTTCACGCTAGATTCGGCGTATCAGCATATGCGCGGTCGTGGAGGTCTCTGGAAGGGCCGGGTTCAGGCCGAAGTAGGAAGGCAATGACGGTCGACGGAAAGTACAAATCCGGCAAGTCGGAGCGTGACGAGAACTTTCCTGTCGCGTCCCGAGTCATTGCCTCGCGTCACCGCGCGCCGATCCTCGCATTCTATCGCTTTGCCCGGGCGGCCGATGATGCAGCCGATCATCCGACCCTCGATGCACAATCGAAACTTTCGATCCTCGATGCGCTCGAAGCGACGCTGCTCGGCCGGTCCGACGCCGCAGTCGACGCACTCGCGCTTCGCGAACAGCTGCGCTTGAGAAATCTCAGCGCGCAACACGCTCTCGATCTTCTCAAGGCCTTTCGCCAGGATGTCACGAAGAACCGTTACGGCACGTGGGACGAGCTTCTCGACTATTGCCGCTATTCGGCAATGCCGGTCGGCCGGTTCGTCCTCGATGTCCACGGCGAACCGAAGTCCACATGGCAGCACTCGGATGCATTGTGCACGGCTTTGCAGATAATCAATCATCTCCAGGATTGCGGTAAGGACTATCGCAACATCGACCGGGTCTACATTCCGCTCGACGATCTTTCTTCCCGCGGGCTCGGCGTTCGCGATCTGGGCGAGCCGAAGGCGTCTCCGGAGCTGCGGGCTTGCCTGCAGTCGTTGGCCGCGAAGACCGAGGCGATGCTTCCCGAAGCGGCGCGGTTGCCCTCAAGCGTCACGGATTTGCGCCTTGCGGTCGAAACGTCGGTAATCGTCGCGCTCGCGCGCAAGATCATTGGCCTCCTGAAGACGCGCGATCCGCTCTCGGAGCCGGTCCACCTTTCAAAACCATACGCTGCGGTGATTGCTGCACGCACGGCCGCTGCCACTATTGCGGGTCGCACTTTCACACGCTCTGCGTTTACGAAGTCGTCAAGGATGATGCCGCATGAGCGCTAATGTCGACACCCTGATCGCTGACGAAACGCCAGCCGCGGCCAGCAGCTCGTTTTACGCGGCGATGCGCGTTCTGCCGCGTGAGCAGCGCGAAGCGATGTATCACGTCTATGCATTTTGCAGGGCAGTTGACGACGTCGCCGATAACGGGGGCTCGAGAGATGTGCGCCTCGCTGACCTTGTGCAATATCGCGACGACATCGAACAGCTCTACGCAACGGGCCACCGCACATCGCGCACGCGTGATCTCGCGGGCCCGATTGCGCAATACGGTCTCCTGAAGGAAGACTTCATCGCCGTCATCGACGGCATGGAAATGGATATCGTTCGCGACCTGCGCGCTCCTGAATGGAAGGTTCTCGACCTTTATTGCGACCGCGCCGCCTCCGCAGTCGGAAGATTGTCGGTACGGATTTTTGGCATGGAGGAAACGCCTGGGATCGAGCTTTCCTACAACCTCGGCCGCGCGCTCCAGCTGACCAATATCCTGCGCGACATCGATGAAGATGCAGCAATGGGCCGGCTTTATCTCCCCAAAGAGGCTTTGCGCGAGTGCGGCCTCGCAGAACTTTCCATCGCCGATGTTCTCGTTGATCCGCGCCTCGATCGCGTGTGCCGCGGCATCGCGGACAAGGCGCGGAAATACTACGAAAGGTCGGAAGCCATCATGGCGCGCTCATCGCGGCGCTCCGTGAGATCGCCGCGCATGATGGCAACGGTCTATCGGGGCATTCTCGAGAAGCTGATCGCACGAGGATGGGGCGCGCCGCGCGTTGATGTGCGCCGTTCGAAGCGCACCGTCCTCTGGGCGGTTCTGCGTGACGGCATTTTTTAAATGAGCGACGGCACTGTTCACATAGTCGGGGCCGGCCTTGCCGGTCTTTCGGCGGCGGTCACGCTTGTCGGCCGAGGACGCAAGGTCGTCGTCCACGAGCTCGCACGCCACGCCGGCGGACGCTGCCGCTCGTATTTCGAGTCAGCCCTCGGACTGACGATCGACAACGGCAACCATCTTCTCCTATCGGGCAACGCGAGCGCGCTCGGCTATCTGAACGCGATCGGCGGCAGGCATCTGCTCGATGATCCGCGGCACGCCGAGTTCGCATTCTGCGATTTCGCATCCGGCGAGCGATGGACGCTGAGGCCGAACGACGGGCCGCTACCGTGGTGGATTTTTTCAGAACGCCGGCGCGTGCCGGGCACGCACGCCCTCGACTACGTTCGCCTTGCAAGTCTGCTCCAAGCGAAAAACAGCGATACGATTGCTCAACGAGTGGATACCGGTTCGTTGGTCTTCGCTCGTCTCATGAATCCGGTGTTGGTCGCGGCTCTGAACTGCGATCCGTCGGAAGGCTCGGCAAAGCTCGCCGCCACGATCATCCGCGAAACGCTCGGACGTGGCGGCAAAGCCTGCCGCCCGTTGTTCGCAGCCAACGGACTGGGACCGGCTCTGGTCGATCCCGCCCTTCAGTTTCTCGGAAAGCGCGGGGCCGAAGTCCGGTTTGACCATCCGTTGAGGGCGATTGAATTCTCGGACGGGCGTGCCCGCATGCTGCAATTCGCGGACGGCGCCGTCGAACTGAACAGCACCGACGATGTCATCCTCGCCGTGCCTGGATGGGTTGCGCGCACCCTGATACCGGATTTGGTCGCGCCGAACGAATACCGTTCAATCTTGAACGCTCATTTTGCTGTCGCGCCCCCGGCCGGACTTCCGAAGATCACGGGCGTCGTCAACGCGACGACGGAATGGTTGTTCGCATTCGCCAACCGGCTGTCCGTCACCGTCAGCGCCGCGGATCGTTTCAATGAGGCCGAGAGAGAACCTCTTGCACGCCAGATCTGGGCCGAGGTTGCGAAAATTGCGGGCCTCGAAATGGAACTTCCGCGCTGGCAGATCGTGAAGGAGCGGCGTGCAACTTTCGCCGCAACGCCCGGACAGAATGCCCTGCGGCCGAAAGCGCAAACACGTTGGAAAAACGTGCTTCTCGCGGGTGATTGGACAGACACCGGTCTTCCGGCAACGATTGAAGGCGCGATAAGGTCGGGGGAAGGGGCCGCAAAACTAGCGGCATCGGCGCACTTCTGATAGGACGCTCGAACTTCTGGGAGAGCCTCTATGAATTTCGACTCTGCGACGCATTCCGCTCGCCTGCCGTCCGATAGCGCGATGCGCGAGATCTCGACGCCTGACATCGAAAACGCGATCACCGCCGCCAAAAAGGCGCTGCTGGCGCTGCAGCGGGACGACGGTCATTTCGTTTTCGAACTCGAGGCGGACGCGACGATCCCCGCAGAATACGTTTTGATGCGCCACTATCTTGCCGAGCCAGTAGACGCCGCTCTCGAAGCCAAGATCGCCAACTATCTCCGCCGCATCCAGTCCGAGAATGGCGGCTGGCCGCTGTTTCATGATGGCGCGTCGAATATCAGCGCGAGCGTGAAAGCCTACTATGCGCTGAAGATGATCGGCGTCGGCACCGAAGAGCCTTACATGAAGAAGGCGCGCGGTTGGATCCTCTCCCAGGGCGGCGCCTCTCACGCCAATGTTTTCACGCGCAACCTGCTCGCGCTTTTCGGAGCCATTCCCTGGACCGGCGTCCCTGTGATGCCCGTGGAGATCATGGTGCTGCCGCGATGGTTCCCGTTCCATCTCGACAAGATCTCCTACTGGGCACGCACCGTTGTGGTGCCGCTGACGGTGCTGAACGCCTTGAAGCCGAGGGCGCGGAATCCGAAAGCTGTCGGCATCTCCGAGCTATTCACGATCCCGCCGGAGGACGTCAAAGTCTGGCCGAAAGGCCCGCATCAGAAATCGCCGTGGTCGGAAATCTTCGGCGCAATAGATCGCGTGCTCCGCTTCTTCGAGCCGTATTTTCCAAAGTCGCTACGCAAGCGCTCCATCGACAAGGCCGTGGCGTTCGTGGACGAGCGGCTGAATGGCGAAGATGGCTTGGGCGCGATCTTCCCCGCGATGGTCAATTCCTTGCTGGTCTATGACGCGCTGGGATATTCCCAGGATCATCCCAATTACCTCACCGCGCGCGGCTCGATCGAAAAGCTGCTGATGATCAAGGATGACGAGGCCTACTGTCAGCCATGCCTGTCGCCTGTCTGGGACACGGCGCTTTCGTCTCACGCACTTATGGAAGTTGGCGACCCGCAGGCCGAGGCTGCGGCGGCGCGCGCACTCGAATGGCTGAAGCCGTTGCAGGTGCTCGACACTGTCGGCGATTGGGCGGCGAGCCGTCCGGGCATTCGTCCAGGCGGCTGGGCGTTCCAGTACGCAAATCCTCACTATCCCGATACCGACGACACGGCCGTGGTCGTGATGGCGATGGACCGCGCCCAGGGCCGCTTAGAGCCAAACGGGGAAGCTTATCGCGAGTCGATCGCGCGCGGCCGCGAGTGGATCGAAGGCATGCAGAGCAAGAACGGCGGCTGGGGCGCCTTCGACGCCGACAACAACTACGAATACCTCAACCAGATTCCGTTTTCCGATCACGGCGCGCTGCTCGACCCGCCGACTGCCGACGTCGCCGCGCGCTGCGTTTCAATGTTGGCACAACTCGGCGAACGCCGTGGCCAAAGCTACGTTCTCGATAACGCGGTCGCCTACCTCGAGCGGACGCAGGAAAAAGACGGCAGCTGGTACGGCCGGTGGGGAATGAACTACATCTATGGCACGTGGTCGGTGTTGTGCGCGCTCAACGCCGCTGGCGTCGACCCGGCATCGAGCGTCGTCCGCAAAGCTGTCGCCTGGCTTCTTGCGATCCAGAACAGCGACGGCGGCTGGGGCGAGGACGGCGAAAGCTATCGCCTCGATTACAAGGGCTACAACCCGGCACCGAGCACCGCCTCGCAAACGTCATGGGCGCTCATGGGGCTGATGGCGGCCGGTGAAGTCGATCATCCCGCCGTCCAGAAAGGCATCGCCTACCTCGCCGCGACCCAAGGCTCGGACGGCTTCTGGGACGAGAAGCGCTTTACGGCGACCGGCTTCCCCCGCGTCTTCTATCTTCGCTACCACGGCTACCCGAAATTCTTCCCGATGTGGGCTTTGGCGCGCTATCGCAATCTAAAAGCCTCAAATACCCGATCAGTTATGGTTGGAATGTGAGAGGATAAGCTAAGCTGAGGGGACAATCTGGGGGATGATGTGAGGGGATGAGGGGGGTCGTCGTCGCAGCAACAGGGCTGAGGGCCGAAGCTCGGGTCGCGCAACGATCTGGGTTCGTGAAAGCTTTGGCCGGCGGCGGCGATGAGCAGCGCCTCGCATCGCTGATCGAGCGGTCCATCGCCAATGGCGGCATCCGCGGTCTCATCAGTTTCGGGATCGCAGGCGGCCTAAGGCCGGGCCTGGCGTCCGGAACGATTGTCGTCGGCACGTCCGTCGTCAGCGGCGGGACGCCCTACATGGCGGACGAACGCTGGAGCGATCGTCTCTTCGAAGCGGTGCCGAACGCAGAATCCGGAGCAATCGTCGGAGCGAAAGCGGTCATCTCCGAACCGGGCGACAAGCAGAAGCTCTACATGGCGACCGGCGCCTTCGCGGCCGATATGGAAAGCCACATCGTTGCGCGCCTCGCCGCCGAGCATCAATTGCCGTTCGCGGTTCTCCGCGTGATCGCCGATACATCGAAGCAGCGGCTTCCGCCGGCAGCCGTCAACGGCCTGAAGCCGGATGGGACGCCGGACATTGCCGCCGTCCTCAAGTCATTGATGGTTAGGCCGGGCCAGCTTCCGAGCCTGCTGCTGACCGCCAACGCAACGCGCCGGGCGATGCGCGGATTATTCCGCTGCTACCGGCTTCTTGGCCCTGGCCTCGGCTTCGCTGATCTCCGTTAGCTTGTTCTCGACGTGCCGTGAGAACACGAACTCGGCCGGACGCTGCTTGTCGAGCGGAATTTCAGGCGCCATCGGACCGTCCGTCTTGACGCCTCTCAGCGCGACGGCCGCGATCTTCCAAGGCTTCTTCACCGCATCCATAACGGCTGTCGCTTCGAAGCCCGAGTGCACCATGCAATCCGCGCACTTCTCGTAATTGCCCGTGCCGTACTTGTCCCAGTCGGTGCTTTCCATCAGCTCCTTGAAGGTCTTCGTATAACCTTCGCCGAGCAGATAGCAGGGCTTCTGCCAGCCGAACACGGTGCGCGTGGGGTTGCCCCACGGCGTGCACTGATAGGTCTGGTTGCCCGCGAGGAAGTCGAGGAACAGGGCCGACTGGAAGAACGGCCATGCGCGTCCGCCACGACCGCGCTTGAGGATGTCGCGGAAAAGCTGCTTCGTCTTCGTGCGGTTGAGGAAGTGCTGCTGATCCGGCGCGCGCTCGTAGGCATAGCCTGGCGAAATGGTGATGCCGCCGATGCCGATCTTGTTCATCTCGTCGAGGAAGTTTGCAACCTGCTCGGGCTGAGCGTCGCTAAACAGCGTCGTGTTGATGTTGACGCGGAAGCCCTTGGCCTTGGCGACCTTGATCGCTTCGATTGCCCGGTCGTAGACGCCCTTCTGGCAAACCGACCTGTCGTGCATCTCCTTGTCGCCATCGAGATGAATCGACCAGTTGAAGCGGCTGTGCGGCTTGTAAAGATCGATCTTCTTTTCGAGCAGCAGCGCGTTGGTGCAGACGGTGACGAACTTGCCCTTTTTGAGCGCGCCTTCGACGATCTCCGGCAGCTCCTTGTGGAGCAGCGGCTCGCCGCCGGCCAGCACGACGACCGGCGCTCCGCATTCGTCCATCGAATGCAGCGCGTCAGCGACCGAGATGCGCTGGTTGAGGATCTTGTCGGGATAGTCGATCTTTCCGCAGCCCGCGCAGGCGAGATTGCAGCGGAAGAGCGGCTCGAGCATCAGCACGAGCGGATAGCGTTTGCGCCCCATGAGGTGCTGTCTGATGACGTAGGCACCTACCGACAAAGCTTGGTTTAATGGAATTCCCACCCGACAGGGCTCCTTCTTGCGGTGCTCGAACCAGCATTATTCCCGATCATGATGCCTCGAGCAATTCAGGCGGCAGGCGGAATGTTATTTTCTCTTCGACGCCATCGAGGATTTCGATCTCGATCGGTGAGACCCTTCCGATGGCGGCGATGACGTCTTCGACAAGCACATCAGGCGCCGAAGCACCTGCTGTTACGCCAACTAGGTTTACTCCGGCAAGCCATACCGGGTCGACCTCGCCCCCGTCTGCGACGAGATAGCTTGGAATACCGCATTCGGCGCCGATTTCACGTAGTCTGTTCGAGTTCGAGCTATTGCTCGCTCCAACGACCAGAAGAACCTCGACGAAGCGGCACAGGTCGCGAACGGCCGTTTGCCGGTTTTGCGTCGCGTAGCAGATGTCGCGTGTTTCCGGCCCAATTACGTCGGTGAAACGTTCTTTCACCGCCTCGATGGTCGCTCGGGTGTCATCCACGCTCAACGTCGTCTGAGTGATGTAGGCGACGGGCGTATCGTCCGGAATATCGAGTTTCGCCACGTCATCGCGGTTTTCGACAAGGTAAACAGGCCCGGAAATGCGCCCGAGCGTCCCTTCGATCTCCGGGTGACCGGCATGTCCGATCAGAATCACGCTCCGACCGAGCGATGAATATCGCTGGCCTTGCTTGTGGACCTTGGACACGAGAGGGCACGTCGCGTCGACGACCGTGAGGCTGCGCGTTTTCGCGTCGGCTTCGACGGCGCGCGACACGCCGTGAGCGCTGAAGATCGTGAGCGCGCCATTCGGGACTTCCGCGAGATCTTCGACGAAGCGGGCGCCCTTGGCTTTGAGGTCGTTGACGACATGACGGTTGTGAACGATTTCGTGGCGCACATACACAGGCCCGTTTCGTTGGGCGAGCGAGCGTTCGACGATGTCGATTGCTCGAACCACGCCCGCGCAAAAACCCCGGGGCTGCGCCAAAATCACTTTCATGCAGAAACCCCCGTTCTGCGAATGCGCAATATTCCGCGCAGTCAAAGACCTAATGGATCAACGCATCCCGTTAATGACGTTCGGCGCGTCGGTCATGGTCGTCCACGACTTTATGCGCTAGTTCAATCGATAGGCAGCCGAGGCAACGTCGCGCCGTTCATGCTGTTGAAGTGTCGTGTCTCAAAAGCAACACACAGAAAGATGTCATCTGTTCATGCGCTCGACAGGTTCGACATCGTAGGTGCCTGTTGAGAGAAAACGATCCCTCCCCCCCGGGGTACCATGAGTCCGTTCTAGAATGTCCAATTGCGATCTCAATATCCAACGCCGTCCAGCACGACCGGCGGCGCGCACATGATCGAGCGCGTCGTTTCCGCTATCGTCGATATCTCTGTGCGACTGCGCTGGGCCAGCATTTTGCTGGGCTTGGCGTTGACGGCAGGCGCCATTTTCTACGTCGTCAACAATTTCGCCATCACGACCGATACCAGTCAGCTCATCGCATCCGACCTCGATTGGCGGCAGCGCGAGCGCCAATTCGACGTCGCCTTTCCCCAGCACACCGACACCATCGATATAGTCATTGACGGTAAAACTCCGGAGCTGACCGAAGCCGCCGCAGCCAGTCTCGCGGCGGCCTTGAGCGAATCGAAGCCCGATCCTTTCCAAATCGTCCGGCGGCGTGACGGCGGCCCCTTCTTCGAAAAGAACGGCCTCCTTTATCTGTCGCTGCCGGAGCTCAAGGAGACGACCGAAGGCCTGATCAAAGCGCAGCCCGTGCTCGGCACGCTCGCTGCCGATCCGACGCTCAACGGGTTGGCGAAGGCGCTCTCTTTCGTCCCTCTGGGTGTGAAGGAAGACCGCGCCAAGTGGTCCGACTTCGACAAGCCGCTGGGCGCGCTGGCGAACGCCATCGATGACCTCATGGCGGGCCGGGAAACGGCATTCTCCTGGGGTCAACTTTTGACGGGCGGACGCCCGAACCCCTCCGAACTTCGCCGCTTCCTCGAAGTGAAGCCCGTTCTCGATTATTCCGATTTGCAGCCCGGCGCCGACGCAACCGCGTTGATCCGCAAAACCGCGGAGCGCCTGGAATTGACGCCCGAGAACGGCGTGCGGGTTCGGCTGACGGGATCCGTCCCGATGGCGGATGAGGAATTCGGGACCGTTGCCGAAGGCGCAGCCATCAACACGGCCGTCACGATCGCAGCCGTTCTTTTCATTCTTTGGCTGGCGCTCCGATCGGGTCGCATCATCTTCGCCGTTCTCGTCAGCCTCTTCGCCGGACTTGCGATGACGGGCGCGCTGGGTCTCTACCTCGTCGGCGCACTGAACCTTATCTCGGTCGCGTTCGCAGTGCTTTTCGTTGGCATCGGCGTCGATTTCGGCATCCAGTTCTCGGTCAGATACCGCCACGAGCGTTTCAACAAACATGGCCTCCGCGACGCCTTGATCGCGGCGGGCAAGAACGCCGGGAAGCCTTTGGCGCTCGCAGCCGCGGCGACGACAGCGGGCTTCTACGCATTTCTGCCGACCGATTACCGCGGCGTATCCGAGCTTGGCCTCATTGCCGGCAGCGGCATGATTATCGCGTTCCTGACGAGCATCACTTTCTTGCCGGCGATGCTCTCCGTTCTTAATCCTCCGGGCGAGCCGCACGACGTCGGTTACCAGTCTCTCGCGCCGGTGGATCGCTTCATGGCGCGCCACCGCCACGTCATTCTTGCGCTGACGGCAATTGGCGTCGTAGCCGGACTGCCACTTCTCACCAAGCTCGAGTTCGATTTCAATCCGATCAACTTGCGCAGCAACAAGGTCGAATCGGTCTCGACCTTCAACGATCTGATGCGCGATCCGTTGACCGCTCCGAACACGATCGAGATCCTGGCGCCGAACCTCACCGACGCGAAGGCGCTGGGAGCAAAGCTCGATAAGCTGCTGGAAGTCGGCCACACGGTAACGCTGGCGAGCTTCGTGCCCGACCATCAGGACGAAAAGCTGGCCATCATAAGTGACGCGGCGGACCTGCTCGGCCCGACCATCGAGCCCGACGAAATTGCGGCGACGCCGACGGACGCCGAAACGCAGGCGACGCTGCGAGATACCGCCAAGGCGTTCGAGGACGTCGCCAAATTGCCGGGCGCACCGCCGCTGGCCACCGACATGGCGGCGACGCTTCGCAAACTCGCGGATGCGCCAGCCGGCGTGCGGGCAAAGGTTCAAAAAGCGCTGCTCGACGGCCTCAAACTGCGCCTCGCGCAAATTCGCGCGGCGCTCAAGGCTGAGCCGGTAACGCTTGAGAATCTGCCGCCGGAGATCATTGCCGACTGGATAACGGCCGATGGCCGTGCGCGGGTCGAAGTCGGGCCGAAGGGCGATGGAAACGACAATGCGAACCTTCGACGCTTTGCGTCAGCAGTGCTCGCCGTTGATCCCGAAGCGACCGGCGTGCCGATCCTCATCCAGGAATCGGCGAAGACTGTTGTGCGCTCATTCATCCAGGCGGGCTTGCTGGCGCTCGTTTCGATAACGATCATCCTGTTCGTTGCCCTGCGCCGCGTCTCGGACGTGCTGCTGACGCTCGTGCCGCTATTGCTCGCCGGCGTCGTCACGCTCGAGCTGTGCGTGCTGCTCAAGCTGCCGTTGAATTTCGCGAACATCATCGCGCTGCCCGTGCTGCTGGGCGTCGGTGTCGCCTTCAAGATCTATTACGTGCTCGCTTGGCGCGAAGGCGAAACAAGCTTGCTCGCGTCACCACTGACGCGCGCGGTCATGTTCAGCGCCATGACGACGGCCGTCGCGTTCGGCAGCTTGTTCTTCTCAAGTCATCCTGGAACGTCGAGCATGGGCGAGCTGCTGGCGCTGTCGCTCGTGACGACGCTCGCGGCGGCCGTTCTCTTCCAGCCGATCCTGATGGGGCCGCCACGTAATGCGGCCAAGCACGAAGACGAAACGGCCCAACAAGCCGCGCCATAACCAACCCGCAAGCTAGTCATTCAAGCCAAGCCTTGCGATGAACTATCTACTTGGGCGGATCCCCGCCTGCGCGGGGATGACGTTTTCGGAAAAAGGTCGCCCCACACCCCGTCATCCCGGCGAAGGCCGGGATCCATTCAAGCTGACGGCAGCCCAAACTATGCGACGTTGCGGCGTTCACGCAGGAACTGGAAGAATTCGACGCCCTCGCGGAGGCGGCGCTTCATCATGTCGGGCTGCGTTATCATCTCGCCGACGATCGAAGCAATCTTCGGCACCCGGAAGTAGAACTTGCGATAGAAGTCCTCGACCGAAGAGAAGATCTCGGTGTGCGACAGACCTGGATAATGCAGCGGCGCGATCTGGATGCCGTTGGCATTGATGAGTTCGGCATTGTCGACGTCGAGCCAGCCGTTTTCGAGCGCCTGCTGGTAGAGGAAGGTGCCCGGATAGGGCGCCGCGAGCGAGACCTGGATCGTGTGCGGGTTGATCCGCGTCGCAAACTTGATGGTCTCCTCGATCGTCTCCTTCGACTCTCCCGGAAGGCCGAGGATGAAGGTGCCGTGGATCTTGACGCCGAGTTCGTGGCAGTCCTTCGTGAACTTCTCCGCGACCTCGACCCGCATGCCCTTCTTGATGTTATGCAGGATCTGCTGGTTGCCGCTCTCGTAGCCGACGAGTAGCAGGCGCAGGCCGTTGTCCTTGAGCACCTTCAGAGTCTCGCGCGGTACGTTGGCCTTGGCATTGCACGACCACGTGACGCCGAGCTTGCCGAGTTCCTTGGCGATTGCTTCCGCGCGCGGCAGGTCGTCGGTGAAGGTATCATCGTCGAACATCAGCTCTTTCATCTGCGGGAACGCCTTGAGGATGTATCGCACCTCCTCGATGACGTGCCCAACGGAGCGGGTTCGATAGCGATGGCCGCCAACGGTCTGAGGCCACAGGCAGAACGTGCAGCGGCTCTTGCAGCCGCGCCCCGTGTAGAACGAGATGTACGGGTGCTTCAGATAGCCGATGAAGTAATTCTCCATCACGAGGTCGCGCTTGTAGACCGGCGTAACGAAGGGCAGCGTGTCCATATCGTGCATCACAGCGCGGTCTTCGTTGTGCACGATCACGCCCTGCGCGTTGCGGTAAGAGAGACCCTTGATGTCACTCCAGGCCACGCCGTCGGCGACGTCTTTGATCGTGAAGTCGAACTCGTTGCGGGCAACGAAGTCGACAATCGGCGCGTCCACCAGGCTTTCGTTGGACTGCACCGCGACCTTGGCGCCGATCAATCCGACCTTGAGGTTCGGGTTGGTCGCCTTCATCGCCTCGATGACCTTGACGTCGGAATCAAACGACGGCGTCGAGGTGTGCAGCACCGCGAGGTCGTAATCGCGCACTTGGGCGAGAACATCCTGCAGGCTGGTACGGTGCGGCGGCGCGTCGATGAGCTTGGAATTCTCGACCAGAGCTGCCGGCTGCGCGAGCCACGTCGGGTACCAGTACGACTGTATTTCGCGACGCGCTTGATATCGTGATCCGGCTCCGCCGTCGAAACCGTCGAACGAAGGAGCCTGCAAAAATAGTGTGCGCATCGTGGGCGCCTTTCATATCGGCTTAACGGTCCCATCGGCGCCGACGCTGTAGCGGCGGCCCCTCCAACTGACAGCTCCGGGTGCGTAGCTTGCGATGAACATCGCAAAGCTCAACAAATCGCGCAAAGGTGTGAGCCAAATCGAACTCTTCCCCCCGCCAGGCAGTCGCTCAACTTGTAACGGAACCAAAAGGCGGCACGCAAGCGTCCCAAAAACCATCATCCACGCTATGACGCTGAAGCCACTCAAAGGCAACGCTGCCAGCGCGAACGGCAGCGGATGAGTAATGACGGAACCGGCATAACCAATTGGGTCGACGAGCCTTATCGTCCGCGCCCATCGAAGCTCATGCGCGAGAAGTGCTGCAAATGAGTCTTCCGAAAAAGTATGTCCGACCGTGAAAGGCGCAATCGCGACTTTCAGGCCCTTTCGACGGACGGCGTCGCCCATCGCGTAGTCATCGGCCAACGTGTTCGCGAAAGCTTCGAATCCCCCGATCTCGGCGAGCGTGTTCCGGCGCATCGCGATCGTCGATCCGAAACACGGCTTCGCGAGGCCGAAATGAACGCCGACGAGCACGCTCGGAAGAAAATGCTGGTCGACTGCTGCGGCGGCGAGTCGCGACCAGAACCCTCCGATCGCGCATCCGCGGTAGAGGCAGGTGACGAGCCCAACTTCGGGTTGCTGTAATGTGGCGACGACATCCCGGACGTAGGTATCTTCGACGCGCATATCGCTGTCGCTGAGGATCAGAACGTCGTGTGGCGCGCGCGGAAAAATGTTGAGGACGTTGGAAATTTTCGGGTTGCCGCCAGCATTCCGGGAGGATGCAACAAGTTCGATATCCGCTGCAGGAAACCGCTCTTCAAGGTTGCGCACGACGGCTATCGCCGGGTCGGCGGCATTCTGAACACCGAATATTATTTTAACTTCGCCAGGGTAGTTCTGCTGAAGGAACGATCCGAGATTGGCGCACAGCCCTGGTTCAGCGCCGTAAAGCGGCTTGATCAGCGCGACATTTTCCGATCGCCCTAAAATCGACTTGGGCCGGCAGGCAAATCGTGTCACCAAGAAAGCAGCCAATATTGCGTAAACGCTGCCGATAACGGCAACGAGAGTGCATACAAGCCACAGACAGGACGTCATTCTGACGTTACTTTCTGGTTTGATCTGGGGGAAAGCCTACTGGCATCGGTGGGCAATCTAGCGTTCTGCATGTGGCTGCGATAGATCTGAGGTTGCTCGGCCGTGGGGCCAGCATGGGGGAATATCGGGACTTGAAAGTCAGTGCTATCCTGAATTGGGTCGGCTGTATTTTAGTCGGTGTGGGCCTGTCGGCCTGCGCGAGCACGTCTGCGCCTTCAATTTCCGCGCAACATCTGGCATCGGCCGAATACGACTCTGAGCCGAAAGCCATTGCCGACCCCAACGAGAAGTTCAATCGCTCGGTGTTCGACGCCAACCAGGACTTCAATCACGACGTCCTGTATCCGGCTGCGAAATCCTATAACGAGAACGTGCCTGAGGACGTCCGCGATCGCATCGACGCGTTCACGACGAACCTCTCCGAGCCGATGACGTTCGCGAATAACATCTTGCAGCTCCGGCTCCAGGCCGCCGCAACGACATTCGGCCGTTTCGCCGTCAATTCGACGCTGGGCCTCGGCGGCCTGTTCGACGTTGCGGTAACGCAAGGTATGACTCACCAGTCCGGTGACTTCGGACAAACGATGTATGTCTGGGGTTACAGGGATAGCGCCTATCTGGTGCTGCCGATTATCGGGCCGACAAACGTCAGAGACGCAATCGGCACCGGCGTCGAATTCGCCGCGCAAATACCGGCGGGCGCTTTGATTCCGACAAAGGCCGCAACGCTTGCCAGCCGCGTAAATCTCGCGGGCAGCGTGACCAGCCCGCTCTCGAACTTGAGCAAAGTCGAAGATATGCAGACGCTCGAGGATAGCTCGATCGACTTCTATTCGATGCTGCGCAGCGTAACGGATCAGAAGCGCCAGGCCGAGCTGCAGGAAGCGCTCGAAACGAGTGCTCTAACGGGCACGCCGCTCCCGCCCGATCCCAACGCGATCGAGCCGGTTATGACGATCGTCTCGTCGCCGACGATGCTCGAAAAGAGGCGGATGACCGACGTACCGAAAATGTCGAGTGCGTCCGATCATGGCGGTTCGATCGTGGTCGTTGGCCCGCCGACGCCGATCGAGACGCGCTAAAGTCGATCCGGACTTACCGCGCGGAAGCGATGTGGCCCGCCGTTTTCACAACGTGAATAGGCTTGATCCGATTCGGATAGCGCGCTCGCCGAACGTTCGAAGCTTCGGGTAGAGCGGCGGACGAGAGAGCGGCGCACGAAGGCCCAGGTAATAAACGAAAGTAATTTGCGCGACCGGCCCGATGGCAATCGGGCCGGCCACGAATTCGCGAAATCAGCTTCCGGATAACAGCCTGTCGCCTTGCTTCTTGAGCGAGGCGATAAGGGCATCGGGTCCGCCCGCGTTCAGTATCGACGTGAACTCCGCGCGGCGGCTTGCGAGTTCGCTGATTGTGCCGTCGAGATAGACGTCGACGATCTTCCATTGCGGCCCCGTCTTGCGCATCAAGTAATTGATCGCGACCGGTTTGCCGTTGCTCTGCACGATCCGAGTTTTCACCATCTTATCGGTCGGCGCCCGGTCGGTGATCTCGGCGATCTCGAACGTTTCGCCCGAAAAACCGTCAAATCGCTTCGCGTAAGTCGCGATCATCATGCGCCCGAATGCTTCGGTAACCGCCGCCTGTTGCTCGGGCCGAAACGTCTCCCAGCTTCGCCCGACTGCCACGCGCGACATCGATCCAATGTCGTACGTTGTGGCCAGAACCGGCGCGAGCGCGTCATAGCGGCCCTGCACGCCAAGGGCCTGCGCCTGCTTCATCGTATCGAGAAGCTTGGCGTTCAGTCCGCTGATCGTTTTCTCCGGTGCGTCGGCCGCTTGCGCGTGTGCAAACTGAGGTGTGGCGAGAAGCGCCGTCATCAAAGCGGCGATCGACGCCCCCAAAACACGTAATTTTCTGGCCGGGACCATTGCCCCTCCCCTGATTGATTTCAAATACCGTTCGCCATCGGCGAGTCTCCCGCGGCGGGAATGTGTCCTAGGTGGACACGGTGGCGGCATTTAGCCGTTACACTCGCAGGTGTTTGCCATTTGTGAGGCTTGGCTGCAACACTTCCCCGCAGAGTCCGGTCCGTTTCGCATGTTCCATTTTTTGCGCCGTGTCATGGGTTCATATTTAGAACGGTTGTGGACTCGGGCAGAGACGGTTTGGGGGAGTTCGGTCTATGGATGCAGCAGTACCTCGGGTATCCAAAACACCGCTTTTGGACCAGGTGGATACGCCTGCCGATCTTCGGCAACTGTCCGAACAGGAACTTCCGCAGCTCGCTGCGGAACTCCGCGCGGAACTCATCGATGCCGTATCGCAAACGGGCGGCCACCTCGGCGCGGGATTGGGCGTCGTCGAGCTGACGGTCGCGCTGCACTATCTTTTCGATACGCCGAACGATCGCCTGATCTGGGACGTCAGCCACCAATCGTATCCGCATAAGATCCTGACCGGCCGTCGCAGCCGGATGCGGACGTTGCGTCAGCCCGGCGGCCTTTCCGGATTCACGAAGCGCACCGAGAGCGATTACGATCCTTTCGGCGCAGCTCACTCATCGACATCGATTTCCGCAGGCCTCGGCATGGCTGTGGCGCGCGAATTGTCAGGCGGCACGAACAACGTCGTCTGCGTGATAGGCGACGGTGCCATGAGCGCCGGCATGGCCTACGAAGCGATGAACAACGCGGGCGCCCGTAACGAACGGCTCATCGTCATCCTGAACGACAACGATATGTCCATCGCCCCGCCGACGGGCGCGCTGTCGTCATATCTTGCCCGGATTAGCTCGAGCGACTCGTACTTTTACGTTCGCGATATCGCCAAGCAGCTGGCAAAGAGACTGCCCAAAAGCTGGGAACGTCGCGCCGCGCGCGTCGAGGAATATACGCGTAGCCTCTGGCAGGGTGGCGCCTGGTTCGAAGAACTCGGACTCCATTACGTCGGGCCCATCGATGGCCACGATCTGAACCAGCTGTTGCCAGTCTTGAAAAACGTTCGCGATGCCGGCGAGGGCCCGATCCTCGTTCACGTCGTGACGCAGAAGGGCAAGGGCTACGCGCCCGCCGAAGCATCGGCCGACAAATATCACGGCGTTGCGAAATTCAACGTCGTGACTGGCGTGCAGGCGAAGCCCGCAGCGTCGGCACCGTCCTATACGCGCGTCTTTGCCGACAGCTTGATCGCTGAAGCCAGGAAAGACGAGAAGATCGTCGCCATCACCGCGGCAATGCCCGATGGCACGGGCCTCGACGTCTTCGGTCGCGAGTTTCCGGATCGGACGTTCGACGTCGGCATTGCCGAGCAGCATGCTGTAACTTTTGCAGCGGGCCTCGCCACCGAAGGAATGAAGCCGTTCGCCGCGATCTACTCGACGTTTTTGCAGCGTGGCTATGACCAGGTCGTGCATGACGTCGCGCTTCAGAGCCTGCCTGTGAGATTTGCGATCGACCGCGCTGGCTTCGTCGGCGCGGATGGCGCGACCCACGCGGGAACGTTCGATCTGGCCTACCTTGGTTGCTTGCCGAATTTCGTCATCATGGCGGCAGCTGACGAAGCCGAGCTGATGCACATGGTCGCCACCGCCGCTTCGATCGACGATCGCCCGAGCGCATTCCGTTATCCCCGCGGCGAGGGAACGGGCATCGCCATGCCTGAAGTCGGTATCCCGCTCGAAATCGGCAAGGGCCGCGTTTTACGCGAGGGAACGACGATCGCGCTCCTCTCGTTCGGCACGCGCCTGCAAGAGACCTTGAAAGCAGCCGATCAACTGGCGGCGCTGGGCCTCTCCGCAACGGTTGCCGACGCGCGCTTCATGAAGCCACTGGATACCGAACTCATCCGGCAGCTTGCTGAAAATCACGATGTCCTCGTGACGATCGAAGAGGGATCAGTTGGCGGCTTCGGTAGCCATGTCCTGCATTATCTGGCGGAGAATGGACTGCTCGATCGCGGGCTTAAGGTGCGCTCGAAGGTCATGCCGGATGTCTTCGTGGATCAAGACAAGCCCGAGGTCATGTATCAACGTGCGGGGCTCTCGGCCCAAGGAATCGTCGAGACGGTCTGCGATGCGCTCCAAATGAACAAGGCTAAGGCGGTCCGCGGTCGCGCCTAGTTCTATCGGAACACGCGGGCGCTCGCTGTAAGGATTACGGCAGCGCCAGCACGAAACGGCTCAGCGCTTCGTTTTATCGGGTTTCTTGTCGGCTGCAGCGTCCGGCGGTCCCTCGATGACCTTGCGGCAAGCGGGGCTCAATTTCTTGATATTGCGATTGAGACACGCGACGATGCGGTCTTCGCTCGGGATGTCCCAGAAGCAAAGACTGAGCACGTCCGGGGTGCAGGCAGATTGCTCTTCAGCTGTTCCGCTGTGAGCAAAGGCCGCGCGAGGGTGAGCGAATGTGATCAGCACTCCCGCAATGCAGACGACGAGCAAGTTCGGAATTAGAATTTTGCTTCGCACGGTTCCGTCCTCGCAAGAACTGTCGTTTCTCAAATAGCGGGGCTCATCGTGCCTCACGCGATTTCCGCGTGGCCGGGCCGCCCGACATCACCGAGCGGCAAGCCGGGCTGAGCTTCGCAAGATGCCGGTTCAAACACGCGACGATGCGATCTTCATTGGGAATTTGCGCCGAGCAGTAGCGGAACACGTCCGGCGTACACGCATCTTGCTCCTCCTGCGTGCCGCTGTGGGCGAAGCCCTCGCTCGCAACTGCGAATATCAGCGTGAAACCCGCCAGGGCCAGTGATGCGTTGAGCAATCCCGAATTCTTCACTTTTCTCACGATCTCTCACTGATGAAAGGGAAGTGTTTTCGGCATATGCCCATAGTGCGTGGTGGGACTAAGGCAAACGACCCCATAAACGACCTGGAAAAGTCGCGCGACGAACATTTTGCGGCTAACGGGTTTCCACCTGCGCCTTAAGGCGTAGTTCCGGGCGGCGGCGCGTTCGGCGTCGTTGCGGCAGGCGGCTCAGCGGCCGGCGGCGCGCTCGCCGGAGGTTCGGAGCTCGAGGCGGAGCCTGATGGCGCAGACGGAGGAGCAGCGCTCTCGGCGACTGCGGCTGAACGGACTTCACAGAGCGTCGCCGAGTCGAGTGAGGCCTTGTTCATGAAGGCCCAATTCGCAAATGCGACGTAGCACACCGCGACGGCGTCTTTGTTCTGGAGTGTGACGACCACGTTGTCCGTCTTGACCTTCTCGGTCACCCGTTTGGCGACCTCGAGAGGTATGAGCGTTACGGACTTCACCTCGAAGCCTTCGCTGAGGAGCGCAGTAAACGAGGACTGCATGCGCTCGTCCGCCGAAGCCTGGGTAGAAAACGATCCCCCAATGGCGGCAAACGTGATGGCGGCGATTGCGAGTCCGGGGCCAATGTTGCGCATGAGATCCTCACTGGTCTTTGGGCATCCGTAGTCCGTAAAAAAGTCACTACTACGGCGCCGCAACCCCCTCAATAACACAACGCCTGGCGCGACCTTAGACTTGGGGACAAGAATGCCCGGGGGCCGCAGCTTGGCTTCGTTCTAACGGCGCATTTCGTCGGGATAAAATATAGCGACCGGCGCGGCGTAGTCGGGCGGCGCAAGGCTCGAGGCAATTTCTTCGCCGCTCTCGAGGTAACCGGGAAGGAAATGCGTGTGTGCTCCGGGCGGAGATTGCTCGCCCGGCGAAGGTATTTTCGCGAATACTTCGATGCGCGCCGCCGCACTCTCGACGACGCGTGTCGGACTGGCAGAAAGGACCTGCATGCCGATCGCTTTCATCACGTCCGCCCAATGGCGGCCGGCGTTATCCGACAATGCGGACAGAAGAGCATCGTCGCTCGTGCGAACGCAGAACCGGCTGTTCTTCCGGCCGATGCCATAATCGAAAAGCTGCTCCGTTTTGTGCGCGGCTTCGATCGCATCTGAGTCGGGACCAAGCGGCGTGAGCACCGATGTTGAACGGATCGCGGCGCGCGCCTTGGGCAGACCTAGAACGATCGGTCCGCCTTCGGAAAATGCAAAAGCCCTGACCTTGTCGCTGACGCGCAAACGGAACGAAGCATCCGGCGCGCGTGCGATGAGCTCATCTTGCTCGAGAGCCACGCTTATCGTGCGCCCCCTTGTGCAGGGAAATTCCGCAACGGCACCCGGCGCACCGGTACACCAGGTCCCGCGCCGCGCCTCGATGGTATCGCCCACCCAATTGATGAGTTCGTCACGCGTCCACGGCAGCAAGCGCACGCGAACGGAGAGAGCCGAAAGCCGGTCCGGCAGCGTCAGCCAAACCGCGTCCCGCTGGCCTTCGCTCATCGAGATCCAATTGCCGATCTCGGTGCTGGTGCGGCCGCATCCGAGGCAGTAACCCGAGGCATCGTCGAGTTTGCAGATGCCAATACATGGCGAGTGACGTATCAAGGACAAACGGCTTTCGATCGGAAGAGGGGATGAAAATCAAATCGCAACGGAGGCGGCAAACTTTGCGCGCCTCCGCTTTGAATTCTGAACATCGACACGAAAGTCAGCGCGCAAATCTTTCGCGGCTGCCGACCACGAGCCAGCCGAACAGCAATCCTATTGCAGTCCAGAGGATAGCCTGCGTGCCCAATGCAGCGATGCGGAAGTTCCAAAGCAGATCTGCAGGAAACTTCTCAGGCACCTCGTTGATCGCCGGCAGCGCGTAGGCCGCAATAGCAACCAACACCAGATAAACGCCGACCCCGAGGATCGATGCGTTCCAGCCGCCGAGCTTCTCGAATGCCTGCCGTCCGAAGCTCACCGCAATCGCCAGCGCCATGAGCGAAAAGACGAGCATCCCGAAATAAAGCTGCGTGCGATAGCCGATCGTCTCACCTTGTCCAACCGCAGGCGGGTTCGCCGGGTATTTGAGGTAGGGCACAAAGTACAGCACCAGAAAGCCGATCGCTGCGAGCACGAGCGCCGTGCTACGCGGCGGCATATGAAGAAGGCGACCGCTGATGAACGCGTAAGCAAGGGCGAAAAGGCCGCCGAGCGCAGTCCCGTACACCGCGACGCCGGTTAGAAGTCCGACGCTTGCCTGCATTTCGCGACTGACGAGTTCCGGCTCTTCTGCCGCCGCGGCGTGCGAATGCTCGGCCTGCGCCTCCGGCGCTGCGGAATGCGAGTGGCCGCCCTCAGAATTCGCTTCCTCGAACGCGATGGCGCGGTCGACCTGTGGTTCGCCGACGATCCTCGCAAATCCAAATGCCAATAGGCTAGCGATCAGCCCGGCAATCATGCCGCGCAGGAGCAAATTTCCCATAGCTGCAAATCTCCGGTGATCTTAATGGCAGGGGAAGCCGAGGAGATGGCGTCCGTCGTGCACGAACTCGTGCACATACATGCTATTGAAGATCGACATAGCGCCTTCTTCGACACCGACGAAGTACATGGCGAGAATGAACAGCAACCCGGCAAAAACGGCCCAGGGCAAAATTTCTTTGAGAGGAATGGGCGCGGCCGAGGTGCCCGAAATGATTGCAGACTGTGACATGAGGAAATGCCTCCTTGGGATTACGCGTCCCGTTTCAAGCTTTGCGGTAATCACAGGGAGGGTCTGACTTTCGATGGACGCAATGAGCGTCCCCAAATTACAGTGGCGCGACCGTGCCGGAATCTCACCGGTTTCCTGCCTATGACGATGCGCCGGTCACATTAAGCCCGGCCGCAATTTTGTCAATGTAAGCAGTCAGCCCGCATGCAGTCTCGCCTCACACTCATCGCCAACGCCTCGACCCCGGCGGTCAGGGCAGCCGCATTTCCCTTTGATGAGGGCATCGACGAATTCGGAAGGCGAGACGCCTCGGCGCGCGCGAAGGATATGCCCCGCTCGCGGATCGTCCTGACGAGCCCGGCCGCGCGCGCGGTCGAAACGGCAACCGCGCTTGGATTCGAGGCAACGATCGACACAGGGCTGCGGGACCTGGATCTCGGTCGCTGGGCCGGCCGCACGCTGAATAGTATTGCAGGCTCCGAGCCGGAGGCCCTCGAAAGCTGGCTGTCCGATCCGGGCGCTGCCCCTCATGGCGGCGAAACAGTCGACGGCCTCATCGCACGATCTTCAAATTGGCTGAACGACGTATTGCCGCGACAGGAAAATGTTATCGCAATTACGCATCCGGCAGTCATTCGAGCGGCCATCCTCGCGGCGATCAAGGCAGGGCCGGGATCGTTTTGGCATATAGATATCGGGCCATTGAGTGTCGTGGAGCTGAGTTCCAACGGGCTGCGCTGGACGCTGAGAGCAATCAAAAACTGAGTTCCCGCGACTTTGGGAATTGCTCGCTCGGCAAGCATGCAGCCGTCTATTTTAACCTTGTGATCCGCTAACGGACAGTCAGTAGGCATTATGTGTGCCGGAATGTAGGCCTCGATAACATTCCTGATACTCTAGAATTTCATGCCCGATTGCCGGGAAAAGCTGGCAAGTGCACTAATCGGAACGTGAACTGAGCAAAACGACCGGCACCGCTCTCGCTTCCCCCGAAGCTTGGTGTCGACGCGCGAACTGAGCCCCCTGTCAAGCGAGGACAATATGGTCGGGATGAAAAGTAGCCACGCGTATGCGGCGGCGCTGACGACGTTGCTTGCATTTTCGGCTTTGCCCGCATCCGCCCAGGAAATCGAACACCACAAGAACGAGAAGGTCAAACCAGCCGCGCCCGCACCAACGGTCACTCAGGAAATGCTGACGAAAGCCGGGAGCGACGCCAAGCAGTTTCTACACACGAACGCCAACTACGAGCAGACGCGCTTCTATCCAGGCAAGCAGATCAACGCCTCGAACGTATCGAAGCTGCGTCCGGCATGGATCTTCCAGATGGACGTGAGGGAATCGCTCGAGACATCGCCGATCATCGTTGGCGATGTCATGTACGTCACGACGTCGTTTGATCACGTTTACGCGCTCAACGCAAAGACCGGCGAGGAACACTGGCACTACAAGCACAAGATGGGCCCGATCACGACGTACTGCTGCGGTCCAAACAATCGCGGCGTCGCAGTGCTCGGTGACAAAGTATATTTCGCCACGCTCGACGCCAAGCTCGTTGCCCTCGATGCAAAAACGGGCAGCCTCGTCTGGGAGACGGAGATCGCAGATCCGGAATTGGGCTACAGCGAAACGATGGCGCCGACGGCCGTCAACGGCAAGATTTTGATCGGCACGAACGGCGGTGAATACGGTATCCGCGGCTTTTTCCGCGCGTATGACGCCAACAACGGCAAGCTGCTCTGGAATTTCGATACGATCCCGGAAAATTCGGTCGGCGTTTGGGAGACAAAGGATGCGACCGGCCATGATATGCATCGCGACATCGCGGCTGAAAAAGCGCAACTCGCAAAGACGGGCGATCCATACAAAACGCTCGGAGGCGGTGTCTGGCAGAACCCGGCTGTCGATCTCAAGCTGAACCGCATCTACTTTGTGGTCGGCAACCCGTCACCTGATCTCGACGGCTCGCTCCGCCCTGGCGACAATCTCTATACGGACTCGCTCGTTGCGCTCGACCTCGATACCGGCAATTACATTTGCCACTTCCAGTACATCCCGCACGACGTATGGGATCTCGATTCCGTTAGTCCGCCTATCCTGATCGACGTCAAAGACAAGGATGGGAAGACCGTACCCGGCGTGGTCCACGCCGGAAAGACGGGATACGTCTACGTCAACAAGCGCGACGACTGCAGCATGATCCGCTTCTCGGAACCGATGGTGGCTCAAGAGAACTTCTGGACGCTTCCGACGCCGGAAGGCGCGCGGATGCTGCCCGGAGCAAACGGCGGCGTTGAATGGTCGCCGATGGCGGTCAATCAGAGGCTCAATCTTGCTTACGCCGTCAACCTTCATCAGCCGATGACTTACCAGGTGCAATCGAGCCCCTATCCGGATGGCAAGCTCTGGCTCGGCGGCGCATTCAAAGTCATCCCGGGTGAAGAGCAATTCGGCAATGTCTCGGCGGTGAACTACAACACCGGCAAGATCAAGTGGAAGGTGATAACCCCGCAGCCGATGATGGGAGGCGTGCTCGCAACGGCAGGTGATCTCGTATTCACCGGCGAGGCGGATGGTTGGTTCCGCGCCTACAACGCCGACAGCGGGAAGATTCTGTGGTCGTTCCAGGCGGGCGCCGGCGTCAACGCTCCGCCGTCCGCGTATGCGATCGACGGCAAGGAGTACATCGTCGTTGGCGCAGGCGGTAACACGCAGATCGATTTCAAGCGCGGCAACAATATAATCGCCTTCACGCTTGACTGATCGAACGAGGATGGCTCGGAAGGATCGCGTACGATCCCTCCCGAGCCTCCGTTCAAATGCATGACCAGACCGGTCAACCGGAGATCAGAAATGATGAGTTGGATGCGATCGGCCCGAATCGCGATTGCTGGCATCGTTGCGGTATTCCCGCTAATGCCGGCGGCAGTGTCCGCCGCGAGCGTTGAGGAAAACGCTCAGATCTGTGCGGGTTGCCACGGCGAGAACGGTGTCCCCCAAGAGAAAACCACCCCGATCATCTGGGGTCAGAATGAAGGATACCTCTATCTCCAGCTGCGAGACTACAAAAGCGGTGTGCGGAAAAACGAGCAGATGGCCGCCGTCGTTGCCGGGCTAGAGAAGGCTGACTTCAAGGCTTTGGCCGCTCACTTCGCTGGCCTGAAGTGGCCAAACCTCGGCCAGCCTTCGCCGCCGAAGGATGTGACGAAGGTGGCGCTGACAGCCATCGGCTCGGTAGGCTGCACCTCGTGCCACCTCGATCAATTTCAAGGTGACGGTACGACGGCACGACTTGCCGGCCAGCAGTCTGAATATCTATTTAATACCATGACCGCATTTCGTGACGGATCACGAGGCAATAATCCGGGCATGTCGGATCTCATGAAAGCGGTGCAGCCGTCCGACCTCAAGCCCATCGCCGAATATCTTGCGAGCCTTCAGGTCATTGGCGGCCAACAGTGACCGATAGAGCTAGCTGACCGCTAGTTTCCTGCGCAGCGCATCGCTGGTGGCGAGGTCGGCCGCAGTCTTTCCGGTAGAGTCGCGCAACGTCTTGTCTGCGCCGCGAGCGAGGAGAACATCGACGGCCTTGTCGTGTCCGAGCGAAGCCGCGATCATCAACGCCGTGCGCCCGCGATTGTCCTTTTCGTTGATGCGCGCGCCGTGATCGATCAGAAGCGCGAGTACGTCCGCCACGTCGTTCGAGCCCGCCGCATCTTCATGCCCCGCCGCCCACATGAGGGCGGTCAGGTCGTTGCCGTATCGGGCATTGACGTCGACGGCGTGATCAAGAAGCAAATTCACGACGGGAGGGAAGCCGCGGGCGACCGCGTAGCAAATTGGCGCCTTGCCGGTCGCGTCGGCTTTTTTGGGATCGGCACCTTTGTCGAGCAGCAGTCGGATAACACGCTCGTTACCCGCAAATGATGCTGCCGCGATTGGCGTCAAACCCGTTCGACCCGGAATGTTCACGGCCGCGCCATGCGCGACGAGAGCTTGCACTGCGGAAGGATTGTCATGCTCGGAAGCCGCAAAGAGTGCCGTTCCTCCATCGAGGTCGCGGGCATTGCTATCCGCGCCGTGTGCGAGGAAAAGCTCGACAATATCCGTATGCCCGGTCCTTGCCGCGTGGGTGAGCGGCATCGCACCGGAGCGATCGCGGGATGCGAGCGAAGCGCCATCGTCGAGCAGTCTGCGAGCGAGTTCGATACAACCTTTGTCGGCGGCAGCGGCAAGTGCAGCGTTGATTTCCAGCGGTCCGGCCGCCTGCTTGATCTGAGCGTAATGTTGCTCCTGTTCCTGACAGACGCGCACTTTGGCGAGCGCATCGCTGGCCAAGGCAATGCAGCAGGAAGCAGCGACAAGAGCGGTGGTCACCGAAGTGCGGAGACAATCGGGCACGGATAGGCTCCTTTGCCGGAGCCCGTTATTTAGCCCCGAAACCTTTTCGATTTCCACACTTCGTATTGAACACGCGCGAGCTTGTAGGCGTCCGGGATCGAAAGAGCCCAGACGAATAGGCCGCCGGCGGAACGTCCGACGAACGACTGTTCAGGTGTCGAGAAATGCCAGGTGAAGGCCGCAAACAGCAACGTAAAGAAAGCGAATCTTAAGCCTCTTTCCGGATAGCCGGTCACAACGTGTCCAGCACCCGGGAACGCCACGGCGATGGCCAGAACCAGATAAGGGTTTAATGGCGGGCGTTGGACGATGGTGCTCATGCTGCCCTTGCGTTCCGCGTGTTGTCGATTGCAGTGCTCAAATCGTCGAAATCCTTCAGTCTCGCCGCGAGCGCCTCTGGGGCGACGGCAGCATTATCGAAACGGGATTGCCGTAGGATCAAATGTTGACCTCTGTCCCCTTCGCCGGCCTGCCAAACGAGGCGAAGGCCTTTGCCTGTGACGGCAGCTTCTTTCATGCGCGGCTCGGCAAAGATGCGCCGCATAACCGGCGCGAGGCTATTGAGCAGTTGCTGCGAGGCTGGACCGCCGCCTTTTACGAGGATTTCCTGCGGGACCCCTGAAGGTGGTTCGAGAACCCGCGTGTGATTGTGCGTCAGGGAATAGAACTCATTTCCGGTCGGCCGGGTGAGCATCGAGAATTCCGGCAGCCCCGGGCGATTCTCAATTCGCGTCATCTTCAGCCAGAGCTGAGGAAGCCTGCGGATGGTCATTGTATCGGGAAGGAGTTCGACGCGGACGAAGCAGTCGCCGTGATACCCTTCGAGGCTCGGAAATCCATCGCCTCCGTGCGTGATGACCGCTTCCGAAAGTATGCCCGTGCAACGGTCGAGCAAGATCCGCCGCGAAGCCAAGACCTTCGCGTGTTCGCGCATTGCGACTATCAAGATCGTCACCAGTCCGATGACGGCAAACGTCAAGGATAAGTACATCGTCTTCCTTCGGCAGGAGAAAAGAGAATGGCCAGCGACGAGTCGCCGGCCATTCTTCACGGGGGTTTAATAGCCTACCGGCCGCGGCCACTGCATCGTGAACTGATCGCCGCGTCGCACGTATTTATATCGATGGAAATGGAACCAGAGCGAAGCGACGACGAAGAAGATCATCATCGCAACGAGCTGCGTGCCGTAACCAAGGAACACCGCAAAATACGTCGTCGAGCAGATCGCCAAGAGAACGAGTGCAGGCAATGGGTGGAAGGGATGAATGTAGCCGCGTTTGATCGTATTGAGCGGCCACTGCTTGCGGAACATGATCACCTGGATTGACATGTACGTGTAGCCAAGAAGTCCCGACAGGATCGAGAACGTGATCACCTGATCGAGTGGCGCGAAATACGCAAAAACGAGCGCCACGGGAACAAGAAACACGATCGACCGGAAGGGTGTTCTATTCTTGGGATGCACGGCGCCGAACCACGTTGGCAGGTACCGGTCGCGACCCATTGAGAACCATGCCCGCGATGCGTCGTTGATGCAGCCGTTTGCCGAAGCCAGCGTTGAGAACATCGTCCCAACGAACAGCAGCACCATCAGCGGCATCGAGTCCGTCAGGCGGGCGGCGTCAAACAGAGGCGTGGTTGCTTGGCCGAGGTATTCCCACGGCATCAAACCGGTGCACAGGTACCAAGTCATCGTCGCCGCAATAAGCAGCGTGATGATGCCTGTCATCGTACCGAGCGGCAGCGATCGCGCAGGCGAACGCACCTCTTCCGCCGCTTGGCACGTTCCCTCGATGCCGAGATAGTACCAAAGGCCAAAGTGCAGCGAGGCCACGACCCCGAGCCACCCATAAGGCAGACCGGTGAGCAGTTCCCGATGGTTTAGAAGTTCATTCGACCACGGCTTGACGCAGGCGAAGAGAACGACGACCGCGATGAATGCGATTGCTGTAAGCACGAGGTTGACCGTAAGCGTCGCGTAGACACCTCGGTAATTTAGCCATGCCAGGAACATGATCGACAAAACGATGAACGGCTTGTCGTGCGCCTCCGCGAAGCCTGCCATCTGGCCGACCGTTTGGACGAGATACCCGAGCGTGATGGCATTCGCCGCTTCAAGCATCGTGTACGCGAAGACAAGATAGAGACCGACGTTGAACGCCATAAGCGGTCCGACGATATGTTTTGCCTGCGCGTATTGACCGCCGGCGGCCGCAACCGTCGAGGTCACTTCTGAGTCGATCATTGCGACGCATGTGTAGAGCAAGCCCGCCACCCAGCATGCGATGAGCGCTGCGATGGCGCCGCCCTTGCCGACGGCAAAGTTCCACCCCATGTATTCGCCGACGAGAACGATGCCGACGCCGAGAGCCCAGACGTGCGCTGGACCGAGGACGCGAAGAAGCGAGATTTTCTCGCCATGGACAACTGTAGTTTGGCTCACCGGTGTCCCCCTTGATGTGTCGGGTCGATGACGAGTGCGTCGTCGATTTCGCCTTCTTTTGAGGACGTCAGCAGGTCCTCATTATATGCGAGGTTGGTTTTGATCATATCGAAGAGCATCCACAGGCCGAGGGCGGCAGACAAAGCCCAGGCAGCGTATTCGATGATTTCAAAGTTGTTCATTGCTGGATCTCACTTTCTGCCGAAGCGTTCTTCGAGGACTTCGCGATATTCACGTTTCGAAAACGCGAACAGCAACGCGAAATAGCCGATCACGACGACCGCCGTGATGACGAGTTCGGTCATGTTGAAGCTGTAGTCGAAACGTGAAGTGATCATTGGCGCCGCGGTCTCGGGCGTCATTCCCAACTTCACCCATTGGGCCTGCTGCACGGCATTTTGGCCGAGCCCTTCCCAAGTCTTTGTGTCGGCGAGCGCGAGATCGGTTTTGCCGCCGCCGGCGAGCTTCAGATAAAGCGGCGTGAACAGCGCCGCGAAGACGAGGACCAGCAAGAATAGGCTGTCGAATAGCTGCCCGAATGCGGATTGCTTCGGAGGTTCATAATGAGGTTTTTCCACGATGCCACCCGTTGGTTTCAGGATTTTCGTTTGGATAAATCGAGATAATGCAAATCGAGACCGTAGATCTCGTCGCGCTCTTCGCTGAGATGCGCGACCATCGCGAAGATCGCCGCGGTGTTGAACAAGAGCACTAAGCCTCCGGCCACAGCCAGAGCCCAAAATACTTCCGTCGAACCGACGTAGTCTTTGATCTCGTAGAAAACGAATGCGTAGAGAAGCCAGAGAGTCGCGACAGCAGCCAGCGACCAAGTCCGATCACCGGAAAATTTTCCGGCGATCCGAGGATCGGTATTCAACTTTTGCATTATCCCTCCTTTTAACGTGGGGCGCTTCCCGACCGCAGGAGTTCCCTTTCGAAGCATTGATTGGATCAATGCTGAGATCGGCCCGAGGTCCGCTCGCCCCTTAGAGTTGGTTACGTTCTGCGACATTTAGTGACGCAGGGAGGCAGCTTTGCGTCAACATTTTTTCGTAAGACGAAACATGAATTCGATAATGCAGTGCGCAAAATCATGCTGCACCGCAGTATATAGACTGAATAAAAACAGCCACTTAGCGCGAGTGCACTGCAAACGCACGGCGTGAGTTTAAGCAATTTGATTTTTAATTGGCGGGCAGCATGCCTCGCATTTGAGCTTTTTAATTCAAAGCGCTGAAGCCGTGGATGCTCATCGAAAAATGCGTGCGGCCAATGCTGTTGCCACGAGATGGGGCTTGATCTTGCCGACCGTGGTGGAGGTTCTGCCAGAAAAAATGAACCTGAGAAGATGCGCTTTCGACTGTGCGGAATTCTCGAACTCGAGACCAAATCCGTGCTCGGTCTTCCGCCGGATGTAGGCGTCGATCGAAACGTCCGCGAAGCGCGCGCGAACGGGACTTCCGACAGGTAAGGGCGGTTCTCCGAGAAGATGGATGCCGCTGACCGAAACGTCCGAAGCGCGAAACGCGTACGAAACACCGCCGGCGCTTATCGTCACCGGCACACGAACATCGAACCGCTCGCCTTTGCGTCGCTGTTGCTGCTCGCTGCAAACGTAGCAGCACAGAGTGAGGACAACGATATTGTACCAGCTCCAGAACAGCGCGATGGCGCTGGATTCAGCGAGCGGCCGAGTTGGATCGATGAGAAAGGCGTTGGCAATTCCGATCGCGGTCAAGGCGAGTAAAGTACCGAAGATTCTAAGAAGCGGCCATTGAATGAATTGCTTGCTCCGATCACCCCCCTTCGCTGTCACTTTGAACTTCTGACCCTTCGGTCTGAGAAGCCCCGAGATGACGCCCTTCAAGACTTCGGTCGAGCACAGCATTTGATAGAGATCTGACATCAACGGGAGCACACGCCCGTCGGTCAGCCATAGGAAGATGCCGATTTGGGCGGCAAGAAACGGTGCGAGATACCAGATCGCATCGATGACGTTGGCGTGAACCGCTTCGATCCCGAACAGCAGGTAGAGCGCCGGTACGATGACGCCGAGCACGCGAAACAGATGGGTTGCCGACCAGTGCAAGAACGTCTCGCAAAGCATGATGCGATCGACGAAAGGAAGCCCATTGCCGATTTTCAGGGGACCGCTTGGACCACGGCAGATCTGCACGAAGCCGAGGCACCAGCGGGCGCGCTGACCGGTGTACTCCGCAAGCCCTTCTGGTGCGAGACCGAGCGAAAGAACCTCGTTCAAATAGACCGTGCCGAAACCTTTCTCGCGCAGGCGCAGCGACACGAGATAATCCTCGGTCACGGAATCGGTCGGAAACCCGCCGATGCTTTGCAGCGCGTCGAACCTGATGATCGATGAAGTTCCGCAGCAGAATGCGCCGCCCCAAGCGTCTTTCGACGCCATGACGATATCGAAGAAAAAGCGCTGCTCGTCCGGCCACACGCGGGTCAATGCCAGATTGCTTTGGATCGGATCCGGATTGAAAAAGTGCTGCGGCGTCTGCACGACGCCCACATCGGGGCTGAGCGCAAGAGACAGCCCGCGTATCAGAAATTCGGGGAGCGGCACGAAATCCGCGTCGAGGATCGAGATGAAATCCGGTTTCTCGTCGAGCGCGGCAAGCTTCTTCAATGCGGCGTTGATGTTGCCGGCCTTCGCGTGCGCGTTGTCGCTTCGCGTCAGATAGCCGACGCGATGGCGCTCACAAAGCGCCTGAAGCCACGGGCGCCGTCCATCGTCGCAAACCCACACCCGGAAGTTGGGATAGTTGATCGCCAGCGTCCCGATGATCGTACGCTCGAGAATGTTCTCGTCTTCATTATACGTGCAGATGAGAACGTCGACTTTCGGCAACTTCGGCAGGGCAAGCAATTTCGGAACGTTCCGGTTGGCTTCTGCGGTGCGGTTGCGCGTGCGTGTCAGGAAGATTTGCGATGCCGTGGCGCCAACCATTGTGATGGCTTCGACGGCTGTGAAGATGAAGCCGACCATGAAGTCGACCGGATTGTTCACCGAAGGGATGGTGCTGAACATCCGCCACGTCATGTACCGCCAGCCGAGGCCGACGCAGATCACGATGGCGACAGTTCTGACGACCGTATTGTTTCGGTTGACCCACGGAAGTATCGCAGTCGCGAGCAAGCCGATGATCAATGCCGGCATCAAAGCGTCGAGATAGCTCATTCCAGAAGCGGACGTCATGCTGGCGCCCGCTCAATGCATGCTGGAAAAAGCGGCCGCGCTGGCGGTGTCGAATTGCACGAGCCCCGATCGCCCGATGCGGCAGTCGGCGTGCTTCAAGAGGTTCGGGAAGCGCAGGGTGACGTGATAGGGTTCGCGAGTGAGCGCATTTTGCTGGATCGCGCTGTTGGATGCGACGGCCGCCAGGCCGTTCAAGCTGACGACCGTGCCCATCAACTCTTCTCCGCCGTCGCGCGGTTTGAATGTCGCCGTTTGGCCGACTGCCAGTCGTTGATAGGCAGTTTCGCTGACGCTCGCCGTCACCAGCGCGCTTCCGCAATCGAGAAGTTTCACGAGATCCTGACCGGCGTTGACGTGCTCGCCCGGAGCAGTCAGCATTTCCCACACGCGCCCGTTTACGGTCGAGCGGATCTCGACTTTCGCAAGTCCGTCGTGACGCCCTTGTTCCTTCACGAGCTCCGCGTCAAAACTTTCGAGCTCGGCCCGGGTGCCGACAAGACGCGCCTGCACGTCGGACAGCTCGAGCGAAACTTCCATCTTCCTCTGCGCGGACTGAGGCGTATCGTTATAGCTGTCGCCGACGTAGGTTCCCCTTTTCGCGGCGTCGAGTTCGACGAGCATGCCCTTGCGGCGCTCGACTTGTCCCTTGACCGTCTGTTCAGCGACATGAGCTTCGCCCGCGGCTTTATCGAGAAATGCCTGGCTGACGGCGTCTGTCTTGCGCAGGGTCTCGGCCCTTTTCAGCGCATCCGACGCGACGGAATATTGCGCCTCTGCGGCCGCCATATCCGTGTCCGCCTGGCGTAACCGCTGCTCGAGCTGCTCGATGCGCCCGATGCGAAAACGCTCCTGCTGCATCGAGAGTTCGTCGAAGCTGGCAAGGAGAAGCTGCTTCTTTCCCTCGAGCGCGCCGATAGTCGTTCTGAGTTGATTGCGATCTCTCATCAGGTTCGCAAGATGCGAGGAGTCGGCCCGCGGATTGCGGACGACGAGAATGCTTTGATCGACACGGAACATGCTGCCGACATCGGTATCGGCATCCGCCATGCTGACCTCGCCCTCGATCGGAGCCCTGAGCGTAATCACCCGTGCATTGACGACCGCTTCGGCGCTTGTCGTTGCGAGTAGGCGCTGAACCGGAAGCCAGCCGAGCCCCAACGCGATCGCGACCGCCAATAGAGATTTGACGATCGTTGCGGGCCGGATATTGCCCGGCAGAGAAACGGTCCGGGAAGCTATGGCGGGCTCGTCGGCGGGTTCGATGACGGGTGTGGCGCTGGGTTCCGGATTTTCGCTCGGGCCGCCGCTCCGCCATCTTTTTACGACGGATTCGAGATAGGCGATTTGGACATCCGCCGTGAACTCGCTCTCCCGCGCCGCTTCAAGCTCTGCGGCGTCCGGCGACTCGGGCACAGCTGACGCGAGCAGCCTTGGAGACCGGGAGCTAACGGTTTTGCCTGGGGAGAGATTCGACGACATGGGCCACGCGATCCAGTTGGATGTTGCGACGCATACGGTAAAAGCAAATGGATAACGTTATGCTGAGGATTTGATTTAATTACCTCTTACGGATGACCGAAAGAGAGACGTTCAGAGCCCTACAACGCGTCTATGCGGCAGCACCGGGCGGCTTCTATCTCTCCTGACCGAAGGCCATAAGGACTAGCCGATCTCGAACCGCCCCGCTGGCTCCGAGTCGGCATGAGCGCCGCCAAGCCAGCTTCGCGGGACGCCGAGTGCGGAAATTTCCCATATAAACCGGCGTTTTCGTCATTTGTTGACTAACGGTGTACACTTTAATAGTGTGGCTTATCCCGGCTGAGGCCGGGTCTTCTTTGCGTGCTCTCCGGGGGAGGTTCCGCAAGGGAGGAGGCAAGCCCGCCATTGAGCGCAACAGCGCCCAGCCAGCCAGCCCGTAACAATTTGGAAACACGGGGGACTATGGCGATGGCTGTGCGTGGGTTTGATGTATTCAGTTCGAGATCAATAGGTGTCGGGGCTTCGGGGCTATCTCAGACTCGCGGATCATTCAGTAAAGCCGCTCTCGCGCTAACGGCATCGGCCGCAGCGCTGACGCTGGCTGGTACGGCATTCGCGCAAGAAACGCAGCTGCCCGGCATCAACGTCCAGGGAGCGCAGGCGAAAAAGGCCAGCGCGCCGAAGAGCAAGCCAAAGCCGAAGCCCGTCCAGGCTGCTCAGTCAGAGCCTGTTTCGCCGCCGCTGGCCGCTAGTCAGGGCCAAGGCGTAGCGCCCTCAGACGTTCCCTATGACACACCGGCTGGAATCAGCGTCGTAACGGCAAGCGACCTGAGCACATACGGCGGAACGAATCTCGATAACGCGCTCCGCTCACAGCCGGGCACCTACACGCGAATGAACCCTCAGAACGCAGGTCTTGCTGTCAACATTCGCGGCTTCGAAGGATCGGGCCGCGTGAATACGTTGATTGACGGCGTGCAGCAGAACTTCGGATTCACCGGCCACGAAGCACAGGGCTTCACATATATCGATCCGGGTCTTGTCGCGGGCATAGACGTCGCGCGTGGCGCCGTGACGACAGCCGGCGGTACCGGCGCGCTTGCAGGTGTTGCAAACCTCCGCACGCTCGATGTCGAAGACATCCTTCGGCCGGGCCAGAATGTCGGCGGCTTCGTAACGACGACCTGGGGAAGCAACAACGTCGGGTTCTCGGAAACGGCTGCTGCCGCAGTCCAAACGCGCGGCATAGGCATCGCTGGTGCAATCAGCCATCGTGATCCTGGTAATTACCAAAATGGCGCCGGAGTAGAAATTCCGGAAACCGGTCAGGACCTCACGTCGGGTCTGTTCAAGGTGAACCTGCGGCCCACCGAAGACCAGACTTTGCGTTTCGGCGGCGTGATCTACGACAACGACTTCTTCGCCAACTCTTATAACCAGAATGTTCGCCAGCAAACCTACACGGCCAAGTACGCCTACAATCCGGTAGGCAATGACCTGATCGATTTCAGGCTCAACGGCTACTACAACGACGTCGCGATGAAATACGGGACCGATGCGACCCCGACCGTCGGAACCCCGCCGAAGGGAACAGCTTGGGGCCGTGTCATGGAAGATACGGGGCTTGGCTTCGACGTCTCGAATATCTCGCGCTTCCATCTTGGCGGCATTCGCGTCAAGTCGGAGTATGGCTACGAATTCTTCGGCGACAACGTGGAAGCCTACAATCGCTTTCAGCCTGCGGCGGCTGGCGGCGTCAATCCGTCGGGCTACAAATCGAAGAGCGCTGTATTCTCCGAGACGACATTTTCGAAGGGCATCTTCGATCTGATCGTCGGGCTGAAGTACGATATGTACGGCATCAATGGCAGCGGCACCGCACCTGCCGTCCCATTGCCGCCCGGCGTCGACCCTGGCCCATACAAAGTGGATAAAGACGGCGGAGCCTTCGACCCGAAGGTCACTCTTGCTGCACAGGTCACCGATTGGCTGCAGCCTTACATCACCTATTCCGAGACCATGCGGTCGCCAACCGCTGCGGAGTTATTCATCGGCGGCAACCATCCGGGCGCCGGAAGAATATCCTTCGTGCCAAATCCGTTTCTTGCTCCGGAAAGCCAGCGGGGCATCGAAATTGGCGCCAACATCAAGCACGACGGAATTTTCACGCCGGCCGACGCCTTCCGCATGAAGGCAGACTATTATCACATGGATGTCGAAGACTACATCGCCGCATGCGCCACGACTGGCGGCCAAATGTATTTCTGCAATACGCCCGGCAATTCGACGGTTCAGGGCGTCGAACTGCAGGGAACATACGATGCTGGCTATATCTTCGCGGGCCTGAGCTATACCTACACACATACCGACCTGCCCGCGCAAACGGATGGTCTCGGGGCTCATAGCAATCTTCCCGAGCACACGGTTGTCGCTTCCGGGGGCGTACGACTGCTCGACCGCAGGCTGACGCTCGGCGGACGAATCTCTCACTTCTCCGAAAGCGATGTCGGTACCCAGAATGTCGGCGGCTTTTATGCGAGCCAATTCATGCCGGGCTACACGCTCGTAGATTTGTTCTCGAGCTACAAGGTCACCGAAACTTTCGAAGTCGGCTTCAACATCAACAACGTCTTCGACAAAGAATACACGGAGGCGCTGACCACCCCATTCTTCGATGGCCCGAACTGCTACGGCTCGAACCTTCCGGGCTGCAACGACTCAGGAATGGGCCGAACCTACTTCCTGACGGCCAAGGCGCAGTTCTGATCTGCCGTTGAACGACATCGAGAAACGACCCACCGGCGGGTTCTACTCGCCGGTGTTTCGCGGAAAGCAGGGTTAACCAGGGAGACGAGCGAAATTGACGTTCCTTGAACGGCATGATCGTCGGCCGCGCGAAACGCGATCGTCGGACCTCCAATCCCGCACGCTCGAACCTTGGCCCATACAAGGCAACGTCGTCCCGTTTGCTTTCGAGAAGGCCGCGGGTCACGACCGGAGGGCACAGGATCGTCCACCAGTAGCAGTGGCAAAGGCGCCGGTTCATCCCCAGCCTACGCAACGCGAGTCGCGCAAGATCCTGATTGCGACGATCATCGTTTCCGCGGCCGTCCATGCGGCGGCGATCGCGTCGGTCATGTCGGGCGATGCAGGCGAACAGTTCGGCATGCTGTCGAGCAAAACCGATACGTTCAGTCTCTCCACGACCCAATCGATCGTTCTCGAGTCGATCTCTTCCCATGACATCGACATGGCGTCCGCTTCTTCTGCGGACTCCCAGGCCGGAAGCGTGCAAGCGGCAGAATCCGCGCCTCAGGAACTTACAGAAGTTAAGGAAACGCCTCTCACCGATCAGCCCCCGCCGAAGCCGATCAAGGTTGCTGACGTGACGCCGTCGGCACTCGCGCCAACGGACGAGCCGCTGCCCGTTCTTCGCGGCGGCGGCGAGCCGGACGCGGCCAGCGCCATCAAGGCCGAAGAGGTCTCTGAAAACCCGATCGAAGAAGCACCCGAAGAGATCGAAACCAAAGAGGACGCCGCCGCAAAGGCGAAGCAGGAAAAGAAGGTCGAAAAAGAGCGCAAGATCGAGCAGGCTCAATCGCATCAGCAGGTCGCGGGCAGCTCGGCGTCGCGGTCGAGCACCGCCCATGCCGCAGTCGACGGGCGCGTTTCCGCGAGCGCCGGTAATGCTCTGAGCTACGCCGCTGGCGTCCGCGCGCAGGTTGAGCGCAACAAACCGTCGGGGAACGGTTTACGAGGTACAGTCCGCGTGTCGTTCGGCATCAATGCGACGGGCGAATTGAGCTACGTGAGACTTTCGGAATCGTCCGGCAGCGCCAAGCTCGATGAAGTTGCACTGAATGCCGTGCGCCGGGCAGCCCCATTCGGCGAGCCGCCTTCTGGCCTATCGCCATCACAACTCGCGTACGTCATTCCGTTCTTTTTCCGCTGACGCCTCCGGGGCGCAGGTTGGCCGTTTTGGCCCTGGAAATGATGTACGGCGTTTATGCAAATTCGGTCATCTCCGTATACCGAACTTAAACCAGAAACGACGAGAGCACCCGAATGGCTCGAGTGCTCCCGGCAATACTTGTTGAAACCCCGAGTCTATCTCTAGACGAGGGCTTCCTCCTTCTCGGCGGCTTCGTTCGTGGGCAACGTCAGCGGATGCTCGATTTGCGTATCGCAAACGCGCGCCACGACGCCTGGTCCGAGGGCCTGAAGTGTTATCACTCGGCCATTACTGAAGCGGACGGCGTCCCGGTGGAATGGACCGTCCACCTGCGTGAACGTCGTCAGTTCCCGGTCCGATACGTCTGCATGCTCTTGAATGAACGAAGAAATGCCGGACAGCTGAAGTTCCATATCGCACGCCATGCAAATAGCGACCGACTGATCTCCGCGGGCCACAAAACCCACGGTACCACTCGGGAACTTATTGCTGATGTACTCTTCGCCCTGTCGCGCCGGCCTGCTCTGAAACATCTCTAGAGAATAGTCGCACATGTCTGACCTCATCAGTTTGTGCCTCTATCTCGAAAAACCGGGACCTGACTTCGAAGTTCCGGCAGCGCACCACCATTTCAGATGAAACGGTTCAGGCCAGAACCTTCCATCGCTTGAACCAATTTTCAGCCTGTATCCAGGCATCCTTCGCGGCCGCCTCATGGTAACTGGGACGGTAATCAGCATGGAAACCATGAGGTGCGCCCGGATAGATTTTGAATTCGGCAGTTTTGCCCGCGGCCGCTAAGGCAGCCTTCATCATATCCACTTGCGCCGGCGGAATTCCCTGGTCGTCGCCTCCGTAGAGGCCCAAGACCGGCGCCTTCATCTCTGAAGCAAGCTCGATCGGACTTTTGGGCCAAAGCCCTTTTTGCGCGGCGGGGTCGACGAGGGAACCGTAGAACGCGACCCCGGCCTTCACGTTCGGATTGGCGGCGGAATAAACCCATACTGCCCGGCCACCACGGCAAAAGCCTAAAATGCCGAGCTTCTCTGCGTCCCCGCCTTGGGCTTTGGCCCAGCGGACGGTCGCATCCAAGTCGGAGATAAGCTGTGCATCGGGCTTCGAATTGACGAGCGGCATCAGGTCTTTGATGTCGCTGATTTTCGTCAGGTCGCCGACCCGGAAGTAATAGTCCGGAGCGACCGCAAAAGCACCGAGCTTGGCGAGCCGCCGCGTTACGTCCTTGATATACTCGTGAAGACCGAAGACCTCCATCGCGACCAGAATAATGGGCGGATTATGCGCGCCCGCCGGTTTCGCATAATAGACCGGCATAACACCGTCCGCCGTGTCGATCTTTGCGGTCCCGGTATCGAGTCCGCTGGAGCTGGTTGTGATGGGGTTCGCACGCACAGGGCCGGCCGCTAGCGTATAGCCTGCTGCGGCAGCCGCAGACGCTGTCATAAAGCGCCGTCTCGAAAGGTACGCGCGCCGAATGAGTCCGATGAAGTCCGAGGCGATTTGCGGGTGAGCGGCCATATCAACATCCCTTTCGACACAAAGTCAGTCTACATCGATATTAGCCGTTCGGCTTTTCACGATATATTGGACGGCGAGGCGGCGGAATGACGACAGGCGGTCTGACGAAGGCCAGAATGGCGAAAACTGCGCAACGATAACGCGTCGTCGCGCCGAACCGTCTCAGCCGATTGGTTAGGGATTGATAACCACTGTCGACGTGCGGCCAGCCACGAGCCTCAGTCCTTCCGGAATATGGTCCAGTGCGATGCGCACAGGAATACGCTGCGCGAGGCGCACCCAGCTGAAGGTTGGATTAACGTTGGCGAGCATGTTCGTGCCATCGGTTCTGTCGCGATCTTCAATACCGCCGGCGATGCTTTCGACGTGGCCGATGATGTCGCGATCTTCACCCATCATGTGGACCGTCGCTCGGTTGCCCACGTGGATCAGCGGCAATTTCGTCTCTTCGAAATATCCGTCGACATGCAGAGAATCCTGATCGATGAGCGCAGCGACACCCTTGCCGGCGGTAACGTAGTTGCCGGGCTTCAAATCGAAGTTCGTGATCGGACCGTTGACCGACGCGCGAACCTCGGACCGCTCGAGATCGAGCTTCGCCACGTCTCTGTCAGCCTCTGCGCGATGTAAGTCCGCTTCGGCTTTGGCCTCGGTTGCGGTCACCTGCTCAACCTTTTGCTGGCTGACCGCGATGTTGCTCATGTTGTGATAACGGACGAGGTCCTTTTGGGCGGCGTCGAGCGTCGCCTTCTGGCCCTCGACATTGGCTTCGGACTGCCGCAGCGCCAGCTCAAAACGGTCGCGGTCGATGCGGAAGAGGATGTCTCCCTTTTTCACGACTTGATTGTCACGAACGAGAACCTCGCTGACGAGGCCGGAGACGTCAGGGGCGATCTCAATGATATCGGCACGGACGCGTCCATCGCGCGTCCACGGCTCGAGTTCATAATGGACCCAAAGCCGCCATCCGATGAATATGGCGAACCCGACAATCATGAGTGTAGCGATCAAGCGGCCGAGTTTGGCCAATAGGGAAGTCATTAGTAAACCTTCGTAAGAAGCAGGACGCTCAAGCCGAGCAGGCAAACAAAAACGGAGAGATTGAAAAGCGATTGATGCCAGACGAAGCGGTAGACGCCGGCGTAGCGCAGGCAGCGCGAAACGATGGCCATCCCCAAATAGGCAACGACCGCGCAAACGAGAACGGATGGCACGAGCACACCGAAGATGCTGATCTCGGCGTTCATTCGGCGGCCTCCAAAAGTTCGGGCGTATGCGGCAAGTCGGGCGGTGGCAAAACTCCCGGGAAGAGACTGCGCCTCAACCCGACAAGTCCAAGGAGCGCCTTACGCGCCGAAACGCCCTGTTCGTCGCGCACGGCATCGATGGCGCTGTTGATCGCGGTCAGAAGAAGATCCGACCCCTGAACCTCTTGGCCAGCGCGATAGCGCCGCTTCAACCTGATGAGGACGGCATCGATTCTGCGTCGCGAATACGTTGTGAGATCTGCGCGCGCGCGCCGAAGGTCGACGATGTTGAAGCCTTGTCGCAATTGACCGATCGCATCGGGAAGCCTGTGACCGGCGGCCTTTGCGCGCGGAGCCAAGAGCACGAGCCGGTCGAGCATCAGTCCCGTCAAACGCCCATCATTGGAAGGGTCAACGGAATTTGCGATCTCCGAGAGCGTGACCCGGTTCGCGTTCTCGAGGCGTCGAATGCTCCATTCGGCGCCGACTGTGCGCAGCAGAGACGTCATGACGGCGGCGAGTCCCACACCGAAAGTCGTCGCGATACTTAAATTTATGAATGCGGCGGCATCGACGTTGAAGGTGACTTGGAGGCCGAGCGTCGCCATAAAATTGATGCCCAGCGAAAGGCCGATCAGCAACGTTTCGGGCTTTGATATGAACAACCCCGTCATCAAAAGCGCCGGCGCCAACGCCAGAACGAGAGTTTCGAAATTGTGCACGTGCGGAAGAATGCCGAACACGTAGACGCCGGCTAAGATCGCGGCGATCACGGCCCACTTGGCGAAGGCCACAATGGACGGCACCGGATTGTCCTGAGCCGCAAACAGTGCTCCCGCGACGGCGGCCATCATGACTGCCGCTCCGCCCTCTGGCCATGCAAGAAAAATCCAGAAGGTGCAGCACACGATGATTGTCGCGAAGCTGACGATGGCGGAAGCGAGCGCCAAGCCGCGGTCGCGATGGCGCACTGGATCGGCAAGATCCGCGATCCGGTAAGCGAAATCGTTCGGACGAGGCTCGGTGTTCCCTTCCATAGCAGTCATCACGTGCTGGCAATCGCCGCGGATCGCAACGAGATCGCGCAGGCGCATCAGGAGCGTGAGCTCGATGAGATCTCGCCACGTCCGTGATGCCGGATGGCCCTCAATGCGCGCATCGATATCTTTGCGCAGAGCGTCGACATCCTGCGACTTGGCCGAATGTTCCGGCGTCAGCCAGTGCTCCGTGCGCTCGATAAGTGCATGTACCGCACGCGACGCACCGCCGAGCGAAGCAAGCTCGCGCAGCCCATCGGAAATGGACGACAATATCGGAAGTAACATTAGCATTCGCGGCCGGATGGCTTGGATGAGATACGGCAGTTCCGGATGTCCGCCCGCATCGTAGTTGAGATGGCTCGCGAGATTTTCGATCTCGCCCGTATCGGCCGCGAGACGCAGCCGATGCGCGTCGGCTTCGGGTCCGGACTTCGCTTCGAGAGCATCGCGCGTACTGGCGTCGGCGCTCATCAGCCATGACTTCAGTCTTTGAGCGACGGCCGTAACGACAGGCCGGGGGAAGACGACGCTTGAGACAACGGCGGCGCAGACGATGCCGAGAATGATTTCCTCTGCACGCGATAGCGCCACGTCAAAAATAGTGCCTGGAGCATCGACTGTCGGAAACCCGATCAGAGCCGCGGTATAGCCCGCAAGCATGAACACGTAGCTTCTCGGCGTACGATCCAGCAGCGAAATATAGAGACAAACCGTTGTCCAGATTGCCATCGCGAGCACCAGCAACACGGGTGCGTTTGAAAGGTTGGGAACCATGATGACGGCGGCAGTCGCACCAATCACCGTTCCGAGAACGCGAAAGATGGCCTTCGATCGTGTCGCGCCCGATAACGGATTGGACGCGATATAGACCGTGGCAACGGCCCAGTACGGGTTCGGGAGCGCAATCCAAAGACTGATCAGCAGCGCAAGAACGGCAGCCGCGAACGTCTTGATGGAGAATAGCCATTGTTGTGTCGCGGGCAAGCCCATCGCATTTCCTGGAAACCGAAGGGCATACCTCGCGGCTCAAAATTACATCTTGAATACGTCAGCGGTTGCATATAAATGACCCGACAGTCACTTTTGTCAAGGCGTACAGTGACGCTCAGCATGCAACTAATGCATGGGTCACAATCACAAACCGAAGGGCTGGACGGCCAAGGCTCGCTCGGGCAGAACATGAGGTTACATGCAGAAGGCAGCACAACAGGAGACGCGTCCGGCGAACCGTCGCCGTGGGACGGCCGTTCGTCGCCGCGGTGCGAGCCCGGAAAAGACCGCTCAAACGCGGCAAGCGATCGTCGATGCGGCGCTGGCGGAGTTCGTCGAAAAGGGTTTTGCCGACGCCACGATAGAAAGCGTTGCGAAGCGCGCTGGCGTCGCGAAAGGACTGATCTATCGCTACTTTGAAGCCAAGGAAGCACTCTTCTCGGCCGTGGTTCAGCAGGAAATCGTCCACGCCCACATAGATGTGGACGACTCCAAGAGGGCGGCCGGCGAGAGCGTCGAGGCGTTCCTGCGTCGGACGCTTGTCCCGTCTATTCACAACATCGACAAGAAGAGCCGCGCGGTCATAGCCAGCGTCGTAATTGCGGAGGGCGCGAGATTTCCCGCGCTCGTCGAAATTTATCGCCGCGATGTGATCGATCCGCTCGTGCAGAAGATCAAGCGCCTTGCGCTTTCGGCGAAAAAGTCAGGAGAGATGGTCGACGATCACCTCATAAAAAATCCGCATTTTCTTCTGGCTCCGATTTGGGCGGGCATCGTCATCAACAAATTTTTGGATAAGTCCAATCCGGTCGATATCGGAGAGATGTTTGAAGCACAACTCGACATGATATTTTCCGGCAAAGACAGATGATCGGAGACTCTCGTTTGGAAGTTGGCATCGACAGTTTTGCGGCAATTATGCCGGGCGCTTCGGTTGAGACACTGTCGCCTGCCGGCCGGATCGCCAATCTCATCGAAGAAATCGAGACGGCCGACCGGGCTGGGCTCGACGTATTCGGCATCGGCGAGCACCATCGCCCCGAATTTCTTGATTCAGCGCCAGCCGTTATCCTCAGCGCCGCCGCAGCGCGAACCAAAACGATCCGGCTGACGAGCGCCGTCACGGTTCTAAGCGCGGCAGACCCGGTGCGGGTTTTTCAAGAGTTCGCAACGCTCGATCTGATTTCAAAAGGCCGCGCAGAACTCGTCGTCGGCCGGGGTTCGTTCGGCGAGGCTTATCCCTTGTTCGGGCTGCGCTTCGACGATTACGATGCGTTGTTCGTCGAGAAGCTTGAACTGCTGTTGCAAATACGCGCCAACACCCAAGTTCATTGGTCCGGAAAATTTCGCCCCGAACTTACTGGGCAGGGCATCTATCCGCGGCCCTACCAAGCGGAACTTCCTGTGTGGCTGGGTGTCGGCGGCACGAGGCAATCCTTCGTTCGTGCCGGTCTCCTCGGGTTGCCCTTGATGGTTGCAATCATCGGCGGCGAATTTCGCCGTTTCCGCCCGCTCGTCGATCTCTATCGCGAGGCGTGGCGCCGCGCCGGCCATCCGGTAGAACGCCAAAGAGTAGGAGTTCATGCTCTCGGCTTCGTCGCGGAGAGTTCGGCCGAAGCGAGAGACACATTCTTTCCCGGGTGGTCACACATGTTCACCCAAATCGGACGCGAGCGAGGATGGCCGCCCGTTACGCGCGCTCAGTTCGATGCCATGTGCGGTCCCGGCGGCGCATTTCTGATTGGCGATCCCGAAACCGTTGCGCGGAAGATGATCGAAGCGAGCGCCGATCTCGGCGGCGTTTCGCGTTTCACGTTCCAGATGAGTTCCGCGTCAACGGAACACCAGGCGATGATGAAATCGATAGAGCTTCTCGGAACTGAGGCTGCTCCAATCGCGCGCGAAAGCCTCAGTACTGGTTCTTGATAATATCCTGAAGCGATTGTGGGAACCACGGTTCGCTTTTGGGCGGCTCGATCTCCTGAACAACAGGTCCCTCCGGCGGCGGCGGCGGATTGCCCAGGAAAAAGAGCAGCGGCGGAAGTGCAGGCTTCTCTTGCTGGACGATCACTGTTTCGACAACGACCGGCGCCGGCCGATTGATCCGGGGAACACGCCGGGAATAGGCAAGAACCCGACTTTTCCGCCTTTCAGCGGAACGCTTGCTCTGGAGGAGCGGATCAACGGCCGGATCATCGTTGTCAGAAACAATACTCCCGAACCCTTCTGGAAAGCTCGAAAGCGCGACCTCCGTCTTGAATGACGCCTGGGGGCTCGCGGGCAAATCGGCGATCGCGTAATCCTGGCTGTTGAACGGCAGGCTCCAGCGTCTTTCGTCCATTACAATCGCCGGCAACGCGGGGCTGCTTGTTTCGGTCGCTGTCCTAGCCGCCGTCTCGTGGGCCTCCGGCGAAGGAGCCCCCGCCGAACCTTCATAAGCGGCGGGCGGTGCTTCGGTCGTCGCTGCCTCAGCCGTTACCGAAGAGAAGCCTTCGCGGTCCGGGCGAAAGGAGACGGTCTGCGACGCCAATCGCTGCCGCAAGCCCTCGGCAAAACTCAGGCGATCTTCCAATATAAAATTGGGTGGCTCGATTTTCACCGTTCGAGGCAATCGGGTTGGCGTGAAAGCGAATGCGAGCGGAACCAATAGTAAGATGAGCGCGACCCGCGCGGTAAGCTCCGCATCTTTGGGGCGCAACCGCTCGAACGAAAGACCGGCGAAGCGTTGGCTTAGATGATCTCTCCAAGCGTCGACACTCCAGCCGTCGAAGATTTTTGCGAAGGTCTCTGCAAAGCCAGCGACGGCGGCCGACGGCGGAACATCGGCTCGTGGATCAGCTTGTGGAACATCAGTAGAGGCGCTGAGAAAAACAGGAAGGTCGCGGCGCTCCGGCTGGAATTCGCTGGATTCCGCCGATTGCGCGAAGCGCAGCTTGCGAAGCCGCCGCACGGTGTCGCTGCCATCGCCTTTATGACCGTCGGCCGCCACGTGGTGGTTCCTGATTAAAGAAATGCTCGATTGGGCTGTAAATTAGCGAAAAATCCGATGCGCTTCTGAAAGCAATAGACCGCGGAATAGATCGTTGCAGATGTATTACTCAGCAGGGTTGACGGAATCTTGCCAACGTTCAGTGTACGGCAGATAATTAATTTCAAAGGCCAATATCAGGCATCTGACGGATGTTCAGCGAAGCCATTCCCGCACATCAGAAGTTGAAACCGGTCACCGATGGGCCGATTGGAGTGTCCACAGGTGGCGCCAAAATATGGTTGACCGCAGAGGTTGTTATCTGCGACAAGCGCTGTCAGCGAATGAAGAATTGTTCGTATCTGCGGTTGAATAGCCGCTGACCTGAAAGCGGGTGAACATGCTTCACCCGTCGTTCGGAAGATTTTCTCCCTAGTCAAACGTTGTGACGCATTCGCTTGCCCGTTTGGCAGGCCCAAAACCCGCCGTCTGTGCTCATCAAACATAACAAGCTGATAGCGAGTGGATTGTCCTATTTCACAATCTGAGCAAACGCGCGTCCTTGTTCTCGAAGCATCGCGAAGCGAGCGGAATTACTGGTCCGACATTTGGCATTACCGCGAGCTGTTCGCCATCCTCGCTTGGCGCGACGTCGCGGTGCGGTACAAGCAGACCGTCATGGGGATCGCCTGGGCAATCGTCCGGCCGTTGGTGACGATGATCATCTTTACAGTCGTGTTCGGCAAGCTCGCAAAACTGCCGAGCGACGGGGATGTGCCGTATCCCATCCTGGTGTTCGCCGGGATGCTTCCGTGGTTCCTGTTTTCAAGCATTCTCAGCGAAGCTTCGAACAGCCTCATCAGCAACGCCAGCCTGATCAGCAAGGTCTATTTCCCGCGCCTGATCGTGCCGGCGTCCGCAGGCGTCGTCGCGCTCGTCGATTTCATGATCAACCTCGTCATCCTCTTTGGCTTGATGGCATGGTATGAATTTGTACCGGGCTGGCACATTGTGTTTCTTCCCGCATTCATCGCATTTGCCGTCGTGGCGAGCCTTGGGCCGGCCCTCTTCATCACCGCGCTGAACGTCAAATACCGAGACGTCCGCTATGCGATCCCCTTTGTGATTCAATTCGGCCTCTATGTTTCGCCCGTCGGCTTTTCGAGCGAGATCATCCCCGCCGACGTGCGGTTCTGGTACAGCCTCAACCCGGTCGTCGGCGTTATCGATGGATTTCGTTGGTGCCTTCTCGGGGGCGAGAGCCAACTCTACATCCCGGGCATTTTGGCGAGCCTCGGCGTTACGGCTTTTATGATGTGGTACGGGCTCAGGTACTTTCGCGGCGCCGAACGTGCGTTCGCGGATCTCGTGTAGGCGTCGTTCCGTTGATGAAGGACGTCATCATTCGCGCCGAACATCTCGGCAAGCGCTACGTCATCGGACACCATGCCAAGCGCGAGCGGTACACCTCACTGCGTGATGTGGTAGCGCGCACGACGACGCGATTTTTGCGCACCGCCTTCGACGTTGCGCGGGGTCGTCAGCTCATTTCAGGCGACGAAATCGAGGAATTCTGGGCGCTGAAAGATGTCTCGTTCGAGCTCAAGCGCGGCGATGTCGTCGGCGTCATCGGTCGTAACGGAGCAGGCAAATCGACGCTTCTGAAAGTCCTGTCACGCATTACCGAACCGACGAGCGGCAGGGTCGAAATCAAGGGTCGCATCGCGAGCCTTCTGGAAGTCGGCACCGGCTTTCACCCCGAACTGACAGGGCGAGAAAACATCTTCCTCAATGGCGCCATCCTCGGCATGAGGCGCGCTGAGATCGAACGAAAGTTCGATGAAATCGTCGCGTTCGCGGAAGTGGAGAAATTCCTCGACACGCCTGTGAAGCGTTACTCGAGCGGCATGTATGTGCGCTTGGCTTTCGCTGTCGCAGCCCACCTGGAGCCGGAGATTCTGGTCGTTGATGAAGTGCTGGCGGTCGGCGACGCGGAATTTCAGAGAAAGTGTCTCGGCAAGATGAAGGACGTCGCCGGACAAGGGAGAACGGTCATCTTCGTCAGCCACAACCTCGCGGCAGTCAAAGCGCTGTGTACCCGAAGCATTCTCCTCGCAGCCGGCCGCGTCGAGTGCGACGGTTCAGTCGACGCCGTCATCAAGCAATACGTTAGTGCGAGCGATTCCGCCCATTCGATTTCGTTCGACGAGAATAAAGCGCGGCCCGCGATCTCGGCGATCGAGGTAAATGGTGAAGCACTCATCGAACGCGACTTGATCGTCGACATCCATTTTGCGTCGCCTCGGCCTCTGCACACCGCGGTCGGCGGCGTTGTGCTGCGAGCCGATACCGGCGAGCCCGTCTGGGGCTCCAATGGGCGGTTTCATCCGAACGTGAAGCTCGTGAAGGGCCTCACGCACGGAGTTCTGCGATGCGAGGCGCGCCAACTACCGCTTCGCCCCGGCCGATATTCCCTGTCGGCATGGCTCGGCGACTGGCACGAAGACTACGACGCCAGGATCGATGTTCTGAGTTTCGTCATCGGAGAAGATGACGCGCACGTTCTGCGTCCGCCAGTGTCCGCGGTGGGTCACCTCGATTGGCCCGCGGAATGGGGCACGGCCGACGCAGCGTCCGCGCTTCAGCGGCTTGAGCCGTGTGTCGCCACAAATTTCTAAGCGCGCGTGTAAGCTACCCGAAGTCCGTCAATCGAGAATTCTCCCACCATCATATCCGGTCGAGATCTTCCCATGAGAAACGTTCCCTACAACTTTCACAGCAACCTGCATTCGCTTTCCGGCGCGAGACACGCGCTGGCCTATCTACTTTCCGGGAACGAATATTCGAGCCTTCTGGATGTTGGAGCGGGGGTCGGAAACTGGCTGCGTGCTGCGCGCGAGATGGGCATCGACGACGTGCTCGGCATCGACGGCGTTGCAGCTGATTTGACGGAGCTTCATGTCGAAGCCAGTTCCATCAAGATGTTTGACCTGCGCGAACCCGTGTGGCTCGGCAGGCGCTTCGACATCGTACTTTGTCTCGAGGTGGCAGAACATCTTCACGAGGAATGGGCCAGTACGCTGGTGCGGACGCTCTGCACGCACGGAGAGCTCATATTCTTCTCCGGTGCAGCGCCGGGCCAGCACGGCGAGCATCACGTGAACTGCCGTTGGCCGACATACTGGCAAGCCCTATTCAACGAGCGTGGCTTCGTCTGCCAAGATGATGTGCGTCCGATGATCTGGAACGACGGTATGATCGAACCTTGGTACCGGCAGAATATCTTTTCCGCGCGCTTCGATCCCGAAAACGCAGGCAGGGAGCCGCGCATCCAGCATCTCATTCATCCCGAAATGACACCGCATATGGATTTCCCCGATTCGCCCATCGCGAAGCGGCATCTGGACCTCTCTCAGGGCAAATATCATCCGTCTCATTATTTGCGACTGCTCAACCGATCGGTCGGCAAGCGCTTCGGAATGCGGCTACCCATTCGCTGACGTACGAGCGCCGCGTCGCCGGAGAGGAACACGAAGTGTCGAACGGCATCTCCGTCGTTATTTGCGCGCATAATAGCGGCGAGCGTCTTGCTCCAACGATCCAGGCGCTCGCCCGATGCAAGGCGGAGTTTCCCGTCGAGATCATTCTCGTCGACAATAATTCGAGCGACGACACGGCAGAGCGGGCGAAAGCCGCTTGGAACGATTGCGGCAACGTCCGCTACTCTTTCACGATCATCAGGGAACCGCAGGCTGGCTTATCGTACGCGCGCCGCGCGGGAACGCGCGCCGCATCATTCGACGTCATTCTATTCTGTGACGACGATAATTGGCTCGCCGAAGACTACCTGATCAACGCCGTGAGGATCATGCAGGATCCCACAATCGGGGCGGCAGGCGGCTGCTCGACTCCGGCGAACCCGGATGGCCTGCCGCCCTGGTTTTATACATTCTCCTGGGGCTTCGCGGTTGGTGTTCCGATATCGAGAATTGCGCTTCTGCCTGATGCACCGGAAACGGAAAGACAGGTTGATGTCCTTTGGGGTGCCGGCCTCGTCACGCGGCGAGATCTCATCGCATTTCTATACACGTTGCCAGGGTTTCCCGTGCTGAGCGGGCGCAAAGGCGGGAAGCTCCTGTCCGGAGAAGATATTGAGATCTCCGCCTGCGTAGCGTGCGCTGGATACAAACTGATTTTCAGCGAAAGACTACGGTTCAAGCACGCCATCGCGCCGTCACGGCTGACGACGGCGTATGCGAAACGCCTATTCGCAAGCTTCGAAGAGGGCTTTGCGGTCACCGGTCAATACACGAAGATCATCGCAGCTTTCCAATCTCCGTCGCGCGCGGCGGCTGTTGGCTGCGCGCGTATCGTCAAACACGTTCTGCTTCGCCGATTGAATCGAGAATCGTTCCTCTCGCTGCTCACGGCGCTGCGCCTGCCCGGATTGATGACGAGTGATCAGAGGCAAATTTATCGGACGGTACAGAGCGTTCGTGCGCGGGGTTCAGTGCCGCATAAGTCAGCGCGGCCGGCACTGCGAAACGTAGCCTCGGAAAACCTGGCTTAGCGCCGCGTAGATATACGTAACGTTGAACGTCCTCGACGTCGAACAGCCATCTGGCGCTTTGCCTCTGACCTGTCTTCACTTGGTTGGTGCTTCGAGCGTCACAGGCGGCGGAGGCTCGAATACATTCGTGCGTGCGCTGGCAAGGCGACAGGCCAATCTCGGTTGGAAACCCATCATTGTCGTCAATCAAGCTCACGGAGATGATGAGGCGCCATCTCCTCTTATCGCGTCGCCGCAGCAAAATATCTCAACGCTGGACATACGCGTCCTGCCGCCCGTTCTGGGCACGGGCCGAAAAGCATATTATGCGCGCCGTCCGGAGGCCGCGCCCGGCGTTCGCGAATTATTTGCAGAAACGATGCCGGCCGTCGTGCACTTTCATACGCTCGGTCTCGCGGCGGGCATACTGCACCTCGAGGCCGCGAAGGCGATTGGCGCTCGGACAGTCGTAACCTACCACACCGGAGGCATATCATGCCCGCAAACCGGCTTGCTGGAAAACGGCTTCTCGCCTTGCGACGGACGTCTTGAAGTCGCTCGCTGCACGCGCTGCCGGCTGGCAAATCGCGGCATGCCGGTGAGGCTTGCGGACCTTCTCGCGCGGATCGAAGTCGGAGACAGCAGCGGAGGCGATGGGACCCTCATCGGTCGCCTCATCTCGTCGCGTTCGATGACCAAAGCCTTTATCGCGTCGTTTCAATCGGCAATCGAGTTGATAGATGTCTTCCACATCCAGTCTCGGTGGATCGCTGAGGTCCTCCGCCGAAACGGCGTGCCCGAAAAGAAAATGGCCTTCGTCGAAATGGGCGTCTCGCAAGAGCCTGTCGCGATCGGCGATCGGAAGTGCGAGACGTTCACTGATGCGCGGCCATTGCGGCTGGCGTTCGCGGGGCGATGCAGCGACGTCAAGGGAATAGAGACGATCCTCGGCGCCTTGAAACAAATCGATCAACGGGCGCCCATATCGATTTCGCTGCTTGGATCGGGCTGGAACTCCGATTACGGCAGGCGCCTGCTCGGGCCGTTTGCAGGAGACAAAAGACTACGCGCGCCGCGGGTCGTTGCTGCGGAGCAAATGCTCCCCGAACTCGTCACGCATGATGCCTGCCTGGTGCCGTCGGTGTGCCTCGAGACGGGGCCGCTTGCCGTCTATGAGGCTATGGCCGCGGGACTTCCAGTGATCGGCAGTCGCCTCGGAGGGATCGCGGAGCGAATTCGCGATGACGTTGATGGATTGCTATTCTCGCCCGGAAACGCAACAGACCTAGCGAAGACGATTGAGTACGTTCTCGCCGCCCCGAGCGAGCTCCGCAGGCTTCGCAGCAATATTCGCCCGCAACGGACCTTCGATGATATGGCGCGGGAGCTCGATGCGATCTACCTGCGCCGCAACTAAAAAAGCTGGGCTTATTCCCGGCGCTGCCTCGGAACTCCGCCGTGGCCGAAGGGTTTGCAGATCGATTGAGGCCGGCCGGATTCGTTAGAGCGGATCTGCGCACTCGAAAGGATCTGAAGCACCCATGTCGCGTGTCGTCGGGATCGACCATATCTCCGTCCGCGTGAGCGACTTTTCGAAATCGAAGGCCTTCTACAGCGGGCTTTTCGATTTTCTCGGATTCGAAGTGTTGGACGAATACGAAGACTCGATTGGCTGGACGAACGGGGAAACGAGATATTGGATTTCCCAAGCCGACGCCGTCGGACGAAAGCACAAGCACAGAACCGGCGACGTGGGTCTGCACCACTACGCGTTCCAGCTTCGCAACAGAAAAGACGTCGATGAACTCCAAACATACTTGAAGAAGCACCACGTCACGATCGTGGATCCTGCCGATGAGTATTACGACGATTACTACGCGGTTTTCTTTCTCGACCCCGACGGCATCAAGCTCGAGGGCATGAAGTACGGCGAGAAACACGAAAAAACCGAGACGAAACATGGGAGTAATGCAGCGGCCAAGAAATGAAGCCGCACCGTTTGTTCGCTATTGCAGCGAGCGAGGGAACCATCCAGGATGGGATGGCGTTTGACGGTTTGGTCTCAGTGGTCTGCGCGCGGCGGCGCGGGTTAGAAATCCAGAGAATTTCGTTTGGAACATCCTGCGGCCGATAAGGCTCCCCCAAACCAATGCAACGTCTCGTTTTCGCAATCTGACGGCGAGGCGAGTGCGCCTATCAGCGAAGCGTTGGAATCTCGTCTGTTCGAGACGCGGCAACACTCTCTTAACCTCGCCGAACCGCTGTCGGCTGAAGATATGGTGGTACAAGCGTCCGACGATGCCAGTCCCACCAAATGGCATCTGGCGCATGTAACCTGGTTTTTCGAGAATTTCGTTTTAACGCCGCACTTGGCCGATTACAGGGTCTTCGACGACAAGTTCAATTACTGCTTTAACTCTTATTACGAAACGCTAGGGCCGCGTCATCCGCGTCCTAAGCGCGGGATGCTGACGCGGCCAACGTCGGAGAGGGTCTTCGCGTATCGTCGGCACGTCGACGATGGTCTTCGCCGACTTCTTGCGCGAGACGATATCGATCGTGACAAAGTTAGCCGGCTCATAGAAATCGGCATCAATCACGAGCAGCAGCATCAAGAACTGCTACTCACCGATATTCTTGCGCTCTTTGCATCTAATCCGTTGCGCCCCGCTTATCAGGCGCAACCCGTCGGGCTCGACAGCGCGGAACCAACGCCGCTGAGCTGGACGGAATTCCCGGGCGGCATCGTACGAACAGGCCATTCCGGTGAAGGCTATTCATGGGACAACGAGCTGCCGTCGCACGACGCGCTGGTGCAGCCGTTCAAGCTCGCGAATAGGCTGGTGACCAACGCCGAATGGCTGGCATTCATGGAAGACGGCGGCTACGCGACGCCTACGTTGTGGCTGGCGGACGGCTGGTCGGCAGTCAATCGCGAGGGCTGGGACAGCCCGCTCTATTGGGAAAAGACAGTCGGCGGCTGGTCGCAGATGTCGCTCCAGGGGTTGCTTCCCGTCGCACGTGCCGAGCCCGTTACGCACATCTCCTATTACGAGGCGGATGCCTTCGCGCGGTGGGCGGGCAAGCGTTTGCCGACGGAATTCGAATGGGAAGTCGCAGCCAATTCGACTTCCAAACAGACGGCGAAATCGCCCGGCGTGCTACGGCCACAAAGAAGCGATGCCTCGCAGGGCACCGGGCCGAACCAGCTTTTCGGCCAGGTCTGGCAATGGACCGCGAGCGCGTATCTTCCCTATCCGGGGTATCGGCCGCCGGCCGGCGCGATAGGCGAATACAACGGCAAATTCATGGTTGGACAGCACGTCCTGCGCGGGTCGTCGTGCGCAACGCCGTCGGGTCATTCCCGCGCGACCTATCGCAACTTCTTTTATCCACATCAGCGCTGGCAGTTCCTCGGCTTGCGCCTCGCGGCGGAGGTCGAGTAATGCGTCACATGCCAACGCTTGAGAGGTTGTCCGCAAGCGATACGACGATTGCGGACGACTTCGGGCTGAGCGTCATCGAAGGATTGTCGCGAACGCAGAAAACACTTCCGTGCCGCTACTTTTATGATGCGCGCGGGAGCAGCCTTTTCGAAGAAATCACGCGACTTCCTGAATATTACCCGACGCGGACCGAGATCGGAATCCTCCAAGCATGTGCTTCTGAGATCGTTGAGGGATTTTCGGCCGGCGACGTACTTCTCGAGTTCGGCTCAGGCTCGAGCATCAAGACGGAAATTCTCCTCGACCGCATCGCTGATCGCGTCGTCTATGTTCCGCTCGATGTTTCCGAAGCGGCATTGGCCGACGCCGCCGCTCGACTGGTGGAGCGCTATCCTGCGCTCGAAATCCGGCCGATCGTTGCCGATTTTTCAAAGCTGGTGACGCTTCCAAAGGAGTTTTCGAATTCGCGCATAACCGGATTTTTTCCGGGATCGACGATCGGAAACCTTCCGCCAAAGGAAGCGGTCGGGCTGCTGTCGAACTTCAGGAAAGTTCTGGGACAGAGCGGACGATTGATCATCGGCGTCGATCTGAAGAAAGATCCGCGCGTCCTTATCCGCGCTTACAATGACGCGGCCGGCGTCACCGCAGACTTCAATTTGAACTTGCTTGTGCGCATCAATCGCGAGCTTGGCGGCACGTTCGATCTGGAAGCATTCCGCCATAAGGCGCTCTATAATCCGCGCGCGGGCCGCATCGAAATGCACCTCGTGACGGATCGCGCGCAGGACATCATGGTTTGCGGCCGTCCGTTTCATTTCGCTGAGGGCGAAAGCATCCACACCGAGAATTCCTATAAGTACACTGTTCCCGAGTTTCGCGAGCTTGCCGAGAAGGCCGGTTGGAAAACCAATCGCGTTTGGACCGACGCCGATAATCAATTCAGCGTTCACGAGCTGATTTGATGATCGTTCAGCGGGCCGCACGAAAGCTATTTCCCTACTTTTGCTGAAGTCGTCGTGCGCGTTACGGAGCCGTCGGGCGCGCGCAGATAATTTGCGTCGCATACGCTGCGCAGAGCCGCCGGTTCCCTGCGTTGTGGAACTTAATGACGCGTCAAGCATTGATGGAGGCTTATCGGGAACAGCCCACAGCACGGAGAAACATATATGCTTGCCCCAGAATCGCTTCTTGCCTGGATAGTCATCGGTGCAATCGCGGGGTGGCTCGCGGGACTTCTCGTCAAGGGGTATGGCTTCGGATTGATCGGCAACATCATCATCGGCATTCTTGGCGCCGGTATCGCCGGCATTCTCGCGCAAAGCATGGGGCTTTATACGGAATCGACGGCCGGAAACATCGTGGCCGCCGTCGTCGGATCGCTCATCCTTCTCTTTGTCGTGGGCTTGGTGCGGCGCGCATAAAAGCGATCGACCAGTGAATGAAAGCGTGCGGACGAAAATATCGGCCGCGCGTTTTTTTTTATTCAGGTAGCCCTTCGGGATCTTCGAGACGGAAGCGCTTATCCACAACCGCCTTTTGTCGGAGTAGGAACTGTCATGGCGCCGTGCCGTTTTTTTTTAGGAACGGAGAAGGAAAACCGCCATGACGCCCAACCTCTTGCCGCTTGAAATCATCCTCGCCCTGCAGTCGATAGCGGGCGCAATTATTTGCTGGATCCTGGTCTTCGGGTCGAAGGACGGATGATATCCGGGAGGGTATCGCCTCTGTGCGCCTGTTCGACATCGTGCAAGCGGTTGAGCCGCTCAAGGATCGGCCGAGACGTCATCCAATCCATATCTTCTTGCAGGACTTCCTTCAGAGGTTCGGTCACGCGATCTTTGAAGATCTCGACCCAGTGTTTCTGATGCTCGTCAGCGGGAGCGAACTCCGAACGCTTTCGCGGAAGACGCCGGTCACTCAAGTTACTCAAGCTCACTGGGATGTTCCAAACGGCTGCAAATTTTCAACGGGCCAGACGAAATAGCCATTTGCGGCAACTCCGCGAAGTATCGGCTCCGGGTCCACTCCAAAGGGCGTTACTTCCTGTACGCCCAACGGGAATTCACCCTTAAAATTCCATCGGCAAATTGCGGGATGCGGTAAGTTGCGCCCCTCGCGATCGAGCGTGACGGCGCTCAGTGTGCGAGCCGAATTGACGAATAAAAACGCCTTCCGGGCGTCGTCCTGGTCGCACTCACTCATGACAGTTAGATCCTCAGGGCGCCCGACCAGTTCCGCTCGCCGGACCTACGCGACATAAGCTACAGCCTCGCGGCGCAACCCCAACCTACAAAGAAAACAAGGGAGCGAGGGAATTGGTTCCTGCACGGACGCCGCGACTGGGAGCCCGGCCTCGCGCCGTTATCCTGCCGTAATTAATATTGTTCGGCCGCCCGATCCTTGGCGGCTAGCCACCGGGAAATGCGCTTGGTAATAAGGCTTCCCTCTGAAGTATCGCCAAGAGCGAAATGCCCTCCGACCCTAAAAGACTTCTTCGTACAACATATGCCTTTGGCGCCGCGGGGTTCGCGGCCCTCTTGCTGTTGATGTTAGCATCGTTCTGGCTTGCTCAGCGCACCCAGTCGACGACCGAGGATGTCTTGAAGGCCCGCGCACAGCGTACGGTCCTCGTGCGGTTGCTCTCGACGGTGCAAGACGCGGAAACGGGGCAGCGCGGATATTTGCTGACGGGCGAAGATCGCTATCTCAAGCCCTACGAGACCGCCATCGCGGATATCGACCAACGCCTCAGGGATGTTCGGGCAGCTTTCAAGGAAAATCCGGAGGAAGGCCCGGCGATCGAGGAAATCGATAAAGCGATTGATCAAAAGCTTGAGGAATTAGCGCAGACCATTACCGCATTCAAAGCGGGCAAACCGTCCGAAGCTTTGGATATCGTCAAAACCGATCGCGGCAAGGACCTGATGGACCACATCCGCGTCTCGATCGGTGAGGCGTTCCAGCGCGTCGATAAGATGCTGAGCAAAGGCGTCGAGCAACAGCGCTTCGACGCGGCTGCCGCGCGGCAGTTCTCGGTCTTAGCCGGCATGTTCATTCTGCTCACGGCCTTGGGCGCAATCGCAACCATCGTCAGGTATACGCGGCAGCTTGTATCGGCTCGCAACGAACTTCAAGAGCTCAACACCGGTTTGGAAAATCGCGTCGCTGAGAGAACAGGCGATCTGCAGCGCGCCAACGAAGAGATCCAACGCTTCGCCTACATTGTAAGCCATGACCTGCGGGCGCCGCTGGTCAATGTTATGGGGTACACCAGCGAGCTGGAGGCCAGCCTCGAGACGTTGCGGGCATTAACGAACGATCCTCAGATCAATCACCTGGCGACTGCCGGGGCGGCGAAAGCGGCAGTGGAAACGGATCTGCCGGAATCGATCGGCTTCATCCGCACCTCTACCCAGAAAATGGATGGCCTCATAAAAGCTATATTGAAGCTTTCCCGTGAGGGGCAGCGGGTGCTGGCGCCGGAACGGATAAACCTTGCCGAGTTCTTCGATTCCGTCGCCGACAGCGTGCAGCACCGCGTTTCGTCTGCCGGGGGAGAAATTCGCGTTGTGAAGCCTCTCGCCTCCATCGAGGGAGATCGCCTCGCCCTGGAACAAATCTTCGGAAACCTCGTGGACAATGCCCTCAAATACCGCGCCAAGGATCGCCCGCCGGTCATTAAGATCAGCCAGGTCTCGAACCGCTGGGGCGCCGTTGACATTGAGGTGCAAGATAACGGCCGCGGCATTGGCGACGACGACCGCGAGAGGGTATTCGACCTGTTCCGCCGGGCCGGACCCCAGGATCAGCAGGGGGAGGGCATAGGCCTTGCCCACGTCCGGACCCTGGTCAGAAGGCTAGGCGGTGAGATAACGATGACATCGCAATTAGGTCGTGGCACCACATTCCGTGTGACGCTGCCGAGTAAGTTGAATATCCGGGGATAATGATCCAATGACCAACAGCGGCGACGCAGTGCGGATCGTAATGATCGAAGACGACGCGGGACATGCCCGGCTCATCGAGCGGAATATTCGCCGGGCGGGCGTTAACAACGAAATTATTCCGTTCACGACAGGAACGGATGCCCTGGATTACGTGTTTGGAGCTGACGGCACTGGCGAAGTCAGCTCCAAGAGGCATTTGTTGGTGTTGTTGGACCTCAATCTACCGGACATGACGGGCGTCGGTATCCTCGAAAAAATCAAAGCGAATGAGCATACCCGCCGCATTCCGGTGGTCGTCCTGACAACGACCGACGACGAGCGCGAAATCAAGCGCTGCTATGATCTGGGGGCGAACGTTTACATTACGAAGCCGGTCGACTACGACAACTTCTCCAACGCCATTCGGCAGCTCGGATTGTTCTTTTCTGTAATACAGGTTCCGGAAACCCAGTGACAATGTCACGCTCGAAGGTCCTGTACATCGATGACGATCCCGGCATTTCGAGGCTGATCCAAAAGACGCTTGAAACGCGCGGTTACGACGTCGTGATCGCAGCGTCCGGCCCCGAGGGCTTGGAGCTTTTGACGAGCCAGCTCTTCGATATTGTTGCGCTTGACCATCATATGCCCGGCCATACGGGCCTTGAAGTCCTGAAAGACATCCGCACGCTCCCTGGCGCTCCCCCCGTGATCTATGTGACAGGGTCGGAAGACAGCCACATCGCCGTCACCGCCTTGAAATCGGGCGCCGTAGACTACGTCTGGAAGGACGTGCAAGGCCACTTTCGCGAGCTACTTGCGAAGGCCATAGCAACGGCGCTGGATCAGGAAAAGCTGCGCCGCGAAAAGGAGGCCGCCGATCAGGAGGTTCGCCTCGCGCGTGACCGGGCGGAACTATTGCTGAAGGAGGTCAATCACCGGGTCGCTAATTCGCTTGCAATCGTGGCGGGCCTCGTCGGGCTTCAACGCAACTCGATAAAGGATTCATCCGCGCGCGATCTTCTCGCCCGCGTGCAGGCAAGAATAATCGCCATCGCCAGTGTCCACCGCCGGCTTTACACGTCGCCGGACGTTCGTAACGTCGATGTATGCGATTACCTGGACGGCTTGGTCGAGGATCTCAAAGCCGCGATGGCTGATGAGGGCCGGAACCATTCCATTCGGCTCGACTGCACAAAACTGCTTCTTCCGACCGACAAGGCTGTTTCGCTCGGGATTATAACGACCGAGCTTGTCACGAACGCCTATAAATATGCGTATCCGGAAAACCGCATGGGCGAAATCCGCATCATTGTTACTACGGAAGGTGGCCGGGGCTCGCTCGCCGTCGAAGACGATGGCGTGGGGCTGAATGCGCAGGCGCCGAGCGGCACGGGCCTGGGTTCGAAGGTTATTGCATCGATGGCAACGAACCTCGGCGGAGAGCTGCGATTTACAGCCGGGACGCAAGGCACCCGCGCCACGCTTTCGTTCCCTTTATGAAATCCCGCTCATCGAATAACGGTTATGAAATCATAGCCGCCAACACCCGCTCCACATCTTCAAAGATGTAGGGCTTGGCGATCATCGGACGTTGCTTGAAGTCCTTCGGCAAGGAGTCAGCGCCGCGCCCCGTCGCGAATGCGAAAGGAACCGCCGCTTTCGCAAGTTCTTCCGCAACCGGCGTGCTCTCCTGCGGTCCGAGCGCGCAGTCAAGAATTGCGCAATCCGGGCGGCCGTCGTTCAACAGCGAGAGCGCATGCTCGACAGTCGACGCAGGGCCGACGATCTCGTGCCCCAGCTCTTCGACATACATTCCGAGAATCTCTGCAATCAGAGCCTCGTCCTCGACGATCAGAATGCGTGCCAAACTGTTCAGCTCTCGCTCGGTCGGCCCCGGGCCATCTCGGAAGAGAGTGCCGAAGGCGAGTTCATTTATGATTTGTCCGTCTTCGCGGCGCGGAGCCGCTTGGCGTCTTGGAGGTCGACCAAATTCCGATTTTGCAGCTGCTCGCTGCGCGCCTGTAACAAGTTCTGCACTGCTCGATCGAGTTCCGCCATCTGATACGGCTTTTGCAAGGTGACGAACTGGCCTTGCGCTTCTTCCACGCGCTTGTTGGAGCCGCTTGCGAGTATGACGGGAAGGCCCGGCCAAGCCCGGCGGATGTATTTTGCAAATTCCAATCCATCCATGGCGCCGGGCATCATGATGTCGCTGAAAACAAGATCGAACGCCTCTTCCTGGAGGATGCGCAGCGCGTCGTCTGTATTGCTGGCCAGCTGAACCGTATGACCGAGTTGCATGATGAGCGCGGCCGTAACCTCGGTAACGTCGGGATTGTCTTCAATGAGGAGAATACGCGCCTTTCCGCGCGGGCCGGGCTGATCCTTTGCCACCTCAGCCTTCTGAGCTTCCGGGAACGCGCGCGGCAGGAACATCGTCACGCGCGTCCCGGCCCCAACTTCGCTGTCGATTGAAACCGTGCCGCCGGATTGGTGCGCGAAGCCGTAAACCTGCGAGAGGCCGAGGCCCGTCCCCTTGCCGGACGCCTTGGTCGTGAAAAACGGATCGAACACTTTGTTGATGACGTCCTTGGGGATGCCCATGCCCGTATCGGAAACGCTGAGCGCAACGAATTCGCCTCGCAGGCCTTCCAAACTCCCCTCTGCCGGGAGCGAGACGTTTTCAGCCGAAATAGTGATGCAGCCACCAAGAGTCAGTGCATCTCGCGCATTCAGCACAAGGTTCATGATTGCGAGCTCGAGCTCGTTCGGGTCCGCCATCACCCTCCAGGTGTCGGGCGGCGCCGCACCGATGAGGCGTGTGTTGGCCGGCAGCGAGGTGGCGAGCATGGACTGTAGACCGGGCAGGCGCTCTGAGAACGAAACGGGCTGAGGTTCCAGCCGCTGCATGCGTGAAAAGCCCAGCAACTGTCGCGTGAGGGAAGCGCCGCGTTGGACGGTCGCCTCAATGCTCTCGATCGCCTTGGTGCCTCGGGGCTCTGTCACTTGCGACTTGAGGATGCGGGCTTGCCCGCCGACGATCGTCAGCAGATTGTTGAAGTCGTGCGCGATGCCACCCGTCAACTGTCCTAACGCTTCCATCTTTTGCGCATGAGCGAGTTGCTCTTGGGCGCGCTGGAGGGCGATTTGCGCATCGCGGCGTTCGGTGATGTCGCGCGTGATCTTGGCAAACCCGATGAGATGGCCGGCTTCGTCGCGAATGGCATCGAGAACGACGTTCGCCCAGAACCGCGTGCCGTCTTTGCGAACGCGCCAGCCTTCGCCCTCGAACCGGCCCTCGTGGGCGGCCGCATGGATCGCGCGGGCTGGGCCGCCGCCTAATCGATCTTCCTCGGTATAAAACCGGGAGAAGTGACTTCCGATGATTTCTTTGGGGCTATAGCCCTTGATCTTTTCGGCACCGGCATTCCAGCTCACGACCACGCCGTTCGGATCGATCATGAAAATCGCGTAATCGATAACGGCTGAGACGAGCATGCGAAACTGCCGCTCGCTCTCGCGCAGCGCTTCTTGCGCGCTTCGACGCTCCGTGATGTCACGCGTGACTTTGGCAAATCCGACGAGATCGCCGGCTTCGTTGCGAATGGGTTCGATGACGACCGAAGCCCAGAAACGGCCTCCGTCTTTGCGCAGGCGCCAGCCTTCGGTTTCAAACTTTCCTTCGACCCGGGCAGTCTCGAGCGCGATCGCCGGTAGACCCCGTGCGCGATCCTCTTTCGTGTAAAACCTGCTGAAGTGGGTGCCCACGACCTCTTTGGCGGGGAACCCCTTGATACGAGCGGCGCCCGCGTTCCAATTGGTAATCACCCCGCTCGGATCCAGCATGTAAATGGCGTAATCGACGACGCTGTCGACGAGCAGATGGAAGCGCTGTTCGCTCTCCATGAGAGCTTTGTCGCTCTCATACTTGTCGGTGATATCGCGGGTTACTTTGCCAAAGCCGAGAAGCGTTCCCGCGTCGTCCCTGATCGCTTGAATGACGGAAAGGGCCCGGAACCGGTTTCCGTCCTTGCGGACCCGCCAGCCCTCCGCCTCATAGCGCCCGGCTCCCCGTGCAATGGATAGAATCTTCTGCGGGAGATCCTGCCGTCGATCGTCCTCGGAAAAAAAGCGCGAGAAGTGCTGCCCGATGATTTCTTGCTCTTCGTAGCCTTTGATCAGCCGGGCGCCAGCGTTCCAGGTGGAGATGAAGCCATCCGGATCGACCATGTAAATTGCATAATCGCTAAGCGTCTTAACCAGCAATTCGAATTGCCGGCCATGGTCAAATTGACGAAGTCCTGCAATATCGGGCGTCGGCATCGGTGGCTATACTACTTCGATATGCGATGTCTTGAACGAGTTCGTAGCTTTAGAATATAACATGCGCTCGAGCGAGCCGGGAATACTTTTTGCTGCGTCAAGCCCGACACGGATCTACGGTAAGTACCGGTTAAACCTCACTATCTCCCTCCCTTTTTTCGTCGCGGACCCCTAACTATGGGCACACGAGCCTTCTATCGTCTTTCGGCCGCCGGTAACCGGGATGACGGACCGGAGGGGCCCATATGTTCATCCCGCGGCTCGTCCCGTTTGCGAGATCTTCCCTATCGGGTCGAGTTGTGGGATCAGGCAAAAGCGAACGTAGAGCTTGTCCTTGCCATGACGGTTAGCGGCAGTATCGGATATGCCGCGTATCATGCGGCAACGGTCGAATTTCCAGACCGTTATATCGTCCTCCGGCACAACGATGCCGTGTTGTCCCGATGGAATGCTCCAACGCATTGATTGAGAATAGGAAGGGGCGGCGGGTATTGGTCGGTCGCGTTGAGGGCAAGTGATCCGCTGGCATATGTGTTCCCGTAGTAATCGCCGGCTTTCAACCTCTATGGAATTTGACGGCCGCGACGCATAAAGCGACAATCTCGCGTCCGCGGGGATGGTCTAGTTTTATCCCGCGGCACGCTCCATTTACTGGAACTGATTTGGCGCCACGCCGTTGAGCGTCACGCGCGCGGGAGAACTGCAATCGAACTGGCAGCTGCAGGAAAGAGCGAAGGGCTGACACAGCGTTCTATCCTCGTTGTAGAGGATGAGATCCTTATTCGGCTGCACCTGGCTGAGGAATTGCGAGCCGCTGGATACGCGGTCGTCGAAGCAACCGACAGCCGTGAAGCGATGCTCGTGTTGACGAACCGCGATGATATTGGGCTTGTGCTGACGGATATACGAATGCCGGGCAGCATCGACGGCGTGGCTCTTGGCCGTTGGATCCGCACCAAGTTCCCTGACATCAAAATCGTGCTCGTCTCTGCGGAATTCTATTCCGAGAATTTCATGGAGTTCGACGGCGGTTTCACGAAACCGGTCCGTATCAACGAACTGGTCCGTCACGTGCGGCAATTGCTACCTCAGGCGGAACACGGCGATTCGCGCAGTCGTTAAAGATGCGTGAAAACTGAAGCCAAAACCCCCGGCCCCGCGACGGTATTGATCGTTGAGGAAGCCGTTCTGATTCGGATGCCGATCGCGACTTACCTTCGCGATTGCGGATACCGGGTAATCGAGGCCGCGAGCAGCGACGAGGCTCTGCTTGTTCTGCAACACCATACGACTGTCGATGTTCTGTTGAGCGACGTCAATGTGGCTGGCGCCGACGACGCGTTTGGTCTTTCTCAATGGGCACGGAAAAACCGTCCGCAGATAAAAGTCGTTTTGGCAGGTTCTCCGAAGACCGCTGCAAAAGCGGCGGGCAAGCTCTGCGAAGAGGGCCCCCATCTTGCAAAGCCCTACGAACCGGAGGTCGTCGAAGACTATATTCGCCGGTTGTTAGCCCTTCAAAGCGTCGAGGAGTCCAGCTAGCGATACTATCGGTGTCCACCGGACGGGCGACAGCTCGAAGCTTCGACTTTATCAGCGAAACTAAAGCATCCACTAACCCGACGCGGTGTTTTCTAGGTGCTGGATCTTTGACAGCGCGGAGGAAAGGGACGTGGACACCCCGAAAAACGTATACCGCTATCGCCTGGAAAAAGAGGCGGCAACTCACGTCAAGCCGGGTGGAAGCACGCGCGAAGCATCCGCGAAGCAATTTCCCGTCAGCCAGGGAATTGCCGGAGTCTCGATGCGGCTCGCCCCGGGCGGTATGCGGGAATTACATTGGCACGCCAATGCAGCCGAGTGGGGATTTGTCGTCAAAGGCAGCGTCCGCACGACGTGCTTGCATCCGGACGGCACATCATACATCGACACATTCAATCCGGGCGATGTCTGGTATTTTCCGCGCGGGTATGGCCATTCGATCCAATGTCTCGGCCCCAGCGAGTGCCATTTCATTCTCATCTTCGATAACGGATATTTCTCCGAAGATCACACATTCAGCATAACCGACTGGTTGTCGCGAACCCCAGCCGCGATCGCCGCGCAGGCCCTCGGTGTCGGCGCCGACGTCGTCGCCAAGCTTCCGAAAGGCGAGGTCTACTTCGGAGGACCGGGCCCCATACCAAACGATGTCTCTCCACATGCAGCCCCTCGTCATGATCCGGCGCTATTGAGCACGCATCGCTATCCACTCATGGCGCAGCAGCCGCGGCGTTCTCCCGGTGGCGGCACGCAGCGCACGGTGACCGTCGATGAGTTCCCGATCTCCGCGACGATGGCAGGCTCCGTCCTCGAAATCGAACCGGGCGGCATGCGAGACCTCCACTGGCATCCGAGCGCCGATGAATGGCAGTACTATCTTGAAGGATCGGCAGAGATGGCAGTGTTCCTCGCCGAAGGAAGCGTCGTCATGAACGAGTTCGAACAAGGTGATGTCGGGTACGCCCCGATGGGGACCGGCCATTACATCAAGAATACCGGAGGCGGCCTGTTGAGGGTCCTCGTTGGATTCAACAATGGCCGCTATCAAGCCAATGACCTGTCCGCGTGGATTAGCTCGAACCCGCCCGACGTCATATCGACCAATCTCGGTCTCCCGATGGATGACGTCAAAAAGCTCCCCGCGGCCGAGCACTTCTTCGTGCGTGGCACGGATTGATCAATCGCTTCACGATGGTGGATGACTGTATCATCGCTCCTTGCGAACGATCGGGCATGCGCAGTAAATGCAATTATCAATGGGCAAACGCGGCGAATCTCACATGACATTTTTCACCGACTATTTCGAAGCAATTGACGTTATCGCGATCATCGCGTGCGTTGCGCTGGTTCTTGCGGCGTTTGTCCGGCGCGAAAACATCTGGCTGGGCATCCTCGCCGTTGTCGTTATCCTCTGGGGCGTAACGAGAGTCCTCCACATCGTCTAAACGGCATCTTCTGCGAATTCGGTGGAAGCATCGCAGTGCGACGAGCTGAGATCTGGACTTTGCTGGCTCGAAGATGCAACTCGACAAAGGCTTTTGACGGCGATCGAATGTTTCGATGAGCCGCATCGGAAGACTGTTAAAGGCCGTGCGGCCCGGGCACCTTCGAGATAGAGCGCATGACGAACATCGTCGACCGAAGCCAATACACGATGCCGCGCGTGACCGTCGCCGTTTGCGCGTACAATCAGGCGCAGTATGTCGAAGCGGCCCTGAATTCTGCGTTCGGCCAATCCTACGAAAATGTCGAATTCGTCGTCGTCGACGATCACTCGTCGGATGGAACGCCGAACAAAATCCAAGAGGTTCTCGACGCGACCGAAATGAATGTGAAATTCATTCGGCGCAAAAGTAACGGCGGCCAGATGGCTGCAATGCTCGACGCTTTGGCGGCCTCGACCTCTCCGTTTATTGTTTGGGTCGATGGCGACGATCTGCTGAAGCCCGATTTCGTCCAAACGCATATCCGGTATCATTTGAACGCCACGGCTGGATGCGCCTTTACGAGTTCGAATATGGCGGTGATAGATTTTCGCGGCCAAATGATTTCTGGTGCGGTTCCCTTTCTGTCGAACAGTTTCGTTTTGAGACCGCAAAGTGGAGATATCGAAATTCGGCCCCTCTCGCACGATCGGGAGCCGGAGACCGCGGTTTTACTTCCAAAGGGATATCGGAATTGGGCTTGGTCGGCGACGTCGGGAATGATGTTCCGAACGTCAGTGATAAAGCTCATCCGTCCCGAGCGGCCCGAAATGATCAGAATATCGGCCGACAACTATTTCGCGCGCTTCGCGCACGTCGTGGGGGGATCGTTGGTTATCCCGACGGTCCTCGGATTCTACAGGATTCACGGCAATAACAACTTTTCGCGGTTTGAAATCCTAGGCGATCGGATCAAGGGCGCTAAGAATTCCACCGAACAAATCGACGCTATGAATGAGGAATTCGCGAAGGTGTTGGCGCGCGAACCCGCAATTGTCGCCTCATGCATAGATGCAACGGACCTTTACAGGATTGTCAAAAGGATCGGAACATCGAAACGGAGCATGGGCCTTTTGCTTCAAAACAAAGTGCTTTGGAAAGAACTGCCGTTACGTAAGAAAATTTCTTTGATCGTGCGAAACGTCCGTCTCCGCTTTCGGGGCACTCGCGATGACGCCCAACATCCACCGAGCCGCAACAAGCTCTTCCAGGTTTTTGCTTGGAGATGACGCGCTGAAGGATCGCCCACGCTGGCTGGCAGAATAGCGCGCCAAAGCGGCAAGTAGTCTTTTGCCCGCTTTGATGTGAGCGATCGGGTGCTATAACTTTCTTCAATCGATCACCGCTGGGGCGAGCGCTTCGTCGTTCCGCCGTCCGGCCGCGTATCGTCCGAACCAAACTGCGCTAGAGGATATCGCTTGGACTCGATCAACACCCGCATCGCCAAAGAGCTAAACGTTCAGGTTGCCCAAGTAACGGCAGCCGTCGAACTCCTCGGCGATGGCGCGACTGTGCCGTTCATCGCGCGCTATCGCAAAGAGAAGACCGGCGGCCTCGATGACACGCAGTTGCGCAAGCTTGACGAACGCCTTGGATACCTGACCGAACTCGAAGGCCGGCGCACGGCTGTGCTCAAGAGGATCACCGAACAAGGCAAGCTGACGCCGGAACTCGAGCGCGCACTCCGCGCGGCAGATACCAAGGTCGACCTGGACGATCTCTACGCGCCATTCAAGCCGAAGCGGCGAACAAAAGCTCAGATCGCACGCGAAGCCGGACTTGAACCGCTGGCTGACGCGCTGATCGCCAATCCCACGCTCGATCCATCGAAAGAGGCCGAAAAGTTCGTCGCCGTCGATAAGGGCGTGAGCGATGCCAAGACGGCGCTGGAGGGCGCGTGTTCCATTCTGATCGAGCGGATGACCGAGAACGCCAAGCTCGTCGGCGATTTACGCCAGTGGCTTTGGTCGACAGGGCTCGTCACGTCGAAAGTGCTGAAAGGCAAAGAGACCGAGGGAGCCAAATTTTCCGATTATTTCGATTTTCGTCAGGCAGCCCGCCAGATCCCGTCGCATCGCGCCTTGGCTCTTTTGCGTGGCCGCAACGAAGGGTTTCTCGGCCTCGATCTTGATGTCGAATTGGCGCCGGGGCAGGCGCATCCCGCCGAAGCGAAAATCATGACGGCGTTCAACATTGCCGAGCGCAATCGCGCGGCCGACAAATGGCTGATCGAAACAGCCAAGCTCGCCTGGAAAACCAGATTGCATGGATCGCTTGCATCCGATCTTCTGGCGCGCATCAAGGAAGACTCCGACACCGCCGCCATCGGCGTATTCAAGACGAACCTCAAGGATCTCTTGCTGGCGGCTCCGGGCGGCGCGCGCGTGACGATGGGGCTTGATCCGGGCATACGCACCGGCGTCAAGGTCGCCGTCGTCGATCAGACCGGCAAGGTCCTTGATACCGCAACCGTCTATCCGCACGAGCCGCGCAACGATTGGAACGGCGCGCTGGCGGCTATGGCCGCGCTCAGCATGAAACACAAGGTTGATATCATCGCCATCGGCAATGGAACCGCGAGCCGCGAAACCGACAAGCTTGCCGGCGATCTCATGAAGAAAATGCCGGACCTCAAGCTGACGAAAGTGATGGTCTCGGAAGCGGGCGCGTCGGTCTATTCCGCATCCGAGATCGGTGCACAAGAGTTTCCGAACCTCGATGTTTCTCTGCGCGGCGCCGTGTCGATCGCGCGCCGTTTGCAGGACCCGTTGGCGGAACTCGTCAAGATTGAACCGAAAGCCATCGGCGTTGGCCAATATCAGCACGACGTCAACCAGACCGAACTTGCACGCTCACTCGACGCTGTGGTCGAGGACTGCGTCAACTCCGTCGGTGTCGATATCAACATGGCGTCGGCGCCGCTGCTGGCGCGCGTTGCCGGACTGAACGCGACGATCGCAAGCAATATCGTCTTGCACCGGAATGAGAACGGCGCCTTCAAGAGACGTACAGAAATCAAAAAGGTCGCGCGCCTGGGGCCCAAAGCATACGAGCAGGCCGCTGGCTTCTTGCGGATCGCGAATGGCGTCAATCCGCTCGATGCTTCCGCGGTTCACCCGGAGGCTTACGAGGTCGTCGAGCGCATCGCCAAAGAAATGAAGCGACCGATCAAGGCCATGATTGGCGACAGCGCCTTTCTGAAATCGCTGAACCCCAAACAGTTCGCCGACGAACGCTTCGGTACTCCGACTGTCGTGGACATTCTAACCGAGCTCGAAAAGCCCGGCCGCGATCCGCGTCCCGAGTTCAAGACGGCCGAATTCAAGGAGGGCGTCGAGAAAATCGCCGATTTGCGTCCAGGCATGATGCTCGAAGGCGTGGTGACGAATGTGACGGCTTTCGGCGCCTTCGTCGACGTCGGCGTGCATCAAGACGGGCTGGTCCACATATCGGAACTCGCCGACAAGTTCGTGAAGGATCCGCGCGAGGTGGTCAAAGCAGGCGACGTCGTCAAGGTGCGGGTGAAGGACGTCGACGTCGACCGCAAGCGCGTGGCGCTCACCATGAAGTCCGGAGCAATCGAGAGTCACTCGCCCCCGCGCGATCTCCGTTCTGATGTCCGTCGTTCAAGCGCTCCGGCGCCAAGCACGAAAGCCCCCGAGGGAGAATCGGCACTTGCCGCAGCTCTCCGCCGCGCGCGAGAGGGTGGAAAGAGCTGAGGGGATCGCTCGACACTCCTTCTTCGGTTGACGCCTTCAGCCTTGGCCCAATTCGAACTTCTTGTAGCGTTCGAGAATGAATGCCTCGAAGGCCTTCGCTGCGGGCTTCAGCCGCTCGATCGGCGGCGTCGTAACGTAATAAGGATGCGCCATCGGCACGGATAGGTTCGTCAATCGAACCAAACGGCCTTCTCTGAGATCGTTGCCAATCGTCGGCATGTCGCCCATGGCGAGCCCGGCTCCGGCGCGGGCAGCCTGGATCGTCAAGTGTGCGCCATCGAAATAGATGCCCCTCATCAGGCTTGGGATGGCGACGCCGCAGCTGATGAACCACCGAGTCCACGTATCGGTGTTGTGCTCGTGGATGATGGTGTATTCGAGTAGATCCTTCGGCCGGACATTCTTCTGATGCGCGATGGAGAGCCGCGGACTGCAGACCGGAAAAAAATCGGACTGTCCGAGCAGCGTCACGCGCCGTCCCGCCTGCTCCGCGCTGCCGTATGAGATCGTGATATCCGGATGCTCGATGGGGCTCGGCTGATGCCAGGGGGTAGTCATCATCCTTATCTTGACCCGCGGAAACATCAGGATGAACTCGCCGATGAGCTCCGCCAGCCAATTCGCGCCGAGACCCGGCACGCTGACGATGACGAGATTGCCCTCGAATTCTTGGCCCCTGAACTCTGCGATGGCTCCGGAAATGCGATCAAATCCGGTTTGAACCGCCTCTAGAAGCCGGTCACCCGCATCCGTCAGCTTCATCGGACGCGTTGAGCGATCGAAGAGCGTCACTCCGAGTTGGTCTTCGAGGCCCCTGATGTGATGGCTGATCGCTGCGTGCGTTACGCCAAGTTCGTCGGCGGCCAAGGTGAGGCTCTTGAATTGCGCAGCGGCCTCGAAAGCCCGGAAAGCGTGAAGGGGCAGTCGCGATCTCTTCATCTGCCTATTCTCCGGGCATCGACGAAATGTGCCTGCATAGTTTCCCCGCAGATGGCCCATTGTAAGTTCAGCTTACACAAGACGGATATTTTTCTCAATTGCAGCAAGTTCATTTGCATTTAGCCTGCGCATGAAGAAAACGCGGACCGGGTCCGCACATGCCAGGAGACGGTCATTTGAGTGAGACGTCGACGAAGGAGAAGCGGGGCAACACCGCCGGCACGGAACTCAAGTGGGGCATCACGGCGCAAACCGGAGTGCTGACCGACGTCCTGCTCGGAAAGCCCGACTATTTCGAATGGACCAAGCTCAACGCAATTTCTGATGTCGCCCAGGAAAACCAGGAGCGCATGGGCTACGTCTTCGACAAGCAGAAGGCGATGCGCCAGCACCGCCAGATGGTCGACATCTACGAGGCGAATGGCGTCCGCTGTCATTTCGTTGAAGCCGACGAGGGCCTGAAGGCGAGCGTGTTCACCCGCGATTCGAGCTTCATGACGCCATGGGGCGCCGTCGTCGCAAGCATCCAGACGCCGCCGCGGCGCCGGGACTATGCCGTCGTCTCCGAATTCTACCGCAACGCCGGCATCCCGATTTGGAAATGGGTGACAGCCGGACATTTCGAAGGCGGCGATTTCGTCATCCTGAAGCCGGGCGTCGCTCTTCTTGGCTACTCCGGTAGCCGCTCGACCAAGGAAGGCGCCGAGCAGGTCGCGGGCTGGATAAGAGATAAAGGATGGGAAGTCTTCGTCGTGCCCATCCCGCACCAGTTCGTGCATATGGATGCCGTTGTTGTGATGCTCGAGAAAGACCTCGCGTTGATCTGCGAAGACGCACTACCGGCGTATGCGCTCGAGTTCATCAAATCGAAGCACGGGATCAAATCCATTCGCGTCGAATACGCTGACTGCGTCCAGCTTGGCGGCAATCTCGTCAGCTTGGGCAACAAGCGCGTGCTCTCGATGGCACACAATCTCAACGTCAACGCGCGCCTCAAGGACGAAGGTTTCGAGGTGTTCGCGGTCGACTATGACATGTTCGCGCTCGGCGGTGGCGGCGTCCACTGCTCGTGCCATGAGCTGAGACGGCTCCCGGAATGAGGTCGGCGCAAACAAGCACGCAAGTCTAACGCAAGAGTCTTCGAAAATCTTGGTGACGAGGGGGACAGATGAAGTCGGATACAGCAAAGCCTGACGGTGTAACGCGCGTTCTGCAATACGTCTCTCTCGATCGCCGACAGCTGCTGAAAGGCGCCGCTGGTCTCGGCATTGTGGGGGCGGCAGGATTGCGGAGCGGCACGGCATCTGCCGCGACAGCGCTCAAGTACGTTGGTTGGGAAGGATACGATTCTTTTCTGGCCGCGGGCGATTTCGGCAAGTCCGACGGTCTGGCGTTGCAAAAGACGTTCATATCGAGTGCCGACGAGGTCGTCGCAAAGCTGCGGCTCGGCTCATCTCAGCTCGACATCTGCACGCCTTACTTCATTCACGATGGATTTCTCGCCGAGCAGGGACTGCTGGAGCCGATCGATCTCGCCAAGATCTCGAACTTTTCGAAGATCAACGCCACGATCCTCCGCTATTGCGAACCGAACATGAAAGTAAAGGATCATTGGTACGCCGTGCCGATGACCTATGGCTCGATTTGCATGCTCTACAACGCAGATCTCGCAGCCACGCCGACGTCTTGGGCAGACATGCTTAAGCCGGAATACAAAGGAAAATGCGCGATCACCGCTGACTACGTCGGTAACATCTTTGCTTGGGCACGCGTCGCGGGCATCGAGCAACCGAACCGGATGACGAAAGCCGAGCTGACGAAGGTCACCGACCTGCTGATCGATCTGAAACGCAATCACCTGCGCACCATCGCGCCAAGCTACGGCGATCTGGTTCAGCTTCTGTCGAGCAAGGAAGTGGTCATCAGTCAGGGTTGGGAGCCCGTACCGACGTGGGTCGGTGCGGCCGCGAACATCAAGGTCGCCTATCCCAAGGAAAAGAGCATGGGCTTTATCGAAGGGTATGCGATCGGCAAGGGTGCTGCTCACGTCGACGAAGCACACCGCTTCATCAATAATGCCCTTACGAAGGAGGGACAGCTCGCCGGTGCGACCGCAAACTCGATGCCGGTCGTAACGGATGAAGCCATGCAGGCCGCAGACGCCGCCAACAAAGCCATTTACGACTACGACCATCTTGACGACTATCTAGCCCAAAAGACGATGATCGTTCCGATGTACCCGCTCGAGAGCAAGGGTGATTTGGCAATCTGGGACAATTATCAGGAAGCATGGGAGAAGGTGCTCAAGAGTTGATATCGTCTGCAAGTGAGCACACGCAGCTGTTGCGCTTAACTGGAATTTCCAAGTCCTTCGGCACCCAAGTGGCGCTTCATCCGCTCGATCTGTCGGTCGCTCGCGGAGATTTCGTGGCGCTGCTTGGGCCTTCAGGTTGCGGCAAGACCACACTTCTTCGCGTCATCGGTGGCTTTCTTCGTTCCGACCAGGGAAGGGTCGAGATCAACGGCGCGGATGTGACGGATCTCGGTCCCGAGCAACGGCCAACGAATATGGTGTTTCAAGGATACGGGCTCTTTCCCCACATGACCGTGCGGGAGAATGTTGCCTACGGCTTGAAGATCGCGCGCGTTCCGGCGGAAAAGCGGAACCGGAACGTCGGCGAGATACTCGAAATGATGCACATTTCTGGGCTCTCCGACCGTCTGCCGCGCGAGCTTTCCGGCGGTCAGCAACAGCGCGTCGCGCTGGCGCGCGCACTCGTCATGAAGCCGAGCGTTCTTCTGCTGGACGAGCCGCTGGCCGCACTCGATCTACAACTCCGCAAGTCCATGCAAATCGAGTTGCGCAATCTTCATCGCGAGATCGGCGGCACGTTCATCTGCGTGACCCATGACCAGGGTGAGGCGATTGCGCTGGCCAACCGCGTTGCCGTGATGAACGCGGGGCGGATCGTTCAAGAGGGAACACCGGAAGATATCTACCAGCGCCCGTCGAACGCCTTCGTTGCGGGCTTCGTCGGCGAAAGCAATATTCTTTCACTGACACGGCAATCTGGAAGCTGCCGGCTGGCGGGCAATATCATTCCATCGTCCGGGCCAGATGGCACGGTCGCGATGATGATCAGACCCGACGACATAAGCTTGGTTGAGGTCAAGCCCGCGGCCGATATCTCGCTATACGGACAACTCACCGACGCCGTCTTCATGGGCGACCATGTGAAGCTGATCATTGCGGCGGAGACAGGCGATATGCTCACGGTGCATCGGTCTCGTCAGGAATGGCACAGCGACCCGCTCGAAAGTGGCAAGCGAGTGTTTGCGTCTTGGTCGCGCGACGCTTGCCATATTCTGGAAGAGTCATGAGCAGCATACGGTCGCGAGATGTGGCAGCCGTTGCTCCGTCCTTCCTCGTCTGGACAGGATTTTTCTTCGCGCCCATCCTCTATCTCTTCGTTGTGAGCTTCTGGAGCGTTCGCCAGTACAAACTCGTGACCGACGCGAGTTTCGACAATTATCTTCTCGCCGCCGGCGAATATCGTCACGCGATCGTTTTCACCTTGGCTCTCGCCGCAGTCGTCGGTGTCATCACAACGATATTCGCGTTCGCGATGGCTTACATGATCCGCTTTCACGCGGGCCGCTTCGGAAATGTCCTGCTGTTTATCGCGTTGACCACCCTGTTTGGCGGTTACCTCGTCAAAATCTACGCGTGGAAAGGACTGCTGGGTTCGACCGGCATCATCAATCAGGCGCTGCTGGCCGTCGGGCTCATAGCGGAGCCGATCTCGTGGCTTCTCTATAGCCCATTCGCGGTCGTGATAACGCTCGTCCACTTTCTGCTGCCCTATGCGCTACTCCCGATCAATGCAGCGCTTCGCGGCGTTGATGATGCGCCGATAGAAGCCGCGCGGGATCTCGGTGCCCGCTCTTCGAGAATTCTGGTCGATGTGATCTTGCCTCAGTGCGAGCGGGGAATTCTCACAGCGTTCGCGCTCGCGTTTTTCGTCAGCGCTGGGGATTACGTCACGCCGCAACTGGTCGGCGGAACGGATACGTTCATGATCGGAAACTTCATTCAGAGCCAGTTCGTCAACCGCATGAACGCGCCGGTCGGCGCAGCCCTCGCGTTTGCCACGCTTCTGATGACGCTGCTCGTTGTGGCGCTGGCCTCGCTGCTTTACCGGCGCATATTGAAGGCATGCGCAACATGACCCTGCGCGCCGCCTGTTGGTTGACATTTGGGATCTTATCGGCGGCGTTTCTCGTCGCTCCGCTCGCGTTGGTCGTCGCATTCTCGTTCGGCGAGAACCCGCACGCGACGCTGCCCTTCGGAAATCCCACTCTGCAGTGGTATCGCGATCTCTTCGCCGGAGACGATTTCCTGGCCGCGCTTCGCAACAGCGCGATAGTAACATCCTGCGTCGGCGTGCTCTCAGCGGTCCTCGGAACAGCCGCCGCGTTCGGCTTTACCGCCCTCGATCGGAAGTTGTCGCGACTGGGCGTCCAATTGATCTCGCTTCCCGTGATGCTGCCGCCGCTCGTGCTCGCTTTAGCGCTTGCCACGGCATTTTCGGCGAGCCGTATCCCGTTGGGACTTGGCACCGTCATCCCGAGCCATCTCATCTTCACCCAGCCGTTCGTTATCCTGATCATATACGCGCGGCTGACCGCGTTCGACCGCTCCCTCATCGACAGCGCCCGAGATCTTGGAGCCTCCTCGCCACAGATATTTTGCACGATAACGCTGCCGCTGATTGCACCGAGTCTCATCGGCGCGACGCTTCTCGCGATGGCAATCTCGCTCGACGATTTCGTCATCACGTTCTTCACGATCGGCGGCGGCATGACGCTGCCCACCTTGATCTGGGGAATGCTGCGAACGCACCTGGACCCGACGATCAACGCTCTCGGCACCCTGGTGCTCGTCCTGACGCTCGGGCTCAGCGTCATCGCGTTCAAACTCACGCGCTACAGAGGCTGACGAATGGTCAAATTCGCCTTTGAAGGAAAGTCAGTCCTGATCACCGGAGCAAGCCAAGGAATTGGTTTGGCAATCGCTGAAGCATTCGCAGAGGCCGGCGCGGACATTTCCATACTCGCCGAGAATGACGGCATCCACAAAGCAGGTGCAGATCTCGAGAAGCGCTTCGGACGGCCGGTTCGGGCGCTGAAATGCGATATCTCCGATCAGGAGCAGGTGCGAACGTCGCTTGCCGGTATCGAACGCTTTGACGTCGTCATCAACAACGCCGGATATCAGCCCGCGACGCCGATTTTAGCAGCCAATGACAAAGTCGATGCCGAATTTCGCAAAGTCATCGACGTGAACGTCATGGGCACCTACTACGTCACGCGCGAAGCGCTCCCGCGTATTCCCCGCGGCGGCTCCATCATCATCACCGCTTCGATATGGGGCCGCACAGGGGCCGCGGGATATTCCGGCTATGCCGCCTCGAAGCACGCGGTTGTGGGTTTCATGCGATCGCTCGCCATGGAGCTCGGCCGCGAAGGCATCACCGTCAACGCCGTTTGCCCAGGCTTGGTCGAGACGGATGGCGCGATGTGGACCATACGAGACGAGGCCGCAGCAGCCGGCACCTCGGTAGAAGCCGTGGTCGAAAGCCATCTGCGCGGTCAGCCGATACCGGGCGTCATGCCGACAACGGCAATCGCGCCGACGTACCTTTTTCTGGCTTCAGAGGCGGCCGCGGATATCACCGGCCAATGCTTCGGCGTCGATCGCGGCAGTTTCATTGGTTGAAGGGGAGAGAAGCTTTGGACCGGTTGAGCGGTAAAGTCGCAATCATCACGGGGGCGGCAGCAGGAATAGGCCTCGCGACGGCGAAAGTCTTCGCGCGCGAGGGCGCCTCGGTGATGATGACCGATTGCGATACGGTCTTGGGAAGCGCTGCCGCAAAGGAGCTGGCGCGTGTCGGCACCGTCCATTTTGAACAGCACGATGTTGCAAGCGAAGCCAATTGGCGCCTGATCATCAACGCGACGATGCAGCGTTTTGGAACGCCGGATATTCTGGTGAACAACGCCGGTATCCAGCTCACGCGAAGCTTGGAGGAGACGACGCTCGACGACTGGCGCCGAGTGTTCAGCGTCAACGCCGAGGGAACCTTCATCGGAACCCGTATCGCAGTCGAGAGCATGAAAGATCGTGGCGGCTCGATTGTGAACGTGTCCTCGACGTACTCGATGGTGGCGGACGGATTGAACGCCGCCTATTGCGCGTCCAAAGCCGCGTCGCGGCATTTCACGAAGGCCGCCGCTCTCTACTGTGCCGACAGGAAATACAACATTCGTGTCAACGCCGTGCATCCGGGCGTTGTGATGACGCCGATGTTGGAGCGCGAGATCGCCGCGGTGACGGCCGATCGCGGCTTGCCCGATGCCAGCGCCGTCGAAAGCGAATGGGGCCGCATCTGCCCGTTGGGCATCGGCGAAGCCAGCGACATCGCGGACGGCATTCTCTATCTCGCATCGGATGAATCGAAGTACGTGACGGGCAGCGATCTTGTGATCGACGGTGGCCACATCATTCGCTAGCCGGGCGCGCGACCTTCGTCGCCCATCCGGCGTTAGGTGCCTGAGCCGTTCCGCGCCGCTTCACGCGAGACACGTCTCTACAAGCGTGGAAACTCACTCTCCGGCAGACCTTCCTCGTAGTAGGGAAGCCGAATGCGACGGGGTTGATAGCTGCCCTCTTCGGTCACTTTTCGGACGTGCGCCGCAATCTCGTCCAGCCGCGCAAACCAGACGTTGCCACGCGACTGCATCGTCTTCACCATCCGCGCAATGCCATCGAGACGCGCGGGACGACCGCTGACCCACGGATGCCATACCCCGACCCAGAGTCCGCCATAGCGATACGCCGCTTCGAAATCGGCCATGTAGACCGCACACGCTTCGTCCGGCGACCGTATCGTCATCTGATAGCCGAAGTCCGTCGCGTGGACGTATTGAGGCCAATCGTCGAGCGACCAATGGGATGGAATCTCCACGAACGAGCCGCCGGCGGCATCCACGAGATGAGGCACGTCGTCGGTCATCAGCGATGCGTCATATTCGAAGCCATGCCGAACGAGCATCTCCGCCGTGTAGCGTGAGAAATTATAAATGGGCGCGCGAAATCCGCGAGGCTTCTCTCCCGTAATGCTGACCATGGTCTCGAGCGCGCGCACGAAGAACGCCTCCTGCTCGTCGCGCGGCAGCTGATTGTAGTTCTCGTGAATATAGCCGTGATGGCCGATTTCGTGACCGCCCGCGAGGATCTGCTCGACGAGATGCGGATAGGTCTTCATGCACCACGCCGGATAGAAGAACGTCTGCTTCAATCCGAGATCGCGATAAAGGCGCAGGATGCGAGGCACCGCAATTTCGTCGTAACGCATCCAGGACGTGGTCGCCACGAGATCGGGGACCCGATTGCGATGTTCGAGGTGCAGCGGGCTTTCGGAATCGATATCGAACGTCAGGGCGACAGCACATCGCGCACCATTCGGCCAGGGAACCGGGTTCTCGATCATGGTGATGCGTCGCCCGCCAATTTGCCGGTATCTAACAAACTATTCCCCCTAACGTCCCCGCGATATGACCGTCTATCCTAACCCGAAGCGGCTCCATCGCAATTGAGAAAGTTCCAAGCGTATTGTGAGTGAAACTTTCAACACCCGGTCGATGAGCTGCCACGCCGCATTGTCGCTCGTCGCGAGTTCCAGTCCGAGCATTCTTCGGACATGCCCTTGTAGAGCGTGAGATTGTAGGCGGAATTGATGAGGGAGACGTGGCTGAAGGCTTGCGGAAAATTGCCCATCTGATGCTTCGAGACGGGATCATATTCCTCGGCGAGAAGTCCGACATCATTGCAGAGCGCGACGAGGCGTTCGAACATTGCTTCCCCTTCGTCGATGCGACCCTGCATGACAAGGTTGTCTACAAACCAGAAACTGCATGCAAGGAACGCCCCTTCGCCGGCTGGCAAGCCATCTTCGGTCTCGGTCGTCGCGTAGCGATAGATCAATCCGTTGCGCAGAAGACGGTGCTCGATCGCTTTGACAGTGCCCTGTATTCGCGGGTCGGACGGCGGCAAGAAGCCGACGATGGGGAGTAACAACAGGCTCGCGTCAAGAAACTTGGAGCCATAGGCCTGCACAAAACTGTTCAGCTCGGTGTCGAAGCCGTTGCAACAGACGTCGTTGTGAATTTCGTCGCGTAACGCGCGCCATCGATCCAGCGGCGCCTCTTCGCCGTGCTCTTCGACCCATCTCACCATACGATCGAACGCGACCCATGCCAGGACTTTCGAATGTACGAAATGCTGTGCCGGCCCTCGCACTTCCCAAATCCCTTCGTCGGGCTGGCGCCAGGCCGTTTCGAGGTGATCTAGGAGTGCGAGAGAGATTGCGTGCCAACGATCCGCAGGGGGCAATCCGTGCGCGCGCGCTTGGAAGATGGCGTCGGCGATCTCGCCGTAAACGTCGAGCTGGAGTTGAGTGGCGGCGGCGTTTCCGACCCGGACCGGCCGCGCACCCCGGAAGCCAGGCAGCCATTCGACCTCCCATTCTTGCAGACGGCGCTCGCCGTTGATCCCGTACATGATCTGCAGCTGATCCGGGCTGCCTGCAATGGCGCGGACAAGCCAATCTCGCCAGTCGCGCGCTTCTTCGTAGTAGCCGGCGCTTCCAAGGGCGAGCAGAGTCAACGTCGCGTCGCGCAACCAGCAGTATCGATAATCCCAATTCCGAACGCCGCCCGCTTCCTCCGGCAGTGACGTCGTAGCGGCAGCGACGATGCCGCCGGTTGGAGCATAGGTCAGGCCTTTTAATACGGTGAGCGAGCGTTTGACGAGGGGTGTCCAACGTCCGGCCGATACGCAGTGGCCTGACCAGCCACGCCAATACGCTTCCGTGCTTTTGAGCGCGACCTCCGGGTCCACGCCCTCGGGCAGCTTGCGCTGCGAGGGACCGTAGCTCAAAACGAAGGGCACATTTTCACCGGCCGAAACGTTAAAGTCTGCGACGGTCGTCAGTCCCTCTCCACTCAAATCCACCGGCGCGCGCAAAATGACCATATCGGGGCCGGCGATCGCGCGGAGCCCTTCCCCGTCGAGACGTTCGACCCACGGGACAAACGCGCCGTACTCGAAGCGAATAATGAACTCCATATGCAGCGGGACATGCCCTTCGACACCGCGGACGATGCGGACCAGATCCGCGCTCTCGTCGTGCGGCGCCATGAAATCGATCAGTTCTGCGGTCCCACTCGCTATTTCGAATGTCGTGACGAGGACCAGGGAGCTGTCGATGTACCGGCGTATGATCCGTTTGGCAGGATCCTTCGGCGCGATGAGCCATCGCCCGTGCTCGGGGTTTCCCAAGAGAGCGGCAAAGCACGCGCTGGAGTCGAAACGCGGCCAGCAAAGCCAATCGATCGAACCGTTGCGTCCGACCAGAGCGGCAGATTCGCAATCGCTGATCAGCGCGTAATCTTCAATCCACAGTTGATCAGGTTGGGACATGCTCCACGCCTCCGACGGACACGAGTGCGGCGAGCGCGGCCTTTTCAATGGCTGCGGCATCCCCCTTGAGAACCTCGAACAGGGTTTCTCGTCCATCTCGCCAGAAGTGGATATCGAACCGCGCTCGGCCAAGCCGTAGGTCCATCAGCGTGATATCGGGCAACCAATCGGGCAATACGGGATCGACGTAAATTTTTCCGCGAGGAGCATCCTGCTGCAGTCCCAAAAGCGCTTGAAGTAGCAGAAACGGCGTGCCCGCCGCCCAGGCTTGCGGGACATTGGCGCCGAGATATTGGACCGGGAAGCCATCCTCCTCGCGCTGCAATCCGCCATAGAGCTCTGGAAGTTGGTTCAGAAGGAAATGGCTCGCCGCGCCGCTCAGTTCCCGTGCGACGACGGCGGCTTCGCGCGGAAAACCATATCGCTTCATGCCGAGTGCGATGATGGAATTGTCATGCGGCCAGACGGCGCCTGTCTGGTAATCGTACGGGTTAAACGCTGGATGATCCGCCGATAGCGTGCGGATGCCCCAGCCCGAAAGCATATCCTTGCGCATTAAACGTTTCACGACCTGCTCTGCTCGCTCCGGCGCGATGATGCCGGACCAGAGGCAGTGCCCCACGTTGGAAGCGACCGTCAGGACCTTTTTCTTCGTGCCATCGAGCGCGAGCGCATAGAAGCCCAACTCCTCATCCCAGAAGTCTTCGTTGAACTTTTCAAACAGGTGCTCCGCTTTTCGGCGTAAGGCACCGGCTCGCCGTTTGTTATCGAAAGCATCATAGATCTCGGCCATGCGGAGCCACGCGTCGTAAACATAGCCTTGCAATTCGCACAGTGCTTTTGGTCCGTCGACAAGCGCGCCGTCGGGATAGACGATTGAATTTCCGGCGTCCTTCCAGCCCATGTTCTCGTAACCGGCGGGCGACCGCGTCTGGTATTCCTGAAATCCATCGCCATCGCGATCGCCGTATTTATCGATCCAGTCGAGGCAGGCTTCTGCGGTGGGGAGAAGCCGCTCGATAAGATCAGCGTCGCCGGTCGCTCGCCAGGCGGCATGCAGCGCCACGAGATATAACGGCGTGGCGTCGGCCGTGCCATAATACGGCGTATGCGGAATTTGGCGGAAATGGGCGAGCTCGCCGTAGCGAAGCTCGTGCAGAATTTTCCCCGGTTCGGCGTCACGGTAATCATCACGTTCATGCGCTTGGTATTGCGCCAAGACGTCGAGCGTCCCTTCTGCGAATTCGGGATAGACGATCATGGTCTGCAACGAAGCGATCAAAGTATCGCGGCCGAATAAAGCCAAGAACCAAGGCAGGCCCGCTGCGGGGACGAATACCATTCCGCTCGTTCCCTTGAGCGGCAACCGCAGCGCGGCCATATCGAGCACGCCTTGATTGAAGTTGCGGTAGAATTCCTCGTTGCTGGTCACGATTTTGAGAACCGTGGTTTGCCATTCCGAAATTTTCTGGGAGTGTCGCTCCTCGCCGCTTGTATCGATGCACCCGCGCGGCGCCAGAATGCGTTCTTTCCCGTCTATGAATTCGTAGTACAGACAGCGATGCCAAAACTCGCCGGGCTTTAGGGCAATCTCGAAAGTCAGGCGGCCATTGGCGTAGACGGCATGTTCACCGTCGCCGGCGTCCGCTCGCACGATAATTTCGCGATGGAAATCTTTATTCCGGTAACTATCGTGAACCATCTGTCTCTGCGGCGACCACGTCGTCGTTATAGAGCCGCGACGGACGACAGCGTTGGCTTTCACTTCGAATATGTCCGCAAAATCCGCGCGAATGGCAATTTCCAAATTGAAACGGACGGCTCCGAGCCCATTGTTCGAGACGTAGATGTCTTCGTGCATTCCTCCTTCGATATGACGGCCGATGAGCAAACCCAAGGTTCGGGCCGCGATGGGTCCGTCTTCGCTCATGAAGCTGGGGTTCGTCGCGTGGATACGCGCGGCGTTGGAGGCCACGGCGCCGCCGTTGAGTAGATCCCATTTCTCGCCGTTTACGTAAATCGCCCACGTGCTGATGAGCCGGGTGTCGCGAAAATAGAGCCCGTGGTTGCCGGGAGATGTTACTTGGCCATCGGGACGCGTAACGAAAACCGTCTGCCCCTGATGAATGGCAATTTGAGCCGGACCAACCTGTACTTTGAACGACATCGATGAAGCCAGCGAGAGAGGTTGTGGCTTTTTGAAAGTCGCCACATCTGTTGCGGAACGAGTTGAGCGCCGATCCGTTTCCCCCTCGACGTCGATCATTGTGGCGGCTGTCGTGCCGGCCCTGTTCGTAAGTTATGTTTTTAACCCGCTCCAACTGCTGCCGTTCGACGAATAGTCTTCTGGATCTGCCCGATGAGCCGCGGCACCGCAACAATACCGCAAGTTTCGCCGTTTGAACTGAATATCGATGATGTGTGCATCAATACGATCCGCACGTTATCCATGGACGCCGTGCAAAAGGCGAACTCTGGTCATCCCGGCACGCCAATGGCGCTGGCGCCCCTCGTTTATACTCTGTGGCAGCGCTTTCTGCGCTTCGATCCCGATAATCCGCATTGGCCCAATCGCGACCGCTTTGTTTTATCGAACGGCCATGCCTCGATGCTCCTCTACTCAATTCTGCATCTTGCAGGAGTCAAGGAGCGGGACGCCAAAGGAGGTAGACCGAACGGCTTAGCTGTCACATTGGAAGATATCAAAGCGTTCCGCCAGCTCGACAGCAAATGCCCGGGACACCCGGAGTATGGCCGCACAACCGGCGTCGAAGCGACGACGGGACCGCTCGGCCAGGGCTGCGGCATGAGTGTGGGCATGGCTCTCGCCGGCAAATGGCTGGCAAAGAAGTTCAATAAGCCCGGCCTCACCTTATTCGACTACGATGTTTTCACCGTCTGCGGCGATGGCGATATGATGGAAGGCGTGGCAAGCGAAGCGGCCTCGCTCGCCGGTCATCTGATGCTCGGCAATCTCTGCTGGATCTATGACAACAATCGCGTGACCATCGAAGGCCACACGGATCTCGCTTTTAGTGAAAACGTCGGCGCCCGCTTTCTCAGCTATGGTTGGAACGTCGACCACGTAGGCGATGTCAACGATACCGAGAGACTTGCCGAGGCGCTGACGAAATTCCGAGATACGCCCGATGTTCCGTCGTTGATTATCGTCGACAGCCACATCGGCTACGGCGCTCCGCACAAGCACGACACCAGCGCGGCGCATGGCGAACCGCTGGGCGAGGAAGAAGTTCGTCTGGCAAAACGCAGCTACGGTTGGCCCGAGGATGCGACGTTCCTTGTCCCGGATGGCGTCACGAAACATTTCGAGACCGGTATCGGCGCACGTAACAAACAAGCTTGGCAAGCTTGGAACAAAATTCTCAAGGACTTCAAATCCAAGTATTCCGGACTCTCTGCGGAATTCGACCTGCTCGAATCCAGGGGGTTGCCGGAAGGATGGGATGCGGCTCTGCCGAGCTTTCCTGCGGACGCCAAAGGCATTGCGACGCGAGCCTCCGGAGGCAAGGCCCTCAACGCGATCGCCGCCCACGATCCGCTCTTTATCGGCGGCGCTGCCGACCTTGCTCCCTCGACGAAAACCAACATCGAGGGCGGTGGCGACGTCGAGGCAAACAACTACGGCGCGCGCAATTTGCATTTTGGTATTCGCGAACACGCAATGGGCGCCATCGTCAACGGGCTCGTGCTCAGCGGCGTGCGAGCATACGGGTCCACCTTTCTCAACTTTGCCGACTACATGAAAGCGTCCATTCGCTTGAGCGCGTTGATGGAAATTCCGGCGATATACGTCTTCACGCACGACTCGATCGGGCTCGGCGAAGATGGCCCGACGCATCAGCCAATCGAACAGCTGCTGGCTTTGCGAAGCATTCCGGGGCTCGTCACATTGCGACCCGCCGACGCGAACGAAACGGTTGAGGCCTGGCGCGTGACGATGCGGCTGAAGAAGCACCCCGCGTGCCTCGCTCTTAGCCGCCAACCTCTGCCGACCTTCGATCGCAAGAAGTATGCTCCCGCGACAGGCGTTGCCCGCGGCGCCTATGTGATGGCGGATGCCAAGCAGGGCACTCCCGCCGTGATCCTGATTGGCACCGGAAGCGAGGTATCGATCTGCGCGGAAGCGTTCGAAGAGCTAAAGCGGAAGGGCGTTGCCGCACGTCTCGTGAGCATGCCGTCTTGGGAGCTTTTCGAAGAACAGGACGCCGCGTATCGCGAGAGCGTCTTACCGCGAGACGTCAAGGCGCGCGTTTCCGTCGAAGCAGGCTCGGTGATCGGCTGGGACCGGTATGTAGGCGCTGATGGCTCGCGGATCGGAATGCGTACGTTCGGAGCGTCGGCGCCGATCAAAGATGTCATGCTAAAATTCGGCTTCGCCGCAGAAGCTGTTGTCGCCGCAGCCAAACATCAGATGGCCCTGATGGAAGGGAGCGCGAAGTGAACCGGCTGAAACAACTCGAAAGCTTCGGCCAGTCGATCTGGCTGGATGATTTGAAGCGCGACCTCATCACGAGCGGAAAACTTCGCTCGCTGATCGAACGCGACGGCTTGAAGGGCATCACATCGAATCCGTCGATTTTCGAGAAAGCCATCGCCGAGACTGAGGAATACGCCAGTGCGCTGAAGCAATTCCAGTCGCGCGGCGATCATCGCGTCATCGACATCTACGAGCATTTGGCGCTGGCCGATATTCGAGACGCGGCGGACATTTTACGCCCCGTCTACGATCGGACGGGCGGCCGAGACGGCTATATTAGCCTCGAATGCTCGCCCTATATCGCTAACGATACCGAGGCGACACTTGCCGAAGCGAAGAGGCTCTGGGCTGCGGTCGATCGCCCGAATCTGATGGTGAAGGTCCCTGGCACGCCGGCCGGAATCCCTGCGATACGCATTCTGGTTGGCGCTGGCCTCAATATCAATATCACGTTGCTTTTCTCGATCGCCGTCTACGAGGAGGTTGCGGAAGCATATATCGCGGGCCTCGAAAATTTTTCGAAGGCGGGCGGCGACGTCTCGCGCGTCGCAAGTGTTGCAAGCTTTTTCGTGAGCCGCATCGATGTCGCTGCGGACAAGAAATTGGACCCTCTCCCGGACAAAAAAACAGCGGACGCATTGCGCGGCAAAGTGGCGATCGCCAATGCGAAACTCGCATACGAACGATACAAGTCGATTTTCTCAAGCGAGCGTTGGCACCGGCTCGCAGGAGCCGGAGCCAAGACCCAGCGTTTGCTGTGGGCTTCGACGAGCACGAAAAATCCCGCCTACAAAGACACTGTTTACGTCGAGGCTTTGATCGGGCGCGATACGGTCGACACGATGCCGCCCGCGACGATGGATGCATTCCGCGATCATGGTGAGGCGAAGGCGGACGCCATCGAAGATTGTCTTGCCGACGCCCGTTCGGTTCTTGAGACGCTCGGCAAACAAGGGATTTCGCTCAAGGACATTACGGATCAGCTCGTTGTCGATGGAGTGCAGCAGTTTGCGGACGCCTTCGACAAGCTTTGCGGAGCCATCGCGCGAAGGCGCCTCGCTTTGATGGAAGGCGATCACATTAGCCAAAAAATCTCCGCTGGTTTCCCCGAGATGCAGGCAGCCATCGATCGTGAACGCGACGATTGGCGCAGGAAGGGGCTTGTAAGGTCTCTTTGGTCCGGCGATGCAGCGCTTTGGACCAACAAAGGCGAAGAAAAATGGGTGGGCTGGCTGCAGATCGTCGATCGCGAGCTTCGAGACGTCGGCGCACTGGAGGCCTTCGCAAACAACGTGAGACGAGAAGGCTTCGGTGATGCTGTTCTTCTAGGAATGGGCGGGTCCAGTCTCGGACCCGAGGTGATCGCCGAGACGTTCGGCCGCCAATCAGGATGGCCGCTTCTGCATGTCTTGGACAGCACGGATCCTGCTCAAATCCACACGATCGAAGAGTCGGTGCAGTTGGATAAGACGATCTTTATCGTTTCGTCGAAGTCGGGAAGCACGGTCGAGCCCAATATTCTCCTCGATTATTTCTTCGCGCGCGTCAGCGCAGCGGTCGGCAGAGATCGCGCCGGAGAGTATTTCGTCGCCGTGACGGATCCGGGCTCCTCGCTGGAGCAACGTGCGAAGCGATCGGGCTTCCGTCACATCTTTTATGGCTTGCCGGGCATCGGCGGCCGCTATTCGGTGCTATCGAATTTTGGGCTCGTTCCTGCCGCTCTCATGGGCGTAGATATCAAGCGCCTGCTTGAAACAGCATCGGTCATGGAGCGATCGTGCGGTCCTGATGTTCCGCCGTCAGAGAATCCCGGCGTCGAACTTGGCATTGCGCTCGGCGTTGCGGCCGCCTCATTCGGCTGCAACAAGGTGACGATCGTCGCATCGCCGAAGATCGATGATCTTGGTGCATGGCTCGAACAACTCCTCGCCGAAAGCACCGGCAAAAGCGGACGGGGACTTATCCCGCTCACGGACGAGCCGCTCGGCACGCCGGACAAGTACAGCGCCGATCGGTTTTTCGTCTACGTCGAACTTGAGGGAATGGCCGATACGCATCAGCGCGAAGCGATATCGGCGTTGGAAAAGGCCGGTCATCCAGTTGCACGGATCAGGGTCAAAGACATCTGGCATCTCGGCCAGGAATTCTTCCGCTGGGAGATTGCGACCGCGGTTGCTGGCGCGGTTATCGGTATCAATCCGTTCGATCAACCGGACGTCGAGGCGAGCAAGGTCAAGACGGCGGCGTTGACTAGCGCGTACGAAAAAACGCGAGAGCTTCCGGCCGAGCATCCTCTCTTTCGCGAGAACGGAATTGCCGTCTATGTTGATCCACATAACGCGTCGGCACTCGGTCGCCACAATACCCTTCAAGGCATTTTAAAGAGCTATTTCGATCGCGTCGAGCCGAACGATTATGTTGCGCTCCTCGCCTATATCGAGCGCAACAAAGCCCACACGAAAGCTATGAGTGCGATGCGCGAAAGCATTCGCGACAAAACGCATGCTGCGACCTGTCTTGGCTTTGGCCCGCGCTTTCAGCATTCGACAGGCCAAGCCTACAAGGGTGGACCGAATACCGGCGTCTTCATGCAAATTACGACCGATGACCCCGAAGATATCGAGATACCGGGTCACCGTTTGAGTTTCGGCGTCGTCAAAGCCGCGCAGGCGCAGGGCGATCTCGATGTTCTCGTCGAACGTGGCCGGCGTGCCTTGCGAATTCATCTGAAAGATGTCGATGCCGGTCTGGCCGAGTTGGAGCGAGCCGTCGCCGAAGCGCTCGCCTGAACCGGGCGAGACAAATGGAGTTTGTGGTCATGGAGATCGGCGTTATTGGCCTCGGCCGCATGGGCGGCAATATCGCACGCCGGCTGATGAAGGCCGGCCATCGCTGCATCGTATTCGATGTCGACTCCAAAGCGCGAGACACGCTCGCACATGAGGGCGCCAAGGATGTAGCATCGCTGGAGGGCGTCGCCGCAGCGTTAACCGGCAAGCCGCGCGCTGTCTGGATCATGTTGCCGGCCGGGCCGATCACGGAAGAGACAGTCGAGCATTTCTCGCGGATTCTCGTGTCCGGCGACATCATCATCGATGGCGGCAATTCATTTTATAAGGACGACATCAGGCGCGCGAAGCGATTGGCCGAGCGCGGCATCCATTATGTGGACTGCGGGACTTCCGGCGGCGTCTGGGGTTTGGATCGTGGTTATTGCCTGATGATCGGAGGCCCGAAGGAAGCTGTCGAGCACCTCGATCCAATTTTTACGGCGCTCGCTCCTGGATTGGGCAGCATCACGAAAACCCCTGGCCGCGCCAAATACGATCAACGCGCCGAGCGCGGCTACATCCACGCTGGGCCCGCGGGCGCCGGACATTTCGTCAAGATGATCCACAACGGCATCGAATACGGGCTGATGCAGGCCTACGCCGAAGGTTTCGATATCCTGCGGAGCAAGGACTCGGCCGAGCTGCCCGAAGAGGAACGGTTCACGCTCAACATTCCGGATATCGCGGAAGTTTGGCGTCGCGGCAGCGTCATATCCTCCTGGCTTTTGGACCTCGGCGCAGCGGCCTTGGCGAAGGATCCGCAACTCAAAAGCTTTTCCGGATTCGTCCAGGATTCCGGCGAAGGCCGCTGGACCATCGAGGCGGCAATCGAACAGTCAGTGCCGGCCGAAGTCCTTTCGAGCGCGCTCTACACGCGTTTCCGGTCGCGGCAGGAGCACACCTTCGCCGAGAAAATGCTGTCGGCCATGCGTCTCGGATTTGGCGGACACATCGAAGGCGGCGAGCTTGAAGCTCATGCACCAGAAGGTCAGTCAACGGCACAAAACGCGGCAGAGTAGAAAATGACACTCGACACGCTCATCCGGCCTTCTCAAACATCCGCTCTCATCAAGTGCCCGCCGTATCGCAAGCCGAAACCGGCTGATCCGTGCGCGATGGTGATTTTCGGCGCCTCGGGTGATCTGACGAAGCGGTTGATCGTCCCCGCGCTGTATAATTTAGCTCGGACCGGATTGCTCCCGGCGCAATTCGCCTTGATAGGCGTGGCGCGAAAGGAAATTACCGCCGAAAGCTGGCGCAACGAACTCTACGACATGCTGAAGCATTTTGTGGGGGATCCGGCCGGGGAGTTCGAAATCGATCGTGTCGATGAGGCGGCATGGAAGCGCCTCTCAGGGTCCATCTCATATTTGCAGGGTGATTTGAACGATCCGGAGATGTACGCCGGCCTTCGTCGCGAACTTGATAAGGTCGAAAAAACTCACCACACACACGGGAATGCGATCTTTTACCTCGCGGTGGCGGACCAACTATTCGGTCCGACGGTGGGTCAACTCGGCAAGTCGGGACTCGCGGAGCAGTCCGAGGATCGTGACGGCAAACGAAGCCGTTGGCGCCGGGTCGTTATCGAAAAGCCCTTCGGCCATAGCCTCGACTCGGCGCGGGAGCTCAACACGCGCATCCGCAGAACTTTGCAGGAGGACCAGATCTACCGGATCGATCACTTCCTCGGAAAAGATACCGTCCAGAGCATTATGGCCTTCCGCTTCGGCAATGGGATCTTCGAGCCGATCTGGAACCGTGACCGCATCGATCACGTGCAGATCACGGCGGCCGAGACGTTGGGCGTGGAACAACGCGGTGCCTTTTATGAAGCGACTGGCGCCCTTCGCGATATGATTCCGAACCACGCATTCTCGCTTCTGTCGATGGTGGCCATGGAGCCGCCGGTCGGCTTCGACGCGGCCGCCATTCGCAATATGAAGGCTGACGTTCTTGCCGCCATCCCCGCGATCGATCCCAAATGTCCAGTGCGCGGTCAATACACAGCCGGCAAAGTGCTCGACAAGTCGGTCAACGGGTATCGGCAGGAACCGAACGTTGCGCCGCAGTCGAATGTCGAAACATACGCCGCATTGAAGGTCGAAATCGACAATTGGCGGTGGGCTGGCGTTCCCTTCTTCATTCGCACGGGAAAGCATCTGGTTGCGCGCATGACGGAGATCGCCATTTGCTTCAAGCCGGCGCCTTATACGGCTTTTCAGAATACGCCTGTCGATGCACTGCGCCCCAATTGGTTGGTGTTGAGCATCGCGCCGGAGGAAAGCATTTCTCTGCAATTCGAAGTCAAGCGTCGCGGGCCTGTCGTCGATCTCGCAGCGGTCAAGATGGATTTCTGCTACAACGATTGGTTTTCCAAGGAGCCGAATGTCGGCTACGAGACGCTGCTCTATGACGTGATGATCGGCGATCAAACGCTCTTCATGCGCGCAGACATGATCGAGGATAGCTGGCGCATCGTGCAACCAGTGCTCGACGAGTGGAGCAAGAAACAAGCGGATATTCCCTCGTATCCATCAGGCAGCAATGGCCCCGTTGCTGCCGACGAGTTGTTGGCACGCGATGGCAACCGCGCCTGGCGTCCGATCGATCAACCAGCGAAATGCAAGACATGAGCGGGAACCGCGCCATACGTCTGCTGCTTGCCGATGTCGACGGCACTCTTGTGACAACCGAGAAGGTTCTGACGGAGGCGGCCAAGCGTGCCGTTCGCGATCTCGCTGATGCGGGCATCACCTTCGCAATAACGAGTGGCCGTCCGCCCCGCGGAATGGCCATGCTCGTCGCGCCTCTCGCGCTTCGCACACCAATAGCTGCATTCAACGGCGGCATATTCGTGAAGCCGGATCTCTCGGTGATCGAAGCCCATCTCCTCCCGCCCAAAGTGGCCGCGCATACGCTTCAATTTCTCGTTGATCGCGGAACGGACGTCTGGGTTTACACCGAGGACGAATGGCTGATCCGGGACCTCCGCGCTCCGCACGTCGAACGTGAGACGAACACCGTGAAATTCGGGCCGAAAGTCGTCAGCTCTTTTACTGCCGATCATCTTTCGCACGCCGCAAAAATAGTCGGTGTGTCCGACAATCCGAAGCTCATCACGGACAGCGAACGCGCTCTGGCAAAAGATTTGGGACGAGACGCGAGCGTTGCGCATTCTCAACCCTATTATCTCGACATCACGCCTTCTGAAGCCAACAAGGGCAGCGTAGTCAAAACGTTATCGAGGCTTCTCGGAATTCCGGCGGCAGAGATCGCAACGATTGGCGACATGCCGAACGACATCCCGATGTTCAACGAAAGCGGCTATTCGATCGCGATGGGCCAGGCGAGCGACGACGTGAAGGGCAAGGCGGATGCCGTCACCGACAGCAACGAAAACGACGGGTTCGCTAAAGCTGTAAGTCGATATGTCTTGGCTCAAACAGGCGTTCAATGATCGGCTTCGCGGCCAAGAGACATGGCGAGTATCCGGTGTTTCGTTGCTCAACAGGACTGCAGGTTCGTGGCAGAGCTTCCGAAGATAAAATATGAGACCGTCGCGGATGTCGGCGCGCTATCGAAGCATGTTGCCGACTGGCTTCTCGATATAGCCTCCGGAACTTCGGGCACGGTTGGCATCTGTTTGTCCGGTGGGTCTACGCCGCGAAAGCTCTATGAGCGCCTCGCCGAAGCGCCCTACCGCGATCGCTTTCCATGGTCACGAACGCACTTCTTCTGGGGCGATGAGCGTTTCGTGCCTCACGGCGATCCGCTCAGCAACTATCGCATGGCGAATAACGCCTTGCTCTCGCTGGTGCCGATCCCGGCGGCCAACATTCATCCAATCCCGACGGAAGGTCTCACTCCGGAAGAAGCTGCACGGCGATACGAGCAGGAGCTGAAGTCATTCTATGAAGCGACCCGTGGCGAGACGATGCGACGGTTGTTTGATGTAACGCTCCTCGGTCTGGGCGAGGACGGGCACCTAGCGTCGCTCTTTCCCGGAACAGATGCACTACAGGAAAGGGAGCGATGGGTCGTCGCTGTCACGGGCGTCAAGCCGGAAGCTCGCATCACGCTGACCTATCCTGCGCTCGAGAACAGCGCAAACAGCGCGTTCCTCGTCGCGGGTGACCAAAAAAGTAAGATGCTGGGCCGGTTTCGCCGCCACGATGAAACGCTACCCGCAGTGCATTTCAAGCCTCTCGGAGAACTGCGGGTCGTTGCCGACGAGAGGGCCGCCGGAGCACGCGATCTGCATGAACGCACCCAAAATTGATCGGAGCCGCGCCGAGGCGAGCGGTCCCCTCACGCTTGCAATCGATATCGGGGGAACCGGACTCAAGGCATCGGTTCTGGACGGCGCCGGTCGAATGATCGCGCCCAGAGTTCGGGTTGACACGCCTCACCCGTGTCAACCCGAATCTCTTTTGGCGGCGCTCGAGAGACTGGTCGCACCGCTGCCGACCAGCGACAGGATTTCCGCAGGCTTTCCAGGGGTCGTTCGCGACGGTCACATTCTGACGGCGCCGCATTTCGACGGACCGGGCTGGTCAAATTACGCTCTTGCGCAAGCGCTGTCGGAGCGGTTCGGCAAGCCAGCAAGGGTTCTCAACGATGCCGAAGTCCAGGGACTTGGCATCGTCACCGGAAAGGGTTTGGAAGTCGTGCTGACGTTGGGGACCGGCATTGGAAGTGCAATATTTTCCAAGGGACGGCTCACGCCACATCTCGAACTTGCTCACCACCCGATACACAAGGATGAAACGTACAACGAATATGCCGGTGAGGCGGCCCGGAAAGCTCACGGCCGCGAGAAATGGAATAGCCACGTTCGCCATATGGTAGATGTCGTCTCTTCACTCATTCACTTCGACGTTCTGTATCTCGGTGGCGGAAACTCGGTTCACGTGGAAGCCCGCGATTTGCCTCCGAACGTTCACATCGCTTCGAACGATGCCGGCATCACCGGCGGGGTGCGGCTTTGGCAGGAGCCCGTCTGGGATTCGGCTTCTCAACAAAAGTGATGCGGGTTTGCCCTCTATCGCACCATCGATTTACAGCTCCGGCTCGGACCGCGCAGCGGCGCCGCCGGAACGATCGTAGCCCGGATAGGCAGAAACGCGGAACGCGCCTCGAAGAAATGGCGGGGGACCGTCGGCGACAAGAACCGACGCCCCCTGACCCGACGCCGCCTGTATTCGAGATGCGGGTTTGGCGAATACTATCGCGATACGCGGTTGTGCCCATTTTCCAGACGGAATTAAATTAATAAATTGAAGGCAAATACACCCTACCGCGATCCGTAATTTCGCGCAAAATCATATAATGCAATAAAGGGCGATTGGGTGATTGCATCGACATGCAGTTGCCGCTCCGAAGCCTTTTTGGTCAATTACGGCGCACGACCATGGAAGTTTCCAAGCTGCCAACCCAGTCGAACTCCGCCTCCGGTGACGACAGGTCAATTTTTTACCCTCGGCTAAGACAGAGCACAGGATGTGATCGTCAGCGCCGGCTATCGAGTGAAATAGCGTTTCCGGCAATATTTGCAAAAGGTGCAGCCAATGCCGACGCCGCTTGCAACTGAAATGCTCCACTATACGGAGCAAGTCGATGTCCTTCCGGACCCGGCGGCGGTTTTGAATTCGCTCGATGACATTACTTGGCCCCACGCACACATGCATGTCCTTGGCGGCTGTTTGTTGCCGCTCAAGTTCGGAACGACTGAATCCTTCTGCGTCGGAAAGACCGTATTCATTCACAAAAGCGTGCCGAAGGAATGGTGGGAGGAGCGCGTAGAGCTATCAAAGCGGTCGCCGGCGCCCGGCGATATCGCAGCGCGACTCGCGATGGCTCCCTTTACTTTTTCAGATCTGATGAAATCGCTCGAACCCATCGGTATCGACCGTTGGGCCATGGAGTTGAATTTGAAATATGGTATCCGAGACAGCCTTGGATGCCCGATCGGAGGGCGTTGGATTTTCGCTTTTTGGTCTCCAAAAGTAACGCACCTTCAGGCATCTGAAAAATCGCTTTTGTATCTGGGCGCGGCATTCGCAACGAAGCGTTTGCAGCAACTCGCGCCGCCATTTGCCGCGCGTCTTGGGAACGGGGCATTCCTCACCCCGCGTGAGCTGGCCGTCCTGCGCGCATTATCGCTCGGCAGGCGTGCGGCAGATATCGGAAGAGATTTGGAACTTGGTGAGGAAACCGTGCGCAGCCATATCAAGAAGGCTCAGACGAAATTAGGCGTCCGGACCCCGATCCATGCTGTGGCTCAGGCAGTTCGCCTACGGCTTATTCCCTGACGCTTGTAGTAACGCCGTTTCGAAGCCGATCCCTTACAGCTCGTTGCGAGCCCGAAGAGTAAGTTCGTAGCGATATTTTCCGGGGCCTGCTGATTCTCTGAAAACGTAGCGAGCCTTAACAAGTTCTTCAAATAAATGGGCATCAACGTCTTTCGACACCGAAAGCACACCGCCCTGCCAACGCATCTCGTATAGGAGCGCTCGATGGTAAACGCTCAGGTCAGTTATCATTCGGTGCTGCTCACCTGCATCGGAAATGGACCATTTGAAGAGCCGAGAGGGACAATGGGAGAAAATCTCCTTTCCGTACCTCTCGGCCTTTGAGCCCGCATAGCGTTCCCCACCCCCGTGATCGGGCTCACCCGCATTGCTTGTCTCCGATGCCGCGTCGACCGACCATCCCCAGTTTTGGGGAGATCTGGATAATGGTTGCGCCGTCCTCGCACCCGGTTAGGGATAAATCTCGGTGGAATTCGCGCGAGGGTGGTGCGCAATCTTCCTCCTTCTGCGCATTTCGCTGCCGTCTATGCGAAGAGAATGGGCCGTGCCCGCGCAGGTCTGACTACAGGCTCGGAGGACGGCCAACGGGACTGGAAGGCATCTTGATCGACGTACGATTGAGCCTAATAAACCTCAGGCAATTAACGCGTGGTCGGCCGTAACCGCTTCTCCATTCCACGCTTTGGCTGATGTCCAAGCCGCATGAGGCGCCGACCAAAAATTAGACTTCGCTTCTAATCCAAGCGGCAACAGCACCGTCGAGCAAAGATACAGGCTGCCGGTGGATATGTAGGATTCTGCCAGTCCTGGCTGATGGCCGGCGAGCCCAATACGTAGCCATCCTTTATCATCAAAAGTGGATCTGTTGCCGATAGTGCGCTTGATCACCGCCGTAAGCGCAGACCGCACTTGGGCTGGTGTGACACCCTCAGGCAAATTACGGCGCAGGGACAGATCACTAACAAGATGAAACGCGCCAAATCTGTATGTGATTGACCTTCCGATCACAGGAAAGGTTCCTTCAGGACAAATCATTCTTTCCAAAATAGCTGCGTATCTCAGCGCCCTTGTGTTGATCCTTCGCTTCCAGTCTTCGAGTTTGGGCCAATTGCCCGGCAAATGGTCGACGATGGCCAGCAGAAATGGATGGATCACATAACTATTATAGTAATCGCAGTGGTACTTTTCGCCATCGCAATACGTTCCGTCACCAGCGTACCATTGCTCATGCTGTTGCAGAGCGTAATCGATACGCATCTTATCCCAATTTACATCCATGAAACGCAGCGCGCTTTCGATCAGCGCCGAAAACAGAAGCCAATTGTTGAAGTACGGAGGAATATCTCTTGTGCGGATCAGAGCTTCGACAAGTCTCGACCGCGTTTCCCCGTCGAGATTGCGCCACAAGCAGTTCGGGGCCCTTAAAATCCCAAGTGCGAGGAACGCCGCATCGACCAAGGACTGTCGAGTTTCGCCAATGCGGAGATAACCGGGAGAACTCGGGTCGACGGCAAGCCGGAGACCTTCTTGGGCGAACGCCCGAAACTCGGACTGCAATCGTGCTTCACTTGGATCTACCCCATCCAATTCCAACCAAGGCGCGATGCCACAGACTAGGCGCGCGAAGCCCTCGAGATATGTGGTCTCCAACTGAGCGACCGATAGCGTCGGTCCGCCTTCGCGTGGCATCCGTGATATCAGGGCTCCTTGGCTTGCCGCTTCCAAAACGGGTCGCGCAAGCTTTTCAAGCAGCGATACCCAGAATACGCGGTCTGATTCCTGATGAGGCATGGTCATTTCACGTGATAGCCGTAGAGCGGAGAACGATGGGTTGGGGGTCTCAACGAAGACTCATCCGAGACGAAAGGTAGGATGACGATATGCATTTGTCATTTGCCAGGCCCGCGTTCATCCACGGAATTGGCCCAACGTTGTCGGCCGCATGAACTGGCAGAGCGACCAATCACTCGAAGCAGTGCGAGAACTCTTCGATGATCTCGCTCACCGCATGTGTATCGATCACGTCTGGTCTTCGAAATACGGCCAACGTATCGACCCTTTCCACCTCAACTAGGTACGGAAGCACGATGTGGTAGCGTTCTCTGTTCCAGAAGTCGTGAACCAGGATGCGGGTGCCCGACTTCGCCTTGGAAATTGCCGTCAGAATGCACGCAACACGAAATCTCCCGTCCACGAAGACAAGGTCGGTATCAGACGATTGCGCATCCCAGGGGCATGCTGCATAGGTCGGCCAATTATCGCGTCGGCTTTCATCAATCGGAAATCCCCAGCGTCTGGTGGGACCGATGTCCACGTGCATGAGACGGAGCCGGCCTTCAGCTTCCGCAGCGGCGATCTCCGGCATCTCGCGCATCTTGGCAAGCCATTCCCAGTCAGATTCTACGGATGAGACGTTCGCTGAAGTCTGAGTGACGGCAAGAAAGGTGCTGCCCCCCGAGCCATACTCGATGATATTTCTTGCGCCAAGAAAATGCCTGGAGAGAACGGCGGCCTCGGCATCAGTCATAAATGGATACATTTATCTGCCGTCGATGTGTGCTGAGCGCTGTCGCCAAAGCTTGCCGGCGAGTGCTCGGATGAATAAGTATTTGCTCGCGACAAGCAACTGCCTTTGCACCTCTCGATCCTTACGGATTTGTAGAGCTTCGCGGAGAGTACGCCGCGCCTGCTTGAATTCCCCCAATTTGATGTGCCGTCGCGCGACCGCGCACAGTTGCTCGAATCGCAATTTGTCATCCGGCGGGATGTTTTTACTTGGGACAACCATCCTGACCGATTTAAACGCATCAAGAAGGGTCTGAGCCAAGACGTCGTGGTCGTGGATTCTCGTGCCTCCATTCGCATCAATGGTGCGAATAATGAACTTGAGCAATTCGCTCTTCTCGGGAGCTGTCGCCTCGCGGAGATCGACCAGAATATCTATCAAGCGATGATCCGCAGTGGCGAGTCCGCCAAGGATACGGTCAAACTCTTGATAGATTAGCTCTTTGCGAACGGTCTTCTGAACCGGATTGTGGTTCCGTGTGATCTGCCCGGAATGCTGCCTATAATATGTGACCGGGCGCTGTATGAGCAAACCCCGACGGCCTCCGACCGCAAGGCTTCTGCGGAACCAATCGCAGTCGATGCCCCCGCTCAAGCATTCGTCAAAGGTAAGATCGAAACGAGATCTTCTGAACGCAAATGCCGGGAAGGGGGCCGGCATACCGAAGAGCGCTTCAATACCAACCTCGGCGTTCAGGGGTGCACTCTTTCGCGGAGCGCGGAACAGATCCTTCTCGTTAAAAAGCAGAAACGACAAATAGTCTAAATCCGGCGCATTTTCGAACGCGCGAATGGTACTCGGTATGCGATCGCGCGTGCTGATATCATCGACGTCTGCGATCAAACAGATATCATTATTTGCGCAGGAAAGAGCGGTATTCAATGCCGCCCCGCGCCCTCGCCGCGGATTACTGATCGCTATGAACCTGCGATCGCCGTCCCATAACTGTTTGATGGCATCAAAACTGCCATCATCCGAGTTGTCGTCGACGTAAACGAGTTCTGCGTTTTGAGGGAGCACCCGCTTCCACGACCACGTGTAGTCGTCCAAAAACAGCGATGCATTCCGCGCCGTCGTCAAAACCGATATTGGCGCATCGGGGACTGACTTCTCTCCGGGAAGAACGCTCGTCCGAGCCAAATACAAATCTGTTGGATGGTTTCGGTATGCATCGAATTTGCCGACAATCCCGAACGTCTCGGGTGACTTGAAGTCGACGTAATCCTTGTTGATGGAATAGCGTTTTTCTTTGTCCGCGGCTTTCTCGCCAACAGACGGGTTGTGCCGGAGTATCGCCTTCGGCTCATAAATAAAGCCGAGTGGACCATAGAAGGGAAACATTCGTGCACAAAGCTCGAGCCCTTCATGCCCGAACAAAGCGACATCGAATCCATCAAATCTCAGGAAGTCTTCGCGGCTCCAAGCGGAGACGCCTTCACACGATGTAAGCGCAGGTATTCGAAGGCTTCCCAGATCATAATGTCCAGGCGCCTTCATCCCACTTGATTTGGGAATAACACGGCCCCGAACAGCAACGGCTCCTGTTTCCTCTAGCGACTGAATGAGAGACCCAATACACCCGATACACACGCTCCCATCATCGTCGATGAAGACGACGTAGCGACCGGAACACACTTTCGCACCAAGGTTACGCCCGCCCGACGCGCCCAGTAGCAACGGCGCGCGAACAAAGGTGAAATCTGGAAATATCTTTTCCGCTACGGAAAAAAGCTTCTGATTGCCGTTATCGACAATCACAACTTCGCGGGGTGCCGAATGACTCGAATCCGCTGCGACCGATTCGAGCATCTCAACAACATCAGGGGAGTGCGCGTGGCTGACGAGTACAATCGAATAAAGCGGCGTCGACGGTGGATCGCCGATCTTTTGCACTTCCGCGAGTTCGGCAACTGAATCGTTGAACCCTGCGAGAAGACCTTGAATGTTCTTGAATTTTCTTTGTCGTAATAATTTCCCAGCTAACTCGTATGCCTTTTCGACTTCGATGCGCGGATCCGCGGACTGATCATTTGTCCCTGTCATCCGAGACCTCTAGCGAAACCACGACAAGCTATATCTTTTAGCTTAGGCCAAACGGCAGGAATAGGCTCAGACCGCCACTATCCTCGGGTGAAGATGCAGTCGTCCCCAGCGATGAAATCCTTCTTGGTTCACTCCGCAAATATGGGCAAATGCTCTGGAGGTGCACAAGCGAACTGGTCAGCGTGCGGAGCACGCCGATCCAATCGTCGGTGGCGAAGGCCTTCAACGAATTCGATGAGGATTGCCGCATGAAGGCGTCGTCTCACGACGATCGCGTGTGGACGTAATGGAGGAGCTGGTGAAGTTCACGCTGCTCCCCCGTGACCGCGCGGCGTATCCAGTGGATCGCTATAGCGCTGACGCTTAATCAGCGGGTCCGCGGTTCGAGCCCGTGATCACCCACCAACCATAGGAAAACTCCCAGACTGCCGCGCATAGGCTTGGCGACCCGTTTTCTCTCGCCGATCATGGCTTCGGTGCGATCGTAGGCTGAACGATGGTAGGCGGCGCCTTTCGGCGGCCCGCACTATGCAATCGCAAAGTCGGATTCCGATCGATCTTCAATTCGATCGCGAATCTTATCGAATGTCGTGCGGGTATCGAACCAAGGTGAAATTGCACTTCTCAGCCGCGAATTTAATTCGAAGCGACGGCCTCCAGTCCAGATTGGTGCGAATGGCGTCATCGATTCTGCAAACCGAGACTCGACTGGCGCGCCATTCGCCCAAATTACATGATGATCTTCCAACTCGATGTGGAAATACGTGATCAAGTCGCGGTCATAATCCGAGCACCGCACGATCGACCTGCCATTGACCAAATTGCGGGCCGGTATAAGAGCGCCATCGACGTAGAGAGCGTGATTGGGCGAGAGGTAGAGATCTCTCCGAGGGATATTCGGACCAAGCGCACCCTGACACACCTTGATCGGAGCAACGTCGTCACTCCATTTCTCGTCGCCACGACGTTCAGCCGTCCAACTTCGAATTTTCTTAATTCCTCGGGTGCCGCCTGAAATCGTCGGGAGGGTATCTCCCGGTCGAAGGTCCTCCACCGTTTTCTCGGCGTTTGCCGTGAGGATCTTGGTGCCCGTTAGAAAGCAAGCCAACCGGCCGCCACCGCCCCCACCGCCGCCCCAGCCCGAGCCACCGGAACTAGGGCCGTCACCTCCAAAACCAAAGTCCCAGGCACCGCCGCCGCCAGAATTCCCGCCACCAGCGTTGGCGCCGCCGCCGCCGGAATTGCCACCGCCACCGGCGTTGGCGCTGCCGCCGCCGGAATTGCCACCGCCACCGGCGTTGGCGCTGCCGCCGCCGGAATGGCCACCGCCACCAGCGTTGGCACCGCCACCACCGGACTTCCCTCCGCCTGCCTTGGCGCTGCCGCCGCCGGAATTGCCGCCGCCACCGGCGTTGGCACTGGCGCCGCCGGAATTGCCGCCGCCACCACCGCCACCACCGCCGCCACCGCCGGAGCTCCCGCCGCCAGAGTTGCCACTACCGCCGCCGGAATTACTGCCGCCACCACCACCGCCGCCTTGGCAGACATGATGGGAAGAATCCGAATTGCCGCCCAAATTGCCGCCGCTTTCGCTACGGGTGTCGCAAAATCGATCATTCTTGCTTGCGCTATTCCCAGGGCCGTCGGCTGCACTGGCCAATCCGGCGAAAGCGCTTTTCGCTGTGATAGTCGATGCGAGAGCCGTAGAGCCAACTATACCCGCAATTGCAATGACATTGCGCCGTGTTCTTCCAGGGCTGACCTTCGTCACATCGCCTGACTGGGCCATTTGCGTTTTAATATGGGACATTTTTCATTACTCACGACAACTTGGGTGCCCACCTTGCAAGATGGGTGACAACGGAGGGCACAACGCAATTTGCGAGCGGTATAACCCGATTAAGGAAACCCCCACCACGCCGCCAGGATATCGGGAATTAGCCAGACGTGGCATCTCTTTTTCTAACTACGCCCACGTGGTGCTTGAGTTGGCATAAACGGAGGTCGTCTCGAGGTCCCCCTGCCCAAGAATCTGGTAAATCGACGGGAGTTTTGCTGCGCTGCCGTTGTGCCGCCACTATGTCAACGAGGTTACCTCGGCGACCGGCGTCGAATAGCTCAAATCGACTTCCGCTTTCGATCCTGATCTTACGGCGCCGGCGTGAAGATCTGCTGCTTCAATCGAGGTTGTGCGCGTAATACTCGATTTCATTGTCCCGCCACGCGGCGGGATGGCCGGAAAAACCCTTCTTGGTACTGACGACGTTGTAATTGTGCTCGCCGGCCTGGACAATGTCGGGGCCTTCTTCTGCAATTGTTTCGGTGTTCTTGGCGCTGGGCCGAACGATGGCAATGTGGCCTGGCTTATCGTCGTGATGATTGTGATAGGAGGCAATGACGAGCTGGCCGGAATTGGCGGCGTTCTGCGCCTCGAAACCATCTTTGAGCGGACGCCAGCCTTGTGCCGGCCCTTCACTCGCGAGCCATTCGCTCTGGGCATTGGCAAGAAGCTTTTGACCGTGTTCAGGTGGTCGGAGAATGTAGACACCGAATTGCTTCGCCGCTGATGCTACGAACGCACTGCAGTGCGTATGCTTGCCCTCGGTTTTTTCTGGCGCCCCGGTTGGGACACCCGTCTCCCAATTAATGTGTTGGCCGGCAGGCCAATGCTTCTCGACTTCAAAGCTATCGAGCTTTTCAGCGAGCCGCTTTCCGGCCTCGGAGATGTCACCCGCCTGTGCAGTCGCCGTTTGCAATCCTACGAGGACCAGGAGAAAGGAAGCGACGGTACACGTCAGAATATTCATGACGGATTTTCCTGTGTGCCCTGATCGTGGTGTGAAAGTCCAATAGGAGCCAAGTCGGCAGCGGAGCAGTCTGGCCGCATCAATCTTCAGAACGCGCCTGATGTTACTAGCAGCGGCGCGTTGTCTCCGCTCAGCAGGGCGCCGGGGAAGAATGTCGGCACGTCAGCTTTGATGGTGACGGCTGGTGGGTCGGTAGCCAGGGCTTTGTCTAGCCATCCGCTCTGGGCGGGTAGCGTGACGGAAAGAGTCATGTCGAGTTTCGAGGCGGGTTCAATGAAATTTTTGCCGCTCGAGCCCGAACGATAGAATAATATCGTGCCGGTGAAGGCGCTGCGGCCCGACACGGAGATCGGGGCAAACGGAACTTTCGGACGCTTCAGGCGCTCCGCAACGTCATCTCGGCTCCCGAAATATTGGGCGTCAGCCACATAGCTGCTCTTGAATTTCTCTATTTGGCCAGTCGTTGGATTCTTCGCTTCAAATTGAAGCGAGAGAACGGCGCCATCGCGCGCTCCGCTGTTGGTTATGGTCACCGGTACAGCTAGGACCTCGAAAGGGCCATAGGGATCGCGTGTATACTGAATGTTTTCGGAAACATAGAGCTTGATTTCCGGCTGCCTCAGCGTGGTCTCCCACAAAGATACGGCAGATCCGGTCAGCGCCAATCCCGATATCAGAACTGCCAGCCAATTGCCCGTTCCGTGCGTTGCGGCTTCGCTCGCGATTTCGGTGGCGTCGTTGACGATAGATGGTGCGTTCGACGATTGCATGTTCACCCCAATATTCACCCCGATAGATGTCGAGTATCTGCTCTACGGCAGCTACATGAAACCAAATGTCGGCCGAAATTCTCCCCCGTGCAGTTTAGTTTCGGTACGGCTTATTCGTCTTTGCGTCCCTCGAACAGTTCTCTTGCCCGCAATTGAGGTTCCCAGGCCCGATTGTGCGGGCGACTTCAAAAATCTATCCCTAGACTCCATAAAGCGCGGACGAATGGGTGAAATATCAATCGTGTGCTGACTTATTGCGACGATCGATTTTGGCGGTTTGACAGCAATTGCGATCTATGGAGTGTTCGCGGCTATCGCGACGCCTATGATGCCGCAGACATTATTGTGATCGATGCCGAGCCTTATGGGGGGACGCTACGATGCTGCAGAGATCAAGCGCTGACCGGTCGCGATGGCGTCTCCCGTCGGCGTTCATCGGCCGGCATTGGAAGGGCGAAGCGCCATTCTGGCTGAGCCTGCTCGGGTGGACGCTGGCGCTGACGATATCGGTCTACATAATTGCCACGCTTTGGCTGACGCAATGGTCGCTGCAGGATACGCCCGTCTCGCGCATGACGCAGGGCGTGATCGTAGCGGTGCTGATCGCAAGCGTTGCGATCTGGCAGCTCGTCGGCACATGGCGGGCGAGTGTGAGCACGAAGGCGCCGCAGCGCTGGTGGATCAGCCGCTGGATCGCGCGTTCGGTGGCGGCCATCGTTTGCATCGGCGGGCTATTGATGCTGAGCGCGATCCCTCGAGGTATGTCATCGCTCTATCTGCAGGCGACGGATCAAGACTGGATCGGCCAGAACGGCTATTCGGTTTCGATCGAGGATGAGAATCTCGTCATCTCAGGATATCTCGCGTGGGGCGTGCTCAGTGCCGTGTCGCGTGAACTCTCCGCTAATCCCGGCATTCAGACGTTTATCTTGAACAGTCCGGGCGGGCATGTCGGCGTCGGTACGCGTCTCTACGACATGATCAAGTCGCGCGGGCTCGATACCTATACGACGGAGCAGTGTGCGAGCGCGTGCATCATACCGTTCCTCGCGGGCAACAACAGGTATCTGCAGAAGGGCGCGAAGTTGGGGTTCCACGCCGTCGGTGGCGAGGCGGGCAACTCGATTACAGCAGGCACCGAAAAAGTGTTGTCGGTTTATCGGACGGCGAATGTGCCTGAACCATTCATTCAGCGAATGCTGGCGACGCCGGCCGAGAGCGCTTGGTATCCGAGCCCGAAGGAGCTGATTGCAGCGAACGTCGCAACAGAACTGGTCGAGTAAGTGCACATCGAAATCAATCTCCGCCCCCGTCCTCTGGTGGATTCTCTCCGTCGTCGGTTCTTTGGAATCGGTGATGAGGCGCCCTGTGGTTTCTCTCGCTACAATCCTATCGCGGAAAGGCTTTTCCAGATCATGTAGGCGGCGACCACGAAGATGAGTGCTGCGAATACGGTCGTCAGCATGCCCCGCTCTTTGGCTAGGTGACTGGCGACGCGGGTGCCAACCAATCCTCCGGCAACGCCGCCCGCGATGAATACAAATGCGAGCGGCCAGTCGACGAGACCTGAATAGGCGTAATTTATCGCGGTCGTCAGCCCGAACGCCGCGACGGCAATCAGCGACGTGCCTACCGCGTTCAGTATCGGCATTCCCGTTGAGCCAACGAGACCCGGCACGATCAGAAAGCCGCCACCGATGCCGAAGAACCCGGAGAAGAGTCCGGTGCCAAGGCCGTAACTCAGAACCTTCGGAGCTTTCTCGCGATTGCATTCGGCGCCGGGGTTGCCGGGATCGCCACGCCCCCTCAGCATAAGAATGCCGATGAGCACCATGACAATCGCAAACAGAATGAGAAGCTTGTGGCCGTCAATCGCCTTGCCCATGGTCGAACCGAGCAGGGCGCCGATCACGCCGGCGGTTGCATACATTCCGCCACAGCGCCATTTCACAGTGTGCGCACGGGCATGACCTATGAGTCCGGTCGCCGCATTTACGGCGACGGCGAACGCGCTCGTTCCGATGGCGACGTGCGGATTGGCAAGGCCCACGAGGTAAACCATCAGCGGCACGGCGAGTATGGACCCGCCGCCGCCGACAAGGGCAAGCGTGAAGCCGACCAGTGATCCCGAAGCGGCGCCGAGTAAATATTGGAGAGGCTCCAACGTCACGCCGGCGTCTCGATGAGGTGCGGATGAACCATCCATTCGCGCCCCTTGAGCATTCCCCGCCAATAAATCGGCGGCAGCAGTCGCTCTTTGAGGAACCACGCGGTGCGGCTCGGGCGCGTGCCGTCGATCAACCAGGTTGGGAAGCTTGGAAGCAGCTTGCCGCCATAGCCAAATTCCGCGAGCACGATCTTGCCGCGTTCGACGGTGAGAGGGCAGGAGCCGTAGCCATTGTAATCGGCGGCGGGTTGTTTGCCCTCCAGCACAGCGAGCGCGTTGACGGCGACGACGGGCGCCTGCTTGCGGGCGGCGGCCGCTGTCTTCGCGTTGCTCGTTCCTGCTGCATCGCCCAGGGCGAAGACGTTTTGATAGCGCACGTGCTGCAGCGTCGCCGGGTCGACTTCGATGAAGCCACCGGGACCAGCGAGCGGGCTGCTGGCAACGAACTCGGGCGCCACCTGGGGCGGCACAGCATGAAGGAGGTCGAACGATCGCTCGATGCGTTCAACGGTGCCATCGGTGGTTTTGCTTTCGAGGGTCGCTATTTTCCTTTGGCCATCGACGGCGACCAGCTTTGATTCCAGGCGAAGGTCTATGCCGTATCGTTCGATGTAGTTTTTGAGCGCCGGCACATAGGCCGGAACACCGAAGAGCACCGCGCCCGCGTTATGAAATTCCACGTCGATATCCTGAAGCAGGCGGGCGTCGCGCCAGATGTCGCAAGACAGGTACATCGCCTTTTGCGGCGCACCTGCGCATTTGATCGGCATCGGCGGCTGAGTGAATAGCGCACGACCGCGACGCAGTTCTCGCACCAGCTGATACGTGTACGGCGCCAGATCATAGCGATAGTTGGACGTCACGCCGTTGGAGCCCAGGGCTTCAGCAAGGCCTGGGATGGCGTCCCAAGCAAGCTTGATGCCCGGTGCGGCGACCAGCACGTGATATTTCACGACGCGCCCATCGGCGAGCTGGACTTGGTTCTGCTCAGGAAGGAAGCCGGTGACGGCCGCCTGAATCCATTCGACGCCTTTCGGAATGACGCTGGCTTCGCTGTGCCGCGTCTGCTCGGGCGAGAACACGCCAGCACCGACCAACGTCCATCCCGGCTGATAGTAATGAGTCTCGGCAGGATCGATGACGGCGATGGAAATTTTCCGGTTGCGCTTGCGCAGGCTTGCCGCTGTAGAAATTCCAGCCGATCCGCCGCCGACGATGAGAATGTCATAGGTCATCGCGCGGGATGCTTTAGCGCGTCGCTCGAGCGACGGCATGATGGAACTCAGGTCGTAACCCGCGCGCTTCGCGGTTTCGATTGCGACTGCGGGTTCTTTCGGGTCGGAATCGGCTAGCGCCCACAGCGTCGCCGAACGCGTGCCGCTTCGACAGAATGCCAATATCGGGCGAGGGAGACGCGCGAGTGCATCCCGCATCGCGTCGACATCGTTGCTTGTGATCTGCCCGGGAACGACAGGCACATGCGCGAACGCCATGCCGTTGCTTTCGGCAACGCGGGACATGTCCGACGCCGTGGGTTGTCCCATCTCTTCGCCATCGGGCCGATTGCATACGATCGAGCGGAAGCCAATTTTTGCGGCTTCGGCAATGTCTGCTTCCGTCAATTGCGGCGCGACCGAGAATGTCGGACTGAGTTCCTTGAAGGACATGTAAAAAATCTCCCGCTCTACGCTCGGCTGAGGCTTCGCGCTGAAAAAATGAAACTGTGCAGTCGCATGCCTGCAGCCATGGCTAGCAAGAAGAGCAGCGCCGACATCGGCTGGACCGCGAGGGCTGCTATGCCGGGACCCGGGCAAATGCCGGCAACGCCCCAGCCGATTCCGAAAATCGCCGCACCGCTGATCAATCGGAAATCGACATTGCTCGCCGAAGGAAGATGAAAGCTATTCGACACAAGGGGCTTTTGGCGGCGCTTCACCACCTGCCAAGCAACGGTCATCGGAAGCAGCGCGCCGCCCATGACAAATGCCAAGGTCGGATCCCAATTGCCGGTCACGTCGAGAAACGCGCGGACTCTCGCGGGATCGATCATACCGGATATGGCAAGACCGGCGCCGAAGAGTACGCCGCTAAGGAGGGCGAGTACGTTCTCTCTGGTCATGGGGACAATCCCAGCAGTCGCATCATCGTGACCGTGATCACGCCTGCGCTCATGAAGGTGAGCGTCGCGAATATCGAGCGCATGGAAAGCCGGGAAAGGCCGCAAATGCCATGCCCGCTCGTGCAACCCGATCCGAGCTGCGTGCCGAAGCCGACGAGCACGCCCGCGATGAGCAGCAAGGTCGGAGTGGGGAACTTCGCATTCACGCCGACGACAAGCTCGACCAATCCGGCCCCGATGGGCAAGCCGATGATGAAGGCCCACGCCAGCTGTCGCGGCGTTTCACCGGACGATATGCCGAGCGCCCGTGCGAACAGCCCGCTAACGCCAGCGATGCGCCCGTTGCCGAGCAGCATGATTGCGGCAGCAAGACCGATGAGAAGCCCGCCGGCGAGGCCCTCTACCGGAGCAGCCTGAGGAAAGCCCGGCATCACAACACGTTCAGCGGGAGCTTGAGATAACGCGTCCCGTTCTCCTCAGACTCGGGGAGACGGCCGCCGCGCATGTTGACTTGGACCGAAGGCAAAATGAGCTTGGGCATCCCGAGCCTCGCGTCCCGACTCGTTCGCATGCTCACGAATTCGACTTCGCTCACGCCTTCGTGGACGTGGATGTTGCCGGTTTTCTCGGCGCCGACCGTCGTTTCCCAGGCATATTCATCCCGCCCGACAGCCTTGTAGTCGTGGCAGAGGAAAAGACGGGTATCGTCCGGCAGTGTCATGAGGCGGCGTATCGAGCGATAGAGCTGATGCGCATCGCCGCCCGGGAAATCCGCACGAGCGGTGCCGTAATCAGGCATGAACAACGTGTCGCCCGTGAAGACAGCGTCACCGACGACATACGCCATATCCGCGGGCGTGTGGCCCGGTACGTGGAGCGTTATGGCCTCGATCTCTCCGATCTGAAAGCGGTCGCCATCGGCGAACAGCCGATCGAATTCCGATCCGTCGCGCTCGAATTCGGTGCCGACGTTGAAGATTTTGCCGAAGACGTTTTGAACACGAACGATCTCGCGTCCGATCGCCAGTTTGCCGCCCAGAACATTCTGCAGATACGGCGCGGCCGAGAGGTGATCGGCGTGCGCGTGCGTTTCCAGCAGCCACTCGACCTTCAACCCGTTGGAGCGGACATAGGCGATGATCGCGTCTGCCGACTTCGTGTCGGTGCGGCCAGCCGCTTGGTCGAAGTCCAATACGCTGTCGATGATCGCCGCCGCGCGGGTGGCAGGATCATGCACGATGTAACTCACCGTGTTCGTCGGTTCGTCGAAGAAGGCCTGAATCGCGGGTTTCGCCGCGGATTCGCGCGAACTGCGGATCAAGGCGTCGGCTTGACTGGCAACGGGGTCCATGGGCATAGCTCCTATAATTTCATAATTTATGTAATTGTGTATTTTGCTTGCGTCAAGGGGGCTTGATGTGGCAAGGAGGCGCCATGGAAAACACAGTGACGACGGGCGATAGGCCTCTTCGAATTGGAGATTTGGCGCCCAATTTCCGGGCGCGCACGACCCAGGGCGAGGTGACCCTCGATCAGTTTTGCGGAAGATGGGTGGTGTTCTTCTCGCACCCCGCCGATTTCACGCCGGTGTGCACGAGCGAATTCGTGGCCTTGGCCAAGGCGGCGCCGCGGTTTGCCGAGATGGACTGTGCCTTGCTCGGATTGTCAGTCGATAGTCTGTTCTCCCACGTCGCCTGGTTGAATGCGATCAGGGAGCTATCCGGTGTCGAGGTTCCGTTTCCTGTCGTCGAAGATCCGTCGATGGCGGTCGGACGCGCTTACGGGATGCTTGATGAAAATGCGGCGGATTCCTCCGCCGTCCGGGCAGTCTATTTCATCGATCCCAAAGGGGTCATTCGCGCCATGAACTGGTATCCGATGAGCGTCGGACGATCCGTCGAAGAGATGCTGCGCACGGTGGCGGCGCTTCGGCGGTCGCAGAACGGAGACGCGCTTACTCCTGCCGATTGGCAGCCCGGCGACGATGTTCTTGTCCCGCTGGTCGTACCGCAGGGCCGCTTACCGGCGGCTCTTCCGCACGACTGGTTCTATCGTTTGAAAGCAGACAGATGACCGCGCTTTTCCAGTCTCGTGAACTCGCGGATGCGGCGACCGAAAAAATTCGTGTCTTCGCACAGCCGCAGCGACTGATGATCCTTTCTTATCTTCTCGGCGGTGAGCGGGGCGTAGCGGAGATCGAGAAAGCGACGGGCATCGGTCAGCCAACGCTCAGTCAGCAACTCGCAGAGCTTCGCCGTGCAGACCTCGTCGTCACGCGCCGCGAAGCGAAACTCGTCTACTATCGCCTTGCGAGCGATAACGTGGTGCTTTGCGTGCGTACGCTCGAAGCGATGTTTGGTCGTGATGAGATCGTCGGGCCGGCAAAGCGACAGGATCAGCCGAGTCCGCGTGCCGTCAAAGCCCAGGCTCCGACTGTGGAACTCTCTACCGGAGCAGCGGCCTTCGCGAGGATTATTTGATTCACAAGGCGCGATGGCGGGAGACTACTCTGGGAAAAGAGGCCATCACCGCGCATTAACGCTTTGATCGTTCGGGAGACTTTTGAGATTGGCTGGGGGACTAGGATTCGAACCTAGACAGGCAGAGTCAGAGTCTGCAGTCCTACCATTAGACGATCCCCCAAAGCCGGGATCGGACGGGCCGTTGGCCGCCGGAGCGCGGGTCATAGCAGCAGCCTCCGATGTCTGCAAGCTCGCCATCCATGGTCTTCCCGTCGCGGGCCGTCTTTTAAAGATCGAGAGCGACCGATCGGCGCCAAAGCCCGCAATTTGGTGGGTGATGGTGGCGACGACGGTTTGAGCGCCAACCTTTCAGCAGTGGAAAACCGCGGCTCGCCGGGAGGCTCCCCGGCGCAGCCCAAGCTACTTTTGTGGCGGCAGCAGCTCGGGCCGGTATTCGAAGTGCATCGTATCGTAATGGAACCACCGGCCGCCCCAGATGAACCCGTGCTTCTCGAAGATGTCGACGATCTCCATCGGAATGTCGTTCCGGTAGCGGCTACCGCCCGGACCACCACTGGCCCACCGCCAGTAGTGAGAGCGTCTCGTCGCAATATCGATCGCGATGCCATAGCCGTGACCCGAGCGCCGTTCGGTCCCCGCGATCGGCCGGCACACGTAGCCTCCGGCGGCGGGCACGAGAAACACATCGAATTTCGCCGGAAGAGCATCGAGCTCGCGGCTGACTGCGCTGAGATGTTCAGCAACGCCGTTCAACCGGGAAATATGGATATGTTGTGCGGCCTTCGAAGGGAGCCACGTGATCGTCGTCAGCGATGAAGCGAATTCCGGCTTTCGGCAGTCGCCATAGATCTTCGAAAAGAACTGGCCGTTGCGTGCGCGGCCGGGGTCGAAGTCGCGGGCGGGAGGAAGAGCCGGTGCGCCACGCGGATACTTAAATCGGAACATGTCTCGGATATCGGGATTGGCGAGCCACGCGTCGAACGGTTTGTCCCGGCCGTCGGCAAGTGGAAGTCTCGAGCCATCTTTAAAGACGACCTCGTTCCCTTCGACGCCCGAGACGAATGCGGGATACGCCGATTGCAGATGAGAAGCGATTTCACCATTGCCGAGGCTGTCCGCCAAGGTCGGCGAAGCAACTCGGAAAAGTCCCGCCGCGGCGAATAGAGCGAGCAAAAATCTCTTTCGCCTCAGCATCGATAAAACGTGGCCGGTTCGGACAAAATAACGCTCCGCTTGCTTCGCATCGTTAAGGAATGCCCCGCCAGAGCTTTACGGCGGGGCGCGACCTGCTACACTCGCCTCAACAGAGGTCCAGATTAAACGGCCTGACGAGCTCGGCTGCACCGCGGCAAGCCGATGCTATACCAGGTCCTGGAGAACGACGTTGAAGCCTGAACACTCAGGTCCTGACCGGTCTGACGGCGCAGGACTCCCAGACAGCTCTGACGACGACGTCGGCATTGCCGCGGGGCACGAAAAGATAGTGCCGGTGACGCGCGTCATCAACGGCGGCGAGCGCCAGTTTCGCCAGAGAAACCGTGCGGCGCCGGGGGGCGTGCTGTCAAACCGGTTGGCGTCGTCGCCGTGGCGCGACAGCCCGAACGAGTGGCAGCGCCAGAGCTTCGATGAGCGGGCTTTCGCCGTCGGACCCGATCATCTCGGCGAACAGATCTACGGCGCGCTCGATCTCGGCACCAATAATTGCCGCCTGCTTCTCGCGCGCCCGTCGCGGCGCGGCTTTCGCGTGGTGGACGCTTTCTCGCGCATTATTCGTCTCGGCGAAGGCGTCAGCCAGACGGGTCGTCTTTCCGAGCTCGCGATGAACCGCACGCTGGAGGCGCTGAAGATCTGTGCCGGCAAATTGCAACGTCATCATGTTTCGCGGACACGCCTTGTCGCGACGCAGGCCTGCCGGGTCGCGGACAACGGAGCCGCCTTCGTCAAAAAGGTCAAAGACATCTTCGATCTCGACATCGAGATACTGACGCCGGAACTCGAAGCACACTTGGCCGTCGCGGGTTGCGCGACGCTGATCGATGCCGCCGCGGATTATGTTCTGGTGTTCGACATCGGCGGCGGCTCGTCGGAGATCATTTGGCTTGATATGACGCGGCTCGGCACCCGCCGCGATGTGCTAACCGGACGCTCCGACGTGAACGATGCGATCGTCGGGTGGGAATCTCTTCCGGTGGGCGTCGTGACATTGGCGGAGCACTACGGCGGCCGTGACGTCACCCCGGGAACGTTCAAGGCAATGTCGCGTGCCGTGACCGAGCTGCTCGTCCCGTTCGAAGCGAAGCATCGATTTTCCGAGCAGATGGCTGGCAAGTCCATCCACTTCCTCGGCACATCCGGAACGGTCACGACGATCGCCGGCGTGAAGCTCGGGCTCGAACGCTACGATCGCAAGCGCGTCGATGGAATCTGGTTGAACGTCCCCGAGATAGACGACGTAACGTCGACGCTTCTCGGACAAACCTACGAAGAGCGCGTAATGCAGCCTTGCATCGGACGGGAACGGGCCGATCTCGTTCTTGCCGGATGCGCGATCCTCGACGCGATACTGAAGCAATGGCCCGCGGAGCGCCTGCGGGTAGCCGACCGCGGACTTAGAGAAGGCATTTTGATGCGACTGATGATGGAAGACGGTGTCTGGCGTGCCGGACGTCGCCGGCGTGGACGTTCGAAGCAGTCAAGCGGCGTTAAATAATCGTGGCAGACAAAGGCAACAAAAAGGGCGGCAGCGGCAATCGCGCGAGCAGTCTGAGCGGCGGTCAGCGCCAGATGCGCACGACCGTCAAGACGGCGCGCAAGCGCTCCGTTTCGTCTGCGCGCTGGCTCGAACGCCAGTTGAATGATCCCTACGTGACCGCGTCGAAGCGGGAAGGGCTGCGCTCGCGCGCGGCGTTCAAGCTCCGTGAGATCGATGCGCGATATCATTTTCTAAAATCAGGTCAGCGGATCATCGACCTTGGGGCGGCTCCTGGCGGCTGGTCGCAGGAAGCGGCCGAGCGCGTCAAGGCTGCTGAGGGCAAAGGGCAGGTGGTCGCCATCGACTACTTGAATTTCGAGCCGATCACTGGCGTCGAGATCATCGAAATGGACTTCACCGATCCGACGGCCGAAGACCTTCTGAAATCGCGCCTGCGGGGTGGCAAGGCCGATGTCGTCCTGTCGGATATGGCCGCGCCGACTGTCGGCCACGCCAAGACCGATCACATGCGCATCATGGGACTCGCTGAAGCCGCCGCCGCCTTTGCGGCCGACGTGCTGGAGCCCGGCGGCGTCTTCCTCTGCAAAGTCTTTCAAGGAGGCACCGAGCGTGACCTGCTCGACGCCTTGAAGCGCGACTTCAAGACGGTGCGCCACGTCAAGCCGCCGGCAAGCCGCGCCGAAAGCTCGGAGCTTTACGTGCTGGCAACAGGCTTTCGAGGACGGACGGAGCCAGAGGCCGACTAACGGCTTCACGCTGGCTTGCTTACCTCAGGCCGGAGGTGGGATTACGCGTGCAGCGCCCGCCAACAGCCCGAATTTGAAGCGAATCTCATGGGGGCTTTGAACCCCGTGAGAGCAATCTGGCAGCATCCTGCGACACCGCAATGACGGTCGGCGTTTACGCTCTCTGTTAATTGGTTAGCGCAATCCCCATTTGACGCGGCTCGGGGCGCTTCCAAGCGCGGAACCTTGGTGCTATAGACCCCGCGACAATGTTCCGCCCCAGGGGGCCCGAACGTGTCGCCCCCCCAAATTTGGAGAAGTCCGCATGACTTCGAGCCTATCGGCGCTCGATTCGGGGATCGCGCTTACCTTTGATGACGTGTTGCTCGTCCCCGGGCCGTCCGACGTGATGCCGGGACAGGCGGACGTCTCGACCCAATTGACCAAGTCTATCCGCCTGAACATTCCCCTTCTGTCGTCGGCGATGGACACCGTCACCGAGGCGAGGCTGGCGATCGCGATGGCTCAAGAGGGTGGGATCGGCGTGATCCACCGCAACCTCACCATCGAAGAGCAGGCACGCCACGTCGGTCTGGTGAAGCGCTACGAAAGCGGCATCGTCCTCGACCCGGTGACGATCGCACCCCAAAAAACGCTGCGCCAAGCCCTGAAGCTGATGGCCGATAAGGGTGTCACGGGTGTTCCGGTCGTTGCGGGCGGAACGGAAGCGCACGACGGGAGTGCCGGGAAAGGCAAGCTCGTCGGCATCCTGACCAATCGCGACGTCCGATTTGCAACGAGACTGGATCAGCCGGTTTCGGAGTTGATGACCCAGCAAAATCTGGTGACCGTTAAGCGCAACGTTTCGCAGGAAGAAGCCAAGCGCCTCCTCCACCAGAACCGCATTGAAAAGCTGATCGTCGTCGATGACGCCGGCAATTGCATCGGCCTCATCACCGTCAAGGACATTGAGAAGGCCGCGAAGCACCCGAACGCCTCGAAGGACGCTCAGGGACGCTTGCGCGTCGCCGCCGCGACGACAGTCGGCGAAGATGGCTTTGAGCGTACGGAACGCCTCATCGCCGCCGGCTGCGACGTGATCGTCGTCGATACCGCACACGGCCACTCCGCGAAGGTCATCGAGGCCGTCGCTCGCATCAAGCACCAGTCGAACAGCGTCCAGGTCATCGCCGGCAACGTCGCGACGGCCGATGCAACCAAAGCTTTGATCGCCGCCGGCGCCGACGCGATCAAGGTCGGTATCGGCCCGGGCTCGATCTGCACGACGCGCATCGTGGCGGGTGTCGGCGTTCCGCAGCTTACCGCCGTTATGGATTGCGCGAAGGAAGCCTCACGCTCCGGCGTCCCCGTCATCGCGGACGGTGGCATTCGCTTTTCCGGCGATATCGCGAAGGCGATTGCAGCGGGCGCGGCCTGCGTCATGATCGGATCGCTTCTCGGCGGCACCGACGAAGCGCCGGGCGAGACCTACCTTTATCAAGGACGGACCTACAAATCCTACCGTGGCATGGGTTCGGTCGGCGCGATGGCGCGCGGCTCGGCAGACCGCTACTTCCAGGCCGAAGTGCGCGACACGCTGAAGCTCGTCCCGGAAGGCATCGAGGGGCAGGTTCCTTACAAGGGTCCGATGGAAGCCGTCGTTCACCAGCTTGTCGGCGGCTTGCGCGCCGGCATGGGATACCTCGGCGCGAAGACGATCCCCGAGCTGCAGAAGCGCGCGAAGTTCGTTCGCATTTCTCCAGCCGCAATTCGCGAAAGCCACGCCCACGGCGTCATGATCACCCGCGAAAGTCCGAACTATCCGGGCGTCGGCAGTTGAGATAATGAGAGGGACGTTCGAGCAAAGCCGGCGAGGGGGACAAGGATGACAGTCACCGATTTCTTGATGCCGGTTTTCGTCCAGGTTCTACTGATCTTCCTGCTTCTCGCCCGGATGGGCCGCGAGCGCCTCGGCAGCTTGGCGAGCGGCGAAGTCAAAGCCGACGATGTTCTGTTGACCGACACGAACTACACGCCTCGCGCGCGGCAGTTCAGCAATTGCTTCCGCAATCAGTTTGAATTGCCGATGCTCTTCTTCGTGTTGATCGCTTTCATCATGATCACGCGAGTGGGCGACATCTTGCTGCTGGCGTTGGCTTGGACTTTCGTGCTCTTGCGCTATGCGCACGCCTACATCCACACCACCAGCAATGACCTCAATTGGCGCTTTAGAGCGTATGGCGCTGGGGTGATTGTCCTAATTGTCATGTGGGTGATCTTCGCCACGAAGATACTCACGGCCGTTTGAAAGCACCACAAATGAAAGCCGGAGCCCGCATCGCCGCGGCGATCGAGGTATTGGAATCCATCCTCAGTCGCTATCAGCCCGTTTCTATCGCGTTGACCGACTGGGGTAAGGCACACCGCTTTGCCGGTTCCGGCGACCGTAACGCCATAGGCGGAATGGTCTATGACGCTTTGCGCCGCCGCTCGTCGATCGCCTGGGCGCTGGGATCGGACACGCCGCGCGCACTCGCAATCGGCGCTGCGTCGTCGGCGTTGGATCTGACGACGGACGCTGTCATCGCCGCGTGCGATGGAGCGGATCATTCGCCGGAGCCCTTGACCGACGCCGAGCGGATTGGCCTGACCCGTCCTCTGGACGACGCACCCGACCACGTCAAAGCCGACATTCCAGAATGGCTGTGGCCTGCATTTTCCGCCCAGTTCGGAGATCGCGCCGTCGCGGAAGGTCAAGCGATGGCGCGCCGCGCGCCCGCGGACCTGCGGGTCAACACCCTGAAGGCGACGCGCGAAAAGGTCCTGAAAGCGCTCGCAAGCTTCGGCGCCGAGCCGTGCTCCATTTCTCCCATCGGCGTCCGAGTGCCGCCGCCCGTCGGCGCGCAGCGCACGCCCAACCTGCAAGCCGAAGCGGCGTTCCAGGCGGGCTGGTTCGAAATTCAGGATGAGGGTTCGCAGGTCGCCGCTCTTCTCTCTGGTGCCGGACCGAGGAAGCAGGTGCTCGATCTTTGCGCCGGTGCGGGCGGCAAAACGATGGCGCTTGCGGCGCTGATGCAGAACACCGGTCAGCTCTACGCCTACGACCACGACCGCAACCAGCTGAAGCCCATCTTCGAACGGGTGAAGCGCGCAGGCGTTCGCAATCTGCAGGTTTTGAGAGCCGGAGACGAAGCCGCGATCGATGCTCTCGGTCCCCGCTTCGACGTCGTGCTCGTGGATGCGCCGTGCACGGGAACGGGAACATGGCGCCGGCGTCCGGACGCCAAGTGGCGCGTTAAGCCCGAAGCGCTGAAGGCGCGAACGGATGAGCAGCGGACTGTTCTGAAGCGCGCGGCAGCACTCGTGAAGCCCGGCGGCCGGCTGGTTTATGTCACGTGCTCACTTCTTCCCGAGGAGAATACCGTGCAAATCGCGCGTTTTCTCGAGGAGAATCCCGCTTTCGCACCCGTCCCCGCCGCCGGACTTTGGGACGCGGCCTCGGGCGAACTTCCGCCGTCGGCCGACGGCCGGTCCGATTCGCTGCTGCTGACGCCGGGCCAGCACGGGACCGACGGCTTCTTCATCGCCGTCCTCTCGCGCAAGGCGTGAGCGAAGTTTCTGTGGATTGATCAGTGGAGGGACGCTCTTGCGCCCTCCAGTCGGCGAATGCCGAATATCGTCAGTATTCAGCTTTTCTCGGAACATTTTTTCCGCCCACGCACGCGAGACACAAAATGTCCGCGTACTTTCATCATGCAAATGCCTACTTTTCGCCGTTGACATCGCGCGCGACGAAACTATCTGATGCGACGTTTGCTGACGGCTAGCAGCAAATCGAGGGACAGGTGTCATGGTTCGCTTTTTGCGGTTGCGCCGTGCCCACGCTCGTGAGGCCAATTGAGGTCATTGAATGAGCGACAGGCCCCACTCTTTCCTCACTCCCAAATGCGAAGTTCATCCGACACCCGATCGCGGCGGCCACACCGTCGTCGCACGGGAAGCGATCGCCAAGGGCGAACTGATCGTCGTCTGGAGCGGCACGCTCGTCACCGGCGAGGAATTGAACGAGATGCCTCAGACGGTTCGGCGCTATTCGCTGCAAGTCGAGGAAAACCAGTACCTCGTCTCGCTTTCTGACTGTGAGCCGCCGGATTACGTCAATCACAGCTGTGATCCAAATTCCGGTCTCTCGGGCCAGATTACGCTCGTCGCCATGCGCGATATCGGGCCCGGCGAGGAAATCACCTACGACTACGCGACGAGCGACGGATCTCCCTACGACGAGTTCTCGTGCTCCTGCGGCGCGCCCCACTGCCGCGGCCACGTGTCGGGAGACGATTGGATGCGGTCGGATCTTTGGCGCCGCTACGCGGGCTATTTCTCGCCCTACCTGCAGCGTCGTATTTTGGCTGCCGAAGCCATGCGGGCGCTGGCCGCCAGGCGCCGGCGTTCCGCGCGGAAATCCATCGAGCCCGTTGTCGCCCCCGGCGAGTAAGCCGGCCGACGCCCGCTATTTTCCGCCGAGCTTCTGTCCGACGTGCGCGTCGAACGTTCGGTAGTCACAGGTCATTTCTTCACCCGCGCGAATATCGCGAAGGGCGATGTCGTAACCCTCGATCGCACCCTTCTCGTGGACGCCTGCCGTGTTGGGCTCGTCCGCATGGTTCATGAAACGGGCGTTGTCGGCGCAGAGCACGAATAAGCCGCTCGTGGCATCGAGGTAGGTATGATCGAGAATGCTCGAGCGCGCGGGCTCCGGCAGGCTGTCGATCTCGCGCTCCGTCAGCAGCCTGTCAAAATGGCGCATGAACCGCCACGTTTCAGTGCCCTTGGGAATATCCTGTTCCGCGAAAAGACCAATCCCTGCAATGGCGCTGACGCCCAGCCGTGTTTTGACCGTTAGCATGCACAAACGTCTCCAACTCGCATCGCCCCTGGCAAAAACCTCACCCGTGTCCCGTTTCTCGGGGGAACCCGAAGTGAACGGTTGACTGCCGCCGGACTGCCCACTCTTATCGTCCTGAAGGCCTGAGAGGCAGCCATCGGAGCGGGATCGGGGGATGGTCTATCTACCGTTTGTCGATGGGTTGCGGGCGTTGGCGATAATCGCCGTCGTCGCGTACCACGCTTTTCCGGGCGTGATCACCGGGGGCTTCGCCGGCGTCGATGTTTTTTTCGTTATCTCGGGATTCCTGATCACATCGCTCGTCGTCACCGAAATATCCGACGGCACATTTTCCCTTTATCGCTTTTTCGTCCGCCGCGCCCGGCGTCTCTTACCGGCGGCATTTGCCTGCGTCGTCGTGGTGACCGTGCTCTCGGCATTCATCCTGCTGCCGGATGCATTCTGGTACTACGGCCGCAGTCTTCTGGCGTTTATTGGTCTTTTCTCAAATGTCTTTTTCTACCTGACGGGCGGATATTTCTCGGCCCCCGCGCTTGAGAAGCCGCTCCTGCACACCTGGTCGCTCGCCGTCGAAGACCAGTTCTATCTGACGTGGCCGCTCATCTTGATGCTGGCTTCGCCCTTTCTGTCGAAACGCACCATCCTCGGCTTAGTGCTGCTGTCGCTTGGCGCGTCCCTGTGGTTCGCTGAAGTAAAGGTTTCGGTCGACCACGAATTCGCATTCTTCATGTTGCCGACCCGGGCCTGGGAGCTTCTCACCGGCGCGGCTCTGGCCCTGGTCGCGTCTGAAATAAAGCTTGGACGGGCGGCAAGCGAAGCCTTGAGCCTCGCCGGCATCGTCGCCGTTCTTTCGAGCTTCCTCCTGCTCAGTCCGCATTCGAATTTCCCGGGCTTAAGCGCCGCTCCGGCCTGCTTCGGCACCGCTGCCATCATCGCCGGCTGCATGTCGCAGAAAGTGCTATTGACGCGCCTGCTCAGCTACCGTCCCTTGGTGTTCGTGGGGCTGATTTCCTACTCGCTTTATCTGTGGCATTGGCCGCTGCTCGCGCTCGCGAGCTATCGCCTTGAGCGGCCGCTGGATGCCGGCGAAGCATCTCTGATCGTCTTCATCAGCGTGGCCGTCGCCATTTTTTCGTGGCGTTGGATCGAGCGGCCGTTTCGCAGTTCGCGCCGGATCGCGGATGCGCCTCGGGGAAGCTCGGCAACATGGGGCTTGTCCGACGGGAAGTTCGTTGTCGCGGCGCTGTCGTGCGTCGCGATCATGGCGATGTTCGCCGGCACCATCAAAGGCATGAAGGGTTTCCCCAATCGATACGCAGCCGACTCCCGGCGCGTATTGAGCCAGCTCGTCGCCGGCAACCCGGTTCGAATGCAATGCGATAACTTCGAAAACGTGTTCGCCAATGACGACGTCTGCAATTTTGGAAAAAGGCGGGACCCCGGCGGCTCCTATGAACTCGCCCTATTCGGCGACTCCATGGGAGACCATTGGGCGCCGCTCGTCGCCAAGTACGCGGAACATCGCAATCTCGCCGGACGCCAAGTTACGAACGGCGGCTGCCCCTTGCTGTTCGACGTTCCAATCCCTGCTGAAACAGACGACAAGACGGCCGAGTGCGCTTCCTATCAAGCCGAGGCCGAAAAGTTCGTCGAGCTGAATCCAAAGCTGAAGATCGCGGTCATCTCGGGCTTCTGGGAAAAGTGGCTGCGGCTCATAAATTCCGCAGCGGCTGAGGACGCAAAATCGGCAGATCATGCCGGAGGTCCCAAGTTCAATTTTGATGCCGCACTGGAGAGGACAATACGTGCATTTACCGATCGCGGCATCGTGGTCGTTATGATCGGTCAAATCCCGACGTACGATCCGCTGCCGGTTCGCTGCATAATAAGTGCGATTGAAAATCACCGGGACGCTGCAACGTGCGGCAAGTTGAAGACGGCGGCCCTGGAAGAACTGAAGCTCTCCAATGCGGCATTGCTCCGCGTCGCAGCCGCCAACCCCCGCGTAAGCGTTTCCTTGCCGTCCGATTTCATGTGTCAGGAGCAGCGATGCTCCCCGATGATGGATGGGATTTTGCTCTATAAGAACGGCGGCCACGTCAATCAGTTTGGGTCCGAGCTTTTGGAGCGGTTCATCAAATTCCCTGAGCTCGGCGAGGAGCCACTAGTCCCTCCGTCCTGATGCGTCTCAGCGCATCCGGACAGCGGAGTTATGCGTTCAATCGTTGAGGCGAAAGAGTTCCGCGCCTCCCGTCCAGAGAGATCAGAACAAACAAATTGGGAGCAGGGCTGTTGCGAGACTTTGGATCACTGATAATTTTTGCGATGATCGTGGCTGCCGCGGCATCGTCCGGCGCGTCGTTCATGCCGGGCGAATGGTATGCGGCACTCGAGAAGCCGGCGTTGACCCCGCCGAACTGGGCTTTCCCCGTGGCCTGGACCATCCTCTATATAATGATCGCCATCGCAGGGTGGCTGACATGGAGAGCCGCGGGCATCACCCCGGCTCTCGTCGTTTGGGGCTCCGGCCTGATCCTCAACGCCCTCTGGTCGTACGTGATGTTCGGCCGCCACGATATTTTCCTGGCACTTGTGGATATCGCCGCACTCTGGCTCGCCGTCGCAGCCTTCATAGCCCTGGCGTGGCCCATCGATCCGCGAGCGAGCTACCTGTTCATGCCCTATCTCGCCTGGGTCTCGTTCGCCGCATATCTTAACTTCGCTGTTTGGCAATTGAATTGAAACGGCTTTCGGCGTTGATGGTGCCGTCCGCACCCGCGGGCTTCACTGTCGCAGCGTGAGGCGTGAGGCAGGCGTTGCGGCAACCGCCGTCTTCGCGTAGGGGATGGCCCTGAACAGAGGCTCGCCCTGACTTTGACCGACGCCGTTCTCATCATCGATTTTGGAAGCCAGGTGACGCAGCTCATCGCGCGACGCGTGCGCGAAGCGGGCGTCTATTCTGAAATCCACCCGTTCCAGAACGCCGCTGAAGCGTTCGCCAAGTTGAAGCCGAAGGCTGTGATCCTGTCGGGCGGACCCGCGTCCGTGACCGAGGAAAATTCCCCACGCGCGCCCGATGCCGTGTTTTCATCCGGTGTCCCCGTCCTTGGGATCTGCTACGGCCAGCAGACGATGGCCGAGCAGCTCGGCGGCAAGGTCGAGACCGGCCACGACCGTGAATTCGGCCGCGCCTTCCTTTCAATCGAGACTTCAAGCCCGCTGTTCGAAGGCGCGTGGGCGCCCGGCGAACGCCATCAGGTTTGGATGAGCCATGGCGACCGCGTCACGCGCTTGCCCGACGGCTTTAAAGTCATCGCGACCAGCCAAAACGCTCCGTTCGCCGCGGTCGCCGATGAGAAGCGGCACTTCTACGCCGTGCAGTTTCACCCGGAAGTCGTGCACACGCCCGACGGCGCCAAGCTCATCGCCAACTTCGTGCACAAGATCGCCGGCCTGAAGTCCGACTGGACGATGTCGGCCTACCGCCGCGAAATGATCGCCAAGATCCGCCGCCATGTCGGCAAGGGCCGCGTCATCTGCGGATTGTCGGGCGGCGTCGATAGCGCCGTTGCGGCCGTCCTCATCCACGAGGCGATCGGCGAGCAACTGACCTGCGTCTTCGTCGATCACGGTCTGATGCGGCAAGGCGAGGCGGACGAGGTCGTCGGCCTCTTCCGCGACCACTACAACATTCCGCTCGTCCACGTGGACGCGTCCGAGCAGTTCCTGACAGCGCTCGAGGGCGTTTCCGATCCCGAGACGAAGCGCAAGACGATCGGCAAGCACTTCATCGACGTCTTCGAGGCGGAAGCGAAGAAGATCGGCGGCGCCGAATTCTTGGCTCAGGGAACGCTCTACCCCGACGTCATCGAAAGCGTCTCGTTCACGGGCGGCCCGTCCGTCACGATCAAGTCGCACCACAACGTCGGCGGCTTGCCCGAGCGCATGAACATGAAGCTCGTCGAGCCGCTACGCGAACTCTTCAAGGACGAGGTCCGCGCGCTGGGCCGAGAGCTTGGGCTGCCCGAAGCTTTCGTCGGACGCCACCCGTTTCCAGGACCGGGCCTCGCGATCCGCATCCCGGGCGAGATCACGCGCGAGAAGCTCGATATTCTTCGCAAGGCCGACGCGGTCTATCTCGATGAGATCCGCCAGGCCGGTCTCTACGATGCCATCTGGCAAGCCTTCGCGGTTCTCCTGCCCGTGCGCACCGTCGGCGTCATGGGCGACGGCAGAACCTACGATCATGTGCTGGGCCTTCGCGCGGTAACGTCCGTCGACGGCATGACCGCCGACTTCTACCACTTCGACATGGCCTTCCTCGGCCGCGTCGCGACGCGGATCATCAACGAAGTCCGCGGCGTCAATCGCGTCGTCTACGACGTGACCTCTAAGCCCCCCGGCACCATCGAGTGGGAGTGAGCTGACCCCTCAGCGGTGCGATCCACAACGCTATTGCTCCCTGCGATGAGGCAGCCTCTCGATGACCTCGTGCAATTGTTTGGCGAAGGTTTCGGGATGAAGCATGGGGGCCAGATGATCGCCCACCATCGTCTCGCATCGGCACGGCCGGCGACGCGCTAGCTCCCGCGCGGCTTGCGCGCAAAACGTATTCCCGCTGTCGGAACCAACGGCGGTCACCATCTRCACGCGATTGCGCTTCAGCGTGTCGAGGTCCGGAATGAAGTTATTGAAGGTCTGGAACTCGTGCGCGAAGAAGCGATCGTATTCGTCGCCGTCCTGATCAAAGCGCTCGAGTTCCTTATTGCTCTCGTCCTTGTCCGTATCGACTAAGGATCTCGCAAAAAGACTTAAGGCCGGCGCGGGGCCTTCGGTCAGATACTTGAGGTAGACCTGGTCGGCGAATTTGTGCCAGTCGCGAGCGTCTGGCTGCGGCAGAAGATTGATGACCGGGGGCTCATGCGCGACTAGGCCGTGGACGAGCAGCGGATAATCCTCGGTGAGTTTCAGCGCGATGTCGGCACCCGCACTATTGCCGAACACATAAGCCGGTTCTCCGCGGCCGGCGCCGGCGGCCTTGATGACCGCGGCAGCGTCGTGCGCCGCCTGATCCATTTTCAAGTCCGCATCTTTGTCTCCGGTGCTGCGGCCCTCCGCGCGCCGGTCGTATTTGATCACGGTGTAGTGGTGCGCGAGTTCACTCATCAGTCCGTCGAATTGTTTGCTGTCGCCATTTCCGCCGGCAACAAGGAGCAGGAAAGGCCCTGTCCCCTCGACGTCGTATGCGATCTCAGCGCCTTCCGATTGTACGAAGTTGGGTTTGTCCATGGACCGGCTCCACTTTGTCTTTGCCGCAGCTGACATGCGCCGAAATCGAGTCTCCGTGCCTGGCGGCCGGCTCCGCGTAGTCGGAGTCGCCAGGCACAACCAAAGCTGCCTGGCGGCCGGCTCCGCGTAGTCGGAGTCGCCAGGCACAAACCTAAGGGCCTCTCAAACTTCGACGTCGAACGAGTTTACGCGCCATTAGGCCCTCATCCGTTAAGAGCGGCTGGTTGAGATCGGGGGCAGATTTAACCATGACCAGCGTGCGGAACTTTGTGATCGTGAGCACATGCGCGTTCGTTTCTGGCATCGCCGCGCTCGCTGTAACAGCCGGCGAAATTCCTCAAGGCCCCGCAGGTGACGCATTCTACACACCGCCGGAGAAATTGCCGGACGGAGAGCGCGGCTCGGTGATCTATTCGCGTGCGCTGGATGGCACGATGGCGCTGCCCAGTGCGGCGCAGAATAGTTTGGTCCTCTATCGCTCGCTCGACGAAAATGGAAAGAGCACGGTCGTTTCCGGAACGGTTTCGGTTCCGAAAGGTGAACCGCCGGAAGGCGGCTGGCCGGTGATTACGTGGACCCACGGCACGACGGGTCTCAACGCCATCTGCGCGCCTTCTCGCGATACCGCTCAGGGCCCCGAGCATCCCTACATCGAGACGATATCGCACCTGCTCGACGGCTTCGTGAAGGACGGATTCGCAGTCGTCGCGACGGACTATCAAGGTTTGGGCGTCGCGGGCTTCCATCCGTTCTTGCAAGGCATACCGACGGCGCGGAACGCGCTCGACGTGCTGCGCGCCGGACGCATCCTTGAGCCGAAGATCGGCAAGCGCTACGCCGTCATGGGGCATTCTCAGGGCGGGCAAGTCGATCTCTTCGCGGCATCCGAAGGACCCTCGTATGTTCCTGAATTAGAACTCGTGGGCGACGTCGCATTCGCGCCGGGATCGCAGATCGCCGAACGCCTCGCCGCCGTCATGAAATCGGCAAAGACCGAGCTGTCGCTTCCGTACGTGCTCTACACGATTCAATCTTACGCGAAGACCGATCCGGCGATCGATCTCAAGCGCATCCTCACTCCGGAAGCGATCGCGCATTTGCCGGACCTGCATGAGCAGTGCATGAGCCACGCTTTGACGACCGGCTATTGGTCAACCGCGATTGCAAAGGATCAATTCGTCGCTAATCCGGATCTCGAACCGCTCCTGAAATTCGGTGCCAAGAATGAACCCGGCACCTTGAAAATTTCCGCGCCCACTCTCGTAATCCAGGGGACGCAGGACGTGACGGTATTTCCCTCGACGACGAACGCGCTGGTTCAGCAGATGTGCGCCGGTGGCAATGTCGTCGAATACAAAGTCGTCGACGGAGCCGATCACAATGGTTCGATGGTCTCAGGTGGCACAACCGCCAAGGACTGGATCAAAGCGCGCTTCGCGGGCAAGCCCGCGGAAAACAATTGCGCTTCCATCTTGAAGACCGCCACCGACTGACAACGCGGCCGAGAAGCCGGACAGAAGCTTTGCGGACGCGCTGTATCGAGAGCCTAGTCGATAAAGCCGAGCAACAAGGTGCTCGCGACCTCTCGCGCACTCGTGACAAGTGCCGCGTCCGGCACTTCGCCCGCAGTCCAGAACGAAAGCACGCCACGGAAGCCGAAGGCGAGCTGCCCAGGCAAGCAGCGCACCGCCTCTGCCCGCCGAGTCGCGATCAACCCATCGCCCGCGCCGAGCGCCAGCGCCCATAGAGCCGTTGAGCGCGCCAACACCTGTCCGGAAACAGGGCCAGGGGTGCCAAGCCATCCCATCACCGCGCGATTGACGCCCGGTTCCTCCAACATCACAGCTGCCGCCATATCGACGGCCAGAAGCACGCGATCAGACGCGTCCCCCAATGGCGGCGCGGCGAGGTAGCGCGCTTCCATCATCTCGATTCGCCGTCCGGACAGAGCGTGCATGATCGCCGCCTTGCTGCCGAACTGGTTGAACGGCGTCGCGAAGCTGACCTCCGCCTCGGCGGCCAGGTCCCGCATCGAGAAATCAGCCTTGCCGTCGCGGAGCAGCCGTTCAGCCGCGTCAATCACGCGCTGGCGAAGCGGCTCGCCTCTCATGCCCTTCGATGAAGTTTTGGTCTTGCTGTGTGCCATGCTCGTATCTATATCAAGATATAAATAACGTGCCAGCATGGAGTTTGATCATGACGGTTGCCGTCCAAGACTTTCCTCATCACCGGCGTCAGCTCGGGGTTGGGCCGGGCATTCGCCGAGGGCGCGCTGAGGGCAGGGCACGTGGTGATCGGCACAGTGCGGCGGGCCGCCGATGCCGAAGCCTTCGCAGTGCTCGCACCGGATCGCGCCCACCCGATCGTGCTGGACGTCACCGACTTCGACAAGATCCCGGGCGCGGTTGCGGCTGCCGAGCGACAGGCCGGCGCAATTGACGTGCTGGTGAACAATGCCGGTTACGGCCATGAGGGAGTGATGGAGGAGTCCTCCATCGACGATCTCCAGCGCCAGTTCGCTGCCAACGTGTTCGGTCCGGTCGCGATGGTGAAGGCGGTGCTGCCGGGGATGCGTGAGCGGCGACGCGGCCATATCGTCAACGTCACCTCGATGGGAGGCTTCATCACCATGCCGGGGATCACCTTCTATTGCGGCAGCAAGTTCGCTCTGGAAGGCATCTCGGAAGCGCTCGGCAAGGAAGTCGCGGGGTTCGGTATCCGGGTGACAGCGCTCGCTCCCGGCCAGTTCCGCACCGATTGGGCGGGGCGGTCGATGGATCGGACACCGCGCAGCATCGCCGATTACGACGCGGTTATGGACCCGATCCGCGCCGCGCGGCAGGCTAAGAACGGCAATCAACCGGGCGATCCGGCGAAGGCCGCGCAGACGCTGCTCGCGTTGGTCGAGGCCGAGAACCCGCCAGTACGGCTGTTCCTGGGCGAGGACGCTTTGGGGCTGGTCGAACAGAAGCTCGATGGGATGAAAGCCGAGATCGCCGCTTGGGATGCGCTCTCTCGCTCCACCAGCTTCGCATCATGATTTGCGCATAGGTATAGCGGTGATCGCGCACAATCTGCTCCGCTTGGCGCGAAGTATCGGCCTATTTGCGGGTTGCGGGCGCGGAGGAGAAAATCTCAGCGACCTCGGCGCCTGACGCGTCAGGCCGCAAGGCATAAAAATCCGCATTTTTCTCGAGCGCCATTTCGAGCTGCCTCTGGAAGGCTGTCCGGTCGAGCTCGATGGTTCCGAATTGACGCAAATGCTCGGTGACGAATTGCGTATCGAGCAGTGTGAAGCCACCCTTGATCAGCCGGGCCGCCAGATGGACGAGCGCGATTTTTGAGGCGTCGCGTTCGGTCGAGAACATGCTCTCGCCGAAGAACGCGCTCTTCAGTGCCACGCCGTAGAGCCCGCCAACCAACTCGTCGCCGTTCCAAACCTCGACGGTGTGGCACGCGCCGATGTCGAACAGCTCGCGATAGAGCGTGCGGATGCGCGTGTTGATCCAGGTTGACATCCGGCCCGCGCGCGGCGCCGCGCAACCATCGATCACGCGCTCATAATCGCTGTCGACCGTGACCCTGAAAGGGGTCGTTCTGACCGTTCTGAGGAGACGGCGGGGAATATGCAACCCATCGAGGGGCAGCACGCCCCGCTGCTGCGGTTCGATCCAGTAAAGCGCCGGATCGTCCGCGCTTTCCGCCATTGGAAAAATGCCGCAGCTATAGGCTTTCAGGAGAACCTGCGGCGTGATCTCGAACATTGGGTCGTCGCGCGACGCCATACTGCCAATTGCCAAGCGAACTCTCGGACGCGCGCGGAACATATCGCGCAGAGGCAAAGTCTACTTCATCCCTAAATGTTTTTCGAGCCAGTGAATATCGTAGACGCCATTTACGATGTCGGGGTCTCTAACGAGATCCTGGAACAACGGGATCGTCGTTTCAATGCCGTCTATGACGAACTCGGCCAGGGCGCGGCGCAAACGCATCAGGGCGTCATTGCGCGTCTTGCCCGTAACGATGAGCTTTCCGATGAGGCTGTCGTAGTAGGGCGGAATCCGGTAACCCTGGTAAACGCCGCTGTCGACTCTGACGCCAAGACCGCCCGGCGGGTGCCAATATGTGATCTGGCCCGGCGACGGGCGAAAATCCTTCGGGTTTTCGGCGCAGATACGGCACTCGATCGCGTGCCCCTTGAGCTCGATGTCGTCCTGCGTGAAGCTTAACGGCAACCCGGCCGCCACGCGGATCTGCTCGAGTACGAGATCAGTCCCGGTGACCATCTCGGTAACCGGATGCTCGACCTGCAGGCGGGTGTTCATCTCGATGAAGTAGAATTCGCCGTCCTCGAAAAGGAACTCGACGGTACCGGCGCCGCGATACTTGATCTTCTTCATCGCTTCCGCGACGGTCGTGCCGATCTTCTGGCGCTGGGCCGCGTTGAGAGCCGGCGACGGGCTTTCCTCGAGAACTTTCTGGTGCCGGCGCTGCAGCGAGCAATCGCGCTCACCGAGGTGGACGGCGTCGCCTTTGCCGTCTCCGAAAACCTGAATTTCGATATGCCGAGGTTTCAGCAGATATTTCTCGATGTAAACCGCATCGTCGTTGAAAGCCGCCTTGGCTTCCGACCGCGCCGTCGAAAGCGCCATGCCGAGGTCTGCAGCCGACGTCGCGACCTTCATGCCGCGGCCGCCGCCGCCTGCCGCCGCTTTGATGAGTACGGGAAAGCCCATCTCCTTGGCGATCTTCATCGCCTCGGTTTCGCTCGTCACCGCGCCGGCCGAACCCGGCACGACTGGAATGCCGAGCTTCTTCGCCGTTTCCTTCGCCTCGATCTTGTCGCCCATGATCCGGATGTGCTCGGACGTCGGACCGATGAACGTGATCTTGTGCTCTTCGAGAATCTCCGCGAAGCGCGCATTCTCCGATAGGAACCCGTAGCCGGGATGGACGGCATCCGCGCCGGTGATTTCGCAAGCCGTGACGAGCGCCGGAATGTTGAGATAGCTCTCGCGCGCCGAAGGCGGACCGATGCAAACGCTTTCGTCCGCGAGCCGGACGTGCATGGCGTCGGCATCGGCGGTTGAATGGACGGCGACTGTTGCGATTCCAAGTTCGCGGCAGGCGCGCTGTATCCGCAGCGCGATCTCTCCTCGATTGGCAATCAGTATCTTATCGAACATTTGCACTCCAGGGCGTCTTTGCCGGGGTTACCGGTAGCGCTCTATTCTATGATGATCAGCGGCTCGCCATATTCGACGGGCTGAGCGTTTTCGAAGAGGATTGCTTTGACGGTGCCGCTGCGCGGAGAGGGTATTTGGTTCATCGTCTTCATGGCTTCGATGATCAGCACCGTGTCGCCCTGATTGACCTTGCTGCCGACTTCACAAAACAATGGCGCGCCCGGTTCCGGCGAGCGGTAGGCGGTACCGACCATCGGCGACTTTACGGCGCCTGGATGCTTCGACAAATCGCCGGGAGCGGCGGCTGGCGGCTTTGCATCGCTCGCAGCAGCCGACGGAGCGGCGACGGGAGCCGGGGCATAAGCCTGCGGCGCGGCCGTAATTGAGATGGTCTTCGCGACGCGAACCTTGAGACCGCTCTTTTCGATCTCGATTTCCGTCAGCCCCGTAGCGTTCAAAAGCTCGGCGAGCTCGCGGATCATCTGACCTTCGGCGCTTCCCGCTTTCGGCCCTTGGTCTTTTGCGCTCATCAGTCCCGTGTCCTCGATTTTGTTGGCGTGCGTCTTATAGCGTAAGCTCGGGGTTCGGCGTCACGCTTTGCTTGTGGATTTGTTCACGATGTTGGCCATCGCCTCGATGGCAAGTTCGTAGCCCTTGGCGCCAAGGCCGCAGATCACGCCCGTCGCGGCGAGTGAAATGTAGGAATGCTGGCGAAATTGATCCCGCCGGAAGATGTTCGAGAGATGAACCTCGACGACGGGAAGGCTGACGGCTTGCAAGGCATCGAGAATGGCGACGGACGTGTGCGTGTACCCGCCCGCGTTGATGATGATGCCCTTCGCTTTGCCGCGCGCTTCCTGCACCCAGCTCACGATTTCCCCCTCAATGTTCGACTGCCGGAAATCTATGGAAAGCCCGTTCTTCGCCGCCGCCTTTTCCGTGCGGACGCGAAGATCGTCGAGCGTCTCGGTACCATAGACTTCTGGTTCCCGAACGCCGAGCATATTTAGATTGGGACCGTTCAGAACGTAAACGTGGGATGTCATGTTTTGGAGGCCGTTCGGGCACCGGACTGACGCCCGAGCCAATTGCGGAGCCCTGGGTCTATCAGCTTTCTACGAATGCGCAAAGTGCGCGGGCGGGGCCGCGCACTTTGACGTGCAAATATGGTAACTAGCTGTGGCAACTCGATATTTCGAGCAGGCAGGCTCAGCAGGTTGCGCACTTGTTCTTGCGGAAATCCGTAACGAGCGTTTCGAGCTGTTCGTGGAGGTCCTCCGGCGCGCCCGGAATCGATTTGTCGCCGACGAGGAAGTGCGGAGTGCCGTTGACGCCCATCGTCTTGGCCAACTTCATCATTTCCAAAAGCTCGTTCTTCACGTCGTCGCTCGCCATGTCGGCTTTGAACTTCGCCATGTCGAGGCCGAGCGATTCCGCGGCCTTCAATGACGACGCCTCATTGGCCTGCCCCTTGGAGCTGAGCATGGCCTGGTGGAATTCCCAATATTTGCCCTGCCGCTTGGCGGCCAGTGCGGCCTTCGCAGCCTCTTCCGAGCCCTTCGACAAGATGGGAAGCTCTTTGAAGACGACGCGCACATTCTTGTCGGCGGCGATCAGCTTCTGCACCTCGGGAAGTCCGTGCTTGCAGTAGCCGCAGTTGAAATCGAAGAATTCGACAACCGTGATGTCGCCGTCGGGGTTGCCCGCAACCGAGCTGTCCGGCGAGCGATAGATCGACTTGGCATTTTCGGCCATGAACGACTTGAGCCGAGCCTCCTGATCCTTCTGCGACTTCTCATCGAGCGCGGTCTGCACGTCGATCATGATTTCGGGATTCTTGACGAGGTAGTCTTTGATGATGTCGCCAAGGGCTTTTTTCTGGTCATCCGTGAAAGCGGTTCCACCCGCCGTCGGAGCGATCGTATCGGCGCGCGCGGCTCCGGACACAAAGTGAACTGCGGGAGAAAAAGCCGATCCCAACAGGGCCAATCCGAGGAAGGCTGCGGCGCACCTTTTGCCGGTCGAGGCCAAGTTGAGGGTATTCCGGAATGTGGTCTTCAAGGTCATTTGATCTAATCTCGCGTTGTCGCAGACTTAAAGCCGCTTAAGTCTGCGGTTTGTAATTGATGATGTCGTCATTTTTCAGCCACTCGGGTGAACCCGCCCGTAGCTGGGGTTGCGCGCGTTTCGCGAAAAGCTGCGCTTGCTTGACGTTTCCTTCGTAGAAGTAGGCTTGCGCCGTCATGGCGTCGGCTTCCGGGGACTTCCCCTGCTTATAATATACATTGGCGAGCAGCCTGTAAGCGCGGCCGTTCTCGGAATCGTCTATGAGGGCTTTACGCAATAGCTCCACTGCTTCCTTTTGCGCCTCGGCGCCATCGCCACTTTGCAGCGCAGTCGCGAGTTCGACGCGAATTAATGGGCTGTTCGGCGCCAGCTTGAGAGATTGTCGCAGGCTTGGGATCGCAGCGGCCATTTTTCCCGACCTCATCAGGAAGTCTGCCTTGAGCTCATGGAAATAGGGGTACGACGGGTTCTCGCGGATCATCCCTTCGGTGTCCTGTAAGGCAGCTTCGAGAGCACCAGGACCGCCTTTGAAGAATTTCCCGATCGCCCGCGCATAGCGGGCCGGAAGCGTCGTATTGCTTTCGGGGTATCGGTTGAACACGGTCTGCGGGTTTTCAAGATAGCCCGAAAGCTTCGCTCGCATGAGATCATGGCGGAGCTGCAGGGACGGCGGGTCCTTCTGCGCGAAGTAAGGGCTCGTCGTCGCGAGTTGGTTCAATCGTGCTAAGCGGTCGACGGAAAGCGGGTGAGACCGCACGAACGGATCTTGAAACTGATCCGTCAGATATTCCTGTTCCTTGAACCGCTCGAACGTGTCGAGCATTCCCTTGCCCGATTGCTTCGTCGCGGTGAGATATTGAATGCCGGCTTGGTCCGCGGCCGACTCTTGCGATCGCCGCTCAGCCAGCAGCCCCTTCATGATGACGCTGGTGCCGCCCTGTAGCAGCGCCTGGCCGCCCTGCATCGTCTCGCGGCCGCCGGTGCCGCCTGAGACGCCGCCCGCGACCATTGCACCGATGCCGAGAACCTGCGTGAGCAACGCGCGCGTCTGATCCTTCGCGATCCGCGCCCTGAGCGCCGCCATGTGACCGCCGGCGATATGCCCGCTTTCATGCGCGATCACCCCGATGACCTCGTTCGGAGTGTTGGCCTGCATCAGCGTTCCCGTGTGCACGAACACGTTGCCGCCATCGAGAACGAACGCGTTGAACGCATCGTTGTTGACGATGCGGACCGTCACCCGGCCGCCACCGAAACCCGCAGCTTGGAAAATGGGTTTGGCATAGTCCTGCAACAGGGCCTCGATCTCCGCATCGCGGATGAGCGGAAGGCCTTGGGCGCGAACGCCGCCAGTAAACGTCAGCAGCGAAGCGAAAAACACCGCAGCCACAAGCAAGCCGCTTTTGGCGGCCGAGAACGCCGCAAATGTCCTCGGAAGTTCAGGCATTGGATGTGCCCCGATCTCGATGAACCTGTCGAGACGCCACGCGCGGTCAAACTAGGCAGCAAGCCCGGCGGGGTCAAATACGACGCAAACGATTACCGCATCAGTCATCACTTTAGGGCATTCGCGTGACAAGTGAGAATAACGAAAGCCGAATGGACATTATCCAACGCCTTCAGCGCCGTCGATCTCTGACGCCCGATGGGTGACGCTCGGCCATGAGGAACTCGGCCATGAGCAACTCGACATGAGGAAAGAGGCTGAAGCACGTGCTTCAGCCTCTCCCGATCATTATTCGCCGCTGAACTTTCTCTGCCACCAGCCCTTGCGCTGCGGAACAGCTTGAGCTTCCGCAACCGTACCGTCGGTCTCTTCGCCGGGCCGAACGACAACGCGCTCGATACGCGGCTCGCTGGATCCGACTTCGTGACGGCGCCGAAGCGAAGTCACCGGAGCGGGCGCGCTTTCTTCGGCGACGCGCGGAGTTTCAACCACAGGCGCCTCGACCTTCTTTTCGACAGCCGGAGCCATGACCGCAGGTGCCGCGACAGCCGGAGCAGAAGCCGCGGCGTCCACGGGCTCGCCTTCACCTTCGCCCGAGGGCTGGGATGCAACGTCCCAGATACGGCGCGGCCGATGACCTCCACCGCTGGATCTGTCAGCTGAACCGCCGGTCCTGCCCTCTCCCCGCGCGGGTGCGCTGCGAGGCGCTTTTTTCACCTCAGCGGGTTCGCCAGCCTCGATACCGTCCTCAACGTCGGGTTCGAACGACTCGACATCGACGATGTCCGGCTGCTCTCCGCCGTAGCTTACGGCGTCGCTGCCTTCGGTCGTCGGGCTCGAGCCCTCGCGACCACCACGTTCTCGACCGCGACGGCCGCCACGGCGGCCTCTGCGACGGCGCCGGCCCGGCTTGTCGCCACTGCCTTGCTCTCCGAAGCTTGCTTCGTCCGCCGACGGCTGGCCATCGTGATCTTCATCGTCGCCGCCGCCGGCTTCGACATCGTCGTCGCCCTGCGGATGGGCCTGTGAGCGGGAATGAGGCTCGGCAGCGATTGCGCCTTCGGCATCTCCGCCGCGTGGCTCGAACGACTCGCGCTCACGGCCTTCGCCGCGATCCCGTCCGCCGCGTCCACGACGACGGCGGCGACGGCCGCGCCGGCCGCCACTTTCGTCGCCGTCACCACGGCTGCCTTCGCGGCCAACGGCTTCGTCGTCGGCATCGTCTGCGCTGGGCGTAATTTCGATCTCGCCGCCCTCGAAGGCTGGCGCATCTTCTTCGCCGTCGAAGCCCCAATCCATATTGACGGCCGCACGCTCGACGCGCCGCACAGGTGCAGCCGCGCCGCCACGTTCGACGGTGAAGTTCGCGCCCTGAATCCGATCGCTGCCGAGCACGGTGATCGTGTGGCCGTGACGGGCTTCCATGTCGGTGACGTAGGCACGCTTGCTGTTCAGGATGTAAAGCGCGACGGCTGGCGTCGTCGTCGCCGTCAGCGGCCCGGTTGCGCCCGCAGTGATTGCGTCTTCGAGACCGCGGAGCACCGCGAGCGCGATGCTTTCGGTCGAACGGATGATGCCGGTGCCTTGGCAATGCGGACACTGCGAGGTCGAGCCCTCGAGCACGCCCGTTCGGAGCCGCTGCCGCGACATTTCCATGAGGCCGAAGTGCGAAATGCGGCCGAGCTGGATGCGCGCGCGATCGAAACGAAGAGCGTCCTTCAAACGTCGCTCGACAGCGCGGTTGTTGCGCTTTTCTTCCATGTCGATGAAGTCGATGACGATGAGGCCCGCAAGGTCGCGGAGCTTCAACTGCCGGGCGATTTCATCGGCGGCTTCGAGGTTCGTCGCGAGTGCCGTCTCTTCGATCGAGAACTCGCGGGTCGATTTGCCGGAGTTGACGTCGATGGCGACCAGCGCCTCCGTCTGATTGATGACGATGTAACCGCCGGAGCGCAGCGTCACCTGCGGTTGGAACATGGCGTTGAGCTGGCGCTCGACACCGTAGCGCGTGAAGAGCGGTGTCGGGTCCCGGTAGGGAACGACATTCTTCGCGTGGCTCGGCATCAGCATCTTCATGAAGTCGGCGGCTTCCTGATGCCCCGCTTCACCGGCGACGACGATCTCCTCCACGTCCTTATTATAAAGGTCGCGGATCGACCGCTTGACCAGATCGCCTTCTTCATAAACGAGGCTCGGGGCAGTGGACTGCAGCGTCAGTTCGCGAACGCTTTCCCAGAGCCGGAGCAGATATTCGAAGTCGCGCTTGATCTCTTGCTTCGTCCGCGCAGCACCCGCAGTGCGGATGATGAGCCCCATGCCCTCCGGAACCTCGAGTTCCTGAGCGATGGCCTTGAGCCGGCGGCGATCCTGCGGGTTGGTGATCTTGCGCGAGATGCCGCCGCCACGGGCGGTGTTGGGCATTAAAACGGTGTAGCGGCCGGCAAGCGACAGATAGGTGGTGAGAGCGGCGCCCTTGTTGCCCCGCTCTTCCTTGACGACTTGGACGAGGATGATCTGGCGACGCTTGATGACTTCCTGGATCTTGTAGCTCCGCGGGCGGCGGCGCTGGCGCTGAGGAGCTTCCTCGCGATATTCACGGCCCGAGCCGCCTTCCTCTGCGTCTCCGCCGCGCTCGTCGCGCAAGGCGTGCTGCTCGGGATGGTCGTGGTCGGAGTGATCGTGCTCGGAGTGATCGTGGTCCGAATGATGATGGTGTTCGATATGATCTTCGTCGTCGGCGTCGCTGCCAGCGTCGCTCTCGTCGTGGTCGGGCTGATCGTCCTCGTCGCTGGACGCCTCGTCGTGATGAGCTTCTTCGCTCGCGCTGGCCGCCTCGTCGTCGGCGTCGGCATCGTTGTCGTTGCGCGCAGCGGGAGGCGCGTCCTGGCGTTCCTTGGCGGGAAGCTCGGAGCGAACGTCGTCATCGGAGGTCGCGACCGACGCAGCGATGACGCTGACCGGCTCCTCGTCCTCGTCGCCGCCAATCTCTTCGATGTGTTCGTCTTCCTCGACGTCGACGATATGCGCCGTCTCGGCACCAACTTCATCGGGGCCGTGGTCGCCGAAGTCTTCGTCGCCGTTGGCTTCGCTTTCGCTCCGCTCGGCGACTTCCGAGCCGCCGCGTGAGGACGAGCGCCGCGCGAGCGCTTCGGCACGCCGGTCAGCGGCGGCTTCGAGCTCGGCTTCGGCTGCCGCTTCCTCGTCGAGGAGCGCCTGCCGGTCGGCGACCGGTATCTGATAGTAGTCGGGATGGATTTCGTTGAAGGCAAGGAAACCGTGACGGTTCCCGCCGTAGTCTACGAATGCGGCCTGAAGCGACGGCTCAACGCGCGTCACCTTTGCAAGATAGATATTTCCGCGAAGCAGCTTGCGGGCTGCACTTTCGAAATCGAATTCCTCTACCCGGCCATTCCGTTGAACCACGACCCGAGTCTCCTCGGGGTGGGTGGCATCGATGAGCATTTTCGTGCTGGACATTGCTTATGTTCCTTGGCGCGCCGGGGCGGCGGCTCGCATCTCGAACCGCGAACAACGGAGCGGATTGCGAGATTCGCGCGGCGGCGCGTGCTTTTGGTTGATGGCGCTGAAAACGTGGTGGGGGACCGCGCCGCTTTCTGCATCATCCCGGTCCCGCCACTGCGCGAAGCGCGCGCGGGAACGCATAGGGGTGCCGAGTGGACCGAGGTCCGTTGGGCGGCGCCGTGGTGGATGATGCAAGCTGTCGTCATGGCCTGTCGTGTATTGCCCGGCTGCATGTCCAGAATTGGGGGACGGCCAGCCGAGGTGAAAAAATTCGACGCCTTCCGGCATCGCGATGGATCAACAATGGTCGCCCGGCAATCCGCGCTTTTACCCGACTGACAAATCGGGGCGACCGGTACAAAGTCTTAACGCCCCGTCAAAGGGACCGCCGGGGGTCCCGAAGCCAAGGCCGTGCAACCTGCTGAGCGACGTGATACTTCCGTACGCTAGCCTCGAGCAGGCGTCATCCGTGCTCACCTAATTACCTGGGAAAGCAGAGCTTTTTATCCCCGCAGCAGGCCGATCAGGTATCGCAAGCGCCCATTCGACAAACACCATCTAGGCGTGTGTCTCGAACGCCACCGAATACAATTCAAACTGTACGAGGTCGCCCCCGCCCTGGCAAGTGCTATAAACCTAGAGCCGAAACGTCCCCGAGTAGTGCGAATGAGTATTTTATAATACGAATGAAAACAAAGCTTTAACGATACGCCGGGGACGAGGCGATTGGGGTGACGAGGGAGAGCAATTCGGCGATGCGCCACCCGGTAGAACTTTTGCGGAACGCCCTCGCGGCGGCGTTAGCAGTGCTGTGGACGCTTGCCGGCATGTCGGCGTATGCGGCCGAGGCGCTGGATGCGCATCTGACCGTCACGGGGCGGTCTACGATCTTCGAATTGACGATGAGCGAGGGGCTGACCGCTCAAGTCTTCACCCTCGCCAATCCCTACCGCGTCGTCCTCGATTTGCCGGATCTTTCGTTCCGCCTCGACCCATCGGCCGGTCAAAAAGGGGCAGGGCTCGTTTCCGCATTCCGCTACGGCCAGTTCGCTAAGAACAAATCGCGGATCGTCATCGACACCAAGGGGCCGGTGAAGATCAACTCAGCCAACATGACGAGGCTCAAGGGCACGTCCGCCGTTAAGCTTGCGATCGCGCTGATGCCGATTGATGCCGAAACATTCGGCGCGGGGACCGGAGCGATGACGCATTCCGCAGCCTACGAGCCGGATGCGGAGCCCGCCACGCCCGAAAATTCCGAAGTAAAGCGCAAGCCCCACAGCAAGCCGGTCATCGTGATCGACCCTGGACATGGCGGCATCGATCCCGGTGCCATCGGCGCGAACAACGTGACCGAAAAGACCATCGTGCTCGCCGTCGCGGCTCAGCTGAAGGAGGCGCTTACGAAAACGGGCCTTTACGAAGTCAAAATGACCCGCGCCGACGACGTATTCATCTCGCTCGATCATCGGCTCAAGTTTTCCGCCGATAACGCCGCCGACCTGTTCATTTCGCTACACGCCGATTCAATCGAGGAGAAAACCGCCAAGGACACGATCCGCGGCGCGACAATTTATACGCTCTCGGGCCAGGCGTCCGACGAGCAGGCGCGCATCATGGCCGAAAAAGAGAACGCGTCCGACCTCATCGCCGGCATTGAGAACTTCGATCGTGGCGGCGGCGATCAGGTCAAAAACATCCTGATAGATCTGCTCAAAAGAGAGACTTCTAATTTCTCCGCAGATTTTTCGCAGGTCTTGGCGAAGCGATTGGGCAAGACGATTGCAATGTCGCGCATTCCCCGCCGGTCCGCCGCATTCAAGGTGCTGAAACAAACGCACGCGCCGTCAGTGCTCGTTGAATTGGGCTATCTCAGCAACCAGACGGATGAACAGCAGATGTTGACGGCCGATTGGCAATCGAGGGTATCAGTGGCCATCACTGAGGCTGTGCAAATTTACTTCAACAAGAGAACGGCCTCACAGCCGTGAGGCAATAGGTCGGCACATAGGGTACGGACGACGTGCTGCCACATTCCGTGCTAATGTGCGCAGCCTCTGAGGGTATTGTCATTGTTGCGGTGCGGCAATAGACGTAGGCCCGCGATCGATCGAAAAAACTAAGCCAGCGCCAGACTGACGGAATCACGAATTTGATGCGCGCGCCAACGCTGCCGCCACCAACGGCGCCAAAGAGAAGAAAAAAGCGGCGACGGAGCCTGCTGCTCAACTTCCTTGGGTTCGCATTTGGAACCTTCGTACTGATATTCATCGCGGGCTCTGCTGGCGCTGGGTTCATGATCTGGCAAGCCTCGCGCGATCTGCCCGATTACGAGAGCTTGTCCAAATACGAGCCCCCGGTCATGACCCGCATCCACGCCCATGACGGATCGCTGATATCGGAGTTTGCCCGCGAGCGGCGCATCTTCGTTCCGATCAATACGGTCCCGAAACGCGTTCTGGGTGCTTTCCTCTCGGCCGAGGACCGCCGCTTCTACGAGCACGGCGGCGTCGACCTTCAGGGCATTTTGCGCGCGGTCTACGCCGCCGTCGAATCCAAGGTCCACGGCTCCAACAAGCGGGCCCAGGGCGCATCCACGATCACGCAGCAGGTCGCGAAGAACTTCCTGCTGACCAACGAGCGGTCGATCGAGCGCAAAATTAAGGAGGCGATCCTCGCGGTTCGCATCGAGGGCGCCTATTCGAAGGATCGCATCCTCGAACTTTATCTGAACGAGATCTTCCTCGGAATGAACTCGTATGGCGTCGGCGCCGCCGCGCTCACCTATTTCAACAAAGAGCTGAAGGATCTCGATATCGAGGAAGCCGCCTATCTCGCAGCGCTTCCCAAGGCACCGAACAATTACCACCCGTTCCGCCAGAAGGAAAAGGCGACCGAGCGGCGGAACTGGATCATCGGGCAGATGGCCGAGAACGGCTACATAACCAAGGAAGAAGCCGAAGCTGCCAGAAAGAAGCCGCTCGTCGTCAACCTGCGCCCCAACGCGGTGCATATCTCGACGGCCGAATTCTTCGCCGAGGAGGTGCGCCGCTCGCTTCTCGCCAAGTACGGCGAGGACAAGCTTTACGGTGGCGGCTTGTCCGTCCGCACGACGCTTGATCCGCAACTGCAGCAATATGCCAAGAAAGCCCTGATCAACGGCCTCGCGAAGTTCGACCGCACGCAAGGTTGGCGCGGACCCGTCTCCCACATCGATATTTCAGGCGACTGGGGTATCGCGCTCGGCAAGATTCCGAGCCCGTCCGACATTCAGCCATGGCGCCTCGGCGTCGTGCTGGAAACGCAAAAAGCGAAGGCCATCATCGGCTTCAAGCCCGCGCGCCAGCAGGATGCCACGCTCGTCAAAGACCGCGAGGCAGTCGAAGTCTCGCTCGACGAGATGAAATGGGCGGCCAAACGTCCCGGCGCCAAGAAAATCGACGCCAAATCGACCAACGATATCTTGAAGCCCGGCGACGTGGTCTACGTCGCTCCCAAGGATGCCAGCAACATCCAGGGCGCCTGGTCGCTGATGCAAATTCCGGAGGTCGGCGGCGGCCTCGTCGCGATGGACCCCTACACCGGCCGCGTCCTCGCAGTGGCGGGCGGCTTCTCCTACGACATGAGCCAGTTCGACCGGGTCATTCAGGCGAAGCGTCAGCCTGGTTCGGCCTTCAAGCCCTTCGTCTATGCCTCGGCAATCGACAACGGGTACAAGCCGACGTCGATCATTCTGGACGCGCCGATCGAGATCGATCAGGGCCCCAACCAGGATGTCTGGCGGCCGAAGAACTACGAGACGAACTCGACCATAGGCCCCGAAACGTTGCGCTTCGGCATCGAGCATTCGCGCAACCAGATGACCGCGCGTCTCGCGCAAGACCTTGGCATGCCCGTCATCACCGAATACGCGAGACGCTTCGGCATCTATGACGATCTCCTGCCGGTGCTCTCCATGTCGCTTGGTGCAGGCGAGACGACGCTCCTGCGTATGGCGACGGCCTATTGCATGCTGGCGAACGGCGGCAAGGAAGTCACGTCGACCCTCATCGACCGAATTCAGGATCGCTACGGCCGCACGATCTGGCGGCATGACGAGCGCCAGTGCATGGGCTGCATGGCCGATCGGTGGGCGGGACAGCCCGAACCGGAACTGGTCGATGGCCGTCGTCAGATCATCGATCCGCACACTGCGTATCAAATGACGAGTATCCTCGAAGGCGTCGTGCAGCGCGGCACGGCAACGGTTCTGAAATCTCTCAACCGTCCGGTTGCGGGCAAGACCGGCACGACGAACGAAGAAAAGGATGTGTGGTTCCTCGGCTATACGCCCACGATGGTCGTCGGCGTTTTCGTTGGCTACGACACACCGAAGCCGCTCGGAAAAGGCAACACGGGCGGCGCCATCGCGGCGCCGATGTTCGGCGAATTCGTGCAGGACGCGCTGGGGGCAACGCCTGCCGCACCGTTCCGCGTGCCGCCCGGCATCAAGTTCGTGCGCATCAACCCGAAGACCGGACTACGAGCCTCGGCCGACGACCCGCGTTCCATCATGGAAGCGTTCAAGCCCGACGAAGAGCCGGACGACGCTTACGCGATGATCGGTATCGCGAACGCAACGGCCGACGCTTCGCCCCCGCCGCCTCCGCCGCCGCCCTTCGGGGATCGGATGGCGCGCCCCGCGCCGCCCCCCTCCCGGCCGGATAGCGGGACACTTTCCCCAAATGGGATGTGGTAATTAACGTTGCGCCGATTGCCGCGCAGCGTCCGCGATCGTTTACAGCGCCGCCGCACATCTCTATAGGTCCGCACCTGTTTTTTTGATCCATCACTTTTCGCCGGCGCGAGCCGGTCCCGGAGGCCGCCATGCGCGCTGAAGCGCAAAAACTTTCCGATGGCATCCAGGAGGCGTTTGCCCTCCTGAGGAGGTCTCTTTGACTGGGAGACGGCCGAAGACCGTCTCGCCTCGCTGAACGCGAAAGCTGAAGACCCCAATCTCTGGACTGACGCGAAGAACGCTCAGAAGGTCATGCGCCAGCGGCAATCGCTCGAGCGCGCCGTGTCTGAGTTCAAGCGCCTCCAGCGCGACTATGAAGATGCGCTGTTTCTGATCGAGCTCGGAGAGACCGAGAACGATAATGACAGCGTGGCCGAAGGCGAAACCGCGCTGAAGCGCATCGATCACGAGGCGCAGCGCCGGTCGATCGAAGCGATGCTGTCGGGCGAAGCCGACGCGATGAACACCTACATCGAAGTCCACGCCGGAGCGGGCGGCACCGAAAGCCAAGACTGGGCGTCGAAGCTCGCACGCATGTACGTCCGCTGGGCTGAACGGCGCGGCTACAAGGTGAAGCTGATCGACGAAAGCCCCGGCGAAGAAGCGGGCATCAAGTCGGCAACGTTCGAGATCGAAGGCGAAAACGCTTACGGCTGGCTGAAGACGGAAGCGGGCGTGCACCGCCTCGTACGCATCTCGCCGTTCGACTCCAACGCGCGCCGCCACACGAGCTTTGCTTCCGTCACGGTCTATCCTGTGATCGACGACACGATCGACATCGAGGTCAATCCGGGCGACATCGACATTTCATTCGCGCGTTCGTCGGGCGCTGGCGGTCAGCACGTCAACAGAACGGAATCGGCCGTTCGCCTCGTCCATAGGCCGTCGGGCATCGTCATCTTTGCGCAGGAACAGCGTTCGCAGCATCAGAACAAGGACATCGCGTTCAAGCGCCTCAAGGCTCGCTTGTACGAGATGGAGCTGAAGAGGCGTGAAGCCAAGGCCAACGCCGAGCAGGCCGCGAAGACGGATATCGGCTGGGGACATCAGATCAGGTCGTATGTCCTGCAGCCGTATCAGCTCGTGAAGGACTTGCGGACCGGCGCCCAGTCGACGAACCCGGACGAAGTTCTCGACGGCGACATCGATCAATTTATCGAAGCGGCTCTGTCACAACGCATCAAGGGCGGCGGCGAGGCCGTCACGGTCGAAGATCTCGAGTAGCCGCTAACGTTCGATGCGGCTCCTCGACGACGCGTCGCGCGCTTCGCTTTTAGTTGCGTTCGCGCAGGAGGGGCGTGTTGAAGGGCGTGCTCGGCTCGTTCGACGAGTTCTGCGACGACGTAAATCCGAAGGCAGACCCGGAGCCGACGCCAGCGCCGAGAGAGCCCCGCCAGTTTGAACTGGGATCAGTGCTCGATTGAGTAGAGCCGGAGCCGAACGGCGACAGCAGCGCGGACGCCTCGTCCGGGTCCTGATAACGCGCCGAGCCATCCGCATTCGTTCCGCCGATCGACGTCGTTTCGAAAGCTTGGGCTCCGGCGGTGGACAAGATCATCGACAGAAAGACCGCGGCGGCAATACCTCGATCAAATCGCATTAAGAACCCTCCAGCATCGTCACGTAACGCGCACCCCAGTGTTTCCGGCTATCTGCAATTTGCGGACGGATCTAGGCCAACTCGTTGATTTTGAAACTGTGTTGCATTGATACTACTCTAAGAATGCATGCGTTATGCGCGCGGCGCATCTTCAGGAAGCGCTACGCCAAAGGCCCGGCAGCCGTCGTTTGATCGCGGTCTTTGTCGCGCTGTTGTTCTCGGCCCGAGCATCGAATTGTGTTCGCGCCTGCTCGACTGTCCCCCGATTTGCGATAGCCCACTGACCGAGCGGCGTCAGAATGCAGATGAGGGTCCGGCCGAGTTCGGTCAGCTCGTAATCAACGCGTGGCGGGATCGTCGGAAAGACGGTGCGCGTGACGAGCCCATCGCGTTCCAGGCCCCGAAGCGTCAGCGTGAGCATCCGCTGCGAAATGCTTCCGACGGACCGGCGGATCTCGTTGAAACGCATCGGCCCGTTCGACAAGAGCTGGACCACGTAGACCGTCCATTTGTCGCCGATCCGGGCCAGGACGTCCGCGACGGCACGGCAATTCTCGGTACCTTCTTTGATACGTACTTCCAAAAAAGTGCCTCCTTGCGCGGTTTCGGCCAGTGAACATTTTAGCGTTGGTCACAAAATGTGACTGGCTGAGACGCATGTCAACCATCGCTCCCGGCCTTCGCTAAACCGTTGGAGGGAGATACATCCCATGAAGCTTTTGCCCATGAAACTTTTGCATGTCGATTCGAGCATTCTCGGCCCGGGCTCGGTAAGCCGTCAGCTCTCGGCTGAGATCGTCGCCGCCGAGCAGCGGCTGCATCAGGGCCTTGAAGTCGTCTACCGTGATCTGGGCCGCGAGCCGGTCGGGCATCTCTCGGGCGCTCACCTTGCGGCCGCCCAGGGAGGCGCGGACAGCGCGCTGCCGCTTCGTCAGGATGTCGCGGCCGGCCAAGCGGCCCTCGAAGAGTTTCTGGCGGCCGACATCGTCGTGGTTGGCGCTCCGATGTACAACTTCGCCATTCCGAGCCAGCTGAAAGCCTGGATCGACCGGCTCGCGGTCGCGGGTAAAACCTTCCGCTACACCGACAAGGGCGCCGAAGGCCTGGCAGGCGGCAAGAAAGTGATCATCGCCTCGTCGCGCGGCGGCTTCTATGGCCCGCAAACGCCGATTGCGTTCCTCGATCACCAGGAAACCTACCTGCGCAACATCTTCGGCTTCTTCGGAATAACCGACGTGACGTTCATCCGCGCCGAAGGCGTGGCCCTCGGTCCCGACCAGCGAGCCAAGTCCATCGAGGCCGCCCAATCGACCATCGCCAGCCTCGCGGCATGATGCCTGGCAGCATGATGAATGCAAAGGGCGGAGATCTCCCGGATCTCCGCCTGAGCCGGTGGCTGAGACCCGGCCATCAGGTTTGATTTCTCGACATAAGCGACATTCGTGTTAAAGCGCGGTCCGATGTTTCCTTCGAAAACCGCCTCCGATGTCACCGCTCCATAACCTGCACCTCATCACGTCTGACGGATTTCCCGATTACGCGCTGCTCGATAGCGGGCTGGGGCGGAAGCTCGAGCGCTTCGGAAAAATCGTCGTCGATCGTCCGGAGCCGCAGGCTCTCTGGCAGCCGAAACTCGGGAAATCCGAGTGGGCGAAAGCGAACGCCGTCTTTTCCGCATCCGGCGAGGACGACGAAAAAGGCAAATGGCGGATCGACAAGCCCGTGCCCGACGCTTGGCCCGTGAGGCTCGCGTTGCCGCGCTCGCCGAAATCGGAAAATTCAAAAGGTGCGGAAAAGCACAGCGTCACGATGCTCTGCAAGCTCGCGGGCCTTTGGCACCTTGGCCTCTTCCCCGAGCAGGAGCCGCATTGGCGCTGGATGCTCGACCACTTGGCGAGCGTGAAAGGCGAGACGCCCCGCGTCCTCAATCTCTTCGGCTACACGGGCGCGGCTTCGCTTCTCGCCGCCGAAGCCGGAGCCGAAGTCACACACGTCGACGCGTCGAAAAAAGCCATCCAATGGGGCAAGGAAAACCAGGAAGCTTCGAAGCTCGCTGCCGCGAAAATTCGCTGGCTGCTCGATGACGCCGCGAAGTTCGCCGCGCGCGATGTCCGTCGCGGCAAAACCTATCACATGATCATCGTCGACCCGCCGAAGTTCGGGCGCGGTCCTGAAGGGGAAATCTGGGATCTCTTCCAGAACCTGCCGGCGCTCCTCGGCGATCTTGCGAAACTCCTCGCGCCTAAGAACGCCGCTATGGTGTTGACGATCTACGCCATCCGCGCGTCGTCGCTCGCCTTCAATCAACTGATGCGGGAACGGCTGAACGGACGGAGCGGCGAATTCGACAGCGGTGAATTGGCGATCCGCTCGCAAGCCGGCCCGCTCGTGCCGACGTCGCTCTTCGTGCGCTGGAAGCAGAGCGCATGAACGAGCCGAAGGTCATCACCAGCCTGACGAACGACCGGATCAAAGCCATCCGCGCGCTCGACATGCGCAAGGTCCGCAAGGAGACGGGGCTGTTTGTCGCCGAAGGCACGTCGCTGCTTGTGACGGCGCGCGACAGCGGCTTCGTGCCGGAAACGCTCGTCTACCAATCGGGCACCGCGACGAGCGGCATCGCACGCGGCCTCGTCCGGCACGCGCTCGATGCGGGCGCGGAAGTGCTCGAAGTTTCCGAAGCCGTGCTCGGCAAGCTTGCGTCGAAGGACAATCCGCAAACGCTGCTCGGCGTCTATCGTCAGCGTTTTGTCGAACCTCCCGACGCGACCAAGCTTGGACAAGAGACGTGGCTGGCGCTCGAGGAAGTGCGCGATCCCGGCAACCTCGGCACGATCATTCGCACGGCGGATGCGGTCGGCTGTTCGGGCGTCATTCTCGTCGGCACGACGTGCGATCCATACGCCATGGAAACGATCCGCGCGACGATGGGCTCTATCTTTGCCGTCCCCGTCGTCAAGATGGATCAGCAGGCATTCATCACGTTGGCGCGGTCTTGGCCCGGCGACGTCATCGGAACGCACCTTGCTGCACGCGAGGATTTCCGCAAAGTCGAATACACGGATCCGGTGCTGGTGGTGATGGGCGGCGAAGGTCCGGGCCTCTCTCCGGGAGCATCAGCCTCATGCACGAACCTCGTCAAAATCCCCATGGCCGGCGATCTTGATTCCCTCAATCTCGCCATCGCAACCGCACTGATGCTCTATCAGATCCGCGGCCCATATTTGAAGCTGTGATATGCGCATCGAATATCATCGCACGCTGATCGCCGATCAGGTTCGCAACGAAGCGTTCTTCGCGGCGCTGAAGGCCGTGATTGTGCCCGGCAAATCGGTCGTCGCGGATATCGGCGCAGGCACAGGCCTGCTTGGCCTGATGGCGTCGAAGCTCGGAGCCCGCGAAGTTTTTCTGTTCGAGACCGCGGAGGTCGCGGGCGTCGCGGCGGCTGTGCTGAAGGCGAACAAGGCGAAGCGCTGCCATTTGATCCCGTGCCACTCGACGGAGTTTCAGGACAAGCTCGCAGTCGACGTCATCGTCTCGGAAACGCTCGGTAACTACGCGCTCGAAGAGAACATCATCGCGACGCTCGCCGACGCGCGCCAACGCTTCCTGAGACCGGGCGGCCACGTCATTCCCGACGGAATAATTCAGTACGTCGCGCCGGTCGTGACGCCACGCATCGATGAAGAACTCCGGGCCTGGGGGCGCGTCGGCCACGGCCTCGATCTCGCCGTCGCGCAGACGATGTCGCTGAACAACGCCTACGTCCGCCATCTGCAGCCGGCCGAAATTCTCGACGGTTGCCGAAGCGCGATGGTGTGGGACGAGGTCGACCTCACGACCGAAACGAAATCGAAACGGCGCGGCGATGCCGAGTGGCGTCTCCCGCGCCCCGCGAAGATCTACGGCTTTGCGACTTGGTGGAAAGTCGAGCTGGTCCCCGGCATCGGATTTTCGACGGGACCTTTGTCGCCGCGCACGCATTGGGAGCAACTGTACTTCCCGCTTCTGGCGCCGATCGATGCCCGCCCGAGCGATGTCGTCTCGATAGATCTGCGCTCGAGTTCGTCCGAAGAAGGCGGCACCGACCTGGGCTGGACCGCCGTTCATAAAAACCCGGAAGGCAAGGTCATCGCGCGCCAGTCCCTCGAACTCGACAAAGGCTATATCCCCTGACCGCCGGCGCGATTGGTGCTGGCCCTTTTTTGATGCTATGCGGGCGAGCCAATTTGAGGGAGAGCGCACGCCATGATGGTCTTGATCGTCGGATTGATTTTATTTCTGGGCGTTCATCTCATTCCGACGCAACCCGAACTTCGGGACGGCCTGAAGGAGCGCATCGGCGAGGGACCGTATAAAATCCTCTTCGCGCTGTTGTCGCTCGTGGGGCTCGTTGTCATCGTGCTCGGCTTCCACAAGCTGCAGCTCCATCCGGGGAAAAATCCCATTCTGTGGGAACCGCCGATCTGGACGCGCCACCTCGCAGTCGCCTTGATGCTGCCGGCAATGATCCTGCTCGTAGCCTCGCTCATCCCCTCGCGGATCCGCACCGCGACGCGCCATCCGATGCTAATTGCGATCAAGATCTGGGCGCTCGCGCACTTGCTCGCGAATGGCGATCTCGCCTCGCTTTTGCTTTTCGGGTCCTTCCTGGCGTTCGCGGTTTACGACCGCATTTCGGTGAAGAAGCGGGGCGCTTTAGGGCCGCTTGGCGCGGCGGCTCCGGCCAGTGCACTCAATGACGTTCTCGTCATCGGCGTCGGACTGGCGCTTTATGCCTGGCTGCTGCTGGGCGGCCATCAGTGGCTGATCGGTGTTTCGCCGATGCCCGGGCTTGGTGGCTGAGCCGGGGCCAATACCTTTTTTGTGCTGAAGCGCACGACGAGAAATCGAATGGCGATCGCAATCGACGTTGCGGTCGCGATGATCCAGGCGACCGGATCGACGACATAGTCCCAGAGATTGAGGCTTTGTCCCGCGCCCGCTAGAAACGCGATGATCGCCGCATTGATCGCCAACGCCGTGATGAAATACCCACGGCAGATGGCGTAGGCGAGTATGACAGCAATCGCAATCGGCAGCAGATATCCGCTATAGCCGAGCACGTAGCTGTCGTAATTGAGAAAGCCCACGGCCGCCGGATAAAGGACGAGGCCCAGAACGGCGAGCATCAGCGTTCCGAAGCGGAATTCGGCTGATGCCGTGGGCTGCCGGTTCATGATCGCCGCAATCGCCAGAACGACGAGCAGCAGCAGTCCAGGCGGCGACGGCCGCTCCACCGCCGATGCCGTCCACTCGAGAAGAGATCGCGTCGAAATCGCGATGAAGAAAGCGGCGACGACGCCCGCGATCCCGGAAGCGGTGCGCCACGCCGGAGATTTGGTGACGAGGCCCGCTGCCGTCGCAGACAGGGAGAAAATTATCAAAACGGCGCTCGACCGGTTCAGCAAAAAATCGAGGGTCATTGTCATTGCCCAGCCGCCGGAGTTTGCGCGCCGTGTTGCACCCAGGCGCTCGAAAACCGGACGTGATTGATGGATTTTATCGGTTGCGAATAAACGACATCGAACTGGCCTGGCGCCGAAGCGATAAGATACGGGTACGTCACCGCGCTCTTTTTGATCTCAGAATTCATCTGCGCGACAACGCCGACGCGTTGATACGTTTTCCCCTCGAGATCGGTGAGCGCGAGCGTGATGTTGCGCTCGATCTCAGGATCGTCGTTGAACGCCATGAGGATGTGGGACGCGTCGTAACGTATCGCCGATATCGGTCCGCCAGGGTTCGGAAGATCTATGGGCGCTGGTGGCGTCCAACTCTGGCCGCCATCCGCCGTTCGGGTGATCAAGATGCTGTGCGGATGCCGGCTCTTCAGCCGCCGGACGAACGCGATGGCCGTCGATGGACCCGTTGGAACGATGGACGGCTGATACCCGACTTTTCCGCCGTGCCCCATGCGCCGCCGGTCAACGACGCGCCCGCTTTGGTCGAGCACGAGCAAGACCGGATATTTCCGGTTCATCTCGTGATACGCGGGAAGGCCAATCCGGCCGTCGGAAAAGAGTATCGGAACCGATTTCGTCAGATGCGACATGTTCAAGAAGGGTGACGCATAAAGCCGCTCCGCCGGGCCCCAGGTTTGCCCGTTGTCGAAGCTGCGTATCAGTCCGATCTCGCAAGTCGCCCAGCCGCTAAGCCTCGAGGCCGCGAAGAAGAGCCAGATCTCGTTCGCGGAGCGCCGGAAAGAAACTGGGTTGGCGACCGATTTGATCGTGATGCCGAAGTCGTGGCTGACTCGGGTGCTTGTCGTGACGACGGCGTTCGGCGACCAGTGCGAACCGTCGAAGCGCGACGAAACGAGTTCGCCATCCACGGCGCCTTCGTAGGTCGCGCTATACCAAGTGGCGAGAAGTCCGTCTGGGGTGCCGATGACCGACGCCCCGTGGACGAATTTTTTCTGGTCCGCCGGTGTGATGATTTCGGCTTGGGTTTCGAGAGGCCCACGCACCGGCGTTTCAGGAACGTTGACCGCGAACGTCCACGGCTCGCTTCGCGGCGACATCCTGTTGAGCAGAAGGGCGATGAGACCGGCCGAGCAAAGAAGCATCGCCCACGTCGCCCAAGTTTCCCACCCAAGGGCCCTGGTTCCGGCATTTTTCAGCAAAAGTTGTGTCCCCGCCGGAGTGTTCGCGTCCGGGGATATAGCCCTATCAAGCCCCCCGTTCAACGACACTGAAACGATATCGAACTCGAATGCCGTCGCGGGTTCGTAAAACAGCCGCGGAGGTGTGGTTATCGCGTCAGCACGACGAATTCCGTGCCGTTTCCGTTTTCGTTGAGCGGCAGTTCGCCGTCGGAAACGATCAGCGACGACCCGGGGCGTGCGAGCTCTGTAATTGTCGCAAGAATATCGTCCGGGATCGTGAAGGCGCTGAGCGCTTCAGTCGCCATTTGCACGTTGAGCGCGCGTCCTTGCGCCAACGCCGTCCTGCTGCGCTTTTTCTTGCCCTCTTCGAAAGACTGCCCTGCAACCGGCGTTTGGGCGCTGACCAGTCTCCAATCGAAGGTATTGGGATCGGTGCTGTAACGCATGGCGGTGAACACGTGCGTTCCGACCTTGTGCGGCAGCGGTGCGACCGTGATCGGCGCCTCGAGAAGCGGATCGATCCCCTGGCGGATATAGAGCCGCTTGGCGCGAAGACTGACCAGAACCGAAACCGGTTTGGATCTGAGCCGCATTTCCTTGTTGGCGTCAGTGAGCGCGGCCTGCGCCGACGTAAGATCCGATTGCGCATCGCGCAGCACGTCAGCCGCCGTATCGCGAGCCGTCTGCGCCGCGGAATAACCCGCTTGGACTTCCGCGAAGCTCATCTCACCTTTAGCTGCTTGGGTCCGCGCCCGATCGGCTTCGATAGTCAGATCGAGCAACGCCTCCTCGAGCGCAGTTTCGCGATCAAGGGAGATGTTCGCATCGGCAGACGCCAGCTGCAGCGTCGTGGTCGCACCCGACATGTATGCCGCGAATGCCTTCATCGCGTCCTGCTGGCGGGCTTCTGCAGCCTTGAGGTTTTCACGGATCGGCTCGACCGAACGTCGCGCCATTTCGTACCGCTGGCTTGAACCGTCGAAGTCTTTCGCGGTAGCGGTGGCCCGTTCTTGCGCTGTTGCGAGTGCCGCCTCTGCGGTCTTGATCGATACGCGCGCGCGATCAAGCTTCTCCTGCATGATCTGATCCGCCTCGGCGCGCGTCGTCGGACGGCGCTGCGGATCGCGCGGCATATCGGCGACCGCTCTGATGAGCGCAGGCGATACGCCGATAAAGAGCGGTAATTCTTGCAAAGCGTCGGACGTCGAAATGTCGTCCGGCTGGTCGTTCACGGCGAGCTGTGCCGGCTTCGACCGATCGGATTTCATCGCCGACGCTTCGTCGGCCGGAAGAGGCTTGAACAGTTTTGGACTGTCGAAGGCGATCGGTTCGACTTCTTCAGACGTCACGACGACGCGGGTGCCGAGCTTGGTGAGGCCGTAAAGCTTCTTCGAGAAAGCAAAGGGAAGGCGAATGCAGCCGTGCGACGCCGGGAAGCCCGGAATGTCACCCGCATGAAACGCTATGCCCGACCATGTGATGCGCTCCTGATAAGGCATCGACGCGCCGGAATAGATGTTGCTCGTGTGGTAGACATTCTTTTCGAGGATCGAGAACACACCTGTCGGCGTATTGAAGCCCGGACGGCCCGATGAGATGCGAGACGATGCGATTTCGCCGTTCGCGTCATAGACGCGAACCTTCTGCCGCCTGATCGAAACGACGACCAGAAGCGGAGACGTCGGCGGCGTGATGATCGCAGCTTCGCTGGCTGATTTCAAAACGCCGGATTTGGATTTTGCATCGACCGCGGACGGGCCGACGAACATGCTCAATCCGAAAATGCTCAAAATGAGGGCGCTTATCGCGATGGAGCGCGACGCCGGCGGAACTCTGCCTTTGAACTTGGTCGAACAACGCACGCGACCCACCCGACGTGAAATGAACCACACCCGTCAGAGCGCCAAGCATTGGGCAGATGGTTAACCCTCAACTTGCGCTATAAGTTGGCTATCAGAGGCCAGTCAGAAGGCGCAACCACAGTGCCGCACCGCCGGCGATTCGGGGGTTGCGATGTGGCGCTAATTCAACGCTTTCGGCGATATTGCGCCATTAACTGTGGATAGTCAGTGGAGAAATTTACCAAACGATCCGGTTTTGAGCGGGCGTCTATGCTGGCGACAAAGCCCGGGGTTTCGTAAACTGTGTTTTGGCCCGATACGGGTATGACCCGAGGCCCCGCGTCGGCCCAACGGCTCACCTGAGAATGCACGGCGTTACCGCCGATCGGAGTATAATGTCCATTCACGTCAAGCGCCGCCGCATCATGGCGCCCGATATCGCCGCCCGCAAAGGCGGCGAGCCAATCGTTGCGCTAACGGCCTACCACGCGCACACCGCAGCGATTGCCGATAACCACTGCGATTTCCTGCTCGTGGGCGACAGCCTTGGCATGGTGATGCACGGCTTCGAGACGACCGTGCCGGTACCGCTCGAATTGATGATCATGCACGGCCAGGCCGTCGTGCGGGGATCTAAAAAGGCCCTCGTCGTTGTCGACATGCCATTCGGCACTTACGAGGAAAGTCCTTCCGTGGCGTTTCGCAACGCTGCGAAAGTGATGAAGGAGACCGATTGCGGCGCCGTGAAGCTCGAAGGCGGCAGGCGCATGGCGGAGACGATCCGTTTTCTCGTTGATCGCGGCATTCCGGTGATGGCGCACATCGGCCTCACGCCTCAGTCCGTGAACGTGCTGGGTGGATTCAACACGCAAGGTCGCTCGGTGGATGACTGGCAAGCGATTGAAGAGGACGCGCGTCTGGTCGCAGAGGCTGGAGCCTTCGCCGTCGTTCTTGAAGCCATGACGGCGCCGCTCGCCGAACGCATCACCGACGCCATTCCCATCCCGACGGTCGGCATTGGCGCGTCGCCCGGGTGCGATGGTCAAATCCTGGTCATGGAAGACATGCTCGGTCTGTCGCCGAACGTCCCGAAATTCGTGAAGAAATTTGGCGCGATCGGAGCCGCCATCGACCGCGCGATAGCCTCCTATGCCCAAGAGGTCCGCGCCCGGACGTTCCCCGCGCAAGAGCACGTTTACAATCTTAAGAGCCCAGAGGCCGAGGCGCCGGTCGACGTTGTCCGGGCCACGAAAAAGCCCAAGACTCCGACCACTTAGCTGTATTGTGCTGGGGTTCGGCCACGCTTACACAAAGGAAACTTCGGGCCAGGGCTTGCCCGGAGCGCACGCTCCGCTATCTATGCCCCGCCAGCCGGGCTGATCGTGAGGATATTCTCCTCAGCTCCGGCGACTGAATGAGGTTTAAGAGTTAATGGCCGACAACAATGACAGTCTGCTCCGCGAGGTCGAGGAAGAACTCCGCCGCGAACAGATGCATAAAATCTGGAAGCGCTACAACGGCGTGATCCTGGGCGCTGCGGTGCTCATCGTGCTCGGCGTGGCGGGCTATAAAATGCTCGAACACCATCGGATTACGGCCGCCGAAACGGGCGGAGCCGAATTCGCGGCTGCCGAGAATCTGAGCGACCAGAAAAAGAAGGACGAGGCGGACAAAGCCTTCAAGGCGATCGCGGAAAGCGGCCCCGCAGGCTACGCGGCCCTCGCAAAGCTGCAACTGGCCGGAGCCCAGGTTAAAGAGGGCAAGACGGCCGATGCTGTTGCAACCTATGATTCGCTCGCGAAGCAGACGGGCGCAGATGATCTGTTGAAAAACTTCGCACAGCTGCAGGCAGCCTCACTACGCATGGCGGATGCGGACTATGACGAAATCCAGAATCGCCTGACACCTCTAATCGCCGAGGGCGCGCCGTTCGCGAACAGCGCCCGCGAGTTGCTCGGGGTAGCTGCATACAAGGCCAAGAAGTTCGATGACGCGCGTAAGCATCTCGAACCTCTGCTCGTCGATCCGAACGTTCCTGACGATACGCAGGAACGCATCAAGGTCCTCATGTCCGGCATAGCCGGCTCTGAAGTTGCTGCGAAGGAGCCACCGGCCACGACGCCGGCAGCGGCGGCCGAACCAGCCAAGGCGGTCGAGCCACCAAAGACGGAAGCGCAGCCCGCCGCGGGCGGGGCGGCCGATAAGAAGTAAAAACCGCGAAGCGGTGAGGGGAGAATGGGGTTGGGCAACGGGGGATCGCAGACACGTTTCGGCGCGTCGTCGCTTTTCGCGCTCGTCGTTACGCTATTGCTCGCCGGCTGTGCGGGAGACGGTCCATCTCTCCCGAAGATGAGCGACCTAAATCCCTTCAAGGAAAAGCAGACGCCGTTACCCGGCCGCCGCGTCCCCATCGTCGAGACGACGGAAAGCATTTCCGCCAATCTGGCCGATGCGAACGCGCCGATCGTCATCCCGTCGCCGCGCACGAACGATGCGTGGGCGCAGCCGGGCGGCGAACCGGGTAATGCACCGGGCAATCTCGCGCTGAACGGTGCGTTGCGTCAGACGTGGAGTGCGAACGCTGGGCAGGGGTCGTCGAAGACCGGCCGCGTCACCGCAAGTCCGATCATATTCGATGGCCGCATTTACACGCTCGACGCGGCAGCGAACGTTGCAGCCTTTTCGCTGTCCGGCAGCAGTGTCTTCAAGATCTCGACGAAGCCTGACACGACCGTCGGCCTCGGCGGTTATGGTGGCGGCCTCGCCGCCGAAAACGGCCGCCTCTACGTCGCAAACGGATATGGCGTCGTCGCCGCTCTCGATCCGGCGACTGGCAAATCGATCTGGACCAAAAGTCTCGACGTTCCCGTGCGCGCCGCTCCGACCGCGTCTGGAGACCGTCTCTACGTGATCACGATCGACGGCAAGTTCTTTTGCTTGAACGGCGTCGATGGTGCTGAAATTTGGTCCGCTCGCGGACTGCCGCAAAGCGCGAGCTTGATGACGTCGACGAGTCCTGCCGTCGATCAAGACGTCGTTGTGGTGCCATACCCGTCCGGGGATATCATGGCATTCAGATTGACGGACGGTTCGACCGCCTGGACCGAAAACCTTTCCCGTACACGCCAGACTTCGCAGATCGCCTCGATGAGCGACGTTGCGCGGCCCGCGATCGATAATGGGACAGTCTTCGCCATCGGCCATGCGGGACGCATGATCGCCGCCCACGCCAAAACCGGCGACCGGCTGTGGTCGGTAAGCATTCCAGGCGCCGAGCCGCCGTGCGTCGTCGGCGACGCGGTTTACGTCGTCGACACGGGGGGCCGCCTCATGGCCCTGACGCGTGCCGATGGAAAAACGCGCTGGACCACGCAGCTACCCGCGGCAAAAAGCTATTCTGGTCCCGTCATGGCCGCTGGAACCCTTTGGCTCGTGTCGAGCAAGGGCGACATCGTCAGCGTTGACGCAGCAACCGGTAAGGTTGGCGGCCAGATGAGCGTCAACGACACCGTCTATATTCAGCCGATCGTGGCTCAGGGGCGAATGTTCGTTTTGACCGATTCGGCAAAACTCATCGCCCTGAACTGAGAATTGGGCTAGGAGGTCAGCGTTGGCTCTCCGCTCGCATGCGGAAAGGCAGCGCCCCCCAGCAATCAGTTCTTTTTGGCTCCCTTTTGAATCCCTCCTCTCAAACTCCCGTCGTTGCAATCGTCGGCCGTCCCAACGTTGGCAAGTCGACCCTGTTCAACCGCCTGACCGGAACGCGCGCCGCGCTCGTCTCCGATTTGCCGGGCTTGACGCGCGACCGCCGCGATGGCGTCGCTGACATCTTCGGAACGGAAATTCGCCTCGTCGACACCGCGGGCCTCGAAGAGGCGCAACGCGGTTCGATTGCGGACCGCATGCGCAAACAGTCCGAACAGGCAATCGCGACAGCCGATCTCATCCTTTTTGTTATCGACGCGCGCGCCGGCGTTACCGGCTCCGACAAGGAGTTTGCCCGCATCGCTCGCAACTCGGGAAAGCCTGTCGTCCTGGTTGCGAACAAAGCCGAAGGCCATAAAGGCACCGACGGCGTGCTCGATGCGTTTTCGCTGGGCCTCGGCTCGCCGATTGCAATCTCGGCTGAGCACGGCGAAGGCATCGCAGATCTCTCGGACGACGTCCTGGCCGCTCTCGGACTGAAGGCGGCACCGACGACAGCGAGAAGGCGCCGAGGCGACGCCGCAGCGGCTGAGGAGAAGCCGGCGGAAAAGCCGGAGCGCGAAAAGCGGATCCGTGTTGCGATCGTCGGCCGCCCGAACGCCGGGAAGTCGACGCTGGTGAACGCACTTCTCGGCGAAGACCGGATGATCACGGGCCCCGAACCCGGGCTGACCCGCGACAGCGTCTCGAGCGATTTCGAATACAAAGGTCAGGCGATACGGCTCTTCGATACGGCGGGGCTTCGCCGCAAAGCCAAGATCACCGAGACGGCGGAGAAGCTCTCGGCGAGCGACGCGGTCCGCTCCATCCGGTTTGCCGAAGTCGTCGTGCTTCTGATCGACGCCGAACGTCCCTTCGAGCATCAGGACCTGACGATCGGCCACCGCGTCGTCGAGGAAGGTCGTGCGCTCGTCGTTGCGATCAACAAATGGGATCTCGTTCCCGAAAAGCAGAAGACGTTGCGCGAACTCAAGGCCCGCGTCGCCGAAAGCCTGGCTCAGGTTCCAGGCGTTCCGCTTATCGCGATCTCGGCACGTTCCGAGAGCGGACTCGATCATCTGATGTCGGCGATCGCGAAAACATACGAAACCTGGAATCGCCGCGTTTCGACGGCGCATCTCAATCGCTGGCTCGAAGGGGCGCTGACCCGCCACTCGCCGCCGGCGGTGCATGGGCGGCGCATCAAGATCCGCTACGTCACGCAGCTGTCGACGCGTCCACCGACGTTCGTCGCCTTCTCGCAGCGCGCGGAAGCATTGCCGCAGTCGTACGTGAAGTACCTGACGAACTCTCTGCGAGAGACGTTCGATCTACCCGGTGTTCCCGTTCGCTTCCACCTCCGCAAAAGCGAAAACCCATTCGCTCCCGAGAAGCGGTAGACAGTTCCGCGCAACATCCGTCCGGCAAATTGATGCCGTGCGAGCAAAACCTCGTGCTCGCAGAGTCGAAAAAAGTTAATTTTCGAATCGGATTCGTTTGCGTAGAGGATGCCAACCACGAAACTTCGAGGATCGACGAATGAGAAAGTTTGATGCGGCGCTGATGTCAGTTGTTTTGGCAGCTGGCACTGCACTTTTCGCCGGCGTGGCTGCTGCTGCCTACACCGCGAAAGTCAGACAGGCTTGCGCGGGAGACTATCAGAATTTCTGCGCTCAATATTCGCCTGAAAGTGTCGAACTGCGGCGGTGCATTGAAAGCAACAGAAAAGGCCTGACGCATACCTGCGTGACGGCTCTGATTGACGCGGGCGAAGTCCCCGCGAAATATCTGAAAAAATAAAATCTGAAAGAAGATCGCAGCGGGCGGGAGCGAACGGCTTAGGCCGCATGCTCACCGCCCGCACGGGCGTCAGCCGATTGAACTGGCGCCGCTCCGGACGGGGTTAGATGGGTGCTCCGCGCCCGGGTTCAAGACCTGCCCGCAAATTGTTGCGTTCCGGCGCCCAGTGCGCCATGCAAGCGGGATGGACGTCTTTTTCTACCATCTTGAGCAGCAAACGCTGGACCGCGTTCTACCGAGCCTCCTCGAGAAGACGCTCGCGCGCGGCTGGCGTGCCGTCGTCCAGGTCGGCAACGAGGAACGGTTGGAGGCGCTCGATCAGGCGCTGTGGACCTACACCGACGACAGTTTTTTGCCGCACGGCACGGCGCGCATCGGTCATGCGAGCGAACAGCCGGTCTATCTGACGTTGACCGACGAGACGCCGAACGGCGCGGGTGTACGCTTCCTCGTCGATGGCGCCGAAGCGAGCGAGTTCAAGGGAGCCGAACGCTTTGTCTATGTTTTCGACGGACATGATCCGGATGCCGTCGCCATCGCGCGTGCCCAATGGAAGGCCGCCAAAGCTGCAGGCTGCGCCGTCACGTATTGGCAGCAGTCTGAAACCGGGCGATGGGAACAGAAAGCCTGACGCAGTCGGCCCGCGCCATTGCGGTTTGCCGCACACCCCGAACTCGATCGCTGCACCATGAATTACCACCATGACTATCACGCCGGGAATTTCGCCGACGTCCTGAAGCACATCGTCCTGACGCGCATCCTGACGTACATGAAGCAGAAGCCACGGCCGTTTCGCGTGATCGACACGCATGCGGGCGCCGGGCGCTACGATCTCGCAGGAACGGAAGCGAGCAAGACGGGCGAATGGCGCGACGGCATCGCCCGCCTCATCGACGCCGAGTTGCCACCGGCCGTTGCGGAATTGGTGGCGCCCTATCTCGAATGCATCCGCGCGATGAACGGCGATGAGCTTCGATATTATCCGGGAAGCCCCCTGATCGCCCGGCACCTTATGCGTGCCGACGACGTGCTGATCGCGAACGAATTGAACGTCGCGGATTTTGCGAGGCTCAAGGAAGAGCTGCGTCGCTTCAAGGCGACGACGGTTCTCAACATCGATGCCCGCCACGCCGTGAAGTCGCTGCTGCCGCCGAAAGAACGGCGCGGGCTCGTGCTGATCGATCCGCCCTTCGAGGCGAGAAGCGAATTTGCGGACTTGGCGACAGCCGTCGGCGAGGCAATGACGCGCTTCGCGTCGGGCACCTACGCGATCTGGTATCCGCTCAAGGATGAAGCCGCAGCGGACCGCTTCGTGGCGACTGCTACGTCGCGGGACGGGCTCGAATTTCTCGACGTCAGACTGGCAGTCTCGAAGTCTTTTGCGGGACTTGGCCTGACCGCGTCCGGCGTTCTCGTGATCAATCCGCCGTACCGGCTGAGAGAAGAGCTCGAAGAGATTTTGCCCGTTCTGAAAGATCTGTTGGCGGAGGGTTCCGGCGCGAACTTCGAGCTGCGTTCCGCCGTTCAATAACCGTCATATAGTTGCTGTGCAGCATTTCACCTTGCAAGGTGCCCGTATTTACAGGATAAATTGCCGCACGCTAAGGCGGGCAGCGGCACGGTAGCTCCCGATGCGTTCTACGGGTCCGGCGCGAGTTAGTGCGATCCGGCAGCAGGCGCTTGGGATCATTCGGCTCCGAGGCTCGCCGCGGTGTCGATGCGAAGCTTAGATCAAGCTTGCATCGAATGCCGGGCCGCCAGGAGACGATGTATGCGCCAGACAGGTACCGTTAAATTTTATAATTCCCAGAAGGGCTACGGCTTCATCAAGCCGGATGCAGGGGGCAATGACGTTTTTGTGCATGTGACCGCAGTTGAGAGATCCGGAATTGGTGATCTCAATGAGGGGATGCGAATTTCATTTGAGACCGAGCCCGATAAGCGCGGCAAAGGTCCGAAAGCCGTCGATCTCCAAAGAGCAGGCTGAAGTTCTTTGAAGACTGACTTGCTCGCGTCTCGGCTTCGGTCGCGGCGCTGGGTAAGTGTTGGCTTGAGCATTCTCCGCGGTAAGTTCGCGCGAATTCCGCGTCGCTTTGACGTACGATGAGTCTTACGCATTCGCGATTTGCTGGTCGCTTGCCGCAGTTGGGGAACAGCGCTGCGCGTGCATCGGCGCTATGATGCGTACGGTCAGTCCGAACGATTCGGGGACGCACTTCGAAGCATTTGGTCTGTTCCGCATTGAGAGCTTCGAAACCGAGGCTTTGAACAAAGGTGTGACGACGGCCGAATATCCGGGATGGGGAGCGGCTCGTCAGATGCGCAACATCATGTGCGCGTCGTCGGCGAGTTTTCGGATGCCGGTATCACGCACCGGTCCAGGGGAGACTAAAGACATGAAGACACTTATTCGTACGGGGCTCATCGCGTTCGCGGCCACGGTTGGAATGGCTTCGAGCTCGGCATACGCCGGCTGCGTTCTCGCTGGCGGCGAGTCCGTCATGGTGACGGAAGATCTCGCGAAGTTCATGGCTGGCCAGGCGCTCAAGCACTCGATTGAAAACCACGGCTGGACCGCGCGCGGCGCCGTAAGGGTCAAGTGCGATACGTCGTCGGTCGGCTTGCCGCACTGCACCGCACGTCAGAGGGCTTGCGGCTGAGCCGCCATTCTTTCTGAGACGAGCCCTCAATAAATTATGACTCGCCGGCACGTCATGCCGGCGAGTTTTTTTGCTGGCGGAATGTTACTTCGCCATCGCGTTGCGAAGGGCGCCGACGATCGCTGTCAGAATGCCGCCGCTGACGCCGGATCCCACAATTTGAGTAATGATGGCAGTCGGATCCATGGCGCCGCCAGCGACTGCTGTATGGAAAACTTGCTCGAGAATTTGCCCGCCGATGCCGCCGCCGACGATACCTGCAATGGCGTTGCCGAGCGTCCCAAGGCTCAGGTTCTTCATCAGAGCACCGGTGGCATTGCCGCCGAGAGCACCGCTGAGGAGCTGGATGATCAGTGGAAGATATTCCATGCGCTGTCTCCACGAGGCCAGTGGGACAACAGCGAAAGCCGTGCGGTTTTCCGCATCGGAGAAGCCGCGCGCCGTTTGGCGCTCCCACAGTGGGAATCGTACCACACCCGGCGAATAAATCGCCAAGCCTCGCTTCGCGACGGTCACCAAACTCACAGATCCGTTGTCGAGATGTTACAGCCTTGCGCCAATTGTGGCGCGCGACCATTTCTTCGGCTCGTGCAATGATAATTTCAGTATCTATGGGTTATAGAATTGCTCGGTATTGAACGGCGCAGAGAGGCTATAGCGATGAAAATCAGGATTATTTCGGCCATCTTCGCCAGTGCTTTGCTTTTCGGCATAGCCGCTCCCGCGATCGCTGCGGATGGCCAATCTTCGTCGGATGGATATGCAATTCGCCACAAGCGCGGCGGCTACTCCTACGACAAGGCGGACTCCATCAACACCTACGGCACCAACCGCAGCCGGAAGCGCCACGTCGGGCCGCCGTCATTTCGTGAGCAGACGATAGCTGGCCCCTTCGACAACAGCTTCTTCTTCGACTCGGGCGTGGGCAGCATCTGGGGCGGCAACTCGCCCTACATGCACTAGCCATAGGCCATTGGTATTGCTGAGCATAATGGCCGCCTGGTCACACCGGCGGCCGGGATGCTGTGGGTTTTTCCCTCCTCCGGCGACAAACCTGTCAACTGGTGCCGATGCGCCACTCGCCCTCGTCTTGCCATTGTGCTGACAATAGAAAGGCAGCCTGATCTCAAGGTGGGGCTTTGAGGGAGAACTAACGTTATGCGCTTCTCGGTCAAACTCGTTTCCGCATTCACATTGGCCGCGACCTTCGCTGTTGCAACGACCGTTTCGGCAAATGCGGAGTGCAAGCGTTACGGCTTCACGGTCAACGATTACGGCAAAGACGGCCCGACCAAAGACGCCAAAGAACTGCTCGACAAGCTCATTCAATCGAAAATGACTGAGCGCGGCGTCAGCGATTTCCGCACCGGCAAGAAGACCGTGTCTTGCGAGCTGTTTCTAAATTTCATCGTTTTCGATGAGCACACCTGCACCGCGGAAGCGACGGTTTGCTGGGGCGGCTCATCCCTTCCCGGTTCCGAACAATCCTCAGCCGACGACGTCGCTGCTGAGCCGGAGAAGAAAACAGCGTCCGACGTCACGCCGGCCGAAGCAAAACCGGCGAAAAAGAGCGTAACGAAGGAAGCAACGGCCCACACGGACAGTGCTGCGCCAACCCACAAGACGGCCGCTCAAGCGGTGCCGGATCCGAAATCGGTCCTCGCTCACAAGGCGAAGAAGCCTGAGGAGAAGAAGGAAGCCGCGGCGCCGTCGCCCGACACCAGCGCAGCGACCGCTGACGCTGCGTCGTCTGACGCCGTCGTGAAGCCGATCCACAACGTCTCGAAGGTCGAGACGGGCTCGTTGCCCGATATTCCGGCGAAGCCCGCCAAGCACAAAGCGCAGAAGGCGCCGGCCGATGCCGCAGCCGCGGCTCCGCCCAAGGCGGATGCTGGCGACGCAGGCGGCTATCCGACTCCGCTGCCGCCGACGGACGGCGACGGAGCTCAGTAAAGCCAACGGCTAATTGAAGTTCGGGCTTGTTTCGCGAACCGCCGTTTGATCAAGCGGCGGTTCGAATTTCTTGCAGCTTCATTTCAACGATCTGCCGGTTGTACGGCTTCAACAGGAAATTATCGGCGCCGTGCGTGAGCGCTCGCTGAATTTCGAGCGGATCATTTTCGGTGACCAGATAAATGATATAGGGCCGAACGCTCAGCTGCAGCGCGCGTAGTTTCCCAAGGAACTCGATGCTGTTCGAGCCCGGCATGCGCCAATCGAGAAGGATATAATCCGGCGCTTCCGAGCCCAGCCGCTCAATCGCGGCGATCGGGCTGTCCGCCTCGCTCACACGAAAGCCTAAGCTCTCGAAAATAAGCCGGGTGTATTTCCGGACGATCTCGGAATCATCGATGATGAAGCAGTGAAGCATTTCGAGGGCGTCTCGCAAGCAGAGTGCTGCACCAACCGACAGCAAGGCGACCAGAGCAAACGATGTTCTGAAAAGTGCACGTAAAATACTAACGTGCTCTTAAGATGTATGGCGGAAAGGCAGCCGCGATCGGAAGGCCGATCGCTTCTGGCCCGATCGCTTCTGGCTCAAGCCGTTCTGGTCAACCTCAGCTCGCTGGTTTCGCGACGAGAAGAATATCCGCGCCGTCCTTCAGAATCTCGAGCCTCATCCCAGCCGACGGCGCGATACGCCACGTGTAGTACGCCTGGATCGTGATGGCATCGAGCGCCAGCGGCTTGCCGGCGACGAAGTCGGTTAGATACTGAGGTGGCCGCGCAGCCGTGCCCTTGCATCTGATGAGGAACGTCGGTTGCTCGAATGAGCCGCCGATGGAAACGTCGATCTCTCCGCCGCGCGGCAAGGCCGTGACAGCGGAAGCGATGAGGTTGAGAAGAAGCTTCACCTTGTCTTTGGCGACAAGACCCGGCGCGCCACGCCATATCAGCTTGTGCTTGCCCTGCGTGATGGCGACGAAGCCGCGAGAAATTTTCTCGGCGGTCGTCAGGTCGATCATGCTGCCGGCCGATCCGGCGGCGCCGAATGCAAAACGGGCGAATTCCAATCGCGCGGAGGCCTGTTCCGTGACGTTCCGGATGACGTTCAGCGCATAGCTCTTCGCTTGTTCGTCATCCTCCTCGTCGAGGATTTCCAGTCCGTTGAAGATAGCGCCGACCGGATTGATGATGTCGTGACAGATCTTGCTCGAGATCATTGCCGCGAGTTCGAGATCGGTCGGCGGAACGCGCTGGTTCATTAGTGACCCTTTTCTGAGATTCTCTCGATCGAGAGTGTGCCGCAGCTCAAGCGCGACAGCGCGACGCGAACCGGCGGAGGCGGCTTGCGATAATGCCCCATGCTCTGATACATGCGCCGAACGACGGTTGCCAAGTCTCGCGGCCGGTGGGCCGTCCAGGCCCGGATTTTCATGGAAGACATGGGTCTTACGCGCCACGGTAAGAGCTGGGGCGCGGTCAAGCGTATTCGTAATCGCGGGCTCTGTCCGCGCCAACTGATTCGAACGGGGTTAGCTTCAAGATGTCGCCAATCGACGTCAACGATCACGATGCACTGATCGCAGCCTTGCTTCCGGCTGTCCGTGAGGCGGGCCGCCTCGAGATGGCGCATTTCACGAACGGCGTGAAGTTCGAGCAAAAGGCCGACAGGTCGCCCGTAACGGCTGCCGATCGTGAGGCCGAGGACATTCTGGTGGCAGCGTTGACGGCGGTTGCGCCGGATGTGCCCGTCGTTGCGGAAGAGCGGATCGCGGCCGGCGCCAAATGCGAATACGCGAAGCGATTTTTTCTCGTCGATGCGCTCGACGGAACGCGGCTGTTCATCCGCGGCAAGCCGGAGTTTTCGATCAACATCGGTTTGGTCGAGGACGGTAAGACGCGGTTTGGTTTGATCTATCTGCCCCCGTCTGAGCGCCTGTTCGTGACGAGGTCGGATGGCTTCGCTTACGAAGCCAAGCTTTCCCAGAAAGACGAACTGCCGTTTGCAGCAATGCAGTTCAAGCGCCTCGTCACACGAACACCTGATCCGGCTGCGCTCGTAGCGTTCAATAGCCGGGGCGTTGGAAGTGCGAGCGCCGGGCTCTTGGCAACGCTCAAGGTTCAGGACACGAGACCGCTCGGATCGTCGATGAAGTTCTGCCTCATCGCAGCCGCCGAAGGCGACCTCTACGCGCGGTTTGGCGAAACATACGAATGGGATACCGCCGCCGGCCAAGCCATACTCGAGGGCGCCGGAGGATCGGTCACGAAATTGGACGGATCGCTACTGACGTACGGGCATTTCGAGCGTAGCTACCGCAATCCCTATTTCATCGCCTGGGGACGCCAGCCGCTGTGGAGCGGCGGCGAGGCCGAATTGGCAGCGCCGAGGGCATAAGCAACGCGAAGCGGCCATACTTTAGCAACACATAGCGGCGAATCTGTAGAATAGGATTCGGGCGCACGCTCGGTCTTCTGGAGGGTGCACGCATCGCGTGCGACGACCGGGCCAGATCTTGTCAAAACTCGGTCCTGCCAAAAAACGTGTTGCGAAAAAGAACAAGTGAGGGGTCACGCCGATGCGGCGCCGCGGCTTCGACGGAATAGCGCGAACTAAAGGTGCGGCCAGGAATGCGGCCAGGAAAGCGGCATGCGCATCGATCTTCAGTCTCATAACGTGCCTGATCGTAGGCGGCTCGAGCGCTGGGGCGCAAGACGACGCCTATAGGCCGCCCGCCGACACCTACACCGGCCAAAGCGGCGTCGACACGTACCGTTCAGCTCCGCCGCCCCCCGACAATAGCTACGCCCCTCCGCCGCGAGGCGCGGCAGGCGGCGATCCCTATGGCCCCTACAACGGCCCCCGTAATCAGGGTGCCGACCAGGGTGGTGATCCGGGCGGCTACGGCGCCCCTTACGCTCCGCCGCCGCAAGGCGCGGGCAGGGACGAACGCTATGAACCCGGTCCGCCCCCAGGGGCGTCCGAAAGAAGTTCGTATTCGGAAGATGAAATCATCCGCGCAGGGAACAGCTTCTTCGGAAAAATCAGCGGCGGACTGGCGTCGGCAATCGAATGGGCCTTCCAGAAGGCTGGTAGGCCAAATGGTTACATTCTGGGACAAGATGCGGCCGGAGCGTTCGTCGCTGGTCTGGCCTACGGAGAAGGAACTCTCTACACGAAGGATGCCGGCTCCTTTAGGGTCTACTGGCAAGGTCCTTCTGTCGGCTATGATTTCGGCGCTGACGGATCTAAAGTCATGACGCTCGTCTACAACCTTCGCGATCCGAACGACATATTCGATCGTTTCGGCGGCGTTGAGGGTTCGGCGTATCTTGTAGGCGGCGTGAGCGTGCAGTTTCAGAAGTCAGGCCATGTCTCGTTAGCGCCAATTAGGGCGGGGGTAGGCCTCCGACTGGGTGCCAACGTGGGTTATTTGAAGTATACAAGGAGTCCGACCTGGAACCCCTTCTGATGCCGGTGGTCGGCTCAGTGCTGGTTCGATATTGCAGTGAGACCCAAAAGGGGGTTTCTCTGCCGGTCAGGGAACGTTGCTGTCGGCGGGGGCCGCGAAGCTTTTCATTGCAGGGCGAGTTTTCTTGATAACCCTTTCCGCCGCGATGCTCGTGATGTTGGGCTTTCTGATCGCGGCCCTGATCGTGGTTGTGCTTTTGCCTGCGTACCGCCGCCGCGTCGAGCGCTTCACCTCCGAAGCATTGAAGCGGACACTCCCGCTCACCGAAGCCGAAATTCGCGCCGACAAGGACCGCTTGCGCGCTGACTTCGCGATGGAATTGCACCGCCTCGAGTCCAAGCTCGAGGAAGCCGGTCTTTCGGCTGCCCGCCAGCGGGTCGAGGTCAATCGGCGCGATGCGAAGATTCAGGAATTGTCCGAGGCGATCGCCGACCAGAAGATGAGCGTCGAGGAGCATGAAAATGCCCGCCGCGTTCTCGAACAGGCGATCCTCGATAGGCTCCCGAAGGTCGAGCAGCGTCTCGCCGAAACGCGAAAGCTGCTTGCAACGCGCGATCGTGAAATCAAGACGTTGTCTGCAACGAGCGCCAAGCAAGCCGCCGCGCTCGAGGAGGCATCGCAACTCAACAAGCAGCGAGAGAGAGAGCTGGCGCAGCTGCGCACGACGCTCGACACGCGAGCCATTCGCAATCGTGGCGCCGCCGCAGGCGCGAGTGCCGATAGCAACGTCGCTCTTCGCACAGAGCTTGAAGCGATGCGCGAGAAGACGCGCGAACAGGCAGCGCTGATCGAACGCCTCAAAGGTGCGGCCGCCGTCGCTCAATCGTCTCCCGATCGCGACGAACAGAATGCGGAGATCAAGAGGCTTCTGCTCGCGCTCGCCAAGACGGAAGCCGAACTCACCTCGCTGAAGTCGAGCATCGGCGGCGACGACGCCGAGCGGATGGCGCTTGAGGATCGCGTTGCCGATCTTCAGGCGGCCGTTGATACCAAGTCGACCGAAATGGCGAAGCTCCGGGCCGCACTCAAGGTCTACGAAGAAAAGGATGCGCCGGCCGCCGGTATGATGGAGAAGGCCGACTTTAGCGCTCTGCAGGCCGAACTCGAAAACCAGCGCCGCGTCATTACGGAACTTCGCGCCGAGATCGCCGCGGGGCAGGAGCGCCTGTCGCGCCAGGCCCTCCGCTTCCACGAAGAGCTGCGCCGGATAACTCCCGAGACGGTTGTCGAAACGCCATCCGATAGGGCAAACCCGGCAAGGCCGTCGCTCGCTGAACGCATTTCGACGCCTCGCGGGTCGCGACCCGCTGGGAATGTGTCGGGGAATGTCGCCGACAAGCCGTCGAACGGCGACGGCACAGAAACGCCCGAACAGCGCGCCGATCAACGCCCCGATCAGCGACAAGGATCATACCTCCGCGCCCTGAACGGCAATGGTGCCGGCGGACCCGGCGATACGGCCCCGGAGAGAGCCGACCGGCCCCCGCCATTACCGGCCGGCGAAGCCGATAAAAACGCGGACAGTCCCGCAGCCGCTCCCCATCGACCGCGCCTTCTTGAGCGCATAAGCGGTATCGATAAGCGCTAGTAGATCGAAACGATTGGATCGGACTGGGGCCCACGGCGTTCTCTGGGATTGCGTTGTCAGCCGTACGTCCCATTTTATCGGGCGGCGCAGGCTACGTTGACTTGGTAATTCCCCTTGCGAGCGGTGGATCATGACGGAAGTGCCAGAGTCGCATAACAAGTCGCATGACGAGCACGATGACGGGCACGACCACGCCGGTCACAATCACGGGATCGGATCTCACGGCCACAGTCATGTGCCGAAGGATTTCGGTTTCGCGTTTGCGCTGGGTGCGGGGCTCAACATCGGCTTTGTCCTCATCGAGGCGATTGCCGGCTTCTTCGCCAACTCGATGGCGCTCGTCGCGGACGCGGGGCATAACTTCGGAGATGTGCTTGGTCTTCTGATGGCTTGGGGCGCAAGCGTCCTCGTAAAGCGCCGGCCGACCCTGAGCTTCACCTACGGCTTCGGATCTTCGACGATTTTAGCCGCACTCGCCAATGCGGTTCTGCTGCTCGTCGCCGTCGGAGCCATCGTACTCGAAGCCGTTCAGCGGCTGATCGAGCCCGCGCCCGTTGCCGGCGGCATGATGATCGTCGTGGCGTTCGCCGGTGTCCTGGTCAACGGCTTCACCGCTTGGCTGTTTTCGTCAGGCGGCGAGCGCGACGTCAATATCCGCGGCGCTTATCTGCACATGATGGCCGACGCAGCCGTCTCGCTCGGCGTTGTGATCGCTGGTATCACCGTATTGCTGACGGGATGGTACTGGGTGGACCCCATCGTCAGCCTCATCATCGCTGCAGTGATCGTCTGGAGCACGTGGGGACTGCTGCAGGACTCCATGCGGCTCGCGATGCACGGAGTGCCGGGGAACATCAATGCTGCGGACGTGCAGAACCGGCTGTTGCAGCTGCCCGGCGTCGTAAGCATCCACGATCTCCATATCTGGCCGATGAGCACCACTGAAACGGCGTTGACGTGCCACCTCGTCATGCCGGACGGGCACCCGGGCGACGCCTTCATCGAAATGGCGACGAAAATGCTTCACGACCAATTTGAGATCCGTCACGCGACCCTTCAATTCGAAGTCAGCAGCGATGCCCCGTGTGGCCTGGGTGCAGGCTGCACCGCGGGCAACGGCACTCCGGCTAGCCATAGCGCGCACGCATGAAGCCTCCGGCTACGTCTGGAATGCTCCGCAAAAACACAACCCTTGCAGCAATCGATAAGTAAAATCGATTGAATCGAGAAGGATTTCGCGTTGGAATGATGTTGTGACGGAAAGCATGCTACGGCAAAGCTTAGCCGGAGAATTTCATGCCTTCAATCGTAACAGTCATTCCGCCCGTCTCGCCAGAGAAGCACGTGCGTGCGAGACTTGTGCGAGGCGTCTGGCCAGGGCTCTTTCTAACGACGGCAATCGCCTGCGCCGCCTTTGCCCTTCGCGAAATCCCGGGCGTCGCGACCTTCAGCCCGATGATCCTCGCGATCGTCATTGGCATGGCTTTTCACAATATCGTGGGCACGCCCCTGCAGGCCAAGGACGGCGTCGCGTTCTCGCTTCGCCGCATCCTCCGCTTCGCGATCATCCTGCTCGGCTTTCAGTTGACGGCACAGCAGATCGCCGAGGTCGGCTCGCACGGATTTACAATCATTGTTGCGACGTTGTTGGCAACGTTCACGTTCACGACCTGGTTAGGGCGCATGATTGGCGTTGATCGCAAGCTCACTCAACTCATCGCAGCCGGAACGTCGATCTGCGGTGCGTCCGCCATCATCGCAACAAACACCGTCACCAGAGGTCACGACGAAGACGTCGCTTACGCCGTCGCTTGCGTAACGATCTTCGGGTCGATCGCGATGTTTGCTTATCCGCTCCTGCCGGGTCTGCTGCACCTCGGTCCGCACGCATTCGGCTTATGGGCTGGTGCTTCGATTCACGAGATCGCCCAGGTCGTCGCAGCTTCCTTTCAAGACGGCCAGTCGTCCGGCGAATTTGGAGCCATAGCCAAGCTCAGCCGCGTCATGCTGCTCGCACCGATGGTGATCGGCCTCGGCCTTCTCGCAGCACGGCGCCAGAAACACTCGGGGACGGCGGCCGCCACGCGAAATGCGCCGATGCCATGGTTCCTTTTAGGTTTCATCGCGCTCGTCGCATTGAACAGTTTGATCGTCATTCCATCCGAAGTTAAGGCCGTGATCGTTCCGTCAACGACCTTCCTGCTGTCGATATCTCTGGCGGCAATGGGCCTCGAGACCGACTTCGCGAAGCTGAAGGCCAAGGGCCTCAAGCCGCTTTTGCTCGGCGCTCTATCGTCGCTATTCATTGCGGGCTTCAGCCTGGCTCTGATTAAAGTGGTGACTTGAATGTGAAGAGGCCCACATGACCCTCGAGCAATTGCGCATCTTCGTTGCCGTCGCCGAGCGTCAGCACGTGACGCAAGCTGCACAGGAAATCAACATCACGCAGTCGGCAGCGAGTTCCGCAATCGCCGCGCTCGAAGAGCGCTATGCGGTGAAGCTGTTCGATCGTGTCGGCCGCCGCATCGAGTTGACGGACGCCGGCCGCATATTTCTAAGCGAAGCGCGAGGCGTGCTCGCGCGCGCTGCGACGGCTGAAAAGGCGCTGCAGGATCTGGCCGGAATGAAGCGCGGCACGCTGTCGATCGTCGCCAGCCAGACCATCATCAACTATTGGCTGCCGCCCTTTCTCGCGACGTTTCATCAGCGTTATCCCGACATCAAGTTGAAGCTCAGCGCGGGCAACACGCAACGAGTGGCAACCGCGACCCATGAGGGCGCGGCCGACATCGGCTTCATCGAAGGCGCAATCGACAATCCTAACCTCTCGGTGCGCAGCATCGAAGGCGACAGGCTCGTCATTGTTGTGGGGCCGGCTCACGCTCTTGCTGCGAAGCCCAATCTTGACCGCTCCGATATCATGTCGATCAAGTGGGTTTTGCGCGAGCAGGGTTCCGGAACGAGGACCGAATTCGAGCGAGCGCTTAAAGCATTGTCGCTGACCTTGGCCGATCTCGATGTCGCTCTAGAGTTGCCGTCGAACGAGGCAGTGTGTGCCGCCGTCGAAGCCGGTGTCGGGGCGACGGCCATTTCAAATCTGGTCGTAGAATCGGCGCTACTTTCGGGCAGGCTCGTTTCGCCGGATTTTCCCTTGCCGCGCCGCTCCTTCTACGTTTTGCAACACAAGCAGCGCTACGTCAGCCAAGCCGAATTGGCGCTTCTGGAGCTGGTCGGGGCGGGTCCCGCATCGCCCGTACGGCGCCAGGAGAAGGAGAAGCCGCCAGCCGGATGATCAGTCCGGCAATCGTCACAAGGCACGCGCAAGGCAAACCTGGAACAGATCAGCTACTGTGCACATGACTCGGGGCTGGCCATGAAAATTCTTCTCGTCGGACATGGCTACGTGGGGTCCTACCTGTTACCGGCCCTGGTTCTGGCCGGACATGACGTCTCGGTGTGCGATCAGAACGTCGACCGCCTCGCAGGCGTCCCGAACGCGATGCGCTGCCGGTACCAGGAACTGACCATCACGGATCTCGCGGATTTTTCGGTCATCCTTTGGTTCGCCGGACATTCGAGCGTTCCGATGTCGCTCAGCGATCCCGATGGCGCGCTCGCCAACAACTGTCTCGACCTTCTCCATTTTGCGCGCCGCAAGCCGCTCAATGCGCGTTTGATCTACGCCAGCACCGCGAGCGTCTATTCGGTGATGATGTCGGAGAACGGCATCGCGCCGCCCTCGCTCGACGAATCCGAGACGAGGCTAGATCCGGTCAATCCCTATGACTGCTCCAAGGTTTCGATGGATGCGCTCGCCCGCTGTTTCGCCAACGCGATAACGGGTCTGCGCCTCGGAACGGTGTGCGGAATGAGTCCGTTCCTGCGGCCGGAGCTGATCTTCAACGCGATGAATATCGCAGCCATGCGCGACGGCTGTGTTCAAGTGCGTAATCGCAGATCTTATCGCAACATTCTCTTCCTCGAAGACCTCGCGCATTACGTCCTGAGGATCGTCGAGCTGCGCCATGATCTGCCGCCGATCCTCAACACGGGTTCGCTCAACGTCAGCATCGGCCAGCTGGCTGACAGCATCGCAGCCTTCCACGGCGTGCCGGTCGTCGACCACGGCAACGCGCTCACCTACTCCTTCCAGATGAACTGCCAAAAGATCCAGTCGCTGTGCGGCGCACCGCGACCCATCAGCATCGCCGAACGCTGTGAGCGGTTCCGCGAGAGCTATCATCCTAAGCTACAAGCAGCATCATGACCGCAGATTGCGAACGACGGCGCACGTGCATTGTTTGCGGCGGCGAAGCGAAGCCATTGCTCGACTTGGACGTTCAGGCGCCCGCTAATCTGCTGCTCGCAGGGCCTGATGAGCTGCACGAAGCCTTTCCTCTGGGTTTCGCGATCTGCCCTACCTGCACGCACGGGCAGCTGACCCACTTCGTCGATCCGGCCAAGCTGTTCAAGCATTACCTCTATGCGAGCGGCACGAGCGGAACGCTCAAAGCTTACTTCGAATGGTTCGCAGACACGTTGCTGCGCGCGAGTAGGCCCGGCGCGCGCGTTCTGGAAATCGCCTCGAACGACGGCAGCCTCCTGGGGAGCCTGGAAGCACGAGGCTTCGACGCTGTCGGCGTCGATCCCGCGGAAAACCTCAACAAGATCGCCACCGCGGCCGGCAGAAAAGTCGTCACCGGCTTTTTCCCTGACGCCCGGCCAGAGGGGCAGTTCGACATCATCGTCGCGATGAACGTCGCGGCCCACACGCCGGACCCGGCGACGTTCATGCGCGGCGTGCGAGAATGCTTGGCGCCGGGCGGCGTCGCGATCATCCAGACCAGCCAGGCATTGATGATCGCCAACGGTGAATTCGATACCGTCTATCACGAGCATTATTCGTTCTACACCGTCGCTTCGATGGCGCGCCTCGCGGAAAACAACGGCTTGCGCGTCGAAGCTTCGCAGCTGACCTCCGTGCACGGCGTAAGCCTGCTATCGTTCCTCCGGCGAGCGGAAGACCACGTCGCGCCGTTCGCTTTTGATGGCAGCAAACCCTTTTCCGTCGCGTGGCCGTCGCCGACGCCACCCTCGCTGTCCCGCGACCTTAGAGGCTCGGAGGTCTTGAGCGCATATGCAACATTCGCCGACGGTGCGAAGACCGCAATGAGCGCCGCCGCTGCCGTCGTGAAGAAGCATCGAGCCGCGGGCCGGAAAATCGCGCTCGTCGGCGTCGCCGCGAAAGCCCTGACGTTCGTTCGCGCTGCAGGCATTGTTCCGGACGTCTATCTCGACGAAGCCTCCCTCAAGGTCGGGCTGACCATTCCAGGCACGCCGCATGCGATCGAGCCATTCAGCAAAGCCGCCGACATCGCGGGCGACACGACGTTCCTGATCGGAGCCTGGAACTTCGCCGATGAGCTGATGGCGAAGATCAGGCGGCACAGCGGCGGCGTCTCGCCGAAATTCGTGATCTATTTTCCGAAGCTTGTTGAGATCGGGTGAGACTACAATGGCCAAGCGGGTCGTCATCTCGCATTTCTTCAACGAAGCTTATCTGTTGCCCTGGTGGCTCCGCCATCATCGCGAGATATTCGATCACGGCGTCCTGATCGATTATCATTCGACCGATGCCTCCGTTGCGATCTGCCGCGAACTCGTGCCCCATTGGGAAATCGTCTCCTCCGAAAACGCCACGTTCGCCGCGCTTCTGTGCGATTTCGAAGTGATGAAACATGAGCAGCGTTTTCCGGACGCCTGGAAACTCGTGCTCAACACCACGGAATTTTTTGTGGCGCCCGGTCTGGAAAAGATGGAGCGCGTAGTCGCCCAGCACGACTTGACCGGCGTGCGCCTGCCGGGTGCCGTGATGGTCGATACCGACCCGAACAATCCGCCCGATCCGTCGCGGTCCCTGGTCGAGCAAAAGGCAACGGGCATTTGGGAGGACGAGATCGACTTCGCCGCTCTGGCCATACCGGGGCTGACATTTCCGACCCGAAGCAGGCTCTATCATCGCTACGCGATCGGCGCCTACACACCCGGCCGTCACGCTTCGCATTTGCCGCGCCAATGTAACGGCAGCCGCGAACTCGGATCGATCCGGTGGTACGGGTTCAGTCCGTGGTCGAATGCATTCAAGGCGCGCAAGATTCAGATTTCGGACCGGCGCGATAGCTTCGACGTCAAGAACGGTTTCGGCGCGCAGCATCAGGCTGACATCGCCGAGCTTGATGGGCGCTGGTCGAAGCTCAGGCCCTTGAGCGGCAAATTACGTAACGCCGCCTAGAACCGCTGATCGCCGCGACTGCGCGGCTAGCCGAAATTTGGCATTTCCGTCGCGGCGATCGTCTCGCGCAATATTCTCGCCTGATCGCGCTTCGCGAACACCTCGAACCCGCGTCGCTCGAGTTCCTGACGGCGCGGCTCGTCGCGAACGAGCGCCACGCAGCTCCTGACGATATCGTCATAGGGCACAGCCAGCATTGCGCTTCTGATGTCCTCGTCGATCTCCGTGCGGGGGCCGCACTCCGACACGACCGCTTTGCCGTTTGCGAGAAGATACGAGGTCCTGACGATTTCGTGGATGCTGTCTTCGTAGAAGTGCAAGTTCAGAACGACTTTCGCTTCCGCAATCGCCTGGTCGCGCGCCTCTCCGTAAACACTGAAGAGGTGCTTGACGTTCAGTCCGGCTGCCATCAGACCCGCAAGGATCGCTTGGCGGCGAGGATTAATGCTGCCGTAGAAGAGGACGTCAGTCGTCTGCTCGGATGGCGGCAGATTGCGCGTCATCTCCGGAGTGTAGCCGATGCTGAAATGGCGGACGTACCGGCTGCCCGTGAGGCGGCGCAACGCCTCGATGTTCCGCACGCTGTAATCCCAAACCGCGAGCCGGCTCAAAAGGCTCAAATAGACGGGCTGCGAGCGCACATCGAATCCAGTGACCTGCTCGAGATTGATGATCACCGTGTTCGACGGAATCCGGTCCGCAAGTTCTGGCGTATCGATGAGATGAGCGCCGAGCAGCAGATTGATGCCGGAGTTTCCTAGCGCATTGGTTTTGCGCTGAACGTCGACGCCGAGCGATTTGAATGCGCGCTCGAAGCCGAGCGTAAGGTCGTCGAACGCAGCCGAGTGCGGATTGCCCTCAGGCGTGATCGTCACGATGGTAACTTGGCGCCATGCCGGAGGGATGAGGTCGTTGCTGAGGAACTCCAGCCCAAACAAGTCCGCATCGGGCAACGCAGCCGGATGAACGGCCGGCGGCGCGGCGGGCGCGGACTTGAGACGAGCCGACCGTTGCGAAACGGCAGACTGGAGCTTGCTGTGCAACTCCAGTGCGCTCGGCTCGAGACCGAGTGCCGTGGTGTAAGCTTCCGCAGCCTCGTCGAACTGCCCGAGGTTGATGAATATGTCGCCCAGCATTTCCCACGACGGTGCGGAATTGTAGCCGAGGCTGATGGCTTTTGCTTTGGCTCGCGCCGCGAACTCAAGCTGGCCCATGGGGATGAGAACCGTCGCCAGCGCTTCGTACGCTTCGGCCGCGTCGGGCTCTTTCACGATCGCCTTGGCGAAGAGCTCCGCGGCGGCATCGAGATCGCCGGCGCGCGCCACCTGCAACCCTTCGAGGAGCAGTTCCGTCGCCGAGGCCGCAGCGGCATCGAATGCCGCGACGTTGCCGTGAAGCCCTTCCGCCGGCGCCTCGCCGTCATCGATCAGGTCAGAAAGCGAAGGCCATTGATTCGTCGCCATCGAGTTCTCCGGGCAAACACGTTCAAACGGAGGTCTCGCCGAAAAGCGGAGCCGCCGAGCGCATTTTTGAGATTTAGACCGGGAACCATGCGCGAGACTGTCGCCCGAGCGCAGGCCTAGAGCGATCCGGAACCGGAATGACCGGTGCTGCCCGCTCGCTCCTTAGCGATGGCTGCGATGGCCCGAACGTGCAGTTGCTCAACGGCGGAGGCCTGGTCCGATAGGAAGAGGTACGCCGGGTGTGCCTCGTCGAGGGCGGGTAGAAGCTTGATCCCTGCCTTGTGCCACACGCACCACGCGATCTCGCCGGCGAGAACCATGTCGGGAGAAAAAGAGATCTGGATGGGATCTCCGGTGGCAAGCCCCTGAATTCCGTCAACGCGGAGACCGGACGCGGAAAAATCCACGACCCGCACGTTCTGACTAACACCCCGGCATTCGAGGATTGCAGTAAAGCTCACGCGCTGCCGCGGATCCCGTCGACGCAAGAAATTTCGTGACAAAGCCATCTGCCGCATGTGCCCCCCAACCAGTCGTTGAGCTTTCAAACCGTGCCGGCAGACGCAATTCGCATCCCCGCGCGCTCTGAACCTGATTCAAAGTGGTTACAAAGTACTATCTAAGAATTATCGGATCGTTACGATGATTCCGAAAAACCGGCGTCCGCGACCCATTCCACATCTTCGGACAATGCCCGGCACGACAAAACGTTGCATTTCTCCCGAGGGACTAGTTAATTAAGGTTAATACTCTCGATTCGAGGAGAAGTTTATGCGACCAGAACTTGAGGCCGTACTTGAAGCCTACCGGCAGGATGCAGCTGTCGAGGAACAATTGATCCAGGAGATCTTGACCGTGCTCGCCGTAACCGGCGCGGCGCGCAAGCGGACTATCCAGGAGCTATCGCAGGTCGTCAGTCGTCACACCATCAAGGCCGCCGAAGACCGCGACTATCGTCAGAACTCGGAAGAGTTGGCCCGCTACGATTTTCATCAGCCGCTTCGGCAGATGTAGCGCGGGCGCGGAGCGTGCGGTCTCGCGAAGCCTCCCGCGAGCTCCGGCCTTTCATGAGCAAAGCAGCCAGCCTTCGCGATGAGAAATGAAAAGATGAAAAATTCTCTTTCTCCCGTCGCCCGCGTAAGCGCAGGCATTGTCGAGATGACGGGCAACATCGCAGACGGTGTCCGTCGTCACGCGTCGCGACGGAACCCGCGCGCGGACGAGCCAATGCCCAAAAACGCCCCAGGCAGCGCGAAAAGCCGCGCGAACGACCAGCCTCGCCGTCAACCGGCATTGCGGCGAGCTGCGGTATCTGAGCATCAGCCACGCGCGTCTGAATACGCGATCGAGCATCGCAGTAGGCCGGAATTTGACGTCCAGCGCTTTTGTTCCGAGCTCGAGGAATGGCGCGCCGCCTTGGTCTCGCTGCCGACGGAGCCTTGTGCAATCGGATATCAGCACCCGGTGGAACAGAGCGCAGCGGTCCCGAGTCCTCATCGATCGATAGCGCCTTACGAGGCGAACAAATCATCCGCTTCACTCGAAGCCAATGTAGCCGATGCCGTTCAGAGGCTCGGAGGCGACTCCAACTTCGGTCCGCTCGATCTGCGTGACCCGCGGCGGGCGATCGCTTGATTCCCAGACGGCTGTGTTGATGTTGATGGTCGTCGCCGCTGCCCGTAATCGGCGCACGCGCAAGGGTGTGGCGCTAAGCTCTCGTCAAAAAACCGCTATCTAATCCCTGCGTGCTGACATGTTCGCCAATGCAGCGACTGCGGCTGAGGTGATTAGGCCACTGTTCCCCGAATAACCGGTCAGCGCACAGATTTATGTGAATCGGAACGAAGTCCAGGTGTGCGGGCACCTTTCACGACTACTACTCACATAGTACCTAAGAACTACAACTTGCGATTCGTGGTGTCATTCACCGCGCCCGCCAATTCGAACGGAAGGCGTCCGCTTTTCCGAACGCGATGTTGCGTGTGCTGCGTCCTAACATTCAGGGGACTTATTGCATGGACCGTAATCGCAATGACGGGCAATCCGGGATTGCACGATGGCTGCCGAAGCGACGTCATTTTCAGCAATTCGCACCTCCGCCCTGCTTCATCCCCGCGTTGGCGCTGAGCTTGATGGTCGGCAGCGGAGTAGTGGCCGCGGACTCGACCGGCGGCGTCTATATTCACGACCAGAATAAAGCCAAGGTCGACAACGACCGTGATCACATCTCCAACGAGGAGGGGCCGGGCGTTCGGATCGACAACATCAGTGGCAACGTGTCGGTTAAGAACCGTTACGGTACGCACTGGGACGATGCCAGAATCGAGGGCTCCGACGAGGGCGTGAGGATCACCGATGTCGGCGGGAAAATCTCGATAGATAACAGCTTCAAGGGCAAAATCATYGGTCATGGGGATGACGGGATCTACATCGACGACGCCGAGGGCAGGGTCGAGATTGACAACCGCTTCGGCGGCCGGGTCTCAGGCCATGACGACGGCGTGCACATCAGAGACGTCGACGATCGTATCACCATCGATAACCGCTTTGGCGGCAGGATAACGGGCAAGTATGACGACGGCATCGACATCAAAAACGTCGAAGACGAAGTCAGCATCGATAACCGCTTCGGCGGGAAAATCACCGGACGCGATAACGGCATCCAGATCGAAGACGTGGACGATGACGTCGAAATATCAAACAGCTACGGCGGAAATATTACGGGGCGCCGCGGTGACGGCATCCGCGTCGAGGATACGGACGGCGACGTCAGCATCGAGAATAAGGGCGGAGGCCGGATCTCCGGACGTGACGACGGCATCCACATCAAGAATACCGATGATGATGTGAAGATCGACAACCGGTTCGGTGGCAGAATTAGCGGCGAGCGGGGCGACGGCGTCGATATCCGCGATGTGGATGACGACGTCAGCATCGACAATCGCTTCGGCGGCAGGATTACCGGCCATGACGACGGCGTGAAGATCCACGACGTCGACAATCATGTCACCATCGATAACCGCTTTGGCGGCAGAATCACGGGTGAACATGACGACGGCATCGACATCAAAGACGTCGAAGACGAGGTCAGCATAGATAACCGCTTCGGCGGAAAAATCACCGGACGCGACAACGGCATCCAGATCGAAGACGTGGACGATGACGTCAAAATATCAAACAGCTACGGCGGCAGGATTCGTGGCGAGAAGGGCGACGGCATCAATATCCGCAATGTGGATGATGACGTCAGAATCTACAATAAGAGCGGGTCGATCAAGGGTCGTGATGACGGCATCGAAATCCGGAACGTCGATGGCGACGTGACGGTCGACAACGACGGCGGAATCATCCAGGGCCGCCGTGACGCCGGCATCGATGTCGAAGCGGATGGATCCGTCACCATCGATAATGGCGACGGGACGATCAAGGGCCGCGAGAAAGCCATTTCGATAGCATCGGATTCCGCAACCGTCGATTCGTCGGGCTTGATCGAAAGCTCCGGCGGGTACGGCGCGACGATCGATCTTTCGACCGATGACGGGGCGACAATCAACAACTATGCCGAAGGCCTCATCCGCAGTTCTCGCGAGTCGACGTCGGATCTCATCGTTGATGCCCGCGGCGGCGCCGTAACCATCAACAATGGTGGCACGATGATCGGGCGCATCGATCTGTCGGAAGCAGGTAATACGGACGCAGCGAACACTTTCAATAACACCAGCAACGACAGCTGGCACTTCACCGGCACCAGTGAGCTTGGCGACGGTTTGGCGGATGCCTTCAACAACACGGGAACGATTTATACAACTGACCCGGACTCACCGTCCTACAACGACAACACCGTTCTCGCGGGCGTTGAATTCTTCAACAACGGCGGCGTCGGTGGTACCGGGACGATCGATCTTCAGGACGGATATACGGGCGATACCTTTACGCTCATTCCAACTGATGGGGGCACGCTGACATTCCACGGAGCTGATGGCGAGAGCGCATTGAAGGTCGATGCCTTCCTTGCCGGCCCATCGAGTTCGAGCTCGGATACGCTTGTCATCAACGGCGATGTGACCGGCTCTACCGCGATCTACGTCAACAACGTCAAAGCCGGGTTTGGCGCCTACAATCCCACTGGTATTGATGTCGTGAATGCCACGGGATCTCTACCGAAAGGCAGTTTCTACCTGGCCAACGGCCCGATCGATACGGGAATGTTCCAGTATGATCTCTATCTCAAGGGCGAGAACGAATGGGTCCTTGCCAGCAGTCCAAGCCATTCATTCTTCGAACTCCCAAGCCTGACGTCTGCGGCGCAGTCGATCTGGCACAACGCGTCCGGCGCCTGGCTCGACCGAACGGCGGATTTGCGCACGGCATTAAATACGACGTGTGCGCCAGTCAGCCTCAAGGATTCGACCGCAGGATGCGCAAAGCCGGCGTCTGGCGCTTGGGCGAAGGTTCTCGGCGCTTCGGAATCGCGATCGACGGATCACTCATTTACGCTGATGAATACCGTCGAGCGGCATTCGGTCAATTCGCAGCTGGACGGTGGCGGCGTGATCGCGGGCTACGACGTTATCCGCACGACTGAAGGCGGAAATGGAATCTGGATGGCCGGCGTAATGGGTGGCTATCTGAGGTCCCAGCTCAATTTTGAAGGCTCCGCAAACAGCGCCGATTTCCAGAGCGGTGCCGTGGGTGCGTACGTGACCTACCTGCAAGGCGGTTGGTTCATCGATGGCCAGTTCATGGCCAACCTTGGAAACGTCAAATACTCAGGCGTCCAATCCACGAACGAGCACGCGAACGTGACCGCCGTCGGCGGCGTTATCGATGCCGGATATCGAGCGACGTATAACAACGCGTTTATCGAGCCTGGCTTCACGCTCTCGTATGTCAACGCGAACATCGACTCCATGGAAATCTACGATACGTCCGTAAATTTCTCGAGCGGAGACAGTTTGCGCGGTCGTCTCGGTGTGCGCGTCGGAACGACGATTGCGAAGGAGCAAGCAAAGTATGAGCCGTTCATCGGTGTCGGCGCCATCTACGAATTTCTCGGTAACAACACGGCAGACGTGAAGAGCGGAGATTACGTGCTCGAGACAACGGACAACCTCTCCGGCGCGCTCGGTGAAGTCACCGGCGGTGTCAACGTGTTCAGCCTTACCGGCAATGGGGTCAGCGCCTTTGCCAAGGGCAACGTGCAATTCGGAAAGGATGATTTCGTCGGATACGGCGGAAGCCTCGGCGTCAGGGTCGATTGGTGAGGTGAGGCCTAAGGACGAACGGCTCCCTATCGTTCTTCGGCCGCACAACGGGGTTCTGGTGCCGCAATGCGGCGGCCCAGAATCCAGTTTTCAAAGTATCCAGTTTTCAAAGTATCCGGCTTTCAAAGATCTACGATCTTCAAAGTGTGCTCTCTTCAACTGGAGATATTCGGATGAAAAAATACGCGTCGCTTTTCGCTACCTGGGCTGCGTCGATGGCCGTGTTCGGTATTGCGAATGCCGCGGAAGTTCCGCCCACAGCCGAGGCTGCTGTCGCCCCGGCAACGCGCCAGATCATCGGCGACTGGGTCTTGGCATGCACGCCCCCGGTGAAGGGCCACAAATCTTGCGTGATGTCACAGACGCTCGTGAGCGACAAACTCAAGAAGCCGGTCGGCGTGCTGACGATACACAGGGATCAGGCCGGCAAACTCAAAGGGTCTTTCCATCTGCCCGTTGGTGTATCGCTGCCGGCAGGCGTCGTCGTGGGTCTTGAGAGGGAAAATTCGTTCGCCGTGTCCTATACCGCATGCCAACGCACGGGATGTTTCGCGTCCTTCGATCTTACCGAGCCACTGCTTGAGCAGATACGGAAGGCCCCAAAAATATCCGCCGTCGTCCAAAACACATCGAAGCAGGCGCTCGACTTCACGTTCTCGACGCGCGGTTTCCCGGATGCCTGCGCGGGCTATCTGAAAGAAAGCAAATAGCGCCTCTCGGATGCTGGCTCTCTCACCCGGTAAACACAACCAATGGTTGTGATTATCTATAAATGGACTTAGTTTTCGTATGATGCAATTTAAAGATGCCGGGAGTCGGCGATGCTCCTGAAGCAAGAATATGACGAGGCGGCTCGGGCGCTAACGGGAAAAGTCATAGCGATTCCGTCCGCCAACGCCCGGTATGACGAGCCGTTAAACGAACTGGTTCTCGAGCAGGGCGGTAGGCTGGCCCTCGGTGCATCGGCTACCCAGTTCGAAATGCTCGACGCAAAAATCGATGGCCGCGATGGCGTCTACTGCCAACCGATAGATTTGGATCGCCCGAAGTCCGTGAGCGAGTTCTTTCAAATCGCATTCGCCCAGTTCGAACGGCTGGATGTCGTCGTCCTCGAGATCGCTGCATCGAAGCGCCAGAGGATGACGACGGAAAAAGCGATCGAACTGGAGACACGCCGTCTGCTTCATTGCCTTGATGCCGTGCTTCCTTATATCGACCGGGATCTGCACTTTCTGTGTATAGCGCCAGCTTCCGGTGCTGCCACGATACCGATCGCGACGGCGTTTCTCGCGGCCAAGTTTGCTGCGGCGCGAGCGACGGCGCCGCGGATACGAATGTCCATTGTGTCGCCGCCGGCTGATCGTTCCAAAGATGATGCTTCCTTCGCGAGGACGATCGTCCATCTGATAAGCGAACCGCGAATGCCCGACATTATCGAAACGGTGCTGTCGTCTGCACGAAAGAAGCGAAGGACAACAGCAAAGCTGCCCGTAGACGTCAGGGCAAAAATGAGTCTGCAGGCGTGATGCCCGAGCTAATCCTTGACGCGGATATTCAGTTGATTTGCAAGCATTGCGGCCCGCGTTCTGTTCGGCAAACGCAGCTTTTGCAATACGGCCGTCACGTGCCGCTTGACGGTATTCAACGAGCAGGAAATTTCTTCGGCGATTTCGGCATTGCTCTTGCCGGCCCCGAGCAGCATCAAAACTTCGCGCTGTCTTGGACTCAAGGAGTCGACGTCAGGATGCAGCATTGGCGCTGCAGGCGCCTCGCCAAAACCGGGGCCGAATTGTTGAAAGAGAGCCCGCGTGATGGTGTCCTGGATAAAACCGGGATTGAGCGTCACCGGCGTCTTCGGCTCCTTGGGATGGGCGTCGGTCTCTTTCGCATCGGGCACCCAAGCCGCGATATCGACATGCATGAGAACGGCGCCGCTGCCGACGTCCTGGCTGACCGGAACTCCGATGACGACGAACCATTGCTTCTGCTTCGGCCGCGAAGGTACGACGAATGAGATGAGGCTGCGCTTCCGCTTGAGAAGCGATTGAATTTCGGAGCGATGCTGATCGTCATCGCAGTGATCGAAATAGGAGTCGCCGACTGGGTACCGGGCGAGGGCAATCTTGTGATTGCCGTCTTGCGTTCCGGCTTTAGCGTTCACGTCCATAATCATACCTCGGCTGTCGACGAGGACGACGTAGACGGGTGGTTCGCTCGAGGTGGAAGATTTCATCGCGGTCCCGTACCAATGGCATCCGGGAAATCGCTTGTGACTAGCGAATAGGAATCATCCCTCCCGGATCGACGAGCAGGGATTAGCGAACCCCGGTCGCCATGGCTAGCGGCGCATTGTTGCAATAGGGAAATGAACACCCTTAATCAACGCCAGCGGCAATTCCACTTTAAATTGCAACGAATGGAGCGCCTTGAAGACTAGTTAATAAGGGCCATGCGCACCATTTCTACGATCGGAAATGTCATGATAGCGATTGAGTAAAGCTCGCAGGCTTGATGCCGGATGATGCGGCGACGCCGTTCCCGCCGGATGCGAAATAGGCTGATACCTCGGACGCGGATTTCGCAGCGCTGAAGTAATAGCCTTGGATCTCAGAGCATCCCTCGGCCTTCACGATATCGTACTGCTCTATCGTTTCGACGCCCTCGGCGGTCGTGTGCATCCCGAGCGTCTTTGCCAGTTTGACGATGGTCGAAAGAACCAATCTCGCTTCCAGGCTCGTCGTCAGGTCGTTAATGAACGAGCGATCGATCTTCAGCCGGTCGAAAGAGCAGTTTCGAAGGCAGCTCAATGACGAATAGCCGGTTCCGAAATCGTCCATGGCGGTCTCGACGCCGAGTTCGCGAAGTTCGCCGAGGAGCGCATTGGCCTTGGCAAAGTCTGACATGATTGTCGTCTCGGTTATTTCAAGCTGCAGCCGATTGGGCGCAAGACCGGTTTCGGACAAAGCCGACTTCAGTCGATCCACGACGTGCGGACATTCGAACTGGGCCCGCGAAAAGTTCACGGATATTTTTAAATGATCTGGCCACCTGGCCGCGTCGTGGCATGCCCGCCGAAGAACCCAGTCGCCGATCGGCGCAATCAGGCCAAGCTCCTCCGCGATCGGAATGAATTCGGCAGGTGATATCATCCCGCGCTTGGCATGGCTCCAGCGGATGAGGGCTTCGAGCCCAATCACTTCGTTCGTCGCCAGCCGCACGATCGGTTGATAGTGCACGTCGAAGCTGCGATCGGCGACGGCTTTTCGAAGCTCTTGTTCGAGTTCTTGCCGCTGTTGCAGTCGCCGGTCCATGTCGGGTTCAAAAAATTTGTAATTCCCGCGTCCCGTCGACTTTGTGCTGTAAAGAGCAGCATCTGCGCGCCTGAAGAGTTCCCAAGCCGAACTCGTATCGGGCTGCCAGCATGCAACGCCAATGCTCGCGCCGACACGAATGTCATGACCGCCAACCGTCGTCGGCGCATTCAGTAAATCCGAAATTCGCCTTGCGACGATCTCCGCCGCAGCGGGCTGTGTGCCCCTGTCCAACAGCACGGCGAATTCATCGTCGCCGAGACGCGCGACAATGTCGGTAGCTTTCACGCTACAGCGCAATCGCCCGGCAACGGTTTTGAGCAGGTGGTCGCCAATATTATGTCCAAAGGTGTCGTTGACGGATTTGAAATTATCGAGATCGATGAATAGAAGCGCAACCTCGTCGCTTCTGGATTTGGCGGCGCCGATGAGCTCGATGAGGAGGGCCCTGCTCGCGAGGCCGGTTAAGCAATCGCGATCGGCGGAATATTGCGGCCGCCACTCCATCTTCTGATCTTTCTCCGTCTCTAATGCGGTCTTCACAACGGATGGGCGGCGAAGTCTCTCGATAAGAAGGGCTGCGATCAACAGCTCTCCCGTGTTCGCGATGGCAAAGGCCGCAGCGGCGACGAGCGATCCCCCGAGCGCGCTACTTATCATCAGGGAGGTGAGGGCTGCGAACCCAACCATTACCAAGCGCAACTTGGCGTCGGATGAAAGGATGAGCGCCATCAACAGAACGACGTGCGCTGGCAGAAACGCGACGAAATTATCGGACGAGATCATAATCGCGACGAAAAGGGACGCTCCCAACGCGGCAGAGACGCCGGCGGCCCACAACGCTCTGGTTATTGGCGAAAGAGGCTGCATCGGCTTCCCCGGGAGCTTGCGGACAGGCGCGAGGTTTGAATAGCCCCCCGTTATTCCGCGCCTTTAGACGTAGTCCGAAAGGGTTATTATTGCCTTAATCGCGGATTGCTGGCCCCTCCGGCTCGATCCCGTTCGAGGCGTTCAGCGAATGTCTTTGCGTCCTCCGGTTGGGCTGCAATTGGGAGACGACTCTGAGCTGCTATGGGTCGCCACGCTTCGGGCCACTCACCCTGGGCCACCCAGACTTCGCGCGCGCTCGGCGATTGCATGGAATGGCCATGCCTCAAGCCGTCGTTGCTGCCACCCTGTGATGGAGTACTGTTACGCGGGCGCCGGCGCGTGCCATGACGCGGGTTCTGTCGCTCAAGTAATTTTGCGGGCTTGACGAGGAACGCGACCGCCACCGCCGCAACAGTCATCATCGCCGTCGTGCGAAGCGGATAATCGACGGACGAATGAGCGAGAAGCAATAGCACTGCCACCGAGGCTGCACGCGCAAGCCCAAGGTCGATGCCGTGGATAACGCCCGAACCCTCGTTCCACAGCGAGGCGGTGCGCCGGACTATCCACACGCCGAACACACCCATCATCGCGATGCCGAATATTCCCGTCTCCAGCCAAACCTCGAGAACATCGTTGTGAGCATGATTTGCGTAAGTGAGGCCCAGATCCGAAGTCTTCTCGTAGAGCTGATAAACGGGAACGAACGATCCGAGGCCAGAACCGAACGGCATGTATGCAGCGGCGGCGGAGATCGTCTTGCGTGCGAAGCCGATCCGCGCATCCGCGAAAGGATCGGCTCCGAACCGGTCGAGAATGCGGTAGAGCGCAAGCGGCAGAAGAAGGAGAATAATTCCGGTAGCGGTTCCCACGATCAATCGACCGAAGCCGGGGTTCGAAGTTGCCATTCGCCGATCGGTCATGCCGATGGCGATTGCAGCGGCCAAAGCCAAGTCCATCAGAACCAGTCCTGCCCGAGATCGGACCATCAGCTGAGCGGCGGTCAGCATCAGCAGCGCCGTTAGCCACGTCAGCAGAGGGACGGCCATGTTCGCGTCTGCTCTGCGTCGCGGTGTTCTTTGCCCCATGTGTCCGATCGCATCGATAAGATGGGCGGAGACGAAGAGTGTCGCGACATAGAGAAGAGCCGCGAAGTGGTTTCTATTGGCGAAAAAGCCCACCGCCTCGGTCTTATTGGTGATCTCGTAAAACCGTAGCGCGCTGTTCGGCCCCTGCGCCAGTTGCAACAAACCGAGAAGAACGCCGACGATTCCCATTGCGATAAGGACAAAGCTGACGCTTCGTCTATGCGCGTAGCCGAGCGTCAAAGTTCCTAGAAACACAGCCGCGGGAGGAAGCAACGCCAAGCCGCTAAGGTAAGTTGCGGATGGTGTTAAGGAGAGTGGAAACGCGGGACGAGGCTGACCGATGAGAGCATACGTTTGTGAAATGATCGCGCGTCCGGGCAGCCGAGACCATAGGTCCACGGGCAGAGGAAGAAGCTGGACCATCGGCACGAGTGCGAGCGAGCCCAAAAAGATCAGGGGCAATTTGAAATGACGAACAGAACCGGAGAGGACGATGTCACGAAGCGCTGCGATCAGAAGGATGATGGCAAGAACTTGAAGCAGGACATCTCCGGGATATCCACTCCGCGTCGCTCCGCCGAGCGCAATCGACGCAGCTAAAACGCCACCCGTAAGACACGCTAGCCCGTGCTCGGAAACGATCTCCCGCCACGCGAAGCGCCGAGGAGTGCCGATTAGCGGCGACGATCTCGAGCCGAATATTTCTGCGTTTGAAATCATCGGTCACAATGTGAAGCCATCGCGATAGCTTTCCGGAGAGCCGCTAAGGACTTGCCGGACTGTCATTACCGCCGCCGCCAAGACCGGCAACGGCAGCCGTGATGCCCCCGATCGCCGCCGCGCCGAGGAGGTAGGGCACGAAATTGGGCTGCGTCGCGTTGAAGGCCGTCGTTTGCGTCACGGCGGACCAATCCTGAGGGAGCGCGGCCTCCGCCGATGGCAGGCCGTTGCTGGCGGGCGTGGACGGGCCACCGCACGGTGGAACCTCCGGCACGCTGAACACCATACCGCCTCCAAGGAACACGTCGCAGCCATTCGAGAACGTTACCTTCACCGAGCTTCCGGGTGAGGGGACAACAATGTCCCCCGCATCGACGACTGCGGGTCCCTTCAGCGCCTCGTAGCCGTCGCCTCGACTGACGAGCGCCTCTCCTCGGATCAAGGTCACGCTCGCCGCCTGCGCCATGGAAATCGTCACCAGAAGCGAAGCCGCCGATAAGCCAGCGCGCGATAGCATCATGTGTTGCCTCGGGGTATCAAACTAATACGATATAACTACATTGCACCGTCCCTAAAGGAAAGCGCTTCGGCTGATCGCCCCCGGGGAAAATGACGGTTAGAAAGCCAATGATGTAAGGATGACACGGCCCACAGCAGACCGATTCCGAGCCTTGACACGGACCAGAAGAATGCCGATAGCTGAAATAGGAAGTAACACCAAATAACTAATCCTCGGCGCGGAGGCGGCGTTTGATCGATCTTCATTGCCACATTCTTCCGGGTATCGATGATGGCGCAGCCGGTCTCGAAATATCCCTCGAAATGGCCGCCGCCCTGATTGATGACGGAGTAGAGGCGGTCGTTTGCACACCTCATATCCTCCCTGGCCTCTACCACAACACCGGACAACAAATTCGCGCGGCGACCGAGGAGCTGAGATCGGCACTCTCCCGATCCGGATTACGATTAAATCTGTTCAGCGGTTCCGACGCCCATGTCTCCTTGGACTTCGTGTCGAAGCTGAGAAGCGGAGAAATCCTCACGCTCGCCGATAGCCGCTACGTGTTGGTTGAACTGCCGATGCATGTCCGCCCTGAGCCGCTGAACAAAATATTCTTCGAGCTGATCGTGGCGGGTTATGTTCCGATCCTTTCGCATCCCGAGCGCCTTCCCTGGATCGAAGTCCAATACAAATTGATTGAACGTTGGGTCCAGACCGGCGTTTGGCTGCAGCTGACGTCGGGATCGCTACTCGGAAAGTTCGGCCGCCCTGCAAAATATTGGGCGGAGAGGCTGCTCGACGACGGCATCGTGCATCTTCTCGCAACCGACGCTCACGACATGAACCGCCGCGCGCCCGACCTGAAGAGGGGGCGCGACGCCGCCGCGGCGCGCGTCGGCGAAGACGAAGCGAACAACCTGGTTATGGCGCGCCCCCGCGCCATTCTCGCCAACCAGTCCCCAGCAAATTTAACTTTGCCATTGGCCCAAAGATCGAATGCCATACCAAAAAGCGCCTGACCGTGCCGATGCCGTAAAAAACAGGAAGCCGGCTCGCGGAGCGTTGGCTCTCGCGTTGATGCTCGGGCTGATGGTCGGGGGCTGCGGCGCCTCGCTGAGCGAAGGCTCACATCTCACGGGCACCGCCTCAGTCGCGAATAAAAGCGAGGCATCAGGAGAGTCATCTCATCCGGCTATCGCTCTTGGCGAAACCGAATCTCGGCAAGCCGCGCAGCTGACGTCGATGTCGAACCCGGCCAACGCCGGATACAAAATCGGACCGATGGACGTCGTCGAGGTTTCGGTTTTTCAGGTGCCCGAACTTTCCAAAACAGTTCAGGTCGCAGCCAACGGCACGATCAACCTTCCGCTCGCCGGAGAAATCCAAGCGGTCGGCAAAACACCGCGAGACGTAGAAAGCGACCTGACGAAACGGCTCGGCCGTGACTACCTCCAGTCGCCCCAGGTGAATGTCTACATCAAGGAATACAACAGCCAGCGCGTCACCGTCGACGGCTCGGTGAAAAAGCCGGGCGTATATCCGCTCCGTGGACCGACGACACTGCTGCAGGTCATCGCGACCGCCGACGGCTTCACCGATACTGCCGACGCGTCGGTCGCGATATTCCGGAATTCGAATGGCGCGAGGTCTGCCGCAAAATTCGACGTCGGGGAAATTCGGTCCGGAAAAGCCAAGGATCCACAGATCGTCGAAGGCGATGTCGTCGTCGTCAGCAGCTCGGCGATGAAGGAATCCTATCAAGCGTTACTGAAAGTTCTCCCGGTCACCAACTTTTTTGTTCCGTTTCTGTAAGCGGTGCGATCGCCGCCCTCTTCGCTTCCAATGATGACGGCTCCATGACCTCTGCCAGCGACGCAAATAGCACGCCCCTCACGCATGCCGATATCCGGGCACTCGAGCCCAATGACGCATATGAGATGTACGGCGGTCGGGCGCTCGATCAGCCGTCACCTAATGGTGCCCGCTTCGCCACCACGGTAAGGGCAGCGATCCGGCTATTACGCAGACGCAAGGGGTTGATTTTCGCCGTCACCATGGCGGTGCTTTCTCTCGGCACCGTGCGGACGTTTATGATGACGCCGCTCTACACATCAAAAATCCGGCTTCAAATCGATCGGAGCGTCGCGAAGATTGTCGAAGGCGGCAACATTACGCCCGTCGAGGGAGCGGACGCCGACTTCTTGAGAACGCAATATGAGCTACTTCTCAGTCGAAGCCTGTCTGAGAGAGTGGCGCAAATGGCGCGTTTGGCTGAAGATAAGGACTTCTTCGCCGAGCGTTCATTTTCATTCCTGAACGCGATTATGGGCTTCCTTCAGCCGGCCCAGTCGGGACCGCCGAAAAGCCAGAGAAAGCTCATAGATATCGCGGCCGGCATCGTGCAGCAGAACGTCACTGTGCGGCCCGTACCCGGCTCGCGGCTGGTGGACATCGTCTACTCCGATCCGAACCCGGCGCGCAGTCAGAAAATTGCAGCCGCCTACGCGAATGCCTTTATTGCATCCAACCTCGATAAGCGCTTCGAGGCGAATGCCTACGCCAAGGCGTTTCTCGAGGACCAGTTAAAGCAGCTGAAATTGCGTTTGGAGCAGTCCGAAAAGACGTTGCTGGCCTTCGCGGAAAAGGAACAGATCGTCTCCATCGGCTCAAGTTCCTCGATGGTTGAAACGGACCTCGCAAACTCCAGCGCCGCGCTCGGCAACATTTCGCGCGAGCGGATTAAGAATGAGCAGCTCTGGAGGCAGGTGGAAAAGTCCGATGCGCTGAACTTTCCGCAATTTCTCGCGAGCAGCGCCGTAGATGGATTGCGTGCCAAGCGCAACGACCTCGTGACCGAGTATCAGGAGCGGCTTCAGACGTTCAAGCCTAATTACCCGGCGATGGTTCAGATCAAAAACAAGATTGCGGAAGTGGACCGGCAACTTAACGCTGAGGTAAAGACGATCCGCGCGTCGCTGAAAAATAGCTACGAATCCTCGCTTGGCCAGGAAAGCGAGATCGCGGCGCGCGTCGCGAAACTCCGGACCGACGTTCTCGACTTTCAGAAGCGATCCATCGAGTACAACATCTTAAAGAGGGAGGTGGACACCAACAGGGATCTCTACAACGGACTTTTACAACGATATAAAGAAGTCGACGTGGCCGGGGGCGTTGGAAGCAACAACATCTTCGTCGTCGATGCTGCAAATCTGCCAGGATCGCCATCTTCGCCGCAGCTTTTCAAATCCATGCTGCTCGCGCTGTTCCTCGGCTTCGGAGGTAGTATCGCGCTGGCTTTGGTCATCGAGAATTTCGACGACGTCATCGATTCCGTCGAAGAAGCCGAGCGTGTCGGAGGGCTCGCAACGCTTGGCATCATCCCCCTTGTCAAATCCGGCGTCGGAGTAACGGATGCACTACTCGACGTCAGGTCTCCGGTCGCCGAAGCCTATCGCTCGCTGTGCACCTCGCTGCAATTCACGACGTCGCGCGGCATGCCGAAAACGCTCTTCGTAACGAGCGCGGGGGCGAAAGAAGGGAAGTCCGTCAGCTCGATCGCGATCACGCAGCACTTCGCGCGGCTCGGTCTGAAGGTTCTTCTTATTGACGCGGATATGCGCAATCCATCGCTCCATAGATATCTCGAAGCGGACAACTCGATTGGACTGAGCTCGTGTTTGGCCGGTGCATGTGCGCCACCGGACGCCATTCAGAAAACGGCAGATCCGAACCTGGCTTTCCTCTCGTCCGGCCCCCTGCCGCCGAACGCCGCCGATCTGCTCGGCAGCCCGCATCTGATGTCGCTGCTCTCGGGAAGTCTCGAAGTGTTCGATCTCGTAATCATCGACGGGCCGCCGGTGCTCGGCATAGCCGATGCTTTATTGTTGTCGAACGCGTCCGAGGCGACGATTTTCGTGATGGGAAGCGGATTGGCGCGCGGCGGCGCGGTTCGAAGCGCTCTCAAGCGTCTTGAAATTTCGAAAGGCCCTCTGATCGGCAGCGTCATTACCAAATTGGATGCGAGAACAGCAGGCTACGAATATGGATACGGCTACGGATACGGCGCCGAAGCGTTCTGTTACGGCGCGTCGGTTTCAAGCACGCGCGGCACCTCGCAGACAATCGCCGGTCCGGCATGAGCGCAAGTAAGGCACAGGCACTGAAGGCTGCGCTCGATCTGCTCCGCATGCCGTCGCAAGTTCGTGTCATGCGATCAGCGCCGTTGCCTCCGGGCGTGCTGCTGCTGTTGCGCCTCGCCGCCTCTGAATTGGAGGCGGAGCGCGAAGCTGGCAGGATCAATAACCGCGCGCCCGATGCCAATCGTGAGGCAGCAATATTCTTCATCGAGCAAGTTCTGCTCTCGTCTAATTCGGATGCCTACCGTGTACTGGGCCTCGACGATACGGCGACGCTCACTGAACTCCGTCGCCATATGGCGTATCTGCTCAAATGGCTTCACCCAGACTTGAGCAGCGATCCTCATAAAGCGCGGCTCGCGCAGCGTGTCCTTATTGCCTGGAATGAGCTGAAGGCCGGGAAGCGTGCGCGCGAAGGCCATAAGGATTCCACGCCGCATCTGACACGTGCCGCAAATTCTAGCTGTCGGCAGCGCGCATTGCGAGCGACTCGGCCACCAGGCGAACGCCACACGAAGGAGTGGGCGAGCGCCGCCCGCTTCGCAAGCCTATTTCGCAGGCGGATCTGGCCGCTGTGAGTGCAGGTTTGCAGGGCGAATCGAAATCCGGCGCGGCGATGTCGGATTTTGCGCGTCTTTGCCTGAGGGCTTCGCTGGCAGCATTGGCGGTTTTGCTGTGCTACCTCGTGCTGACGCGAACATTCGTTTCCTATCTCAACCGCGTCGCTCCCGACTTGACGCTCGCCATCCGCGGTTCTGACGCGGAAGCCGAACTGAAGCTCGCAAGACTTCGGCTCGCGAGTGCCGAAGAGCGCGACGGCGACGTACGCGAAACGACTGAGCAGATTCGGCAACGGCTTCTTCGTGCGCTCTCGGCCGAACCGCTCAATGCCGCGGGATTTGAGCTTCTCGGCGTTGTTTCCGCACAAGCCGGCGATACCGCATCGGCGACGACCTTCATGCAGGCAGCCTCAGCGAGATCGCGAAGGACGCCGGGCGCTCTCCTCTGGCTGATGCATCGAAAACTCTTGGAGGGCGACACCGAAGCGGCGATCTCCTATGGCGATGCATTGCTTCGCATTCAGCCGGAAGCCATATCCGGCGTCGTGCCGGCATTCGCTCAAATTGTCGAGATGCCAAGCGGTGCGGATCAATTGATCGCCACGCTCACAACGCGGCCGCCGTGGCGTGAAAAAGTCCTATACGCTCTCAACGGAAAAACGCGCAATCGAGAGACGCCGCTCACGTTGCTTTCGGGCCTCAAGAAATCGGAGTATCCGCCGACTGCGCGCGAGATCGGCGCCTATCTCCGCTATCTGATAGACGGCAGAAGTTACGAGATTGCATATTATTCCTGGCTCCAACTTCTTCCCTCAGAGCAGCTCGGATCGGCGGGACTGCTCTCCAATGGCGGTTTCCGCTTCCCGCCCTCGGGACTTCCCTTCGACTGGACGATTGAAGGAGGAAGCGGCGCGATCGCGGAAATAGCAGTCCGCCAAGGACCGAAAGAAATGAACGCTCTGTCGTTGGAACTCGGCGGAGGCCGTGTCGACTTTCGGCCGATCTATCAACTCATCCTATTGGCGCCGGGCCGGTATCGCCTTGTTGGTCTCTCGAAAGGACACCTCAAAGGACTACGTGGCTTGCAATGGCAGATCGCGTGCCTCGAAAAGCGATCAGAGGCCGTTGGCGTAAGCGAGCCGTTTCTTGCCGGATCTTCCGGCTGGACGGAATTTACGGCAGCTTTTGAAATTCACGCAGGCTGCAAATCTCAGGTTCTTCGGCTTGTTCTTGATGCTCGCTCGGCTTCCGAGACCTTCGCTTCCGGGTCGTTTGCTTTCGCAGATCTCAGGATCACAAGAGACGGGCAGTGATGCCCACGAAAAGATGTTCCACACAAAAACGATCAACTGATGCCGCAACGTCATTGCGAAACACCCGCCAAGGTGGTAGTCCGAACGGATCATCAATACGCAGCAAAATATCGAAACTGTTGGCCTTCACCCGGGCTGCGGAAGCAATGGCGAACGCACCGCGCGTCGAGCAGACGAGGGCCGATCGCTTCTCATTGTGGTGTCGACCCTCGCGGCAGAAGGCACGCCACGAATGGGCCTCGTCCTATGCCGGCATTGGCTGTCGTGGGGAATGCGTCCGGTCGTCGTCGTCCTGCACGCTGAACCGGCAGATCTCGCACCGGATTTCGCTGCCCTCGGCATTGATTGCATCACACTGGACATTCCGCCAACGGGTCGCACACGATATTTTGTTCTCGCCGCCCGCGTGTTTGCACTGGCTCGCAAGCACCGCGCGATAGGTCTTCTCTCGATGCCCTTCGGATGGCACGCCTTCATCGCATTGGGAGCGCGGTTAGGCGGAGTTCGGTACGTCGTCGCGCACGTCGGCAATTATCCGAACATCGCTAACCGCTTTGCCTTTGCAAAGTTCAAGATCCTGGTCCAGCTGGGCCGGCCTCTCACCGATCGGCTCGTTTGCTGCAGCCGCTATGTCCAACAGGGCGCGACGAAACACTTCGGCGTTCGAGAAAGTGAAACGGCCGTGGTCTACAACGGCGTCCCGGTCGAGGCTTTCGCTACAGGTGCAGCACGAGGGCCAAGCGACCCGGCCAAGCCGTTCACGATCGGCATGGTGGCTCGGCTGGAAAAGCATAAGGATCAAGCGACGCTGATCCGTGCAGCAAGAATACTGAAGAACCGCGGCCGCAACGTGCAGGTCAAGATCGTCGGCGACGGAAGTCAACGGCGCGTGCTCGAGCAAATGATAGAGACCGAAAACCTCACCGACATAGTGAGCCTTCTTGGCGCGCGCCGCGATGTGCCCGCGATCATCGGAGGTCTCGATCTCTTCGCGTTTTCGACAACGCCCGACGAAGGCTTTGGCATAGCGCTCGCAGAAGCCATGATCGGGCGCGTGCCGATCGTTGCGAGCGACGTCGGCGCATGCCGCGAAGTGCTCGACGACGGTAGCCTCGGGCTGCTTGTCACGCCCGCCGATCCGGTTGCCCTCGCCGATGCAATCGACGCAGTGCGCGCCGATCCTCAAGCGGCGAACATACGCGCAATTCGTGCGCGCGAAAAAGCCCTGAGGCAATTTTCCGGGCAAGAGATGGCGCGCGCATACAGCGAATTCTTGGGCGTCTCGCCAGTCGAAAGATCCGCACCATCCGCGCTTATCGGGCAAACGGCGTGACGGCGCGCCCGCATCTCACGCATGTCGTACAGGGATTGGGTGCAGGTGGCACCGAGATGACATGCTTGCGCTTGGCGCAGCATTGGCAATCTCGATTTCGTCAGCACATCGTTGCATTGGGTCCGGACACGCGCGCGTTGGAGCAGGCATTTCGTCAGCTTGCAAATAGCGAGCTTACAGTCGCAGCCGAAAGACCGCTGAACCATATCGCGATGTGGCGGCGGCTACGACATGTCGTGAGAGACAAATCGCCGGACGCGCTCATCATCCATGTCTTCGGCATTCCGCATTTGGTCGCCGCGTCGGCGGCAAGAAGCGTCGGTGTGAGGTTGCTCGCGGTGAAGGCCGGAAATCCGCCCCCGTTGCAAAAGGCGCTGCGCCGCAGATGGGCAGCCGTGGCGTTGGGCTCGCAATTGCTTCGCTGTCCGATCGCGTCCTGCTCTGTAGTCGTCGATGAGGAGCTCAGAAAGCTCAGGGTCGGCATGCCGAAGAATTCACGAGCGCTTCCGAACGGCATCGACATCGTTTCGCTCGCCGCGAGAGCCTCGCGTTCGCGGCAAGCGCGGTCAGATCACACGCCGGTTATTGGCATGGTCGCGCGGCTGGACGCGATCAAGGATCACGACACGCTCTTGCAGGCATTTGGCCTCGTCCGCTCACGAATTCCGGATTGCCGCCTTTGGATCATCGGAGATGGCGCACTGAGAGGCACGCTCGAAACGAAGTCACGCGCCTATGGGATCGCGGATTGGACGAAGTTCCTCGGCGATTGCGCCAATATTCCCGAACTGTTGGGGAAAATGGACGTCTACGCCTTCAGTACGACACGCGATGAGGGCTTCGGCATCGCGCTCGTTGAGGCGATGGCGGCAGGAGTTGCCGTCGTGGCATCCGACGTGCCTGCATGCCGTGAAGTTCTGGGCGACGGCGAAGGCGGAATTCTGGTTCCTCCCGGAAATGCGGGCGCACTTGCTTGGGCAATCGTTCAATTCCTGCAGAACCCTGCCTTGCGCGCGAATAAAATAGCAAGCGCCGCAGCGCGCGTTGAGCGCGAATACACAATCGCAAAATGCGCTATGCGTTGGGAAGCTCTGCTGTTTCCAAATGCCGAACCCGCCCGTGTCCCGGATCTCCAATGCGCATTCTGACGTGCCTCGGCGATGCAACGTCGATCGATACGTGGAGCAATACGCCATTCTTCCTATTGGAAGCCGGAAAAAGCGCCGGTTTCCTCGATGATGGCTGGCGTTTGGATACGAGCGTGCTTCGTTATCATCGCCTGGCGTGGAATGCGGCTAGAACGATGCAACGACTTGAGATGGGCGGCTTTCAGTACAGCCCGTCTTTTCTCCGCCGCCTCATGGCGCAGGTCGAACCGATAGATCCTTTCGCCGAAATCATAAGTCATTTTCCGCTCTTCCCGCCAATCGAGAGCGGGCTGTGCAGAATGAGCTACTACATCGACGCGACGCTCACTCAGAACTTCCGCGATTACGGCTTGGCCGGACGAGGTGGCGTGGGAAAGTCGATGGTGGCTGACGCCATAGCGCGAGAGCGCGACCAATACGAAGCGGCGGAGCGCGTCGTATGCATGAGCGCCTGGGCCGCGCGTTCGGTGGTCGAGCATTATCGAATTCCGCGCCGCAAAGTCTACGTCGTATCGCCGGGAGCGAATTTGAAATTGGATCGTGACGGTTCATTCGCTCCAAGTTTTGCCGGACCGCTTTTCCCAGTCAGATTGGGATTTTTGGGTAAAGATTGGAAACGCAAGAATCTTCAGTTCGTGCTGGAAATCGCGGACGTTCTGCATGCACGGCGCATCCCTGTTGAAGTCGTGGCCGCCGGCTTCGATCCAAATTCTGGCCCGCGGCATCACCTCATGAAAGCCATGGGCTTCATCGACAAGCGCCACGACATGAAAAACATCGCGCGGCTCATCCGCTCCTGCCATTTCACATGCCTCTTCTCCAACGCCGAAGCGCTCGGCATCTCCAATCGAGAAAGCTTGCAGCTCGGAGTGCCGGTTCTCGCGCGAGACGTCGGAGGAATTCCCGATTCGATACCGGAAGGATGCGGCTATCTTTTCGATCGCGCCGCACCTGCGGGCGATGTCGCAGACACGATCCAATCGTACGTCCAAGATCCCGATCGATATTGGGCGCTGCGCGAGGCCGTCGCCGGGAGAAGCCAGGAATTCACCTGGGCCGCCGCCGTCCAGAAATTGCAGGCAATCTGGTCCGGCTCGGATCGGCACGCATATGCGAGGATGAAGTCTTATGCATGATCAGGCGTCCTTGCGTTTTGCGGTGCTGCAACCTGGCGCGCGCCTGCACTATGCGCTGCCTGCTGTTTTGCAACGCGCCGGAATGCTTCAGCGTTTGTATACGGACTTTGCCAACGTCGGCCCTTTGCGCCACCTTGAGAAGCTCTTGCCGCGCTCACTGCAGCCGGCGCCGGTCCGTCGCATGCTCGGCAGAAAAGTCCCGGCGGAAATACCGCGCTCGAAAGTAAGGGAAGTTCGCACCGATATCGTTCGCGAGCGCGTGGTGAGATTACTCTCGAACGGCGCCTCGAATAGCGCTGCGTCGATGCTCTCCGTCGCGCGCAAGGAGCGCTTCGGTGGCGCGAACGCCATCTATACCGTTCTCGTGAACGAAGATATCGAAGCCTGCCGCGAGGCGAAGGACGGCGGTTGCACAATCGTGCATGAGGCGATGCTTGGTCCTGACGTCGGCCTCTGGCTGGAGGAAGAACATAAGCGATTTCCCGGCCGCCTACATGGCGCATTCTCGGTTGACCGGGTACACGCGGGACGCGAACGAGACCGGACGAAATATCGGCTTGCGGATCTGATAATTGCGCCGTCGGACTTTGTGAAAAGGGCGGTTGTCGATCTGGGTGCCGATGTTTCACGGGTGGCCGTCGTTCCATATGGCATCGACGAAAGTTGGCGTGATGCCGATCCGCATCCAGTACGAGGACGCGCGTTGTTCGTCGGAAGCGTCGGGCTTCGTAAGGGCAGCCACTATCTCGCAGAAGCCACTCGCTTGCTGGCGCAAAGAAGCGTTTCCTGCGATGTGCGTGTCGTCGGCCCGGTCGATCGTCGCATCTTGCGCGATCCCTTGTTCTTTGGTCCGGACTATGTCGGTCAAATTCCCCGAACCAAGGTGAGGGAGGAATTCGCCACCGCGGATGTCTTTGTGTTGCCGACGCTATGCGAGGGCTCCGCGTTGGTCCATCTCGAAGCGATGGCATGTGGCGTGCCTGTCGTCACAACACCGAATTGCGGTTCTGTCGTCCGCGATGGCGTCGACGGCATCGTCGTTCCGATACGGTCCGCAACCGCCATTGCCGACGCAATCGAACGCATCGTGACCGATCGCAAGTTGCGCGAATCCATGTCGCGCAATGCCAGGGAACGTGCCGCCGAGTTCACATTAGAGCGGTATGGCGACAGGCTCGTTTCGGCGCTTTGCAAATTGCAGCCAATTAATTAGGCCGCGAGAAACAATGCGAGCAACCGCCTTGTTCAAGCCCTGCCTTCCGTAATCGCGTGTATTACGCACTCTTAGGCTTGTCGGCCGCCGCCGGCGCATTCGCGATATTCCGCGATTGGACGCGCTGGCGTGACGTCTTCCATCCGACGATATTCTGCGTGCCGCAGTTGTTGTTCCTCTACGTCGCGATGCCGCTCTTCGGACTTGCGACAGACGAGTTCGAATTCGTATCGCGCGCCGGCTATTGGGATCTACTGATCGAGTTCCAATTGATCGCCGCCGTCATGAGCATGGCATTGGTCGGCGGAATATGGTTTGGCGCGCGCTATACCGGCGGCGTCTCGATCTCGATCGGGGAGCGGGACGCGAAGGCCATATTCGCCGTGGCGGCTTTTATCGGGGCATTGGGATCGGTGGCTTGGATCGCCGGTATCATTAATGTCGGCGGATTCGGTGCCGCCTATGGACGGGCGTACGGCGGTGGATGGGACGATAGCGGCTACGTTCGTGAAGCAGCTCAGCTCGGGTTCGTGGCCGCACCTTTGCTCGTCCTGTCGCGCCGCAAGGGTGGAATGAGAACACAAGACTGGATACTCGTGTTCGTCTTTCTTCTTCCTCTGCTTGTCCAAGGGCTTTTGGGTGCTCGACGAGGGCCGACATTTCTCGCGATAACGGGGCTGACGGCAAGTTATGTTCTCGCGTTTCGCCCGCGCATACCTTTTCTGCTTGCGTCGACGGCAGCGCTCGCAATCGGCATATTGATGTTATGGCTCGTCGCCAATCGCGGCGCGATTTATCTGGGATCTGACAAGCCGCTCGACAGTCCAGCATCTGAGATGCTCGAAAACTGGTCGGGCAACGAGTATCTCTTTTCTTCCGGCATCGTCAGATACGTCGGCGAAGTGGGCGAGCCATTCTACGGCAAGCGCATTTTCGCGCACATGGCGGGCCGGATCGTTCCGTCAGCCATTTGGCCAACCAAGTACTCCGACATCGTCGCAGCGTTGGGGCTCGACATCGACTTGACGCAGCAGGCCGGCATTCCGGTAGACAGCATCGCGACCATCACCGGCTGGAGAGTCGCAAACGGCGCGGCTCCGGGCCTAGTTGGCGACTTTTGGATGGAATTCGGAATGCTCGCGCCTCTCGCGGCGTTCGCCATCGGATGGCTCTACGGCAAGCTCTGGCGCGCGAGCCGAGCCGACCAGAGACTGCAGCCGGTGTACGCAGTACTGGCCGCGCTTTCGATATATATACTGACGCAGACCATCGAAGCATGGCTGTTCAGGGCTTTGCTGTTTGGCTTGCCGGCGATGCTACTTCTGAAAATGTTGGCGCGCCGCCCAAGCGCAACGCCGGCGCAGATCTGGCACGCGCATCCGCTCACGCGAACGCGTCAGGCGCGGCAGTGAGAATAGCGCTGCTGTTTCGGAGCTACGGGCCGTATCACATCGCGCGCCTAAGGGCTCTCCGGCTATGCCATCCGGTTGTCGCGCTGGAGCATTCCAGTAACGATCCTGATTACAATTGGGACGCGATTGAGCAAAAGCACGAAGCGCGCGTTGTCTCGCTGTCCAAAGGTGAAGGCAAGAGCAAGACCGGTTCATCTTTCATGGCCAGTCTTGCGGACGAACTTGTCCGGTTCTCGGCGGACGTCATCGCTATTCCCGGATATTCCGAGCCGTTTGCTTTGGCGGCACTCCGCGTGAGCCACGCGCTTGGAATACCGGCCGTCCTGATGAGCGACACGCATGCGGGGAGCGTTAGCGGAAGCCTCAGTCGTGAAATATTGAAGAGGCAGCTTCTGCCTCTCTATCAGTCGGCTCTCGTCGCAGGGTCACCGCACGCGGAATATCTGGCGTCGCTCGGCTTCCCAGAAAACAAAATCGAAACCGGCTTTGATGTCGTGGACAACCGGCATTTTGCGAACGCCATTAGCGGCAGCGCGAACAACGCGTCGACCCGATGCGACCTCCCGCAGTCTTACTTCTTTTGCAGCGCCCGATTCATCAGCAAAAAGAACTTGCTCGGCCTGTTGGAGGCATTCGCGCTTTATCGCCGCGAGCAAGGGGAAGGTGCGTGGGACCTCGTCCTGGCCGGCGACGGTCCGCTGCGCGACACCATCACCCGCCGCGCGGCCGAGCTTTCTGTTGCATCCGGCGTCTATTTCTTAGGTCACCGCAGCTACGCAGACCTGCCCGCCGCTTATGCCAGAGCTGGCGCATTCGTCCTTCCGAGCACCGTCGACGAATGGGGGCTCGTTGTGAACGAGGCCATGGCGGCCGGACTCCCGGTGCTTGTTTCGAAAGGCGCAGGATGCCATCGCGATCTCGTGGAAAACGGCGTGAACGGCTTCGTCTTCGATCCGATGAATGTCGCCGAGCTCTCGAGACTAATGGGAGTTATCGCGACGTCCGCCAGACGGAAGGAAATGGGCGACGCGAGTCGGCGCGTCGTTGCCAATTGGGATCTCGACCGCTTCGCGACGGGGTTCGTCGTGGCCGCTGAGATCGCTAAGCGATCGCATTTTCGAAAGCGTTTCTGCATCAGCAGCGCGGTCGCCACCGCGCTTTCGCTTCGGGTTTGAAGCTCGCCGTAGTATGAAGGTGTTGCTCGTGACCAGCAGCCTTTCGCGATCGGGCGGCGGAGTGGCGACCGCTGTCCAAGCCCTTTCGCGAAGCCTGTTGGCGACGAATGCAGACGTAAACGTCGTCGGCTTGCGAGACAGTGGCTGGGAGAGCGACACGGAGGAATGGCAAGGCATTCCCGCTTCACTGCTTCGCGTGCTCGGTCCGTCAGCCATCGGATACGCGCCGGAAGCGCGCGGTTGTTTGGAGCGATCGGGGGCGGACATCGCCCACACGCACGGGATCTGGAAATATCCATCCCGCGCCGTCGCGAGATGGGGGGCGTCGACTGGCCGGCCGTATGTCGTGTCGCCTCATGGCATGCTGGACGCATGGGCGTTGAAGCATTCCGCCTGGAAGAAGAAAATCGCTGCGCGACTCTACGAGAACGCCCATCTTCGCCGCGCGGGTTGTTTTCACGCGCTCTGCGAAGCCGAAGCGCAAGCCATCCGCGAACTTGGATTTAGAAATCCTATCTGTGTCATCCCGAATGGTATCGCGCTGCCGTCGCTCGAAGATCGTAAACCGGCTCCTTGGCGAAACCTCATGCCCGAAGACCATCGCGTCATGCTCTTTCTCGGCCGATTGCATCCAAAGAAGAATATCGCAGCCCTCATCGATGCGTGGCCGTCCGATACGGCGAATGCAAATTGGCATCTCGCGATCGCCGGATGGGATGAGGGCGGCTATACAGAAGTTCTTCGCAAACTTGTAAAAGTGCGACATCTCGAAGACCGCATCCACTTCATCGGCCCAATGTTCGGCAGTGACAAGGACGCCGCCTTCCGCTCTGCCGATGCATTTGTGTTGTCATCACTCAGCGAAGGGTTGCCGATTGCGGTCCTCGAAGCGTGGTCGTATGGCCTCCCGGTGCTGCAAACCGAAGCGTGCAATCTGCCGGAGGGATTTCGCGAAAAGGCGGCGTTCCGGCTGTCGCCTGAACCAGATCGGATTGCTCGCGAGATTCGTGCCTTCATGGGAATGACGCCGGAGGCACAGCGAGAGATGGGGCGAAACGGCCGTCGGCTCACCGAGCGCAGCTTCTGTTGGAGTAGCGTCGCCRATCAGTTCCTCCAAGTTTACGCGTGGCTGCTTGACGGAGGAACACCGCCTTCATGCGTTCGCGTCTGATAGAGCGCGCGTGATGCGGCTTGACGCCTATGACAACCGCGGCTTTTCGCGGGGCAAACCGACTTGGTTCGAGGCGCTCTGGATATTCGCACAATGGGCTTTCTTGCGGTCTCAGATTCCGGGTTCGCCACAGCGGCGCCTGATCCTGCGCATGTTCGGCGCACGTATCGGAAGGGGCGTGACGATCAAGCCGGGTGTCCGCGTAAAGTTTCCATGGCGGCTGACGATCGGTGACCACTCCTGGATCGGCGAAGACGTGTGGATCGACAATCTCGCCGCCGTCGCGATAGGTTCGCATTGCTGCATATCGCAGGGGGCACATCTCTGCTCCGGAAATCACGATTGGACAGCCGTCACCTTTGATCTCCGCGCGGAGCCGATCCGCATCTGCGACAGCGTTTGGATCGGAGCACGCAGCGTCGTAGCTCCCGGCGTGACAATCGGGGAGGGCTGCATTCTTACATTGGGCAGCATCGCGACGCGAACGACGCCGCCTTGGAGCATCAACAGCGGAAACCCTGCGAAGCCGATCAAATCGCGTCCCCGTTCATCACCGGTGATGGCGTTACGCGAGGCCGCGCATACGTGATCGTCTCTCCCTCATTCAATTGTTGAGCCAACCTTGCGCATCATCTTCATCAATCGCTTTTTCTATCCGGACCATTCGGCGACCGGCCAGATGCTGACGGATTTGGCTTTCGGTCTCGCAGAGCGAGGCGAGGCGGTCTCCGTGATCGCAAGCCGGCTGCGTTACGACGAACCAGACGCGCAGCTGCCGTCGCGCGAAAAGCAAAGAGGCGTAGAGATCGAGCGGGTCTGGACATCGCGTTTCGGACGGGCAGGTCTTGCGCTTCGAATGTTCGATTATTTGACGTTTTACATCTCCGCGGCCTGGATGTTGGCGCGCATCGCGCGTCGGGGCGACATCGTCGTAGCGATGACGGATCCTCCGGCCCTGTCGATTTTGGTGTCGGTCATCGCCAGGGCCCGCGGTGCGATCTCCGTCAACTGGCTTCAGGATATTTTCCCCGAGGTCGCCGAAGCGCTTCAAGTCGCTGGAAGGCGCTCATCTCTGTTGTTCGCGCCGTTTCGTCTGCCGCGTAATCTCTCGTTGCGTCGCGCATCGATGAACGTCGCAATCGGCACGCGTATGGCCGAGCGCCTTAGAGAATTCGGTGTCAACGAAGAGCGTATTTCCGTCATTCCGAACTGGTCGGATATCGAAGCGATATGGCCAGTGCCTTCGAAGAAAAATCGATTGCGCGCCGAATGGGGCTTATCGGCAAAGTTCGTCGTTGGGTATTCGGGCAACCTTGGGCGCGCTCACGGCATTGAGACATTGCTCGACGCGATTGCCGCAACCGGTCAGGCTGGCGAAGAGGCGAAGATCTGCTGGCTGTTCATCGGCGGGGGCGCGTGCTTTGAACAGTTGAGACGCGAGACGGAACGGCAAGGCATCGCCAATGTTGTGTTCCGGCCCTATCAATCTCGCGAAAAGCTCGCGGAAAGCTTGTCGGTGGCCGACGTCCACATCGTCCTGCTGAAGCCCCAACTCGAAGGGCTTATCGTGCCGAGTAAGTTCTACGGCATCGCCGCGTCAGGGCGTCCGACAGTGTTTGTGGGAGCGGACGACGGAGAGGTTGCGCGGCTGATAAATCAATTCGGATGCGGCGCGACGATTGCCTCGGGCGATGGGCGCGGCCTCGCCGAGACGCTCGCCATTTTTGCAAACGATCCGGAGCGTTGCCGCGCCATGGGTGAGCGCGCGCGAGCGATGTGCGAGGCCAGCTTCGGCAAGAAACAAGCCATAGCCGCATGGAGCAAACTGCTCGAGAGCCTCCTAGACAACCGACAGCAAGTCGCCGGAAATCTTGACCCTGACCGGCCTGTTGAGGAAGTCCATCAATACGACGAGACGATCATTTTCCGCTAGGTCGATGATTTTTCCGACCAAGCCATCGAAGGCGCCGCGGCCCACGCGCACGCTTTCGCCGACCCGGGGAGATGATGCAGGACGCGCGATCACGCCATCTTTCTCGCGCGCCATCAGATCGGCGAGGAATTGATTGGGGAGGATGCAGGGCAAGTCGCGCGTGCATACGACCGATCTTACGCCGACCGTCGATAGGATGGGGCGCCAGCGGCTTTGCGTCGAAGCCAAGCACACAAACAGATAGCCGGGAAAGAGAGGTCGAAGCACGTCGCTCACGCGCCGGGCGTGCCGAATTTGCTTTCGGATCACCGGCGCATAAACGTCGTATCCCTGATTTCGAAGATTGAACTCCGCCGTTCGCTCGCGGTTCGGATGAGTGCTGACCGCAATCCAGATGGGATCGGAGCCGCGTTCGGAAACAAGGCAGTTCATGTGTCACCTCCGCAAATAGCACGAAAGAACTAGCACCACGGAGCGTTGCCGGGCCATATGCGGTGACCACTTATCCACAATTGCTCAAGATCTCGAACTTGCTGAAATGATCAATAAGAACTAGTCCATCACTGGCGCTGTCCACCGCCGCGACGCGCATCTCCGGAGCCGCTGAATGCACCGTTTCGTTTTGCTGTCAGTTGATGTTGCGTTGATTGCAATTTCGACCTTGATGGCAATTGCTCTGTGCAGCCCTCAGGCATCATCCGCCCTCGCGGGGACGTATCTCCCTTTCACGATCGCCGTTGCAGTCCCTGCGCTATTGATTTTCGGGTTGAATCGCACCGTTTGGCGGTTCACGTCGCTGAATGATTGTTTGCCGATCCTCGCCGTCTCCATTTGGATCGTGGCGCTGGCGATGGCGGCGGTTTTTTCGTTCGATGGCGTGCAGGCCATTCCCCTTTCATTGCCAGTGATGCACGGGCTGCTCATTCTATGCCTGCTCGTGGGAGTGCGGGCAGCGATGCGCCTGCGCCACGCGCTGAGGCGCCGCGCGCGGCTGGCGAGAGAACTCGTTCGCGATGGACGGCAGAGCGTTCTGCTCGTCGGTCTGAGCCCGGTCGCCGATCTTTTCCTGCGTTGCGCCGCGGAGAATGCACACGAGCGTATCCACGTCGCCGGCATTTTATCCGACGCCGAGCGGCACCACGGCCGATTGTTGCACTCATGCAGGATCCTCGGTCGCCCCGAAGCCGTAGAAGACGTATTTCACGACCTCTCGGTTCACGGCGTCCGCATCGACAGCATCGTGCTTGCAACGTCGTTGGATCAGCTGTCTGCGGCCTCGCAGAGGTCGTTGGCCCATTTGGAAAAGAGCCACGGCATTCGCGTGGACCATCTCACGGCGCAATATGGTTTGAGGGAGCTAACGTCCAATGTTGCGGCGGCTGTTGATGATGTTTCGACCGAGCAGGTCAACACACCGCTAGTGCCGGTCTCCGGCGGCGGCAACCTTGCGCCAAGTTCGTATTTGCGATGGAAGCGCCTGATCGACGCGACGCTGGCGGTGATAGGCATAATTTGCTTAGCGCCTTCGATGGTGGTCATCGGCATTATCGTGATGCTGGATGTCGGATATCCGCTGATATTCTGGCAGCAGCGGCCGGGGGCATTGGGGAAACCGATACGCATACTGAAGTTTCGCACGATGGGACGCGCGCGCGACCAGAACGGACGCGTGTTGACCGATGCGGAGCGTGTCTCGAAGATCGGAACTCTCCTTCGCCGCCTTCGGCTCGACGAGCTGCCCCAGGTCTACAATGTGCTGCTCGGACATATGTCGCTCGTGGGACCGCGACCGCTGTTGCCAGTCGACCAGCCCTCGTTTTCGGCGGCGCGTTTGCAGCTTCGGCCCGGGTTGACGGGCTGGGCGCAAATAAAAGGCGGCCGGCACCTCTCCATAGAGGACAAGGCCGCGCTGGACCTGTGGTACATCAGGAACGCGTCGTTCGCCCTCGATATGCTGATCCTCCTCAACACCGCCCGGACGATCCTTTTCGGCGAGCGGGTTGACCATCGGGCCATAGCTCAGGCGTGGCGCGACCTCAGGTCATAGCGGCTACCACTTTAGACGTGTGTCCAGCTCGGAACCCGTTGGCGCCGCGAGAAGTTTGAGCGGATCGGGGCACCGGAAGCTTCACCCGAAGCTTTACCAAGAATTGGGGCGCTGACGGACGGTTTTCTGAAACAATTGGACATATTTGAAGAAATGAGACAGATTATAGTCGCTTTTCTACATCGTGATGTTCACGACGCCGGTACTTCGGCGGATGCTGCCATTCCTTCTGCGAACGTCCGTTTCCAGTTGCGCCCCGTATTAATCGAGGCGTCCGGGTTTGTGTTGTGTGGAGTTTGAGTATGCTGCGACCAGGATCCGGTGACGCCGGCAGCAAAATCCTCGTTCGAAAAGCGCCTGGGCGCCACCGCGAGGCGGGCAAGGTTCGCAGCCTCGTACGCGACGAACTCCTTTTTGAAACAGGCGATCTCAAGACGAACGTTTATCGCGTCGAAGCCGGTGCGCTTTGTATCTCTTGCACCCGCCGTGACGGGACGATGGAGATCGTCGAATACGCGCTCGCCGGAGATCTCGTGGGTATCGGCTTTTTGGAGCGGCATGCCTGCAGCGCGCGCGCTTCTGTGAAAACCGTCGTCCGCTGCTTTCGTCTCGATGCAACTGACAATCTGATCGCCAGCGACGCTCATAACAAGGCGAGATTCGACGAGGCCGTGGAGCGCGAGTTCGTGTTTCGCCGCGAAAGCTTGGCGAGATCCTCACGCGATCAGCCGATGGTACGCCTCGCAGCATTTCTGACGGCCGTCTCCCAACGCAGCAAAGCCGAAGGTGCCGATCCGACATTCATCGACGATACGGTGAACTGCGGTGTCATCGCCGATTTCCTCGGCCTCGACATCGAGGCGTTGACGGTCGCGCTTACTGAGCTCGAAGCGCGCGGACTGATCGAAGCGGCTCCCCTCCATGGGCTGCGCTTGAAAGATCTGAACGCGCTCGAAGCGGTTGCCGACGGGCAAGGGATGACGTCCGGCTCGCCGGTGTTGGATGACGTATTGCGGGCAGCACTTCAATAATAAGATCGCCCTCGCGGCTCCCTCCCTGCACGGTCGGAATAGAAAAAGCCGTTCACGCTCCTCCAGACGAGGGCCGAGTTCCCCGGCACCAAAATTTCGGCATCTACAATCTGACAGAATTGCCCCACCGCCGCTCCGGGCGGGGAAAACGGCGAGCGCGAGAGGATCGCGGAATGCCGTACATTGGACACTGAATCTTCGCCCGGGTTACGCTTGGCCCGCTTCCCGGGGGACTATGCATGGATGTGTTGGCACTTCTTGGTTTGAAGAGACGTCCCATCCCGATCATCGTGCGTCCGAGGGCACGGCTCGGCAATAAGATGCTCCAGTATATGTTCTGCACGGCCCGGGCTCGCCGGATACTGGGCGCTGCGGTATTCAATGGAAGCATGGCGGAATGGTCCATACCGGCCGGTTATCCAGCCGTGCCTCGGGACCGTACTCTCAGGGTCGAAGGCGGTCATGAATTCGACATTGACGCAATCGTGCGCGAATTCCACGAGGGCGGATACCAGGCCATAGAATGGTCCGGCTTCGCCTTTCGGATCGGGTATTACGATAGAGAGTGGGTTCAACCGCTCTTTGAAGCAAAATAAGCGCGCCGCGCTATGGAGACGATACGCTCGTCATTCACATTCGCGCAGAAGACATCCTCGACGGAAGCCACAAGAATTATTGGCCTCTGCATTTTGCCTATTTCGACAAGCTGATCGAAGAGACGGGGCTGTGGCCAGTATTCATCGGCCAGACGCACGACAACAACGAATATTGCCGCAGGCTTCGCTCGCACTATCCGGAGGCGGTATTCTCACCGCGCGCGTCACCTGTTTTTGATTTCGAAATTCTGAGGCGCGCAACGCACATCGCCACATCGGTAAGCTCGTTTGCGTGGCTTGGGTGCTGGCTCTCATCGGCAAAGACCATCTATCTTCCGGTGGCCGGGCTCGCTGACCCCCGCCAACGCCCCGACATGGATGTCCTGCCTATCGGAGATCAACGCTACAAGTTCCATCTGTTCGACCTCGGCACTTGGCATGCATCCGCCGATCAGTTCGCCTATCTATACGATGGCGACGGCCGCTTCGAACCTATTACGCATGATCAGGCCGCGCTGCTGAGAAAGTCGCGCGCCGTCGCTTGAGTGACCGCGAGCTGCCGCTGGCGCAGGAAATTGTCCCGCATCCAAGCGAGAACATCGAGCGACCTTTTGACCGCTACGATTGCCATCAAGTGGACGCTTCCCGCACTTCAGTCTTGACGGCGGGAGGTGAATACACGAGTCCCTTCGCCTCTCGCCAAGATGGAGAATAGAAAAACCATGAGCGATCACTCGTTTGCCGCGATGAACAAACAGCTATCGCTCTCGCGCCGTATGTTTCTCGGAAGTTCGCTCGCAGCCGCAACTCTACCCGCGGTCGCCCGAGCACAAGACGCAGCGCCTATTGGAAATCTCCAGCCTCGCCAGCTTCCGGCTCGCAGCTTGCCGGTGCCGACGACAGTCAGCAAGGAGCTGCAAGCCGTCATCGCCGCTCCATATGCGCCCGAATGGAACGCACTCCCCGAGGATTCCGCAGCCTGGAAAGATCTTGCTGCCAAGAGCGCGGAAAGCGCGGCCCCGGCAGTGGCCGCAATTCGCGAACATTTCGGCCTGACGGTCGAGAAGACAATGATGGCCGGCGTCCCTGTCTTCGTCATCACGCCGAAAGAGATCGCGCCGCAGAACCGCGACCGGCTTCTCGTCCACGTTCACGGCGGCGGCTACGTCCTCTTTCCGGGCGAAGCCGGAGCCGGTGAAGGCATGATGATGGCGGGCCACGGCAAATTCAAAGTCGTCTCGATCGATTACCGGATGGCGCCAGATTTTCCATATCCCGCGGCGCTTGATGACGTGATGGCCGTGTGGCGCGTTTTGATGGCCGCCTACGATCCTCGCAAGATGGCGATCTTCGGAACCTCAGCCGGTGGAGCGCTGACTTTGTGCGCGACGCTCCGGGCAAAGGCGGAAGGGCTTGCGCTTCCGGGTGCCATCGCACCCGGCAGTCCTCTAGCTGATCTCACGTGGTCGGGAGATACGATTATGGCCAACGGGTTTGTCGATAACGCCTTGGTCTCGCGGCGGAGCTGGGCAACCTCGGCAAGCGCCCTCTATGCGGGGCAGCGGGATCCGCGCGATCCTATGGTGTCGCCGATCTTCGGGGACTTTAGTGACTTCCCGCCCGCGATCCTGACGTCGGGAACGCGTGACTTGTTGCTGAGCGATACGGTGCGCACGCATCGAAAGCTTCGCCAAGCCGGCGTCGTCGCTGAGCTGCAGGTTTTTGAAGGCCAGAGCCACGCCCAATATCTGACCCCGTCATTGCCCGAGTCGGAAGAGGCGTTCGCCGAAATTGCGAAATTCTTCGAAGCTCATCTCGCCTCTTGATATTCGGGCGAAGTCACAAAAGAGATTGTGGTCGGTTGAAATAAAACCGTCACGGTTCGCAATCGCCGATATCGCCCTCATGCCATAAATGAGCATATATATCGGGTGTTTTCAATGCACGCAATTTTAAACATAATGGATTCAAATACGATCCTGCCGCTGCTGCGACAATCGCAAATTAATCGCCAAGCGAGGATCATATCCAATGTCATACATGCGCATTGTGCTTGCAATTGTCCTGACAGGACTTGCATTCCCCGTCGAGGGGATTTCCGCTTTCGCTGAAGCCGCCATGCCGTCGCAATCCGATGCCGCGTTTGCGCGTGAGCGCAACGCCGAGATCGACGCTTCGGTTGCTCGCGTCGAAGCTCTGCAGGCTGCAGAATTCGAACGCGCCCAGAACGCCGAAATGGAAAAGGCGTTCGCTGCATACGCCGAGGCAAAGTTCGAGCGCGAACGCAACGACGAGATCAACGCATCCCTGGCCGCTGTTGCAAACCTGCGCACACGCGAAGCGCAAGACGTCGCGGAAGCCGAATTCGAACGTCAGCAAAACGCCGAAGCTGACGCCTCAATAGCTCGCGTCGCCGCTATTCGGGAAGCCGAATTCGAAATGGCCCGTAATCGTGAAATAGACGCCGCTATGGCCGTCTACCAGGACGCCAAATTCGCGGACGAACGCAATGCTGAGATTGCAGCCTCAGTGGCCGCAGTCGAGACGGCGCGCCGGGAAGCGGAATTCGCCGCCGCGCGAAACGCCGAAATCGAAGTCTCGCTGTCCGAGGTCAAGTCTCGCCAGAGTTCCATCGTGACCGGTAGCATCGCGCGATAATAACTGGCTTGCGCAACGCATCGTCGGGCCCCCTCGGATCTAGCGCGGGCCCGATTGTACGAGATCTCAAATCCCCATCATCGTCATGATGCGTTCAACCGCGAGCGTCGGAAGAAGCGTGCCGTTGCGAACGGATTGTTCGATTTTCGGAAGCTCCGCCGCGACGCTCGGATTGGCTCTCAGCGCACTCATGAGCCGGTCTTCGAGCATATCGCGCATCCAGGACACGGCCTGAGATTGCCGGCGCGTTTCGAATTCGCCAGTCGCCGTCATCCTCTTCCGGTGGTCGAGAACCTTTGTCCAAAGCTCCGTGAGCCCGCGGTTATCCCGTCCCGACATTGTCAGCACAGGCGGAAACCACGTCGCGCCATGCGGCGTGAAAATCTGCAGCGCGTTTTTGTATTCGGCAGCCGCGCTTTCTGCGCGCCTGATGTTGTCGCCATCCGCCTTGTTGATGGCGATCATGTCGGCAAGCTCGATGATGCCTTTCTTGATGCCTTGCAAGTCGTCGCCGCCGCCCGAAAGCAGAAGCACCAGAAAGAAATCGACCATATCGGCGACGGCAACTTCGGACTGACCGACGCCCACCGTCTCGACGATGACGACATCGAAGCCTGCCGCTTCGACCAGCGCCATGGTCTCGCGCGTGCGCCGCGTCACACCGCCGAGCGTGCCGGACGACGGCGACGGCCGGATGAACGCATTCTTCTCCTGCGCCAGCGAACTCATGCGTGTCTTGTCGCCGAGGATCGAGCCCCCGGAGCGTTTGGAAGTCGGATCGATGGCGAGAACGGCGACCAGATGCCCTTCGGCGAGCAGGTTCATCCCGAGCTGATCGATTGTCGTCGACTTGCCGACGCCGGGAACGCCGGTGATGCCGAGCCGCACGGCCTTGCCGGTTTTGGGCAGCAGCTCCTGTAGCACCTGTTGGGCGAGGCGGCCGTGGTCCGGGTTCGAGCTTTCCACAAGCGTGATGGCGCGAGCGAGAAGCGCCCGGTCGCCGTTGGCGATCCCGGAGACATAGTCGGCGACGGAAATTTTGTGGGCTGGGAGGGCTGTAACGGCCATGGCTGCGAAGCTGAATCCTGTTCGTTCATCGGCGGAGACGATGGGCAGGAAAGACGCTTTCCCGCAAGCCGGGAATTCGACGCTCTTCCCCGTCACAATCTCATGCCATAGAGCCGGTTGCTTGGCGGCCCTAAGCTGCCTAGCTTGTGGCCGGGCCGCGTCCTAGGGGAGGGTAGCGTGATTTGGGTTGCTGAAGGCTGGCGTAGACCAGTTCGCCGGACGGGACTGGGGCTGACGATACTCGCAGCCTGCGGATTGCTCGCAGCCTGTAGCGAAGCTCCGAAAGTCGGCAAGACCGTCCAAGACCAGCGGGGTCAAATCGAGGAAACATTACCACCATCCTCGCCAAAGCAAGCCACCGCACCCGAATGGCCGGAAGCGGCGCCCCCTCCCGCAGCGGAGCAGCAAAGCGAAGGCGCGAGAAGAGAGGACGTCGAGCCGCAAAAGCATTCCTACAAAAAGAAGAAGGCGGCGCGTCCCCCCGGCGCGGAATCATCGCCCGAGGAACCCTCAGCCTCCGATTCGGATGAGCCTTCTGACATCGCCGGTGGCGGCGCGGCTTCGCCTCCGGCGGAAGAGCCCAAAGACGCGGAAGCCCCGGCTCCCCCGCCCCCGGAGGTCGAGCCCAAAGCGGTCGGCGCTGCTCCGCCTCCGCCGCCCGAACCCTCGGAGCCGTCCGGTGGTGCCGCGCCGCCCGAACCTCCAGCGGCTTCCGCTGAAGCACCGGCCCCTGAGCCCTACGAGAATTATGCGCGGCGGCCCGCGCCTTCGGCTGCCATGCCGGCTCCGCCGCCTCCGCCCGCTCCGGCTCCGGTCCTGCAGCCGCCCGTCGCGCCGACGGCCGCAGCGCGCGCGGCTATCGAGAGCGATCCTTCGAAGAAGTTCAAAGTCGTTCCCGTTTTTTATGGAACCGATCGCGCCATCGAGCCTGATCCGGCCCGCCTGCAATTCGGATCGGAGCGGGGTCACAAACTGCAGTTGGGGCGCGCGCTTATCTCAGTGCCTCTCAGCCATAAGGTGCCCCACATCGAGCGGCCGACGGTCTACGAGATCCCGTATTTCAAATACAAGATTTACGAAGAGAAAGAGGATCCGAACAAGCATTTCACGCTGCAGGAAATCAAGAGCCTGAGCGAAGAGCAGATGCTCGTGCTCGTCAAAGAGCAGCTCGCGAAATCCTCCACCTTCAAGGATCACGCGTTCGTCTTCGTGCACGGCTTCAATACGTCCTTCGACTGCGCCCTCTTTCGAACCGCGCAGATCTCCTACGACCTCGGCTTCGACGGCGTGCCGTTCGTCTATAGTTGGCCGTCTGGCGGCAAGGTCGCGAGCTATACCTATGATCGCGGCAGCGTCGAACAGGCAGAGCCGAGGCTGGCTGAATTTCTGACGATGGTCATTCAGAAGAGCGGCGCGAAATCCATCAGCCTCATCGCGCATTCGATGGGTAACGAGCTGTTGCTGCGTGTGCTGGAAAGGCTGAAGCCCAAAATTCCAAGCGGTGTGGTGATCAGCCAAGTCATTCTCGCCGCGCCCGACGTCGACCGCGATAAGTTCAATATCATCGCCCGCGAGATTACGAGCTTCGCGAAGGGCGTAACGCTCTACGCCGCGTCCAACGATCGCGCGCTCGGTTATTCGGCGCGGTTCTGGGGAGGCGTCCCGCGCGCCGGCGATATTCCAAAAGAGGGACCGTTGATCATCCCGGGCGTCGACACCATCGACGTAACGGCAGTTTCGACGGACGCGCTCGGCCTCAACCACTCGGGCTATGCGGAAAATCCCGCCTTGCTTGATGACGTCAAGGCGCTGGTCGCATTCGGCATCCGCCCACCGGACAAACGCGTGAAAAGCATCTTGGCGGTGGAGTCGCCGGCGGGAACCTTCTGGCGATTTCAGGCGACCAATTGAGGTCCGCGTAACTGGGGCTCCCGCGACTGGCGCATCAGTAACGGACGGCCGGGTAACTCGGTAAAAACAAAGGGCTCAACCCTGTCGGCGTTTGCCGCCGATGGTGACCCTGTGCGATGGGCTATCGTCCCGTTCCGAGTGGTGTCTGCGCTCCGAAATCGTCATGCCGTAAAATAGCAGCGCTCCGAGAACTATGGGCGCCCCAATGACGGACAGCAGCAAAAGCAATTCGTTCAAATATTGGTCCACGGCCCAGATCTCCAGACCAGATCTCCGCACCCGGACGACAAAACCCGCCAGAAACCCCAAAAGTTCCTGTCGAAGCCCGGCGAAGACATCCGTGACGACCGGGAACGCTGGCTGCGCGGCAGCGGTTACGAGCCACAGGTCGAGCGACTATGACGACCATAGGAGAGATCGATATGAGAGCAATTTTAGCAATCATCGCAATGGGCTTTGCGTTGCCGGTGCTGGCTGCGGAGGTCCCGAGCCAGACCAAGGATTTCGTATCCAACGCGACCGTCGGCAATAAATTTGAAATCGACACAAGTCAGCTTGCGTTGAAATACGGAAAGTCACCCGAGGTGCAAAGCTTTGCGCATCAAATGATCACCGATCACACGAAGGCCGGTGAGGATCTGAAGAAGGCGCTTAACGAAGCCAAGATAGAACCGCCCGAGAATGCACTCGATATGGCGCACGAAGCTAAATACGCGAAGCTTCGCCTCTTCACGACCAACGACGGCTTCGATTCCTCTTACGCATACGATCAGCTGAAAGCTCACGAGGATGCGGTTGCTAAGTTCAAGGATTATGCCGCGAACGGACCGACGCCTGAGGTGAAGGCCTTTGCCGTCGCATTGTTGCCAACACTTGAGCATCATCTGGCGATGGCCAAAGATCTCAATGACAAGATGCGGTCACACAGCTAGCGGTGACGAGATTTTATAGAGCACCGAAAGTACAAAATTAAAAAGGCCCCGAAGTGGGAAGCTTCGGGGCCAAGACAATATCATCTAATGAATGTACGGGAGCGTACAATGGAAAAACCCTAAAACAACAGCTCCGATTCGGCAATCGCCGACGTCGATTTCAGCGCCGATACGCACGCGATTTAGCGGCTATTTGGGCCGGTTTTCCTAGATTTCAACATTCAACGTTCTTGCGCATATTCCGCGCGTGAAGCGTCGCGCGCAACGCGCTCAGCAACCTGCATGCTATCGATCCGATCTGCTCGTCTCGTAGGAAACACCAGGTGCGCGTCGCGAGCAAGCAGAGCCAGTTTCAAAGCCGGAAGCAATTTCGCCTGCTTGTGTGCCCGCTTGTGCGATTGAGTAAATGCCCGCTAGTACGTGGGAGGATCGCAATCATGAGATAGGCACGCCGTGAGTAAGCTCGACGACGTCGTCAAAGAAGTCGCTGACGAGATGCGGCGCATGCCCGAACGGGGAGAGGTCGCAACCTACATTCCCGAATTGGCGCGCATCGACCCCAAAGCTTTCGGCATCGCCGTTATCGACGCCGAAGGAAACGTCGCGGTGGGAGGCGACGCCGATACGCCGTTTTCAATTCAAAGCATCTCGAAGGTGTTCACGCTGACCCTTGCTTTGGGAAAGGTCGGCGACAGGCTTTGGAAGCGGGTCGGCCGCGAACCCTCGGGAAGCCCCTTCAACTCAATCGTCCAGCTCGAAAACGAGAAGGGCATTCCGCGAAACCCCTTTATCAACGCTGGCGCGATCGCGGTGACGGATTTGATCCTCTCCGGCCATTTGCCCCGTGAGGCGCTGGGCGAAATTCTGAGGTTCATGCAGTTCCTGGCCGACGATTCGACCATAACCATCGATCAGCAGGTGGCCGCCTCCGAGCAACGAACCGGCTTCCGCAACGCCGCGCTCGCCAACTACATGAAGTCTTTCGGGCATCTAGATAACCCCGTCGACTTCACGCTCGGGGTCTACTTCCACCACTGCGCCATCGCGATGTCTTGCAGACAATTGGCCATGGCGGGACGCTTTCTTGCACAATTTGGCAGCAATCCGTCTACGGGACATGCAGTTGTGCAGCCTGAGAGGGCGCGTCGGATTAACGCTCTCATGCTGACCTGCGGCCATTACGACGGATCGGGCGAATTTGCCTACCGCGTCGGCCTGCCGGGCAAGAGCGGAGTAGGCGGCGGTATCCTGGCAGTAGCGCCCGGCAAGGCCTCAATTGCCGTCTGGTCGCCCGGTTTGGATACGACAGGCAACTCGCGGCTGGGGCAGATCGCACTCGAGCATCTTACCCACCGGATGGGCTGGTCGATCTTCGGCGCATGAGGACTAGGGGACGGGCTGGCGCGACGCATTGCGCTTCGAAGAGCCCGAATTTTCTCGCGCGCAAGTTCTCGGTGCAGCCGCAATGACGAGAGAACCGCGAGCCCGGAAGTGTCCAGAATATAAACCGTTTTTGTAACCGGGCGGCAATCATCGCCCGCCGCGCGGGGAAGGGCCAAAAATGCCTTTCCCGCGATATAGATCAGTGTCTGCAGTCGGTGGAATTCACGTTACGCATGACGCCGACGAACTTCGAGCTTCAGCTCCAACGCACCAGCTCGGCATCGTCTTCGATGGCTGCTTCGTGATACCAGCAGCTGCCGAACTCAGCGTGTCGCGCGAGGCGCGAGGGCACGATCGCAGCAGCTTTCTTGACGAGCCGCTGTCCATGCAGGGACGCCCGTCCGCCCTTCGGGAATTGGTAGATCTTTGCCGATTGTCGATACTGTGTCTCAGTCATCTTTATCTCTCCACGTCTCACCGGCTCCACATTATAGCCGGTTCGACATCCATTTTCGCCCGATAATTCTGATGCCTCAATAAAAATCAGCACTTGCACATATTATGGGCATGCTTGGTTTTGCGTCTTTGGATAGCATCCGTGCCGTGGTGAACGCGCGCTGCAACCGTCGTGTTCCCCCACATTGCGCCAGGCTTCGTATGGGCCTGCATCAAACGAGAGGGAGAATGGATGCTGACCGGCGCGTCTCAAGTTGAGAGCACGAGACTTTGCGCCGAGCTCGCGTCCGCATGCATGTCTCAAGCCGCCATCGCTACCCGTCGGCAGCGTCAGGACGGCCCTTCGGATGAAGCAGCTTCTCATCGGATGCCCGAGCGCATTCGCGGCGCCCCCGCAGGCCGCGCACGCAGTACGGAATTCTCAGACGTCAAACTTAGGGAGCACTAACGAATGACGAAGTATAAGCTCGAGTATATCTGGCTCGATGGTTACACGCCGGTTCCGAATCTGCGTGGCAAGACGCTGATCAAGGATTACAGCGCCTTTCCGGATCTCGCAGACCTCCCGCTCTGGGGCTTTGACGGCAGTTCCACCCAACAGGCTGAAGGCAGCAACTCGGACTGCGTTCTGAAGCCGGTTGCCCACTACCCGGATCCGGCCCGCGCCAACGGCGTTCTCGTCATGTGCGAAGTCATGCTGCCCGACGGCGTCACGCCTCATGCCACGAACAAGCGCGCCACGATCCTGGATGACGCCGGCGCCTGGTTCGGCTTCGAACAGGAATACTTCTTCTACAAGGATGGGCGCCCGCTCGGCTTCCCCGCCGCTGGCTATCCGGCGCCGCAGGGAACCTACTACACAGGCGTCGGCTACAAGAACGTCGGCGACGTCGCGCGCACCATTGTCGAAGAGCATCTCGACCTCTGCCTCGCAGCCGGCATCAACCACGAGGGCATCAACGCCGAAGTGGCGAAGGGCCAGTGGGAATTCCAGATTTTCGGCAAGGGCTCTAAGAAGGCTGCCGACGAGATGTGGATGGCCCGCTATCTGCTGGAGCGTCTCACCGAGAAGTACGGCATCGACATCGAGTATCACTGCAAGCCGCTCGGCGACACCGATTGGAACGGCTCGGGCATGCACGCCAACTTCTCAACCGAGTATATGCGTACGGTCGGCGGCAAGGACTACTTCGAAGCGTTGATGAAGGAGTTCGACAAGAACCTGATGGACCACATCGCCGTCTACGGTCCGGACAACGACAAGCGTCTGACCGGCAAGCACGAGACCGCGCCGTGGAACAAGTTCAGCTACGGCGTTGCTGACCGTGGCGCCTCGATCCGCGTCCCGCACTCGTTCGTCAAGAACAGCTACAAGGGTTACCTCGAGGATCGCCGTCCGAACTCGCAGGGCGACCCATACCAGATCGCTTCGCAGATCCTGAAGACGATCTCTGCGGTGCCGGCTGGCGCCGTCGCGAAGGCTGCTTAATCTATAAAACACGGCGCCGTCTCACCAGTCGGCGCCGTTATTCTATCTGGATCGGCTCGGCCGGTAAGCCCACTTCACATTTGCGTCCGGCGAGCGGCGCAGTCCCTATTGGATTGCCGCTGACCTCTTGCCGAGAAGCACCGCTTTTCTGGCGCGCGATGACGTTCTCTGGTGCTTGCCTTTTCGTGAAGCGGATTTGATTGAACTCTTCTGCGGCTCCGGCGGTGTAACGTCTGCAACGAGCTGCAGCGTGGTTTTCGGCTTCAGAAGGACGACCTTGTAGCCTCCCGCCTTGAGTTTCGCGAGCAGCCCAGGCACCGCGTCAGCCGTCCATTTGTGGATGTCATGCATCAGGACGATGCCGCGCCCGCGCGCCTTGAGCCCCGCCATAACCCTCGCGATGACAGGTGCAGAGCTACGCATGCGCCAGTCGGATGAATCGACGTCGACCGCGAATTGCGCGATATTCCGGCTCTTGAAGTAATCCTCGGCGAGTTTGCTGCTCGAAAGATAGGGATAGCGGAAAAACGGTGCGACCGGCTGTGGACTAAACTTTTGCACGGTGTCGAAGGTCGCTTCGACCTCATGCGTGATTTCAGGCAACGCAAGTCGCGCGAGATTGGGATGAGACCACGTGTGCGTCCCGATCGTGTGCCCCTGGTCCGCAACCTCTTTGACGATCTCCGGATGCACGACGACCATTTCGCCGACCATGAAGAATACAGCCTTGGTGCATTCCTTCGCGAGGGCGGCGAGAATCGCACGCGTATCCTTCGGCGAGGGGCCGTCGTCGAATGTGAGAACGACCTCGTTCGGAGCAAGGAAATTCGGATCGCCATGGGGCGAGCCGATCCAGGGTCCGCCGGTCGTGTCGACCTCAATCGTTCTTGAAACGCCAAGCGTTCCGGCGGGGCACGCATCATCCGCGTACGCGGGAGACAAAACGGTGGCACCCGCCGCTATGATAGCTGCGGCGGCAGTGCCTAAAATCCATTGTGGTCGCATGCGACATCCAACCTGAGAAGGGCCACCGACAATCGTCGACGCGGATTACAACAACCGCTCAACTGGGGCGGCGGCCATCGTCAGATCTCCGAAGCCGACTCACCGATGCAACGAACCGAGCAAACGAATCTGCAAAGGGAACGTGAGGGTCTGCAGTCTCGTGCCAACCGGCAACGAATATAACAACTTGACCTCGCGGTCAGCCAGTTTGGGGCCAAGCGGACCTCAAAAATCGGTATACCTCCGGCACGTATGCCACATCTTCAGATTTTGCTTGTGATTTCACGAGCGTGCCGCCGCGCTTTGCACGTTGCGATTGGTCTCAGGCCACACCGCAATATGTTTCGAGAGCGAATTTGATCAAAGAAAGTTCGCCGGCGCAGCTTTGGCTTGGTGCGTCGGCGACGCTTCAATCGGCAGAATTACCTTACCATCCCCAACCACATCCGCGCGGGTGGTGAACCCCACCCCAACCGCATGCGCTGGCGGGGGAAGCAACGGCGCCAATAGCGGTGACGGCCACAATGCAAGCGAGAATAGGCATCGCAATTCTCTTCATGATGGTGATCCTTTGTTTTGCCGGAGCGAGCGCTCCGCTTCGGCAACAGACCGCTAAAAGCTCGGTTCCGCATGCCGAAGCGCAACCGAAGCAACTAGTTAACAATGGATTTTTTGAGCCCGGGATTTTGAATCGCCAGCTATTTGGGAAGCGGCTTCGATTCCGGTGGTGATCCGCGCGAAGGCTGATCTTGCGCCGCGTTGTTCGTGATCCCCTCCATCCGGGCGGGAGTCTTCAAAATGAACGCAAGCGCAAAGCCACCGAGAACCAGCACTGTGATCAGCATCGACAAGATGAGAACGCGAAAATTTGTCGTTCGCGAACTGCCCTGTCTTACTTCTGTTGGGGTCTTCCGCGCCATTCCTCGGTCAACCAAAGAAATATGCCAGCGCGATCAGAATGACCGCGATGTGAGCCACGAAAAGCATCACTCCACGCAGGAAACCGCGATAGGTGTCGATGTGCTGTTCGAATTCTTGCGCATCGGGCGCATAAGGCTGCTTCTCTATAGCCGCATGCTCGATGCCTTCTTCTTGAAGCATTTCCAGCGAGGTCGGATCGCGGGTAATAGCCATTTTTGCCTCCAAGATTTGGAAGGTAAACCCTGGTCAAGAGTTGACGTTCCAAAGCGCAGAGCGACGAGCCGCGCGGGGCGGACCGGCGCTGAAGCTTCGTTCAAAGGGTGCGCCCCGCCAATATGCAGCGGGGCCACAGGCCGACTGTTCAACACCTCAGCATTCAACAAATAATCAGTAGCCACCGCAGTAGCGCCTGCAGCGACGGCAGAACCCATAACCACCGTAACCACCGTAGTAGTTGCTGTAATAATATGGATAGTAACCGCCTCCCCATCCCCACCACGGCCACCACAGGCCGGCACCAACGAAGCCGCGACGGAAGAACGGTCGGCCACGGAATCTTGGCGGACCGCGGAATCCGAACCCATGACCGTGGAACCCCGGTCGTCCCCATCCACGGAAGCCTCCACCGCGGAATCCCCAACCGCCGCCACGGAACCCTCCGCCACGGAACCCCCCGCCGCCGAACCCGCCACGGAAGCCTCCGCCGCCGAATCCGCGGAACCCGCCGCCACCGAATCCACGGAAACCACCTCCCCCAAGTCCGCCATGGAATCCGCCACCTCCCCCAAATCCTCCGTGGGCAGCTTCCGCAACCGGCGTCATCGAAATGACGGCCAGAGACGCCACAGCCGCAATCGCAATCCGCTTAAAATTATTCATTGATAAAACCTCATGACTCGTCGGAGAAAGACGTCAGAATACGGATGATGTTGTTCTAGGTTCCTTTGCGCGAGGCTCTGTTAAAAGGCCGGGCTTGGAACGATTGCCGTGTGCTGGCCGCGCGCGCTGGACGACGCAAAAAAAGACCAAGCAGGCTAGCTGATGGAGTTACGCTCGACACCGCGCGTAGTTTCATCATCCGAAAGATGTGAAACGACTGCACGATCGAGTGGGCCGGTTAATGGCCGATGATGTTCGACGCTCGGACGCGATATCTATTCGTGAAAAATTGTACCGAGCGTCGTGTGCGCGATATTCCGCAATGCAAAGTGCGGACGATGGATCTATTCGTCCAGAATTTTCCGGATCTTCGCAGCAAGCTCTTCCAAGTTGAACGGCTTGCTGACGAGACTTGTGCCGGGATCGAGAACCCCATTATGGACGATGGCATTTCGCGTATATCCGGTGGTGTAGAGCACCTTCAGCATCGGCTGCTTCTGACGCGCGCGATCCGAGAGCTCTCGGCCCGACATATCCGGCATGACGACATCCGTGAACAGAAGTGCGATGTCGTCATGTGCATTGAGGAGAGCGAGCGCCTGATGCGGGCCAGCCGCTTCCAACACGCTGTAGCCAAGCTCATTCAGCGCTTCGACAGACACGGCACGAACGCGAATATCATCCTCGACGACGAGAATGACCTCCTTTCGCGAACCCTGCCGCAGATTGGGCGTGTCGGTCGACTGCCGGGATTCGCTGGTTTCGCCATAGAAGCGCGGAAGATAAACCTTCACCGTCGTCCCGACACCAACTTCGGAATAGAGTTTGAGGTGCCCGCCCGACTGGCGGACAAATCCATAAACTTGGCTTAGCCCGAGACCTGTGCCCTTTCCGACTTCCTTCGTTGTGAAGAAGGGATCAAACGCGCGTTCCATGACTTCGGGAGTCATCCCCTCGCCGGTATCGGTGACCGCGATCAGCACATACTGACCGGGAGTGACTGCATATTCCTTGGCGTAGCCGTCATCGACGAGCGAGTTCAACGTTTCAATCGTCAGCCGCCCGCCTTTCGGCATCGCGTCCCGCGCATTCACCGCCAAATTGATGAGCGCATTTTCGAGCTGAGCGGGATCGGCCGTTGCGCGCCACAGCCCTGCCGCGAGAACGGTCTCGATCTTGATCGGCTCGCCGAGCGTGCGCGCGAGAAGCTCGCTGATGCGCGACACGAATTTGTTGGCGTCGATAGGTTCGGGAGCGAGAGGCTGCTGGCGAGAGAAGGCGAGTAGCCGCTGCGTCAGGCTCGCGGCGCGCTTGGCGCCGTCAATCGCCGCGTCGGCAAAGCGTTCTACGTCGGTGTCACCTTTCGCCAGCCGCCGCTTCAAGAGGTCGAGCCCGCCGAGAATGACGGCGAGCATGTTATTGAAGTCGTGCGCAATCCCGCCGGTCAACTGTCCGACGGCTTCCATCTTCTGGATCTGCCGCAACTGCTCTTCGGCTTTTGAGCGGGCGGCGATCTCGTCGATTACCCGTTGCTCAAGCGTGTTGTTGAGGGCTTGGAGCTCAGCCTCCGCGCGCCGGCGTTCCCCGATTTCCCGTTCCGCAGCCTGATATAAGCGGGCATTGTCGATCGCAGTCGCGGCTTGTCCGGCAATGCCGACGAGAAGCTCTTCATGCTCCGTCACGAATTTTGCCGGCGCCTCATGGCCAAATAACAGTCCGCCGATCACGCTGCCTGAGCGCGAGATCACGGGCACGGCGAGATAACTGCGTACCGCAAGATGACCGTTCGGCATGCCGAAGTGTGGTTCGCTTTTCCCATACCGCGGATCGTTCAAGATATCGTCCGAGCGAACGACGCTGACGCCCCTGAAAGTGGGTTCGAAGATGGCCGTGTTGCGCGGCATCGGAAATTTTTCAAAGCTCTCCCTTGGGACGCCGGAGAGAGCATACAACATATAGCTCTCACCGTTGTCGTCGATCACATTATAGAAAAATGCACCGAACTGCGCCCCGGCCAATTCGGTGCACGCGTCCGTGACGATCTGAACGATCCGTCCGACGGCGAGTTCGGCCGCAACAGCCGCGCCGGTCCGGTTCAACACGTCGAGCTTGCGCGTCTCGGCGCGAATGGCGGCTTCAACGAGCTTCTGCTCGGTGACGTCATGACCTTGGATGAATATCCCCGTGGTCTTGCCGTCGCTCGTGATGATCGGCTGATAAACAAAATCGAGATAGTGCGAAGCGAACGAGCCACCCGGCAAATGCTGAAGGTCGACTGGGAAGCTGCTGCCGATGAAGGGTTCGCCGGTTTTGTATACGCGGTCGAGAAGCTCGATGAAGCCTTGCTTTTCCACTTCCGGAATGGCGTCTGCCACGGCTTGGCCAAGCACGGGACGATTTCCGATCAGCTTCTTGTAGGCCTCGTTAATCATCGTGAATTTATGCCGCGGTCCGCTCAAAACCGCGATGAAGCCGGGCGCCTGCTCGAACATCCGCCTAAGGCTCTCACGCTCCGCTTTCAGTTCGCGTTCTGCCTGTACCTTCGCGGTGATCTCAACGACGATCGCAATAACGCCGACGGGCGTTCCGAACTCATCGAGCAGCGGCGAATAATCGAGATCGAGCCAGACCTGCTCAGCTTGACCGCCGCGCCGGTAGAGCGTGAGCGGAAATTCGCGGTAGGCCAGCGTATCCCCCGCAAGCACGACCTTGAGAATGTTATCGTTGAAATCCGCGACCTCCGGCCACCCTTCGCGAACTTTCGAACCGAACAAGGCCGGATGGCGCTCTCCCGCGAAAGCGGAATAAGCGTCGTTGTAGATCATGAACCCGTCTTCGCCCCACAGCGTCACCATGGGAATAGGCGAACGCAAAACGAGTGATATCGCCGACCGCCGGGTTGGCGGCCAATCCGTGATGGCACCCAGCGACGTACGCGACCAGTCGAAATCCGAAATGATCTGCGACGCTTCCCCACCGCCTGCGAGGAAGGGCAGCTTATTGAAATTTGGGCCGCTCAACCGTCGCTGCTCCCAACCATTCTGCCCATCGTTCGTGAATGAAAGTCCTAACTCCGTCGGGCTGGTCTCCCAACCACTCGCTGATCCCCTCCAGTATAATATTCGTCAGGGGTTCGGGTTGACATCGTCTTTTCGTGGCGGCAGCGATAGTCTTCAAACGGAACCGTTACATCGATGGTCGCGCGGCGCAATCGCCAAGCTCAGGACCCTGTACGGCGGCTTAGTGCTTTTGGATCTGGTCGTCGACGGTCTTGCGAACTTTATTTGCGGCGTCGCTGACCGCTCCTTCGACTTTCCCCTTCACGGCCTGTGCCGCGCCCTTGGCCTGAAGCTTATCTGACCCGACAGCGTATCCGATTTTTTCCTTCATCTTGCCAACTGCCGTATCGAATTTGCTCTTGAGACTGCCCATCGTAACCTCCTGAAAAATGACGTTGCTGCCAACGCCAAGCTTCGATCGAAAGTTCCGCGCGCTGACAACCCGCACGCGAAGAGTGGGCGCAACCAAGCAACGAATTGGAAGTCGGGCTGTCGGGCTGTCGTGCGCGACCTCATTTCATCGGCGCCGGGCCAATTTCAGACGGCGGCAAGCCGGCTGGCGATGAGACTGTTCACAACGATCGACACGTCGTCGGGATTATAGGGTTTTCCGAGGATCGGTGTATTCGGATAAAGGGAGCAGAGTTCAGCTCCCCCCGCGCCGGTGCAAATCGCGAAAGGGATGCCCATGACGTTAAGCGCACGCGCGAGCGGCGCCGCTTCCCCGTCCTCGAGAAGATAATCGATCACAGCGATGTCGACTTCTTCCCGATTGAGCACTTCGAGCGCTTCTCGCACCGTCATGGATGGCCCGACGACCCGGCAGCCATATCCCTTGAGGATCTCTTCAAGGTCGAGGGCGATAAGCGTGTTGTCCTCGACAAGAAGTACGCGCGGCGCCCGCACATGTCCGAGGACCTTCGTCTCCACCATGCTACACAAACCAGAATAATTCATAGCCCAACCCGAAACCACGATCCATCCTCATGCCGTTCCCGGCATTAATCAATCCGTTGAAACAGCAACTTACAGTGCCGCCCTGAAATTGTTAGCAGGCGTAGGGAACGGTATTGGCATCATCCTCGTTATCACCGGCCGTTGCTCAGTCTGAGCGACTTACTAACTTTGAGCCCGCGAGATTATCCAATGCGCGAAGGAGGTTCGCGATGAGCCCAGCTGCAAACCGGGACGAACGACTTCAGATTATGCTTGAGCCGGAAGAGCTTAAAGCTGTCGATGACTTCCGTTACAAATATCGCTTGCCGAGCCGTGCCGCAGCCGTCCGCGAGCTGTTGAAACGCGGGCTAACCAGTGCGCCGACTGGGACAGTCGACGAACACTCTCGATCGCAGGATTTTGGGGTTCTCGGCATTGCCAACGGCAGCCGCTTTAAAGACGCAGGCAGCGTTGAGGGGAATTAGAGCGCCGCGCGTCCGTATGTCAGCGGCATTGACGCAGCTTTACCGGCGATGTGAAGCGACGAGGTGGGGATAGGGGATCAGAGCTTCCGTTCGGCACTTCGTTTGTGAATCAAATTTAACGGCCGAGGTCCGGTTCACGGCTGCCGAAATGAATACGCGCCGATCGGGACACGATCCTTCGAGCCCCGTCATCAGGACATTTTTAATATGCAATCGATGCGCACGTGCGCGCCGGGCAAACTCGGCGATCTTCATCGTCATCCTATGGATTGAGGCGCGGGAGAGGCCGGCCCATCTGCTGGGCACCCTATGTCAGAGAAAACTTTAGGCTTCCTTCCCGCCAAAGCTGGCTTCCTCCAGCTTTTGCCGTGCAGCCCTTCTCACGTCCCAAAGTTCGGGGCGATAATTTTACGCGCGATGTGGAACCTGAGATCGCTGTTGTCGTTCTCCACATACAATCTCCCCCAAGATTGTAGTCTAGGCGCTAATCCCCCCGATAGCGTCGTCCCTTAAGACGCCGGCTTTCCCCCGAAGCCGGCGTCTTCTCGTTTGATATCCCCAACGAAAATCGTGAAATGAAGACGTGGCCGCCGGGTCCGATCGTCTCCTCAGTCTCCTTCGGCCTGCCTCAGGCGGACGAGCAAGTCCGATACTAACGGCGGCAGGCTGCCCAGTTCCGTTTCGAACATTTCCCGCAGCCGCGGGGTTGCGCGGTTGTTGAACTCCGCGATCCAATCGTCCTCATACATTTCTTTGTTTTCCTCCGACGCCCGCGCAGTCTGGCTTATGCTGAAAGCCCGGCGAGGAATGCGCAGTTCCGCTATCTCGGTCACATATGTTTTTGAGGCGAGGGGGCATCTTTTTACGCGATCGCAACGCGCATGTGCTTTTCACATTTTGCATTGCTGTCAACAGGCCCAGAGCGTCCGCAACAGCGCATTCCGAACATAAGTCGCTGGCCGATCACCGTATTCAAAGTGCGGCGCCGAATTGAACTCTGCGACTGGTTGTTCAGCCGGCTGCGTTATTCGAGCGCCGGCACGCAACAAACATTTATTGCCAAGGTTTGCCCATTGTCGGAGCTGTTTCAGCTCCTCAAAGAATGAGGAAAACCCAAATGCAAACACTTCGTAAGTTGGCGACTGTCGCTGCCGCGGCGCTTGCGGTCACGGCATTCTCCATTTCTGCCGATGCCCACGGTGGCGGCGGCGGAGGCGGTGGGGGAGGCGGAGGCGGTCACGGCGGAGGCGGTGGAATGGGAGGCGGCGGCTTCTCGGCAGGAGGCGGGGGAGGCGGCGGAATGGGTCACGGAGGCGGCGGCTTCGGTGGTGGCATGGGTCATGGTGGCATGGGCCACGGAGGCATGGGTGGAATGGGTGGAATGGGCCGTGGCGGCTTCGCCGGTCCCGGGTACGGATTCCGCGGCGGTCGCATGGGCGGAAACTTCCACGGAGATCGTCACGATCACCACGGTCATTTCAGACGTGGTGGTGGTCCATTCTTCGCGTACGGCTATGACGGCTATTACGATGATGATTACTACTGCTATTGGAGCTACGGACGGCGCATCTGCGGCTATGGCTATGACTATTGACGAAAAAGCCCCGGTTATCCGGGGCTTTTTTATGCGCGCGAGCCGTAGAAAAATAGAGAGCCCTGCCATCGCTGGCAGGGCTGACAGGAACACGTCACCCTCACGCTTGGCGGTATCGGCTCCCGCTGTGCCGACCGTTCAAGCAGCGACGCTCTTCCCGCTGAAGGTGGCAGCCAATACAGAAAATCGTAGTCACAAACAATTCACAATCCGACGCAACGTGTAACAGGTTGTGATTTAGTCGCCACGCTTTGACGGCGGCTCGCCTGCGAACTGATCAATCGTGGACGATGATCAGAAAGGATTTCTTCCGCCCGATGCGGCGACCGGAACGCGATGGCGCGTGCTAATTCCTGCTCCGTCGCACACGGCTTCCATTGCATGAAGCAGCACATCGATCTCGAACGGCTTGCCGATGTGTGCCGTCATACCCGCCGCATAACAGCTCGCGATTTCGTTGGGGAGAACGTTCGCCGTCATGGCGATGATCGGAACCTGGCTTTGATTTGGCGGCAGCTTCCGGATTTCCTTCGTCGCCGCGAGGCCGTTCATCCCGGGCATCTGCATGTCCATGAGGATGACATCGAATGTTTCCGACTGTACCAGCAGAATGGCTTCGGCGCCGCTCGCGGCTGTCACCGCGCGATGCCCTGCACGTCGCAGCACGGTGGACGTAAGCCGTCTGTTCGGCTCCATGTCGTCGACCACCAGAACATTGAGGCCGCCGGGCCCGGCCGGCTTCGAATCCGCAGAGCGCTCGGCTGAAGGCTGTGACCGGCTGACGGCGAGCGGCAATTCAAACCAAAAAGCGGACCCTTCGCCGAGCACACTGTCGACGCCGATCTGGCCGTCCATGGCAACGACGATGCTCTTGCTGATAGCGAGCCCGAGACCCGATCCGGCGAAACGCCGCTCGTAACTTCCATCGAGCTGGCTGAATCTGTTGAACAATTCCGGTATCGACTTCTGCGGTATGCCAGGGCCGGTATCTTTGACGACGAAGCGAACGACGACGTCGTCATCCGACCGCTTCACCCACTTGGCCCGGACATCGACACGGCCAACCGACGTGAATTTGACGGCATTGCCGACGAGATTGACGAGCACCTGCCTGACGCGTTGCGCATCCGCCGCAACTGCCACCTCATCCAGCGCGCTATCGATTTCGGCGCTCAGAATGAGGCCTTTCGCCCGCGCGTCGACCTGAATCAGCGACAGGCAGCTCTCGATGATCGGACGGAGCAGGGTGGGCGCAAGCAGCAGCTTCATGCGCCCGGCTTCGATTGCGGAAAAGTCGAGGATGTCGTTCACGGTATTGAGGAGCGACCGTCCCGCATCCCGCACGATCTCGAGATCGCGCGCATCTTCGGTATTGAGGCCGCGTCGCGCCAGCACGAGGCTCGTATAGCCAATGACGCTGTTCAACGGCGTTCTGATTTCATGGCTCATCGTCGCGAAGAACTCTGACTTCGCCGACGTCGCGCGCTGCGCCGCCTCATTCGCGGCCTTCGCATCGGCAATGGACACTTTGAGCCGGTCCAGAACCCTGAGCCGCTCCATGAACATGCGAGCGTTTGTCATGACGAGCACGACTAAGAAAAATAGAAAACTTACTGCGAGCGCGCCGAGGACCAAATTTTCTCTGCCGCCGAGAATGAGCAGTTTCAGTATGAGAGGGCCGAGGATGGTCACCGCGTAGGTGAGTGCAGCCGCGGGGATCGGCGCAAGCAGAATGCTGCCGCTTGCAGCCATGCCGACGACGAACGCCATAAGGATCGCCTCGCTGGTCCCACTTACGGCGCCAGCCCATGCCGCCGCCAAGAAGGACCAGGGAAGTGCAAGCAGGGTCGCGAATACGAGAGCGTTCCGGGCGCTCCGTGTCGCGTCGATATTACGGCGGCGCTTGGAGGGCGCGCGAGGCAACGACCGCAGCCCCACGAAGCCGCAAACGGAGAACGAGAAGAGAAGCCAAAGAAAAAGATGGTGAGCCGGGAAGGTGTTCCAAAATGCGGCCGCGGCGAGCGCCAAATTGACGCCATAGCCGGCCATTGCATAGGGCGTGACGCGGGCGACGGCGGCCAACTGATCGCGATGAAGGCGCAGCTTAGTCACTGGCGACCTCCATATACGCCCTCAACGCGGCCATGGCGCGTTCACCGGCGCATTTCATTTCTACCTGCGCCGAAAGCATATCTGCCCGCGCATGATGGCGGGCGAATTCTCTCAATCTCTCCGCTGCCGACATCAGCTGGCACATTCCGAGCGTGCCGGTGAAATTGATGAGATCGTGGCAGATCGCTTCAATCTGAGACGGAGATAGCTCTAGTGATTGGAGATTGAGAAGGCGTTGTTCGATGGCGGTCTCGAATTCGCCGATGATGTCGCGAAAGCCGACCAAATCGAGATAGCCGCGCATACGCAGCAGCTTTCCGGCATCCAGGACCTTGCCTTCGTCGATAATCAAGGCCTCGAGATTTGGAGACTTCATTGGGGGCAAATGATTGTTTCATCAACAGCGCGGGGCACGCTTGTTCGACCCCCGGAATATCATCCTTGCAATGCGTTACTCTGAGCTTAACCGAGGCTGTCTGCATCCCGATCGAATTAACGCTATTCATTTTGGCGGCCCCGGAATTGAAAACGCGTAACCTCTCGGTCAGAAAAGTTAACGAATGCATTCGCGCGTGCAGAATAGGCCCAGAGGCCGGACGAGGAAGCACGGGACCGCCCGAGCGCGCCGGTGTTCGCCCGTTAGTATCGCTGCGAGAACTCCAGCCTTTCTATTGCCGTCGTTGGGATTGCTGAATGCCCCTGGGGAGTAAAGGGCGTCAGTTATGAAATCAGTTGCGTCAGTCGTTGTGCCGGTTGTGGCCTTGCTCGCCGCCTATGGACAGCCGGCTTTTGCAGATCCCGCATTAGCGGCGGCCGAGCCGCAATCCGAAGGCTCGACACCGTTGCCGTCGTTCGTCCCGTCATCGGGACAGGAAAAATATGCATCCGCCTTGCACGCCAAACGCGGCCAGACTGTCGCCGCGCGACAGGAGGCGGAAAAAATCAGCGCCCTCTTCGCCGGGATGACAACCGGTTCGATTTCTAAAAGTGACGATGTCGCTCCGGCCAAGCATGAGCCGGCTGAGCCTGGTCCCGCAATGCCGGATCCGGAAAAGCTTGTGCCGCCGCAAATGCCCGAAGCTCAGGCTGGACGCTCGATCATGCTGGCGTCGAACCAGCAGGCGGAGGATACGATCGAAAAGAACGCGCCTCCGCTGAAGGAGGCGCCGCCGCCCAATCGCGTGAAAGGCAACGGGAACACGCACCGCATTCCACAGAAAGCCCTCGCCAAAGCGACGCGAAACTCTCGGATGGCGGAACGCGAAGAACGCGAGACGGGCACGACAACTGCGATGGCGCTCGCAGCCGCAGGGCACAAGGCCAGCGTCATCGATCTGCTGACCAACCCGGCGTTGTGGTGGCACTGAGGGCGCGGATAAAGCGGCCTGCAGTCAGCGACGCTAGTTGCTCTTCGGTGCGATCATGGCAGGCTCCGCCGGCTTCTTCCGGGACCGGCGCCATTCTTCGAAGCGCTGAATGACGACGAAGAACGAGGGAACGAACAGCACCGCGAGACACGTCGAAGCGAGCATGCCGCTGAAAACGGTGATGCCGATCGATTTGCGCGCGGACGCCCCGGCACCAGTCGCAAAGACCAGCGGCGCGACGCCCAGGATAAACGCGAACGACGTCATCAGGATCGGCCGGAAACGGGCCCGCGCTGCCTCCAACGCGGAATCGAAGATCGGCTTGCCCTCGGCCCGCATTTCGCGCGCGACCTCCACGATCAGAATGGCGTTCTTCGCCGAAAGGGCAATCAGAAGCACGAGCCCGATCTGGACATAGAGGTTGTTGTCAACGCCGACCGACGTCAGCACCAGCACCGGGCCGAGAAGCGATAACGGAACCGCCAGGAGAACCGACAAAGGCGCGTACCAGCTCTCGTACTGACCGGCGAGCACCAGGTAGACGAGAAGCATCGCCAGCGCGAACACGTAATAGATTTGGCCGCCGACGAGCTTCTCTTGATAGGACAGCGCGGTCCACGAATAGCCGACGCCGGGCGGCAGCGTTTTCGCGGCAATCTCTTCCATGAGCTTGATGGTCTGCCCGGATGAAAAGCCCTTGGCCGGCACGCCGACGATAGCGGCCGACGGATAGAGATTATAAAGGCTGATGAGTGAGGCCCCGATGTGGGGCGTGATCGTCAGAACGGTACCGAGCGGGATCATGTCGCCGTTCTGATTGCGCACCCTGAGAGCAAGAATGTCGTCGGGCGACATCCGGAATGCAGAGTCGCCCTGCACGTAGATCTGGAAGACGCGGCCGAACTTGTTGAACTGGTCGACGTAGCTCGAGCCGAGATAGCTCGCAAGCGTCGAGAACACTTGATCGGTCGTCAGCAGAAGTGTCTGAACCTTTTCGCGGTCGATCGTAACTCTGTATTGGGGCGCGGTGGCGCGGAAGGTGGTCGAAGCACGCGCAATGCTCGACTGAGTGCTGGCGGCCTTCACCATGGCGTTGACCGAACTCTCGAGCTTGGCCAAATCGAAGCTGCTGTCGCGCAATTCGATCTGCATCGTAAAGCCGCCCGCATTGCCGATGCCCTGGATCGGCGGCGGCGGCACGACCAGAACGTGACCGTCCTGGATGACTGCGAGCTTTTCGTTGAGAGTTTTATAGAGGGACGCCAAGTCCTGGCCGGGACCGCGCGCATCCCAATCCTTCAGCATGATGTAGGCAACGCCGGCATTGGCAAGCGACGCGCTGTTGTCGAGAGCCGATATGCCCGCGATGGTAATGACGCGCTCGACGCCCGGAACCGCATTGGCGAGCTGTTCGACCTGCTCGAGCGACTTCTGCGTTCGCCCGAGCGCCGCACCATCGGGAAGCTGCACGGCAGCGATCATATATCCTTGGTCCTCGATCGGCAGAAAGCCGGTCGGGACGCGCGACATTCCGTATATGGCGCCACCGATGATCGCCAGCGCGATGAGAGACATCAATCCGCTGTGGCGAGCCATGCCGCCGATCAAGCCGGCGTAGCGGTCCTCCATGCGCTGATAGACGGCGTTGAAGCCGCGGTAGAAGAAGTTCCGGTTTTCGGGCGGCACCGGACGCCGGAGCCAAAGCGCGCATTGGGTCGGCTTCAGCGTTGCCGCGTTGATGGCGCTGATCAACGCTGTCGCGGCGATGACGAGCGCGAACTGCGCGTACATCTGCCCCGTGAGCCCCGGCAGGAAGGCGGATGGCAAAAACACCGCCATCAGCACCAGTGTTATGCCGATGATCGGGCCCATCAACGCATTCATGGCGGCAATCGCGGCGTCGTGGCCGGACATGCCTTTCTCGATGTTGTGAGCGGCGCCCTCCACGACGACGATCGCATCGTCGACGACGATGCCGATCGCGAGAACGATCGCGAACAACGTCGAAAGATTGACCGAAAAGCCCAATGCCGCCATGGCGGCGAAGGCACCGATGATCGTCACCGGCACCGTGGTGGCCGGAACCAGCATCGCGCGCCAATCCTGCAGGAACGCGAGGATGACGATCAGCACCAGAAAACCGGCTTCGATCAGGGTTTTGTAAACCTCCGATACCGCCTGCTGCACGAAAATCGTGGTGTCGAAAGGAATGGAGTACGCCATGCCTTCCGGAAATTCTTTCGCGAGCGCCTTCATCTTCGTCGCGACTTCGGTGGCGACGTCGAGGGCGTTTGCGCCCGGTGTCTGGAAAATCGCGAGGCCGGCGGCCTGCTTTCCATTGAGATTGAAAATCTGCGCATAGGTCTGCGCGCCGAGTTCGACACGCCCGACATCGCGCAACCGGGTCAAATCGCCGGCCGTACCGGTTTTGACGACGACATTCGCGAACTGCTCCGCATCTTCGAAGCGCCCGACAACGTCAACCGTGTATTGGAACGTCTGCGCGCCGGCTACCGGCGGCGCCCCGATCTGTCCGGCCGTCACCTGCTGGCTCTGCTGCTGCAGCGCCTGGATCACATCCTGCGCGTTGAGCCCGCGCGCCTGCATCTTTTCCGGATCGAGCCAGATACGCATCGCATATTGACCGGCCCCGAAAACGTTGACGTTGCCGACACCCGGCAACCGCGCGATTTCATCCTTCAGCCGGATGGTCGCGTAGTTGCTGAGATAAAGGCTATCAAATTTATTGTCGGGCGAGGTCAGCGTGACGATCTGCAAAATCGCCGTCGACTTTTTCTGAACGACGACGCCCTGCACTTGTACCGATTGCGGCAGCGACGCCATCGCGGCCGAAACGCGGTTCTGCACCAGAACTTGCGCCGCGTTGAGATCGGTGCCGATGTCGAACGTAACGGTCAGCGAGTAACTGCCGTCCGACGCCGCATAGGATTGCATGTAGAGCATCCGCTCCACACCGTTCACCTGCTGCTCGATCGGCAAGGCAACGGTATCGATCACCGTACGCGCGCTCGCGCCCGGATAGCGCGTCGTCACCTGCACGGTCGGCGGAACGACGTCCGGGTATTGGGAAACAGGGAGCCGAATTAGTGAAACGAGGCCGATCACGACGAACAGAACCGCGATGACGTTCGCGAGAACCGGACGCTCGATGAAGAATTTCGAGATCATGGGGCGCCATCCGCTTTCGGCTCGGCTTCGGGCTTAGCGATAGTCTTCAGCTCAGGCTCGATCTTTTGGCCAGGCACGACTGTCATCAACCCGGATATGACGACGCGATCGTCTGGAGTGATGCCCTTTTCGATGACGCGCAGATCGCCGACCTGCTGGCCGAGCTCGACTTTGCGCTGTTCGATGACGTCGTCTTTGTTGACGATGAGCACGTACCGGCCGCTCTGATCGCTGCCGATGACGCGGTCCGGAATGAGAAGCGAGTCAGGCTGTTTGGCTCTGGGAACGCGAACGCGAACGAAATAGCCGGGAAGCAGCGCGCGATCCTTGTTCGGCAGCACACCACGGACAGCGAGCGTTCCCGTCGCGGCCGTGATACTCGGCGCGACATAGTCGAGCGTGCCGATATGTGGATAGCCCTTCTCGCTCTGCAGGCCGACTTCAACGGGGATTTTCTTGAGTTCCTCGTTGGTTATGCCCCGCGCCTTCATCTCGGAGCGGATCTCCTGAACATCGACTTCGCTGATGGAGAAATTGACGTAAATGGGCTCGAGCTGAACGATGGTCGCGAGTGTCGTCGGGCTGCCCGCGCCGACGAGTTGCCCCAACGAGACTTCGCGAGACGTCACGATGCCGTCGAATGGCGCGCGAACTTCCGTGTAGCTGAGATTGAGCTTCGCCTGATCGATATCGACCTGTGATTGCTGCTGCTTCGCGATTGCCGCGGCTTTATTTGCAGTCGCCGTGTCTAGCGTCGCTTGGCTAGCAATATTCTTGGCGGCGAGATCCATCTGGCGATTGTAATCGGCAGTCGTCTGCGTTGTGGACGCGGTCGCACTCGCAAGCCCCGCCTCGGCCTGCTGAAGCGCAAGCTGATAGGGCTGTTGCTCGATGACGAACAGCACCTGGCCGGTCTTTACGAAGTCGCCATCCTGATACTTGATCGCTTCGATGAAACCCTGAACGCGGGCAACCAGTGTCGTGCTGTTGACCGCCGCGGTGCTGCCGGTGGTGGTCAGGTAGCGCGTCACCGATTCCTTCAATGGCAGCGCCACATCAATCTTCGGGGGAGGCGGTGGAACGAACGTATTCTTATCGCCGCACGCTGAAAGCGCGAGTGTTGAAGCAACGAAGCACGCAACGGTCGCGCGCCATCCGCGGCCGGAGCCCGGCGAACGCGAGATGGCTTGCATGCAGCTGCGCCCGGACGATCGCAGTACGGATTCGTCACCCATAGTGAAACCCACAATGTTAGAAGAAATTGGATAAAGGCGGTGGGGTAACGTTAGGTGAATTTGCTCAACCCGTATAGATCCCCGATCATTGTAAATGTAGGTTGCTGTACAACTACGAGAGCCGCAGGTTTTCGATTAAAATGATGCTGTGCAGCATGTGTAAGCGCCGGGCGACTTCTCGGCTTGTCAGATTATTCTACATGTCTCGTCTTTGGCCGCTTCGGCCTTGCTCTCGGGTGATCACGCTTATCGTTGTGGCGGCCACCCCATAGCTGCGCACCCGCCGGAAACCACGCCCCCACAAATACAGCTAGTCTGAGCCGGATCTTTGGAGCATTGTCTCCCGAAAACGTGCGGATTTTATCCCGACTTTAGCGGGGGTTAATCCTGGCACGACGGAGGAGAGCTTGCAGGTCCCCGCAATAATAAGAACACTACTAATGGTAGGCAGCTTCGCCTTTCTTGCCGGCTGCAACGCACCGCATTCCGAAGAGGCCGAAGAACGAAACAACGTTCCCGACGTTGTTTCCCCTCCCGTGCATACGATCGTCCTCGCCGCGTCGAACGAACCTGTGAAGCTCGAGGGTATTGGGATGGTTCTCAATCCCGATGCGCTCCTACAACTCGACGCCGACATCCGCTCTGCAACAGTCGCGGCCAATTTCAGTCACGGACAGCTCGAGCGCTTCAAAGCGTCCACCATGCTGTCGAGGCAGACCCTCGAAAACGCCGTCCGTCAGGAAGGTATCGACGCGTCCCAGCTGAAGCTGTTGCTGACGCGCCTTCAGCAATCATGGGGCGATAAGGCCCCGTTTCTGAACGCCGACGCTCGCCAAACATTGATGGCCGATATTGCGAACGGCTCGCGCGCTGTGCTTCGTCTCGACTTCTCCGACATGGCGGCAGAAGTGCCCCGGAATGTTCGTGTCGTTCCACTTCGCGGTGGTTCGGAAACGAAGGTCGATGTCCTGTGGGCCGCGCCCTCGGGAAATCTCGCGATGCCTGGGGTGTCTTTCTTCGGCTTGATCAACGCGGGCCCTGGGCTTCGCGCCGGTGATCGGGCGCGTATCGTCGCCGATAGTCCGGAGAGACTGACCGGTGTCGTCATTCCGAGCGCCGCTCTGGTCGTCTTTGGCAGCAAATCCTGGTGCTACGTCGAAACGGAACCGCGCAAATACGAACGCAAGCTCGTGTCGTTGGAAGCGCCGGTTGACGATGGCTTTTTCGTAAAAAGCGGCTTCGATCCCGGCACGCGCGTCGTGGTGAAAGGCGCGTCCGTTCTGCTCGCACGCGAAGCGGCACCCGGAAGCTTCGACGACGACGATGATGACGCCCCGCGTCAAGCACCTGCAACAGCGGGGACGGCAAAGCCAGCTGCGTCGTCCGTGGCACAAGGCCATTCCGCACCAACTAATGATCCGGACTAAGCCGGCATGAACGCGCTCATCCGCTGGTCGATCCGCTATCGTGGCTTCGTCGCACTGCTGTCCGTCGTCTGGTTCATCGCCGGAAGCATTCTCGCGCTAAGGGCGCCGCTCGACGTTTTCCCCGAATTCGTTCCACCGCAAGTCACGATCCAGACCGAGACGCCCGGCCTCGCGCCTGAGCAAGTCGAGCAAATCGTCACCCGCCCGATCGAAGCGGCGATCGTCGGCGGTCCAGGCATAGATACGGTTCGATCGGAATCCATCTACGGCCTGTCGGTCGTGCTCGTCACATTTGAAGAAGGTGCCGACGCCACCGCCGCGAGACAAGGCATTGCTGAACGTCTGACGACGCTCAATGGCAAATTGCCGGCGGGCATCGGACCGCCGAAGCTGACGCCATTGACGTCAAGCACAATGGATGTGCTGAAGCTCGGCCTCGTCTCCGATCAGGTTGATCCCTATACACTCCGCGATATCGCCGATTGGACGGTCAAGCCGCGCCTGCTTGCCGTGCCGGGAATTGCGCGCGTCACCGTGTATGGAGGCGCGATCAGACAGGTCCAGATTCAGCCTGGCCTCGAGCGGATCGCCGCGCTCGGCCTGACCGTAACCGATGTCATGGACGCAGCCAGCGCCGCGATCGCGCTTCGCGGTGGCGGCATCGTGGAAACGACGGCCCAACGGATCACGATCGAAACGCCGCCTCCGGCGCCCGACCCCCGCGCGATATCCCAAGCTGTCGTCACGATGCAGAACAACCGGCCGGTCCGCCTTGCTGATGTCGCGACGGTGACGATCGGCCCGGCTGCGAAGATCGGCGATGCGACGATCATGGGGCAGCCTGGCGTCTTGATTACGGTCTCCGGGCAGTTCGGCGCCAATACGCTCGAAGCCACCAACGCGACCGAGGCGGCACTTGCCGAGCTGACGCCCGCGCTCGAGCGGCGCGGCGTAACGATATATCCGGCATTGCACCGCCCGGCATCGTTCGTCGTTCGCGCGTTGAAAAATCTCGAAACCGCTCTGACACTTGGATCGGCCTTGATCTTGTTCGTGCTCTACGCCTTCCTTAGAAGCGTACGCGCGTCGTTGATCTCGTTTCTCGCTATTCCGTTATCGCTCCTCGCAGCAGTGGTCGTGTTGAGCGAATTCGGGCAATCGCTGAATACCATGACGCTGGGCGGTTTCGCGCTCGCGCTCGGCGTCCTTGTCGATGACGCGATCATCGATATCGAGAATATCGCGAGACGATTGCGCCTCGCCGGGCCAGACGCCAACCGGCTTGATATTATCGAGGATGCGTCCATCGAAATTCGCGGTTCGATGCTTTACGGCACGCTCGCGGTGATCTTTGCATTCTTCCCCGTGCTCTTTGCGGGCGGCGTGCAGGGCCGGTTCATCGGACCGATGGCGTTGACATTCGTGATCGCGGTGCTGGCCTCGATGCTCGTCGCGCTGACCGTCACGCCCGCGTTGTGCGCGCTGCTGCTGACGAAGAGTGAGGACACGAAAGAATCGCCGCTGCTGAAAAGTCTCAAAGCCGCTCAGCGGTGGGTCTTGGCGCGTGTTCAACGTGCTTGGGGTACGACGGTTCTGCTGCTGACGGCGAGCGCGCTGGCGGCCGCGGCGGCCGTGCCCTTTCTCCACAGCGAGCTCATCCCCCAGTTCCGCGAAGGCCATTTCGTGCTGCAGATGTCGATGGCGTCTCCCGGGACGTCGACAGATGACGTCGTGGCTGTCGGCGAGCGCGTGACGGCGGCACTCTTGAAGCTACCGTTCGTCGACACCGTCGGCCATCAGATCGGCCGCGCCGAAGCGGGCGAAGATACCTGGAGCGTCGACAAGAGCGAATTTCACATCGAGCTGAAGCCGGTGCACGATAAAAGCGAGGAAGAAGCCCAGAGCATCATCCGCGATACGCTCCGCGGCTTCCCGGAGGTCAGAAGCGAGACATTGACGTTCCTCGGCGATCGCATCAGCGAAAGCCTGAGCGGCGAAACGGCTCAAGTCGTCATTAGCTCTCTCGGAACCGATCTCGCATCGCTCGAAAGCGCGGCCGCCGAGATCCAGAAAGCCGTCGCGGATGTTCCAGGCGTCACCGATCTCAGAATGCCGAGAAGCGCGATGGTGCCGACTTTGTCGGTCAAGCTCGATCCGGCCGCGCTCTCAAGCTACGGCCTTTCCGCGCGCGACGCTCTCGATACGATTCAGACCGCATTCGCCGGAACGACCGTCGGCCAGACGTACGATGGCGCGCGCACCGTGGACGTCGTCGTCATTCTGTCGCCGGATGACCGCAACCGCATCAGCGAACTCAACAAGCTGATGGTCGGCAACGCGACGACCAGAACGCCTCTGAAGAACGTCGCAACGATAGAGATCACCGAAGGCCGGTCGAACATTCAGCACGACGGCGGTCAACGTCGCGTCGCCGTGACCTTCAACGGCGCGAAGGGCTATTCGCTCCGCGAGATCGTCGCCGAAGCGCGTCAGCGCGTCGAAGCGCTTCATCTGCCCAAGGATGTTTACGTCGCCTTCGCGGGCCAGGCCGAGGCGGAGCGCGAGGGTCAAATCCGCCTCGCCGGTCTAACCGCCATGAGCACCGCGCTCATCATTGCGGCGTTGACGATGGCGTTCCGTCGCCGAGGTCTCGCGGTGTTGGTGCTGATAAATTTGCCGTTCTGTCTGATCGGCAGCATCGCGGCAATTGTCGTGAGTGGCATCGGAATGACGCTTGGAAGCCTCGTGGGCCTGATCACGGTGTTCGGCATTGGCGCGCGTAACTCCGTCATGATGCTGGCGCACGTCGAGCATGTGGCGGACGCGGAAGGGAAGGGCTGGAGCCCCGAAACGATCCGCCTCGCGGCATCCGAACGTATGGCGCCGGTCTTCATGACGGCGCTGATGGCGGCGCTCGGGCTTGTACCTTTGGCTTTGGGCCTTGGTCGGCCGGGACACGAAATCGAAGCCCCGATGGCGATCACCGTGCTCGGAGGCCTGACGACGGCGACGCTTCTCAATCTGGGTGTTTTGCCCGAAGCACTTATTCGGCTTGGCCGCCTGCTGCGAATTTCCGGAGCTGCGCCTACGTCACAAATAACCGACCCGAAATTGGAGCCCGCCGCTAAAGCCGCCGCGGCGGAATAAACCCTCGTCGGTCAGATCGGGAGCTTGAACTGATCGACCACGTAGATCGTCAGCTTCTTGGGGTCATGTTCGCCCGCCCTCATGAAGCCCGTGACCAGAAAGGCGATGCGCTCGCGACTGGCCGTGTCGGTCTCTTTGACGGCGAGTTCACCGCAAGCGAGGTCCATCGCCTGCTGCATGATGTTGAGATGTTCGCTGTCTATGACCCCACGTGGAAACGGCATTTCGACGCTCGCTATCTATCAACCGCCAAGCAAGACGCCCAACCACGCCGAATAGTTCCGGGCATCGCTCGCGAAGCGGCCGAAGCGTGGCCGAAAAGTTCCAGTTCAATCCCCGTTTAAGATCCGCCCGCTTCCGCGGTTGGGGCGCACGTGGACGAGCGCGCCGGTTTCGAGCGCCGCCGCCGCCGCCGTGCGCCGTGGCGTATCGATCATCAATTTCTGGCCGCCGCCGATTTCCACGAATAAGCGCAGCATCGGGCCATAGAACACGGTCGACATGATTTGCGCAGCGACTGCGTCGTCCGAAGGAGACGCAAGGACGGACAACTCCTCAGGGCGAATGCAGACGAGAACTGGTGCGCCCGGCGCTGGGGCAGCTGCCCGATCCGCCGGCACTTCGAGCGTCATCGGTCCAGCCAACACGCGATGGAACTCGCCCGTCGTCTCCAGAGCCTTGCCCTCGATGAGGTTCATCGTTCCGATGAAATGAGCGACGAAGCGCGTCACCGGCGCGTCGTAGAGTTCCGCGGGCGATGCGATTTGCTCGATTTTGCCGCGGTTCATCACAACGATGCGATCGGAAATCGAAAGCGCTTCGGTCTGATCGTGCGTAACCATGACGAAGGTCGTGCCGAGGCGCGCCTGGAGACGCTTCAGTTCAATCTGCATCTGCTCGCGTAGATTCGCGTCGAGAGCCGAAAGAGGCTCGTCGAGCAGCAGCACGCGCGGCGAACAGACGAGCGCGCGCGCCAGGGCGACGCGCTGGCGCTGACCGCCCGACAGCATGGAAACGCGCGCGTGAATTTTGTCGCCAAGCCCGACGAGATCGAGCGCGTCTTTCACCTTTCGGCCGATCTCTGCGCCCGAAACTTTGCGGAGCGTCAAGCCGAACCCAACGTTCTCCGCGACATCCATGTGCGGGAAAAGCGCGTAATCCTGAAACACAGTATTGAGCGGACGATCATAAGGGCGGAGCGCAGTGATGTCCTGCCCATCGAGAAAAACGCGCCCGCTCGTCGGCTGCTCGAATCCCGCCATCAGCCGCAAGCTCGTCGTCTTCCCGCAACCTGACGGGCCGAGAAGGCTGACGAATTCGCCATGCCCGATATCGAGATCGACGTTGTCGAGACCGACCGTGCCGCCCTCGAACACCTTCGAAACCGCATCGAGGCGCAGGAGCGGATCACGCACCATTGGTGATCTCATTCGGCTTCGCCGTATTGATCCATACGATCTCGCACCGCTCTTTGCCGCGATTGCGGAACGAGTGCTCGAGCGTGCTCTTGAACGCAAAACTATCGCCGGTCTTGAGCAGATAAACGACGCTGTCGATGGTCAATTCAATTTGGCCTTTTCTCACAATGCCGAACTCGTGGCCGGCGTGGCTGTAGGAATGTCCCGTTCCCCCGTCGGGATCGACAGAGACGATGAGCCCGGTCAAAACCGACCCGGGTGGCGAAAGAAGCTCCTTGTGGATGCCTTCCGATCGAACTGGTATTTCTTTTCGATGCGCAGCCCGAACGACATAGAGATCGCCGCCGTCGTCCTGGCTTTCCGCAAGCAGGCTGTGCGGCTCGACGCCAAGAGCCGCCGCAAGCGGCCACAGTACGCGCACGCGCAACGATGATATGCCCCGCTCTATTTGACTGAGTGCGCCGACAGAAATGCCGGCGCGCTGCGCAACGTCTGCGAGACCCAATTTCCGCTCGAGACGCGCCGCGCGGATGCGGCGGCCAAGACGGACATCGGCCTCTGGTGGTATTTGCTCTGAGACTTCCGCGCGCCCTTCGCTCAATTTCGTCCGAACCACGTTGCTTCCTTTCCTTCGAAAGTTTCAGAGTTTTGGACTGCGGATGCTCGAAACCCCAGCTAGCTTATTGCTTAGCCGCCGGCCTTCACCTTCTCGAACATTTTAGCAAGATCGTCGTTCTGTTTCATCGGTCCGGTGAAAACCGTGCTCTTCAAAACGACGTCCGGATCGGCCGGAAGCTGCAGCCGGTCGAGTTCCTCTTTCGGAACGAGAGCAAACGCCGCGCTCGATGCGCTGCCGTAGCCATACTGCGTGATCAGCTCTTTGCCCGAAGCGCCTTCGAGCCGGCTGTTGATGAAGTCGTAGGCGAGATCGACGTTCTTGGCGTCCTTCAGCATCACGAACCCGCAGCTCCAGGTCAGCATGCCTTCCTTAGGCTTCATGAATTCGACCTTGACGCCTTGCTTCTTGAGCGTGGTGGCAGAAGCGTTCCACGTCATCGCGGCAACGAGCTCGCCACTCGCCAGCGACTGCTCGACGGATGTCATGTCCGTTGTGTACGCGCGAAGGAGCGGCCGCTGTTCGCGCAGCTTCGCCGCGACCTTCTCGAGTTCCGCAGCCGACATGTCGAACGGACTGACGCCAGCAAGAAGGGCCGCAACGACAGGCGTATCGTGCACGGCATCGATCGTTGCGATGCGCCCGCTGTATTGCTTGTCCCAGAGGAGGTTCCAAGAAGGTGCCGGATCTTTCACGAGATCGGTGCGATAGAGAATGGAGGTGTTTCCCCAATCCCACGGAACCATCCAGACCTTGCCGTCGCCCGCCTGGATGTCGGCTAGGTTCTTGAACACCGGGAAAATCGTATCCCAGTTCTTGATGCGCTTCGTATCGATCGGCTGCAGCAGGCCCTCCTTGTTCCAGCGCGCGATCTTGTCGTAGCAGGGATGCGCGAGGTCGGGATGGAAGCCCGCCTTGACCTTGGTGAAGGCTTCGTCGTCATCGCTGAAGACGGAAGTTTCGACGCCATCGGGATGAGCGCCGAGGAAGCTCTTGTTGAAGTCCGGCAATTCGTAACCGGACCACGTGAAGTACGTCAGCTTGTCGGCGGCGAGTGCGGGCGTTGCGAGTGAGGCGATGATCGTCGCAAGGCCGGCGGCCCTGCGAAGCATTGTGCGTGTCGTCGAACCGTCCATGATTCTATACTCCCTGTTCGCGCTCAAGAAATCGGCAGAGGTCTTGGTGTAGTGACGGGAAGTTCGTCGCTGGCCGCGCCGCGCCGCCGAATGATCTCGGCGACGGTCGCGATCACGATCGACGCAAGCAAAATGAATGTGCCGAGCGCCATGACACTCGGAAGCGCTTTCGGGAAGCGGAGCTGCCCCCAGACGTAAAGCGGCAACGTCGGCTCCGCGCCCGATAGAAAAAACGCGACGATGAATTCGTCGAACGACGTCAAAAACGACAGCATGAACGATGAGGTGATGGCGGGTGCCGCGAGCGGCAGAACGATGCGGCGGAACGTCGTCCATTCATGCGCGCCGAGATCCATAGCGACTTCGCTGAAACTTCTGGGCAGCGACGCAAATCTGCCCCGCATGATGACGACGGCCGTCGGCAGCGCCACGAGCGTGTGACCGAGCACGATGGCCATTCGCGACGGCCCAAGGCCCGCGAGATTGACCAGTATCAGAAGCGCAATCCCGACGATGACGCCGGGGATCAATATCGGCAGACGGCAGAGCGCCGATATCACCTGCGACGTACGCTTACCCCCGGCGACTTCCATGTAACCGACCGTGACGCCGATCGATGTCGCGAGGAACGCCGCAGAAACGCCGACGATCAAACTCGTCTGGAAGGCACGATGCAGGTTGTCATTGCCGAAAAGGCTTCGATACCATTCGAGCGTGAACCCGCTCAGCGGAAAAGCGGCTTGGATCGAATTGTTGAAGGAGAAGAGCGGAATGATCGCGATTGGTAGATATAGAAACAGAACATACGCGACGACGTAGACCGTGAGCCAAGGCGCTTTAGAGATGCCTGCCGGTTTCACGTTCTGCTCCCAAAACGCTTGTCGGCAAGGCGCGCGCCGATCACGACCGCAAGGATCACGAGCATGACGATGACCGAGAGCGCGGCGCCGAACGGCCAGTCGTTGGCCTTTCCGAACTGCGCCTGGATCATCGAACCGATCATTGTGCTGTTCGGACCGCCGACCAGCGCCGGCGTTACGTAGTCGCCGACCGTCGGTACGAATACGACGAGCGCCGCGGCCATGACACCCGGCATCGAAATCGGCAAGATGATCCTGCGGAATATCGATGCGGGACGCGCGCCGAGATCTTCGGCTGCTTCGATCAGGGATCGGGGCACATTCTCGAGCGCGACATAGATCGGCAGGATAGCAAACGCGGCATAAGCGTGCGCGAGCGTGATCACGACAGCCGCGGGTGTGTTGAGGAATGCGAGGATCGGCTCCGACGTTATGCCGGCCGTCATGAGCGCCGAGTTCAGGACGCCGTTGTACGCCAGCACGACCTTCCACGCGAAAACGCGCAAAAGATAGCTCGTCCAAAACGGCAGCGTCACGATGAAGAGTAGGAGGCCGCGATGCTTGCCGGCGTGAAACGCCAGATAGTAGGCGACCGGATATGCCGTCACGACGGTCGCGAGCGTGACGAGCCCGGCGATCGCTAGCGAACGCAATATCACCGTCGCGTAGAGCGGGTCTGTCAGTGCGGCTTTGAAATTGTCGAACGTGAAGGCGCCGCCGAGCAGCGAGCCGTCATTCGTGCGGAAGCCGAGAAACAGGACGACGCCAAGTGCGAAAAGCACCAGCACCGACGTTGCGAGCGCGCCCGGCGCCGTCATGCCGAGCCCGAATAGCCGGCGATGCCGCTCGGAAGCGGCCGGCAACGCGAGGTCAGATTTGGCGGAAACGGACATGTGCGCGTATTCCTGAATTTGCGTGATAGTTTTTCACATTTGAGAAATTGTCAATCCGTGTCCTCACTTTTCCAGCATGTCCACGACGCGATACCAGGCGATAGCCACTCCGATTCCGACATTCCGAAAAGCGTGAAACGGTATTGGCCGGATCGGCATCGGCGGAAACGGGAGAACCTCAGGGTCCCTCGATACGAAATAGTCGACGAGGCGAGGACCGAGGCCGGTCATCAGGCCGATACCGCGGCCCTGGCACCCCGCTGCAACGAGCAATCCGGGCTCCGGTTCATGCACGTGGGGCAGGTGATCGATCGTCATCGCGATACGTCCGTACCATCGCTTTTCGATCGGGACATTGGAAAGCGCCGGATAGAGCCGCTTCAAGGCGTGCTCGAGATGAGCCCACGCTTTCTGATCCGTTGGATCGGCCATCGACCCGCGGCCACCGAGTAGCATACGGCCGCCGGGACCCTTCCGATAATAGATGACGATACGGCGGGAATCTGAGACGACCTGCCCCTCCGGCAGGATGCTTGCGAGAAGCGCATCGGGGAGCGGCGCAGTCGCGATTTGAAACGAATGCAGCGGCAGAAGCGTTCGCGCGAGACCCGGAATGAGAGCATCCGCGTAGGCATTCGTCGCGACGATGACGCCTTTCGCGGAGAGTGAACGGCCGTCGGCGGTCTTGAGGACCCAAGCGGCATTGTCACGTTTTAGCGCTGTTATCCGCGTGTTTTCGGCAATGCGAGCACCTGCATCGATGGCCACTCGCGCCAGCTCGCGCGTATAAGCCAGCGGTTGGATAGCGCCCCCGCGCGGGTCGAGCCAACCGCCGTGGTATCCGCGTGCGCCGGTGAGGCGGCTGACATCGTCCGCACTCAAAAGCTTTGCCGGTACGCCCCTTGCGGTCCATTGCTTGGCGCGCTGCTCGGCGGCGCGCACCGCCGTCTCTGAGTGCGCCGCCTGGATCCAACCCGCTCGCTGGACGGGCACATCGAGGTTCTCGCGCGCAATGAGATCGAAGACGCCGTCGGCGAGCGACGCCCCGAAGCGAACGAGAGACTCGCCGCGCTTCTCGCCGAAATGCTGGAGCAGCCAATCCGGATCGTACTTCAGTCCGGGGATGACTTGGCCGCCGTTAAGGCCCGACGCGCGATCGCCGACATTCGCCGCTTCAAGAACGCGGACGGAAAGTCCGGAACGCGCCGCGTGAAGGGCGGAGGAAAGACCGAGAATGCCGCCGCCGACGATGGCGAGATCGACTTTTTCGCTGGGCTTCAGAGCATGGGAAGCCAGAGGCTCGAAAGTTCGCTCGGCCCACGCGGACTTTGCTTGGTAGCCGGAAACCATCCCTCTCCTCCCGTGAAGCGGCCTCCTATGAAGCGGCCTCCTATGAAGCGGAATGGAGATTTTCACCAATATGAAAGATTGTAAAGCAGTTCAGACTGAATTTCGGCCGGCGTAACGAAGTGGGGCGCGCAGACTTTCATCCGCGCGCCCCGATAGTGCCCCAACCAAATGCCGGTTCAGCCTGCCGCCGAGGGATCAATGACCGTCTTGACCTCGATGATGCGGTTCGCGGGGAAGCCGCTGAGTTCCGCATGCTTGCGGATCGCCGCTTCGTCTGTCGCAAGATAAACGCAGAACGTGCTGTCGCCGGCGATGTAGGAATGAAGCCACTGCACGTCCGGCAATTTCGCCAGGGCAGCGTTGGAAGTCGCGGCCGCGCCTTTGAGCTGCTCCGCATTTGAATCGCCGACGCCGGGTATGTTCCGCTCGATGATGTACTTTTTCATTTGCACTCCCTTGGCTTCTTGGGCGCGCCCGTATCACCGGACGCGACCGCTTTAAAAACAGCCTTCTATCGGGCCGTCTATGGCAAACTTGGCAATGTTATGAAGCGTAATTGACCCAAACGGTCTTCGTCTGAAGATATTTATCGAGGCCTTCGCGTCCGTTGTCCTTGCCGTAACCCGATTGCTTGAAGCCGCCCCAGCCGACCGCCGCATCGAACTGGTTATAGGTATTGATCCAGACGGTGCCGGCCTGGATCGCTGCGGCTGCGGCGTGGGCCTTGGATATGTCGCGTGTCCAGATGCCGGCCGCGAGGCCGAAATTGCTGTTGTTTGCCCGCGGCACGAGATCGTCGAGAGAATTGAATTTCTGGATCGTAAGAACCGGTCCGAAGATCTCTTCCTTGACGACGCTGGCGTTATCGTCCGCTCCGCAGAGGACGGTCGGCTCGTAGAACGAACCGGATGCCAGATCGCCTTTGCCGCGTGTTCCACCGATGGCAACGTCGATGCCGCCCTTGCGCGACAGTTCGACGAAACCGTTGACCCGCGCGAGCTGGTCTTCGGAAATCAGCGGCCCCATCGTCGTGTCGGCGTTGAGACCGTGGCCGAGCTTGAGTTGCTTGGCTTCCGATACGACACGATCGACGACACGGTCGTAGACGGCCGCATCGACCATGAGACGCGAGCCCGCCGAGCAGACCTGTCCGCTGTAGAAGAAGATGGCGCCCGCGGCGACCGAAGCGGCCGCGTCGACATCGCAATCGGCGAAGATGATGTTCGGGTTTTTGCCGCCGAGTTCGAGCGAGACATGCTTGAGCGTCTTGGAAGCGCTGCGCGCGATGTGCTTGCCGACCTCTTCAGAGCCCGTGAACGAAATCTTGGCGACGCCCGGATGCTCAACGAGGGCCTGGCCCGTCGTCGCGCCTTCACCCGTCAGAACGTTGAGAACGCCGGGCGGGATGCCTGCTTCGAGGGCAAGCTTTCCGAGAATGAGAGCGGAAAGCGGCGTCTGCTCCGCGGGCTTCAGGATGACGGTGCAGCCGGCGGCGAGAGCCGGCGCGATCTTGAAGCAAGCTTGGCAGAGCGGAAAATTCCACGGCACGATGGCGGCAACGACGCCGACCGGCTCACGGCGCGTATAGACGTGCATGTCGGGAGCGCTGACGGGAATGGTCTCGCCGGCGAGCTTCGTGCACCAGCCGGCGTTATAGCGAAGCGCGCCGACGGCCAACGGAATGTCGACCGCTGCGATGTGCAACTTGGGCTTTCCGGAATCCAGGCTCTCGACTTCCGAAATCCACGCAGTATCGCGTTCGATCAGGTCAGCGAACCGCATCAAGAGTGTCGCGCGTTCTCTCGGCGCCATTCTCTGCCACACCAGCAGCGCCGCTTGTGACGAAGCGACGGCTGCATCGACGTCCGCCTGCTTGGCGTGCGGAACCGACGCCAGCACTTTTCCGAATGCCGGATCGTACGTTTCGAAACTCTCTCCCGACGCGCTGCCGATCTCCGCTCCGCCAATGACGAGCTTGTGCTGCGTGGACAGAAAATCGGTCGTCTGCTTCGAAGCGGAATTCAACATTTAGGGGTTCACCTACGCTGGTTGAGTGCGAGCGAGCGAGGATGCCTGCTCATCGAAAAAACGCTGATTGCCGGGACGCGGGCATCACCAAGGCCATCCCCAGATCAGAAGGCCGACGGGAAAGACGATTCCAAGCGCCACGAGCGCGAGCCAATCCCAAAAGGTGAAGCTTGCGTCATCTGCAGGCGCATTTTCGAAAGCGCGAATGCGCCGTTCAAGTTCTGGATCGAAGCCACGCATGCCGGTTTCCCTATATCTGTGCGCCTGCCAAGTTCGCTGCGCCTTAAATCTCAGTCGTCAAGATCGTCACGCCGCCGTCGGCGAAATTGGCGACGTCAGCCACCGCCGCCTTGCCGGATTCCGAGTTGAGAGACGCCTCGAGATCGGCCATGGAAGCATAGTCGAGATACGCGACGAGATGCACCGGCTTCGCGGCATCGCTGCTGGTGACGGCGCCGCGGCTATAGCTGAAGCCTTGGACGTTGGGCATTGTGTCGACCAGCGGACAATGCACGTCTCTGTAGTAGGCGTCGAACGCAGCCACATTGGCTGGGACATTGTAAATGACCGTGAGGCGTATCATTGGTTCGCTCCGTCGCTTTCGAATGGCAGCATTTTTCTGCGCGCGTAGACCATTGGGTTCAACTCGCCCGCGCGCTCGATTTCGACCACCCGGCCGATGACGATCTTGTGGTCACCGGATTCGATGATCTTATCGAGTTCGCATGCGACCGCGACGACGCAGCCGTCGATCCGCGGGAGCCCGAAAACGTCGGCCTCCCATTCCACGCCTCTGAATTTATCCGGCGATTTGCCGGAGAACTTCATTGCGACGCTTTGCTGGCCGTGCGCCAGCACGTGCACCAGAAAGCGGCCATGAGACTGGATGGCCGCGAGCGTGTTTGATCCATGATCGAAGCACGCCAGCATCTGCGGCGGGTCGAGCGACAGCGAAACGACCGCGGAAAGTGTCGCCCCCGATGGCGCGCCGTCGGGCCCCCATGACGTGATGACCGTGACCGCGCCCGGCATGTCGCCCATCGCCGAGCGAAACTCACCAGGATCGACAGGCCGCGGGCGTTCCATCGCGAACTCGCTAGTGTGAAGCATCAGCGCCGCCATCCCCCGGAGCCGTCGTACGGTTCCAGATCTCTTTGCCGTTCTTGAACACGAGATCGACTTTGAGCTTCGGCAACTCGTCGACGGCAACGGCGTGCGGATCGCGATCCAAGACGATCAGATCGGCGAACTTGCCGGGGGCAATGCTGCCGCGAACATCGTCTTCGCCGAGCACGGATGCGGCGTCGAGCGTGTGCAGTCTAAGCGCCTGATCGAGCGTGATCGCTTCGTCGGCGTCGAGCGTCGCGCCGGAATACGTTTGCCGCTTGAGACAGCACCAGACGCTGAAAAGCGGATTCGTCGCGTCGCTTTCCGAGCCGACCCAAACATCCGAGCTGCCCGACAACCGCCAACCCTGCTTCATGAGCGTGGAGAACGAGAAGCGGCCGATCTTGCCGTGCTCGCCGAGATAATCGGGGAAGTATTCGCCGAAGGTATAGAGGAACACCGGCTGGGGAACGGGGATGATGCCCGCCGCAGCCCATTTGTCCGCCGTCACCTCGGAAGGCATCAGGTTGCCCGCGTGTTCGATACGCGTGCGGACCCGCCCTGTAGGAGCGCCGCCCATTTCGAGAAGCGTATCGCAAACCCATTCCTGCGCCCGGTCGCCGTTGGCGTGAACGGCCAACTGCAAGCCCGCATTCTGCGTCAGTTCGATCGCGCGCTGTGCAAAGCCCTTATCGAGCGCGACCTCGCCGCGGAATGTATGGCCGCCGCGGCATCCACACACGAGATACGGAAATTTGACGGCCGCGCTCTTCGCCGAGAAGCCACCGTCGGCGAACAGCTTGACGCCCTGAATACGGAAGAGATCGTCCGGCGCCGTGACGGAAATGCTCTTCTTCCAATTGCAGGCAGCCTCGAGCGCCAGTGTTCCCGGTGCCCAAAGGTAGGTGCGCACGGATACCGGCAGGTCACCGCGAGCCGCCATATCGTTCATGATCTGCTGTCCGTCGACCGTCTCGGAGATTTCCCCGATCGTCGTGACGCCGAACTGCGTGAAGAGCTTCGGAATGCCCGTCTGCAACGCGGCGGCCAGCTGCTCGCGATCCATCGCCGAGAACGGTAGAAGATTATCCATCTCCTTCACGATGCCGGTCGGCTCGCCCGACTCGTCGCGCTCGACGCTCGGAAGCCCAGTGATCGAGTAGGGAGGCGGGGAATAGTTGCGATCGATCATGCAGACCGCAAGCGCCTTCGAGTTGAGAATGGTGAGGTGGCCGCCGGCACGCAGCGCGACCGGATGCGCGGTGCTCACGCGATCGAGTTCGTAGCGCGTCGGGAAGCGCTTCTCGGCGAGCTTGCGGTCGAAAAAGAGATTGGCCTGGCCGACAACCCATTCGCCGGGCGGCGTCTCGACGGCTTTCGCAGACAATGCCGCAACGACGGCGTCGATGGTTCCGCACTGAGGCGCCCGGCAATCAACCACGCCGAAAGATGAGCGGCAGGCGACTTCGATATGAGCATGAGGATCGACGAAACCCGGCATGACGGGACGGTCGCCGACATCGATGATCCGCGTTTTCTCGTCGGTGACCGCTGAGATTTCGTCCCGGCGGAGCAGGCGCAAGATGCGCTTGCCTCGCACGGCAACGGCTTCGATCCGCGGATCGGTCTCAGGATCCATCGTTATGATGCGACGGCTGAGAACGACGATGTCTGCTGGTTCTGGAGTGCTATCGGTTCCGGTCATTCAGCTGCAATCTTATGCTCGCGGTCGACAGYGGGAATGACCTCGGTGCCGATCAAGTGGATGCACTTCATGATATCTTCGTGAGGAACGCCATCGATGCGCAGCAAAACCTCATCGATGCCCATTGCTTCAAGCTTGCGAAGCCGTTCGATGAAGTCTGCCGGAGAGCCGACCAGAACCGAAGCCGTCTCGCTCAGCAGGAAGTCGAGGTTGGTCTCGTTGGCCTCGAGCAGCTGAATCCGGTCGAGGTATTCGTAGCTTGGCTTCTTGGACAGCGGCACGTAGAGATCGAGAATGAACTTGAAATATCCGAGCGTCACATCGCGGGCGACACGGACCGCTTCCTCGCGCGTCTTCCCGCAGAACGAAGTCGCCACGTAAAGCCCCATGTAGGAATTGGGGTTAGGCATCGCGTTGCGGCCGGTCGAATAGGCATTGCGATAGGCGTTGATGCATTCCTGTAGGTAATCGAACCCGAAGTAATTCTCGAAGCACATTGCGCCGATCTGCATCTCGCCCGCCGAAGCATGGGTCTTGACGCTGGAGGCGGCGACGGACACAGGAGGATGCGTTTCCTTATCGAACGAGGGGACGATCGTTCTCTTGGGGATTTTCCAAACAGGACCGTCATGCTCGAGCTGGTCGCTGGCGAAAATCTTGGCCAGCACTTCCATGGAATCGTTCCATTGCTCGACCGTCTCCGTCGGCTTCACGCCGAAGGCACCGAGCGTCGTGAGATTGTTGGAGCGCGCCGTACCGATCTCTGCGCGGCCGTTGGAAACGATGTTGAGCGTTGCAAGGCGCTCGGCGACGAGGATGGGATGATTCCATTTCAGCAATACCGAGCACATGACGCGCAGCTTGATGCGCTTGGTGTGCTGCGAGACGGCGGCGTAGAGCACCTCGGGAGCGGAGACGGTGAACCGGGGAGGGCTGAAATGCTGTTCCGAAGTTCCCCAGGTCGAGAACCCCAACTTGTCTGCCAGAGCAGCCTCTTCGATGATGTCCCGGTAGCGCTGGGCGTAACTCATGCCCGGCATCACCTCGCCTTCCTGCAAGATCCCGACTTTCACCGATGGCCGCTCCCATAACCGTAATTCGTCAAAATATCATGAGATAATGCTGTAATTCGTACTAACTTCCGTGTCAAGACTGGGAAACGCATTCCGGGCTTGATCCAATCGTGAGGTTCGGCTCTTTCGCAGGAGCGGTGTATGCTGAGGGTTGGGGAGGCTTGAATGAAGGGAACTATGACGACGCCGGATTATCTCCGGCTCGTTGCATCGCTCGACAATCTCGACCGGAGCATCGTTTCGCTGCTGCAAGCGGACGGACGCATGCCGTTCTCACGCATCGCGCGCGAAGTCGGAGTGACCGAGAAGACCGCGCGTACGCGCGTCCTCGATTTGATCGAGCAGCGGGTGATGCAGATTACTGCGGTTACCGATCCATCCGTGCTGGGCTATGGCTCGGCGGCGCTCCTCTGCATGACGAACCGGCCGGACCGTCCAGCGAGTGAAATTGCGCGGCAGCTGCAGAGCATTCCCTCGATCGATTACGTCGTCGTTTCGGCATCTCATTTTTCTCTTTTCGCCGAAGTTCTTTGTCGCGACCGGGCCGCACTGCAGGCGACGATCGAAAACGAGGTCGGTAAGATCGAGGGCATTCAGACGATCGAAATAGTGCCCTACCTCAGTCTCCACTATCAGCTCGCGCACTTCGCGGCCGCGCAGAACAAGGCCGAGAGCGAGACGGGCGTGCGGCCGCGCGAGATAGATGGAATGGATGTTCGCATCATTCGCTCGCTGAGCGAGGACGGACGCAAGCCATTTTTGCAAGTCGCGGATGAGCTCGGCGTTTCCGAAGGCCAAGTGCGTTTACGATTCAAGAATCTGTCTGATACCGGCACCGTCAGTGTCATCGCGTTGATAAACCCGATGAGCCTCGAGTTCCGGTCGATGGCGTGGGTCGGGATCAACGTGGCGGCCGGGCATAGCGTGAAGGACGTCGCCGATGCATTGGCGCGATTGGCGAATACAACCTACATCGTCATCTGCGCCGGGCGCTATGACATCCTGACGGAATTCATCTGCCAGACCGATCGCGAATTGCTTGATGTGATCGACCAGAGCGTCCGGTCGCTTCAGGGCGTCGCTCGGCTCGAAGTGTCGATCTACAGCAATCTCTTTTACAAGCGTCTCTCGACCATCCGCGATGAGACGATATCCGACCAGCAGGAACGGGCGGGCGCCTGACGGCCCTGCATGTCCTGCTTCTCCGCCAACCCCCAGCGAGCCCTTTCGAGCAGAGCATCGCCTCTCGGCTGATCTCTCAGAACCCGCATCACGGATCATCATCATATGTCGCCACCGCTCTCTCGTGCGCTCGCCAAAGTGCAGTATCGAGTCTTGCCTCTGCTGATCGCGGCTTATTTCACGGCCTACCTGGACCGGGTCAATGTCAGCTTCGCAGCACTTCAAATGAATGCGGATCTTTCGATCCAGCCTGAAGCGTTCGGATTCATCGCCGGCGTGTTTTTTCTCGGCTATTGCCTCTTCGAGGTTCCGAGCAACATCGTCATGTCGCGGGTAGGCGCGCGAATTTGGCTAGCACGGATCATGATTACGTGGGGCCTGTTGTCGGCCTCAACTGCATTCGTCACCGATGTCAAAGTTCTTGCAGTTCTACGCTTCACGCTTGGCGCGGCCGAAGCGGGGTTCTTCCCCGGCGTCATTTACTATCTCACCAATTGGGTTCCGGCGGCGGAACGCGCCCGCGTCGTCTCCATTTTCATGATGGCTGTTCCGATATCCACGGTGATCGGATCTCCCCTGTCGGGCTGGATCCTGGATGCGTGGAACGGCGTCTGGGGGTTCCGTGGATGGCAATGGCTGTTCGTGCTCGAGGCCGTTCCCGCAATCATCCTTGGCGTGATCTGCTTCTTCGTTCTTGTGGATACGCCCGCTAAGGCCAAATGGTTGTCCGAAGAAGAGCGCGATGCACTGCTCGCCAGGCTCAAGGCCGACCGCGAAGTGGATATCCCAAGTCACAGTCACTCGATCCGTGGGGCTTTAACGGATCGGCGCGTGCTCGTCCTCGCCGCGTCGTGCTTCGGCACAGGCATCGGACTCTATGGGTTGGGCTTTTGGCTGCCCCAAATCGTCAAGAGCATGTCCTTGACGAATACTGAAACGGGCTTCGTCGTCGCCGTGCCGTACTTGATCTCTGCGCTTTTTATGTGGGCATGGGGGCGCCATTCGGATCAAACGGGCGAACGCATTTGGCATATCGCGATCCCGGGCTTTGTCGCCGCGGCGGCCTTTGGGCTGTGCGCTTTCGTATCTTCACCAATTCTGATGCTTGTCCTGCTGACGATCGCGTCCGCTTGCACACTGTCGATTTTCCCGGTCTTCTGGACCGTACCGGCAGCGATCCTCACAGGACCCGCCGCCGCAGCCGGGATCGCTCTCATCAATTCGGTCGCAAACAGCAGTGGTTTTTTCGGCCCGTATCTGGTTGGCTTCGCCAAGCAGCACGGCGCGTCCTCGCAGTATGCCATCGCGCTGTTGGCTGTCTTCATGCTGGCCGGTGCCGTGCTGGTTCTCTCGATGGACTTTGGAATCAAGAAAATCGCGAAGAAATCGTAAGGGGGGAAAATGAGTTCGACGCAGGACAGCGTAGCCGAATCCGGCTGGCCGCTGACGGTCAAAGACCGGACGTGGACGACAAGACAGTTGACGGTCGTTCTGCTCGTGACCGCCTGCGGGAACTGGTCCTACCTCATTGGCCAGTACGTCGCCTTCTATCTCGATTTCAAAATGGGTGTCTCCGCGTTGATCGCAGGATCGATGATCGGGATGCTGATGCTCACGCTTGCCGTCGTGCCGATGTCGACGAAATACGGCATCGACTCGATCGCGGCGTCGAAGCCCCAATTCGGCAATCGCGGCTGGTTGATCACCGTCTTCCTTCAATATGCGTCGATCATCGGCTGGAATACCCTGCTACTCGTATTCTTCGGAAAAGCCGTTGCTCAAGCTCTGATCACGGTTGGATTGGCCGATCCGGAAAGCTCGCTCACGATCGTCAGGATCGTATCGGCGGTGACGTGTATCGTCGTCTATCTGGTGCTGCTGCGCGGGCTTAAGGGCCTCGAGGCCGCCTCCAACGTGCTCTTCGTCGTCGTCGTGGGCATCGGCATTTGGATGCTCTACCAGCTGCTCTCCTCGAACGCCGAAGCCCTGGCCGTCGCGAAGCCGTCGATGGCTTCGCCGAGCTTGGCCTGGAATTACGTCACGGGCGTCGAGATCAGTATCGTTTCGCTTCTGGGGTTCTGGGCATACTTCGGCACAATCGTCCGTGAATCGCCCTCTCCGTCGAAGTCCGTCTTGCCGTCCATGCTGGCGATGGGATTGTCGCTGCCATTGCTGAGCGTCGTCGGGCTCGCAGCGATGTTGGTGCTGCAGGTGCCGGACCCGACCGCGTGGCTCGTGTCTCTCGGCGGCCCGCTCTATGGCCTCATTGCGTTGCTTTTGATCATGGCCGCCAATCTTGGGCCATCGCTCGCCGGTGTCTATTCGACGGCCATCGGCCTGCGCCGCGTGCCGGCTCTCGGAGATGCGCGCTGGGGCACGCTCATTCTGTTTTCGATCGTGCCGGTCGCGGCCGTCGGCATTCTCATCCCCGAAGAGTTCTTCTCGAACTTCGGCACGTTCTTGGCGTTCATCGGAGTCTTCTTTGCGCCGCTATGCGCGATCCAAATCGCCGATACCTTTTTGCTGCGCCGCAATTTGCTCAACGTCCGCGGGATCTATCAAGACGGACCAGGCACGCCTTACGAATTCTGGGGCGGCTTCAATCCGGCTGCTCTGCTCGCGATGGCGGCAGGTTTCGCCACGTATCTCTATCTTTTGAATCCCGTCTCGTACGCGAGCAGGTGGCCTTACGAATATACGACCGCTTCGTTGCCGGCCGCTCTCGTTGCCGGGATCGTGTTCGTCGCCGTAACGCGTCTGCTCGTCATCCGCATGCGGAAGGGCGACTACAAGTAGGTCTCGGACTGTTGAGCCGGACCGCGCGCCCTAAGCCTGAGGGCGCGCGGATAAACCCGCCGCCCGCACCATTGCGCAATATTTCGAGAGACGCTTCGCGTCGTCCCGCTCAGGATGCGTATGGAAATCAGGTGACGACGCGCGACCGGTATCAGGGCGCCCACTGTAAAAAGAAAGCCCATAAGAGCGGAAGGAGGTCGTTGACTTAGATCAATTTGCGAAATACGGTCGTCAAAGTCTTCACAAATACGCTTTACGGTTCGCAGCTGCTTACCTGATGCGCAATCTGCCTCGAACTTGGACAAACATTCCAATCGAGGCGCAATTCGACGGACGTGAGACGCAACGCGCGTTGAGCGGACTAATTGAACGGTCTTCAATGTCGGCCAAGCGCCGCGGGGGCACGATGCAGTCTTGGAATGCCGAAGTGGCGATCGGGCCGCGCAATGCGCCGGCCGTGGCTTTTTCAAAAGCCCGGGCAATTCGTCTTCTTCGCTCCGCGGAACGCGCGCCGGCTCATCAGCGCACCGGCCTTCGTCATACAGGCCTTCGTCATACAGGGCTTCGTCATCATGCCGATCCAGGCACCGGCGCGACGAGGCTTTTTCCGGTCATCGAACTCGGGCGAAACGCGATCCCACCTGACCCACTTCGCAACAGCACCAGCAGCCATCGGGAGTTTCTGAAATGAATGACGGTGAAGGTAAGACCAACAAGAAGACTCTGTCCCGCCGCCAGATACTGCAGAACGGCAGTGTCCTGGCCGGCGCCGCGCTTTTGCCGATGCCCGCAATTATCGGGCGCGCTTATGCACTCGACGCTAAGGATGCCTTCAAGGGCGAAGAGTTGACGGTGTGCGCTTGGTCGGGTGGTTATCTGGACTCGTTCAAGACCGCAATTTCTGATCCGTTCAACGCCAAGTACGGCACGAAGGTGTCGTTGGTCGGCGGCTGGGATCAGATGGTCGCGCAGATGAAGGCGGCGCCGGCAGGCAAGCCTCCGTTCGATATCACCGTCTCCGAAGAATACACCACGCTCGGCGCGCTCGCCGAAGGTCTCTACGCGAAGACCGACAGGTCCAAGCTTCCTCAGCTTTCCGAAGTGCAGCCGTTCTATCTCACGGCACGGCCGGAATCCGCTCGCGACTACGGCGTGCCATTGGGTCTCGGCTTTTCTCTGCCGCTTTTGAACACTGCGCTCACCGGCGACAAGCCGCTCGGTTGGGCGACGATGTGGGACAAAGAACTCGAGGGCAAGCTCGCTCTCGATGCCGGCGCCTATTGGTGGCTCATCGCCATCTCGACGATCTGGGGCGCCAAGAAAGATCTCGACACCTTCTACGACTGGAAGCCCGGAATGGCATCCGATCCCATCTTCGACGCGGTTGAACGGCTGCGTCCTGCTAAGTACTACAAGGATGGCGCGGAACTCTCGTTCCTCATGCTGCAGGAGCAGGCGTCGTTTGCGCAGATCTATTCGGCGGACGCTCTTGGGCTCATGCAGAACGGCGGCCCCACCTTCAAGACCGGCATTCCGGCCGACGGCACCGTCGCCTACGGCGATTGGTACATCAAGGTTAAGGGCACGCAGCACGATGCGCTGTCCGACGCCTTCCTCGGATATTTGCTTGAAAAAGAAACGCAGGATCGTTTCATTCAGGTGCAGATGTCGGTGATGTCGCGTAAGGACGTAACGGTTCCGGCCTTCTGGAACAACTATCCAGTAACGAACGAAGACTTGGTGAAAAATGTGCGCTTGATGACGATGCAGGGCCTGGAGCGGTTGTTGCCGAACTTCGATGCAATGGGCGCCCGCTTCCAACAAGCGGTGCTCAAGACTTCGAAGGGCTAAGACTGAATATGGTTTGCGCCCTTCGGTTGGAACGTGTCGTCAGGCGTTATGGAAATCACGCCGCAGTCGATGAGATCGATCTCTCGGTCGAGAAGGGTGAGTTTCTCACCCTTCTCGGCCCGAGCGGCTGCGGGAAGACGACCACACTCCGTCTCATCGGCGGGATGGATCGTCCTGACGGCGGCATCATCGAAATCATGGGGCGTAGAGTCGATCGCCTGCCGAGTTATAAACGCGATACCGCCACCGTCTTTCAATCCGGAGCGTTGTTTCCTCACCTCACGGTGGCGGAGAACGTCGCTTACGGATTGAAGATGCGCGGCGTATCGCAGGGCGATATCGCCCCGCGCGTGAAGCGCATCCTCGACGTCGTGAGGATGGAGAGCTTCAGCCAACGCTATCCGGCAGAGATGTCCGGCGGCCAACGCCAGCGCGTGGCGTTGGCGCGTGCCATGGTCGTCGAACCAAGTATTTTGCTCTTCGACGAGCCGATGAGCGCACTCGATCTCAAGCTGAAGCTCGAGTTGCGCAGCGAAATCCGCCGCCTTCACGAAGAACTCGGTTACACCGCTGTCTTCGTGACGCACGATCAGAGCGAGGCAATGGCGCTCTCAGATCGCATCGCAGTCATGAACAAGGGCAAAATCGAGCAGATCGGTTCGCCCATCGAAATATTTGAAAGACCTGCCAGCGAATTCGTCTACACCTTCGTCGGCGAGTCCTGCTCGCTGCGGCTGCCGCCCGCAACCGGCGCAACAGGCCCTGACGCGGTCAGCGGAAAAGTCTTCATCCGTCCGACAAACCTCGGATTGGTCAACGGAGCCGGCGCCGAAAACGAGGTGGTGGCGCGCATCACATCGGTCGAGTACCTCGGCGGCACATATCGCATTCATGCCGAGACGGATCGCGGCAATCTTTTCTTCGACAGCCCGGCCGCTCCGGCCGTCGGCCCCGACCACATGGTCAAGGTCGGTTGGAAGACCGCCGACGCAACCTATTTTCCCAACTCATGAGCGTCGAGGCTGACATCGTGCCGAGCCGCTCAAAGGTCTCTGCAGCACTGCCGAGCATCCCATGGCTGATGCTGCCGACGCTGGTGTTCATCGTCTTCGCCTTCGGCTGGCCGCTGCTCTATCTGCTGCGCATGAGTTTCAACATACATCCTGCACAAGGGGTCTATGTGGAAGCCTGGTCGCTGCACAACTATCTGGTCGTGCTGACCGAGCCCAACATGCTCGCCATGATCGGCAGAACGATCTACATCTCGTTGGTCACCGCTGTCGTCACCGTCTTCGCGGCATTTTTCTTCGCACAATATGTTTGGCTACGCGAAGGCCGCAACAAGCTAATGTTGCTCGCCATTGCCATCGCGCCGATGCTGATCTCCGAGGTCTCGGTCATCATCGGATGGCGGATGTTCTTCCCCTCGAACGGTCTCCTATCTTATACGCTGATCTCGACGGGTCTCAGCGATCAGAAGGTCAACCTTCTCGGCACGCAAATCGCGGCTGTCGTCGGCCTTTCCTACATCTCGATTTCATATTGCTTCTTCTCGATTCTGAGCGTTCTAAACGGGATCGATCGCAATCTTCTAACCGCCAGCGGTGATCTCGGCGCATCGCCACTGCGAACTTTCTTCACGGTCCTTTTGCCCCTCGCCAAAGGCGGCATAGCAGCGGCGTTCACGCAGGCGTTCGTCTTCACGATGGGCATCTACGCGACCACGAACGCGCTCGGACCGGATTCGCTCTGGACGATGCCCTACGAAATACAGCTTCAGATGCTGACGCGCCGCAACTGGCCGATGGCCGCCGCGATTTCCGTCGTATTGATCGCGATCATCGCGACGACGGCGCTCGTGACGCAATGGCTCCGGCATCGAAAGGCATCGAGCCATGTTTGAGGACCGCGCCTTCGGATATCTCCATCGCGCTTTCGCGGTACTCTTCATTCTGTACGTGCTGATTCCGCTCGGCATCACCGCAGTCATGGCGTTCAGCGACGACAACGTCATCCGCTTTCCGATCCGCGGCTTTTCCGGACGCTGGTTCGGACAATTCTTCAACGACGCGCAGTGGATCAACGCCGCCTGGAACTCACTCCACATCGCGATTCTGACCGCGTTCATGTCGATGGTCCTGGCGCTGCCGGCGTCTTACGCACTGGCGAATGGCAAAAAAGCCCGGCCTGTCTTGCAAACGCTTTTGATCTTGCCTCTCTTCGTTCCGGGCGTCGTGCTCGGCATATCGGTGGCTATGGGCCTCGGCTCCGTCAGTTTGTTCGGCCAAGATCTGTTCGGCTCCAAATTCCTCGTCGCGTGCGCTCACACGCTTTGGGCGCTACCGTTGGCGATCACGGTTCTCGTGCCGACGTTTGAAACGCTCGACAAAAGCTTGATGGAGGCGGCCGGCGATCTCGGTGCTCCGCCGCTCAAGGCCTTCTTCAACGTCATCATGCCAGTCGCGATGACCGGCATCGTGTCGGCCGGCCTGTTTGCATTCATCACGTCGCTGAATGAATTCATCATGGCGCTGTTCTTGACGACGCGCGAAACGCAGACGCTGCCGGTCATGCTTTGGCTGTCGCTCCGTTCGAGCGCGACGCCTCAGATCGCGGTCGCGTCGTTCGTGTTGGCCGCTTCGGTGTTCACGGCCGTTGGTCTCGCCTACGTCTGGTACGGACTTTCCCGTCGCCGCAAAAAATAAAAACCCCCAACAAAAATCACTAACGTGAAAATTTCGATTGAAAATTTCACGATGACGGATGAAATTCTGCGTAGGGAAAATCAGTCGATAGGTAGGTTTGATGTCGTCGTTCCGGAATCGTGTTGAGGTTCTGATTGTCGGGGGCGGCGTTGCCGGCGTCTCGATTGCCTATCACTTGGCGAAGCTCGGCATCACCGATGTCATGCTTTGCGAACGCAAGCAGTTGACGTGCGGCACGACCTGGCACGCAGCCGGCCTCGTCACTCAGCTCCGCGCCACGCGCAACATGACGGAGCTCGCGAAGTACACGGGCGAACTCTTCGCCAGCCTTGAAGCTGAAACAGGACAGGCAACCGGCTTCCGTCAGAACGGTGCGCTCCGCGCCGCGAAGACGGAAGGACGTTTCGAAGAGTTGAAGCGCGGCGCCTCGATGGCGCGAAATTTCGGTCTACCCGTTGAGGTGTTGCGGCCGGAAGAACTCAAGGAGCGCTGGTCGCCACTGAACACTGACGGACTCGTCGGCGGCCTTTGGGCTCCGAAAGACGGGCAGGTCAATCCGGTCGACGTGACGATTGCGATGGCGAAGGGCGCACGCAAGGCCGGCGCCACGATCCTCGAGAACATCCGCGTCGAGCGCATCCTCGTCGAAGGCGGCCGCGCCGTCGGCGCGATCACCGATCAGGGCGAAGTCCGCGCCGATAAGGTTGTCATCTCCGGCGGAATGTGGTCGCGCGATCTCGCGGCGCTGAGCGGCGTATCGCTTCCCCTCCACGCCGCCGAGCATTTCTACATCGTCACCGAACAGCTGCCGAACCTGCCGCGCGATCTTCCAGTTCTCTTCGTCACCGACGAGGAGGCCTACTACAAAGAGGACGCGGGCAAGATTTTGCTCGGTTGCTTCGAGAAGAACGCCAAGCCCTGGGGACATGAAGGCATTTCGCCTGACTTCTGTTTCGACTCGCTGCCCGAAGATTTCGAGCATTTCGAGCCGATATTGGAAAGGGCGATGAACCGCGTACCGATGCTTGCTGATGCCGGCATTCAGCTCTTCTTCTGCGGCCCCGAAAGCTTCACGCCCGATGACCGGTATTTGCTCGGCGAAACGCCGGAAGTCGAGAACCTCTTCTGCGCCTGCGGTTTCAATTCCATCGGCATTCTGTCGTCCGGCGGCGTCGGCAAGGCGTTGTCGCAATGGATCCGCGACGGCCGTCCGCCAGTCGAGCTGACCGACGTCGACGTTCGCCGCATGATGCCGTTCCAGTCGAACAGCAAGTATCTGTATGACCGGACGACTGAAACGCTCGGCCTGCTTTTCGATATGCACTGGCCCTATCGGCAGTTCGAAACGGCCCGCAACGTCCGCCGCAGTCCGTTCCACGACAGGCTGATCGCGCAAGGCGCGTTCATGACCGAGGCTGCGGGCTTCGAGCGCCCTGGCTTCTTCGGTCTTCCCGGCACGAAGCCCGAAATCGAATACAGCTACGGGCGTCAGAACTGGTTCAACTTGGCGGCGGAAGAGTGCCGGGCGACGCGCGACGCCGTCGCCTTGTTCGACCACAGCTGCTTCACGAAATTCGCCGTCGACGGACGCGACGCCTGCGCCGCGCTCAATCGCATTTGCGCCAACGATATCGACGTTCCGGTCGGCCGTCTCGTCTACACGCAATGGCTGAACGAGCACGGCGGCATCGAGGCGGACGTAACCGTCACGCGCCTCTCGGAGACGTCGTTCATGGTGGTCTCGATTGCGGTATCGCAGGTTCGCGATTTTGCGTGGCTGACGCGGCACCTCCCGAAAGATGCGCACGTCTTCGCGCGCGACATCTCTTCCGGACTGCCGATGCTGGCGCTCATGGGTCCGAAGTCGCGCGAGCTTCTGAGTTCCATCTCGAATGCGGATCTCTCGAACGCCGCATTCCCGTTCGGCACCAGCCGCGAAATCGAGATCGGCTACGCGAAGGCGCGCGTGAACCGCGTGACCTTCGTCGGCGAACTCGGCTTCGAAATTCTGATGCCGGCCGAATTCGCCCAACACATCTTCGACGTTCTGGTTGAAGCAGGAAAAGCCTTCGGCCTGAAGCAGGCCGGCTATTTCGCGATGAATTCGCTGCGCATGGAGAAGGGCTACCGGCACTGGGGCCACGACATCGGCGAGGATGACACGCCGCTCGAAGGTGGGCTCGGGTTTGCCGTCGCCTGGGACAAGAAGGGTGGTTTCATCGGCCGCGAGGCGCTCCTGAAGCAGCGCGAAAGCGGTCCGCTGAAAAGACGGTTGGTCCAAATCCAACTCGAAGGCGACGACGCGCCGTTGCTCTATCATGAGGAGCCGATCTGGCGCGACGGCAAGGTGATCGGTTCGATCACATCCGGCGGCTACGGTCACCGTATCGGCGCTTCGCTGGGGATGGGTTACGTGCGCTGCGAAGAGGGCGTCGACGCTGCATGGCTCGCCGCCGCGCCGCTCGAAGTCGAAGTTGCGTGGAAGCGCTATCCGGCGCGCGCACAGCTGGGGCCCTGGTACGACCCGAAGAGCGAACGCATCAAAGCCTAAGGGCTAGAATTCTGCACCCAGTTGGCGCGCCCTAGCGAGAATGATTTCTGGCTGAGGCGCGCCATCGATCGCGCCGTGGAGAAGTTCGAGGCGCGTATCCGCTACGCCGCAATAGCCGAGAATGCCGACTTCGAGCTGCGTGCGCATGGCTTCATCATAGCCGCGCTTCGCGAAGGATTCGGCCGAATTGCCCGCAATGGCCAGCATCCAGGCGCGCGACTGCGGATATTTCTTATCGCCGTAGGCCCAGCCGTTATTCCAAACGCGGTCGATCCAGCCCCTGAGTAGAGCCGGCATCGACCACCACCATACCGGAAAGACCATCACGGTCGCGTCATTGCGCTCAATTCGCGCCATCTCGCTCTGAACCGCAGCCGAATAGACCTTGTTGGGATTGGCCCAGTCAGGCTCGTCGGGTTCACGCAGAACGGGGTCGAAAGATTCAGCCATGAGATCGGCAACTTCGATCTCGTGTCCGTTCTTCATCGCGGCTTCGGCGAAAGCCTTGGCAACGGCATGCGTGAGCGAGTCAGAGCGCGGATGCGCGGTGACGAGCAGAACTTTCATCCGTGCGTAATCCTCGGTGAAGGGAAGGGCAGGACTGCGGGGGCCCCGGGCCCGGCGCGCCATCATAACATGGCAACGACCGGCCGCATGAAGCCCCCGCTCCGTTAGCAAGGAGGACGAGTGGCCGAGATGTTACGACTTGGCCGGCTCGAAGCTTTCCGCCTTGGAATACGGGAACCACCAGAAGTCCTGGTTCGAAGCTTTCGGATCGATCATCACGAACTTGGTATTCTGGAACTGCGCGAGGCCTTCCGGTCCAAGCTGACGACCGCTTCCTGAGAGCTTCCGTCCGCCGAAGGGCAGCGCGTCGTTGTCCAGAAGAGGCGCGTTGACCCAGAGGATGCCGGATTCGATTTCGCGCACTGCGCGGAAAGCTTCATCCATATCGAGCGAATAGAGATTGGCGCCGAGCCCGAACCGCGAACGATTGGCGAGCGTGATGGCTTCATCGAAGCTCTTCACCTTGCAGATCGGCGCGACGGGACCGAACGGCTCTTCGTTGAGAATCTCCATGTCGGGAGTGACGCCGGAGAGAACGGTCGGCTCGACGAACCAGCCGCGGTTGAGCGCTGCGGGGCGTCCGCCGCCGGTTTCCACTTTGGCGCCTTGTTGGCGTGCGCGAGCGATCAGTCCTTCGAAACGATCGCGCTGACGGCTGGTCGCGAGCGGCCCGAGATCGACCGCGCCGAGACCGTTGCCGATGCGAAGCTTGCGTGCCTCGGCGACGAGGCCCTCGACGAAGGCGTCGTGAGTGTCTTCATGAACGTAGAAGCGTTCAGCCGATGTGCAGACCTGCCCGCAATTGAGATACGCAGCGAAGGCGGCGCCTCTGACAGCCATGTCGAGCGGTGCTGACGGCATGACGATAAACGGATCGTTGCCGGAAGCTTCGATGAGGCTCGGTTTGAAACTCTCCGCACACGTCCGCGCCACGGCCTGACCGACCGCAACGGAGCCGGTATACGCAACGCCATGCGTCTTCGGGCTCGCGATGAGGCGCTGGCCGACGCGCGCGCCGCCTGTCACGACCTGCAGCAATCCGGGCGGCAGACCCGCGAAAACCTCCATGAACTTGAGCGTCGTCAGGCTTGTTTGTTCATGCGGCTTGATGATGACGGAGTTTCCGCCTGCAAGCGCCGCCGCGGCTTCCCAGCACAACAGAACGAGCGGATAGTTGAACGGCAGAATGATAACGATCGTGCCGAGCGGTTCCTTCACACTGAAATGAAATTGCCCAGGAACCGTAGCGCCGGCGAGGCGTCCGGTCTCGTGCCGTGCGAGCTCGGCGTAATAATCGATTGCGGTCGCGCACCAGGAAACCTCGTCGGTGGATTCCTTGAACGGCTTGCCTTCTTCGCGCGTCAGGCATTCGGCGAACGGGCGGCTGCCACGGCGAAGCGTCGATGCAATGTCGTGCAGAATGACGGCGCGGCTTCGCGCGTCCATCGCCATCCAAACGCGGCGCGCGTCATTCGCAACGTCGATGGCGCTGTCGACTTCGTCGTCGGGACAGTCGGCGATCGACCCGAGCTTATCCTCCGTCGCCGGATCTATGACGTCGAAATGCTCGCCCGCGCGGCTGGCAACATATTTGCCCCCGACATAGATCTTGCCGGACAGGAATGCGAAGTCGTCCAGAGCCGCCATTGGTCTCTACTCCGTTGCTGAGTTCAGAAGCTCAGTGTATAAATTTATCGAACAGTGCGCTACAAAAATATGATCGGCATCGCGCTTCGCGACGTCAATCTGAGCGTTGACGACCCGGCATCCAAACGTGATGACGTGGGTAACGCGCAAGCGCTGGAACGTATTTGCGAAACACGGACATTCGCGTGGATGGGAAGACGATGGCTGAGCGAAAAAAAGCGGTAGTTGAAGTGACCGCAAAGGCCCGCGCCCGCGCGGAGGCAAGCGAACTTGCCGTCGGGTCGCGGCTCAAGCAGGTGCGCGAGGCGGCAGGCCTTTCGCAACGCGAACTCGCCAAGCGTGCGGGCGTCACCAACGCGACCGTATCGACGATAGAGCAGGAAACACACGCACCATCACTCGCGTCGCTTCATCGTCTGCTGACCGCCATACCGATTTCAATTGCGGATTTCTTCGCGCTACCGGTGTCGCAGAAAAACGCACTTTTTTACAATGCGGAAGATCTCGCCGTCGTCTCCCGCGGCGCTGCCGATCTTCGCGTTCTCGGCAGTGAGCGCCGGGAAAAGAGGCTTCAAATGTTCATTGAGCGCTATAAGCCTGGCGCCGGCACCGGCGATGATCCCATCATTTACGACGGGGAAACCGCAGTCTTGGTCATTGAAGGGACGATCGAAGTCGAAGTCGGCGGCGAGACTTACCGCCTGCGCAAGGGTGGTGGTTATCAGCTCTTCGGGCGCGTTCCCTATTGGTTACGCAACGTCGGCAAGACCGAAGCGGTTGTGGCCTGCGCATGCACGCCACCCATCTTTTGAGCGGCAACGTTTCGAGCGCCACACTTTGGGGCGTCAGTAAGACGGCGGTGTGATTGCCCAGACGACGACGGTCTCTACGCTGCCCGGATTGCGGTAGCGATGAGGCGTTGTCGAAGGAAAGCTGAAGCTATCGCCTTCGCGCAGCGTGAACGATTGTTCGCCGATCCAGAGTTCGAGCGACCCGGCGATAACGAGCCCCGCCTCTTCGCCGTGATGCGTATAGGGCGATCCGGTCTCCGTTGATCCGGGCGGAAATCGCGACATCAGCAACTCGAGCTGGCCGCGCAGATTGGGCGACAGCAACTCGTCGGTTATCCCCGATGAAAAGCGCAGCGTACGCCTGTTGCCCGCGCGCACGATGTAATCGCGCTCGTCCGGATCTCCACCCTCCGCGTTATGCAGAAACCATCCGATGGTGACGCCGAGCGCCTTGGCAATATCATGCAGCGTCTTGATGCCGGGGGAGGCTATACCGCGTTCGATCTCGCTCAGATGCCCGATCGACAGCGATGTCGCGAGGGAAAGCTCCTTTATCGTCAGCCGCTTGGCTTTTCGCAGGTCGCGAATTTCCGCACCTACGCGCGTCGGCGTCAGATCCGCGTCCTCCGAAGCCGTCGCCGCCTTCTCGTTTGACGCCGGCATTTGCGTTCCCCCAGGCCATTGATTAGTCACGCCTAAAATTTCATCTTGTCAGGCGAAATTTGCAAGGCATAATTTCGCAATGATGAATTTGCCCGATAGCTCTGCGCCCGCGCGTGATGGCCATCCCGATATTTTGTCGGCGAAGGCGTGGATAGGCAAACTCGGCGGCAGCCCCGTGGGGCCTCAGAGCTTCGCGGCCTCGCCGGTTCTAGCAATCGGTCATTTCCGCTTCGACGGCTTGGCGGAAGAAGTCGAATGTCCGAAGCTCCCTTTTCATTATATCTCGGTTGCGCTCGGCGGACCGTTGGTCATCGAAGCGTGCCTCGGCGGCGCAAAGGTCAAAGGACGTGTTCTGCCCGGTCAATCCCTGATCATGGCAGCGGAGCGCAGCAACGTGTGGCGCTGGGACCGGCCGACGGAAGAAGCGCACGTATTTTTGCATGCCGATTTTCTCGACAGGATTGCGGCTGAGGCCGGCAACGGCCGCGCGGACATCTCCGATCGCCTCGCGTTCACGGACACGCCGCTTCGCCATACGATCCTGGCACTCACCGAAGAAATGCAGCGTCCGGGAAGCATTTCGCCGCTTTTCTTCGATATGGCCGCCGATGTCATCGCGCGCCGCATCCTGTTCCGCCATTGCCAGAAAGACGGAAAAGCCGTTGCGAACACGGCTGGCGCGTTAACGGCGCGTCAACTGCGCCGCGTGCTGTCGCTGGTCGAGGATCGCCTCTCGGAAGATATCTCGCTCGACGACCTGGCAGGCGCCGCGGGGTTGAGCCGCTTCCACTTCGTGAGAGCATTCAAGACGGCCATCGGGACGCCGCCCCACCGTTGGCTCGTCGGGCTGCGCATCGAACGCGCCAAAGAATTGCTCTTGAACCGCAGCACGACGATTATCGACGTCGCCTCGCTCGTCGGATTCGAAAGCCAGAGCCATTTCGGCCAGGTTTTCCTTAGCCACGTCGGCATGCCTCCCCGCGAATGGCGCCGCCGCGCCCTTTCCTGAGCAAAATTGGCAATATTCCGAGAGACCGGCGCCTCTTCTCCCGCCCATCTTCCCCCCGCAAGGGCGAGGTGGCCGCTCGCGGGAGATGAGCATGACGACAATGTGGGGCGATAGCGCCTATTGCGGACTGGATGCAGAGTTCAATCCGGACTGGTTTTTAACGACAGAGCAAAAACAGCTTCGCCGTGAGCTGATCGAGGTTTGCCACAACGTCCTGCGGCCGAACGCGATCGAGTGCGATAAGACGAATGCTTATCCGCGCGCCAACATTGAAGCGCTAGCCAAGCTTCGGCTTCTGGCTGCGATCGTGCCCAAGGAATTCGGCGGTAGAGGCGAAAATCACGTCGGCATCACGATGATCGCCGAGACCATCGCAAGGTACGGGTGTCCGTCCACCGCGCTGATCTACATGATGCACATGGTGGCCGTCGCCGGGCTCGTCTATCGCGCCAAAGGCAATACCGAGATCGAGAGTCTGTTGTCGCGGATCGACAGCGAATGCCTCATCGGCACCGCATCATACACCGATCCCGAAACCGGCGGCCATTTCTGGTATCCCAAAATGTCCGGCGCAAAACGCGTCGAAGACGGCTGGCACGTGCACAAGAAAGCCGCCTGGACGACGTCGTCCGGCTACGCCGACTGGTATATCTCTCAGACGACGAGCCCGGACTTCGACGGCAACTACGGCAACCTTTCCGTATTCCTCTTTTACAAGAACGAAGTGAAAGGTTCCGCAGGCAAGTGGGACGCGCTGGGAATGCACGGCAACCAGTCCGGCCCCGTCGAGATCGACACGGTGGTTCCCGCAAACCGCATCGTCGGCTGGCCTGGTGACGGAGCCATGTCTAACGACGAGGCGATCGATCCGCTGGCGATGCTCATGTACGCCGGCTCGTATAACGGTGTCGGGCTCGCGTGTATCGACGTCGCCAAAAGACATGTGACGCGTAAGGCGCACGTCCAGTATGGCCGCCGCGTCGCCGATTATCCGACGATTCAGGATACGTTCGGCCGCGCGATCATGGATGCCCAAGCCTCGCGTTTGTATGCCTACTCTGTTGCAAAGGCTTTGGACGACGCAACGGATGGTGGCCGCTGGGACATCTACTACGACGATCCCAAGGCAATGCCGCGCGCCGAGTTCGCGCTCTGGTGCTTCAAGGCAAAATTTCTTGCCACGCGATTCTCGTTCGAGGTTTCGGACAAGATGCTCCAGGCTTGCGGCGGCCGTGGCTACATGCGCGACGTTGAGCTTGAGCGTCTCCTACGAGACTCGAAGGCAGGTTGGATTATGGCGCCGTCCAACGAAGTTACCGCCCAGCTCGTTGGCAAATGGGGCCTGTTCGGCGCCGAAGCGATCGACTGGTGGAATCAGAAAGTCGATGAGCCCGTTCTGATGATTGAACTGGGCAAGCTCGACGACGCGGGCAAACAGAAAATCATTGAGAAGCTGACTTCCGAGCTTCAGACCAAGAAGGTCGCCGCAGAATGATGGCAGCCGACGATTGGATATCTCCCGAAGATCCCCTGGATCTGCGGCAAGCTCTCAGCTGTTTCGCGACGGGCATCACGATCATCACCGGAACGACGGAAGAGGGTGTGCGCTTCGGGTTGACCGCGTCGAGTTTCCAGCCCGTCAGCCTGACCCCGCCGCTGGTACTTTACAGCGTCCGGAAAGGGGCGGCGAGCGTCGGCCTTGTTAAGGGCAGCGGATCGTTCTGCGTGAATGTGCTTCGCCATGAACATGCTGAACTCGCAAAGCGTTTCGCAGCCCCGATCGCCGATCGCTTCGATGGCGTCGAATGGCATCGCGGATCATTAGGGTGCCCCGTTCTGCCGGACGCCATCGCGACGTTCGAGTGCCGTCTGTGGACCACATACGATGGCGGCGATCACGAAATCGTCGTCGGCGAAGTTGTGAAAATGCGGCGCGCGCCGAAGGGCAACCCGTTGGTCTTCTTCCGCGGCGAGTTCCATCCGATTGTTGCCGACACTCCACGCGTTTCCTGAGAGGTTCTGCTGATGACACTTATCGCCCCGGTTAAATCTGAACACGTCACCTTCGATCCTCCGCAGTTTGCCCATCTCGGAATGATCCCGGAGCTCGTCGTATTGCCTGTCAAGGACGAACGCATTTGGGTGCTCCTCGAACCGAACGTGTGGTTTCGTCCGTTGTTCTTCGACATGAACTCCGGCGCCCACGGAGAAGTTCTGAAAGTTAAAAAGGGCGGAGTTCTATCGCGTCATCGCCATCCGTCGCCGGTCCACGGATATGTCCTAAAAGGCAGCTGGCGATATCTTGAGCATACGTGGCGCGCGACGGAAGGCTCTTACGTTATGGAGCCGCCCGGCGAAACGCACACGCTGACGTGCGACAGCGGCGACGAAATGCAGACTTTGTTTTTCATTCAGGGCGCGACGCTTTACATCGACGAACAAGACAAAGTCACGCTCGTCGAAGACAACTTCCAACTCATCGAAGCTTGCCGCAAGCACTACGAAGAGGTCGGTCTCGGAGCCGATTTCGTCAATCAGTTCATTCGCTGAGTAAGCAGTATCCACGCCCGCGAAAAACTCTGCGCGCCAACGAAGGGCGCGCAGCTTTGTTTGACGGCTCGAATGCGGTCTTAAAACTTGAGCCGAACGTTGCCCGCGATTGCGTTTTCGCGCGCATCTTTCGCGAGCTGCCCGGTATAAGAAACACCGATCTTGGCGTCTGAGCTGATGAGTAAGTCGGCTCCGGCATCGATAAGAGCGGCGTTGCGTGCCAACGGGACGCCGGACACGCTGAAGTTCGATCCCGAAACATTGGCCAGCGCCAACGACGTTCCCGGTGTCAAGTCGCCGAAGGCGTATTGCCAGGCTACCGACACGTACGGAATGAAGGCTATGCCGTTCGATAGCGAGTAATTGGTGGCGGCACGAACGCCGAGCGACGAGTAGCCGACGTCCTCGCTGCTCGACGAACCTGCGAGTGCAGCAGCGCCGCCGGCCTCGGTAAATGCGGAGCTATCGAGATGCACCCACGCGAGATTGGTGAAGGGCTCGAGCGCAACCGCGCCCCAGGACATCGCGTAGCCAAGTTCGCCGAACGCTTGAGCGGTTGACGCGTTATTATTGGCACGGATGCGATCCACGAACCCCGGGAAAGCAACCGTGCGCGACGTGTCGATGCTGTTGAACCCGAAGGTCGCGCCTAACCGAAGGTTCAGCGCGCCGGAATGGGTGCCGCCATAAAACGCGATCAGGCCACCTTCGACGTCTGCTGAACTTCGCTGTGCATTGACTTGGGTGTTCGACGAAGAATATCCGAGCGCCAGACCTGCGCGCCAATTCCCTTCGAATTGGATATCGGCGCCGGTAAGGACTCCCGCGAGATTGCTACGCACGCTTGAAGCGTTGCCGTTGCCATCAATGCTGCCGCGCGCGCCGAAGGCTTGCGTCCAGAACGTTGTCGCGGGGCCCGTGATCGGGATACCTGCTGCTTCGTTCACGGAGTTGGAGCCTTCGCCGCGGTCAGGTCCGCCGAGGTGCGATAGCGATGCTGGACCCCCATGAGCGAGCGCGCCCCGGGCGCTGCCGCCATCCGCATTGCCAAATTGCCGGAGGCGAGACAGCACCGCTTGACGGGCATAGAACGCTTGCTCGATTAAAGCAGAATGCTCGCTCGCGTACACTTCGCCTGAAAGCGCATTCAACGCGCCGGGCAGCTGGTTGTCAGTCAGCCCGTAAATCGCGCCGAGATCACCCGGCAGGCGGCCATTGGAATTAAACGCCCTGTCGAGGGTCCGGCTCACCGCATTTTGGTTTGGTGATAAACCGCCGAAACTTGTGATTTCAGAGCTGAGATGCAACGTGACGTCGTTCTCGCCATAGGCAAGCCCCGCCGAAATATAACTCCCAAGCCCGACGGGTGTGAACGTGTCGAACGTGCCGCTTAAGCCCTCGCTTGCGGTCATGAGCGTGTATTGATTTCGCAACCCAGCCGGCTCGAACACCGTAAGCGCCGCGCCAGCTATACGCCCCACGCCGGTGATCTTCAGTACATCATTTTCTTGCCCTGCACGCAGCGCGAGTGTCCCCGAGGACGTTTGAACGAATGTTCCGCTGATTGAATGCGTCGTGCCCGCGCCGACAGCGCTGATGCCCATCCAACCGCCGTTCTCAAAACGGGCGGGGATCGAGCCCGCGACCGAAACCTTACCGTCGATTACGCCCGCGTTCGCGATGACGCTGCCCTCCGCGGTCGAACCAGTTCGAATCGCATAGGCACCCGGCGTCGCCGTGATCGTACCGGCATTGAGAAGCGTGCCGTACGCGCCATTCATCTCGACGCCGGCACTTCCCGAACCACTGACGGCGATGGAGCCGTTGTTGGTGACGACGCCATAGGAATCGCTCCGAACGCCCGGCGCATTTGCACCGGTCGTGCGAATGACCCCGTCGTTGATGATATCGTCGCCTTCGACGCCCGATAGCGCCGGACTGTCGGCGTTCGTCGTCGCGAGTGTGCTGGAATTGCGAATGGGATCGTAGAACTCGGGAAGGTTGACCACGTAGCCGTTGATCTTATGAGCGTCGTCGACGTAGACCCCGATCACCTGCTCGCCATACATGGAGTTGGCTGAGGTCAGGAAATCGCCGACGCCGAGTTCGATCCAGGTCTCGTCTCCATTGGCGGCGATGTGCAGGACGGCCGCATGAACGTCCCCGTGAATGTCCACCCAGTCGCTGACCAGATTGTAGGTCCCGGCGCGCCCGCCGCCGGTAATGCCTTCAAAATGCGTGATGACGGCATCCGGATGATTGTAGGTTTTCCAGGTGTCCGTGGTCATATTGTAGATGTAGCCGCGGTCCAATCCGAGGCCATTGCCAACTCCAACCGGCGAGTAACCGCCGGCAATCAAGTTGCCATAGACGCCGTACGCCGTGGTGCTGATCGCGCCAGGAAAATTGTTGGTGACATAGGTCCCGGTGCTGATCGAGTAGATGAATGCATTTCCCGTCGCCAGCTGCGTGTCGTAGTTGCCGACGACAGTGTCGCCGAAAGTGCTGTGCGCGATGGTGAAAAGGGTCGAGTCGATCTGCGTGCTAGGATAAACGAGTGTCGTCAGGTTCGCGCCTGGCCCCAAAGCGCCGTCGTAGAGATAACTCAAATCGTAAGGCGCAGATTCGCTGGTCTGATAGCTGCCGACGGTGCGCAAAATTCCATCGAGGGAGCCGAAGCTCGGACCGTAAGGCGATGCGCTGATTGCTTCCGGATAATTGACGCCATCTTCCGTCGAAATGGGAAACGGCGTGAACGTGCCGCTGGGGATATCGTAGAGAAGACCACCAGTCGCGGTCGAGTTCGGGATCGCGTAGTTGCCGACGATTGTATTCCCGCGGATGCCGGTGAGGAACGTGCTGTAGTCGCCGAAATTCAAGGTCGTATAGGTACGGTCAGCTGCACCCGCGTGCGAGGTGATTGAGCAAACAGAAAGACTGAGCAATGCGGCGCGTATGCATAGGCCTCCGGATAGCGCGAAGGCTCCCGAACGAATCCTGTCCAAAGCAATTCCCCATTGGTTGCTGCCGGACGCGGAAAACTTTTTCGGTAGCTTTTCAGCTCAGATCAGTGCCGCCAAACCGCATGCTGGGGGGGATGGCCACTCAACTCCGCTCCAACGACCCACGATCGCGCGCGAAGCGATCGCTTAGCGTTAAAGCAGATAACACTTAAGTGCTAGTCCTAATTTCTAGCGCCGGGCGCAAATTGCGGCACTGCGTGCGTTGACGGTCGATGAAGCGGTGTACGCGACCTGCGCGGACGAGTTCGTTCGCCGATCTTCACGGCTCCTCGTCACTCGTATTGACGAGAACTGGCTCGCAGCCGGGAACAAAGCATCAGGATCAATCATTTTCCTGGCACTAGATTTAGGGAGAGACTTGATGCCTACAACTGAGCAGGACGTTTCTTCGACGGTCCGCAGCGCAACGAGCGTCGCTAAGCGAAATATCGATCAAACCGCCGATTACGCCGTCTCGGCATTCGACGATGTCCAAAGCGTCGGCGCCGAGTTGAGGCGCGCGATCAATAAATCGATGAAGAAGGAGCCCTATACGACGCTCGCCATCGCGGCGGCGGCGGGCTTCATTCTCGGCGCCCTGTGGCGAGCCTGATCGGCGGAGAGACGAGCGCCAGCGACTGCGCGGCTCTTCCGCCGCCGGTTGTGAAAGGTCGATCGACCCCGAGAGTGGCCTCCGGGGTCGATCTGGCCGTTACTTCTTCTTGCGCGAATCTTCGCACTTGCCGCCCTTCCAGTACTTGAAAGCGCCCTTGCAGTCTTTCTTCTTGTCCTTTTTCGCCTTGTGATGATGCGCAGCTTTGTGCGGCTTGGCCTTTGCGAAGGCGTCGGTCGTCGCCAAGCCCGTCCCGCAGAAGCTGAAAGCGGCCAGAGCGAGCACTGCCGTGAGTTTCATGAGTAAGTCCCCCAAAGAAAGCCGACCGTAATGATCGGTTAGGGGTCGCTTATCCCAACTCTGTGACAAGTGAGTGTAACGAAATGCCGGTCCTAACGAAGTACCGGACGCTCGATCATTTTCTCGTTTCGCTAGCCAGTAGATCATCGTATGCGAGCACGGCATCGAGCAGCACCTGCGCGCCGGCGGCACACTCGTCCATGCTTGTCGATTCCGCCTCATTATGACTGAGGCCGCCTTCGCACGGCACGAAGATCATCGTCGTCGGGGCGACGCGGGCGATGTACGCCGCGTCATGCCCTGCACCCGACACCATATCGCGCATGCCGAAGTCCGATTTCACGGCAGCGCGGCGAACGCAATCGATCAACTCCGGCGCAAACTTCACCGAGGGCGATGACCAGATCCGTTTTTCCTCGTAGCTCAGCTGCAGGGGAGGGAGGTTGGCTTTGAGAGCCGCACGCAACTCCGCTTCCATGATGTCGAGCGCATCGTCGTCAGGATGGCGAAGATCGACGGTGAAAAATACTTCGCCCGGCACGACATTGCGGCTGTTCGGCTTGTTCTCGATGAGGCCGACGGTCGCGACACCGGGCTGATGCTTCTGTCCGATTGCGTCCACCGCCTCTATCATGCGAGCGGCGCCGACCAGCGCATTCTTGCGCAAATACATTGGCGTCGCGCCGGTGTGCGCATCGACGCCCGTAACCGAAATCTCATACCAGCGCATGCCCTGCACGCCGGTCACGATTCCGATGATCTTCTTCTCGTCCTCTAGGATCGGCCCCTGTTCGATGTGAAGCTCGAACATGGCCGAGAACCTGTGATCTCCGGCCTTCATTGGACCGCGATACCCGATACGCTCGAGTTCTTCCAGAAACGTGACGCCTTCGCGATCCGTCTGTTGGTAGGCGTGCTCCCGCGTGAGTACGCCAGCAAAAACGCCGGAAGCCATCATGGCGGGTGCAAATCGCGAACCTTCCTCGTTCGTCCAATTGACGATCTCGATCGGCGCGTTCGTCTCATAATCCTGTTCGTGGAGCGTACGCATCACCTCGAGCCCGCCAAGCACGCCGAGAATGCCATCAAACTTGCCGCCGGTCGGCTGAGTATCGAGATGCGAGCCCATGGCGATCGGCGGCAGGTCGTTGTTGCGGCCGGGCCGCATGGCGAACATGTTGCCGACCTCGTCGGCGCGCACCGTGCAGCCAAGAGCTTCGCACTGGGCTTTGAACCAGTCGCGGACCTTCCGGTCCTCATCCGAGAGGGCGAGACGGCGTATGCCGCCTTTGTCGGTGCCGCCGAACTTGGCGGTCTCCATCAAGCTGTCCCACAGGCGTCGTGAATTGATGCTGAGATTGGTCCGCATGGCATTCCCGTAATTGGCGCTGCACACTAGCCGCAATTCGCTCTGAAGCAATTGAGAAAAGTGCCGCGACTTTGATCAACGAGGTCTAGCGCGATGCAGACGATGCACTCGGATCGGGAGGCCGGGGGTGATCTGCGATTAAGTCCCCAACTCGGCCGGACGCATCGGCCCTCTTGACCAGGAGCGCAGTCTAGCGAGGCCGCCGGTGTGTTGCGGGTTCGCTGCTGGCTTACGCGCCATCGACACGCCGGTAATAGGTCGACGTTCGTCCGAAGAATCCCGAGAGGTTTCCCCACGCCTTGGTGACGCTGATCATGCCCTTCAGCATTGTTTTTTCGCCGGCAAATCTCCGCAGGGGCCAGAGACACGCACCCGCAAGCATCAATAAAATACCGATGAAGAACCGCCGCACGCCATGCGGCAAGCGCTTGGCCAAGGTTTTCGGGTAGCCGTCGCGCATGATGTCGAGAAACACAGCCGCCGCCGCGACCATGTAAGTGCGCTGCAGAATGCGCCTGAGCGTCAGCCGGGAGGCGGGCACGGTTTCGATAACCATCGCCTCCGCGATGAATACGATGCGCGCGCCTTTCGCGTTTGCGCGCCTGAAGAAATCGACGTCTTCGGCGCCGAACGTGAGACGATCGTCGAATCGCAAGCCCAGCCCATCGCGGGCAACGATGCGGGAGTTGAGCAGGACGTTGTTCGTATAAGCGTCTCGCCGGAATTCACCCGTCACCCGCCGTGACTGCGAAATCGGCTTCCACCAGTGAGGCGGCTCGCTATCGGTCACCTGCGTTACCGGGCCCGTCGCAACGTCGGCGTCGAACCGGATGCACCCATCGAACAACTGAAGCAGCCAATCCGGCTCAGCGTATTCGTCATCATCGAGCATCGCGATCCAGTCGCAATTCCCGGCGATTGCGGCTTCAATCGCGCGATTTCGAGCGTGAGGAATGCCGATTTTCGGTTCGAAATAATAATTTATGGGGATGGCGTGCGAGCGGCGAAATTGATCGACGACGCTTAGCGACCGTTGTTCGTGATCGTTTTCCACGACGACGATAGAAAGCGAAGACTCATTCGGGATTGAAAGCCGACTCAAGCTCTCCAGCGCGCGGCTAAGCATTTGGGGCCGCTTGGAGGTGCATACTGCAACTGTGAAACGCGCCATTTACAGTATCGTATCAGCTATTTTCGCTCGCCCGATCCAGTTAGGGGGAACAGCTTTTGATGATGGGACCTAGCGAGCATGATCAATCCTTTAGCAGGTATCTACAAAAGTTAGCGGCGCAAGGAAAAATTTCCGTGGATAGCTTCTCGCATCACCTCATCGGCTATTCCTGTTGGGGCAACATCGTTTCAAACTCGAACGCGAAAACCGAACAATAGCGGCACAGCGCGTTTGTTCAAGCTTAGACATCCGATCTCTAGTTCTGAACGAGACCTCGGCGCGGATAATTTCAGAGGTGGACGTGCTTGGTTCGGCTCGACGATCTGGAGTTCTTCAGCGCCTTTCCGAAGAATGGACCTTCAGGACCACGCTGGCCCAAACGCCGGTCCGAAAACCCAAAACTGAAATGGAGTTCCGCGAAACTCTTTTGGTGCTTCGACGCCTGTTCGACAATGACGTTCGCCGCGATGCCGTCTTAAAGCGCCTGCGCCAGTTGCTTGCTCAAGATGTCCGTTGGGTTATCGCTCATAGCGGCGGGGGCTCGCTGCGTCCGCTGCTCGACGATATCTTTGCGATCGCGAACGGTTGCAACATCGAAGAGATTGTTGCGGTCTTTCCGCTGGGCTTAGTCGATGAGTGGGCTTCGCGGCAGCCAGCCAATGGAGCGAAGAGACGTCGCCTCGCGGACGTGTGCACCCAGAGTGCAGAAAACGCGGATAGGGAAGATATTTCTCTGCTTGCAGCAAATTTATCGACGCGCGCTGCTCAACGGACACACTGGATCGAGAGCGCCTTTGCTGCAAGTGGCGTCTCGGCCGGTCTCGTTGCGGTCGAAGCGCAGATTCCGTTCGAATTTCGGACGTGCAAGAAATCCGAAAACGGTCCGCTGGTGACCGTGCTGATCAGCGCCTTCAATTCGGCGTCGAGCATCCGTCGCGCGACCAAATCAATCCTGAATCAGACTTGGCGCAACGTCGAGGTCATTATCACGGACGACGCAAGCACCGACGAGACGGGGTCATTGATTGCGGCGTTGGCCGAGGAGGACAAGAGAGTAAAAATTCGACGCCATGATCGAAACGCCGGCGCATACGTATCACGCAATGCGGCCCTTTCAGCTGCAACGGGCGAATTCATCACATGCCACGACGCGGATGACATCGCTCATCCCGAAAGGCTGGCGCTCCAGATGCAGGCCATTACGGGCGGCGAGAATTCCGCGTCCAATATTTCCAGTTGGATCCGGATGGAGCGAAGTGGGCGCGTCATGCCGACGAGTATTATAAGTTTTGTTCAAGACAATTATTCCTCGCTGCTCATTCGCAGGGAAGTGTTCGACGCGATCGGCTATTGGGACAGCGTGCGCACATCGGCCGATAGTGAGTATCGCGAGAGAATCAAACGACGATTTGGAACGCAGGCGGAGCAACAGCTTAGTGAAATTCTTTCCATAGGCCAATTCGCCGGTGCGACGCTTACGGGTAATCCCGAGACGGAGGCGTCGTGGCTGAAATTTTCGTCGCCCCGCGTGCAATATCGAGAAGCTTATAAGGCGTGGCACAAGTCCGTGCCCGCGGAAGAACTTTATATGCCCTTTCCGATCGATCGCAGGCCCTTCGCTCTCCCGCCGGCCGAAACGCCCGGGCTATCCTGACCGCAGAGTTTGATTGATCGAGGCGCGTAGCCGTTCCTCGCGGAGACGACGACCCAGTTCCGTCGAGGCCTTCGACCGTTGTCGCGTTCCGGCGGCTTCGAACGCAGCAATGCCCGGAAAAATAGCAGTAAATTTGCTCCGGTCCGGAGAAGCCACAGCGGACCACTGGCTCCCAGATTTTTCGAAGTCAGCGTTCTCTACTGATGAAGCACGTTGCAGCCGGGCGCATCATTTCGATGTACGCAGAAATCGATATTGCAACCAATTCTAGAGAGCAGATCTTCATATTTTTCGGGCGGACATCGGCATGCTACTGCACGAACCGCTTGAGGACATGCGCTCATGGCAAGCTTGTATCGAGGTGCACTCCGGATCATCACTGTAAACCCGTTCGACGACCAACCGGATCGCGACAACGCAAAGGCGGCGCTTATTTACGCAGTCTTGGCGGCGGCCAACATCGGCGCGTGGGTTTGGGCCTTCATCGCCTTCTCGGAGCGCCCGGCGCTGCTTGGAACGGCTCTTCTCGCATATGTTTTTGGGCTCCGGCATGCATTTGATGCCGATCACATCGCGGCCATCGATAACGTCGTTCGAAAGCTGATGCAGGACGGGAAAGCGCCGTATTCCGCGGGCTTTTTCTTCTCGCTCGGTCACTCGACGGTCGTCGTTCTCGCCACCATCGTCATAGCCATTGCCGCTGTAGCGATGCAGAGCAAGCTGGAGGAATTTCACAGCATCGGGGGCACATTCGGCACGATGGTGTCGTCCTTGTTCTTGCTCATCATCGGCATCATCAACCTCGTAATCCTCAAGAGCGTCTGGACGGCTTTCACGCGCGTGAAGCGCGGAGAGAAGATCGTCGACGAGGATCTCGATGCGTTATTCGCGGGGCAAGGGGTTCTTGCTCGCATCTTCCGCCCGCTATTCCGTATCGTCTCATCCTCTTGGAAAATGTTTCCGATTGGATTTCTATTCGGACTGGGCTTCGATACGGCAACCGAAATTGGATTGCTCGGTATCTCGGCGGCTCAGGCCGCACAAGGGATGTCCTTCTGGACGATAATGGTGTTTCCGGCGCTCTTTACCGCCGGAATGGCGCTCATGGACACCACGGACAGCATTCTCATGACGCGAGCGTACGGATGGGCCTTCGTCAATCCGCTTCGTAAGCTCTGGTACAATCTGACGATCACCGCAGCCTCTGTTGTCGTCGCGATTTTTATCGGCGGCATCGAAGCGCTCGGGTTGATCGGCGACAAGCTGGGACTCAAGGAGGGATTTTGGGGCGTTGTCGGAGACCTGAACGATAATCTGACGAATTTTGGAATCGTCATCGTCGGTATCTTCATCGGCAGTTGGATCATATCGACCATCCTCTATCGCGTCCTGGGATATGAGGCGTTGAATGTCGAGGAAAACCTCTCGCCTTCGAGCCGCGCACCGCTGGTGAAAAAGCCGACACGATGAAACACGAATAGAAATCTCGAGATGATCGTGCCGCGCTCATTACCCGCTTCGACGGAGCTTGTACCGCAACGGAACCGCTCACATTCGCGCACTGAGTAACTCAGGCCTAACGAAGTTGAAGGACAGCGGGAGACGGAGCAAAAGCCCCTCTGTAAGTTCCGCGCCGCATCACCGCTCACGCACACCACTCAAGCGGAACGCAACGACTTTTTTCGGCACCGCGTGGAACGTCCGCTAGCCGACCAGATTGTACGCAACACGTTCTTTGGTTCCCATACGCACGATCTGATTTTACGCAATTGCCAATCTGATTTTGCGCGATGCCAATTGGGCCGCGTCAGTTTCTCATTTGATGCCGTCGGCAAGCATTTTGATCCGACCGGAGGTTTTGATCATGCATTTCACCCCCCGAGAGTTCGACAAGCTCATCATTCATATGGTTGCGGAAGTTGCGCTGAAGCGCAAAGCCAAGGGCATCAAGCTCAACCATCCGGAGACCGTCGCAGTGCTTTGCGCCTGGGTGCTGGACGGTGCCCGCGAGGGAAAAACCGTCGAAGAACTGATGGATAATGTCCGCACGGTCCTCAAGGTGGACGATGTGATGGAAGGCGTACCAAGTCTGCTGCCGCTCATACAGGTCGAAGCGACCTTCACCGATGGAAGCCGTCTGGTCAGCCTGCACAATCCCATAACCTGATTGGCAACAGCTCTATCCGAATTCCAGTTGCATCTCGACGCAAACATAGGAGGCGTCAGTGGCTAAAGCTCCCAGCAAACAACAAGCGCCCGTACATCCACAGCCTGAGCATTCCGATGTTCCGCACAAGTCGGTAAGGCCTATCGGCGGCTATGTTCTTGCGAAGGACCCAATTGAAATCAATGCCGGCCGGCCGCGCACGAAATTGAAGGTTCGCAATACGGGTGATCGGCCGATACAGATCGGTTCCCATTTCCATTTCTTCGAGACCAACCGCTATCTCGAATTCGATCGCGCGCAAGCATTCGGCAAACGCCTCGATATCCCGGCGAACACCGCGGTCCGCTTCGAGGCGGGCGACGAAAAGGAAGTGACCCTCGTGCCTTTCGCAGGAAAGAAGTTTGCGTACGGCTTCAATAACCTCGTCGACGGATGGGTTGGCGATGGTCCAACCCCGGACTATCGACCGAACTTCGACATGGCAATCAGGCGCGCCGGAAAGCGCGGCTTCAAGTCCGTGACACCCCAGAAATGAACGGCCGCAGCCAGTTCTCGCAGGCAATCTATCGGTATCGGTCGTTCAGGTGACACATAGAGGCACATGACCATGACGCAGATTTCGCGCGCACAATATGCGGACCTCTATGGTCCAACCGTCGGCGACAAAATACGCCTTGGCAATACGGACCTGTATGTCGAGATCGAGAAGGATCTTCGCGTTTATGGCGACGAAATCCAGTACGGCGGCGGCAAGACGCTGCGCGACGGGATGGGATCCGACAACCTGCTGACTCAGGAGGCCGGCTGTCTCGATCTCGTCATCACCAACGTCACGATCATCGACGCGATGCTCGGGGTGATCAAGGCTGATGTCGGAGTTCGCAACGGTCATATTGCCGGCATCGGCAAGGCGGGCAATCCCTCGACCGAGGAGGGCGTTACGCCGGGTCTTGTGACAGGAACGGCGACGGACGCGATTTCCGGCGAGCACTTGATCCTTACCGCCGGTGCCACCGATGTCCACGTGCATATGATATCGCCGCAGCAAGTCTACGCGGCATTGTCGAATGGGATCACTACGCTTTGGGGCGGCGGCATAGGTCCGACGGACGGGACGAATGGCGTCACGACAACCAATGGCCCGCGCAACCTCGAGATGATGCTGCGCGCGATCGAGGGTCTTCCAATCAATATCGGTCTCTGCGGAAAGGGCAACTGTTCCGGGCAAGACCCGCTCGTCGAGCAAATCTTGGGCGGCTGTGCCGGCTTCAAGGTGCACGAGGATTATGGTTCGACGCCGGCCGCTATCCGATCATGCCTGCAGATTGCGGATGACTACGACGTATCCGTCGCGGTCCATACGGATACGCTGAACGAGTCCGGCTACGTCGAAGATACGATCGCCGCATTCGACGGCCGCACAATTCATACCTACCACAGCGAAGGCGCCGGCGGCGGACATGCGCCTGACCTGTTGAAGGTCGTCGGCCAGAGCAATGTCTTGCCGAGTTCGACGAACCCCACGCTTCCCTGCGGCGTGAACTCCGTCGCCGAGCTGTTCGACATGATCATGGTCTGTCACAACCTCAACCCAAAAATCCCATCCGACGTCGCCTTCGCCGAAAGCCGCGTTCGCGCTGAAACGATCGTGGCGGAGAGTGTTCTGCATGATATGGGCGCGATCTCGATGATCGGCAGCGACTCCCAAGCCATGGGTCGCGTCGGCGAGTCGTTCCTGCGCGCATTCCAGACAGCGGATATGATGAAGAAGGCGCGCGGCCCGCTGGGCGAGGACAAGAACAACGGCAACGATAACTCCCGCGTATTGCGATACATCGCCAAGGTGACGATCAACCCCGCCATAACGAACGGCTTCTCTGATGTGATCGGGTCGGTCGAAACGGGAAAGTTTGCCGATCTCGTTTTGTGGGAGCCGGGATTCTTCGGCGCCAAACCCAAATTGGTTCTGAAGGGCGGCTTCATCGTCTGGGCAAATATGGGCGATCCGAACGCCTCGTTGCCAACGCCACAACCCTGTTACTACCGGCCGATGTACGGCGGAATTGGACAGGCCGGAATTAGGAATTCTATCACGTTCGTCTCGCGCGCCTCGTATGACAACGACATCGTCGAGCGTTACGGCCTCCAGCGCATGGTTATCCCCGTTTCGCGGACCCGCGTGCTCGGCAAGAGACACATGGTGCGCAACGACTATCTCCCGAACATCTGGGTCAATCCCCAAACCTTCGCTGTCATGGTCGATGATGTTCACATCACGGTCGACCCACCAAGGTCGATCGCGCTCAACCAGCTCTATTTCTTCAGTTGAATTGGAACAGGCCCTGCAACACGGAGACTGAGCATGATTATCATTGAGGGTATCGTCGGCAATTCAGGCGAACCGGATTGGGCATCTCGTCTCGAAGGTGCGCGTGTCGACTGGCTCGTACTGGATCAATGGGAAGCTCAAAAGAGCCGGCTGCGCAAAGCCACCGAAAACGATGTCGAACTCGCGCTGTCGTTGGATCGCAATACCCACCTACACGACGGAGACATTCTGCTCTGGAACGAGCGGGACAATGAGGCCATCGTCGCGCGGATAAATCTGAAAGAGGTCATGGTGATCGACCTGGCAGCCATAATGGAACAGCCGACGGAGCTCGCCCTCCGAACAATGTTCGAACTGGGCCATGCGCTTGGCAATCAGCATTGGCCGGCCGTCGTCAAAAGCTCTCGGGTGTTTGTGCCGCTCACTGTCGATCGCAAGGTTATGGCATCCGTAATGAAAACGCATGCTTTTCCGGGCATTCGCTACGAATTCATGCCAGGCGCCGAGGTGATCCCCTACATGGCGCCGCATGAAGCCCGGCGGCTTTTCGGCGGCGCGACAGAGGCCTCCCATTCGCACGGCCCCCCTTCGCACGGCCATGAGCATGAGGTAAATCACCATGACGGCCATGACGGTACTCACGAACAACCGCACGTCCACGGTCACTGACCTGACGGATTCGTATCGGCGCCTTCCGGAGGTGCTGCATCTTCTGCAGTTCGGAGATTCCGCGCTCCCCATCGGCGGCTTTTCATTTTCGAACGGTCTTGAGTCGGCGATTCAGCAAGAGATTGTCAGCGATGCCCCCAGTCTCAGGGAATTCGTTCTGACCGTGATGCATCAATCCGCGACGTCCGACGGCGTTGCCTTGCTCTGCGCCCATCGGGCCGCCAAGGCGAAGGATATCGATGCGCTGATGATCGTCGACCGGGCAACGTTCGAGCGTAAACTCAACGAGGAAACACGGTTGATGACTGTGCGGATGGGGCGCAAGCTGACCGAGCTTGCCGATGCCATCACGGCAGACCGTCTCAATCACGAATGGCTCGGCCGGATCAAGCAGGCGCAAACCGCCGGCACGCATCCGGTCAGCCTCGCGCTCGTGCTCGCGGCCCTTGGCGTTGAAGCGAGGGACGCGTTCGGCGCACAGCAATACGGCATCGCCACCACAATTCTTGGCGCGGCCTTGCGCCTGATGCGCCTGTCGTTCGTCGATACCCAGAAAATCCTTCTCGAAGCGACCGGAACGGTGGCGCCTGCCTATGAGAAGGTCCGCGACGCCGAGTTGAACGACATGGCGAGCTTTCTGCCGATGGTCGACATCCTCGCCGCTGTGCACGTCAAAGGCCACGTCCGCATGTTCATGAATTAGATTGGAACAAATAATATGAAAAAAATTCCCCGTATCGGTATCGGCGGCCCCGTAGGCTCCGGCAAGACCGCGATCATCGAGGCCATTACGCCCGCTCTCGTCAAATTAGGCAGCCGCGTTCTCGTTATCACGAACGATGTGGTCACGACCGAGGATGCCAAACACGTTCAGAGAACCCTCCGTGGCATCCTGATGGAAGAACGCATCATTGGCGTGGAGACGGGCGGCTGTCCGCATACCGCCGTGCGCGAAGACCCCAGCATGAACCTCGCCGCCGTTGAGGAGATGGAAGCAAAGTTTCCCGACTCCGATATCGTGCTGATCGAGAGCGGCGGCGATAATCTGACCCTGACCTTCAGCCCGGCGCTGGTGGATTTTTTCATCTATGTGATCGACGTGGCCGCCGGAGACAAAATCCCGCGCAAGAACGGTCCAGGCATCACTCAGTCAGACATCCTCATCATCAACAAGATCGATCTGGCTCCATACGTCGGCGCCAGCTTGCAGGTGATGGAGGACGACTCCCGCATGATGCGGGGCAAAAAGCCCTTCGTCTTCACGAACTGTAAGACCAATGAAGGCATCGCCGGCCTCGTCGAACTCATCCAGGAAAATGTGCTGTTCGACGTCAATGATCAGAAGCAGCTCGCTTGATGCAAGTGCATGACACCGCGCGTGAACTGGCGAATTACCAGGACGAGCCACCGCAGCTCCGCAGCGGATCGTTCGGTAAAGTCGGCATGGTGCGGCTTGGGTTCGAGCCGCGCCCGGAACGAACAGTGCTGTCGACGCTGCATCGGCGGGCGCCGCTGATCGTTCAGCAGGCTCTGTACTGGGATGAGGAAATGCCGGCGCTTCCCTGCGTCAGCATCACCTCCAATGCCGGCGGCATCCTGCAGGGTGACCGCTACCTCGTCGAGATCGGAATGGCGCCGGGCACACAGGCTCACGTCTATACGCAGGCGGCGACGCGCATTCACGAGATGGACGCCAACTACGCCACCCAGACGCAGAATTTGACGCTCGGAGCCGATGCCTATCTCGAATACATGCCGTTCCCCATCATCCCTCACAAGCACTCCCGCTTCGTTCAGCGCACGCATATCTCGGTTGATCCGACGGCGACGCTGATCTACTCGGAAGTGCTCATGCCTGGGAGGAAATATCATAAGAACGAGCTGTTCCAGTACGACGTATTCTCGTCCACTGTCTCGGCGGCACGCCCCGACGGCCCATCACTTTTCACCGAGAAATTCATCATCGAGCCCGCCCAGACGAATGTCTCGCGCTTAGGCGCGATGGGCTCGTTCGACGTATTTGGAAACGTCATCGTGTTGACCCCGAAGGAGCACGCCGATCGACTGCTCGATGCCACAGAGCCTGCATTTGACAAGGCGGAGCGCCTGGCAATCGGAGCCAGCCGCCTGCCTCGCGACGCCGGTCTGGTATTCAAAGTTCTCGGCATGGAGACGACGCCAGTCAATGCAGCCATTCGGAAGTTCTGGTCGCGTGTTCGCCAGCAGGTCGTCGGCGTGCCCGCGCCGGAAAAATTCCTCTGGGCGTAAAGGTGGATCATGGCGGACGCAGCGAACATCAATGCCTGGGACGATATGGCGAACCGCAACCCCGTCGTCGGATTTATCGATGAATGTCTCCGCGGTTCAGGCCAAGTCATTTTTCAGAACAATCCGCTGACCGGATTATTCTTCCTGGCAGGCATCTGGTGGGGCTCGATCGTGGCAGGGCAGGTTGAGGTCGCGGTCGGCGCCACGATCGCACTCATAATCGCAACCTTCACTGCGGTCCTGCTCGATGTCGACGAGCCATCGCTGAAGCAGGGCCTGTTCGGCTTCAATGGAATTCTGGTTGGAGCCGCCGTGCCGAGCTTCATCGCTCCCGATTGGACGATGTGGCTGCTGCTCATCATCGGCGCCGCCGTCTCGACCGTCGTTATGCTGGCAATCTCCAACATCATGAAGACATGGGGATTGGCGGCTCTCACATTCCCGTTCGTCCTCACGACGTGGTTTCTGATGTTGAGCGCCTATGCCTTCCATCGCCTTCCGATAGCGGGTTTGTCTGCTCCCGCACTCCCCCACGCGGCCAACGTCACAGACCTTCATGCGACGGTGGGGAACTACCTCGAGTATTTGTTCAAAGGACCGGCGCAAGTCTTCCTGATCAACAATGCCATCAGCGGACTTCTCGTCGTGATCGGGTTGTTCATCAATTCCCGCGCCGCCGCCATTTTCGCTCTGGTCGGCTCTGCAGTCGGCATAATCATAGCCTTGATTTTCGGCGGCAGCCCGACCTCGATCGCTAATGGCCTCTATGGCTTCAGCCCTGTTTTGACAGCCGTTGCACTCGGTTGCGTCTTCTACGCGCCGTCTTGGCGCGTCACCCTCTACGCTCTGCTAGGAACAATCTTCACTGTCATCGTTCAGGCGGCCCTCGATACGGCGGTGACACCGATCGGCATACCGACTTTTACTGCGCCGTTCGTCTTCGCGACTTGGCTGTTCCTGCTGCCCAAGGCCAAGCTGAAACCGCACCCCCACGAAGAGATCAAGAACGGCCTCTTCACGAAGCACCCGGTGGCCCAGGACCTGCCACCGACCTAAGGCCGTTACGGTCCATTGCGAGAGGCGGTTCGGCTCACGTTTCGGAGCTTTTGGATGGACACCGTATTCCGCGTTGTGGCCGTCATCATCGGCGCCCTCGGACTATACTTTTATTTTCGTTCGATTGTGCGGGTAATGCTTATCAACCGGCGCGAACCCGATCTCGTCGAGATCGGCGCCCGCTCCGCGGCGGTGTCGTTTGTCTATAGTCTCATCGGGAATGATAGCGACTATGCGCGGACGCAACGGCTTCAGGCCTGGATATTTCCGGTCTTCATCTTCATCTGCGTCGTGTGCTGGTTCCTTCTTGTCCAGATGTCGTTCACCTTCATTCTCTGGGGTCTGATGCTGGAGCCGGGCTTTCTGGAAGACCTGAGCTCCAGCGGCTCGGCCCTAAGTACGCTCGGCTACAAAACACCGTCGCATCTTCTCGGTCAGTACCTCGCAATCTTCGAAGCAGGCATTGGGCTCGCAGTTGTCATCCTCTTGTTCACCTTCGTTCCGGGCTACCAGGCTGCCGTCCAGGTCCGTGAGCGCAAGGTGGGCTGGCTCTACGCGCGGACGGGTCGGCGGCCCACCACGTCCAGCCTGCTTGAAACGCTGCATCGCACGGGCCAGCTCAAGCACGACAGCGTCTGGGAAGAATGGGAGATCTGGTTTCGCGGCGTCTTTGAAACGCATTCGATCGCGCCGATACTTGCTTACGTACCATCGATCTATCGTGGAGCGAGTTGGGTTGGCGCCGCTGCCGCCGTACTCGATTCCGCGTCTCTCTTCGCAGCCTGCCTCCCTGACAAGGATACGGAATCGGCGCGCATTTGCAGCCGTATCGGCACCGTTTGCCTCAAATACATTGCCGTTGAGCTAAATCCGCATACTCCGGCAGACGCCTGGTCAACACAGAGCGTCGATCCGAAACTGATCGCGAATTTCGACACCCTTTACGACAGGCTTGCCGAAATAGGATTGCCGGTGAAAAGCGATCGGGAAGAGTGCCGCTCCCATTTCGTCAGGCTGCGCGCGGAATTCGAAGAGAGCGTTCGCCTGATCGCCAAATCGACACGCATGCCGGTCGACGAGCCCTGGATACTCCCGCACGCTCATACCAAGCCTGATCACAGTCCGCCGAAACCCGCGTGATGCCGCTCACCCAATGCGAGGCCGCGGAACCGGCGTCACGCCGTCGCCGCCGAGCTTCAGACCGAGAATGACGACGACGTAACCGAGGATCAGGTTGGCCAACAGATAAAGGATCGCGACCGACAGTTCCGACGTCGACGTCATCATCAGAATGAGCGCGCCATAGATCATGCTCGAGAAAGTCGACAGCCCACCCATGACGCCCGTGCCGAGCATCGAGTTGACATCGCCGGTTAAAACAGCGCGCTTGTGCAGCGCCGTCACCAGCCCGAGCAGAAACGCAGCTATGAGGTTGGCGACCAGAATGTCGAGCGGAAAGCCTTCCACATGTGGAACCATCAACATGATGAATTCGCGGAGCATGGCGCCTATCGCACCGCCGACGAATACGAGAATGATGACATTGATCATCGCCAGTCTCCCTTATCCCTGCAGTCGGGCGAGCGCGAACCCGCACCACGCGGCGATCAGACCGACAATCGTCGACAGCACCAGATAGTACGTGGCGTCACCCGCGCCATCCGATGCGTTGAGCTTGGCAGCATCGAGCTGCATACTGCTGAAGGTCGTGTAGCCGCCGAGGAATCCGGTCAGAACACCGGAATTCAAAGGTGCTCCGTACCGGTCACGCCAGTCGACGGAGAAGAGTTCCGATAGATAGCCGATGATGAAGGCGCCAGTAATATTGATCAGAAAAGTCCCGAGTGGAAAGGAGCCGTGATAAACGCGTCCTGTAACGTGTCCGACCCACCAACGTAGCAACGATCCGATCCCGCCGCCGAGGCCAACCCACATCACGTCCAGAGCCGTCATTGTGACCTCCTTCGGACTATCGTGTGGTTACGTACTTGTCGCCTCATCGCAGCGGCCATCGACGCAGTCGGCGAGCTCGTCGAGCGCGTAGCGAATCTGCTCAAGCGCAAAAGAGACATTCGAAATGTAGTCGGGGCCGGACTTGCCGAGAGCTGGCGGATCGGCCAGGGCGGACTTACCGGCTTTACCGGACGGTTGCAGGCTAGCGCCTGTTCGCCATGCATCGAGGGCTGCGGCAGCGGCCGAAGAATACGCGACAAATGCAGTGTTCATAAGTTCCTTAGACGGCGTGGACTGAACGGAGGTAATCGCGGCTCCCAGGGCCAGCATGTAGTCACAGATCTCAGCCGTGACCATGCGGGTCGGGGCGATCATCGCGTCGCCGAGCGCCGCCGGCCACGGCTTCCGGGAGACGCTGCGAAGGACGAATACCGCCGACCGCAGATCGATCAGAGTGTGCCGCAGGCTCGCGGGATCGAGAGTGCTTCGCGCAATATGGGTGGCTTCCTCCTCCGCGACTTCCTTCGTGAGCGTCCCGATTTTGCGATATGAACCGTCGATATCTTTGTTCGCCTTCGAAATCTCGCTGTCGACCGGCTTGCCTTCCTGGCGATCGACGGAAAGCGATATCAGTTTAGCGAGAAGGGTCAGCGCATGGTTTGCCTCGTCCCGCATTGCCGTATCCGACCGCGCCGGCGCGACGAACAGCGACACGAGGATGCCGATGATGCAGCCGATCAAAATTTCGATCACGCGATGCAACGCAGAGACCCAGGCGACGGCATGACTGGCTGGGCTAATGAGCACGATCGCCGCTGTCATTGGCGCGACACGGAAGCTTGAATCGCGTGCTGCCAGCATCCCGAGAACTCCAATGGAAAGGAGTAAGCCGCTCGCCGTGCCGAGCACCGTCGATGGAGTTATCGTGGCAACCAAAAAGCCGGCCAATGCACCGACGATCGTGCCAACAAAGCGATCGGCGCCGGCTTTGAGTGATGCACCGACCCGCGGCTGCCCCATGAGCACAACGGCCGTTACGACGGCCCAAAAGCCTTGGGGAAGGGCGAAAAGCTCCGCGACACCATAAGCGAGCCCACCGGCGACAGCCGTGCGTAGGCCGGCCTTCCAAACATCAGGACTGGGAACAGGCATCTTGGGGAAATGCATGTTCCCTCCGAGCGGGCGCAGAACCAATTCTTGTTAATGCTGCAGCCGCAGCCGCGTTCCGGCCCGCGCGTGAGCTTTCGTCTGGCGCCGGCGATAAAAAGAACGCATGCGGATTAATAGTCATGCGCAATTTTCACGTCGCATTGACGACATGCTGAGAAGTTTGCGGAAGAAAATCAAAATCTAAATGATGTTAATGCGCATCTGCCATTCTCGAGTAGCCAGAGCGCTGGTGCTGAATTCGTCATTGGCGCAAATATGAATATGAGATCTGGGGCGTCGTTCCATGTTTAGTCGCGCAGTCGTTTATATCTTGTTTTGTCTAATTGTGGCCCCGGCCGGCGCACAGACGGCGATGGAGGCGGAGAAAAGCCTTCCATCGGCTCCTGGCGCAGCTTCATCACTTCCGCCAGCTCTCAAGGAGCTTCGAGCCTTTATAGATGCCGAACAGACGATGGACTTTAAAACGTCCTTCCAGACATCCAGCAATGTCCTGGATATCCAGTCGCAAGGGTCGGCACACTTTCTAGTCCGGAAGCCCAATCAGTTTCGGATTGAAGTTTCGACCCGTAACGCGTCGTATGAATATGTGTCCGATGGCACCGTGTTGACGATTTATAACATTCCTCAGAGGACGTATGCGCAGGTCGCGGCCCGTGAGACGGTGCAAGGAAACATGTCCTTGCTTGCCGGTCTCATGGGGTTTCAGGCGCGCATCTTCGATTTTTTCGCAGCACTCGACCAAGCGTCGGACGGGCTAAGTTCCATTCAGATTACCCCCAAGGGCGCAGGAACGGTCGGCGGACGCGAATGCGATCGCTTCATTGTGACATCGATGGTTGAGAAATGGGATGTGTCGCTAGAGATGCCGGCGCCTCATCTGCCATGCAAGCTCGTCAGTGGCGACGTGGACGATCCAGCCGCGACATCGCAGGTCAACGAATTCACTTGGGAAAAGGCGCCGAATTTAAATCCGGATACTTTCGTGTTTTCGCCGCCGCCGGGAGCCAAGAAGACCGATGTCGGCAGTGCATTGGCGTCTCCGCAGTAGACACGCGCTTCCCCTGAAAGAAGCCCCGCCGAAATTCGGCAGGGCACTATGTGCTCATGCTCACGCTGCGGTCGTAAACTCGCGTGACTTACTGAGCGCGCGTAGACGGCTTGCCGTTCTTGCCCTCTTTCACCTCGATTTTCTTGGTTTCGGTGTGGGCGGGCTTCGGAATGGTGATCTTCAGCACACCGTCTGACATGGCAGCATTGACCTTTGACGAATCGACGCCGGCCGGTAGCTCAATCGTTCGCAGAAAGGTCCCGTAGGCACGCTCGCTGACATAAACATTTTTGTCCTCCCGATTTGACTCTATCTTTTTCTCGCCCCGGATCGTCAGCACGTTGTCTTCGAGAGAAATGTCGACATCACTGCGCTCTAGTCCCGGCATCTCGACGGAAATGTCGATTTCCTTATTGTTTTCGGCAACATCGATGTTGGGCAGCAGATTAGGCATTTTCTGCTGGGCCGCGAGCCCTTGTGAAAAATCATCGAACAAGCGATCGATCTCGCGGTGCAAAGGGCCAAAGAGTACAGCGCCTGAGCGGGTTATGTCATTGCGCAGCGTCGAGGGAACTTGGTGTCTCAGTTTCATGACGAGATCCTTTCGTTGCTTTGATCATGGGGTTTCGGGTTTCCGGCCGGGCCGCATTTATCGCGATGCAGTTAGCCGACGGCGTTTGCCTTGTTGGGCCGCGATGCGCTCGCCTCTTCGTTCGCCGCGCAGTGCGTGGCTCCCGGCTCGTTTGAAACTGATCGAGCGGCCTTTACGGCATCGATTGGCGCGCCGCCTGTTCGGCAGCCTGTCGCAGAATGCCGGGCCTTTAAGCGAGGGGTCAGTGTTAGCCAAGCATCTTTATGTTCTCTGAACAAAACCTGGAGATTTGTGCTGAGCACGCCAACGTGGATTTCGCTCCGGGCGCTGCTCGATCTATGCAGAACAGTGACGCTTCGCTCTGGGGCGTCGACGATAATGTTGGAACTCATAGCAGCAGCGACTGTTACCCAAGACCGCCCTGTTTTCGAAAGTCAGAGCAATGACCGACGTAACCAGTCAAGGCGTCAGCAACCTGTTCCAGGTCTTGGCTTACATCGTGGCGCCTATCATTCTCGGCATTATGATATTCTACGGAGTTCAAAGAACGCGGAAGCGGCAGGATGCTGTCAGCAAGGCTCAGGACGAAGCGGTCAAGAACCTTTATTCGGATGATGAAGCTGATCGAAGCGCGATGGAGCGAGCTGCGGAAGGATCCTCGAGTCCGATCGATGTCGTCAAACGCAAATCCGGAACGACGGGTTAGATCGACAGTCAGTCCTGAATGGAGGAATGCTTACCGCTGGCTGCGCTGAAAGATCTCCCGCTCCAGCTCTGCCTCGGCACGAAGGTTTGCGAGATCGCGCGATACCGTAGCGACCGCTATTTTTCTACCTGCTTGGAAGTATGTGACCTTGCAATCGCGGGCCGCAGGATCGCCGTCGATTTCAATCTTGTCCCAGCGTTCGGCGTGACCCACGTAGCGGATCGCGACATCGTAATGCTGGCTCCAGAAAAACGGCACAGCGTCGAATCGCTCGTTGTGTCCGAGAATGTTGAGCGCAGCCGTTTGCCCCTGTCGCTCGGCGACGACCCAATGTTCGACGCGAATGGAAGAACCCGTATGCGGGTCGGGCCAGCGGGCGATGTCGCCAGCTGCGAAGATGCCGTCCGCGGTTGTCCGCAGATACTCATCGACAATAATACCGTTATCGACACGAAGGCCCGCTTGCGACGCCAACGCCACATCGGGATGAACGCCGATGCCAGCGACGACGAGATCCGTCTCTATGGCTCCTCCACTCTTGAGAATGACGCCTCTCTCGTTGATTGCTGCCGCACTTGTGCCAAGGTGAAATTTGACGCCGTGCTCCTCGTGAATGGCTCTGATCATGTCGCCGAGCTCTGGCCCGAGAACACGTTCCAGCGGACGCGATTGCGGCCCGATCACATGCACCTCGAGGCCGCGCTCGCGCAGCGCCGCCGCGGTCTCCAAGCCGATAAAGCTGGCGCCGATCACCGCAACACGTTTAGCAGTCTTGGCCTTATCGATCAGTGCGACGCTGTCATCGAATGTGCGCAGGTAGCGTAGCTTTGCGAGATCTGCGCCGGGAATGTCGAGCCGAACCGGAGAGGCGCCCGTAGCGAGTAGCAGAGCATCGAACTCGACGCGCGAGCCATCCTCCAGCGTTACGACGCGGGCGGTCGCATCGATCGAGGCGACGCGCGCTCCGAGGCGAACGTCGATCTGCTTCTTCTCGTAAAAGTCGGCCGAGCGCAGCGGGATCCAGTCCGCAGGGGCGGTCCCGGCGAGGAAATCCTTTGACAGATTGGGCCGGTCATAAGGTAACGCATCGTCCGCGCTGAGCATGGTGATGCGTCCGTCATATCCGTAACGGCGCAACATCTCTGCGGCGGCATTGCCGGCCGCGCCGCCACCGATGATGACGACCGACCGCAACTCGGCGCCGCTCTGCGCATGCTTGCGATCGACTTTCAACTTATCACGCACGAATAGCATGTCGCCATCGCGCTCCACGCGCCAGCAAGACACGGGATTGAGCGCTGGCGCGCGCAATGCCTCCCCAGTGCGAAAGCTGAAGCAGGCGTGATGCAGCGGACAGCGGACCGTGTCGTCGACCAAAAGGCCGTCGGCGAGAGGGCCATTGTAATGCGTGCAAATTGCGCCGATTGCGAAGATTTCATCGCCCTGCCGGGCAATCAGAACCGCATCGTCGCCGACATGACCCAGCAACATTGCACCGGAGGACAGATCCGAGGCAGCGATCCCTTTCGTCAAGTCCGGCCCACTTGGCTGTGCAGTTTCGGACATCGCATAAGTCTCCGCATCTGAAAGAACGTGAAGTTACCGTAGGGCTAGCCGCAACAGAATTATTCCTGCCCAAAGGCGAAGTCATCAATTGGCGCGCGCAGTCGCCTTAGACCTTGTGCTGACAAAGCTGGATGGCGATGCAGGCGCAGGCCGCCGGTAATACCCAGGCGAAATTTCCGATATGATAGACAGCAAGGGCCGCCAACGCACCTCCGGTCACGAAGCCGCAGACGGGGCGAAAATGGCATTCAAACGACAGCATATCATCGTTGCGCTCCGGCGGTCGCGCAATTGCCGCGACAAAGCTGAGGACGGCGTTCGCCAGATTTGAGGTCATGACAACAGTGGATGGCGCGTGGGGAAAGCAGAAATGCCGCAAAGTAAATTGGCACCCCATGGCGCAAACAGCCCACATCGCGGCGATGCCGGTCAACAATCCGTTCAGCCTCAAAGAGGGCGTCAGCGCGCAGGCGAGAACGACCACTCCCACAAGGAATGCAAATTGCGTAACGAGTAAAGGACGCAAGAGTTCAGCGCCAGATGCCTTCGATCGTGCTGCAATGAACGAGGTGCCCGTGACGGCCAAGACAAACATAGGAATGGTGAGCATCTGCGCAATTTTCATTGACCCGCTGCTGACGAGGCTAGCGGCGACCAATACGAGATTGCCTGTCATATGCGCGGCAAAGATATTGCCAAGCGTTATATATCCGAGAAGTTCAGTCATGCCCGCGATCACGCTTAGCAGCGTGAACAGACGTTTTTCGGACGGCATCAAAGCTTTGTCCAACGCGCTGAAAGCGAAGATCACAGACGTTTTCGACCGTCGAACGGCGGATTGCAACCGGTTTCGCTTGGCGCTTCCAGCCAAGGAAGCCGCTTGATGGCGGCTATGATGATCAAACGCTTTGATAACGCTCTGCGCCGGCGTGGGCGTAGGCGGTCACTGTGGGCCGCCTGCAGTGCTCCGATGGCTTATGCTAGACCATCCTGGTAAAGCCGACATTGTCCGCGATGACCGTCGTGGGACCGATAGGAAGCGGTTCCGGATTGGCGACGTCGAGCTTTTGAAAGTCGATCCTCTTCTTCCACACTTTCCGCAGAAAGTCCTCGAAGACCTGGATGGTCAGCTGCTCGCCGGGGCAGCGCCGATAGCCGAAGCCAAACGGCGCAAAGCCTGCGTGGTCGCACACAGGCAGCGGCTTGCTTTCGACGATGCCGTAGACCGTGCCAAACGCGCTATTGTTTATGGTGGCCTTTCGGCCATCGCGAACTTCGAATGACGTCCTGTCGAACGGGCACTTGGCAAAGCCGATTTGCTCGGATTTGGCTTCGTTGATCTGATGACTCGTCGGCGCGTTGATATACCGATCGGGGTCGAACTTATCGGGGTTCTTCCACTGCACAGGATCGAAGCCCGTGTCCCAATGCGGGCTGACGACATACCCAAATCGCTGATAGGGCGGCGTCCTCACCTCGTTCATCGCCGAAATGCTTCCGGCGTTCGGTGTGATCGTGCGGAACAATTCCATGACGAACCGCTCGAGCGGTGTGAACGCATTGCTTCCGGCGTTGTCGAAATCGCCTTCCATCGTCTTCTTGAACCAGACCTGAGTATCAGGATCGCCACTATCTTTCGCGAGCCTGAGCATGATGTTGTAAAGCGTGTTTCCCCATTGGCTCAGCGCCACGAAGTTGTGGAAGACTTCGAAGACCACATCTTGGTGCGCAAAATGTTCGCCGTCGCCGGCGTTCTTGATCCAATAGTAAGTGAACGTCTTCTCCGGGTTGGCCGTTGCGCCGCTATTGAGATCGGTGATCTTTTGGTCGATCCACGATTTCAGGAACGCGAGGTTCTCGCGCACGACCATGTAGTTGTCGTAGACGATCTTCTGCGTCGGATCACGATACGCAAGAACGGTGTTGAAGCTCTCTCCGATCTGGCGAACTCTTGCCGGAACGGCGTCGCCCTTAACGCCTAGATGCAAATCCCAGTAGAGGTCGAAATACGTTTCCAGATACGGCCGCATCAGAGGCCGGTTCGCGTTGCGCTCGTCGAGCAGCTTGTCAAAGAAGGCATCAACCTTCTCGCTGTACATCGGCCCATACAAATCCGGCGTCAGGGCCGACATGTAAATGCGCTTGCGGCGATTATCGGGTCCTCGCTTTTCCAGTCCCTGGAGAAAGACGGTGACGCCGTCTTGCGGAGCAGGCTTCCAGCTTTCGCTCAGCAATCCCCAGAGGTCATAGGGAAGCGCATTTTCCTTGGTGAATTTGACGTCGATCATCGGCAGATGCAGCCGCTCGCCCTGATATGTGCTCACCAGAAAATGCGGAACGATGACATTCTCGACGTAGGCGGGATCGAACTCCGCGAGGTATTGCTTGCGCAATCGTGCGACGGCCGCTTCGATGTCACTGGGTGCAAGGGGCTGTCCGGCGGCGGGCGGAGATTGAGAGGCGGCGGGCCGAGCGGCCAATCCGGTAACAGCAGTCGCAGTGCCGACTAGGAAGGCTCTTCGTTCCATTTGAATACCTCGCGGTTGGGGGAGACACCTCGTAAGAACAAGCGCGTGATGGGCTAGAAGCTTGGGAAGCGCACAGGATGTGGTCAGGCGAGACGCGGTCAGTGCATTTGAGCAGCCGCTTTAATTCGACGAAATAGTCAGACGAAAAAAGTCTCGTATAACGCGAGAATTACGCTCGCTGTTTTAATTTGCCAACCGCACGCTGCATTAACGCTAACAATTCTCCGCTCCGCACGATGCAGTCGGAGACGCATGATTTGGAACTGAATTGCGCGGCACGCTGAGGAAAAATTATCGCGATTTTTAAATACAAACATAAGACAGATTGCGTACACGGCGCGCTATACTTCTCGATAGACGGGGGACACTTGGAGGAATCGCCGATCACCAAGGAGTCCAAACGATGAAATATATTATCGCGACCGCAATCGCCGCTCTCTCTCTATCCGCGGCGACGACACTGGCAATCGCCGAAGATCAGTCGGCCACAGACCGAACTCGCCACACGTTCGGCGAAGAAGGCAAGCTTCCACCAGGTGGCGCCGTGAATACTCGAGTTCCAGAAATGGGCGCTGGCACCGGATCAAGCTCGGGCGCCGCAGGCACGTCTCATAGAATGGGCGACGAAGGCAAACTTCCTGCCACGAACTCAATGAGCAACGAAGTGCCGAAAATGACGAGCCCGAAGAGCCCGGACACACCGGACAAGTAGAATGTTATCGCGCCTGACTGAGGTCGTTCATTGAAGATCGCGATCGGCGCTTCCTGCTCAGCAGGGGCGCCGCTCGCAACTGAGAATTTTCAATTTGTTCGTAGGGTATTTAGGAGATAGCCATGACATTGAGGCCAACTCTAGAGTCTCATTCGGGAGCAGAAAATCAAAGCTGGTGGGGAGCAATGCTGGTCGGCGCCGTATTTATTGTGGCCGGGCTCTTCCTCTTGGGAGACGTCGTGGCTGCAACCCTGATCAGCGCATTTGTTATCGGCATTGTGCTCCTCATCGCTGGCGCGGCCGAAGTATTTCAGGCCTTCGCGGCCCCACACTGGCGCGGCTTCGTGGCCAGGCTACTCATAGGACTTCTGTACGCCGTTTGTGGCTTGATGCTTGTATCCGATCCAGCACGAGCCTCCGTCGTACTCACTCTGGTCTTCGCGCTGTCACTCATCGCCTCGGGGGCCGTCCGTATCGTCCAGGCGGTCGAGTACTGGCAATGGTACGGTTGGCTGCTGTTGGTCTCGGGGATAGTTGGCATTGCGGCTGGCCTTGTCATTCTTTCGAAATGGCCAGCCAGCGGTTTGTGGGTTCTGGGCCTCGTGGTCGCGATCGACCTTGTGCTTCACGGCCTGTGGTGGATATCGCTCGGCGGCCGTTTGCGTCACGAGCGAAGCGCCATCCCAGCCTAGCGGATCCGGCACAATCCGGGTGAGCGCCGTCCGGCAATTGAGCGGCAGATGCCAGCCTTCGACATGAGGGGACGATGGCTGGCGGAAGATGTGATGCTCACAAGCTCGACTGTGAAGCTCGCGGTGCGGACCTCGCGCTCTTCAAACGCTTGCCGCAGTCGTCGATTAAGCGCTCCATTTCGACGAAGCCGAGCTATTGGTCAGCGAGCCGCTAGCGTGGCGACGGAACTGATCAGTCAAAAGCTCGTGCCTTGCCGATTTCAGCAGACTGTTGATTTCGAATCGAAAGCATATGGTTGCGTGACGCATAGGCTTCCATTTCAGCCACAAGCGAATGCATCAAAATATTACCGATCCTCATTATCGGCACGCCGATCGATGGCAAATCAGCGCACTGATTCTATTCGGCTGATGCGTGGCGAATTGTTGAGGCATGGGGCTAGGGAAGCCACAAGGCAATAGCGCGCGCGATATCAGATTGAGAATTGCAAACGGACATTGGGCATAAACCCCGGGGGGCGATATGAGTCACGGTGCGCATAACAACGCGGCTTCTGCATCTGATGGCGGTTTGGCCGAACGCATGTCCTTTATTCAACTCGACGACGAGAGATGCAAAAGCATCCGTAGCATTAAACCCATCATCGACCGTGAGCTGCCCGTGGCGCTCGGCATGTTTTACGAGATGATCCGCAAAACTCCGGAAACGCGGAAATTCTTCAAAAGCGAGACGCACATGGTTGCGGCCAAGTCGGCCCAGGTCAACCACTGGGCGTCCATCAGCAATGCGGATTTCGACGCACGCTACGTTGCCAATGTGCGCAGAGTTGGCCAGACGCATGCACGCATCGGACTTGAGCCGCGGTGGTATATTGGTGGTTATGCCATCGTCGTCGAACACCTCATTCGTTCGGTGGTCAACGAAATGTGGCCGTCCGGATTTTCTTTTGGCCGGAAGAAAAATGACGCCGACGGCGTCGGGCGATGCGTAGGTGCGCTCGTCAAGGCAATGATGCTCGACATGGATTTCTCCATTTCTGTCTATGTCGAGGCCGCCGAGGAAGCGAGACGCAAGTACGAGGAGGACGCCGAAGCCGAGCGTATCCGGACAGAGCAGGCGAGACGCGAGGCGGAGCGAAAAGCCGAAGAGGAGGCGATCGGGCGCGAACGCGCCATGGTGTCCACTTCGATTGGGGCGGCGGTCGCAAAACTCGCCGCAAAAGACCTGTCGTTCCGATTGACCGACGATCTCCCGGACGCCTATCATAAGCTGCAGAAAGAATTCAATGCGGCTCTCGAGCAGTTCGACGAGACCTTGCAATCCGTCATCGCAAGCTCGCAGAAGATGACGTCGGGAACTCACGAGATAGCGGCCGCCGCCGACGACCTCTCTCGCCGCACGGAGCAGCAGGCGGCCAGCCTCGAAGAAACGGCGGCTGCTCTCGAAGAGATCACGATGACCGTCAAAAAGTCGTCGGAGGGCGCAGCCCATGCCCGCGATACGGCCGCAGCAGCCAAGAACGCCGCCGAGTCGAGCCGCGAAGTTGTTCGCCAAGCCGTCGATGCGATGGGTAACATCGAGAAATCTTCAAGGCAGATAACTCAGATCATCAGTGTGATCGATGAAATCGCCTTTCAGACAAATCTGCTCGCGCTGAACGCTGGTGTCGAAGCCGCGCGCGCAGGCGACGCCGGACGCGGATTTGCTGTGGTTGCTTCCGAGGTCCGCGCCCTCGCGCAGCGCTCGGCTGAAGCAGCCAAAGAGATCAAGACGCTCATCTCGACATCGAGTGGACAGGTCGAGCAGGGCGCGCGCTATGTTGCCGAAAGCGGCAAGACGCTGGAGCAGATTATTTCCCATGTCGTCGGCATCAATCAGATGATCGCCGAGATAGCCGGCGCCTCCCAGGAGCAGGCCAGTGGATTGCAGCAAATCAACACCGCGATCAACGCCATGGATCAGACCACTCAGCAAAATGCGGCGATGGTCGAAGAAACGACGGCCGCTTGCCACTCGCTGACTGAGGAGACGAACCAACTTTCAGACCTCATGAGTGAGTTCAAGGTCAATCAGAACTCGTCGATTATGGCGCTGAGGCAAACGTCGGCTCAAATGACGGCGGCGCGGCAATCGAACGTGAAGCCCGGCGCGGCAAAGTCCAGGCGCGACGTCCGGGCGACGGCTTTGAAAGCGTCGTCCTCGTCGGGAGGTTCATCCGCAGCGCGCAAACCGGAGGAGGGATGGGAGGAATTTTAACGTTTCTCGACGCATGACCATGATTGATCGAAGTCCGATCCGAGGCTGAACAATGATCGAGAACCAAATGACTGAGGGAACGAAAACTCTCGAAGTTTTGGCGTTTCGCGTAGGCAACCAGGACTTCGGTATAGACGTGGTGGCGGTGCGGGAGATCCGTGGCTGGACGCCGGCCACTCCGCTGCCTCATGCGCCGAGTTTCCTATGCGGCGTGGTCAACCTGCGTGGCATCGTGCTGCCAATTATCGATCTCGCGGCCCGGCTGGGATTCTCGCCGGCCGAGCCAACAGCGCGTCACGCCATCGTCGTCACTCAGCAGGGCGAGCAAGTGATTGGCCTGCTCGTCGATGGCGTCTCCGACATTCTGACAATTGATTTGGCGCAAGTTCAGCCGACGCCCGAAGTCGCCTCTGATATGGCCAAGTCATTCGTGCGTGGCGTCATCCCGATTGACGGCCGCATGATCAGCCTTCTTGCCTTGAATACGGTGCTGCCGACTGTGGATCAGCGCGCCGCCTAGCGGCTGCCTCTCACCTCCACTTGATCCCCCCTAAAGCAGGCAGTGCTTCCTTAGGGACAGGAAGTCCGAAATAATATCCCTGTGCTTCTCTGCATCCGTTGTTCACGAGAAAGTCCAGTTGGAAGCGGTTTTCGACGCCCTCCGCGAGAACCTCGAGGCGTAAGCTCCGGCCGAGACCGATAATGGCCGCGGCAATGGCCTGCGCCGCACCGCCGGATTCCAAATCCGAAACGAAACTGCGGTCGATCTTGAGCTTGTCGATCGGCAGCTTTTGAAGATACGCCAACGACGAATAGCCGGTGCCGAAGTCGTCGACGGCGAGGCGCAATCCCAAGGCCTTTAAAGCATGAAGGATAGCCACAGGGGCTTTGCCTTGCCCCATGAGCGTGCCTTCGGTTATTTCGAGTTCGACCACGGAAGGGTTGAGATCGAACTCCTTCAGGATGCTTTGAAGCGTATCGACAAATCCGGCGTTGCGGAGCTGCTGAGCCGACACGTTGACCGCCATCGTCTTGAGGTCCGCACCGCCGTCAAGAAGTTCTTTCATATCGCGGCACGCGGTCCGAAGCACCCATTCGCCAAGCGGAACGATAAGTCCCGTCTCTTCGGCGGCCGGGATGAAATCCCCCGGCGGCACGACCTTACCGCTCGCAGTCTTCCAGCGGACCAGGGCCTCAAAACCCGTCACCTTGCCGCCGGGCATAGAAACGAGAGGCTGATAGTGGAGAATGAACTCTTCGCACGCGAGCGCTTGCCTCAATTGCAGGTCAGCCGAAAGCCGTGTGTTGGCTGCTTCCGTCAGGCGGGTCGAGAAGAAGCGATACGTGCCCTTGCCAGCGCACTTTGCGTGATAGAGCGCCGCGTCTGCGTACTGTATCAACGACGCAGCGTCCCGTCCGTCATCGGGAAATAGGCTGATCCCGGCGCTTGCGCCGAGCCACACCTGCCGTCCCCCGGAAAGAAAATACGGCTGGCATAACTGATCTAAAATCCTGCTGACGAGATCGCCAAGCGTTGAGCGCGGCGTCCCTTCGCAAAGCAACCCGAACTCGTCGCCTCCGAACCGGGCAACCATGTCTGAGGTTCGCACGCAGGAGGAAAGGCGCTCGGCTGCGCGTATCAAAACCTCGTCTCCGGCGGAATGCCCGAGGCTGTCGTTGACAAGTTTGAACCGGTCGAGACCGACGAAAATGACGGCACCCGTTGATTGCTTGGCATGTGCCCGCGCGAGCGCCTGATCAAGTCGCGACGTGAGAAGGCGCCGATTTGGAAGTCCGGTCAGGTCATCGTGTTGCGCGCGGCGTTCGAGTTCCCGCTGTGATGATTTGATCGGAGTGAGGTCCGCGCCGCTGCCGACATAGTGCGTCAGCTCGCCAGCCTCGGAACGGACGGCGCTGATTGTGAGTAGCGCCGGATAAATGTCCCCGTTTTTCTTCCTGTTCCAAATTTCGCCATGCCAACAATCATTCGCCTTGAGGCAAGTCCACATTGCTTCATAAAACGACTTCGGATGCATGCCGGATTGAAGAACGCGAATGTTCTGGTTGCGGATATCGTCAGCCGAGTAGCCCGTTATCCGCGAGAACGCTGCATTGGCGCTGATGATGCTGCCGCTGGCATCGGTTATGATGACGGCTTCGTGCGTGCAAGAAAGGATTGTCGAGGCGAGTTCTTGCTCGACGGTAAGCCGTAGATCGCTCCGCAATGCCCCGAAGGAGAGAACGTCTCCATTCTTCTCGTCGTGCTCTGTTCCGGGGACGAAGCTCATTTGGCAATTTTCCACTGCAAGCAGTCGCCTGCAGTGTGAGAGCGATATGGTGAAGCAAATTCTAAATCGGCGAGTAATTTGCGTCGACGCTATCTATCGGCCGGACATATTGAGTCACCGCGAAAATCGATGCTTGCGATACGAAACGAGTTCCTTTCGTTTCGGTCGGTTCGATCCCAGTTTATTTTCCATAATTTTTGTTGACTTTGGGAGGCAGGATTCGCGTATGAAGGCTCTGCTGGTTCGGGGGAAGAATGGTTGCGAAAGAGGTTGTTGACGTCCTTTTGCAGTTGAGTCGCGCGCTACTTGCGGAAAACGACGGAGACCAATTGACGGCCGCGCAGTGGATCGCCCTTCGCTATTTCTCGCGATCCAACGCCTACAGCCGTACCCTCACGGGACTGGCTCAGTATCAGGCGACCACCGCGGGCACGGCTTCACAGACGATCAAATGTCTCGAACAAGCTGGCTACGTTGAGCGCGATATCTCTGCGCGCGATGCACGAAGCTCGGTATTTACGATTACCGAAGCGGGACGTGCGGTCATGGAAGAGGATCCGCTCGCGCACCTTGGGCAGGAGATTGACGATCTAAGCGCCGCCGACATGCTGCATCTTCGCGATTTTCTGCGCTATCTATTGGCGAATATCGGCGGAGAGCAACCGCGCCGTCCCTTCGGTACGTGCAGGGATTGCGCATTTCTACTGACTCGCCAGGCGAGGGGCCCGAACGCCGCCCGGAGCAATCAATATATTTGCAAACTTTTGAATTTCTATATTTCGGAAGCCGAACTTAGCTATCTCTGCAAAAACTTTCAGGCGCTGCGCGAATTTCAGAGCCCTCAAAGTCGGGGTCCGGGTTGACCGCAACGGCAAGCGCGATCTGACGGCGGCCAACCGGCTGAATCCCAATCACATGGCCGGGCGTCGACCGGTCGCGCAGCGTTACGGGCCGGATGAGCCCATCATTGGTGATGAGCTGACACCGCAGAGATCACCTCGCCGGAAAGATCGCGAGGGACAGAATGCGAAATGTCACCGAGGCTCAGCATCCCGACCATCCGCTTATTATCGTCGATGACGGGCAAGCGCCGGATTTTCTTCTCTTCCATGATGTGGAGTGCATCCTCAAGGTCCTCTTCCGCCTGACAGTAGACGATGCCCTTGGTCATCACGCTTTCGGCGGTGAGCTTCGACGGATCGGCAGAGTCTGCGAGCCCTCGGCATATGATGTCGCGATCGGTCACCATGCCGACGAGCCGGTCGTTTTTCCCGACGGGTAGACAGCCGATATCGAGGTTTCTCATCATCTGCGCGATCTGGTTTAGCGGCGTTTCCGGGCCGACCCATTCTGCACCTTTGTGCATTGCCTCCATCACTTTCATGGCAGTAACTCCCTTCATGCATCCAGTTTTAAAATCTCTTGAGCGGCCGATCGCACGTCATCGACACGACCATGCGCCTCCAACGCCGCAACTTGGATGAAGAACTGCCGAAACCGCGCATCGTTCACGGCAAACGCTAGCGTCTAGAACAATTGATCTCGATGCCGGCACGGGAAAGAAAGGATGGGTCATTCCACATCGCTTCGCGCAACCCAACGAGGCCCGACCTTCACGTAATCACGCTTGACGGCCGCCCATGCTATACGATGCGAGGCCTCCTCCTGTCGGGGATCGCCGATGTGCGCCTCGAACGCATGATTGAATGCGGCGCGATAAATATCCTGAGCGTGTTCAGGAAGGTGATCACGAACTGACGGCGGCAGGCTATGATTGTTCGGATAAGGCATTTCGGACTTCTCCGGAGAACAAAACTTGACCGAAATTTGCACCCAAATGACGCTAAACTCGTAGCCCTCGTTCTGAGTATGTTTATCTGGTTATGACCATCTCACTCGCCTACATACGACAGCGCTATTTGATCGAAGCGCAACCTCTTGATGCGGTCACCGAGTTGGCGCTCGCGGCTGATCCTCGATCAGGCGCCAAAGCCATCTTGGAAGCCATTGCGCGCCGGCGCTTTGCAAATCGCTCCGAGGGTCAGCGTCTTCGGAATTTACTGCGGTATGAGAACGCGCTGTGGGCGAAAGGCATCGTGCACATCGCGGGCATCGACGAGGCGGGTATGAGCCCACTTGCAGGCCCTGTCGCCGCAGCTGCCGTAATATTCAAACCTGGCTCGCGGATTCCGGGCATCGATGACTCGAAGAAGCTGAGCGCTGCGGCCCGCAATCGGCTTGCCGTGCAAATCAAGGAGTCCGCTCTCGCTTGGTCGGTAGGCTTCGCGGAAGTCGCCGAAATCGATTCAATAAATATCTACTGGGCTGGCATCCTCGCGATGCGCCGTGCGGTCGAAGGGCTTCGGTCCGCTCCCGAACATCTTCTGATCGATGCGCGCCGTATCAAGGACGTCAACATAGATCAGCAGGCTATCATCGGCGGCGATGCGAAAAGTCTGACGATCGCCGCGGCATCCATTCTCGCCAAGACGGCACGCGACGAGCTGATGGACAAGCTCGACGCCGAGCACCCGGGTTACGGCTTTTCGAAACACAAGGGCTATCCGGTTCGCGAGCATGTCGCTGCTCTGAAGAGGCTTGGCGCTTGCCCCATACATCGCCGTTCATTCGCACCGGTAAGAGAAGTGCTCGGGCTGCCTGGACTTCCTGCGTCAGCTCCATCGACGTAAGCGGGCTCAGCTCAGGCTTTTTGAGCCACGTCGCCGGATTTGAGCTTCTTCTCGCGCGTCAGGAAGCGGGCCATGACGATGAGGACGAGCGAGGCGACGAGAACGATCGTCGCGATAGCATTGATCTCGGGCGTGATGCCGCGCCGGATCGAGGCGAAGACGTAAATCGGCAGCGTTGTTTTCGAGCCGGCCACAAAGAACGCGATGATGAAGTCGTCGAAGGAAAACGTGAAGGCGAGCAGAAACCCGGCAAGGATGGATGGAGCGATCTGCGGAAATACAATCTCGCGGAACGTTGTCAGCGGGGTCGCGTAAAGGTCGCTCGATGCCTCGACGATGTCCCGGCCGAGGCTTGCGAGGCGCGCCCTCACGATCATCGTCACCAGAGCCATGGTGAACAAACCATGCGCCGCGACGATTGAGCCATAGCCGAGGCCAAGCTTCGGAGGATCGGTGCCGGGCCAAACAGCGGCGATCGCGGGATTCAAAAACGAGAACAGCTCCACGAGCGCGACCAGCGTTGCGATGCCGATGACGACGCCCGGTACGACGATCGCAGCGGAAAGCAGCCCGTCGAAGACGGCTCTTGTCCGTTGACCGAGGCGCTCTAAGCCGATCGCCGCCATGGTGCCGAAAATCGCGGCAAGGCTCGCGCTGGTGAAGGCGACAATGAGACTGGTTTGAAGGGCATCCATGAGGAAAGGATTGGAAAGCGCCCGGCCGTACCATTGCGTCGAGAAGCCGACGAGCTCGCTCGCATTGCGGCCGGAATTGAACGAGAACAGCACCACCAGTGCAATCGGCGCATAGAGGAACAGATACAGGGCGAAAACCAGCGCTCGCATCAGATCAGATCCACCTGACGCGTGCCGGAGACGCGCCATGCGATGCGCATGGCCACCAGAAGCACAGCGACGACGACCACGACAAGTGTGACGGCAATGGCAGATCCGAACGGCCAATTACGCGATTGCAGGAAGAGGTCGACCAGCGCATTGCCAATGAAGAAAACCTTTCCTCCTCCGAGGAGCTGAGGGATCAGATATTCGCCAAGTAGAAGGATCGTGACCAGTGCGACCCCCGTCATCACACCCGGCAGCGACAACGGCAGCGTGACGCCAAAAAAGGTCGAGATGGGCGACGCGCCAAGATCGGCCGAAGCATCGAGCAAACGCCGGTCGAGCTTTTCGAGACTGACGTAGATCGGCAGGATCATCAGCGGCAGGTAGCCGTAGACGATGCCGAGCAGCACCGCGCCGGGCGTATTCAGCAGCCGCACATCGTCGATGCCTGCGAGTTCGAGAAGATGAGGAATTCCGCGCGCGCCAAGTAGATACATCCAGGCGTAGGTCCGCACGAGCATGCTCGTCCAGAACGGTATGACGATCAGCGAGATGAGGAACATCCGGTATTTTTGATCGGCCTTGATCGCCAGATAATAAGCGACCGGATAGGCGATCAGCAGACAGGCGAGCGCCCCGATCGGAGCGAGCGTCAGCGTATTTACAAAGGCTGCGGAGCGGGCTCCGAGATTGGCAAACTGCGCAAGAGTGAAAGCGGGTTGATAGCCGCCCTCCGGTGCCCGCTCGCCAAATGCGAATATGACGACGGCGGTGAAGGGCAGCACGAGAAACGTAAATAGCCAGACCGCGGCGGGCCCGACCAGGGCCGCGGTCACCAACCTTCTCTTGTTCTCGGCTGAAACCGCCATGTGATCTTGGCTTTCGGGAAGTGCTTTCCCTGAGGCCGTCCGGTTCTCGCCGTAATGACGAGGACCGGACTGTGGTCTCAAAGGCAACTGGGTCGGACTTGCTTAGGCGGACTTGAAGCGCGCCATCAGCTCGGCCCGGCCCGGATCGGTCAGCGTCACGGCCGCGCCGAATTCAAGCGGCGTCAACGCGGCTTCATCCGGATAGACGATCTTGTTCGACACGACCTCTTTAGGCAGCAGCGAGATCACCCGGCTGTCGGTGGTCGGAGCGCCGTTGGCGATATGCTCCTTCACCGCGTTCTGCGGATCCATCAGGTAATTGAGCAGCGCATAGCCTGCCGCCTTGTTCGGAGCATCCTTGGGGATAGCGTAGTAATCCGTCCAGATCTCGCCGCCGTCCGTACCCAGAACGTAGTCGATCGCCGGTATGTCGCGATTGAGCTGCGCGCCGTCGTTGGTCCAGCACATTGTCATCCAGGCATCGGTTGCGCGCATGCCGGGCTGGTAGTCGCTGTTGATCGCGAAAAGATGCGGCTTGACCTTGATGAGCAGTTCTTCCGCCTTGGCGAGTTCGTCGGCTTTGATCGAATTGAAGCCGAAGCCAAGCGCCACCAGCGCATTGCCGATCGTGGTCAGCTGGTAATCGTGCACCATCGCGCGATGATCGCCCTCGGTCTGGGCAACCTCGAAGAAGTCCTTCCAGGTCTTCATCGGCGTCTTGATCTTGGAGGTGTTGACCGCAAAGCCCGTGGTGCCCCAGTTCTTCGGCACCGCATACGTCTTCCCGTCGATCTGCCCTTCCTTGGTGAAGCGCGGGTTCTCGGTTGACGCACTGAAGTTCGATAGTTTCGACAGGTCGAGTTCGTCGATCAGACCGATCTTGTGATAGGTCGAAATCGTATAGTTGGTCGGCACGAAGAGCGACCAGCCGGTAGCGCCGGCCTGCAGCTTGGCCAACATCTCTTCGTTCGAACCGAAGACATTGACCTCGACCGCGACGCCTGTAGCGGCCTTGAAATTTTCGAATGTCGCTGGATCGTGGTAGTTCGGCCAAGTGGCGATCGACATCTTTGTGCCGAGGTCTTCCGCGGCGTATGCGGCCGTCGAAAACGCGCCTGGGCTGCGTGACATCACAGCTGCTGCGAGGCCGAGACCGGTGACGCCGAGGAAGTGGCGCCGGGTCACGGAGCCACGCTTGAAGCGCATGAACTCGTGCATGAAGTCGTCAGGCGAGATCGGCAGATTTTCCCTGTGCTTCTTGGTCATGTGCGTGTTCCCCTATGGTCAGGTGGCGCTTGAAACCGGAAAGAGATGTGCAGTGGTGGGATCGAAGCCGAGGAAGACCGTCTGCCCCGGTTCGACGAGTTCGCTTTCGTGAAGGTTGCGGCGGTCGGACGTAATCAAGAAGTCGCCGAGGCCCGGAACGGCGACCGAATACTCGGCGGTCGAGCCGAGGAATATCCGGTTTGTCACGGTGCCTTGGAACCCGGTGGCGCCGGGGTTGGCATGGCGATCGACGCGAATGGCTTCAGGGCGAATGGCAAGGATCGCATCGCCTGCAGTCATGCCCCGCCGCTCACCCACGTTGATTGCGGAGCCATCGGCGAGCCGTAAGGTCTGGCCATCGGCTTCGAGCCGCGCCGTGACGCGGTTGGTCTTGCCCACGAAGTCCGCCACGAACAGGTCGGCCGGGCGATCGTAGACCTCCTGCGGTGTGCCGAGCTGACTGATGCGGCCGGCATTCATCACGCACACGACGTCCGCCATCGACAAGGCTTCCTCCTGGTCGTGCGTGACGAGCACGAAGGTGATGCCGAGTTCGCGCTGCAGCGTCTGCAACTCGATCTGCATGGCGGTTCTGAGCTTTCTGTCGAGCGCCGCCAGCGGTTCGTCGAGCAGGAGAACGGCGGGCTTGTTTACGATGGCCCGCGCCAGCGCGACCCGCTGCTGCTGTCCGCCGGATAGCTCATGGACGCGTCGCTGCGCGAAGCCGCCAAGGCGCACCATCTCGAGTGCCAGGGCTACCTTCCGCGCAATCTCGGACGCCTCGATGCGAGGGCGCATCTGCTTCAGGCCGTAGCCGACGTTCTGCTCGACATTGAGGTGCGGAAACAATGCGTAGTGCTGGAACACCATGTTGACGGGACGGCGGTACGGCGCGATGCCGTTCATTTCCCGTCCGCTGATCGATACCGTACCAGAGGTGGGCTGCTCGAAGCCCCCGATCATCCGCAGGCACGTCGTCTTCCCACAGCCCGAAGGGCCGAGGAGCGCGAGAAAGGCCCCCTTCGGTACTTGCAGATCGACATCCGAAACGGCCGTTACCGCACCGTAGTTCTTGGTGACCGAACGGAACTCAATGTCATTGTGCAAACAGGATTCCCGGTGTGTTTCCTTAACCCCAGTGGCGTGGCGATCGATCTTAGTAGTGAATGAAGTTTCCTGACAGATAAAGCAAAGCGGCCCCGTTACCGCAACGGCAATTTTTCGCCGGCACCCTGAGTCAGCCCTTGACTAGAACCACAATGTGATCCGGCCGCCTGATCGACAGGCACAATGATCAATCGTCGATCTAACTGAGGAACGTTATCGCCAAGTGCTATCCGGACTTGGGGTCTCCTTGCCTTCGCGGATTACGACACCCGGGATGGTTCAAGGCCCTGACGGTCCTGGCCCACGCTCGGCCCTGCGCGTCGATCAAGCTCGGCATGCATGCGTTCAATATCGAGTGCTCCCTCCATCTTGGCGACGACGACCGTCGCAACTCCGTTGCCGATGAGGTTGGTCAATGCGCGCGCTTCCGACATGAAGCGATCGATGCCGAGTATGATCGCCATCGCGGTCACGTTGATCGTACCGCTGGCGGCAAGGGTCGCCGCGAGCACGATGAAGCCCGATCCCGTAACCCCGGCGGCGCCCTTTGACGTTAGCAGGAGGACTCCGAGAATGCCGAGCTGTTGCGCGAGCGATAGATCGACATTGGTCGCCTGCGCGAGGAACAGCGTCGCCATCGTCAGGTAGATGCAGGTGCCGTCCAGGTTGAACGCATAGCCCGTCGGGATAACGAGCCCGACGATGGACTCATCGCAACCAAGCCGCTTCATTCGCGCGATCATCCGAGGCAGAACCGACTCTGAGGATGATGTGCCAAGCACGATCAGCAGCTCATCCTTGATGTAGCGGATGAACTTGAAGATGCTGAAGCCCGCGAACCAGGAAATTGAACCCAGAACGAAAACGATGAAAATGATACACGTAAGATAGAATGTGCCCATCAAGGCTGCGAGAGAGCCGAGCGCCGAAACGCCGTATTTCCCGATCGTGAAGGCCATGGCACCGAAAGCGCCGATGGGCGCCGCTTTCATGATGATGCCGACGATGCCGAAAAGCACATGCGAAGTCTGATCGACGAGATCGAGCACGAGCTTGCCGCGTTGGCCCAGGGCCTGGAGCGCGAAGGCGAACAGCAGCGCAAAGAACAGGATCTGCAGAATGTTGCCGTCGACGAACGCGCCGAGGGCGGTCTTCGGAATGATATCGAGCAGGAACTCGACGGTGCCTTCCGCGTGCGCCTTGGTGACGTAACTCGCCACCGCGGAAGCGTCGAGCTGGCTCGGATCGATATTCATGCCCGCGCCGGGGCGAACGACGTTCGCGACGGTCATGCCGATGATGAGCGCCAGCGTCGTCACGATCTCGAAGTAGACGAGTGCCTTTATACCCGCGCTGCCGACGGCCTTCAGGTTCGACATCGACGCGACGCCATGTACCACAGTGCAGAAGATGACCGGCGCGATGATCATCTTGATGAGCTTGATGAAAGCGTCGCCGAGCGGCTTCATCTCTACTGCGATATCAGGATAAAAGTGGCCCAGAAGAACGCCGGCCACGATGGCACTCAGCACCTGCACGTAGAGGTGGGAATAGAAAGGCCTATTGGACGGAGCCTCGGGCAGCTCATCGCCTGGCCGTGCAGTCAGCAACATTGTTTCGAACACCCCCGAGGCTTTGAATTATCGGGGAGTATAGGCCAAGTTCCGGCCGATGAGTCGAATAGACACGTCCGCGTGTCGTGAAATGTCCTAAACACAGACACGAATCCATGTGTCCGCCAGGTCTTTCGAGACAAGATTTGCAATCCGAGGAGAAATTTCTTTGATCGTCAGACCGAAAGCCTCGCTGTTCGACATCCTGTTCGCGGTTCGTGGTTCGATCGCCGGCCGGGTCGCTTGGCGTTGCCTCTTCATTACGGTGTTGGCCTGTGTGGTCGTCTACGTCGGCAATTTTCACTTCGAGCCGCTAGCGCATCTCGGCACCGCCCCGTTTGGTCTGATCGGGATCGCGATATCCGTATTTATGAGTTTCAGGAACAGCGCGGCTTACGATCGTTGGTGGGAGGGGCGCAAGCAGTGGGGTGAGCTTCTGGTGCAAGCCCGATCGTTGTGCCGGGAATTGTCGGATTTAGATGACGAGGCAAAAAAGCGAATTTTCGTCCCCCTTATCGCCTACGTTCACGCTCTTTCGGCGCGCCTTCGCGATGAAGATGAGATCGCCGCAGCGCGGCCTTGGGAGGTAGTCGGCTCCGCTGCTCCCAACGTCTGCGATACCATTCTCAGGCAAATCGGAGGAGAACTCCTCGCGCTTAATAAATCTGGCGAGCTTTCGGATTGGCGTTATTCGTCTGCCGCGATCCGCATGAATGCAATTTCCAATGTGCAAGCAGCCTGTGAACGCATCAAGACGACGCCCTTGCCCTTTGCCTACACACTTCTCATTCACCGGACAGTCTATCTGTTTTGCGCCCTGCTGCCGTTCGCTCTTGCGCCTCAGCTTGGCTGGGGCACGCCAGTCATCGTCGCCTTCATCAGCTATACGTTCTTCGGCCTGGATGCGATCGGCGACGATTTGGCCGAACCCTTCGGATCAGCCGACAACAGCCTTCCTATTCGAGCGCTGGTCAGGACGATGGAGCGAGAGACAATGGACTTTTTGGGGCTGGGGCCGTTGCCCGATGAACTACAGCCTGTCGGCTATGTTTTGTTGTGAGCCATAAACGGCAGTGCGCCTGCGCGACGATTCCGGCCTATCGAGGCCGCACCTGGCCGTTCAGCGAATGGCACGTTGAAGTTTGCCGCCGAAAATGACGCGGCCGCTCCAAGCCCCGAGGGTGCGAACTTAAGCTTGGCTTAAGGTGCACAGGATTGGAGAGGCACGGGGATGCTGCACGGGGGTTGCTGCCCTGGAAAATCATCAGAGGGCAGAAACGCATGTGGATTGTTCGTTACGCGATCAGTCATCGCCACAGCATCGGGGTGCTCGCCATGCTTCTGCTGCTTGTCGGCGGGATGGCGGCCCGGCGCATGTCGACCGACATTCTCCCGGCGGTCAACATTCCGGCGATCAACGTCATCTGGACATACCAGGGTCTAAATCCGCAAGAGATGGCGAGCAAGCTGACCTCCTTCAGCGAACTCGCGATCATGAACAACGTCGATAATCTTCGCGAGGTGCGTTCCGAAACGATCAACGGCGTCGGCATCATCCGGGTTGCGTTTCAGCCGGGCACCGATGTGACCAATGCGTTCGCCCAGGTGACATCGGTGAGCCAAACCATTCTCCGGCGGATGCCGCCGGGAACCAGCCCGCCGTTGATTGTGCCTTATGTTCCCTCCAGCGTGCCGATCCTACAACTCGTACTCGCTTCCGATACGCTGTCGGACGGCGCCCTCTACGACTATGCGCGGCTTCAACTCCGCGCGCAGATTCAGTCCATCCCCGGCATCCGGCTGACGCTGCCTTATGGCGGCGCGTCGCGCCAAGTCATGATCGATCTCAAGCCGGAGGCGTTGCAAGCCTATGGCATTTCGCCGAGCGAGGTAGCACGGGCGACGGCCACGCAGAACCTGACGCTTCCATCTGGCGCGCTTCGTATCGATACCCGCGAAATCGCCATCACGACGAATGCGAGCCCCGAGCAGGTCGCGAGTTTCGCCGACCTTCCGCTGCGGTCCGTGGATGGCCGCGTGATCCGCGTCTCCGATGTTGCAAGCGTGCGAGACGGACAGGCCGTGCAGAGCAATATCGCCCGTCTCGACGGCCAAAACGCGGTCATCGTCTCGATATTGAAGCTCGGAGATGCGTCGACCCTCGGCATTGTCCAGCAGATCAAGCAACGCATGGGAGAACTGCAGGCGGCGGCGCCCGAGGGCGTGACCATCGCGCCGGTATTCGATCAGTCCCAATTCGTTAGCCGCGCGATCGATAACGTGGCAATCGAGGCAATCATCGTCGGTCTTCTTGTGGCCTTTGTTGTTCTGGTGTTCCTAGGGAGCTGGCGGTCGTCGCTGATCGTACTCACGTCCATCCCGCTGGCGCTTCTTGCCTCCGTTGCCGGGCTGGCGCTGACAGGTAACACGTTCAACCTGATGACGCTCGGCGGCTTGATGCTGGCCATCGGCATCCTGGTGGACAACGCGCTCGTTGAGATCGAGAACATCAACCGGAACCTCGAGGCCGGTCTTCCGTTGCAGGAAGCAATCCTGAAGAGCGCGAGCGAGGTCGTATTTCCCGAGTTTGTCTCGACGGTTGCGATCTGCATCGTCTTCTCGCCTCTCTTCCTGTTGACGGGCATCGCGGCCTTCGTCTTCGTGCCGTTGGCGCTCGCCGTCGTGTTTGCGATGGCGGCATCGTTCGTACTGTCGAGAACGTTGGTTCCGTCTCTCGCGTCGCTCATGTTGAGCGCGCACAACCCGCATCAGCCCCACCACCCGGGCCTCGTTTCACGCGCCGTTGAAGGCGGCCTCGCGTACCTCGAACGGCGAATAGCGCGCATCGCGCAGTTCTTGCTCGCATGGAAAGTCCTTCCCGTTGCGGGTCTTGTCTTCGCACTCGCGCTCGGTACGTTCGCCGGCACGAACGTCGGCCGTGAGTTCTTTCCGGAAGCGGATGCCGGCATGATCCGAATCTATGTCCGCGCGCAGACCGGGCTCAGACTTGAAGAAACCGCGCGCAAGTTTGCCGACGTGCAGCACGAAATTCGCAGCATCATTCCCGAAGGCGAAGTCGGCTTCATTGCCGAGACCATCGGCAGTCCGGAGCCGATCAATCTCGCGTGGGTCGAAAGTGGGGTCATCGGCTCCTTCGACGGCGAGATCCTCGTGCAGCTTGCCAGTCCGCACGCTCCGACCGCGGGATACGTCAGCCAAATTCGCCAAAAACTCAAAGAGCGTTTCCCTGAACTTGCGTTCTATTTCCGTCCGGCGGACGCGACGGCTCAAACTCTCGCGGCCGGCACCCAGACCGCGATCGAGGTGCGCGTGATCGGACGTGACGTTCCCGGCAACGCCGAGATCGCTGGCGATTTAATGGCGCGTATGAAGGAGATCCCTGGTGCAGTCGACATCACACCGCGGCAAGTGCGCGATCTGCCGTCTTATTATCTCGAGATCGACCGGGTGCGCGCGCTGCAGCTCGGCGTGACGCCGCAAGATTCAGCGACCGCGTTGCTGACTGTTCTCGGCGCCTCCGGAACCGTGTCACCGAACTTCTGGAGCGATCCAAGCCAGGGCATGTCGTATACGGTTCAAGTCGTCGCGCCGCCGGTAAATCTCAACTCGCCGGAGCAGCTGCTCAATATACCTGTGAAAACAGCTGCGAACGGCCAGCAGGTCACGCTTAGATCGTTTGCCACCCTGCAGCTCAGAACATTGGCGGCCAACATCGACCGCGTCACCTTGCAGCCCATGACGACCCTGTTGGCCAACACCGAGGGGCGCGATCTCGGCGGCGTCTACCGGGACGTGGAAAGCGCGGTGGACGCAGTGAGGCCGCGCCTGAAGCCCGGTAATCGCATCGAAATCGCCGGCCAAGCCCAATCGATGGCTCAGGCCTACGGCGAGATGATTTCCGGCCTGATGATGGCGGCAGTGTTCGTCTATCTCGTGATGGTCGTGAATTTCCAATCGTGGCTGATGCCGCTGATCGCAATGGGTGGTCTGCCGGTCGCAATCTCCGGGGCAATGTTTGCACTCTACGTGACGGGCACACCGCTTTCCGTTCCGGCGCTTACGGGTCTCATCATGGTCATCGGCGTTTCGACGGCAAACAGCGTGCTGGTCACGAGCTTCGCGCGCGACCGCTTGCATGAGGGCGAAACGCCGGCTCAAGCGGCGCTCGATGCCGTGCGGACGCGGCTTAGGCCGGTGCTGATGACAGCCACGGCGATGATCGTCGGCATTCTGCCAATGGCGCTCGGGCTCGGCGAAGGCGGAGAACAGAACGCGCCGCTCGGGCGCGCCGTGGTTGGCGGACTCTTGTTCGGGACGGGTGCAACGTTGACGTTCGTGCCGTTTCTCTTCGCTACGCTGCTTTCTTTACGTCTGCGTCGAACCAGAAATCAGCCCATCGCTGATGCGGATAGCGGCGTTGCCTTACCAATCGCGAAAAGTGCAGGAGCACATTGAATGGCCCCGAAGAAATTTGTCGCCGCGACCATTCTCTTCGTTTCGTGCGCAGGCCTTGGCGGCTTGATGTTCCGGGACGGCGGGACTGCCGGCTTCCTCAAGAAGCTGGTTGGCTTGCAGCGGGTGGCCGAAGCAGCCGACGGCGGCTCGCGCGACGCAAAAAGCTTAAGTGCCCGCTCGGTCCGTGTCGTCAAACCCCAGCCCGCTGCCGAGACCTCCATACTCACATTATCCGCGCGCGCAGCACCTGCCGAGCAGGCATACATCTTGTCGCGCGTGAACGGCATCGTCGGTGAGCGGCGTGTCGACATTGGCGATCGCGTGGAAGCGGGTGACGTGCTTCTGCGCATCGAGGCGCCCGAGGTCGATCAGGAGCTCATGCGGGCCCGCGCGGCTGGCCGCCAGATCGAAGCGCGGCTCACCCTTGCAAAGTTGGAGCTGGAGCGTGCAGAGGTTCTGGTGCCGAAGGGACATGTCTCGGTGCAAATTCGCGATGCACGTTATGCTGCAAAGTTGACGGCCGAGGCAGATCTGGAAGCGGCTCGCGCCGAGGTGAAGCGGCTCGAAGAAATTCAAAGTTTCCAGACCGTGCGTGCTCCCTTCGCCGGCACGATCATCGCGCGCCAGGTCGAACGCGGCAACAAAGTCACGGCCAATCAAACTCAGTCAGAAGGCTTTCTGCTTCGGATCGGCCGGCTCGACGAACTGAGACTTGAAATTGACGTCCCGCAATCGGCTTCGCTCAAGGTCGGCGCGGGTACCGAGGCGCGTGTCGTGTTTGCGGAGCTACCCGGCCAAACGTTTAACGCCAGCGTCGGGCGCTCATCGGGTCTCATCGATCCGTCCTCAGGCACCATGCGCGTTGAATTTCTCATGCCCAATCCTGAGCGGCGCATCCCTGCCGGCTTGATCGGCCAAGTGAAGATCGATGTGAGTAGCGGCAAGGGTTCCGTGCTGGTGCCGACTAACACGATCGTTACCCGCGCGGGCCGTCAGGTTGTTTTCGTCGTCGACAATCAGGGTGTGGTGCAAATCAAGCCGATTATCGTCGATCGCGATCTGGGCCAGAGTGTCGTCGTCACGTCAGGGCTGACGACCGGAGATCGGGTCATCATCAGCCCGAATGCGCTTCTCCGGGAGGGCGATAAGGTCGATGTTAAAGTGGCCAAAGGTCAGGGCGTGAGCTGATGCCGGTTTCGCACGGAGGGGTAGACAACGTCGCAGATCGTCGATCTCCTTAAGCCAGCCTTAAGCGAAGCCTAAATGATGCCATGATGAAGGTCTCGCCGGAAAATGCGTGAGCGGCACCTGAGCGCTTTGCGCTGAAGCAGAGGATGGGAAGATCGATGCGGATCCTCGTTGTTGAGGATGATGCCATTCTGCTCGATGGTTTGCAGGTGGGATTGAATCTCAGTGGCTTCACCGTGGAAATCGCGGCCTGCTACGCGGAGGCCGAAACGGCGATGCGCGCAGGTGAGTTCGATGCGATCGTGCTCGATCAGATGTTGCCGGACGGCTCCGGTTTGGACTTGTTGGGATCGTTGCGCCAACGCGGGAACACCGTTCCTGTGCTGTTGCTGACGGCGCGAGATACTGTCGTAGACCGGATCACGGGGCTCGACGCAGGCGCTGACGATTATCTCGGAAAGCCGTTCGACCTGGATGAAGTGGCCGCTCGCTTGCGAGCGCTGATCCGGCGCGCCGCGGGGCGCGCGACAGAGACCATCGCCTGGCGGGATATTGTGATCGAGCCCGCGTCGATGACTGTCAGAAAATCCGGCGACCAGGTGCGGCTTTCCCGGCGCGAATTTTCAATTTTGAAAGTCTTGATGGATCGACCCGGACAAATCCTGTCGAAGCGCCAGCTCGAGGAAAAGCTTTACGGCTGGCAGGAGGATGTCGAAAGCAACACGGTCGAAGTTCACATTCATCACCTGCGCGCCAAGCTCGGTAATCATGTGATCGAGACAGTGCGTGGCATCGGCTATCGGCTGTATGAGGACGCATCATGAGGTCCATCCGCGCGCGCTTGTTCCTCATCCTGATGCTGACGACCGGAGGCGCTTGGACAGGCGCGGCCTGCTGGATCTATTTCAGCACGAGTGCCGAGGTGGAGCGGGCGCTCGATGCCCGCCTTATTGAAGCGGCACGAATGGTGAGTTCGTTGATCACCAATCAGGAGAAGCATTCCGATCGTCCTGGCCAAAGTCTGCTCAGTCCAGCCGCAAACCGCACGCTTTATGATCGGCAGCTGTCTTGTCAGATCTGGGCTCTCGACGGCTCGCTCGTCGGGCGCTCGGATGATGCACCTGAGACGCCGCTGACTGGAGATGCGTCGGGATTTTCGGACAACAGTGTCGGTGGAGAGCGCTGGCGCGTCTATGCCGCCGAGAACAAAGCGGCAGGAATTCGGGTGCTGGTTGGCGACAACTTGCGGGTGAGGGAGAAGCTCGTCGCTGCAGTCATTAAAGGGCTTTTGATTCCACTCCTGCTGATAGCCCCCATCATGGCTGCCCTCATTTGGCTGAGCGTTGGCCGGGGACTGGCTCCTTTGAACCGGATGGCTGGTGCGCTTCGGACTCGCAGTGCATCTGATCTCAGTCCGCTCGTTGAGAGTGGAGCGCCGTCCGAAATCCGGCCGGTCATCAAATCGCTCAACGGCCTGTTTGATCGCGTCACCGCGGCGCGCGAGCACGAGCGAAACTTTACGGCATTCGCGGCGCACGAATTGCGAACGCCGATCGCAGGCTTAAAAGTACAAGCGCAAATCGCTCTTTCGAGCGAAGACGCGGCCGTGCGCAATAAGGCTCTTCGGCAAGTTGCTTTCGGCGTTGATCGTACATCCCGTCTGCTTCGCCAACTGATGGATATAACGGCGGCGGAATCCAGTGAAGTCTATCCGCCGGAGGATGGCATCGAACTTCGCAAGAGTTTGGAATTCGTCGATGAGCAACTTCGTTACCAGCTATCCCAATCGGCGCAGGTGCATTTCGATCGCAGCCTCGACGGCATTCGGCTGAACATGGATCCGATCCTATTTGCGATGGCCGCTCGCAATCTCCTCGAGAACGCCATCCTTCATTCGCCGAATTCCGGCATCGTGCGGTGTTCGGCCGAGCGAGATGGTAACGTCGCGGTCATCTACATCGATGACGAAGGTCCCGGAATACCCGCCGACGAGATCGCCAACGTGAGGGATAGTTTTTTTCGAGGGCGAAATCGGGCTGCTATCGGCAGCGGGCTGGGCCTCTCGATCGTGGGTTTAGCGCTCGCGCGCGCGAAGGGAAGTTTCGCACTCTCAAACCGCTCGGAGGGCGGCTTGCGCGCTGAGCTTCGCATCGAAATTTCCGAACTATGCGTCGATGCTCTGGATGCAGATAAGGTTGGTCAATGCGCGCGCATCCGGCATGAAGCGATAGATGCCTAGTATGATCGCCGACGCGTTCACGTCTATCGTGCCGCTGGCGGCTAAGGTCGCCGCGAGCAGATCGTCGCCTGACAGCGCTGCGAGCGACGTAGCTTCGAACTGCCCCGAAGGCTTCGGATTTTCGGGGAGTATACGTCAATTATTCGCAAAACGCCGAGCTTATTGGCCGGCTTTGCCACTGAGTGCGGCCGGCCTGCCCGCGCGCTCTAACCTCGTGGCTTATACGCGATATCGATGCGAGTTCCGTCGGATAAGTCGACGAGCGCCAAGAGCTTGACGAGGTCGCGACGTCTCGTCGTCGAAGACGTATTCGAAAATCGAGTTAGCCGGCTAGGGACCGCTGGAACTGCAGTGTACGGAAAATGTTGTAATCCGGCGCCTGCAGAGCACTTTCACCACACCTGATGCCGCCCCGGAGCAATACCCTCGGCCGGGGATACCCCGAGAGGCCATGATGAATCTCGCGATCAGCGTACTATTCCGCGCCATTCCCCTGATAATGGGCGCGATTTGTCTCGCATTTGGCCTTTACATTCTGTACGGCGCAACAGACGCCAATCACTTTGTTGCAGGTCACGTCAACATCGCGCTGACGGCGATCTGCTACGCGCTGTTCACCACAGCGGCGACGATTATCCGCCAGCTCATCCATCGCTATAGCGAGTTCTGGCGCGTGGCCCTGCCGGCATTAGGATATTTCGTTTCGCTCGCCGCCATCGCCTACGGCATCGCCCTAACCGCTTCGTTCGATGCGGGGGACCATATCGTCGCCGGACACATCGCTATCGGTGTTGGATTGATCGCGATCTGCGTAAGCACGGTAGCCACGGCGTCCACAGTTTTCACCCTTATTCCGGTCAGTGCAGGGCGAAAGCCGGAAGATGGGCCGCCGGACGGCGCGCATACGAAACACGTAGCCTTGCAACTAATAGCTATTCCTGTGATCTGCGCGATCGTCGGATTCGCATTGACGTATTGGCTTTTGATGCGAGGCGATCAGCCGGGCTATGTCGCCGGCCATGTGATGTTCGGCCTGTCTGCGATCTGCCTCAGTCTGACCGCCCTGGTCGCAACAATCGTCCGCCAGATCCGCAACGTGTTCACCGAGGGCGAGCGCATGATGTGGAGCTGGCTCGTCGTCGTCATGGGCTCGGTCAACATCCTGCTCGGCATCTATGTGCTGATCAGCAACGATCACGACTATCGCCTCGCTCCGGGCATCGTGCTGATCGGACTGGGCCTCATCTGCTACAGCATTCTGTCGAAGGCGCTTCTTCTGGCGCTCGTCTGGCGCCGAAGCTTTCCGCTGGCCAATCGCATTCCCCTGCTGCCGGTTCTGACCGCCCTGACCTGTCTGTTCGTCGCGGCCTTCTTGTTCGAAGCGACGGACGCCAATGCCGGATATTTCGTGCCCTCCCGCGTCATGGTCGGACTTGGGGCGGTGTGTTTCACGCTCTTCTCGATCGTCTCGATACTGGAGGCGGGCACATCATCGAAATAGGTATGAGCGTGACCGGCATGGGCCGCCAGTGACCGCGCCGGTGCAGGAAGCGATATTCGATAGCGACTCACCCCGCTTGATAAGCTTTCTGGCCGGACGTGAGAGGGGCCGAGCCAGAGGCGGCCGGCATGTCGTCTTGAACGGATAGACGTCCAGGGTGATGATCGCCGCGCGGGCGGTGGTGGGCGTCTTCTTTACATCGTCTTCACAAATCTTCCGCCAAGCCCATTTCCGCGAGCGAGGGGAGGAAGCGAATTCGCCTAAATCGCCGCAACCTTATTGCCGCCGCGGCCATCATATGGCAGCGTAATCTGTGATGAGGCACCGTTTTTACCATCGCTGGTTCGTTTTCTTGGGGCTGCTCGCCATGTTCGGCGCGTTGCTTTCGATGCCGCTCGCCGCAACCTACGCGTACGCGATGTCGGGCAAGGACTCGGTGTCGGCCCCCGAGGCGATGCCGGCACACGGCGACGAGATGCCCTGCCACAAGAAGATAAAGAAGGCTTGCCCGAACTGTCCTCAGAAAGTCTGTCCGGAGATGGGCACTTGCCTAGTTAAGTGCTTCCAGCCTTTGCCGGCCCCAGCATCCGAGGCCGGACTACATGGCGATGTCATCGCCGATCGCGTGGCGCCCGCGATCTATGCGGTGCCGCCGAGTTCGCTGATCCCGCCTCTCCTTCGACCTCCCAGTCTCTGACCTGCGCCATTCCGGCGTGAGCAATCGCTGCGGCTTGCCGCGGCCTGCATGCGCGCGCGCCATAGCGGCCGTGCGTCGGTTCGAGACATCAGGAGACATACAACATGCAACGTCATTCATTGCGCGCGCTCGCCGTCGGCTTCGCGTTCTTCATGGGCATGACCGGTTCGGCTCTGGCCGATTCCAAGGACTACGAGTTCCAGCTGCTTGACAAGGAAGTGAAGCAGGGCGCGGCGGTAATCTCAGTCAAGCTCGTCCACAAGCCTTCGGGGCGTGCCGTAGGCGACGCTGTGATCTTCGCCAAACGCATCGACATCGGCCCCGATGGTATGGAGGATATGACCGCCCCCCTGGACCTGGAAGCGTCGACTGCGCCTGGCGTCTACCGGTTCAAGACGTATCTCGGCATGGCGGGAGAGTGGGCCTTGTCGCTCGGCGCCAAGGTGCAGGGTGAAACCGGGACGGTCGAGAACAAGCTCATCATCAAGGCCCTCCAATGAGCGCCCTAAGCAAGGGGTTGGCTTTCGTGGCAGCGGTCATCGCTGCGGCGGGAGCCGGACTTTGGGTGGGCCAGAACGGTATGCTCCACCTGCCGCTCCATCCCACGGCCGCTATAAACGCGCCACACGCGGAAGCAACTGGCCCGGTGATCTATTACCGCGACCCCGATGGGAAGCCGCTCTATTCGCTGGCGCCGCGCAACACCGGCGGCGGCGCACCCTACGTCGCGGTCCACGCCAGCGAGGACGTGTCGTTCGAACCGAAGCGCAAGACTGAGGAAGTGCATGCCTCCGTTCCCGGCGTCGAACGAAAGATCAAATTCTACCGCAACCCGATGGGGCTGCCGGACACATCGCCGGTGCCGAAGAAAGACTCCATGGGCATGGATTACATCCCCGTCTACGAGGGCGAGGACAGCGACGACGCATCGGTGAAAGTCTCTCCCGGCAAGATCCAGCGCACCGGCGTTGAGACCGTCGTCGTCATCAAGCGGTCCTTGACGCGAACCATACAGGCACCGGGTGTAGTCGCACTCGACGAGCGCCGCATCGCGGTGGTGGCGCCGAAGTTCGACGGCTATGTCGTCAAGATCGGCGACGTCACCACGGGTACTCATGTGATGGCCGGCGACGTGTTGGCGACGGTGTTCGGCCAAGCCGTGCTTGACCAGGCCGCGCGTTTGCTCGTCGAGGAGAACTCGGGCTGGACTCGCAGCGACGAGGCCGCATCTCCTCCGGGCCTCAAGGGGCCCGCGGGCGTCGTCGGCGCCACGCGCCGCCTGCAAAACCTCGGTGTGCCCGAGGAATTCATGAACCAAGTGAAGAGCGAGCGCCGCGTGCCGGACACCTTCACCATCCGCGCGCCCATCAGCGGCGACGTGCTCGAACGCAATTGGAGCGATGGCCAGGGCTTCAAGGCGGGCGACGTCGGTTTCCGCATCGCGGACCATTCGATTGTTTGGATGATGGCGAACGTCGCCGAAAGCGAGATCGGCGCAGTCGAGCCCGGCCAAGCGGTGACGGTCACCACGCGCGCCCACCCCGGGCGCTCCTTCGAAGGCACGGTGAGAGTCGTCTATCCGCACCTGATGAAGGAAACCCGGACCGTGCAGGTCCGCATCGAGATGCCCAACGCCGACCGGGCACTGCTTCCCGACATGTACGGCGACGTCCAGATCGCCACCGGCGGTAAGGAACCGGTGCTTATCGCGCCGTCCAGCGCCGTCATCGACAGCGGCAGCCGCCAGGTCGTGCTTCGCGATCTGGGCGAAGGCCGCTACGAGCCGCGCGACGTGAAGATGGGCCACCGGGGCGACGGTGTCGTCGAACTCCTTAGCGGCGTTTCCGAGGGGGACCGTGTCGTCGTCAACGGCAACTTCCTCATCGACGCGGAAAGCAATCTCCAATCCGCGCTGAAGAGCTTCCAGGCCCCGGCGACCCCGGAGGTCAACCAATGATCGCGCGTCTGATCGGCTGGTCGGCCCGGAACGTGATGCTGATGTTGATCGCCACGGCGTTCGCCGTTGTAGGAGGCATCTGGGCGGTGAGGACACTGCCGCTCGACGCCATCCCCGACCTCTCGGACACGCAGGTCATTGTGTATACCGAGTATCCGGGACAAGCGCCGCAGGTGGTCGAGGACCAGGTCACCTATCCCCTCACCACCTCGATGCTGACCGTGCCGCACTCCAAAGTCGTGCGCGGGTTCTCGTTCTTCGGCGTCTCGTTCGTCTATGTGATCTTCGCGGACGGCACCGACATCTATTGGGCACGCTCGCGCGTGCTCGAATACCTCAATGCCGCCGCCAAGCGCTTGCCTGCCGGCGTCACGCCCACACTCGGCCCCGACGCCAGCGGCGTGGGCTGGGTTTATCAGTACGCGTTGCAATCCAAGGACAAGTCGCTCGCAGACCTGCGGTCGATGCAGGATTGGGAGGTACGCTTCGCGCTCTCCAAGGCCGAAGGCGTGGCCGAGGTCGCAAGCGTCGGCGGCTTCGTCAAGCAATACAGCGTGACGGTGGACCCGAGCCGCCTCAGGAGCTTCAACATTCCGCTCGACAAGATCCGCGACGCCATCCGCAACAACAACATGGATGTCGGCGGACGGACGTTGGAGCTGGCCGAGCACGAGTTCATGGTGCGTGGCCGGGGCTACCTCAAGGGCGTGCAGGACCTCGAAAACATCGTGGTCAAGGCCGACGGGGGTACACCGGTCTTGCTGAAAAACGTCGCGAGCGTGGAGATCGTCGGCGACGAACGGCGCGGCATTGCCGAGCTAAACGGCGAGGGCGAGGTGGCGAGCGGCATCGCGCTGCAGCGCTCGGGCGCCAATGCGCTCACCGTCATCGATAACGTCAAGGAACGGCTGAAGGAGATCGCGCCGTCATTGCCGGCCGGAACGCAGGTGGTGCCGGTCTACGACCGCTCCGAACTCATCCACCGCGCCATCGAGACCCTGAAGCACACGCTGCTCGAAGAAAGCCTGGTGGTCGCGGCCGTGTGCATCATCTTCCTCCTGCACGTACGCAGCGCGCTGGTCGCCATCCTGATGCTGCCGGTCGGCATCCTCATGGCCTTTATCGCCATGCGGTTGCTCGGCATTGGCTCCAACGTCATGAGCCTCGGCGGCATCGCCATCGCCATCGGCGCGATGATCGACGCGGCGATCGTCATGATCGAGAACGCCCACAAGCATCTGGAGCGCGCGCCCAAGGACAAGCCGCGACTCGAGATCCTGATTGAAGCCGCCACCGAGGTCGGGCCGGCGCTGTTCTTCTCGCTCCTGATCATCACCGTGTCGTTCCTGCCGATCTTCAGCCTCGAGGCGCAGGAGGGCAAGTTGTTTGGGCCCCTCGCTTTCACCAAGACATTTGCCATGGCTTCGGCCGCGCTGCTCTCGTTGACGCTGGTCCCAGCGTTGATGGTCATCTTTGTGCGCGGGCGGATCATTCCCGAGGCAAAGAATCCCATCAACCGCGCGCTCATCTCCATCTATAGGCCGGTGATCAAGGGTGTGCTCAAGGCCGAGACGCTGACCATCGTCCTGGCCGGCGCGGTGCTCGCGACGTCGGTGTGGCCGGTGACTAAGGTCGGCAGTGAGTTCATGGCCAATCTCAACGAGGGCACGCTGCTGTTCATGCCGACGACGCTGCCGGGGCTCTCGATCACCAAATCGGCCGAGTTGCTGCAAATGCAAGACCGCATCATCAAGTCGTTTCCGGAGGTAGCGTCGGTCTATGGCAAGGCCGGCCGCGCTCAAACGGCAACTGACCCGGCGCCGACCGAGATGTTCGAGACCATCGTCAATCTGAAGCCGAAGGAGGAATGGCGTCCCGGCGTCACCACCGAAAGCCTCATCGCCGAGATGGATAAGGCGCTGCAGTTCCCCGGCGTCTCCAATGCGTGGACTATGCCAATCAAGGCTCGCATCGACATGCTGTCGACCGGCATCAGGACGCCGGTGGGCATCAAGGTCATCGGTAAGGACCTCGTCGAAATGGATGGCGTTGCCCGCCAAGTCGAAGCCATTCTCAAATCGGTCCCAGGTACTTCCAGCGCGTATGCCGAACGAGTATTAGGCGGTTATTACCTCGAGATCGTCCCCAACCGCGAGCGGCTGGCTCGCTACGGACTGATGGTCTCCGACGTGCAGAACGTGGTCTCGACGGCACTCGGTGCCGAACCCGTCACCACAACGGTGGAAGGCCGCGAACGGTATACCGTCGCCATCCGTTACCCACGCGACTTGCGCTCCGATCCGCAAGCCATCGCCAAGGACGTCCTTGTGTCGCTGCCGGGCGGCGGCACGGTGCCGTTGGGCGAAGTCGCCGACATACGGCTCACGAAGGGCGCCACCAGCATCCGCACCGAGAACGCCAAGCTGGCTACCTATGTCTACGTCGACATCCGCGACCGCGACCTCGGCGGCTACATCGCCGACGCCAAGAAGGCCGTGGAGACGCAGGTGAAGCTGCCGACGGGGACATATCTCGTGTGGAGCGGCCAGTTCGAATATATGGAACGCGCCGAGGCGCGCCTGCAGATGGTCGTGCCGGTGACGCTGATGATCATCTTCTTCCTGCTCTATCTCAACTTTCAGCGCCTCACCGAAACCCTCATCGTCATGCTGTCACTGCCGTTCGCGCTGGTCGGCGGCTTCTGGCTGATGTGGTGGCTGGGCTTCAACCTCTCCGTCGCGGTGGCGGTGGGTTTCATCGCGTTGGCAGGTGTCGCCGCGGAGACCGGCGTGGTCATGCTGATCTATCTCGACAATTCCAAGCGCGAGATCCAAGCCGAATGCTTGCGTGAGCGCAGGCCATTTACACGCGAGGACCTTCATCGTGCTATCATGGTGGGCGCGGTGGAACGCGTGCGGCCGAAAATGATGACGGTTGTGGCGATCATGGCCGGTTTGCTGCCCATCATGTGGAGCACCGGCACCGGGTCGGAAGTGATGCAACGCATCGCGGTGCCGATGATCGGTGGCATGATCTCATCAACGCTCCTTACGCTGATCGTCATCCCGGCGATCTACGGCCTTGTAAAAGGCTGGCGCCTGCCAACCAAGGCCGAGGCGTCAGCACCGATCGTCGATGGTCGGTTTGTGGCCCCTAGCTGAAAAGTGAGCAACGACTGGCATGACCCGACCGAGCGATGAATGTCCGCTTTCTCGGTAAGTGGCGCCTCCGCGCAAGCACTGAAGGATGTGCAAAAAACCAAAGTCACCGCCGGTTGGCACACGTTGCGCCGCATCGGAGGGTGACTCGAATTGGCCTTACTCGATCACCGTGCTTCTTCGGCAATTGAAAACAGATCGAGCCACCGCCCGAGTACGCCCGCGCAATGGTGTTCGAAGTCCGGCAAGTGCGGTTCGCTCGCGACGATAAGTGCGTCGGCGTCGATGCCGTTGGCAGCGAGATAACTCTCGTTGTTGCGGCACATGTCGGCAAGCAGTGATCTATTCACTTCGGCATGATACTGGAATCCGTATGCCTTCTGGCCATAACGGAACGTTTGCCAAGGCGTCATCTCGGATGAAGCGAGAACGATACCGTTGGGAACATGGCGAATAACGTCGCCATGGAAATGATAAGAAAGAAGCGTTTGCGGGTGTCCCTTCAGGAGAGGATCTTCCGCCGCCTCATCGCGCAGCGTGAGATCGTACCAGCCGATTTCCTTTTGCGCGCCAGGGCATACATCTCCTCCCAGTGCTGCAGCGAGAATCTGCGCACCAAGACAGAAGCCAGCGATGGGCTTGTCAGCACTCATGAAGGAATTCACGAGAGCCATTTCCCGTTCAAGGTACGGGTAGGTCTCGGTCTCATACGCACTCTGAGCACCGCCCAATATGATGAGCGCGCTAAAACGCCCAGGCATCAACTCCGCATACGGTGCGTTGAAGCCTTGGACAATGAACTGAGATAGACCGCGTTTGGCCATTAAAGTGGCGAGCGAGCCCGCCCCTTCTTGGGGGTCGTTTTGGACGATGAGAACGGGAAGCATGTGTGTCAGGCCGATTTGCGATCTGTAGTGTTGGAACGAGACGACGTTCGGACGGGCACTGTGCGATACCCCAGATGAAGCCAGAGTGTCCGCTTGAACTCTTCGACTGTCTTAAGCATGTCGAAATCCTTGAGCATGAGTGATCTCGCCAAGATGCCGTCAAGGAACGCGGAGATCATGGTGCACACAACCGACACATCGACCTTACGGAAAATGCCCGAGTCGATGCCGTCGGTTATGATGTCACCGAGGATCTTCTTTTCATGACTATAGAAGTTTCTGATTGTACTTCTCGCGTCCGAAAATTCTGGGCCACTGCAGTCCATGCTTATCTTGATGACGTTGCGCAGACGCTTGTGCAAGGTCACATGCACGTCGAACCATGCATTGATCGCTGAAGCCGCGTTCTCATGCTTGCCGTTGTGAATGTTGTCGTCGAAGTGTTGGAACGCCTCGCTCGTCGCACTGGCAATCGCCGCGTTAAACAAGGCGAGCTTGTCCCGGTAGTGATAGTAGATCATGGCGCTATTGACGTTAGCGGCTTTGCCAATGTCCTTGATCGTCACTGTCGAGTAATGACGCTCCGCAAATAAATCGAGAGCGATCCGTGCGAGCTCATCGGCATCGGGGCCTGCAACTACTGCCGCCCTTCGCCCAAGTTTTGGTTCAACTTCTTTGCGTTTCCGGCCCATGTTACTCCGTCCCAAAATCAATCGATGGATTAATTACACAGTTTCCCAGCGTCAAGCACTTCATTGTCGCGAGCGGCCGGCTTGCCCGTGGCGAAACCCTAAGGTGAGCTGCAACAAACTGCTAGGATCTACGTGCAACTGAAAAAAATTTTGACTGCGGATGCTTAGATTGCTGCTTCGCACTCTCTGATGGCGCATCCCAGTTGAGATGACGTCTTCGTCTTCCATGCCGTCTCGTGCCGCTGATCCTAGGTTGCCCTCCGACACCGGCAACTCATCGGCTGGCGTCTGACCGAATCTCTCAATGATACTGTGCGCTTCGTCGTTTATGCGGCCGTTTGGTCGGCGCACAAGGCGGCCAGAAATCGAAATCATCATTCTGCGCCTCTTCTCGCAGCGGTTGCGCTCCGTGCGCTGCGGCCTGGATATCGCGTCAGTAATTCCGACGTCACGAAGTGCGGTCTCTCATGATGCAGCGCATATAATTAATCGCTTGATTAAATAAAAGGCCGAAACTAGCCTCACTCGGAGACGGCAAGCTGCACTCTCCGGTTTCTTGCTTTTTGCGATCGGAAGAATCGTTCGGTCATGCCGCTCTCTCAAAAGCGGGCATCCGCACAGGATGCCCAAGACCACAGGGATATCCCGGTAACAAATCGTTACATCCGGGCAGGAGGACTTTATGGCGAAGTACATTCTTTCAGATCCGAATTTCAGCGACGGTAAGCGTAAGGAGGTCATCGACCAGATTATTGCTCCGTACCGCAACAGGCCCGGACTCAAACTGATCGGTTATGAGCCTGACGCCGATTTCGATCGCCTTCCGGTGGAGCTCCTTGGCCGTCCTGAAGTGATGAAGGACGCGATTCTGGAGTCTTGCGCCAAGGCTTACGAATTGATCGACATGGAGAAGCAGAAGGGCCACCATCCGCGCATCGGTGCCGTCGATACCATCGAGATCTATCCGGCAAAGGACGTTACGATCGAGGAATGCCGGGAGCTGGCTGAGGAGATCGGCAACGAGATCTTCAAGCGGCACCAAGTTCCGGTCTTCTTCACGGGCAAAAACGCTCGCCGTCCTGACCGCGAAGGGCTAACGGCCATTCGCAAGGGCAACTACGAAGGGCTGCGAGACGCAGTTCTCAAGGATCCGAGCCGCGCGCCGGATCTCGGTCCCGCTAAGCTGCATCCAACCGCTGGAGCGACGATCGTTGGCGCTCTTGAGCAGCATGACGCTTATTTCAACGTCGTGCTCGATACCACGGATGTCGCCATCGCTAAGAAGCTTGCGAGCTTTATCAGAGGCAGGACCGGCGGCTTCACCAACATCCAGGGCACTATCGGCCTGCCGAATAAGCATCGCCGAACTGGAAAAGACGTCGCCATCATCTCGATCGAGGTCAGCAATCCGCTGCAGACGCCGCTACACAGAATTTACAATCTTCTGAAGGCTGAGGCCGCACGCTACGGCGTGAACGTCCTTGCCGGTCAGGTGTGCGGCACCATCGCGGCTGAGGTCCTCGTGCAGACGGCGGAATGGTACCTGCAGCTCGAGGGCATCAACGGTCCTTGGGATTACAAGAGCCAGATTCTCGAGAACCATTTGCTCGAGCTCGAAGGCTAGAGCGTAACGCCCCACGTAAAATATCAACAAAAAAAATAACAGGAAATCGAAGCCGGCTCCATCACGACAACGGTGTCAACCACCGAGAAAATGGATGCCGGCTTTGATTCCATTACGCGGCGCCTAGGGAGGGCCGGCAACTATGGGAGGAAAATCAGATGGATTCTAAAGCTGCGAATCCTGAACACGTCATAGTGTCATCATCGCACAAAGAAAATATGGTTCGAGCGGTAAGCTGGTGGGAAGTCGTTTTCATTGCACTAGGCGCGTGCGCGCTGGTGATGTTCAGTCTCGGGGGGATTTCCGCGGTCACCGGAACCGTGTCACCGCTGGTTTGGACGGTCTCTGCTACGATCGGGTTGATAGCCACGTTTGTCTATGCCGAAATGGCGGCGATGATGCCAAACAAATCCGGCGGAACCGCGAACTATGGTGCAACCGCCTGGATCCGGCACGTTAAAGTCGTTGCGCCGATGTCCGTCTGGGGCAACTGGATCGCATACAGCCCGATCCTTGCTATCGGCTCTGGTTTGGGGGCAGGCTACGTGCTTTCGGTCTTCGTCCCGCCGGATCACGTCTTGAACACTTGGAGTTTCACACTCGTCGATCTGAACGCGATCAAGCCGGGTCTGACTCTCCGCCTCAACATGCAATTCGTTCTTGGCACCCTCATCATGTTGACGATCTGGGCTATTCAACATGCCGGGATCACGAGAACCGCACGCGTTCAGATCGCGCTGACTCTTGGTGGGCTCTTCCCGCTGGTCCTCGTTTGCTTCCTGCCGTTGTTTGGCGGCAAAGTCACGATGGAGCACTTCACGCCGTTCGTACCATTAAATGGAGCCTGGGACTTTGACGGGTGGAAGCTGTTCTTCGGCGGTTTGTTTATAGCCGCCTGGTCGGCATACGCTGCCGAAAGTTCGGTCTGTTTTATGAGCGAGATGCGCGATCCAGAAACGGGCGGGCCAAAGGCGATCATCTGGACTGGTGTGATCTGCCTGGTCGTATACGCCCTCGTATCCTTCGTATTCCAAGGGGGCTTGGGGACCGAAGGCATGCTGTCACCGGGGATCCAAAGTGGAGAAGGTGTAGGCGCTGCGTTCGCCAGCCTAGTTGGAGCTGGCCCATTCTTCACCAACCTGCTGGTTGTGATGCTGATCTTCAGCCTTCTGCTGGGGGTGATGACGGCCATGGCGGACTCTGCCAGAACCCTTTATCAGGGAGCACATGATGGCTGGTTTCCGAAATACCTTGACCACCTCAACGAGCACGGTGTCCCCACTCGCGCAATGTGGGTAGACCTCTTTTTCAATGCCTTTCTTCTGCTCATGTCTGACTATCTGTTCGTGCTTGCTGTTTCCGCCGTCAACTACTTGATGTTCCACACACTCAACATGAGTGCGGCATGGATTCACCGCATTGACAATCCGCGTTCCAAACGGCCGTATCGCGCTTCGATGTTCTGGTTGGTCGTTGTGGGATGCCTATCGTTTGTGAACGCCTTCTTGATCGGCGCTGGTGCGAACGTGTGGGGGGATGGAGTGCTTCCTCTCGGCTTTACGGTCCTGTTTGCCGCCGTGCCGGTCTTCCTTTACCGGCACTACGTAACCGACGGCGGCAAGTTTCCCGACTATATGCTGTCGGATCTGATCCCGCCAGGCGAGACCGAACTCACTCCTACCCGAGCAGGCATCCTTCCTTATCTCGCGCTTGCCGGCAATGCGCTCGCAATATTGATCGGGTACCAGATCTTCTGGGGGAGCTGATCGCGGGTCCATTCGTGAGATCGGCGGCCTACGTCATCTTCTGGGTGACGTACTGACGAAGATGCGGCTTCGGTTCCGCAGGGCGTCTTCCCGGTTCTTGTCCGGTGATCGATGTCGCATCTTCGCTTCTCTTTGAAAACAACTGCGCATGGCGAAAGAGGCTTCCGCGTCCGGAAACCCCTCTAGCGCCCTGCCGCCGAGAACTAACGCAACTTGAGGAATACACGAGATGGTCAAGATAGTAGGCAGCGACATCGAAGTGGCGCGCGCCGCAAAATTGCAACCGATTGAGAAGGTCGCAGAGAAGGCCGGGATTCCCGAATCGCAGCTGCTGCGTTTCGGTCCGCATAAGGCGAAGGTCGGTTTCGAATTCATCGATGAAGTTCAGTCACGTCCTGATGGACACCTCGTGCTGGTGACCGCAATTTCCCCAACGCCAGCCGGCGAGGGCAAGACCACGACAACTGTCGGACTCGGAGACGGCCTGAACCGCATCGGCCAAAAAGCTATGATTTGTTTGCGTGAGCCGTCGCTCGGTCCGTGCTTCGGCATGAAGGGTGGCGCCGCTGGTGGCGGCTATGCCCAGGTCGTGCCTATGGAGGACCTCAACCTCCATTTCACTGGTGATTTCCATGCCATCACCAGCGCCCACAACCTGCTCAGCGCGTTGATCGACAATCACATCTATTGGGGCAATGAGCTGGATATAGACACGCGCCGAGTTGCCTGGCGGCGTGTGCTCGACATGAACGACCGCGCACTTCGCGAGATTGTGACCTCACTCGGGGGCCCTGCAAACGGCTATCCGGCGCTCGCCGGATTCGACATCACCGTGGCGTCCGAAGTCATGGCAATCTTGTGCCTCGCCAAAGATCGCAAGGATCTCCAAAAGCGACTCGGCGACATGATCGTTGCCTATCGGCGCGACCGTTCGCCAGTCTATTGCCGTGACCTTAAGGCAGACGGCGCAATGACAGTTCTGCTGAAGGACGCGCTGATGCCGAACCTCGTGCAGACGCTCGAGAACAATCCGGCGTTTGTGCATGGCGGGCCTTTCGCCAACATCGCGCACGGCTGCAACTCCGTGATGGCGACCCGCACGGCTTTGAAGCTTGCAGATTACGTGGTGACGGAAGCAGGCTTCGGCGCCGACCTCGGGGCGGAGAAATTCTTCGACATCAAATGCCGCAAAGCAGGACTGGCGCCATCGGCTGCTGTCATCGTTGCAACCGTTCGCGCACTCAAGATGAATGGCGGGGTCAAGAAAGAGGACCTTGGTACCGAGAACGTCGCAGCACTCGAGAAGGGTTGCGTAAATCTCGGACGTCATTTGGAGAACGTGCGAAAGTTCGGCGTCCCTGCCGTCGTTGCAATCAATCATTTTTCCAAGGACACGCCTGCCGAAATCGAAGCTCTCAAGCGATATGTCGCCACTCAGGGCTCCGAGGCCATCGTCTGCAAACATTGGCAGGATGGGTCTGAAGGCACTCAAGACCTTGCACGAAAGGTGGTCGAGCTCTGCGCTTCTGGATCGGCTGCTTTCAAGCCGCTGTATTCCGACGAACTCGGGCTCTTTGAAAAGATCGAAACCATAGCGCGTGAGATCTATCGCGCAGAGTGCGTGGTGGCTGACCAGAAGATCCGCGACCAGCTGAAACAATGGGAGCAAGACGGCTACGGCCATCTCCCCGTCTGCATGGCTAAGACGCAGTATTCCTTCACGACCGATCCAAACAAGCGCGGTGCGCCGACAGGGTTCTCCTTACCCCTTCGCGAAGTCCGTCTCTCGGCAGGCGCTGGGTTCGTCGTTGGGATCTGCGGAGAGATCATGACCATGCCGGGCCTTCCGCGCGTGCCTGCAGCAGAAACCATTCGGCTCAACGAAAAAGGCGACATCGAAGGCTTGTTCTGAGGTCGCAAAGCAACTTCCGCAGTTGCGCTGCGGAGATGAACGGTTGCGAACAACTGTCAAACAGACGTCGGCGCTTCTGAGGGGGCGCCGACCAAACCAGGAGGAAAGAAATGCTCGTTAAGATGACGCTCGAGGAATTCGGCGATGTACTCGGGTCCGATGCTCCAGCACCTGGAGGCGGCAGTGTGGCTGCTCTGTCAGGCGCACTTGGCGCTGAGCTTGTAGCAATGGTGTGCCGCCTGAGTATCGGCAGGAAGGATCTTGAGGTTCACGCGCAAGAAATCAAAACCGGTCTGCTTGAGGCCGATGGGCTTGCAACTGGCCTCATGCGCCGCGTCGATCTCGACACGGAAGCCTTCAATTCAGTTATGGCGGCATTCAAGTTGCCGAAGGCGACCGATGCCGAGAAGCAGAAGCGCACCGAGGCGATCCAGACTGGATACAAGGACGCCGTCCAGTCGCCCCTCTCCATCGCACGCGAGTGCGTCAGCGTGCTCAATCTCTCCAAAAGGCTCTTGGGAAAAACCAATCCCAATGCCCTAAGCGATCTCGGCGTCGCGGCGCAACAGGCCTATGCGGGTCTCGAAGGCTCAATCATGAACGTCAGGATCAACCTGCCGTCCATCAAAGATGAGCAATTCAACTCCGCAACTTCGGACGAGGTTTCTCAACTTCTCAAGTGCGGTCGCGAGGCTAAGGATGATGTCTACAACTTCGTCAGCGAAAAACTTTAAGGCGGTTAGTGCGCTCGCTCGGCTTCCTAGCAGCAAGATTCTGCTCGAGAGGTTCACCGGGTTGCACCCGAAGACCATCGATCTATCGCTCGATCGAATGACAAGATTGCTCGCGGCGCTCGGAAATCCCGAGCGCCGTCTTCCACCGGTCGTGCATGTCGCTGGTACGAACGGGAAGGGCTCGCTTGTCGCGTTTGTGAGAGCAATTGCCGAAGCCCAAAGACGACGTGTGCACACGTACACGTCGCCACACCTCGTATCTTTCCACGAGCGCATTGGTCTTGCGCAAGAGGATGGGCACGCGCCGATTTCGGAGGAGAGACTGATTGAATGTCTGTCTCTCGTAGAGAGCGTCAATGGCAATCAGCCCATTACTCATTTTGAGATCACCACAGCTGCTGCCTTTGTCGCCTTCTCCCAGGAGAACGCCGATCTTCTTCTGCTCGAAACAGGGTTGGGTGGGCGGCTTGATGCGACCAATGTGGTCCAATCACCTCGGGCCACAGTGATCACTCCCATTTCCATTGATCATGTCTCGTTCCTCGGGAATACCTTGGCCTCTATCGCCGCCGAAAAGGCAGGCATCCTCAAGCCTGGTGTACCCTGCATCGTTGGTCGGCAGGAACCGGAGGCGCTAGCAGTCATCGAGGCGAAGGCGGCTGAAGTTGGCGCCCAATTGCATGTCTTCGGCCGCGACTTCGATGTCTTCGAGCGCGGCGGCCGGCTCATATTCGAGTCGCATACGCGCATGATCAATCTCCCGCTACCCCGTCTAGAAGGCGCGCACCAGATCGACAATGCTGGAACGGCTATCGCCACGGCGAGCCTTCTTTTCAATCAAAAGCTCTCGCTCGACGCGCTCGAACAGGGGCTTTCCACGGCATCGTGGCCGGGGCGACTGCAACGCCTGAATAAAGAGCCGTATCAGACGTACTTAGGGCCGAACACGGAGCTTTTTCTCGACGGAGGTCACAATGCAGCGGGTGGCGCAGCCGTCGCGGCGCATCTCGACGCCTTGAATGTCAGAGATCCCAGGGAAGTGCATTTGATCTGGGGCATGATGGAAACCAAGGATGCGGCCTCTGTCCTTCGGCATTTTCAGGGGCGCGTCTCGCGTGTTTACACGGTCCCGATCCCCGGCGAAGAGAACGCCTTTTCGGCTAGCGCTCTTGCAGAGATTGCCGAGACGGAGGGCTTTCCTGTTGTTCCCACGCAAGGCCTTCTCCACGCTCTGTTGCTTTCCAAAGCAGCCATGAGTGAGCCGGGTCGCGTCCTCATATTCGGTTCACTTTACCTCGCAGGCCATGTTCTCAAGTTCGAGCATGCATCGGATCTGACGCAAGGCGTGCGGTAGGAAAGTGGAGAGCACGTGAGCATGATACGAAAGTCGGACTTGCCGCCCGAAATGCCGCGCATCGTGCCGCCAACACAACGGGCGAGCCGGTTCCTCGGACAGGGAGACATCGATGTTTCCTTCGAATTTTTTCCGCCGAGGACCGCGGCGATGGAAAAATCACTGTGGCGCTCGATTGACAGGCTTGGTCCGTTGAGGCCGACGAGCGTCGCGGTAACTTCTGGTACTGGAGGGGCGACGCGAGAACGCACTCGTCTAACCGTTGAGCGAATTCTTCGTGAAACGACTCTGGCGCCAGCGGTTCATCTCACACGCGTTGGGAACACCCGCCAGGAGATTGCTGAAACCGCCGCGGCGTACTGGAACCTAGGCGTTCGGCAGCTGGTCGCTCTTCAGGGAGACGCACCCGCAGGCGATCCTTATGAGCCAGGTCCTGACGACTATGAGTACACCTGCGAAATGGTTGCCGACCTGAAAGGCATTGCAAACTTTGAGATCACGGTTGCCGGTTACCCGGAGAAGCACCCAGCATCGGTGACTGTTGCGGCTGATATCGCTACCCTGAAGAACAAAGTCGATGCGGGGGCAGATCGGATCATCACGCAGTTCTTTTTCGACAACAATCTGTTCTTCCGATTTGAAGAGCAGGCGAGAACACGAGGAGTGGCGGCGCCGATCATTCCAGGCATTCTGCCCATCCATAATTTCAAGCGGGTCGCGGCGGTTGCTGCGCGCTGCGGGGTCAGCATCCCGAGCTGGTTGGCGCGCCGTTTTGAGGGATTGGAAAACGATCCCGAGACGCATCGTCTAGCGGCAGCGGCGTTTGCTGCGGAGCAGGTTCTGGGCCTCGTGGATCGGGGCGTCACGGAATTTCACTTCTTCACGCTCAATCGCGCGGACCTCGTCTACGGAATTTGCCATATGCTCGGCTTGCGGGCCGCAGAAGAAGCATGAAGCGAATGCCTATACGCGGCGTTGAAATCGCGTCGAGCGGCCTATAGCAACCATTGTTGCTGACATGCCGGCATCGACAACTCGGTATTCTATCGCGACAACACCGTGATGGTGCTGGGCGATGCCAAGAAGATGACCGAGGAAATTGCCAAGGCGATGAGCCATCAAAGGCCGTAAGTTAATTGCGCAATTAATTAAAAAAGGCTAAGAGTGACGGGTTGACGGAAGGAAACTGAATGTTGGTGAAGCAATCGGCCGAAAAATTCTGCAAGGTCCTTGCCTCGGATGCGCCAACACCGGGTGGAGGAAGCGTCGCAGCCTTGTCGGGTGCGTTGGCGGCAAGTCTCGTGGCTATGGTTTGCCGGCTGAGCATCGGGCGCAAAGAATATGAGCAATATGCAAATACGCTCACTGATGCCTTGGAAAAAACTGAAGCGCTTTCGGCAAGTCTCCTAAAGCGCGTTGATCTTGACGCCGAAGCTTTCAACGGCGTGATGGCGGCCCTTAAAATGCCCAACGGCACGGACGACGAAAAGCAGATTCGCGCTGCCGAAATTGAGAGAGCCTACAAAGAAGCTGTGCAATCGCCCTTGAGTATTGCGAGGGAATGCCGCGACGTCGTTTTCTTTGCAAATAAGATCGCGGGGAAAGCCAACGCTGATGCCATTGGCGAGCTTGGAGTAGCCGGCCAGCAAGCGCTCGCCGGTCTGGAGGGCGCAATCATGAACGTCCAACTCAACCTCCCTCCGATCAAGGACGAGAAGTACAAAAGGGAAATGACGGACCGGGTGACGGGACTTCTGGCAGAGGGCCGAAAATTTCAACACACGGTTTACAAGCATGTTATCGAACAGCTTTGAAAAGCGCGGAATCGAACTGGGGAGCGCGAGGCTTCTCGAGCGCCTAAACACACTGCACCCTCGGACAATTGATCCCTCGCTTGATCGAATTCTAAGCCTTCTCGCAAAGCTTGGAAATCCGGAGCGAAAATTGCCGCCTGTCGTCCACGTCGCGGGCACAAACGGCAAGGGCTCGGTAATCGCATTCTTGCGCGCAATCGGCGAGTCGCTCGGCCAGCGCGTGCACGCTTATACGTCGCCTCATCTTGTTTCCTTCAACGAACGCATTGTGATCGGCGGCTTCGGCGGTGGTTCGCCGATTTCTGAAGGGTTTCTCATTGAGTGTCTCTCCGAAGTGGAGCGTGTCAATGCCGGTCAGCCAATCACTTTGTTCGAAATCACGACGGCTGCGGCGTTTGTAGCTTTTGCGGCCATTCCCGCCGATCTCTTGCTTCTCGAGACGGGTCTTGGCGGACGCTTTGATGCAACCAATGTAGTGGCTTCACCTAAAGCGACGGTTATCACTCCCGTTTCTTATGATCATATGGAATTTCTAGGATCATCTCTTGCTTCAATCGCTCGAGAGAAAGCCGGCATCCTAAAATTCGGAGTGCCGTGCATTGTTGGTCCTCAACCCGTGGAAGCTCTATCCGTTATCGAAGAGCGGGCCAAAATTTTGAACGTGCCGCTTAAGGTTTTCGGTCGAGAATTTCGAGCGTCGTTCCCTCAGGATCCTTGGTTGTTCGAAGAAGGCCGCGTGCAACTCAGATTGCCGCTGCCTAACCTCAAGGGGCCTCACCAAATTGAAAATGCAGCTGTGGCGGTTGCTGCCGCTAGGGCTGTTTTCGGTCGCGGACTTAAAAAGCACGGACTTTGGCGAGGCATGAGAACGGCGTCCTGGCCTGCTCGTCTCGAGTGTCTCTCAGAAGGCAACCTTCATACCTTTGTGAATGAGGGCACCGAGATCTGGCTGGATGGCGGCCACAACTTGGCGGGTGCAAACGTAATTGCCCGGTCAGTCGAAGAGCTCGGCTGGCGAAAAGATGGTCCGGTGCATTTGGTTTGGGGAATGATGGAATCTAAGGACGCCGAATCCTCCGTGGCAGCGTTGAAGGATCGCGTAGATCATATATTTACCGTGAAGATCCCAGGAGAAGTCGGGTCATTCGACGCCGAAAAGCTTTCTTCGATCGCTCGCAAACATGGTTTGCGTGCTACGGCCGCTACCGGCATCAGGCAAGCTCTCCTGCTGTCACAGGTACAAGCGCGGCCAGCGCCACGTGTGTTGATTTGCGGCTCGCTTTATCTCGCGGGTCACGCGCTGAAATTACATGGACGTTTTCTGCGAAAGCATGAAACGTCGAGTGTCGTAGCGGCGTTGATCAAAGCCGCCGGCGTCGCCTGAGATGGACCTGGTAACGCGACCCGGCCAACGCAATCGCGCCAATTAATTTTTCTCGACGGGTTGTCCCAGAGCACACACGTGGAGTTGTGCTCGAACTTGGCTGGGAGCATTGCTCCCAGCTTTTTTCATGCTTGCATTGGTGTTCGGCAATCGTCGCTCAACGCGTTAATCAGCTGACGGATGGTTCTGACGAATGTCCCACCGGTATTGCTGGGCGGGCGAGCGTCGGGTGACCTGAGCTACCACGTTCAGGTCTTCGTAGATGCCCATCATCTCCGACAGCATGAAGTCGGGCTTGGAGACGGCCCCAATGAAGCAGAGGAATTGCCTTCATCGCGAAGCGATTTCCAACTTCGCCAACCACACCAGAAGCTGGGTGTTCGCAACGCATCGAGTTGGCTCGAAACGGAAAGGTGTAGACCTCCACGATTTCGTGGGGTGAATAAGTGGGTAAGATTTTAGCAGCTCTCGCTAGGTCACACTGAGTGCGCTGCGGAAGTTGCCTACCAAACCTAGTGCGGTGAAATGCTTGGCAAAAAGTCCGTCTTGGACAGACTGGCGCCCCGTAGGGGACTCGAACCCCTGTTGCCCACGTGAGAGGCGGGTGTCCTGGGCCACTAGACGAACGGGGCAGGCGCAAAGGACGTGTAGTCGAGTGTTGGCAGTCGATCAAGCCCTGAAGCGCATGGCAATTACAACCTGAGCAGGCGAGAACGACACTCGCGCCGGAAAGGAAACGGCAAGCCCATGAAGGGCCTGCTAATTGCGCGGCACCGATTCCACCGGCTTCACTTCGGCCACACGTTGCCCTGTTTCGATGTCGACGATCGCAATCCCCGGGCCGCTCGGTCCCTCGTGGTGGACGGCGAGCCGGTTGCCCGATAATGAAACCGACACGATCCGCGCGCCCTTTGGAATTTCCAGCGAAAGCGTCGCACCGGGCGAAACGGTGACAGTCCGCGACGTTTGTGCGCCGCTTGATCCCCCCGTCGAGAGACCAACCACCTTCACCGCGACGGCTCCGAGCCCGACGAGAATAAGCGCGGCAAGTCCACCGACGACGATCTTGAGATTGCGCTGGAGGCGCTGTTCGCGCATCAAGTCGGCCGAGGATGTCTGCGGCTGATCGTTAGTCATCACGAGAATTTCTTTCTGATAGTTACGAGCGCCCGTGCCCATCGACGAACAAAAACAGAGCATCATCGAGGTTGTCGCAGGCCCCGACGATGCCGGCCAACGGCTCGATCGTTGGCTCGCCTCGAAGATTGATGGGGTGAGCCGCGCCCGTGTCCAGTCTCTCATACGCGATGGCCACGTCCGCGCGGGCGAGACGATAGGGGAGCCGCGCACACCGGTCAAACCGGGCGCCGTTTATACAGTCACCCTGCCGCAGGCGGAAGATACCGGCGTCGAGGGCGAGGATGTGCCGCTCGATATCGTCTACGAAGATGACGATCTGATCGTGATCGATAAGCCGGCCGGCCTCGTCGTGCACCCGTCAGCCGGGCACGCGTCGGGAACACTGGTCAACGCTTTGATCGCCCATTGCGGAGATAGCCTCTCTGGTATTGGCGGCGTCAAGCGGCCCGGCATCGTGCATCGGCTGGACAAGGATACATCGGGCCTGCTCGTGGTTGCCAAGTCGGACGCGGCGCACCAGGGCTTGGCGGAGCAGTTCCAAAGCCACGGCCGCGACGGTCGGCTCTATCGCAGCTATTTGGCTTTCGTATGGGGCAAGCTTTCGCTGCCGGCCGGTTCAATCGATGCCCGCCTCGGACGAAGCCGCGCCAACCGGATGAAAATCGCGGTAACGCGAGGCATGGTCGGCCGCAGCGCCAAGACCCACTATGAGGTGATCGACGTATTTCCAGGAGAAACGCCCGGAGGCGACGTGTCGCTCCTACGGTTGGTGCTGGAAACGGGCAGGACGCATCAAATCCGCGTGCATCTGGCGCATATCGGCCATCCGGTTCTGGGAGATCCGACCTATGGCGCCGGCTTTAAAACACGCATCGGGTCGCTCCGCGGCGAGGCGAAAGACGCGGCGTCAGGCCTGACGCGACAGGCGCTTCACGCCGCCGAACTGGAGTTCGAACATCCGATTTCGGGCAAAAAGCTTAAGTTTAGCAGTAAATTGCCAGCCGACCTTAAACAGCTTGGAGAGGCGTTGAAGCCTACCCAAGACAAAACGACGGAAAAGAAGCGCGGCCGTCGTTTGAAGTAGGTGGCTTGGATATGTGGGTTATCGTCACGGTCGTTCAAGACGAAGTGACGGGAACCCCTAGTGAATTCCTAGATTTCACTACTATGTAACATCAGACGTTGGGGGAGCGTATAGACTCCCACAATCTGAAGGGAGCACGGACCGAACCGGAAACGGGAGAAGGTCCGGCAGAGGGCAATGGCATCTAAAGGTCTTCCGTCACTGGCCGGCGGTTCGCTCGGCCTCACTCGGTATCTGGAAGAGATTCGCAAATTCCCGATGCTTGCGCCGAACGAGGAATTTATGCTCGCCAAGCGCTGGCAGGAACACCAGGATTCGGACGCCGCCGAAAAACTCGTGACGTCGCACTTGCGTCTCGTCGCGCGCATCGCGATGGGTTATCGCGGCTACGGCTTGCCGATCGGCGAAGTCATATCCGAAGGAAACGTCGGCTTGATGCAGGCCGTCAAACGCTTCGATCCCGACAAGGGCTTTCGCCTCGCAACATATGCGATGTGGTGGATTCGCGCGTCAATTCAAGAGTACATCCTGCGGTCGTGGAGCCTCGTGAAGATGGGCACCACCGCGGCGCAGAAGAAGCTCTTCTTCAATTTGCGGCGCGCGAAAAGCCAGCTCCAGGCGCTCGATGACGGAGATCTGAAGCCCGAGCACGTCAAGACGATCGCGACAAAGCTCGGCGTGCCCGAGGAAGACGTGGTGAATATGAATCGCCGCCTCGGTGGCGACGCATCCCTCAACGCGCCCATTCGCGCTGAATCGGAATCGGGCGAATGGCAGGATTGGCTCGTTGACGATAGCCCGACCCAGGAAGACCGCCTCGTCGAGGACGAAGAGCTGCAACGGCGTAAGTCGTATCTCTCGTCGGCCATGGCAGTCCTGAACGATCGCGAGCGCCGGGTGTTCGAGGCTCGAAGGCTGACAGAAGACCCGGCAACGCTCGAGCAGTTGTCGGAAGAGTTCGGCGTCAGCCGCGAGCGCATCCGGCAGATCGAGGTCAGGGCGTTCGAAAAGGTGCAGAAGGCGGTAACGTCGACAGCGCGGCAGGCGGAATCGCCTGCGGCTCTCGAAGGTGCCCGCCACTGACGCATTATCGGTCCGATACCGGCCCAGTACCGGGCCCCCAGTACCGGGCCAGTACCGGGCTTGACGGGATCGATTAAGGCGCATACCCGCTTATCTCTGTAAGCTTCACATGGCGGCGCCGACCTGGCGCCGCCATTGCCTTATGGATTGCGATCCACCAATGCGCCGCCGGTTTGCACTCGTTTTCAATTCGACCGCCGGCGTCGCCATTCCCCGCCTTCTCGACGGCGTGATCGGCCGCCTGCGCCATAGCAAGGCGGAAGTCTTCCAGGTCCCAGCACGCAGTTCTGCCGAAGCCTCGGAACGCGTTGCGGATTTGGCAAGACGCGGCGCCTGTGACGCCGTCATCGCGGCGGGCGGCGACGGCACATTCCGCGCCGTGGCGACGGGGGCGGCCGGAACGATTCTGCCCGTCGGTCTCGTTCCTCTGGGAACCGGCAACGTGCTTGCGGGCGAGATCGGCCTGCCGAAAGGCGTTCGAGCGCTCGCTGACGTACTCTTGACCGGCGAGCAAATCGAAACGCGCGGCGGCCTCGCCAACGGCGAACCGTTTTTCCTGATGTTGGGCGCGGGCTTCGATGCGCGCGTCGTCGCGAAGCTCAATTACCGGACGAAACGCGTGTTCGGCAGGGGCGCCTATGTCTATCCCGTCATCAGGACATTTGCCGAGGCGCACCCCGTTTTCGACGTCGAGCTCGACGGGCGAAAGTTCGAAGCGAGCTGGATAATCCTGTCGTTTGCGACCCGCTACGGCAGCCTGTTCACGCTGGCCCCTGATGCCGGGTTGGGGCGCGATACGCTCATTGCCGTCGTGATGGAAGCAGGCTCTCGCCGGGCAATCGGAGCCAATCTGCTATCGCTGGCGCTGGGATGGCTTGCCCGGCCGGAGGCGAGGCCGAAGGGCGTGCACGTTTTGCCGGTCAAAGCCGCAACGATCGGCAGGCGCGAACCCACACATTTCCAGGTCGACGGAGACGAGGGCGGAATGTCTCCTGTGGACGTTCGTGCCGACGGTCCCCGAGTTCGACTGATTGTCCCGCCCCGCTATGTTGCTGATCTCACGAATTGTCATGCGAATCGCTTAGCCTATGAAGTGTGAAGTGTTGTTAGGCGTGTCCTTACAACTTTGTGCGAGCGTCAGAGCGAGAACCAAGGGTCAATGCCCTTCTCTTCTCTGGACCGGTTCCAGATGGACCGGCAGATGACTTCGAATGGCGCGCGGCAGCAATGGATAGGGCTGCCCGAGGGAGCGTCGTTCTGGTCCAGGTTCGGCAGCTTCACGTACCTATCCAACCCTTTCCGCATTTCCGACATCGAACTTCAGACGTTAGCGCGCCGCTCAGCGAGCCCGTGTGCTGAGAGTCCGCGTGCGTTGCCTCGATATCGGAACACTCGCTCTCCTGAGCGAGTTGGCGGACACCTGGAAGATGGAGTGCCTCATGCAGAAGCGCTGTCACCAGCCAACCGGTTTTCTCCGATCAAGCGGGGCCCACTCCTCGCGCGATTTGTCGAGGAGACGCTGGCTGATTCTGCTCTGGCGACAACAGCACAAATATCCTCCATGTAGGAGGTAACTGATGCATGCAGGGGTCGGTGCGACGAACTCCTGCCACGCAAAAAAAGAGGCCGGCTCCAATGAGCCGACCTCTTTTTTATTATTTCCGCGCCTTGCGGCCGGCTCCCCTAAGGGGAGTCGTGAGACGCTCACATAGGAAGCCGCGCGATATCGTGTGAGAAGTAATTGTCGATCGCGGTCGCGATCGATTGCGCAACCTTGCCGCGCCATTCGTCGGATTTCAGGTTGCTGGCGTCTTGCTGGTTCGTCACGTAGGCAAGCTCGATCAGAACGGAAGGAAACTGCGCCGTCTTCAAAACGCGGAACGCAGCCTGCTGCTCGGGCTCTTGGCGAAGGGGAGTGCTTTCGCCCATGTTCTCGATGACCGTCTTCGCGAACATGCCGCTGCGTTCGCGCGTCATTTCCAAATCGCGGTTGGCGAGATCGGCGAGAATGTCTTTGACGGTACCGACATCGCCGTTAGCGCTCTTGACCGTATCGATCTCGTCTGCCGACAGAACCATTTGCGCCGAGTTGCCTTTCGCGGAGCGTTCGAGCGATTTGGCGACGCCGTCGCGCAACGAATAGATCGTGGCGCCGCGCGCCCGCGTGCCGTTGTCTGAGTAGTCGGCGTGGATGGCAATGAAGAGGTTTGCTTTGTTGCGCTCCGCGTACTTCGTCCGCTCGTCGAGCGGAATGAATGTGTCGTCGCTACGCGTCATCAAAACCTTATACCGGCCGGTCTTTTCCAGAAGGTCGCGCAATACGAGGCCGAATTTGAGGACGACCTCCTTCTCGACCGTCCCGAATTTCATGGCGCCTGAATCGTTCCCACCGTGACCGGGATCGAGAACGATGATCTGCTTGTAAGCCTTTGCGGCTCGTTCCCTCGGGGTTTCGGCAAGCCGCGGTGAGGGCGGCTGCAGGTCGGATGCGCCGAGAGCCGAAGGCTTCGCCAGTGATTTGCGGGGATCGGGAAGTGCGGCGGCCGCGGGAAGGATCGCGAGAGAGAGGAGGTAGCGGCCATCCTTGTCTTTGCTGATCTTCGAACTTTCGATCACGGCCGGCTCGGTGACGTCGATGACGACGCGCGTTTTGCCGCGTGCCGCGAGGCCCGCACGAAAACTTTTGACGAGGCCCGCCGGCTGCTTTCCTTCGAGCGTCGGAAGCCGAACGTTGACGCCCGGCAGCTCGACGACAACCCGGTTCGGGTTCGCAAGTGCAAAGACCTGATAGTCGACTTTGCTTTCGAGGCCGATGACGAAGCGGGTGCCCGTGGTGCTTTGGGCCGACCTAGGCGCGGGGCCCGGCGAGACGGCTGCGGTCTGCACATCGGAATTCTGAGCGGTCGTGTCTGCGGCCTTGCTCCCAGCGTGGGCCGGGCACACTGCGCCGGCGGCCAAAGCCGCTGCGAAGACGCTGCATATTGAGCGTCGAGCCGAGCAACGCATAAGTGCAATCCCCCTAGGCGCGCTCACCACCCATCCGAGTGCGCCACAGAGGCTTCTGTGTGCCCGGGGATGATGGCGTTTTAGCGGTCGGAGCAATAGGTTATTAAGATTATCGGGCAACAGCAGTTAATCTCTCGTTAAGAGCTAAAATTAGCGGTTTCGAGGAAAGCTTTGGGCGGCAGCTAATCAGCTATTGCCGTTTGAAACCCAAGCCGCGGCCGCTTCGTCATCGCTTTCGCGGGCTTCGACCCATCGGGTGGTGCCGCTGACGAGCGTCTCTTTCTTCCAGAATGGCGCACACGTCTTAAGGTAGTCCATCAGGAACGCTGTCGCACCAAACGCATCGCCGCGGTGCGGCGAACACGCGATAACCAGCACGATATTGTCGCCAGGCTTGAGCTCGCCGACGCGATGTATGATTAACGACGCCGACAGACGAAATCGCTGCCGTGCTTCCGCTTCGATCCTCTCGAGCTCGGCTTCCGTCATGCCGGGATAATGTTCGAGCGTCATCGAGACGAGCTTCTCAGCCCCGGCTTCGCCGCGCACCTTACCGACGAAAATGGAGACGCCGCCGATTCCGGTATCGTCTGCGGCGAGCCGCGACATTTCTTCCGAGACATCGAAATCCGCCTCCGAAACGCGAACGGCCATCTTAGCCTCCCGTCACGGGAGGAAAGAAAGCGATCTCGCGCGCGGAGCCGATCTGTGCGGCGGGTTTTGCGTGGCTATGGTCGATCGCGACGCGGATCGCTTCCGGCTTCGCGAATGCCTGATCGAAGGGATGACCGCGACGGGACTGCCAGAGGAGCAGGTCCCTCACGGTCAGGATATCCGCCGGCAGTATCAGGCGCTCTTCGCTGAGGCCGGTGCGCTCGCGCAGCCACGCGAAATAGCGCAGTACAGTTTCGCCGGTGCTTGGTTTTTCGGTCATAGCGATATCAGCGATCGATAGCGTGGCGAATGCCGGCTTTCAGATAGTCATAGCCGGTCAACAGCGTAAGAAGAGCGGCAATCCATAAAAGCAAAACGCCCGCCGTCGTTGTGCCGGGCAGGATGCCTTCCGCCGCCGGTCCAACGAGCAGCATGGCAAGCGCCACGAACTGAACCGCCGTCTTCCACTTGGCAAGCTGCGTGACGTGAATTTTGACGTTGAGCTCGGCGAGAAATTCGCGAAGCCCGGAAACCAGAATTTCGCGCGACAGGATGATGAGACCCGCCCAGATCGCCCAGCCGCCGATCGTGCCGGTATAGACGAGCATCAGGAGCGTTGCCCCGACGAGCAGCTTATCGGCGATCGGATCGAGCATGCGGCCGAGGTTCGACTGCTGCTCCCAGATCCGCGCGAGATACCCGTCCAGCCAGTCGGTCAGGCATGCAGCGACAAAGATCGCAAACGCCAGCCACCGCGCAAACTCGCCTGTCCCGAAAAACAGGACGCCCGCGAGCACGGGTACCGCCACGATCCGGCCGTAGGTCAGGATATTGGGCAGGCTCGTCGAAATCGAGCGGTGCGCGACGTGGTCCATGTTTTTGGGTTAGCCGCAGGGGAGTGGGCCCGTCAATCCCTGGACGGCCCACTGGATGCTCAATGGTGAATCTCCGGGCAGAAAGCCGCACCACTTGTCATGAGGCGACCGCGGGCAAAGCCGAGGTGCCGACGATGCCCGAACGCCTTAATGCTTCGTAGACCGCCACCCTGAGGTCGGATTGCACCCTGAGCCCGTGCGTGATGTCGGGCAGCAGGACCCGGAGCGTGTAATCCGTCGTATCCTTCGTATAGCCTTCGAAAACCGCGATCGGCGCGGGCTCGCGCAGAATGCTCGGATGGCGATTGGCGCACTCGGTCAGAATGGTCAGCACCCGCCTCGGATCGACGTCCGGCCCGGCCGAGAACTTCAGCACCACGCGCCCGAGTGCGCTGCGGTGCGTCCAGTTCAGCACGCGGCCCGTGATGAGCTCCGAATTCGGCACAATGAGGCTCGCCCGATCGAACGTCTCGATTTCGGTCGACCGCACGGAAATGCTTCGAACCGTCCCTTGCTCGTTGCCGACGACGACCCAATCGCCAACCTTGATCGGCCGCTCGATGAGCAGGATGAGGCCGGAGACGAAGTTGTTGACGATCGACTGCAAGCCGAAACCGATACCGACGGAAAGCGCACCGGCGACGATGGCGAGATTGGTGATGTTGAAGCCGGCGTACGAGATGGCGATGACGGCCGCGAGACCCGTGCCCGCGTAGCCGACCGCGGTGTCGATCGAATTCGCGATACCGGCATCCATCCTCGGCGCGATGAGGAGGTTATCGCGCAGCCGCCGCTGGATGAGGCGCGTGACGAACACGAGCCCGACGAAGATCGCGACGCCCAGAAGAATTTTGACGATGGAGATGCGTATCTGTCCGATCTCGAAACCGAACAGCAATCGCTCCAGCCAGTCCCGGATATCGGGCGCGGCAAAGCCCCATTGCAGAAGCAGAATCGGGACGGTGACGAACGCAACGCCGAGCGTGAGGACGACCTCGGTCAGCCAGCCGAACTGCTTGCGGCGAACCTCGTCGAATCCCATGCGCTCTTCGAGAATGACGCTGATCTGGCCACGAGACGTCGTGTTCCCGCGAGTGAGCGCTCGAATGGCAAGGTAGAGAAGCACCGCGACGAGGCCGACGACACCGGTCATGACCAGCTGCTGCGACAGGAACCGTGCCATCGCGATGTAGCCGAAAAGGCAGCAGCCGATGATCGCGGCCGCGGCGATTCCGAGCGGCAGCTTGAACCAAACCGGCTCGCCGCGACTGACCGGCCTGGCCAGCGTCGTCTCGTTCGACTCGAAAGGCATCAGCAACAGCCCGATCAGGACGAACGCGAAAGCAAGGCTCGTAAAGAGCGATTGCGCCACGCTCATCGACAGCGGGAAGTAGAGGATCTGCCCAAACTTCGAAAGGAAGAGGTCGATCGAATAGATCAGGGCCAGGATTATGAGCAGCGTCGTGATGCGCCGGGCACTGCGATCGGACAAAGCCATAAGGCGCCGTTCGGGCCGGTAGGGCGCGAAGACGGAAATGATCAGTGCCGAAACCGCGGTGAAAACGAGTGCGTACCTGAAAAACGCCGCACCGACGGGCGCCGCGGTCGGGTAATAGAGCAGCCCCAGATATTCATGCCCGCCATAAAGCAGCAAGACCGCCGCAATGCCTGGAATGGCGCGGACCGGCGCAATCCATGAAGCCGATGCTGCCCGTTGGAAGAAGCTCGGCGGGGTTGCATTGGGTCCGGGCCGGTAGCGCGTCAGCGACAGCACCACCGCCTTCAACAGCAGATAAAGGCCGATCGCTGCCGCATAGAGGACGAGCACGCTGCCTTTTTGCCTGTTGATCGAATTCCACCAGTCCTCGGCATTGTATTGAAGGCGCCATTGGACGCTCGCCCGTTGCCGCGCGATATCGTTCCAGAAGGCTGGCAGCAGGGGGCTCGACATCTGCTCCGTCAGGCTGCGCACAAACATCTGCAGCCTGAGCTCGGTGATCTTGTCGATCGCCTGACGCGCGCGCCACCACGTCACTTCGAGCGTCTTGATCGCGCCTGAGACCTCGGCTTCCTGCACATCGAGCCGCGCCCGCTCGGACGCAACGGCGGCTGGCTCCGGCGCGGCCTCCTTAGCCGGCGGATCGCCAAGCCGTTTGATCTGAACGTGGAGATCGGAAAGACGTGGGCGAAGCCCGTCGGCCGTCTGCGTGGACTTCGCGATCACGCCGTCGATGTTGTCGCGCAACCGGCCGAGATCGGCGTTGACGCCTGAAATAGCCGACAGCGTTTTTTCCGCTCCGTCCATGTCGCCGACAATGCTGCTGATCGTCGAACTGACTTCCGGCGTAAGAACTGGCGGAGGAGGTGGCGGCGGCGGAGCAGCAGCGGCCGCAGGCTGCGCCTCAGGCGGCGCGGCGGCTGCGGGCTCTTGAGCGGGAGCAGGGAGGGAGTCCGCGGGAGCATTCGCCGCAGCGGGCTCTGCAGGCGCGGCTTGCGCCGGTGTTGCCTGTGCCGGTGACGTTTGCGCTGGTGCGTTTGCAGGTGCCGTCGCTGCCGCGGGCGCGTTCGCCGCACCGGCTCCTGCCGCGGGCGCAGTCGCGGCTGCCGGTGTGCCATGCGGCGCAGGTGTCGCTGACTTCGCAGCCGCGACAGGTTTGACGGCCGGCGCCCATGCTTCCTGCGCCTCAACAGCGCCCGGAACGGCAAAAAGAACGGCGAGCGCAACGGTCGCAAATGCACGTCTTAGCATCGGCAGAACAGAACCTTTGAATGACAACAGCGAAATGACAATCGGGAAGTAGGCCCTTGGCCCCCAAGTGCCGCCAAAATAGGGCAGCAAGCGCCTTTCTGGCTAGACTCAAATAATTCCCGTTACCCGGCCCGCTCGTGGAAGAAGTCGTAGATTTTCTTGGCCATATCCGCGGAGATGCCCTCCACAGCCTTCAAATCTTCGATACCGGCCCGCGATACGGCCTTCGCTGAGCCAAAGTGCTTCAAAAGCGCCCGCTTGCGCGTGGGGCCGATGCCTTCGATCTCGTCGAGCGGATTGACGCCAAGCGATTTCGCGCGCTTTGCCCGATGGGTGCCGATCGCGAAGCGATGCGCTTCGTCGCGCAGCCGCTGCACGAAATAGAGAACCGGGTCCTTGGCTTCGAGCATGATCGGCCTGTCGCGGCCGGGGATATGAAAATGCTCGCGGCCCGCATCGCGATCGGGCCCCTTCGCGACGCCGATCAGCGCAATATCGTGCAGGCCGAATCCGGCAAGCACTTCGCGCGCGACGGAAAGCTGTCCGAGGCCGCCGTCGATCAGAACGAGATCCGGCCGGTCCGGAAACACGCGATCCTCGACGGTATCGTCTCCTGCGACGACGACGGGCACCAACGGTCCGCCCGCCACGTCCGCTTCGATCTCGGCGACTTCGGATTCGATCTCGCCGATGACCTCGGCTTCCGCGATCCGTTTGAACCGGCGCGTCAGTACCTCGCGCATCATCGCGTAATCGTCTCCAGGCGTCGTATCCGGAGACTTGATGTTGAATTTCCGGTACTGGCCCTTAACGAAGCCCTCGGGCCCCGCGACGATCATCGCGCCGACGGCGTTCGTACCGCCGGTGTGGCTGTTGTCGAACACCTCGATGCGGCGTGGAACCGAGGGCAGCGCGAACCGCTCGGCGATGCCTTCGAGAAGCCGCGCTTGCGATGAGCTTTCCGCGAGCTTCCGGCCCAAGGCTTCCCGCGCGTTCGCGAGCGCATGTTCGACGATCGTCGATTTCGTCCCGCGCGACGGCACGCGGATTTCGACCTTTCTCTCAGCCTTCGTCGACAAAGCCTCGGCGAGAAGCTCCCGCTCCGCAATGTCGTGCGATAGCAGGATCAGCCGCGGTACCGGCTTATCGTCGTAGAACTGGGCGATGAAACTATCGAGCACTTCCTCGACGTTGAGCGAGCGGTCGGCTTTCGGATAATAGGCGCGATTGCCCCAGTTCTGGCCCGTCCGGAAGAAGAACACTTGAATGCATGTCTGCCCGCCATCCTGATAGGCGGCGAAGACATCGGCTTCCTCGACGCCTTCCGGATTTATCGACTGATCCGCAGTGACGTGAGCGAGGGCCCAGAGCCGGTTCCGGTATTTGGCAGCCGTCTCGAACTCGAGTTTGTCGGCGGCCTCTTGCATGAGGTCTTGGTACATGCGGCGCACCGTCTGGCTGCCGCCGCTCAGGAAGCGCTGAGCCTCATCGACGAGCACCCCATAGTCATCCAGACCGATTTCGCCCGTGCACGGCGCCGAGCAGCGTTTGATCTGATAGAGCAGGCACGGCCGCGTCCGGCTCTCGTAGACGCTGTCGGAGCACGAGCGCAGAAGAAACGCCCGCTGCAGCATGTTGACCGTGCGGCCGACCGCTCCGGCCGAAGCGAAGGGGCCGAAGTAGTCGCCCTTGCGATTCCGTGCACCCCGATGCTTCATCACGGCCGGCGCCGGATGGTCGCGGCAGATGAGAATGTACGGAAACGACTTGTCGTCCCGCATCAGCACGTTGAAGCGCGGCCGGAAGCGCTTGATGAGATTCGCTTCCAAGAGAAGCGCTTCGGCCTCAGTCCGGACGGTGACGAACTCCATTGATGCCGTCGCAAGGATCATACGAGCTATTCGGTTCGTATGGCCGTTGAGGCGTGAATAGTTGGAGACGCGGGCGCGCAGCGAGCGCGCCTTGCCGACGTAGATCACCTCGCCTGCGACATCGAGCATCCGGTAGACGCCTGGGCTCTGCGGCAGGTGCTTCAAATACGCGGCAATCACTTCCGGCCCCGTCTTTACGGGCGTTTCCGGCGGCGATGTGACTGTTGTCGGCTCTTCGGTCATGGCGCACCTAAAGTTGGGCTGCCGCCGAGGTCAAGCAAGGCATCGGGCTTGCGCCACAAAATCAACACCTCAGGGGCGTGGTGTGCAAGCTCTTTAGGACATTGGGGAAAAAGTAGCGCCGAGGGGGGTGTTATGCGTCGCGTCATCGCCGTTCTCGGCCTCGCGTTGATTGTTGTCTTGCCGGCATTGGCGCTGGCAAAGCCGATGAAGGAAAAGCCGGTCAAGCCATTCGAGAACGCGCAAGAGCTTCTGAAATGGATTAACGGCTACCGCAAAAATCCCGAGCCTCGACGGGCGCCCGAAGCCGTGAAGGCGATGTCGGCGCAGGGCTCGATCAGGGAAGTGGATCAGGCGGGAGTCTACATCGGCTTCGTCGCAGGTGTCCTCGGCTCCAATCCGGAGATGGCCGACGATCTCATCTCGAAGATGTTTCCGCTGCCGCCCGAAGACCAGGTCCTCGTCGTCAAGGCGATCGCCTATTCGGGGCTCCCGCGCTGGCGCGACACGATGGCGAAGTTCGTCGAGCGCATGCCCGCGCGCAAGGTTCTGATCGACAAATACATGTTCGGCGATAAGCCGACCCTTACGGCAATTTCCATCAAGGACGACGCGGGCGTCATCGATCTCAACTGGGGCTATTACTTTGCCACTGGTTGGGAAGCGCCCGTCCGCCGCATCGTGGGCGCGCTCGAACTCGCGCAAGATAAAGACAAGGTCGAGCTGTTGACGATCGGCGCGATGGCGAAATGGACGCTGGCGCAGAATGCGTCTCGCAATGACGATTTGCTGCTGCTTTTGAAAAAGATATCCAGCGACAGCGATCCCAAAGTCAGGAAGCCGCTCACCGAAGTCATCGAGGCCGCCGAAACGCTCGAGCTGACAAAACTACGCAAGGACGCGCTCGCATCCATCGACGAGCTAAAGGCCAAAGGCCCGGAAAGTCTTCGTAACTACAACTGGTGGGGACAGACCGGCCAAACCGTTTTCGCTCTCGGCTGCGTCGCGGCTGCGGCGACTGGGATGGGCGTAGCCGGCATTCCTTGCGTGGTCGGCGGAGCCGCTTCGACCGCCGCTCTCAAGTACTTCGCCCCATCGTCCGATTAATGTTTTCTGGTCGGCAACGCCGTCCGCCGATCGCGGTCGGCCCTTAATTTTCCGGGCAGTTGAACTTGGCGTCGAGGAGAGCCGCTTCCGGCGTCGCGTACTCTCCGACGATCTCGGCACCGACCGCTTCAGTTCGCGCATACGCGTCGAACATCGACTTCTCGAAGCCGTCTACGATCGTCAGTGCTGTGTACTGCGTTTCAGCACCCGCGTGAGAGCGGATCAGCAACGTTTTGGTGCCCCCGTAACTCGCGGTCAGCACTTTGCAGGGCATCGCCGGAGCTGACGCTGCAGCTTTTGCCGCCGCGCCGAGCTCGGCGGGAAGCGGTCCGCCAAGACGCGAAGGCTCTTGCGGAGTGGGCGTAATCTTGAACGTCGGCAGCCACGGCATCGAAAACAGGCCGGACGGAGCCGCGGCCTGTTGAACCGCCGGCTCCGGAACTCGCGCCGCATCGTCCTGACCGCTGCTTTCAGCCGGCAATTGCCGCTCCACAACAGTGGTCCCAGCCCATGAAGTATTCATGAGCTGAGGTGAGAAACTGTCGGGAGTGCGCTTCTTGCTGTTCGCTTCTTGTGCCGAAGTCTTCTTGACCTTCGGCGGCGATTTGGACGCGACCGAAGGCTTCGCAGCAGGCTTCGCAGCAGGCTTCGCGGCCTTCGCAGCCGGCTTTTTGGGGACGCCCGCAGCCGCAGGCTGCTTTTCAGTCGAACCGGCCGCAGGCTTCTTTTCAGTCGAACCGGCCGCAGGCTGCTTTTCACTCGAACCAGCAGCCGGCGTCGAAGGTGCCTGGTCGTCCGGCACGGGACCGCCAAGTCCGGACGGCGGACGGAATGGGGCTCGCCATTCGCTGCGCATAGGCAGCGGAGCCGGAACCGCATCCACTTCGGCGGCACGCGCCGCAGGATCGCAATAGCGCTTCTGATAGAGGCCGGCGATGATGTCGATCGACTTGCCATAAGCGCGGTCGGCTGCCCAGCGGCGTGCGAGATCGCCGAATGTCACCGGCCGCCCGAGACGCTTCGACTGAGCTGCGATGTCGTCCTGGTTCTCCCGCGTCCGCTTGGCGACCGGAGCCGCAAGACGCTCACCCGAATAGGCGACGAGGTGCTGGATCTGCGCGTGGACGCCGGTCTCTATGTTGGGGAAGAATTCGCCACGAACACCACCGCCCGTCGCGCCAATACCGGCGAAGTTGTTTTGATTTTCCCAGACGTCGCCGCGCTTGCCGCCTTCACGACGGAACTTCAGATAGTTCGTCTCGATGACCATCTGGTAGAACGCATAGTCCCATCGCACGCGCCAGCCTTCGCCGTAGTGCTTGTACCAGTGCGCGATTTCGCGGAAGCGTGGATCGACATTCGGATTGCGTTCGCCAATGAACGCCATGAGCCGCTCGGGCGTAACGCAAGCGGGAACTTTGTTGCTTTCGCTCATCCGAATGGGCGGCGCAGCGTTGGCGGCGTCGATCGCTAACGCGAACGACGCAGACGCTAGAGTGCAGGCAATAATACGCGATACAAGCGACTTAGTCGCCATTCAACTATCCTTTGAGATTATGTGTTGGTTTCAGCCGTCGGGGCAGAGCTCGAAAGCTTTGTCGAGGGCCTGGGAGGGATTGGAGAATTCGCCGACGGTCTCGCCGCCCTTTGCGTAGGCTGCGATGTAAGCCTCGGCTTCCCGCTTTTCCGCACCTTCGTTGACGTCGAGGACGGTGTAATTGTCTTGATGATCGGCGCGCGCGCGGATGATGACGGAATGACCGCCGCCGTAGCTCGCGGTCCAGACCTTGCAGTTCGGCTTGACGCCCGCGGGCGGAACCATGATCGCCGACTTTGTGGCGGCGCCCGCCGTGACGGACGCTTTCGTTCCGGCGCCGAGCGCAGCCGTCTGGATTTTCTTGGTCGAAGTTTTCTTCGCGGGAGGCTCGACAGGAGCTGAGTCCGCCGGGCCGCGCGTGTCAGCTGTCGCGCCCGATGCATCGGCGCCGGTCGCAGACGAGGCATCGTCTGACGGCGTGGCCGCGTTGATGATCTTGAAGGCTGTGGGTGTCTGGTCCGCGACTTCGGGTTCGCCGACCGCCGGAGTGACGTTCGCTGTTTCGATCAGGGATTCGCCGCCAAGACCCGAGCGTACGAAGGAGCCGGATTTGCGGGCTTCTTCAACGGCGCGCCGCGCGAGATCGGCGCCGGAAAGCTTGGCAGTCGATTTGCTCGGGTCTTCAACCGAAGCGGTTTGCACGCGCGCGGCGTTGGCATCGGCGTCGGTCTTGGCCGGAGCGTTGCCCGTCTTCGCATAGGCAAGAAGTTCAGGCTGCGGGTCGGCGCCCTTGCACGGGCTGCCGTAGAACGTCTCCGCAAGAGCAGCAATATCGCGGGCATAGTGACGAGATGTCGGCGCCCACTGCTTGGCAAGCTGGCTGTAATCGATCGGTCCGTTGAGCGTCTTCTGCCACTCGGTGAGGACGCCCCACTCCTGGACTTTGCGCGTGCGCTCGGCGACCGGATCGTCGAGGTGCTCGCCCGCATAGAGCAGGAGATGCTGGAGATGTGCTTTAACGCCTGTGCTGACGTCGGCGAAGCTTTCGCCGGGGACATGTTTGCCCGTGGCGCCCATGCCGGCGAAGTTGTTCTGCTTGGAGGAGACGTCGCCCTTGAAGGTCAGGTTGCCCGTCTCGAGCATCATCTGAAAGAAGGCGATGTCCCAGCGGATATTGAGTTCGTTGCCGACGCGCATGTAATCCGCGGCGATTTTTTCGAAGCGCGGGTCGATGCTGCGGTTGCGGCTTTCGAGGAAGCCCATGAGCCGTCCCGGCGTGGCACACACCGGAACCTTGTTCTTTGCGCTAAGTTTAACCTGTGGAAGATCCGCTGCCTGAACCGGCAGAGACATGGCAGCCAAAGGCGCGGCTGCTGCGATGACGAACGCCAGCGGCGCCCGAGCACGGCCAATCATGAATACACCCTTAAGCACGCGGCACCCCCGTAAAGGCGCCCAACAAAACCATTAAGGTTCGTAGACGCTTAACGTTAATAAAATGTTGATAAACCCCCAGCGGGATCCCGAATCGAGAGTCGCGGAGCAATGGGGCGGGAATGAGAAAGATGCGCGGTCAGATTGCGGCAGGGGCCAGCGGCCGCAACGTTTGGTTTACGTTAAATGCTGTCCCCCATCGAGAGCGATCATCTGACCGGTCAGCGATGGCGTAGCGAGGATAAACCTCACAGTCGCGGCAATTTCCTCTGCAGAAGCACCGTGTTGGAGCAGTGTCGACTTGCTCTCTCTAATGAATTCGTCGTCAGTCTGATGGATGCTGCGCATCACCGGACCCGGACCGATAGCATTGACCCGGATGCGCGGTGCGAGCGCCTGGGCGAGTGTTCGCGTCGCCGTCCAAAGCCCGGCTTTCGAAATCGTGTACGAGAAGAATTCCGGCGTCAGATTCCAAACGCGCTGATCGATGATGTTGATGATGTTGCCTTCGCAACCTGGTGGCAGGCTCGCGGCCATCGCCTGCGCGAGGAACATCGGCGCCTTGAGATTGATGCCGAGATGAAGATCCCAAGTGGCATCCTCCAGGCTCTGGATTGTGTCGGGTTGAAATTCCGAAGCGTTGTTGATGAGCACCGTTGGCGGGGCGAGGTCGCGGACGACGTCGGCCACGAGCTGACGCGGGGCATCGGGATCGGCGAGATCGGCGCGGAATGATTTTGCGCGACCGCCCCCATCCACAATCTCGCGGACGAGGCTCTCGGCTTCGTCATCCGATTTTCGATAGTGGATGGCGACGGTCCAGCCGTCGCTCGCGAGATCCATGGCAAGCGCCCGGCCGATTCGGCGCGCGGCCCCGGTGATGAGAGCAGTCGGAGAGTCGTTCTGAGGCTGGTTCATGATCTCTGTTTAATTAGGGGGGAGGCAGGTCCGGAATAGTGACTTATCGAGCACACCATGCGTAACACGGCTACGAGACCGAATCCCGGCGCCGACCCGAGCTAAAACCCCGCACATCGAGTTGCCACTCTTTTCAGCACATTACCGTCGGCCACACTTTGCCGAAGGGTCTCGCTGCTCAAATTCAATGCATATCTGCAAGACGCAGGCTTCTTATCGCAGCAGAGTTGCCCCACGGTTACATCGTCAGCATAAGTCACAATATGCGACGTATAATGACTTGTGTGGACAGCCCGAAAAAGTTTTCCTTACGTCGGAGCGGTTGAGAGTCGCGTTGTCCGCATTGAGCGGGTGTTGCGAGCCGCAGATCTGGGACGGGGGTTGTCTTATGACGAATATCAAGGGTTTCTTGGGGGCGGCGGGTTTCGCAGCGATTGCTGCGCTTGGCATGTCCTCGGCGGCACTTGCCGACGATGCGGCGGACGGTGAGCGGAAGTTCGGCTACTCGATCAGCATCACCGGCACGAGCGATTATATCTTCCGCGGTATATCGTTCAGCAATCAGGATCCGGCATTCCAGCCTTTCATTGAATTCACTTATGGAACGCCAAACCTGACCTGGTACCTGGATTTCTGGGGATCGAACATCGCAGAGCCGTTCGGCCCCTTCGAGGTCGACATGTATGCGGGCGTCCGCCCTGTTACCGGGCCGGTCAGCTGGGATCTTGGTGTCCTGTACTACACATATCCGGACAACCAGATCGGTAGTTCGAAATTTCCTGGTCCGGACAACAACGGCGACTACGTCGAGTTCAAGATCGCTGCTTCGATCACGCCTGTAACGAACTTGACGACCGGTTTGACCGGTTACTTCACGCCTGATCAGGGCTTTAACTACGGCGAGACCTGGACGATCGAAGGCAACGCGGCCTACACGCTGCCGACCTTCCATAACTTCGTTCCGGTTATCAGCGGTGTCGTCGGCTACACGGCAGGTTCTCGCAACGAGGCTGGCCTATTTTCCATCTGCGGCTGCGACGCTCAGAACTACGTTTATTGGAACGCCGGTCTCAAGCTCACCGTCGAAAAGTACTTCATGGACTTCCGCTACTGGGATACGAACCTTGGCAGATCCGACTTTGCCGATCCTTCATCGCTGGATTTGGCTGACTCGCGTTTCGTCTTCACGGCTGGCGTGAACCTTCCATAATCAGACCATCTAATCCCGTCACTGTATTGAGCCGGGGCCGGTGCGGGCCCCGGTTTTTTTGTGTAGGACGATTATGCTCGGCGGCCGGCTCGCGGAACGCGTGTCGCCGAGCATCGCCAAAACTCTATGGCCGGCTCGCGAAACGCGAGCAGCCGGCATCGCCACACCCTCAAGTTTTCACCAACGGCCTTGACGCCCTGACTTGAGAAATTCCGCAACTCACGCCAGAGATTGATGCGAGGGTTCCCTGGTCATCTGCGGCTCAATCCGTGCTCATATCGGTCTTCGCGCTCGTAATCCTGACCACGGTGATCGCCGGCAAGGTCTTGGTGCCGCGTTTCCTGACGCACCATGTCCGGCTGGCGAATGCGCCTGACCAGCCGCGCGCTTTCGGCCGCGACATGGCTTGGCTTGCCATCCAAACGGATGACAGTGACGCGGTGGCTGCCGCGCTGGGATTGACCGGCTTGCGTCCCGCGAACTGGGATTCCGGCATCGGCGCGATTTATGACCCCGAAGTCTCGGCCGGACTTCTCTTCATTTCGCCCCCTGTTCGGGGTTGGACGATCGTCGCAGGTGAAGCGCTGCCGGTACCGGCTGGATCTCCGTTCATCGACAAGATGACGCCGCTGCTGAAACATCTCGGAAAACAGTTTCGCGGCGTCCAGTACTTCGCGTCCTTCCCGATCATCGACTTCTACGCGTGGGCGCGCGTGGACAAGGGACGTCCGAAAAGAGCGTTCGCGATAGGCGAGGCGGGCGTCGTCTGGGATTTGGGTAAGCCGACGTCGGAGGAGCGGCGGCTCGGCCTATCCTACGTCGAGATCAGGGGGATCACGGAGCGCCACGGCGATGTCGGCGGACAGCTGTTGCTGCATCCGACCGAGGAGAACGTGTTTGCCGTCGCCGCCGGCTGGAGCCTCAATCCGATGACGCTGGAAGGCTTCAAGCATCCCCGCGGCGTCGGCTGGATTGCGGACGCGCCGCGGTCGTGGCGGCCCGAGCGAGCCCGTAGAGTGGCCTGACCGCGCCATCACTGCGCGCCCCTCACTGGGCGTGGCGGCCGTAGTCGTAATCCATTCGCGGCCCCGGAAGCGGGGAAGATCGGTCGGTTGCAGCCGGACTTCCGTTCGCGGATCCCGACCGCTGTCCCGATGGCTGACTGTCCGTCGCCGAACGTGCCGGAGGAATGAAAACCTGGTTGGCCGTGCAGAGCTTGCGCCGCGTTTCATTCTGGCCGCACGCGCGTGGCTTACCGTCTTTCGACAGGCAGAACCGGACTTCCCTCAGACTTGCGCCCGCGCCGCCGCAAACGACGGCGATCATATCCGGCCGGAACTGCGGGTTGGCCCGCAGGAACTCCCGCTCCACGTCGGCGGCCGAGACGATCTGTGACTCGAAAGGATTTCGAAAACGGTCGGGAATGTTGATGGTGTCGAACAGCCGGTGGGCCGTCGCGAAGTATTGCGCTGGGTCCATCCCCGAGCACGTCCCATGCGTCCGGTACTCGTGGATCACGAGTCCGCGGCTCGGCATGACGTCGAGCATGCTTGAGATGACAGTGTCGGGCACGAACGGGCGTCGCGGCAATCGGCAATTCGACGGGTAGCCGTTTTCATATTGCGGCCAGAGGCCGTGGAGGACAAACGAGTAGCGGCGGCCGTCGCGGCGATTGCACTGCGTGTCATCGGCCCGGTCGCGGCCCTCTCCCGCGCAGTAGGTCGGGCTCCAGGACAGAACGAGCGCGTAATAATCGAATTCGCCCGGCACGTTTCGGCCGTAGCCGCCATAACGGTTGTCCGAACCGTTGTCGTTCGAACGCGAGCCGTAATCTCCGTTGTCGGCGCGCCTGTTTGATTCGTTCGAGTTTGATCCGCTCGCGCCGCTGCCAGCCCCCGTATTCCCGGTCGTCACATTGCCAGGTGACAAGGCCGTCCGTTGCTCGATGGCGAAATGCGCGATGTACACGCCAAGCAGCGCGAAGACCAAAATCGTGAGAAGAATATGTGGTCTCAGCATTTCATCGTCCCGGTCGGGTTACGTGCGAAGTCGCGCCACGGCGAATAGCGCCGCAGCCTATGCGGATTGCTTTGCGAGTGCCGCAAGAATGCGCGCCCAGCTGCGGGCGCCCTTCTCGAAGCTTCGCACGTTGTATTTTTCGTTCGGTGAATGAATGCGGTCGTCGTCTAGGCCGAATCCGATCAGCAGGCTGTCCATGCCGAGCGCGTCGCGGAACGACGAGACGATGGGAATGGACGCGCCGCTTCCCATCAGTACGGCAGGCTTTCCCCATTCCTCTTCGAGCGCCTTCGCGGCCGCGCGCATCGATGGATCGCTGGTGTCGAACATGATCGCGCCCGACCCGCCCCGATGGCCGAGCCACGTCGCCTTGCAATCGGCCGGAATAAGTTTTTCGACGTAGTCGTGAATGGCCTTCAGCACGAGATCGGGATTTTGGCCGGGAACGAGCCGGCAGGTGATCTTCACGGACGCCTTTGCCGGAATGACGGTTTTTGTGCCGGCGCCCTGGTATCCACCGGTCACGCCGTTGAACTCGAGCGTCGGTCTCGACCAGAGCTGCTCGATGACGGAGCGGCCCTTTTCGCCCGCGGGAACGTTGAGCCCGACCGATCCCAGAAACGTATCGGCTCTGACATTCAGCGACTTCCACTGCGCGAGCTGTTCGGCCGTCGGCTCCTTGACGCCGTCATAAAAGCCCGGAACGGCTATCCTGCCGGTCTCGTCGTGCAGGGCGGCCATGACCTTGGCGAGCACGCGAATGGGGTTCGCGACCGGCCCGCCGTAGATGCCCGAGTGGAGGTCGCGCGTCGGGCCTGTAATTACGAGCTCGTCGCCGGCGAGGCCACGCAGCATCGTGGTGATGGCGGGCGTATCCTTGTCCCATTGGCCGGTGTCGCAAACGAGCACGAGATCGGCTTTGAGCTCGTCGCCATACTTGGCGAGGAAGTCCGGGAGAGACGGCGAGCCGCACTCTTCTTCGCCCTCGATCAGCACCGAAACGGCGATCGGCAGATCGCCCGCAACCTTTTTCCAGGCCCTTGCCGCCTCGAAGAAGGTCATCAGCTGACCCTTGTTGTCTTCGGCGCCCCGAGCGACGATCACGTCGCCGTTGCCCGGCTCATTCGCGATGCGCGGCTCGAACGGCGGCGTCTTCCAGAGATCAAGCGGATCCGGCGGCTGTACGTCATAATGGCCGTAGAACAGGACGTGCGGCATATTCGGATCACGATTGAGCCGATCATGGGCCACGACCATCGGATGGCCGCTTGTCGGCACAACCTTGGCCTCGGCGAACCCGATGTCTCGAAGCGTCGCCGCGCACCATTCCGCGGCTTTGACGCAACTGGCCTTATACGCCGGGTCGGTCGATACGCTATCGATGCGCAAAAGTTCGAACAATCGATCGAGGCCCGCCGATTTCGACTGGCCGAGGGTATCGAGAACGGTTTCAAGCGTGCGCATCGTGCTAGACTTTCCGACTTGTTCGCCAGCGGCGGGGGAAGCGGATTCCTGAGCTAGGAATACCGGGTCCCGTTTGCTATGGCACCTCTCCCTGCGCCGATCACTCCTGACGAGAATGGTGGGCAGCATGAAGACCGCATTGGAGGTCTGATGGCACAGCCGAACGCCGACGGCAAAAAGAAATGGGTTTATGCCTTTGTGCCGGGTAGGGCCGAGGGCAGCGCCAGCATGGCCGAACTGCTGGGTGGAAAGGGCGCCAATCTTGCCGAGATGGCGTCCCTGGCCTTGCCCGTGCCACCGGGCTTCACAATTACGACCGAGGTTTGCGAAGCTTTCTTTGCCGCAGACTCCAAGCTGCCCGAGGCCCTGAAGGGCGAGGTCATGCAGGCACTCGAAGCCATCGGCAACACGGTTTCGGCGAAATTCGGCGACGAAAAACGTCCGCTCCTCGTTTCGGTGCGATCGGGGTCGCGCGCCTCGATGCCGGGCATGATGGACACGATTTTGAACCTCGGTCTCAACGACAAGACGGTCGAGGGGCTGGCACAGCTGACAGGCGACGCGCGCTTCGCCTTCGATAGCTATCGCCGCTTCATCCAGATGTACGGCGACGTCGTGCTCGGCGTCGATCACGGGGCCTTCGAGGACATTCTCGAGAATTTCAAAAATCTCAACGGCTTCGCGGCCGATACAGACCTCGACGCCGAAGCGTGGCACGAAATCATCGCGGACTATAAGGCTGCGATCGAGCGCGAGCACGGCGCGCCGTTTCCGCAAGATACGAGCGAGCAGCTTTGGGGCGCGATCGCCGCGGTTTTCGATTCCTGGCATAATCCGCGCGCCGAGACCTATCGCCGGCTGCACGACATTCCTGACGGCTGGGGAACCGCCGTCACGGTTCAGGCGATGGTCTTCGGCAACCTCGGTGACAACTCCGCGACCGGCGTTGCCTTCACCCGCAATCCGTCGACCGGCGAGAAGGAAATCTTCGGCGAATATCTGCCGAATGCGCAGGGCGAAGACGTCGTTGCCGGCATCCGGACGCCCCACGCCCTGACGAAGAAAAGCACGGGCGAAACATCCGAGGCTTCGCTCGAGGTCGCGATGCCGGAAGTGTTCGCGGAGTTGAGGAAGATCTTCGACCGCCTCGAGCAGCACTATCGCGACATGCAAGACGTCGAATTCACCGTCCAGCTCGGAAAGCTTTGGATTCTGCAGACGCGCTCGGGCAAGCGAACGACGGAAGCGGCGCTCAAGGTCGCAGTCGACCTCGCCGCGGAAGGCCTCATCACGCAGGATGAAGCCATTCTCAGAATTGAGCCGTCGCAACTCGATCAGCTCTTGCATCCGGCCATCGATCCGGTCGCCGAGCATGATCTGATCGCGAAAGGCCTGCCGGCGTCGCCCGGGGCGGCTTCCGGCGAGATCGTGTTCCATTCGGAGATGGCGGAAGCGCTGAAAGCCAAGGGCCGGGACGTCATCCTCGTCCGTTCCGAGACGAGCCCGGAGGACGTGCACGGAATGCACGCGGCCGTCGGCATTTTGACCGCGCGCGGAGGCATGACCAGTCACGCGGCCGTCGTCGCGCGCGGCATGGGCCGGCCCTGCGTATCGGGAGCGGGAACGCTCAGGATCGACGCCAACGCCGGCATCATGCGGGCGGGTGCCCGCACGTTCAAATCCGGTGACATCATCTCGATCGACGGCAGTACGGGCCGCGTCTATGCGGGCAAGGCGAAGATGCTGCCGCCGCAGCTTTCCGGCACATTCGCGACGATCATGGAATGGGCCGACGCCACGCGCCGCATGAAGGTGCGCACCAACGCCGACACGCCGCGTGATGCGCGCCAGGCAAGATCGTTCGGCGCCGAAGGCATCGGCCTCTGCCGAACCGAGCATATGTTCTTCGAGGAAAAACGCATTCTCGCCGTCCGCGAAATGATCTGCGCTGAGGACGAGGAGGGGCGCCAGCAAGCGCTCGACAAACTCCTCCCCGTTCAGCGTGCCGACTTCGAGGAACTGTTCGAGATTATGGCCGGGCTGCCGGTGACGATCCGTCTGCTCGATCCGCCGCTTCACGAATTTCTGCCCCACGAGGATCGCGAGGCGGCGCAAGTCGCGGCGGCCCTCGGCATGGATCTCATGCGGCTCAAGGCGCGCGTCGCCGAGCTTGAGGAATTCAATCCGATGCTCGGCTTCCGCGGCTGCCGTCTCGGCATCAAATTTCCCGAGATCACGCGCATGCAGACGCGGGCGATTTTCGAAGCCGCCGTCAACGCCCGGAAGAAAACGGGCGAGGCGATCCGGCCCGAGGTCATGATCCCATTCATTGCCTACCGGCGCGAATTCGACATTTTGCGCGAAGTCATCGCGGAGACGGCAAAGGCCGTCGAAGCGGAACAGGGTATCGCCATACCCTACGATATCGGCACGATGATCGAGCTGCCCCGGGCGGCTCTGCGTGCGGCCGACATCGCAGCTGGACCGTTGGGCGCCGACTTCTTCTCGTTCGGCACGAACGACATGACGCAAACGGTGCTCGGCCTCTCGCGCGACGACGCGGCGCCCATTCTGTCGAACTACCTCGAGCACGAGGTGATCGCGATCGATCCGTTCGTGTCGATCGATCAGGCGGGAGTTGGCGAACTCGTCAAGATCGGCGTGGAGCGCGGCCGTTCAGCGAAGCCCAATCTCAAGACCGGCATTTGCGGCGAGCACGGCGGCGATCCGAGATCGATCGGCTTCTTCGAGTCGGTCGACCTCGACTACATCTCCTGCTCGCCCTATCGCGTGCCGATTGCACGCCTCTCGGCGGCGCAGGCCGCTATTCGCCGGCGGCGCCGTGAGCAGAAGGCATCCTAGTAAGGACCGTTGTCGCGCCGGTCGATCTCGTCAAGGCGCGGCTGGCGCGGACGCGGACCTTTGAGCTTGGGCAGAAACAGCAACCAGACGACGACCGGTGGCACGACGAAGCTCCACGCGACCCAATACGAATAGTCTCGATTTTTGACGCCAGCCAAAATGCCCGCGAGAATTGAAGCGGCGATTGCGGTCCCGCCCCAAAGCACGATCCACTGCATCGCCATGGAATTTCCCTCCATGTCCAACCGGACATTCCTATTCTAGCACATCCCGCCAAATCAAGTTGCCCGGCGCGAACGCCGGGCGCGCCGTGCCAAATGCGCAGTGACTATGGCGAATTCAAGCTTTGCGAGCCGGCGTCTATTTCACGGGCGTCACAAAATCCAACCCGAGATCGAGAACGGGCGCTGAATGGGTGAGCGCACCGACCGAAATCATGTCGACGCCGCTTGCGGCGATTTCTCTGACCGTATCGAAGTTAACGCCGCCCGAGGCTTCCGTCAGGCACCGCCCGGCCACAATGGCGACCGCTTTCCGCAGCTCGGCCGGAGCCATGTTGTCGAGAAGCACGCAGTCGATCTTTTCCCGCATGACGATTTCAAGCTGATCGAGAGTGTCGACTTCGACCTCGATTTTCGTCATATGCCCGGCCGTCGCCTTTGCGGCTTTGATCGCGGCTTCGATGCCGCCTGCCGCAACGATGTGATTGTCCTTGATGAGAACCGCGTCGAACAAACCGAAGCGATGATTGTGACCGCCGCCGCATCGCACGGCATATTTTTCAAACGCTCTCAATCCGGGCGTCGTCTTGCGCGTATCGACAATTCTGGCGCTGGTCCCCTCCACCGCATCGGCATAACGGCGCGTGAAGGTCGCAATCCCGCACATGCGGCCCATGAAGTTCAACGCGACGCGTTCCGCTGAGAGAATGGCGCGCGCGTTCCCCGAAATGCGTGCGATCGTGCCGCCGGCCGTCACCGCGCTGCCGTCTTCGATCTCGATCGTGAAAGCACATTCCGGATCGAGCTCGCGGAACGCAGCTTCCGCTAACGCTACGCCGGATACGATGCCGGGTTTGCGCGCCGCAAGGAGTGCCTCCGTGCGTACGTCCGGCGCAACCGTTGCGTTCGTGGTGATGTCGCCGCTAAGCCCGAGGTCTTCTTCGAGCGCGTTTCGTACGGCGGCAAGAACAAGATTGGGAAGGAGCGTGGCGAAAGAGGAAGAGGGGGCCGTCATGTCCCGCATGGAGCTAGCGCCGGTGGTTCGCAGTGAGCTTTTTTTGATTTTTCGCCAATCGTTTCCAGATCGGCGAGCGTGATGAACGTCCGACGCGCAAGCGCAGGGTTCGTTTTCGGATAATCGGTGCGGTAATGACCGCCGCGACTTTCCTTCCGAAGCAGCGCTGCAGCCGCGATCAACTGCGCGGCGAGAAGCATGTTCGAGAGCACGCGATCGTTCGAACTTGCGGCGCTAAGCGCCCTAAGCTCCGAAAGCGCCGTTTTCAAACCCTTTCCGGAGCGCTGAACGCCTACGCATTTCGTCATGATGACGCGCAAAGCATCCATGGCGTCTTGCCGCGAAGCCGTATCGGCCGCGCGGCCGCTCCCCGGAATGCGGTGCGGTACGACGAAGTGCCCCACGCGATCGTGCGGGAGAAGGTTGCGAATGTCGCTCGCGACGCGCGCACCGAAAACGACGGCCTCGAGCAGAGAATTCGACGCGAGCCGATTGGCGCCGTGAAGCCCAGTCGAAGCAACTTCGCCGACGGCCCAAAGTCCCGTGAGGCTCGTGCGCCCGTTCGCGTCGGTCGCGATCCCGCCCATGTGATAGTGCTCGGCCGGCGCCACCGGGATCAGTTCCTTCGACGGGTCGATGCCCGCGCGCTGACAGTGGCCCCAGACGGTCGGATATTCTTTTTCGAAGTTGGCGCCGATCGCCGTGCGGCAGTCGAGATAGACGCCGCGGCCCGCGTTGAGTTCGTTGTAAACGGCGCGCGCAACGACATCACGCGGCGCAAGTTCGCCCCGTGGGTCGATAGCAAGCATGAAGCGCTCGCCGTCTGAATTGATGAGCGTCGCACCTTCGCCGCGAAGAGCTTCCGTCGCGAGCGGCGCTGGATCGATGCCCGCGTCAATGGCGGTCGGGTGGAATTGCACGAACTCCGGGTCCGCGATCACCGCGCCCGCGCATGCGGCCATCGCAAGCGCTTCGCCTTTCGCATAGGAGGGGTTCGTCGTCAGCGCGAATAGCGCGCCGACCCCACCCGTCGCGACGACGACCGCAGATGCCGGAACGAAGGCATACCGGCCATTGCCGAGCGCCGTCGGCCGGATCAGCCGGACGCCTTCGATCCGATCGTTCGCCACGATGAGATCATCGGCTTCGTATCCTTCGAGCACGCGTATCGACGGCGTTGCGCGCACGGCTGCGATAAGCGCTTGCATGATTGCGGCGCCCGCCTTGTCACCCGACACCCGGACGACGCGCTTCTCGGAATGCGCCGCTTCCTTTGACAGAATGTAGTGACCTTTGAGATCGCGGTCGAAAGGCACACCATAGGCGAGAAGATCGCGGATACGATCGGGACCTTCTTCGGCGACCAACCGCGCGACTTCCGGGTCGACGATGCCCGCTCCCGCCTCGATCGTGTCGGCGGCATGCTTGGCCGTGCTATCGCCTTCGCCGACAGCGGCGGCGATGCCGCCCTGTGCCCACATGCTCGACGCGCCTTCACCGAGAGGCGCGGCGGCTATGACTGTCACCGGCAGCGGCGCAAGCTTCAGCGCGGTGAAAAGTCCCGCGAGCCCGGCGCCGATAATCACGACGTCTCCGGGGCCCGGTTCGCCTTTGAAGCCCTTGAACTCGGTAGCGGCGCGACGTTTCGTCGATGCGGCCATGAGATTGCCCTCCTGGGGCATGTGGTCCCGAAGAGCTAGTTGGTGAGATTAACCATGCGTTCGACCGCGCGGCGCGCGCGCTCGGCGACATCCGGATCGACGGTCACCTCGTACTGCATGTGCACGAGGCTCTCGTAGATGTTTTCAAGGCTGATGCGCTTCATGTGCGGGCAAAGGTTGCACGGCCGGATGAACTCGACATCCGGAACTTCGACCGCGACGTTGGACGCCATTGAGCATTCGGTGACGAGCATAACCTTCCGGGGCCGCTTTTCTTTCACCCAGTGGATCATTCCAGACGTCGAGCCGGTGAAGTCGGCGGCTTCGATCACGTCAGGCGGGCATTCGGGATGCGCGATGATCTTGAGACCGGGCTCGTCGGCCCGCATCGCGCGAAGCTCTTCGCCCGTGAAGCGCTCGTGCACCTCGCACGCGCCTTTCCAGGCGATCACCTGAACCTTGGTCTGCGATTGCACCCACTTCGCCAAATACTGGTCAGGAATGCAAAGCACGCGAGGCACGCCGAGGCTCTCTACGACCTGGACGGCATTGGACGACGTGCACGTGATATCGCATTCGGCTTTCACCGCCGCCGATGTGTTCACGTACGTGACGATCGGCACGCCGGGATAAGCCTCGCGCAGCATGCGAACGTCTTCGGGCGTGATCGACGAGGCGAGTGAACAACCAGCGCGCATGTCCGGGATGAGCACGGTTTTATCGGGCGAGAGCAGTTTCGACGTCTCGGCCATGAAGTGCACGCCGGCCTGCACGATGACCTTCGCGTTGGTGCGCGCGGCTTCCTTGGCGAGCTGCAGCGAGTCCCCGCGGAAATCCGCGACGCAATGGAAGATCTCCGGCGTCATGTAGTTATGCGCCAGTATGACCGCGTTGCGCTGCGCCTTCAGCGCATTGATCGACTTGATGAGCGGCGCATAGTGCGGCCACTCCATCGGGGTGATGATGTGCTTAACTCGGGCATAAAGAGGAGCCATCTCCGCTTCGAGGGCGGGGGACCAGGTAAACAGGGGCGCCGTTTTCGCGAGAACCCGGGGCGAAACCGGCGTCGCCAAGCCTGAGACAGAAACAGCCATTGTAGTCGCCCTCCATATATGCTCGAAACGAGCATATTCGGGGTGTGGAATACGCCGGCACATTCGCCGCTCACACCGTGCATCGAAATGCTCGCCGCGAGCACCCCTGAACACTGATAAAATAGTGGAAGTTCGAACAAATTTCCAGGGCGGAGGTTCCCGCCCTGGAATTTCGACCATGGGTCGTTAGCTGCGGCTCGGAGGTGCCGAGACCCTGACGCCGGGTGCCGGTCTCTCGAGAAGGACTTCACGGCGGAAACGGAAAAGTTTCGCCGGGCGTCCACCTGTCCGCGTTTTGACTTCTCCCGTCGGTTCGACGAGGCCTGCGCCTTCGACGAGTCGCCGGAAGTTCTGCTTATGGAGATGCGGACCAAGAATGGCTTCGACAGTCTTCTGAAGCTCGTAGAGTGTGAAGTCGTCGGGCATCAACTCGAAGACGACGGGCCGGTATTTGATCTTGGCGCGCGTGCGGCTGATCGCAGTCGCAAGTATCCGACGGTGATCGGCTTGCATCGGTAGACCGAGTTTGGGCCTGTCGGTCCATTCGTCGGCTCCGTTGCGTCCGTCCCGTGCGGCTTCGTCGGCAAGACCCGCTTCGTAGAGAAGCTCGAAACGCTCGAGAACTTTCTCTTCGTCCCACGCCGTGCCGTCTAAGCCAAAGCAGATACGTGCTCGATCGCCACGGGCGATCGAAGGTTGGGAGCCCGTCGTCAGCACAGGCTTCTCGGCCCATGCTTTGAGACGGGGCTCAATGTCCCGGGCGATGATTTCGGGGCGCCCGCGACGCCAGTCTTCCCAAGGAAAATATTGGTACCAACTCCGCCAGAGACCATTGGTTAATCCATGGTGTCCGACAGCCTGCGTCAATGCAAGATAACCAATAGAAACATAATTCGGCGCAGCGTCGCCTGGGGTGGCGTGCCGGCCGCGATCAGCAAATGTATAAAGTTGCTCGGCATAGCCGAGGTCCAAACCGGTCTGGTCTTGAACCCAGGCTCGTAAGCCGCTCTCCAATGTTCTGTGCTCGCGCGGATTAAAAGGCCCGAACGGCAATACGTCTGTTGCACCCATGCTGTCGGGATCGCCCCGAACGACAAGTGCGACTGGTTCGTTATCTGATACGGCGACGATCGCCGCATTTAGTCCGATGCCTAACGAAGGCTCTAACTCGTGCTCGTCTTCTGGAGCGAGTTGAGACTTTTCAGGCGTCGGTTTTCTCCTGCCAGAAAGTTCCATGTTCATGTTTGTCTTCCCCGTGCTCCCCATGAGGCGAGCTAGTGGGCGATCATGGCGATTTTCAGATAGACGCCCCAAATGAAAACCGCGAACCTGCCCCAAAATTGCCAAATTGTCAGCGCCCGGACAATTCCTCAAACCTCAAAAGAAACTGAGTTTGGGCATCCTTCGCCGATACGGGATGGAGAACGGCGAGAGCGCTATGAAGTTCCTTCGGCAGCTTCGGAATTCCAAAAAACAATTCCGCCTCGGCTGTCTCGAAACCGGCGAGCAGCGTCGCTTCGTAATAGGCCGCGATCGTATCCGCATCCTTGATCGCCGTCGCAGCAGCGACACTTAATTGCCCAACGCCGAACCTCCGATGGATCGCATCGAGCAGATTGAGTTCGAATGCCTTGTAGTCGAGTCCGATGGCGGTTTTGAAAGGGCTGATAAGATCGCCGATGACGTATTCGGGCGCATCGTGAAGCAACGCCGCGAGACGCTCGTTCGATGTCGACTCCGGCCACAGAGCTTCGAAGATGTCGGTGACGACGAGGCTATGCTGAGCGACGGAGAAAGCGTGATCGCCCTTCGTCTGTCCGTTCCATCGTGCAACGCGCGCGAGCCCGTGCGCGATATCCTCGATCTCGATGTCGCGAGGCTCCGGCGAGAGTAGATCGAGCCGGCGTCCCGACAGCATGCGCTGCCAGGCTCTCGGCATTTTCGCGCGTGATGGATTCATAGTCCTGCGATCTTCAGCTTCTTTTGAAGTTTGGCGCACGCGCCGTGCCTAAAGCACGAGACGAGATGATCGTTGACCATGCCCGTCGATTGCATGAATGCGTAGAGCGTCGTTGATCCGACAAAGCGGAAGCCGTCGGCTTTGAGTGCTTTGCTCATTCTCTTGGAAACGTCGGTCTCGGGCTTTACGTCTTTCGTTGATGCGAGCGAATTGATAATCGGACGACCATCGACAAAGCCCCATATATATTGATTGAACGGCATCCGATCGGAAATTTCGAGATAGGTCTTTGCATTGCCGATCGTCGCCTCGATCTTGGCGCGGTTCCGGATGATGCCTTCATTTTTGAGCAGGCGATCGATATCGCGCGCCGTGTACGAAGCAATGCGCGCCGCGTCGAAATCGTGGAACGCCTTTCTGAAATTTTCGCGCTTGCGGAGGATCGTGATCCACGAGAGCCCAGCTTGAAAACCTTCGAGCATCAGCTTCTCGAAGAGCGCACGATCGTCGGTCATCGGCACGCCCCACTCTTCGTCGTGATAACGAATGTAGGTGGCGTCCGCGCCGGCCCACGGGCAGCGTTCGATCTCCTTTGATGTGATCATGGCGAAGGTAGAGCCGCTGACGATCGCGCCGCTGCCGATGCGCGGTAATTCTCGAGCGCGATATGGTCGACAGTGACCGCGACGCCGCCCGCTGTGAGTGTCTGATTTTTCTCCTTCGCTTCGAGCGCTCGGTCGAGCCGAAGCATGGCGATGGCATCGCGACCGTCGACGGTGCCGACACGTCCGATCGCAACATCTCCGATAAGCACATCGTCGTTTGAGGTGAGGGGAGCCGCGCCGGAAATTTTGACGGCGCGTTTGCGTACGACGGTCTTGTTCTGCATCCGCGCGACGATCTCTTGTCCGACGTAACAGCCCTTCGAGAACGACACGCCGTTGAGCAGATCGAAATCCGCTTCGTGCGGATATGCGTCGCCGAAATTGTAGTCTCGTCCGCCCTCGGGCACGCCGAGCGAAACGCGAAGCGCATCGTAATCGCGAAGCGTATTCGGAGCCTCGAATCCGGTCGCGGAATCGTCGTCCAATCGGGCGTCGATCAGGTGGCGAACGCCTAGAAGTGAATGCCTGGGGTCCGAAAAATGCATGGCGGATTTACGGTGAAAACTCGTCGCGGCGTCGCCCCACGCGGCCTCGATTCGAAACGACTCCGAAATGTCAGTGATGATGACATCGGCGCGAAGCTTGTACATCGAGAGCCGTTTTACGAGATCGCCGACACTCGAACGAAGGACATCGAGAAGGTACCCGCCGCTTTGGCCGACGACGAAAAAGTCGAAGAGGATTTTTCCTTGCGGCGAAAGGAGCGCCGCGTGACGCGCTTCACCTTGGGTAAGGCCCCCGATATCGTTCGTCACCAGCCCTTGCAGCAGCTTTTCGCTGTCCGTGCCGGTGACGCTGACGACACCACGATCAGCAAGGCGCACTAGCTTTGCGGCAGACATGAGATTCACGCCTCGGTTGCAAATGGGGGAAGAGTTACGTATGCGGGGCTTTTCTCGTATGCAAGCCTAAGGAGCACTGCAAGATGGTTGAGACGTTCGACGTCATTATTAGGGGCGCGACGGTCGTCAACCATGACGGAGAAGGCATCCGCGATATCGCAATCCGGAGCGGAAGGATCGCCGCCGTCGGCGATCTCGGCGGCTCGGCCTCGGCCCCGGAGATCATCGAGGCGAAGGGCCTGCACATACTTCCCGGTGTCATCGATACGCAAGTGCATTTCCGTGAACCCGGCCTTGAGCATAAGGAAGATCTCGCGACCGGCAGCCGGGCGGCCGTCGCAGGCGGCGTCACGGCAGTTTTTGAGATGCCCAACACGAAGCCGTTGACGACGAGCGCCCAAACCCTCGCCGACAAAGTTCGCCGCGCGCGCCACCGCATGTTCTGCGACTTCGCGTTCTTCGTCGGCGGAACCCGGGATAATGTGGCGGACATCCCCGAATTCGAGAAGCTCGAAGGCTCGGCCGGCATGAAGGTGTTCATGGGGTCGTCTACCGGCGATCTCCTCGTCGATGACGGCGTGACCCTCGACCAGATCATCGCCAAGATTTCGCGCCGGGCGTCCTTCCATGCCGAAGACGAAGCAAGGCTCAAGTCGAGGATGCATTTGCGGCGGAAGGGCGATCCCTCGTCGCACCCCGAATGGCGCGATCCGGAGGCGGCCCTCATCGCGACCAAGCGGCTCGTCGGCTTGGCCGAGAAGCATGGCAAGCGCGTCCACGTGCTGCACGTCTCGACGGCCGAGGAGATGGAATTCCTGAGGGATCACAAAACCTACGCGACGGTCGAGGTGACGCCCCATCATCTGACGCTGGAAGGCCCGGAGTGCTACGAGCGCCTCGGAGCCTACGTTCAGATGAACCCGCCCGTTCGGGATGCGCGGCACCGCTCGGCGATCTGGGCCGCGCTCCAGTCAGGGGTAGTCGACATTCTGGGCTCCGATCACGCGCCGCATACGCGCGAGGAGAAGGATCACGTTTATCCCGACACTCATTCCGGAATGACCGGGGTGCAGACGCTTGTTCCGATTATGCTCGATCACGTCAATGCGGGACGCCTGTCCTTGCAGCGCTTCGTCGATCTGACGAGCCACGGCCCGCAACGCCTATTCGGAATTCGCTCGAAGGGGCGCATCGCCGTTGGTTATGACGCCGACTTGACCATCATCGACCTGCATCGGACCGCAACGATTACGAACGGCTGGATCGAAAGCCGCGCCGCCTGGACGCCTTACGATGGCGTGAAAGTCAAAGGCTGGCCGGTCGGAACGATCGTTCGCGGCCGGAAGGTGATGTGGGAAGGGGAGATCATCGGCCCCGCCGGCGGAGAGCCCGTCGGTTTTCTCGAGGGCTTCGCCGGCTGAGGCCGAAAACTGATGCTGAACGCGATGCGGACCCGGTCAGCCTTCGCTGCCGGTTTTAGCGACGCGCGACGGTTCCGGCGGCAACTGCTTCAGCACGTGGACGGTCGTGCCGACCTCGGCGAGGCCCGAAAGGTGCACGACATTACCGTTGGTCATGCGAATGCAACCCGATGATGACGCCGTTCCGATCGAGGAAGCTTCGTTCGTGCCGTGGATGCGGTAGAGCGTATTGCCGAGATAAAGCGCCATCGCGCCGAGCGGATTGCGGACGCCGCCCGACATCCGGACGGGCAGCTCCGGCCTCCGCTTGCGCATCTCCGCCGGCGGAATCCAGTCCGGCCAAGCAGCTTTCCGCGTGATCTTTTCCGTGCCCGACCAGGCAAAACCCTGCTTGCCGACGGCGATCGGATAGCGATAGGCCGTCGAGGAATCGAGCACGTAATAGAGGCGCCGTCCCGCCGTATCGATCACGATCGAACCGGCTTCATAGCCGCTCTGGAACGGCACCTTCGGTGGCGCCTTCGCTGCGATGCGCGGTTGTCCGCCGCCGGTCAGGGAACCCGGCGCCTGGCCGGGAACACGGCGGTCGCTGGGTGCTGGCTGGTCCCAATCCCACCCCATTCCGAAAAGCTGCTGTCCGTCTCGGCGGGCACTATCGCGCTGCTTGCGATCCAGCTTTTTGGGGGCGACGTATCCGTAACTCTCTTCGGAAGGATGAAAGGCATAAGCCGGCGCGGCAATGGCGCAGCTCAGAACGGCTGCTGCCAAAAGCGACATACTCTTCATCGATGAAATCCCTCGCTCTTCGTTTAACTTGTAACGAGCGGAATAACCCTTTCCGTCGGAGCTTGAATACCCGGCTGCGGCAATTGGTGATGCAAGACGAACGCATCGGAGCAATGCGCTGACGTTCAGTCTGCTTTTTTGAACGAGGTCCAAGACCCGTCAGCCGCGATAACGAGGCGCCACCACAACCAGCGCTTTTTTTCCCGCATTTCGACAGCCTTGGCTGGCGTGACGAGACGGTAGAGATCCACTTCCTCGGCAGGCGTGAGCTTGTCGATCGGGCGCTCGGCGAGATAGGGCCAGACATAGATCAAGTTGTTCTCGATGTCGTTGCCGAGCGGCAGGGCGACGGGCGGCATCTCGAATGCCTGAATGAGCGCGGCGAGAATTTCCCGGCCCTCGTGATCCTCCGAATGTTCCTTCAGCGCTTTGATCGGATCGCCCGCTGCGTCAATGCCGAGGTCCGGTACGACCCCGCTGACTTCAAATGCTGTCTTCAGTTCCTCGATATTGCCCGAGTGCGCGGCCGTCAGGATCACATCGCGAAGGTCTTCGACATGAGGCGGTAGCTTCACGTTGTTGCCGGCTTCGTTGGTCCCCGCCGCTGCAACGTGGACAAGTGCGGTTCCCGCCACTACGAGTACTATGAGTACCCCAAGCAGGCCTGCTCTCTGAACGAGCGCCTGCCGGACAGACCTAAGTCGCCTTTTGCATGTTGCTCGAGGGATTTCCCACATTGCAGTTGCGCCTTCCGTTGATCCCTGTAGCCGTCGCGCCAATGGCCGTGTTGCCAGGAGCACTGGTGGATTTGCGAACGCCGCCTAGCACAACATGCCCCCAACTCCGACACCGAGCTCATACCCATTGCTGAGTTATATCCCGAACCCTCTCATCATCCCGATTGGCCTGATCGTTGGGATGCTCATTGCCGCCCCCGTTGGTCCTGTCAACGTCCTGTGCATCCAGCGCGCAATCGAGCGCGGCTTCTGGGGCGGGATTGCTGCCGGTATCGGCTCGGTGATGGGCGACGGCCTGATAGCGCTGTGTGCGGGCCTGGGCGTCGGCACGGTTTCCGGCGTCGTTCAGGAACACCGCGCTATTATCCAGGTCATCGGCGGCTTGGCGCTGATCGCTTTTGGCCTTCGCCTCTATTTCAGCGCGCCGCGTTTGAAGATGGCGTCTGAGGCAGATGCGCAGACTGCCCGCCTGAGGGACTTTGTCTGGGACATCCCGCAGACATTCTTCCTGACGGTTACAAACCCCGGGGCCGTCCTCGGCCTCTTCGCCGTTTTCGGCGGCGTCACCACATTCGTCGAAGTCCATTCGACGATCGACGTCCTGCTGCTGGTCGCGGCGATCGTCTGCGGCAGCATGCTGTGGTGGATTACGCTGTCGAACATCATCAGCCGCTATCGGCACCGTATCGACCTGCACGTGCTGCAGATCGTCAACAGGGTCGCGGGCTTGCTGCTCGCCCTCTTCGGCGGCGTATTGATCGCCGAAGTCGTGATGAAATCCGGCAATTTCTAGCGCCGGTCCTGCCTGATTAGTCGCGACTGATTATTGGTCGCGGCGCGTCAGCGTGAATTCGCCCTCGACGACGCGCTTTTCCAATCCGCGCGTCAAATGGATGACGGCATCTTCGCCGTAGATCGCGACCAGATCGGTGAGTGCGGTGAAGAGCGCCGCATAGGCCATCTGCTGCGGCTCGACCCCCGTATCGACGCCCTCGTCCCAAGCGGCGAGAATGAGGTCCAGCGCCTTCAGCGTCGGGTTCTTAGTATCGATGTCCTCGAAGCACTCCATGCGGTCCCAATCTTCCCTCATCCCTGGCCGTCGCCTATGCGATCGGCTCCCACCGGTTGTCACCTAGCACGACCTTTTGCGATAGGTCGAAGCTGCCACTATTCACAGTAAACCGTGTGAAAAGGAACGGCCCGGCGTTAAGCGAGATTTCGCGAGATCAGTTTGGAAACGCCTTCAAGAGGCCGTCCGAAAGTTCGGAGCCTTCGGAGAGAAATCGATTGATGGCCGTCTGGGCGGAGGGGCTGCACGTATTATAGGTGCGGCTATAGCTGCGATAGCCTTGGTTGAACGCGCGGGTCAGCTTCGCGCGTCTGAGTGCGGTCGATCCCTCGGCGTCCATTAGGTCGCGCATGCGGTCGCGCCAGTACTGGCCTTCGTTGGCGCCGCAAAGCTCGCGGAGGTAGTGAACGGCGCCGAGGATCTCTGACAGCCTGAGCAGTCTGTCGTCGTATGGCTTCGTGTCGGACGCAGCCATGACCGGACCACTGGCCGCTGCCCAAAGCATCATCAACGCCAGAAGAGGCGACCCAAGGTTTCGCCAAATGTAGGGTGTGCGACGTTCCACGATCCGGTCCGGCTTTCTCATGTCGGCCTGCTTAAAGCAGATTCTGGGCGGCAGAGCAGCGAACGCTTATATTCAAGTTTCGTCCCGCATCAAAAAGGACCAACCGGACTTGTGCGCACGATACAGTTTGACCTCTCCGGCTGAGGCCGTGCGGGCTTTCTTCAGGGCGCCAAGCGTCGAGGATTTCCCGCCGCGCTATAATATTGCGCCGTCGCAGCCCGTCCTGATCGCCCGAAACGACGTGCATAACCGGCCCGAGCTGCAGCTGGTGCGCTGGGGCCTCATCCCGTCCTGGTTGAAAGATCCGAAAACGCTGGGCTCGCCGCTGATCAACGCGCGGGCTGAAACGGCAGCCGAGAAACCCGCTTTCCGGGGTGCCATGCGCCATCGCCGGTGCCTCGTGCCGACGACCGGCTTCTACGAATGGACCGGTAAGCGAGGCGCCCGCCGCCCGCACCTCATCCGGCTGAAAGATCAAGAGCTTTTTGCGCTCGCCGGCATTTGGGAAGGATGGCTCGGCGCCGACGGGAGCGAAATCGAGACGATGGCGATCCTGACGACCGCCGCGAACGACGAGATGGCGCGCCTGCACGACCGGATGCCGGTGATCCTTGACCAGGGGGACTTCGATCGCTGGCTCGACTGCCGGCCGGGAACCGCCGAAGGCGTGCGCCACCTTCTCAAACCATATGGCCCCGGGCGCCTCTCCGCGACCGCGGTTAATCCCAAGCTGAACGATGCGCGTGCGGAGGGACCGGAACTTCAACAGCCGGAGTTTTCGACGCTGCTGTAGCGACCCGCTTTTCGGGAAGCCCGGCCTCGCGCGTCACGCCCGGCTCGCAGTCCACCCAAATCGGCGCTAACCTAAACATTACCCTTAAAGTGAAGACCTGTTTGTTATCCAAGTGTAGATAGCTAGCAAGGGAACGGCCGGCTTTTACGGCCGCGTGGCTTGGGCCCGTTCGGCGCCAAGGGGACATGGCCAAGGAATTTGGCCAGGGGAAATGGGGAGAGCGCGATGGCGTATCACGGCGAGGATCTCGACCTCAGAACACAGCAGACTTGGACGCCCGCTGATGTTTTGCCCCAGTCCGACGCGCCATCGCCGAACGGCAAGCGCGGACCCTTTCAAGCGGGACCGGTCCTTGTCGACGATACGGTGCTCGCTTGTTTCAACCAGGCTTATGACATCGCATCCGCGCATCGCTCGATCGAAGTCCGCGTCGAGCATTTGCTCAACGCGATGACCCGCGTCGATCCGGCCGCAGTCGCTCTCGAGACACACGGCGTGCGCGTTGTCGCTCTGAAGCGCGAGACCGCGACCATCATCGCGGGCGACATTCCGGCTGCCCCCGGAAGCGGCGCCGTCTCACCGCGACGCTCGGATGAATTGGCGGAACTCCTGCGGCTCGCGGCGTCGTTCGCATCGCGAAGAAATGCTGCAGTGAGCGTCGACGATCTCCTGCATGTGCTTTTCGATCAAAGATCGGATTTTGCACAGTCCGAATTGCTTTTTCGCTTTTCCTCGCGCCTCGCCCAGAGAGACATGCCGAGAGAAATGCCCGAGCCTCTGCCGCCGTTGACGCGCGCTGATAGCCGCTATCAGCCAAGCAGCCTCCGCTATTCCGCCGACTACGGGCGGCCCTCCTATCGCAACGACTATTTGGGAGCACCGGCTGACGCACTCCAGAATTCTCGCATCGATGCGCTCGAGCAAATGCTGCGGGGACTGAGCCACGATTTCTCGAATGAGCGCCACATCATTGCGGGCCTCGTCCGCGATCTCGCACGCGATACGCTTGCGCACCAGGATGATCAGGGGCGCGGGCAGGCCGTATTGATCGAGCGCATCGGAGCCCTCGAAGCGACGCTCCGCGACGGAGGAGCCGCCTCAGTCGAAACACTTCCGCTCGTTTCAAAACTCGAGAACATCGAAGCGGCGCTCGAGCTTCGCCTGCAAGAGATGTCGCAATCGTGGGCGGTTCTCTCGACCCGGCTTCAGGAACTGGAGGCATCGATACGAACGCGCCCGGTGTCCGATGGCGTCGTCGATCTGAAACCCATCGCCGATCGTCTCGACATCATCGAGGAGGCGGTGCTCGGACACGATCAGCATCGCGGCATCGGCGACCTCGCCGACCGTCTCGCGAAACTCGAGGATGACATCGGCCGGGTACTCGCAACGTCGACGGATGCCGGAAGAACCGATGCATTGCTCGGAGGCTTCGATAAGATCGACGGTTTGTCGAATAAGCTCGATACGCACAACGGATCGTTGAATGAACTCGCCGTCGGTCTTGTGGAACGCATGACCGAGGTCGAGCGCGCCGTCGCCGCCGAGATCGAAACGGCAGCCGCGAAGCACCAAGCCTATGCGCACGACCTCACGGAGGTCCACGAGGCCTTGCTGAAGGTCAACGAGAACCAGCATACCCTCGCTGGCTCCATGGACCAGTGGCGCACGGAATCGGCGACCGACGTCGCCAATATCCTGAACCGTCTGGCGGGCATCGATCGCGACGCCGCGTTGCCCGCTGAAACGCTCGCCGCATTGAACAACCACATGGAGGCGACAAACCGCTTCATCATCGAGCGATATCATCGCCGGCATCGCTTCATGTATTGGCTTTTTGGAACCGACGATTGGATCAGCGCCAGTTGGCCGTCGACGAAAGCGACGGTCGCGGCCGAAGAGCAGCGGCTCAAGGAAGCCGGTGCTTGAGCGACGGGGCGATTCAAATGGATACTCGGCGCAATCGTTCGTTAACATGACTGAGAGGTCAGTGTTTACCGATTTGGCTTAATTGGTGCGGCTTCATTTCGTCGGAAAGCCAGCACCTTTCGCCATGCAATCACAACATCGCCCCTTCCTACGCCTCGCGGATATCATGTCGCCCGAGGCCAATAGCTTCGGCGTTTTGCGCCTGCTGATGGCGACATTCGTGCTGATCTCCCACAGCTATCTGTATGCCGCCGGGACCGATGCAGCAGAGCCGCTGCAGCCGTGGCTTGGCCGGTCGCTCGGCGAATATGCCGTGCAGGTATTCTTCATTTTGAGCGGCGTGCTGGTGGCCCAAAGCTTCGACCGCAGCCGCAACGTTCTGAACTTCGCAGCAGCCCGTGTGCTACGAATTTTTCCGGCACTCATCGTCTGCGTGGCCGTAACATCGTTCGTGCTCGGCCCGATGGTCTCGCAGCTGACGGTTGGCGAATACTTCGCCGACACCGGTCTTTATGCCTACATCGCCAAAACGCTCGCTCTGACGACCGGAGCAGCACCGCTGCCCGGCGTCTTCGAAAACCTGCCGTACGCCGGTTACGTCAACTCTTCGCTCTGGACGTTGAAGTACGAGGTTCTTTGCTATGTCATCCTCGCGGCGCTGGGCGTCGCGGGCCTGTTCGAAGAGCGCTGGCGCAAGCTCGCGATCGCCGGTCTTGCCGTCCTCGTCGGAACCGTGACGCTGGGACTGCCCGCCGAAGCAGAAGCCTACGGCTTCTCCGACAATCTGCGCTACTTCATCGTCTTCTTCTTCAGCGGCGTTCTTGCGTACATAGCTCGCAGGCATCTCGTTATCCACGGTGCCGCGCTTGCGCCTCTGGCCGTTCTTTTTGTTTGTCTTGCAAAAACGCCCCTCGCGGAAATCAGCGCCGCGCTCTTTCTCGGCTACGCCGCCCTTTGGCTGGCGACCAAAGCGCTCGGACTGCTGCGGGCCGTTTGCAACAAATTCGACGCCTCGTACGGCATCTACATCTTTGCCGGCCCGACGCAGCAGACGCTGCTGTGGCTAATGCCGGGCCTGCCACCCGTTTGGCTGTCTCTCATGGCCTTCGCCATCGTCCTACCGGCAGCCGTTTGCTCGTGGATCGTGATCGAGAAACCGGCCATGAAGCTGAGATCGCTTATTACCGCGCGACTGAAGAAGCGCGAGCAGGTTGCGCCGCTGCCCGCTACCTGATTGACCGGTCTTTCCCCCGCTCCGTTTACCAAGGTCAGCCAAAAAACCTTGAGCCCACCGCCGCGCCCGTGCTTTTCTTAACGAAGCGTAAACGGGCGTTGGGGGCGGGCATGTTGCAGCGATACGTGATTGTCAACGGCGTGACGACGGCGGTTCTTTACGGGGCAGCCTATGCGTTCACCCCGTCATCGTTGCACGTGCTGGACTCTATCCGAGCCGGTTTCGAAGGCTTCGTCATGCAAAGCCCGATGTTGGGTCCGCTCGTGAACAAGATCATCCTCGTCATCAGCGCTCTCTGAGCTCTGAGAGCCGCACCAGCTTATTCGCGCGGCGCGGCCGCCCGCTTCAACCGATCGTTGATCGCTTCACCCAAGCCGTGCCGTGGGATCGGCGTCGCGGCGATTGTCGACGCGCCGGAAGCATCGAGAGTGCGCAACGCCGCAAAGAGGTTCGCCGCCGCTTCGACAAGATCACCGGATGGGCTGAGATTGATGACGGTTCGTGCGGGCTTTTCCGCAATGCCGCCGAACGCCAGAACCGCTTCATCCGGACCCCAGTCATAAGCATCCAGCCGCAAACCCGCTCGCGGCGCGTAATGGCTCTGAAGCTGGCCGGGGGACATGGGCCGGTCTGTTGAACCGTCCTCGCGCGCCAGGCGGCTGCCCAGAACCTCTTCGATCGCTTCGACCGTCACCGCGCCCGGCCGAAGCAGAACGGGCGCCCCATCTACAAGGCTAAGCACCGTCGATTCGAGTCCGAGTGTGGTCGGGCCGCCGTCGAGAATGAGCGCGGCCTTATCGCCGAGGTCCGCTGCAACATGCTCGGCGCGTGTCGCGCTGACATGGCCTGACCGATTGGCAGATGGCGCCGCGAGTGGGCGCTGGGCCTCCAGGAGAAGCGCGCGCGCGACGGGATGATCGGGAGAACGCAGCGCGACCGTCGGCAGGCCGGCGGAGACGAGATCGCTGACATCGGAGTTCGCCGTGCGCGGCACGACGAGCGTCAGCGGGCCGGGCCAGAAAGCGTCCGTCAGCCGCCGCGCGACCGGCGAAAACGTCCCGATGATGATGGCCTGCTCGAGCCCCAGAACATGAACGATGAGCGGGTTGAACGTCGGCCGGTTTTTAGCCGCGAATACGCGTGCGACCGCTTCGCCGTTCGTCGCGTCTGCGCCGAGGCCATAGACTGTTTCCGTCGGAAATGCGACGAGCGCACCCGACCTGATCATTTGTCCCGCTTCGGCGATCCATCCGGCGTTGGCGGGAGCAATCCTGCCCTGCATTAATTTTCCACCCGGTTTGCTCGCACCTCTGTTCGGCATAGTGTCTGCAGCCAGTTCCCGAGAAATGTTGAGAGACGATCCATGACCTATCAGGCTCCAGTAGACGACATCGTCTTTGCGCTTAAGACCGTGGCTGCCCTCGACGAAATGGAAACGAGCGGACTCTACCCGGAGCTTGACGCCGATACCGTCGTGGCCGTCATCGAAGAGGCGGGAAAGTTCGGCGCCGAGGTCCTAGCACCTTTGAACGCAATCGGCGACCGGATCGGCTCGAAATTATCTGACGGAAAAGTGACGACCCCGCCGGGTTTCGCCGATGCCTACCGCCAGTACGTTGAAGGCGGATGGAGCGCGCTCCCCTGTTCGGGCGCGTATGGCGGACAGGGCCTTCCCGAAATCGTCGCAACGCCGGTCGGCGAGATATGGAACGCCGCTAACGTCTCGTTCGGGCTTTGTCCGCTTCTGACGCAGGGCGCGATCCACGCCATCGAGGCTGGCGGCAGCGAAGCGCTGAAGGCCAAATTCCTGCCGAAAATGGTCGCAGGCGATTGGACCGGCACAATGAATTTGACGGAACCGCAAGCGGGTTCCGATCTGGGCCCGCTTTCGACGCGCGCTGAGCGCCAGCCCGATGGAACATACCGAATCACCGGCACGAAGATCTTCATCACCTACGGCGACCACGATATGGCGGAAAACATCGTCCACCTCGTGCTCGGTCGCCTGCCCGACGCGCCGCCGGGAACGCGCGGCATTTCGCTCTTTCTGGTGCCCAAATTCCTCGTCAACGACGACGGATCGCTGGGCGATCGCAACGACGTCATTTGCGCCGGTGTTGAGCATAAGCTCGGCATCATGGCGAGCCCGACGTGCGTAATGAAATTCGGCGAGAACGGCGGCGCGACGGGTTATCTCGTCGGCGAGGAAAACCGAGGTCTCGCGACCATGTTCGTCATGATGAATGCGGCCCGCCTCGGCGTCGGCGCCCAGGGCGTCGGCGTTGCCGAACGCGCGACGCAGCACGCCATCGCCTATGCGAAGGAGCGCCGCCAGGGCAAGAGCTTTACCGCGAATGGTACGGGCGGCATGAGCCCCATCATCGAGCACGCCGATATCCGGCGCATGCTGTTGACGATGAAAGCGCTCACCCAAGCCGCGCGCATGATCTGCTACGCGACGGCGAAAGAACTGGATATCGGGCATCGCGGTGCAGATGAGAGAACGCATAAGGACGCTCTCAATCGCGCCGCGCTGCTCACGCCGCTGGCCAAGGCATTCTCGACGGATATCGCCAACGAAGTCGCGTCCCTCGGTGTGCAGGTTCACGGCGGCATGGGCTTCGTCGAAGAAACGGGTGCCGCGCAATATCTCCGCGATGCGCGCATTCTGCCGATCTATGAAGGCACCAACGGCATTCAGGCCATCGACCTCGTGACGCGAAAGCTCACCCTCGATGGCGGCGCGACGGTGACGACGTTTCTCGCAGGGCTTGGCGAGACGATCGCTAAAGTGCGCGCCGCACGGCGCAGCGATTTCGGCCATACCGCCGAGCGTCTGACAGAAGCCTTGAACGGCCTGCAGTCGGCGACATTGTGGATGGCACAAACGCTGCCGGGTAATCCCGAAAAGGCCCTCGCATCGGCGACGCCGTTCCTGCGGCTCATGAGCCTGACGGCCGGCGGCACGTACTTGGCGAAGGGCGCACTGACGGAACCCGAAGGATCGCCCCACGTCGCGATTGCGCGGTTCTTCGCAGAAAATCTGCTGACAGAAGTGAAAAGTCTCTCAGAATCCGTTCAGCACGGCGCCGACTCGGTGCTCGTCGATGCCCATGGCGCGGTGTTCGCATGACATCGGAAATCGCAATATGGCGCGACGGCGGCGTTCAGGTTCTTCGCATCGCGCGGCCGGAGAAGAAGAACGCGCTGACCGGCGCAATGTATCGAGCGCTCTGCGACGCGCTCGAAGCAGCCGACGCCGATAGTTCCATCGCAGCCCACATTGTAACGGGATCGGACGGAGTTTTCACCGCCGGCAACGACATCGCCGATTTTCTCGCAACGTCGAAGGGCACCGGCGATCTCGGCAAGGACGTGGTGAGATTTATCAGGCTGTTGCCCGTCATCAAGAAGCCGTTGATCGCGGCTGTCAGCGGTAACGCGATTGGCATCGGTACGACGATGCTCTTTCATTGCGATCTCGTTTACGCAGCACCTGACGCGATGTTTGCGACGCCCTTTCTCGATCTCGGAGTGACGCCGGAAGCAGCCTCCAGCCTGCTGATGACGCAGCGGATGGGCTACGTGCGCGCCTTCGCCATGCTCGCGCTCGGCGATCCGATGTCGGCTGATGACGCGGTCGCCGCCGGATTTGTGAATGCGATTATTCCGGCCGCCGATCTCGAAGGGGCGGCGCTCGACGCGGCGCGCCGCTTGGCAAAGAAGCCGCCCGAAGCATTGGCGTTGGCGCGACGCCTGATGCGCGGTGATCCAGCCGAAGTGCTGAAGCGCATCGACGAGGAGATCGCTGTCTTCCGCGAGCGGCTCCGGTCTCCTGAGGCGATCGAGGCGTTCACGGCCTTTATCGAAAAACGTGCTCCGAATTTCAACAAATCGGTATAGATCGGGCGTTGTGCTCCTATACCGGATCCGACGCCCCTTACGTTATCGCGGCCAACATATTAGGTTGAACTCCATATTCGGCAGGGAATGAAAGCAGCGGAAATGGCGTCACTCAAGGGCAAGACCCTCTTCATCACTGGGGCAAGCCGCGGCATCGGGCTGGCAATCGCGAAGAGAGCGGCGAGGGACGGCGCGAACATCGCAATCGCCGCCAAGACGGTCGATCCAAATCCCAAGCTCGAAGGCACGATCCATTCCGCCGCGAAGGAGATCGAGGACGCGGGCGGCGCAGCGCTCGCGCTCGAGTGCGATATTCGCAACGAGGATGAAGTCGAGCGCGCCGTTGCGGAAACGGTCGAACGCTTCGGCGGCATCGACATTTGCGTCAACAATGCCAGCGCGCTCTCGTTGACGCCGATCGAGAAAACGGAACTGAAGCGCTTCGATCTGATGTTCGCGGTCAATACGCGCGGCACGTTCCTGACGTCCAAGGCGTGCCTGCCGCATTTGAAGCGCGCCGAAAACCCGCACATTCTGACGTTGTCGCCGCCTCTCGATATGCATGCCAAATGGTTCTCAGGGCACGTTGCCTATTCGATCGCGAAATACGGCATGAGCCTGTGTGTTCTGGGGCTTGCCGACGAGTTGAAGAAGGATGGCATCGCCGTCAACGCGCTCTGGCCGCGGACAACGATTGCGACGGCGGCTGTGCAGAACATTCTTGGCGGCGACAAGCTCATGCGGATGAGCCGCACGCCAGATATCGTCGCCGACGCGGCACATCTCGTCTTCAGTCAACGGGCGAAAACGTTCTCCGGTCATTTCCTGATCGACGATACGTTTCTTTATGAGACCGGGAAGGTGCGCGATTTCGAAGGCTATCGCGTCGATAAGTCGATGCCGTTGGCGCCCGACTTCTTCGTCCCGGCGGAAAGCAAGCCGCCTCCAGGCGTTCAGATCGCACGGCTGTCGGAATTGGCGTGAAGCTCAGACCCGAGCGGTGACGGAAGCAGGTGACTGAAGCATATGACGACAGCATTGATCACCCATCACGCTTTCCTCAACCACGATACCGGCAATAGTCATCCCGAGCGGCCAGACCGGATGCGGGCCGTCGACGAGGCGTTGTCGCACGAGAGCTTCGCACTCCTGGAACGCCGCGAAGCGCCCCTCAGGGAAGATGACAAGACCTACATCGCCATGGCGCACGGCGCGCAGCATATCGCGGGCCTCACCGGGGCGATCGAGCACATCGAACAGGGCCATAAATACCTCGACGTCGACACGGTCGCGTCGCAGGGCACGTGGGAAGCCTCCCGCCGGGCCGTCGGCGCAGGGCTCGACGCCGTCGACATCGTGATGACAGGCGAGGCCGCGAATGTCTTCTGCCAGGTTCGCCCGCCCGGTCATCACGCCGAGAGCCAAAGGGCCATGGGCTTTTGCATCTTCAACAACGTGGCGATCGCCGCACATTACGCGCGGAAAAAATATGGAGCCGAACGCGTCGCCGTCGTCGATTTCGACGTGCACCACGGCAACGGTACGCAGGAAATCTTCTGGTCCGACAAGGATCTTTTCTACGGATCGACGCACCAGATGCCGCTCTATCCCGGCACAGGTGCGTTGCGGGAAACGGGCGTCGGTAATATATTCAATGCGCCGCTGCGTGCGGGCGACGGACGCGAACAATTCGAGGAAGCGTTCAGGAGCCGGATCCTGGGGCCGTTGCACAACTTTGCCCCTGACGTGCTATTGATCTCGGCAGGTTTCGACGCACATCAGCGAGATCCGCTCGCCGGACTCAATCTTGTCGCACAGGACTTCCAATGGGCGACCGAATCCCTTTCAGAGGTGGCTCGGCGTCACGGCAACGGGCGAATAGTCTCAATGCTTGAGGGCGGATATGATCTCACGGGGCTTGCTCAATCCGTTGCAGCCCACGTAAAGGCGTTGATTGACGCAGGCCATTGAGCGGCAAGCCGATCCACACGCCCGGAAGCAGGACAATATGAATACGAAAGCACCGGAAAAAAACTTCGCCGACATCAAGGACATGACGTTCGAGCGCGCGCTGAAAGAGCTTGAGGCCATCGTCGGCAAGCTTGAGCGCGGCGATGTCGAGCTCGAGGAGAGCATCACCATTTACGAGCGGGGCGAAGCGCTTCGGGACCATTGCGATCGCCTATTGAAGGCGGCGGAGGCAAAGGTCGAGAAATTGACGCTTGGAGCTGACGGCGCGCCAACGGGCACGACGCCGCTCGACAAGGACGGAAATGCGCCCTTTTGAACCGGACGGCGCGTAATAGCGCCAAGCTCCGGCGGATGATACGGGTCAACGCCAGATATTAACTACTCTGCGGCACGCAAGCGCATTATGTCCTCTACGAGCCTCCGCAGTTGGGGTGATCGAAGATAGGCGGTATGAATGCAAGCGCGCCTTTGAGGGATCATTGTTTACCGCACGCTTCCACAACGGCATTTGATAGCCGCCGCATCAAGGTATTACCGTGAGCCAGACACCGTTACTTGATCGAATTCAAACACCGCATGATCTGCGTCAATTGACGGAAGATCAGCTGCCGCAGCTTGCCGCGGAACTTCGCGACGAGACGATCAGCGCCGTCTCCGAGACCGGCGGCCATTTGGGTGCGGGCCTCGGCGTAATCGAGCTGACGGTCGCCCTGCATTGGGTCTTCAATACGCCGGACGACCGTCTGATCTGGGACGTCGGCCATCAGGCATATCCGCACAAAATTTTGACGGGGCGCCGCGAGCGTATTCGCACCCTGCGCCAGCCCGGCGGTCTCGCAGGCTTCACGAACCGTGAGGAAAGTCCCTACGATCCGTTCGGCGCAGGACACTCCTCGACCTCGATTTCCGCCGCGCTCGGCATGGCCGTCGCGCGCGATCTCAGCAACAAATCGAACAACGTCATCGCAGTCATCGGTGATGGCGCGATGAGCGCGGGCATGGCCTACGAGGCGATGAACAACGCCGGCGCTCGCGATGAGCGGCTGATCGTCGTTCTCAACGACAACGATATGTCGATCGCCCCGCCGACGGGAGCGCTCTCCGCTTACCTCGCGCGCGTTACGTCGAGCGGCACGTACGTGCATCTGCGCGATTATGCCAAACAGCTTGCGAAGATGCTTCCCAAGGCGTGGGAACGCCGTGCGGCGCGCGTCGAAGAGTACACGCGTCACCTTTGGCAAGGCGGTGCTTGGTTCGAGGAGTTGGGCTTCTATTACGTCGGCCCGCTCGACGGCCATGACCTCAATCAGCTTCTTCCCGTCTTGAAAAACGTGCGCGATCTCCAGCAGGGCCCGATCCTGCTGCATGTCGTGACGAAGAAGGGTAAAGGCTACGCACCGGCGGAAGCCGCTGACGACAAGTATCACGGCGTCAACAAGTTCAACGTCATCACCGGCGCGCAAGTCAAACCGAAGCCCAATGCGCCGAGCTACACGAAGGTTTTCGCCGACGCTCTGATCGCGGAAGCCCGGAAAGACAAACGCATTGTCGCGATCACGGCGGCAATGCCGTCGGGTACGGGTCTCGACCACTTCGGCGAGGAATTCCCCGATCGCACCTTCGATGTCGGCATCGCCGAGCAGCACGCAGTGACGTTCGCAGCCGGTCTCGCGACCGAGGGCTACAAGCCGTTCGCGACCATCTACTCGACGTTCCTGCAGCGCGCGTACGACCAGGTCGTGCACGACGTCGCGATTCAGAAGCTGCCGGTTCGCTTTGCGATCGATCGCGCGGGCCTCGTCGGCGCGGACGGTGCAACGCACGCCGGATCGTTTGACGTCGCCTATCTCACCTGCCTGCCGGACTTTGTCGTGATGGCCGCGGCAGACGAGGCCGAGCTTGTCCATATGGTCGCGACGCAAGCGCAAATCGACGACCGGCCGAGCGCGCTCCGCTATCCCCGCGGCGAAGGCGTCGGTGTAGACTTGCCCGAAGAGGGCATACCGCTGCCGATCGGCAAGGGCCGCATCGTCCGTCAGGGATCGAAGGTCGCTCTTCTCTCGCTCGGAACGCGGCTTGCCGAATGCCTGAAGGCTGCCGATCAACTCGCAGCTGCCGGGCTTTCGACGACGGTCGCCGACGCGCGCTTCGCCAAGCCCCTCGATGGAGAGATGATCCGCGAGCTGGCCACGAACCACGAGGTGCTGGTCACCGTCGAAGAAGGGTCCATTGGCGGCTTCGGCAGCCACGTGTTGCAGTTCTTGTCCGACGAAGGCTTGCTCGATGGCGGCCTCCGGGTGCGCGCCAAAGTGCTGCCGGATGTCTTCATAGATCACGGCAAGCCGGAAGCCATGTACGAAGCCGCTCGCCTCAATGCGTCAGGCATCGTCGAGACGGTTTTCGCGGCGCTCGGCCGTGCCGCGGCCGTCGGAGAACGCGCTTAGAATTAGAAGGGGGCCGCAAAGGCTCAGGGACTCGGAGGGAATGAAATGCATTCGATCGTGAGCCTTGTTGCGCGAATACTTCTTTCGGCAATCTTCGTTACGGCGGGCGTGAACAAGATCTCCGGGTACGTGGGCACTCAAGCCTACATGGAATCTCATGGGCTGCCCGGCGGTCTTCTCCCTCTGGTCATCGCCCTCGAGGTGATCGGCGGTCTCGCCGTGCTCCTCGGCGTCTTTTCGCGTTGGGCTGGTCTCGCACTGGCGGCGTTCTGCTTGGCCAGCGCGGCGTTCTTTCACTTCGACTTTGCTGATCAAGCCCAGGCGACGAACTTCATGAAGAACGTCTGCATGGCGGGCGGCTTCCTGCTGCTCTTCGCCAACGGCTCCGGCCGTTACGCGCTGAGGCCCGACTGAAAGCCGGGCCCCGCGTTGCTTCTCACTCGACCGTGATGGTCACGACGTCCGATTTCACCGGCGGATCGTGCGGAATGTGGTTCTTGTCGCCGAGCAAGAGCTGCAGCGTATGTTTGCCGGGCTTAAGTTCGACGGATGCTTCCGTCTGGCCCTTGCCGTAGTGAACGTGGTGATCGTCTTTGGGGATCGCCTCGCCAACGTTGGGCACCGGCGCGTCGATCAAAAGATGATGGTGGCCACTATTCTGTGTTTCGGAGCCGGCAGGAGCAACCTCCATGCCCTCGATGCCGAATTTTATGGTAACCGGGCTCGAAACGGTCGCGCCGTCCTTCGGCTCGATGATAAAGACCTTCGCACCGCTTGGAGACGGCGCGCGGGCGCTGTCCGCTAGGGCCGCCATCGGCAGCGTCAGCGCAACCAGCGCTGCGAAGATTGCAGGTTTCATATAAGTGCTCTCCATTGTTTCCCGTCGACAGAGATGGGGCCGATGCTGGGCAACGTCAATTAGGTTGGCAAAGGATCATGCGTTTGGATCAGATGCTCGTGACGCGCGGACTGGCGCCATCGCGCGCCCGTGCGCAGGATCTGATCAAACGCGGCTTCGTGCTCGTTGGCGGCAGCGTCTGCGATAAGCCGGCGCAGGACGTGAAAGATCATCTGACGATCGAGATTTCTTCCGCGGCTCCGGCCTACGTTTCGCGCGGAGCCGAAAAGCTTTTGGCAGCCCTCGATCACTTCGGGTTCGACCCTTCGAAGCGCGCCTGTCTCGATGTCGGAGCCTCGACCGGCGGCTTTACGGAAGCCTTGCTCGAACGCGGCGCCGCTCGCGTCTATGCCGTCGATGTCGGCACGGCGCAGCTTCACGCGCGCATGCGAGACGACGCCCGCGTGGTCTCGCTCGAAAACTTCGACGCACGCCGTTTGTCGCCCGCGGAAGTGCCGGATCCGATCTCGGCGATCACAGTCGATGTCAGTTTTATCTCCGTCACGAAGCTGCTGGCTCCGGCGCTACAACTTGCAGCTCGGGGCGCCTGGATGGTCGTCCTGGTGAAGCCGCAATTCGAGGTCGGACGCGACAACATCGGCAGCGGCGGCATCGTGCGCGATGAGGCGGCGCGTCGGGGCGCACTTGAAAGCGTACGCGCGTGGATCGAAAGCCAGCCCGCGTGGACCGTCGTCGGTGAAATGCCGTCGCCCATTCTCGGCGGCTCCGGCAATTCGGAATTTCTACTTGGAGCACTTCGTAATGACTGACGCGCGCGAACTCTTGATCCGCCGTATCGGCGCGCAAGGCGATGGAGTAGCTGACCTCGATGGCGAGCCCGTCTTCGTGCCGTTTACGCTGCCGGGAGAGCGGATCGAAGTCGACGGCGAACGCGCACGTCTGCTGCGCGTGCTTGAACCGAGCCCTGAGCGCATCGCGCCGGTCTGCAAGCACTTCGGCAAGTGCGGCGGCTGCAGCGTCCAGCATATGGCGTCCGAAACCTACGCCGAATGGAAGCGGAATATGGTGGTCGACGCGTTTCGCTCGCGCGGCCTCGAACCCATCGTCGATCCGTTGCAAAGAACCGCAGGCAAACGCCGCCGCGCGGTAATGAAAGCGGTGCGAACGCCAACCGGCGTCGCTTTGGGCTTCTATGAGGCGTCATCGCATGACCTCGTGGCCATCGAGGAATGCCCAGTTCTCGAACCGAAGATCGTCGCGGCATTTCCCGCCATCGAGAGCTTGATTGCGCCGCTCCTCTCAAAGCGCGGGGAAGCGCGCGTCGCCATCACGCTGACGAAATCCGGCCTCGACGTCGAGATCACCGGAACCGAGCGGCAATTGACGCCGGAAGTGAGAAGCGCCCTCGCTTCGAAGGCAAGCGATATGCAGCTTGCGCGTCTCATCGTCGGGACCGAACTCGTCGTCGAGACACTTCATCCGTTTTTCACGTTCGGCACCGCGGACGTGATCTTGCCGCCGGGCGTCTTCGTGCAAGCGGTGGAAGAAGCGGAAACGGATATCGCGCGTCGCGTACTTGCGGCCGTCGGCAAAGCCAAAGCCGTCGCCGACTTGTTCTGTGGCTTGGGCGCATTCACGTTTCCGTTGGCGGCGCGCTCACGCGTCTCCGCGTTCGACGGCGATAAGGTTGCCATCTCCGCGCTCACGTCCGCCGCGAAAAAAGCGTTCGGCCTAAAGCCGATTACGGCAACCGTTCGGGATCTTTTTCGCGAGCCGCTGTCAACGCTCGAACTGAACGAGCACGACGCGATCGTATTCGACCCGCCGCGCGCTGGTGCGGAAGCGCAGTCGCAAAGACTGACGAAATCGAAAGTGAAAACCGTCGTCGCCGTGTCCTGCAATCCGGCAACGCTCGCGCGCGATGCGCGTCATCTCGTCGACGGCGGATACAAAATCGAATCCGTTACGCCGATCGATCAGTTCCTCTATTCCGCGCACGTCGAGGTCGTCGCAATTTTCCGCCGCTAGACATCGCGAAGAATACGCTCGACGAAAGCCGGGACGATCTCCGTCGCTCGTCCGTAAATCGCTTCGTCGAAATGACTCGCGCCTTCGGAAGGTTCGAGATTGAGCTCGACCGTGTGCGCCCCATGCGCGGCCGCCTCCGCGACGAAACCGGCTGCCGGATACACATTCCCGCTCGTCCCGATCGAGACGAACAAATCGGCTTTCGCCAGTAGAGCATTGATCCGCCCCATCTCGTACGGCATCTCGCCGAACCAGACGACGTCCGGCCGCATGCCGCCGGGAAGTCCGCAAAACGGACAAGCCGTGTCGGCGCGAAGATCGTCCCGCCACATCGTGCGATGGGAACAAAACGTGCAGAGCGCCTTGAGCAGCTCCCCATGCATATGGATCAGCGACTTCGAACCCGCAGCTTCATGCAGCGCGTCGATGTTCTGCGTGACAATCATCACGCTGCCGTGCTCCGCCTCGAGGCGGGCGAGCGCGATGTGCGCGGCGTTCGGTTTGATGTCTCGATGCGCGCGCCGCCGGGCGTTATAGAATTCGTGCACGAGGATTGGATTGCGCCGGAATCCTTCCGGCGTCGCGACATCCCGCAAATCATGCTTCGACCAGATGCCGTCGGGATCGCGAAATGTCGAAAGTCCGCTTTCCGCCGAAAGTCCGGCGCCGGTAAGAACGACGATGTTCCGAAAACGCGCGATTGTGTCGCCTCCGGGCTAAGCGCCGATTTGCCCCCGGTGCCGCAGGAAATGGTCGGCAAGCACGATGGCCATCATCGCCTCTCCGACAGGCACGGCGCGGATGCCGACGCACGGGTCGTGCCGGCCCTTGGTGATGATCTCGGTCTCGTGTCCCTGCCGGTCGATCGTCCGGCGCGGCGCGAGAATTGACGAGGTCGGCTTCACCGCGAAACGGCAAACGACGGGCTGTCCCGTCGAGATGCCGCCGAGAACGCCGCCCGCATTGTTCGACAGGAAATCCGGCGCGCCGTCGTTTCCGATGCGGATTTCATCCGCGTTCTGCTCGCCGGTCAGCTCGGCGGACCCCATGCCCGCACCGATCTCGACGCCTTTGACCGCGTTGATCGACATCATCGCGCTGGCAAGATCCTGGTCGAGCTTGCCGTAAAGCGGCGCACCCCAACCCGCCGGAACTCCCTCGGCAACGACCTCGATGATCGCGCCGACGGACGAGCCGGACTTGCGGATCTTGTCGAGATAATCGGCCCAATGCCCGGCAGCCGTCGCGTCCGGCGAGAAAAATGGATTGTTGTTGACCTCGTCCCAATTCCAGTTGGCGCGATCGATTTTGATCTGCCCGATCTGAACGAGCGCGCCGCGGATTTTGACGCCGGGAATGACCCGGCGCGCGACGGCGCCGGCCGCCACTCGGGACGCCGTCTCACGCGCGGACGAACGTCCGCCGCCGCGATAGTCGCGAATGCCGTACTTTGCGTCGTAACTGAAGTCGGCATGTCCCGGCCGGTACGACTCCTTGATGTCTCCGTAGTCCTTCGAGCGCTGATCGGTATTTTGAATTTCGAGCGCAATCGGCGTGCCGGTGGTTACCTGCTTGCCCGCGGCATCCGCGAAAACGCCGGAAAGAATTTTGACGGCGTCGGCTTCCTGGCGCTGCGTCGTGAAGCGCGACTGCCCGGGTTTGCGCTTGTCGAGGTAGGCCTGGATATCTGCTTCTTCGAGCCCGATGCCGGGCGGACAGCCGTCCACGATGGCGCCGATAGCCGGGCCATGGCTTTCGCCCCAGGTCGTCACGCGAAAAAGATGGCCGAAGGTGTTGTGAGACATTGCCTGAATATTCGGAGTGGTGCCCGATGAGCGAATTCGGTGGCTCTGCAACGATTGTTGCCGGGCTGCGTCACCGTTCTTCTTAGGAGCCGTCGCGGGAGGGGGCAAGACCGCATCGCCCGCAAAGCTACGTGACAAGCTCCGGCGACGCAGATTAACTCAGCCACAGTACGCGTTCGCCGGTACGTCCTTCAGCTGATGACGGGACAAGGCGAGACCAACGCATCCGTATTGGATCGACAACTCGGCCGAGCCCGCGTCCGCTGCCCGACCGCAGCTCGCGGCGCATCGAGAGATCGCAGGTGGCGGCAATGCGGATCATCCGTTCTCATTGAACGGCGGTCTCAAGCCGTGTCGCGTCGTTTCGCACGAAGTCCGCTACAGGCTCATAAAAGACCATTCTTCCCGGATTGAGCGTCCGTGGTCGAGGGGTCTTTCATCATGCACTCTTGATTGAGTGTGGAAGAGCCGGAGAGCCGCATCTCCGGCTCTTTTTCGTCCCTGCTCATTTGTGCCGGCTCAGTTCGGCCGGCCAAGCGCCGTCAGATCCACTGCATTCTGCCGCCGGAAAGCTTCAGGATCCTGTCCTGCGGAACTTCGAGAAACGGCACGATGCCTCTCTCGATGCCGAGAAGCGCGCCCCGAGCGACCCGGCTGACGCCGCCGTGGCTTACGGCAACGGTATCGGTCGTGAGGCCAGCCAGCCAGTCGGAAACGCGCTGCTCGAGATCGTGATAGCTTTCGCCCCCGCGAGGCCGCCAGCCGTAGGGATCGGACATCTTACCGGCGACGCCCTCAGGATCCTTTGCGGGAAGCTCGGCGGCTAGCTCGCCTTCCCAATAGCCGTAGCTGAGTTCGGCGATCTCGGGAGCGATGCGAAAGTCATCTGGATCCAGCCCGAGCGCCGAGCGCGTCAGCCGCATGGTTTCGACGGCGCGCTGAAGCGGGCTCGATACGAAATCGAAGCCGGCGACCGGCGGCAGGATCTCTTTTAATACCTCGCCGTGACGGCGCGCCTGCGCCAATCCGGTCTCATTCAAAGGGATGTCGCGTTGACCCTGATAGCGGGATTCCCGATTCCAATCGGTCTCGCCATGACGAATGAAATAGAGCGTGATGCCGGGCTTCAACGAGACAGTAGTTGGCGCCCCGTCGCTCAAGCTTCGTCGCTCTTGACGACGGAGATGTCCGGGGCGTCCTCGTTCTTCATGCCCTGGACGTGATAGCCGCTGTCGACGTGATGGATTTCGCCGGTCACGCCGCGCGACAGATCGGAAACCAGGTAAAGTCCGGCGTTACCGACGTCGTCGATCGTTACGTTGCGCCGAAGCGCCGAATTGTATTCGTTCCACTTCAGAATGTAGCGGAAGTCTGCAATGCCGGCCGCCGCGAGCGTTTTGATGGGACCCGCCGAGATGGCGTTGACGCGAATGCCCGTACGGCCAAGATCCGCCGCCAGATAGCGCACGCTCGCCTCGAGGGCCGCCTTGGCGACGCCCATGACGTTGTAGTGCGGCATCACCTTTTCGGCGCCGTAGTAAGTCAACGTCACGAGCGACCCGCCGTTGGGCATCAGCTTTTCGGCGCGCTTGGCAAGCGCGGTGAACGAATAGCAGGAGATCAGCAGGCTCTGCGTGAAGTTCTTTTCCGTGGTGTCGACGTAGCGGCCGTCGAGTTCGTTCTTGTCGGAAAAAGCAATGGCGTGAATGAGAAAGTCCAGGCTGCCCCATTCTTTCGCGAGGGTATCGAACACGTTGTCGATAGACGCGCCGTCGGTCACGTCGCAGTGGAGAACGGTTTTCGTGCCCAATTCGGCGGCCAGCGGCTCGACGCGCTTCTTGAGAGCATCCCCTTGATACGTCAGGGCAATTTCCGCGCCTTGCGCCGCGCAGGCCTTCGCAATGCCCCACGCGATCGATCGGTTGTTCGCGACACCCATGATCAAGCCGCGCTTGCCCGCCATCAGTTGGCCTGGGGAGATGGACGTGTTCGGCTGAGGCCCCGCCATGGGCGCTATTTCCTTAATTATTCCAATTTGGGATTGGTGAGTTTGGGCGCATCCTACACAAATGCCCCTGCCGGTCCAGATGCCCGGTTGGGTTGAATGCGCGGCCATTGGCCCGGGGGTCCGGCTTGGCCCCGGGGCCATTTCGAGGGCCGGAATCGGGCTTCAGGGCGCTTCAGGGCCTAATGAGCCGCCATCTCGACTGCGTTGCCGGTGACCTTGGGCCGCTCGGAGCCCGCAATCCGCCCGTCGTCGATCGTTATGATGCGGTCGGCAAATTGGAGCGTGCGGTGGTCGTGGGTGACCGCGAGAACGGCCCGGCGCGTGTCCTGAGCAACTTGCGCGAGCAATTCCATGACCGCCATGCCGTTTTTGGCGTCGAGAGCGGCCGTCGGCTCGTCGGCCAGAATGACCGAGGGCGAGCCCGCCAGCGCGCGGGCGATCGAAACCCGCTGCTTTTCGCCCCCCGACATTTTCGAGGGCATGGCGTTGATGCGATGGCCAAGTCCGACCGACTCGAGAGCCTCGGCGGCCTGGTCGTAGGCGCCCGGACCGTTGATATCGCGAAGATCGAGCGCCAGCATGACGTTCTCGACCGCCGATAGGGTGGGCACGAGATTGTACGACTGGAACACGAACCCGACGTGCTTCCGTCTGAGATTGGCGAGCTGCTCTTTGCTCATGTTCTGCGTCTTGAGGCCCGCGACCGTGAGCTTTCCCTCGGTCGGCGAAAGGATGCAGCCAAGGATCGAGAGCAGTGTCGTCTTGCCGGAACCCGACGGGCCCATCATGAGCGTCAACTCGCCGGTCTGAAGCTCGAGGTCGATACCCTTGAGAACCTTGATCTCGTTCGGCGCCGTCCCAAGCACCTTCACGATGCCTTCCGCCTGGACGATCACTTTGCTGTTGCTCGGCTCGGTCATGTTAGGTCTCCAGAATTCGGTTAGCGGCTGAACACGACGGCCGGGTCGATACGGACGACCTTGATGATGGCGCTAGTGGCAGCGAAAATGCACATGCCGATCGTGATCGCGAAAAGCTGCACCGCGAGCGGCGTCGTCATGATGATTGTCAGCTTCGTATCTTGTGCGGCTTGGATGGCGATGAGTGCCAGGCTCATGCCGAGTGTGTAGCCGATAAGGCCGGACAAAATGGCCTGGATGAGAATGACTTTTACGATGTAGCCCGCTCCGGCACCGAGCGCACGCAACGTGGCAAACTCGTTGATGTGATCTTTGGTGCTCGAATAAAGCGTCTGGGCAACGATGACAATACCGACGATCAGACCAAGCAGCTTGCCTGCGTCGAGTGCCGCACCGGCGCCCGTCTGTTTCAGCCAGTAATCCTGGCTGCGCGTGCGGAATTGCGCCTGCGTCAATACCTCCGTGTCGGGTAGCCGCGTTTCGATTTCCTTGCGCACGGTCTCGATATTTGCACCGGGCAGAAGAGTGACGCGCTGATAGCTCGCCTGATCTTGATTGGCGCCAGCGAGGCGACGCGACTCTTCGAGAGACGTGAAGACAAAAGGCAGCGTGGTGAACGAACGCACCCGTTTGGTGATCGCGACGAGCTTGACCGTTGTGCCGTTGAGTTCGGCCACGTCATCGAGCTGACTGACGCCGAGATCGTTGAAATAGCTCCGGTCGATCGCGACCGTGTTCGGCGCTTCGAGCGCCTCGCGGCTGCCGTCGGTGATATTCTGCGGGAGCGCCTTCGGGCTCTCGCCGGCAGTACCGATTAGGAGAACCGTCGTCTCTCCACCGAGCGGCTTCCGCCAGCGGGCGAACGAAACGAGCATATCTTCCGAGTTAGCAACACCAGGCGCCGACAATGCCATGTAGCGCTCGCGTCCCGACAGAAACGACGGATCGTCGTAGCTTTTCGTCCCGAGTGGAACCACCCAAAGATCCGCAGGCGCCGCATCGATGATGGCAGCGATCTTGTTCGCAGAGCCGAGATAGATTCCGGATTGCACGGCGACGAGCACGACCGAGAACATGATGCCGACGACGGTAACGAAAAAGCTTAAGCGGTCATGGAAGAGATTGCGGTAAGCGAGCTTGACGACCATCGGCACTGTGCGCTTCCCCGATCGGGGGCGGGGTGACTTCGCGGTTCGCGCTTTCGCCAGTGCGGGCGCTGTGGCTGCAAGTTCCATGACCTTTTCCCCTCCTTGAGGCAATGGTCGAGATTTCAACGATAGCGTCTCGGTTTCAGCTTTCCCAGGGCCGAGCTGTTCGCTGGCCCTGGCGAATGTCGTTAGGCTTTATTCGCAAGGAACGTCGACGAGCCCGGCGATGGCGGCAGAGTAGCGGCGGCAGACGTGCTTCGTGTCGGTGGCGGCCGCGGTAGTCTCGGTATCGGCCTTCACCGCAGTGTCAGTCTTATCCGTCGTCGTCGAAGCCTGCTTGATCGAACCTGTCGTCATCTCGCTGGCGGGCTTCGTCGTTTCGCTCGCCGATGTGGATGCCGGGGTCTTGGCAATCTCGGTTGTCGTGGCGGGATCGGAAGAGAGCTTGTCCTCGAGCTTGGCTGTCTGAACGGCCGGGGCGGCGGGAGCCTTCACCACCGGCGCGTCTGCAACCTCAACCTTCGGAGCGCGCTTGATCTTTGCAACTTTCCGGGCCGGAGCATCATCCTGATAATCGCGGCGCACAGTGCGGGGGCGATCGTTACGCCGATAATCGTTTGCGCTGTAATTCTCGTTCGAGTGCGCAATGAAAGATCCGAGCGGGAAACCGAAGCCGAGGCGAACACCGGCATTCGCTGCGTTGGTCATCGTCGTGCCGGCCAGAACAGCGGCGGCGAGGGCGAAAGCGATCTTGGTCATGTGAGCCTCCAGCGGTGATTTTTTGTTTCTATCTCGTCGCCGGTCCTCACCGGCTATGAGAGGAGAATGCCTCATCGCCCCGTCTGCGGCTGTTCCAGCCGGAACAGTGCAGATGACTTCAGAGTTTAAAATTTTAGGCAGTTTAATCAATGGCTTATAAAGCGGAGACAGAAGTGCCTAGCGCGTACGGTCTCGTCTTTTCTCGATCCCGATTACGCAGCGATTGCCAGCATCGGCTCTTCGCGAACGCTACTGAGCGCGGCAGCGGTTCCCGCGTCGAGCGCCAGAAGCAATTGCTGCGCATTGAACCCGAAACGGATGTTCAGTGGACGCCGCGCAGCTTCCCCCGCCGCAGATGCCAGAAGGCGGAAGCCGCGGTCGAGGAAAAGAGCCTTGAGGCGACGGCTGGCAAACACGTCGAGCAGCGCGCGAAAGCGCAAGGCGACAGCCAAGCGGGCGACGTCCGACCCTTCAAAGTCAGCCCAGATGCGAGTTTCGAGCGATCGGATCTCGTGCTCTTTGAGACCTCTGAGGAGCGCCAATCCTTGCCCGCTTCGGATTAGCATATCCATGACGAAGTGAAGCTCTCTGGCTTCGACCGCCGGTACGTCAACGAGATTGATATTCGCACGCATGACACTTTCTCCTCACGCGCTGATCAAATGCCGATGCTGCCGAAAGCCGACCACGGCGAACCCGCAAGAACGATGATGTCGCGAGCCTTGAGTTCACCAAGCTGAAAGTGCACTTCCTGGCCTTCGAGATCTTCGAAGCTGTTGCGAATGTCGGTGCCCTCGAAACGATAGGCACGCCCATCCTCGGCGCGAATGACCCCGACTCCGAGATCGCGTCGGAATTTTTTGATCTCTCCGTACATTCGTCTCTCCCTGAGTGAGCCTTGGCGGCGTTGTTGTCCAATGTCTGCATCATGCAAAAAGTATTGATTCTACGCTGTTCCTGGGGGGACACGACTTACGCGGATAATATTTGTGGAGACGTAGGTTGGCGTCGTTGCGAGCCTATGAACGACATCGAAACGAACGCATGAAACGCCGGCGGGGAGGCGTGCTGATCGGGACCGCATTCCCATTCAGCACATGCCTCCCCGCCTTCAGGACCGGCGACGGCTTCACTAAGGAGGAAGCTGGCCGCCGCTGGTCTTTCGTGGGCTCCGTTTTCAGAAGTCGTTCGCGAGCATTACGCGCCGGCGTTTTCCCTCAGGAGCATTCGTCTTCCCCCTCACTTGAAAAAAGCGTCGGCTCGCATTCCAGGCAGCAGCGGAGGATTGCCGTCGAGGTCGATGGTGACTTCGAGAACTTCGACGTCGGTCGGACGGCGCGCGCCGCGAAGCGCGAACTGCGGCGAAGACAGCGACGGAGCGAGCGCCGCAACCGTGCCTGCGAATGCCTTGCCGGGATACGCGTTGCTCTTCACGGTCACTTTGCTTCCGACTTTGATCTTCGAGACATCGGTCTCATCGACTTCGGCCTTGAGACGCACCACCGACATATCGCCGAGGACGGCGAGAGCCTGGTCGGGGGAGGGCGCAACCATCTCTCCGGCCTTCGCCGGAAGTTGCAGAATAGTTCCGGCGACCGGCGCGCGGATACGCGTTTTTTCGAGCAAAGCCTCAGCAACCGAGACGTCCGAACGTGCCGCCTGCAATGCCGATTCCAGACGATTGGGCGCCGGAATATCGGCCTTCGACTGCGCCGAAGCGTAAGTGGTACGCTCCTTTTGCAACTTGGCTTTCGCCTTGGTCAGATACTTGCGCGCATCGTTGACGCGGTCGGCACTTCCATTGCCCTGGCGCTGTGCCTGAAGTTCATATTCAAGCCCGAAGCGCGCATTGGTCAGCGCCCGTTCGGCGGTGAAGACATTGTCTTCCGCGTTGCGAAGGTCATCGCGGGCTTTGTCGAGAGGCTGAGCGTCGCGCTCGCGTTTGCGGGACGCGGCCTCCGTCTCGGCAGCCTGCAAGCGAGCCCGTGCTTCGTCGTCGTCGAGACGGATCAGAAGCTCACCTTCCTCGACGTTGTCGTTGAGTTTTACGTTGACCTCGGCGATGCGGCCGAGAAGCTGCGCGCCGACGCGCACAAGTCCGGACTTTGGCTCGATCCGGCCTGGCGCTGCGGCCACCCAGTCGATTTTCGACGCTGCTTCCTCGCTTTTAATGGTGTCGTTATCGTCGGTTTTTGCGCCGAGCAAATCGCTGCGTGAAATGGCGATTGCGCCAAACGCACCGATGCCGACCGCGACGAGCAGAAAGAGAAGCTTTCCGAGAAAGCCTCCCCTGCGCGGGTGATAGGTTTCGTCAGTGCTCATGTCATAGTCCTCCTTAAAAATGCAAAGCTGGCCGGAACTTGAATCCGGACCACCATCACGAGCGACACTATCGATCCTATCGCGTCTTTGCTGTTTCGGGCGGAACAGGCCCTGAATTCGGTGAATATCATAGGCGGAACGCTGATGGATTTGAGCAATTCAAGATCAGCAGCGAGAGCATGAGCTGAGACGAAAAAAGCTCCGGAAGTATCCGGAGCTTTTGGTATCGTAGTCGGGGGAGCTATTGGAACGCTGGGCCTGATGTCTTACTGGCACATCTCGCGGAGCGTCCAGCCGACGATTTTGCAGCTCTCGGAGCCATTCGCGTTCGTCACGCACTTGCGGGTCGGAAGGCGCTGATAATCGCAATAATAATTGCCCGAGTGTCCCGAATAGCCGTGCATCGGCTTCGAGAAATTATAGTCTTGAACAAAGAACTCTTTGGCACCGCTGCCGGCAAATGCGGCCGAGGTATTGAACGACATCGCGCCGGCCAGAATGGCGAAGGTTGCGCCTGCGGCGAACGTGAAGCTGAATTTCGACATTGCCAATTCCTCCTTGGGTGAGCCTCGGGGCTCGTGAGTTGATGGAGGCAACCTAGGCGCGATGAGCGCCGAAGGCTGTTACGGGCGGAACACGCCATATACGAGCCCACGATGTCGCGCACACTTGATGGCAGGCATACGGGAGTAGTATGGCGCACTGTATCAAAACATCAGTAAGCACCTGAAATCGCGAGGCACACAAGTTGCTAAAACTTTGGAATACCGGTCGCAGTCTCTGGTCGGTCTGGAGGGCACCGCCGAGCGCAGCACCCGTGGCGGATGTGGCCGGCTCAGCCTACGACTTTGAATTCGTCAGCATCGACGGCAGCCCGATGAAGCTTTCTGATTGGGACGGCCAGCCCCTGCTGGTTGTGAATTCGGCATCGCTTTGCGGCTTTACCAAGCAATACGCGGGACTGCAGGAACTGTGGACGCGCTACGAGAAAGCAGGCCTCATCATCATTGCCGTTCCTTCGAACGACTTCGGTGAACAGGAACCGGCGCCCGAGGGCGAGATCCAGACTTTCTGTCAGGGTGTCTTCGGTGTCTCGTTTCCGTTGACTGCCAAACACTCCGTCGTCGGGCCTGAGGCGCATCCGTTTTACAAATGGGCGGCCGAAGTCATGGGACCCGCCGGTACGCCGGCCTGGAACTTCCACAAATATCTGGTGGGCCGCGACGGCCGTCTGCTCCGTTCGTTTCCGGCCAAATTGGCGCCCACATCCGACGAAATGATATCTTGGATTGAGAAAGCGCTTGAGAAAAAAGTTTCGGCTTCGACCGCACTAAATTGATCGTCGCGCGTTGGTGTTCAGGCCCGGTTCAAGGGCAGGAACGCAAATGAGACCGATAGACGATCGCAAAGGGCGGATAATGACGACCAGCCGCCGTTCACTTTTGAAGTCCGGAGGAGGGTTGGGGCTGGCTTGGGTGCTCGCCGGCAACCCGCTCAAAGCGATGGCTGCCTCCGGCATTCCTCAAAATGAGTTCAAGGCACCGGAACCGTTCTCGTTCGATATCCTCGACCAGGAAGCGCAGCGCCTCGCCCGCTACAGCTACGAGCCGGCGATCACGCCGTCGCCAAACGTCCTCGCCGAAATAAATTACGATCAATCTCAGCGCATCCGTTACCGGGCCGACCGCACCGTGGATCTCGACGGCGCGGGGCATTACCCGGTCCAGTTCTTCCATATGAACAAGTATGCGTCCGATCCGGTTCGCATCAGTCTTGTGGAAGGCGGAAAAGCACGCGAGCTCATCTACAATCAGGATCTGTTCGAAATCCCTGCAGGGCATCCGGCCGAAGGGCTCCGCGCGGGCGCGGGGTTCGCGGGCTTTCGCATCATGGCCGAAGATCAGAAGACCGATTGGTTCGCCGCCATGGGCGCTTCGTATTTCAGAAGCTCCGGTCCCTACAACCAATATGGATTGTCGGCGCGTGGCATCGCCATCGATACGGCAATGTCGAAGCACGAGGAATTTCCACGTTTCACGCATTATTGGCTTGAAGCATCGCCCGAGCCCGGCGGACCGGTCGTCATATATGCGCTGCTCGACGGGCCAAGCATCGCCGGCGCTTACCGCATGGCGACCAAGCGCGTGACGCAGCCCAACGGCTCGTATCGCTGCGACATGGAAATCGAGGCGCGCCTGCACATTCGTGCAGATATCGCTCGCATTGGCATAGCGCCCTTCTCGAGCATGTTCTGGTACGGCGAAGACTCGCACGTCGAACCGCGGGACTGGCGGCCGGAAATTCACGACAGCGATGGATTGGCGATCCTGACCGGCAACGGCGAACGCATCTGGCGGCCGATCATCAATCCGCCCCACGCCATGACGAACGCCTTTTCCGATCGCGACCCGAAAGGCTTCGGGCTGCTCCAACGCGACCGCGATTTCGTACACTATCTGGACGACGGAATTTTCTACGAACGGCGGCCGTCCGTTTGGGTCGAGCCGCTCGATGCGTGGGGCGAGGGCGCCGTGCATCTCGTCGAACTGCACTCCGATACGGAGACCTGGGACAACATCGTCGCCTGTTGGGTGCCAAAAGAAAAATGCAAGGCTGGCCAACGCCGCGTGTTCCGCTATCGCCTTTCGTGGCTGGACGACATTCCATTTCCCGGCACGCTCGGGCGCACGATCGGAACATGGTCCGGCATTGGCGGACCTCCGGGGTTGAGCTTCAGCGCACGCCCGGCGGCAACGCGGAAGTTCGTGATCGATTTCGCCGGAGAGGTATTCGAAGGGCTAGGCCGCGACAGCGGCGTCGAACTCGTCGTCAATTGCTCTCGTGGATCGATTTCGGGCATTGCCACGTACCCGGTGGTCGGCCAGCGCCATCGCTGGCGCGCGATGTTCGATCTCAAGGAGCAGGGGGTCGAACCGATAGATCTCCGCGCCTATCTGCGCAAAGGCGACGCCGCCCTGTCCGAGACGTGGATCTATCAGTATTTTCCGGCGTCGGCCTAAGTCCGCACCGATGTTGAGGGGAATAGGTGTCAGACGCGCATCGGACGCCTATGGCGGGACGCGCGTCTCGTTTGGACCAACTTTACTTCGCCGGTCCCGTCTCGATGGGAAGTCCGTTCTCCTGGCCCCATTCCGCCCAGCTGCCATCGTAGACGGACGCGTTCGTCTGGCCGACGACGGCAAGCGCGAGCGCCAGCATCGAGGCCGTCACGCCCGATCCGCACGTTGTCACCACGGGCTTCGAAACATCGATGCCGACATTGTTGAAGAGCGTGAGGATCTCCTCAGGCGACTTATACGTGCCGTCTGAGTTCAGAAGGTGCTGCGAGGGAATGTTCTTCGAACCCGGAATGTGCCCCTGTCGCAAGCCGGGACGCGGCTCGGCCTCGGATCCTTCGAACCGCCCTGCGGGACGCGCGTCGACGAGTTGGACGCCGTTCTTCTTCAGCAGCGCCTTCATGTCGTCGAGATCGCGGATGATCTCGGTGTTCTGAAGCGGCGAATAATGCCGTTCCGATCGCTTCGGCGGAGGTCCATCCTCGAGCGCCCGCCCTTCGGCCTTCCATTTGCGCAAGCCTCCGTTCAACACGGCGACATCGCGATGGCCCATGGCGCGGAACGTCCACCACACGCGGGCGGCCGAAAAGATGCCGGTCGTATCGTAAACCACGATACGGGCGCCGTCGCCGATGCCCATCTTTTTCATCCGCGACGCGAATTTCACGGTCGACGGAAGCATGTGGGGCAGCGGCGACTTTTCGTCCGACAGGTCGTCGATGTCGAAGAATAAGGCGCCGGGAATGTGCTCGGCGAGATACTCCTTCTTCGCGTCGCGGTTAGCAGTCGGAAGGTGCCAACTGCCGTCGAGGATGATCAAATCGGGCGAGGAGAGGTGCTCAGCGAGCCAATCCGTCTCGACGATCCAGTTCTTCGCTGTCACAGGCAAGGAAATTTCCCACGGTTTGCTGATCATGGCTTTGTTTTTGCGGCCTGAAGCACATAGGCAAATCTGGGCCCGCCCGCAAGTTGAAGCGGCGAATTGGAGCAGGGCTCCTGCTGGGCCAAGCCGCTGACGCATTTTGCGGCATCTGCGCAGTGGGGCCGATCCGTTTACGCGTTGTTTTCGGATGCGGTTTTCAGTATGAGACCGCTTCCCGGCCAACCGGAGGGGCAAAGGTCCCTGCGGTGTCAGGATTATGTGCGGGCGTGGCGGAACTGGTAGACGCACTCGGTTTAGGTCCGAACGACGCAAGTCGTGGGGGTTCAAATCCCTCCGCCCGCACCAGCTTTTCTTTTGCGCGCTGAAAAGCGCCACCTTTCGGCGACTGCTTCGGCCTGTGCGTTGCACGCTTGCAGATTTGGTGCTGCGCATCTAAAGGGAGCCCGTTCTGCCGCCCCATTACGCAAACGCGAAGGTCGCTATCGGTTGATGCCTCGCGTTGGCGCCAGTCTCAGACCAATCGCTCTCGGACCAACAACCTCGGATACTGACTGAGATGTCTCGGAAATGGCTCGTCGCCGGGGGAGGCATCTCGGGCCTCGCCGCAGCTCAGGCTTTGCAGGCGAGCGGCCGAGATTACCTGTTGCTGGAGCGCTGCCCCGCTGTCGGCGGCCTGACGCGCACGACACAAGTCGAGGACTTCTGCTTCGACTACACCGGGCACTTTCTTCATCTTCGCCGCTTTCCGTCGCCGTCGCAGATTCCCCACGCGCATTTGAACGACGATGACTGGGAGACGGTCGAGAGGAAGTCTTATTTCTTCGCTGGCGGCCGTCTCGTCGATGCGCCCATTCAATATCACCTGGGCGAATTGCCGGACGAGCTGCGCAAAGAGTGTGAGACGTCCTACGACGAGAGACCCACACCCGGCGGCAAAATCGAAGGCTTTCGCGAGTTCATCGTTTCAGGCTTCGGCCAGGCCGTTGCCGATCGGTTTCTCATTCCGCAAAACGAGAAGACGATGGCGACGCCGCTCAATCGTCTCTCGATCGGCGCCGTCAAAAGGTTTTTCCCGCAGCCGGACGAAAAGCGTATCCGCGCCGGGTTCGCGAATGAGGCCGTGGAGACCGCCGAATACAATTCAACGTTCTGGTATCCGAAGCGCGGCGGCATCGACGTTCTGACGCGTGGCCTCGCCCAAGGACTGAAGAGCGTTGCAACGAACGAAGAGATTATCGGCATCGATCTCGAACGCCGCGTCGTCACGACGAGCGCGGGCCGCAGCATCGCATGGGAAAACATGCTGCCGAGCATTCCTCTCAAGGCGCTCTGCAAGCTGACACGGGACCCGCAGTTGACGGCTGCCGCCGAACAGCTGAGCCACAGCTCAACCATCAGCTTCAACTTCGGCGTTCGCGGAAAATTGCCGAGCGCACTCAAGGACGCCCATTGGGTCTATGTGCCCGACCGCGACATCCCATTCTATCGGTTCGGCTGCTATTCAAACATCAGCCCGGCTATGTGCTCGAATGGCTATAACGCCGTATACGTCGAGGTCGGCGTTCCGGGCGAGGATATCGACCGCACCGACATCGCGAGTAAACTTCAGACGGATGTCATCGCCGCGCTTGAAAAACTCGGATGGGTCAGAAGCGAAGACATCGTCTGCACGGTGGCGCATGTGATCCGCTGCGCCTACGTTCATCACACGCCGGAACGCGATCAGCTCGTGCGCGACATTCTCTCGCGGCTGAATGCGGCGGGAATTCATCCCATCGGACGGTATGGACTATGGGATTATGTGGGCATGGAAGATTCGATTAGCTCGGCGTTAACTACGGTTGAAGCGCTGACCGGATGAGAGGAGGCCGCCGCGTGAAATCATTGATCGTGACCGCCGACGACTTCGGAATGTCGATCCCCGTCAACGACGGCATTGAAGCATCCCACAGCGACGGAATTCTCTCGGCGACGAGCTTGATGTGCGGAGGCGATGCATTTTCCGACGCCGTCGAACGCGCGAAGCGCCTGCCGAACCTCGGCGTCGGCCTGCACATCCATTTGGTGGATAGCCGCCCGGTCCTGCCGCCCGAAAAGATACCCCTGCTCGTCGATCGCGACGGATGCTTCTCGAATAACCCTGAGCTGTTCGGCTTCAATCTGTACTTCTCGGGCGAGATGCGGCGTCAGGCCGAAGCCGAGATCGAAGCGCAGTTCCAACGTTTCGAAGGCACCGGCCTCGTGATGGATCACATCAATGGCCATCACCATTTCCACATGCACCCGGCCGTGACGGACGCTATCGCGAAGTTCGCACCGCGTTACGGATCGCCGCCGGTTCGATATCCGGTCGAGCCGTTTTGGCCATCGTGGGAAGCGGGCGCCGACAAACCTGTTCGGCGGCTCTTCAACTGGGCGCTCTATGCTGGGTTGACGTCAAGGATGCGTCGAAAGCTCAAAAGCGCAGGGTTGGCGCTCAACGATCACATCTTCGGCGTCAACGACACGGGCGCCATGACCGAAAAGCGCATTCTCGCCTACCTGGACCACCTGCCCGACGGCGTGACGGAGCTTTATGCGCACCCCGCGAAGCGCATGGAAAATCAGCCTCAAACCTACGGCTCGGCCGAGGAATACAGCGGGCTCGTCAGCCCGGTTGTCCGCGCCAAAGTTGCAGCCCTTGGGTTGCGGCCTCTGACATTCAAAGCAGCCTTCTCGGCCTGAGGTGTCGAAAGCTGCAGCATGTGCTACGCCGACCGGAATAATCGTCGCCGCGCGTTAGCCGCCTGATCTCATCGCCTGGGGAGACTTCTGCCGCATGCACTTGCCAATCGTGGTCCTCAATCCCGCGGTGATCGCCGGTATCATCCTGGGTCTTGCGGCCTTGGCCTATCTTGTGCTCGCGCTGTATTTCACGCGGCGCTTCCGTGAACGTCCGGTATCGGTAGACGGATGGCGCCCGCCCGTTTCGGTGTTGAAGCCTGTCCATGGCGCCCAGCCATTCCTTTACGATTGCCTTCGCACGTTCTGCGATCAGGATTGGCCGGAGTACGAAGTCATTTTCGGCGCGCACTCGGAGACCGATCCCGCCGTCGCGGTCGTCAAGCGCCTGATCGCCGAGTTCCCCGATCGCAATATCAGGCTCGTGGTCGATGCAAATCTCGTCGGACCCAATCCGCGGGCATCCAACCTCGCGAACATTTATAAGGCCGCGCGTTACGACATTTTGCTCGTCGCCGACGCTGACCTTCGCGTCGATAGAAATTGCATCGCGTCGATGGCCGCTCCGTTCGTCAATCCGAAGGTGGGCGCGGTCGCGTCCATCTACAAAGGCCTTCCCTATGGAGGAGCCGCCGCCGCCGATTTCGGCACCCTCAATATCAGCGACTGGTTCGCACCGTCGGTCCTGGTGGACGTCGGGCTTCGCGGTATCGATTTCGCATTCGCAATGTGCAGCGTTCGCCGCGAGGCTCTCGACTCGTTCGGCGGCTTCGATCATCTCTCCAATTTCTTCCCCGACGACTTCGCGCTCGGAAACCTCACGGCTCAGCGCGGCTACGAGATCGTTCTGTCATCCTATTGTTGTGACACCATCGTAGCGGAGAAGAGTTTCAGCGAGTTGTTCCGCCACGAAATCCTGTGGCAGCGGATGGAGCGCTTCTGCCGCCCGGCCGATCATTTCATGTCGGTCATCACCTGGCCGCTGCCGTTGCTTCTCGTTCTGCTGCTTCCGTGGCCGTCCATCGTCGGACTTTCGATCATCGTCTTGGAGATCGTGCTTCGCATCGCGCTCCATTACCAAGTTCGCCAAAGCTTCCGGATGAACACGCCGCCTCAGCCTTGGCTGGTCCCGCTGCGCGAGTGCGTCTGCTTCTTCGCTTGGGCTTTCGGCCTTTTCGGCAACAAAGTGCGCTGGGGTAAGAACATCTTCACGTACGAAACCTTCCGCAAGCTCATCGCTGACGGTCGTAACGCTCGCTCCGCCGGCTCTGATCGCGAGGCCGTATCGCTCGGAGACAAGCGATGAGCGCCGAGCCGGTCTCAAGTCCGCCTAGCTCGCGCATCGCGTTCTTTATCGCCGCGATGGCGGGAATAGCTGTCGCGATTTGCCTCGTCGTTTATTTCGGCATCTCCGGTGTCTGGGACGCCATGGCGACGGCAGGCTTGCGCGGCATGGCGGCAATCCTCGCGGCCTATCTCGCCTCGCTCGTGCTCTGCGCGTGGGCTTGGCGCGTGCTGCTCGTCGAGAGCCATCCCGAGCACAGCGGTCTGCTATTCCTCTGGGCGCGCTGGATTCGTGACAGCATCGGCAACCTGCTCGCGATCATCCCCGGAGCAGGCGAGGCTGCTGGCGCCCGGGAATTGAGCAAGCACGGCCTGCGGGTGAACGTTGCGGCCGCGACGACGATTACCGACATGACGACGGAGATGCTGAGCCAGCTCATCTATACCTTCATGGGGCTGGCATTGCTCTTCATCTACCATCCGGATGAAGCCGCCGCGTGGTGGGCGGCCGCCGGCCTCTGCATCGCAACCATCGCGGTCGTCGGCTTCCTCATCGCGCAGAACAAGGGCCTGATACTTTTTCTCGAAACATTACCCGCAAAGCTTGGCTTCACGCGCGCCTGGGAAGGGCTATCCGACAGCGACAGCATTCACGCAGCCGTCCAGGCGATCTATCGCAAGAAGGGCGCGGTGATCGCGTCGACCTTCCTGCACCTGCTGGGCTGGCTCGCGGGCGCCGCCGAAACGTGGATCGCTCTTTGGTTCATGAACCACACGCTTTCGGCAGGAGACGTCCTTGCTCTCGAAAGCCTTGTCTTCGCACTTCGAACGGCGGCCTTCATTGTTCCTTGGGCTGCGGGTGTGCAGGAGGGCGGCTATGTCGTTGTCGGCGCGCTGTTCGGACTGGGCCCCGATGTCGCTCTCGCCCTATCGCTGCTGAAACGTGCCCGCGAGATAACCTCCGGCGTCCCCGGTCTCCTGGCGTGGCATTTCGCGGAAGGCAAACGCCTCTGGCACGGCCGCCTTGCGGCCTCCCGCAAATAGCGCGCTCGCCTTCAACCCAAAATCGTTAACGGTCGACCCCGAATTGCCGTGGACCTGTGAACGGCGTGTTAGGCGCGGGTGTTCTGTTGTCTTGCGATAGCGAAAGCGCTTTACTGACCATATAGGCAGTCCGCTGAACGTTGGCATATGAGAGGCAAATCATGGGCCAATTATCTGTACCGGTTTCCCGCGAAGATCACATCGAAGGTTCGCCGAATGCGCCAATGACCTTGGTTGAATACGGTGATTTCGAGTGTCCCTACTGCGGTGACACCTATTCGGTCATCAAGGCGGTGCAAGAGGCCATGGGCGACGAGCTGCGGTTCGTCTATCGGCATTTCCCGCTTATACGGCTTCACCCGCACGCATTGCACGCGGCAGAAATTTCTGAAGCGGCCGGCGCAATCGACCGCTTTTGGGAGATGCACGATCTTCTCTTCGAGAACCAAATGGCGCTCGCGGATGACGACTTGCTGGTTGACGCCAGTGCAGTCGGGTTGAGCGATAACGCCGTCCAACAGGCGTTCGGCGGCCGCTATGCCGATCATATCAAGCGCGATTTTCGAGGCGGCGTTCGCAGCGGCGTGAACGGAACGCCGTGCTTATTCGTTAATGGGCAGCGTTTCGATGGACCGCGCGATGTCGAAGCCATCGTCGCGGCCTTGGACGCCACCGGGTCCGGCCGCTCAGGGTTCGACGGCTGACGGCGTAACGGCGGGCGTATGTTGAATCTCTTCCCTTGAGGTCGAAGTGGAAATTTCGAGTGCAGCCCTCCGCGAATTACCTTCCGTCGATGCCGTTCTGAATAGCGTGACCGCCGCAACGCTCGTGGAGCGCTTCGGACGCGCCGCCTCGACCGAGACGATCCGCAGGGTCCTGGCGGAAACAAGGGTAGCCCTTAAGTCCGGCTCATCAGTCGTCCCGACGGTCGAACAGGTGGCGACCCTGGCGCTGGCCCGTCTCGTGGACGAGGATCGCTCCGGTCCGCGCCCGCTCTTCAATCTCACGGGCACCGTGCTCCACACCAACCTCGGGCGCGCGGTGCTCGCTGAAGCCGCGATCGAGGCCGCGGTCGAAGCGATGCGAGAACCGGTCGCCCTGGAATTCGACTTGGCGACAGGCCGGCGCGGCGAACGCGATAATCACGTGAGAGAGCTTCTCTGCGCGTTGACCGGTGCCGAAGATGCAACCGTCGTTAACAACAATGCGGCCGCAGTTCTTCTCGCGCTCAACACCCTTGCGGGCGGACACGAAGCCATCGTCTCCCGGGGCGAGTTGATCGAGATCGGCGGCGCTTTCCGCATGCCCGACATCATGGCCAGAGCCGGAGCGACGCTCGTCGAAGTCGGAACCACGAACCGGACGCATGCGAAAGATTATACGGCCGCGCTCACCGAAGCGACCGGCGTCATTCTGAAGGTCCACACCTCGAACTATCGCATTCTCGGATTTACGTCCGAAGTCGGTGGCGCGGAGCTCGCCCGCATCGCGGCGGAGGCAAACGTCGCGCTGATGAACGACCTCGGATCGGGCACGCTCGTTGATTTGTCCCGGTATGGCCTGAAGAAAGAGCCGACGGTGCGCGAGGCCGTCGCGCAAGGCGCGGACGTAGTCACATTCTCGGGCGACAAGCTTCTCGGAGGCCCGCAAGCGGGGTTCATTGTGGGCAAGCGCGCCATCATCGAAGCCATCAACCGCAATCCCATGAAACGCGCGCTTCGCGTCGACAAGATCCGCCTCGCGGCGATCGAAGCGACGCTGAAGCTGTATCGCGATCCGGATCGCCTTGCTGAACGCTTGCCGACGCTCCGGCTGCTCGCGCGCAGTCATTCTGAAATCGAAGACCAAGCGCGGCGTCTTCTGCCAGATGTTCGGCGCGCGGTCGGACGAGCCTTCACCGCGACGATCTGCGAATGCGAAAGCCAGATCGGTTCAGGTGCGCTGCCGCTCGATACGATATCGAGCGCCGGCCTCGCTATCGCTTCGAATGCCGGTGGTGGTGGGCTCGAGCATCTGGCAGCTGCGTTGCGCGGCTTGTCTCGCCCTGTCATCGGCAGACTGGACGACGGGGCTCTTATTCTCGATCTTAGATGCTTGACCGATGAAGCCGCATTTCTATCTGTTTTGAATGAACTCGACCGCAGCGTCCCGGCCCAATCCGGGAACGGGCAACGCAGCCGATAAAACAGATGATCATCGGCACAGCTGGCCACATCGATCACGGAAAGACGGCGCTGGTCAAAGCGCTGACCGGCGTCGACGGCGACCGCCTGAAGGAAGAAAAAGCGCGCGGGATCACGATCGATCTCGGCTTTGCATATCTGCCGTCGCCGGAAGGTCAAATCCTCGGCTTCATCGATGTTCCCGGCCACGAGCGCTTCGTGCACACGATGCTGGCGGGCGCTAGCGGCATCGACTTTGCTCTGCTCACGGTCGCCGCCGACGACGGGGTCAAACCGCAAACGCTCGAACATCTTGCGATCCTCGATCTCCTCGGCATCAGCCAGGGCGTCGCTGTTGTGACGAAGGCCGATCTCGTGAGCGGCGAGCGCATCGCCGAAGTCACGGGCCAGATCAAAGAGGCGATTGCCGGTACGGCGTTCGCGAACGCCGATGTCATGGCCGTCTCGGCCATCACCGGACAGGGCATCGATGAACTGCGGAAATATCTTATTGCAGCTGCCTCGCTGATCCACGCGCGATCGGCGGAAGGGCGCTTTCGCCTCGCGGTCGACCGCGTTTTCACATTGCCCGGCGTGGGCGTCGTCGTAACCGGCACGGTTCTCTCTGGGCAGGTGCGCCTCGGCGATCAGGTGCAGCTCAGTCCGTCGGGATTACCGGCGCGCGTGCGTTCGATCCACGCTCAAAACACACCTGCCGAGTTCGCAAAAGCCGGCGACCGCAGCGCGCTCAACCTGAGCGGAGCGGATATCTCCAAGGATGCAATTCATCGTGGTGACGTCGTGCTCGATCCGGCACTTCACGCGCCGACAGATCGCATCGACGCGGTGTTGCGGGTGTTGCCGACGGAGGAAAAGCCGATTGGACAATGGTTTCCCGTGCGTTTGCATCACGCGGCGACCGAAGTCGGTGCGCGTATCGTTCTGCTCGACGACAAATCTCTTGAGCCGGGAGCCGCAGCCCACGTCCAACTCGTTCTCGATCAGCCGATCGCTGCAGGTGTGCAGGATCGCTTCGTTTTGCGGGATGTGTCTGCACAACGCACCATCGGCGGCGGCAAGTTTATCGACCTCCGTGCGCTGTCCCGAAAGCGGCGAACGCCGGAGCGGCAGGCGCAACGCGAAGCATGGGCGATCGATGATCCCCCGGCGTCGTTATCGGCGTTACTTGAGGTGGCGCCGTTTTCTGTCGATCTCGCAGCGTTCGCGCGCGATCGGGGGCTCTCCAGCGTGCAAATAGGACGGCTCGCTTCCAGTCTCGGACTGACGATCCTGGAATCCCGTGACGCCCTAACAGCCCTGTCGCCGCTTCGATGGAAGTTGTTTGCCCAGAGCCTCAGCGAGAAGGTCGCGGAATATCACGCCACGAATCCAGATCTCCAGGGCATCGGACGCGAGCAGCTTCGCCTCATGCTGCAGCCGCGCCTCGGCAAAACAACATTCGCAGTGGCACTCCAGAAATTGTCGGAAGCAGGCGGCATCGCACGCGACGGCGCATTCGTTCGCCTCACGTCCCATAGCGTGCGGCTTGCACCCGGCGACGAGGCGGCCTGGATAGCGACCGCGGAGCTTCTCGGGGGCGATGAGCGCTTTCGCCCGCCGCGCGTGCGCGATATCGCGGCGGCGACGGGAAACCCTGAGCGCGAGGTTCGCCGCCTGCTGAAACTCGCAAGCCGGCTGGGATGGGTCGACGAGGTCGCGCACGACCACTTCTTCCTGCGAGGCACCATCCGCGAGATCGTGGCCATCGCGGCTGGCATAGAGGCGCGGTCGGAAAGCAAATCGTTCAACGCCGCCGACCTCCGCAATCGCCTCGACAACGGGCGCAAGGTCGCGATTCAGATCTTGGAGTTCATGGACCGGCATGGCGTAACGCTGCGCAAGGGAGATCTCCGGCGCATAAATGAGCATCGGCTGGACTTGTTCGGAAGTGTCGTGCTTTCGTCCGCTGATGTGCACGGAAGCGAAGCGTCCCCGGTGGGACGTTCGGACTTCAAATCCGAGTGGGGCAGCGAGCCTGTCCCAGGTGGGTTCGACTCCCACTCGCCTCCGCCAACATTGCCGAAAAAAGTACCCGCGACGCGCGCCCGAAATAGTGGCGGCAATCGCACTAGAAAATATTGATCCGCGGTTCGCCGGTTCTGACCATGCCGATGATGCGCGCCGATGGATAACCGGCTTCTTCGATCGTGCTGCGGATATCTTCGGCGTGCTCGTCGGCACATGCGATCAAGAGGCCGCCCGATGTCTGCGGATCGCTCAGCAGCGTTCGTCCAGTAGCCGGCAGGCTTGCCGGCAAAACGACCTCGTGCCCATAGCTTGCCCAGTTGCGCGCCGACGCGCCCGTCGCAAAGCCCGCCTCCGCCAGGGCTTCGGCGGACGATAGGAATGGGATGCGGTCATACGCGATATCGATGCTGACGCCGCTCCCGCGCGCCATCTCGAGAGCATGTCCGAGTAGTCCGAAGCCGGTCACGTCAGTCATTGCGTGCACAGACGGAACCTCGCCGAGCGTTTGGCCGATGCGGTTCAACAAGGTCGTCGAAGCCATCATTTCGGCGTAGGCATCCGCGGGCAGCGAGCGCTTCTTGAAAGCTGCAGAATAGATGCCGACGCCGATCCCCTTCGTCAGGATGATCGCGTCACCCGGCATCGCGCCGGAATTCCGGCGGACGTTTTGATGCTTCGTGAGGCCGATCACGGCGAGCCCATAGATCGGCTCCGGCGTGTCGATCGAGTGGCCGCCCGCGATGGGAATACCTGCCTCAGCACAAACGGACGCGCCGCCCGCGAGGATCTCACGCACGGTCTCGACGGGAAGCTTGTCGAGCGGCATTCCGAGGATCGCCAGCGCCATGATCGGGCGCCCGCCCATGGCGTATACGTCGGAAATGGCATTGGCCGCGGCGATGCGGCCGAAGTCGCGCGCGTCATCAACCATGGGCATGAAAAAATCGGTCGTCGCGATAACGCATTGATCGTCGTCGAAACGCCAGACGGCAGCGTCGTCGCCGGTTTCCGTTCCGACGAGCAGTTGCGAAAAGGGGCCAGCCCCCGGCTGCCCGGCCAGCAGCTGCTGTAGGACGGAAGGAGCGAGCTTGCACCCGCAGCCGCCGCCATGCGCCAGATCGGTCAGGCGAATTACAGTGCCCAGCATATTTCATGCCTCGTTGCGGAGCGCAGGTTTATCAGGAGGAAACTGAATATAACTCAAATCTGTTTGCCTCGTACCAGGATATATATGTAGACGATCCGTATACGCTACGGCAGAAATACTCACCCGCATCGCCACCCGCATTATCAGTCGGAGGAATGGATGAACGCCGCTCGCCAATCCGGGATGACGCTGAGGTGGATCGTCTTTCTGACGTTGGCGGTCGTCGGGCTTTTCTACGTAAAATGGTTCCCATACTATAACCGCGCGTTCGTCGCTGCGGCGAACCATTCGATCGGAAATTCAATACTGATGGGAACGGCAGCCACGCCGCCCGCACCATCATGGGACGCGGCGTTCGGCTACGCCTTGGCTTACGGCAAAGCAATCTGGCAGGCCATGGTGCTCGGGCTTTTGCTAGGCTCGGCAATTCAAGCGCTGCTGCCCGCTGATTGGGTGGCGCGCGTGCTGGGCAAGACGGGCTTCGGCACTGTCACGGTCGCCGGAATGCTCTCGGTGCCGAGCATGATGTGCACGTGCTGTGCGGCTCCCGTCGTCGTCGGAATGCGCGAACGTCAGGCATCCCCCGGCGCCGCGATCGCCTTCTGGCTCGGCAATACGGTGCTCAATCCCGCGACGCTCGTGTTCATGGGGTTTGTCCTCGGCTGGAATTGGACAGCCCTGCGCGTCCTTTTGGGTGTGCCGATGGTGTTCGGTCTCGGCTACCTCGTCAATCTGATGGTGACGCCGAAGGAGGCCGCAGCAGCCGAAGCGCGTATTGCGGAACTGACAGCCAAGTCCGCGACATCGGAAGCGACGGGCCCGAACGCGTTCGTTCGCTGGATCGAAATTTTCGTTCGCATGTCGGTGCGCCTGATCCCGGAATACATAATCCTGGTCTTGCTGCTCGGAGCAGCCCGCGCTTGGTTGTTTCCCGAGATCGGCCCCGCGGTCGACAACAACATCGGCTGGATCGTGGCATTCGCGGTCGCCGGAATGCTGTTTGTGATCCCGACAGCAGGTGAGGTGCCGATCGTTCAAGCGATGCTCGCGCTCGGAATGGGCGCTGGACCCGCGGCGGCGCTATTGCTGACGCTGCCGCCGGTGAGCCTGCCATCTCTCGCGATGGTCAGTGGATCGTTCCGCGCACAGACGCTTCTCACGGTGGCGGGCGGGATCGTGGCGTTTGGCATCATCGCCGGACTGATTGCCGCCGGTCTCAAATTATAAGATCGATCTACCCGATGAGCAGCATCGGGTTGGGTGCGTGCCGTGCCCAGCCCGCTTCGGAAACCATGATGTCGAGACCGAGCGTCGCGAGGTCGTCGGCGTAAGGATCGGCTTTCGTATCCTTGATCTGATAAATCATCTTTGCGTACGTCTGGCAGTCGTCGCAGGTCTCTGCTTTGACGACGCCCGGGCCGCCCTCGATCTCCTTGAGGGAAACTTTGCGGGAACTCTCGCAGGTGATGCATATCGCGCGAACGTGGTTCCAGGCCGTCGAGCACAGCGAACAATAGAGGTAGCGAATTCCCGGCGCGTCTCCCGATGCGGTGATCAATCCCGAAACCGACGTCGAACCGCAGCACGGGCAAAGCCCCCGCTGTGGCAGCAGCCGCAACGCCGAAGCGTCGAGAGACCCGGCAAGCCGCGTGAAATAAACTTGAAGTGCCGCAGCCACATAAAGAGCAGCGCCGGCGTCGTCGCCGCGGACGCTATCGCGAAGGAAGCCATCCGCAAGATCTTCGATTGTCTCGGTTGTCGAGCTGCGCACTTTGGTGATCGTCTCGCGCGCGGGCGCCGGAAGCGAACATCCTTCAAGCGCATCGAGAATGAGCGCGAGACCGTCGCGCCACGCCGAATTGCGGTGATGCCCGTCTGCGGCGAGTGGCGGAATCCGCCCCGCCACCGAGCGGTCGATCAGCGAACGGTCGATGGGCGGCATCGGCGCCAGCGTCGTCGCCGCGATGTGTTGCGCATCCGAAAGATCGGCCATGAACGTCAGCCATTCGGCCATGGGATGATCGACCGACAACGTCCGCATACGATGAGCGGTTGCGGAAAAACGCGTCGTGGGATCGGGCAGGAATAACGCCTCGGGAGTTTTGACGCCGCCCTGCGGGTTACCGATCCACTTGCCCGTTGGCGGCGCTCCACCTTGCCTCATGAACGCAACCTCATTCGCGCGTCTCTCGCGTTACGACATTCGGCCTCGGCCCGTTGGACCCCGTAGCCACCAGCGAACGAAACCATTTGCGATGATGACGCCAGGCCCACCCGGGCGTCACGTAGCCTTGGGTCATTGCCCGCATCGATCCGCGAACCCAGATCGCCGCATAGACATGAACGATCCAGATAATGATCGCGGCGATGGCCGCCATCGAATGAATAAGGAGCGCAGCACGCTGCGTCGGGATCGACGTGGACGTTCCGAAGTACACTTCCCAAATCAAGATTCCGCTAATGAGGAGCACCGGCACGAGAAGCGCCATCGACCAGAAGACGAATTTCTGCCCGGCGTTGAAACGCGCGACTTCCGGAACGTTTTCCTCGTCATTGGCGAGAACAAGATTGATCGCCCTCATCCAGGCAAGATCGTCCCTGTTCCAAAGATTGTCGCGCCAGAACTGAATGATGAGACCGCTATAGCTGATGAACAGCACAATGCCGATCCAAGGATGTGAAGCCCGCGCCCATTGCCCGCTGCCGAACAGGGCGGACATCCAATAGAGCAGCGGATCGAACATCGATAGTCCGGATATCATCAATAATATGAAACAAATTGCGGTGATCCAGTGATTGATCCGCGTCACCGTATCGTTTCGCGTCAATGCGCCGGGTGGTCTGGTCATACCTGAGGCTCCACTGGCTCCGGCCGGCGCGGTTTCCCGCCCGCTTCCGGCGGTGGCGGCGCCTTTGCCTTGGCCTCGATGAGGTGCTCGGCGGCCTCTTCATCTTCCGGCTGCACTTCGTTCGGACCGGCAATGACCCAATGCATGAACCCCGAGAAGGCCGCCGCCGCAATGCCGACCAGCGCCACGGGCTTGATGAGGCCCTTCCAGAATTCGACCGTCGGACTGATCCTCGGATTGTCCGGCAGCCCGGCGTAGATCGTCGGCGTATCGGCATGGTGAAGGACGTACATGACGTGCGTGCCGCCGACGCCGGGCGGATCGTAAAGACCGGCATTTTCGAAACCGCGCGACTTCAAATCTTCGACCCGCTCGCCGGCCCAGTCCGTCATGTTTTTCTTCGTTCCAAACAGGATCGCGCCGGTCGGACACGCCTTCACGCACGCGGGCTCTAAGTTGACGGCCACGCGATCGGAACACAGCGTACATTTATACGACTTGTGATCGACCTCGCTGATGCGCGGAATGTCGAAAGGACAGCCTTTCACGCAATAGCCGCAGCCGATGCAATTCTGGCTGATGAAATCGACAATGCCGTTCTCGTACTGAACGATGGCCCCGGGCGCGGGGCACGCCTTGAGGCAACCGGGGTCCTCGCAATGCATGCAGCCGTCCTTCCGGATCAGCCATTCGAGATCGCCTTTGTCGTTCTCCCATTCCGTGAAGCGCATGAGCGTCCACGTTTCGGGATCGAGATCCATGGGATTTTGCAGCGTCCCGTGAAACGTTCCGACCGGATCTCTGAGGTTGTTCCACTCCATGCATGCCGCTTGGCATGCCTTGCAGCCGATGCAGCGGGTGACGTCGATGAGCTTCGCCATCTGCGTTTCGTAATTGCGCGCGGCGGGCGGCGTGATGGTCGTCGCCGAGATGCGGATGTAGTTCTGCGATTGATAATTCGTCATCGGCTACTCCGTCAGACCTCGCCTTCAGGTCCGTTGCTCGGCTCGACATTGACAAGGAACGCTTTGTATTCGGGCGTCTGGGTGTTTGCATCGCCGACCGACGGCGTGAGTATGTTGGCGCCGTAGCCCTTCTTCGCTAGGCCCGTGAAGCCCCAGTGGATCGGAACGCCGATGACGTGCGTGGGTTTTCCCGCGACCATCATCGGTTTGATCCGCTTGGTCACCAACGCCTTGCAGACCATGTACCCGCGCTTCGAACTCAGCCGAACCCAGCTGTTGTTCGCGATACCCTTTTCGTTCGCCAGCACTTCTCCGATCTCGATGAATTCCTGCGGCTGCAGGATCGCATTGATCAGCGCGTGCTTCGTCCAATAGTGAAAGTGCTCGGTCAGCCGGTAGGTGGTGCCCACATACGGGAAGTCGGCGGACGTTCCGAAGTCGGCGCGATCATCCGGAAATACGCGGGCTGCCGGGTTGTTCTGAACCTTGGGATGCAGCAGATTTTCCACCGGCGATTCAAACGGCTCGTAATGCTCGGGGAATGGTCCGTCCACCATCTGATCGAGCGCGAAGAAACGGCCCGTGCCCTCGGCGTTCATGATGAAGGGGCCGACGCCTTCCGACGGTGGGATTGTTGGTCCGTAATCGGGAACGTCGATGCCGACCCAACGGCTGCCGTTCCATTGGATGATGGGTTTCGCCGGGTTCCACGGGTTGCCGGCAACGTCGGCGCTGGCGCGATTGTAGAGAATGCGGCGGTTGGCCGGCCAAGCCCACGCCCAATCCGGCGTGATGCCTTGGTCCCGCGGATCGTACGTATCGCGGCGAGCCATCATGTTGCCCTTCTCGGTGTAGCAACCCGAAAAGACCCAACAACCGCTTTCCGTGGTGCCGTCGTCACGAAGCTGGCCGAAGCCGTCGAGTTGTTGGCCCGCTTTGAGCACGACCGCTCCCGATGCATCTTTGATGTCGGCGAGCGTTTTGCCGTTCAAGTCCTTCGCCAATTCGTCAGGGCTTGGATCGGTGGGATTGGTGTATTTCCACGAGAGATTGAAAATGGGATCGGGGAAGGCTCCGCCTTCTTTGCGGTATAACTCCCGGATCCGGTGGAAGATGCCGGACAAGATCCAGATGTCGGATTTTGACTGGGCCGGTGAGTTCGCAGCCTTCCAGTGCCACTGCAGCCAGCGCGCGGAGTTGACGAGTGATCCGTCTTCCTCTGCGAAACATGATGTCGGCAGCTGGAAAACTTCCGTCGGAATTTTGGACGGGTCGGATGGATTGAGCGGCCCGACGTTTTCCCAGAAGCGCGCCGTCTCCGTGTCGAGCGGGTCCATTACGATGAGATACTTGAGCTTGCTCAGTCCGCGCCGGATTTTGTTTTTTTCCGGAAAGGCCTGCAACGGATTGAAGCCCTGGCAGATGTAGCCGTTGATCTCGCCATGGACCATCATCTCGAAGGCCCTGATGATGTCGTACATTGGAACATTGAGCTTGGGCAGCCAGTCATAAGCCCAATTGTTGTCGGCGCGTGCCGCCTCGCCAAACATGGTCTTCTGGAAGCTGACGAAGAATTTGCGATAGTTCTGCCAGTAGCTCATCTGGTTTGGACGCAGCGGCTTGAACTGCCGCGTCTTCATGTAGTCCTCGAAGGTCACTTCCTCATCCTTCGGCATCGCCAGATATCCGGGCATCTGGTTCGACAAGAGTCCAACGTCGGTAAGTCCCTGAATGTTGGAATGGCCGCGCAGAGCATTCATGCCGCCGCCCGCGACGCCGATGTTGCCAAGCAGAAGCTGAACCATCGCCATCGTGCGGATATTCTGCGAACCGATGGAATGTTGCGTCCAGCCGAGCGCGAAGAGGCTCGTCATCGCCTTGTCGGGAAGGCATGTCGACGCGATCAACTGGCAAACGTGCAGATATTTGTCGATCGGAGTTCCGCAGATGCGCGACACCGTCTCGGGCGTATAGCGGTCGACGTGCTTGCGCATGAGATTGATGACGCAACGCGGATTTTCCCACGTGTCGTCGATCTTCGCGAAGCCCTGATCGTCGAGTTCGTAGGCCCAATCCGTCTTGTCGTAGCTGTGGGTCTCGGCGTCATAGCCGTTGAAAAGACCGTCGGCGAAACTGAAGCTCTCTTTGACGATCAGGCTCGCGCTCGTAAACGCGCGCACATATTCGTGCTGCACCTGATCTGTTTCCAACAGATACCGGATGACGCCCGACAGGAACGCGATGTCCGTTCCAGGCCGGATCGGCGCATGGTAGTCTGCGACCGCAGCAGTTCGGGTGAAGCGCGGATCGACGACAACGAGCTTGGCGGCGTTCTCGATCTTGGCTTCGATCGCCCATTTGAAGCCGCAAGGATGCGCTTCGGCGGCATTGCCGCCCATGACCAGAACCAGATTGGCATTCTTGATATCCTGCCAAGTGTTGGTCATTGCACCGCGACCGAATGTTGGAGCCAGACTGGCTACCGTCGGCGCATGTCAGACACGCGCCTGATTGTCGAAGACAAGCATGCCGAACGCGCGGGCCACCTTCCATGTCAGCAGTGCGGTTTCATTGGACGTGGCCGAGGCCGCCAGCATGCCGGTGGTCAGCCACCGGTTGACCGTCGTGCCGTGCTCATTCTTCGCGATGAAATTCGCGTCGCGATCGTCCTTCATCAGCCGTGCGATGCGGTCGAGCGCGAAATCCCACGTAACTTCCTTGAACTCGTTACTTCCCGGCGCGCGATATTTCGGCACCTGGAGCCGGCCGGGCGAATGCACGACGTCGAGAAGGGCTGAACCTTTGGGGCAAAGCGTACCCCGGTTCACCGGGTGATCCGGATCGCCCTCGATGTGCATGATGTTGGAGTGCGCGTTCTTGGCGCCGTCACCCGAGGTGTAGATCAGGATGCCGCAGGCGACCGAGCAGTAGGTGCAAGTATTGCGCGTCTCTTTGGCCGCGGCGAGCTTATAGGGCCGGACGGACTCGGCAAGCGCAGCGCCACAGCCCCCAAAACCCATCGCGCTCATGCTCGATGAGGCGAGTGTCGCGCCCGACAGCTTGATGAAGCCTCTGCGTGTCAGAGTCATACCGGCACTCCGTCTCATGCGTGTAAACGCCGTCGTGCATGAACAACATACCAGAATCGGTGAAGGTTGCCGAAAAATTTTCAGCGTCCTCTGGGTCTTACCTAAAACTTTCGACATCTTCCAAATTACTCGACCCGCCGCCGCGAGGAAGCCGGACGCTCGCGGATCCGAGCCGCGATCAGGCGCAGGGTTCAAAATTTGAAGCAATCACGACAGCGTATTGCCAATCTCGCTGAAAGGCTGTTTAAGGCCTCCCTTAGGCTTCCAGGCGCGCGATGCTGGCACCCCTCCAGGGACTGTTATGAATCCGCGGCACGCGGTGGCTTAAAAAACGAAGCAAATTCAACGCAATAGCTGGAGGGCAACGTCTGCCTGCACCGGTATTGCGCAGCCGGCGGCGCTAGCGCTTTGTAGACGCGCCGGCGTCTCCCCAAATAGTTGAACGGCGAGGTGCAGCGGCCTGCACCGGCAATAGGATACGGCGATGCAAGTCACGGAAACGGCACGAGACGGATTGAAGCGCACACTCGAGGTGGTTGTCGGTCAGGCAGAGCTCAACGAGCGCTTCACGTCTCGCCTTGATGAACTCAAAGACCGTGTGCAGATCAAGGGATTTCGTCGCGGCAAGGTCCCGCTGGCGCACTTGAAGAAGGTCTACGGCAAGTCGCTGATGCAGGAAGTGATGGAGCAGACGCTCAACGATACGAGCGCTCAGGCCATCAAGGATCGCAACGAGCGCCCGGCGCAGCAGCCGAAGGTCGAGCTCGTCGATTTCAACGAACAGACCTTCGAGAAGATAGCCAAGGGCGAAGGCGATCTCGCCTATAAAATGTCGTTCGAAGTTCTGCCCCCAATTCCGCTCGCAGACCTGTCGTCGCTGAAGCTCGAGCGCCTCGTCGCCGACGTCGACGATGCGGCAATCGAGAAGGCGCTGACGAATCTCGCCGAGCGCAACACGGCCTACGATCCCGAAGAGGGACGCGCAGCGTCCGAGGGCGACCTCGTGACGATGAATTTCGTCGGCAAGATCGATGGCGAAGCCTTCGAAGGCGGTTCCGCCGAAGGCCAGAGCCTCGTTATCGGGAAAAAGCAGTTTATTCCGGGCTTTGAGGAAGGCCTCGTCGGTTTGAAGGCCGGCGACGAGAAGGTCGTGGACGCGACGTTCCCCGAAGATTACCCGATGCAGGCGTTGGCCGGAAAAACGGCGCAGTTCGATGTGAAGGTGACTGCGGTCGCAAAGCCGAGAACGCCCGCAATCGACGAAGACTTCGCAAAGGGCCTGGGCGCCGAGAGTCTCGAGCAGCTGCGCGGTTTCGTAACCGAGCAGATCAAGCGCGAGTACGACCAAGCGTCGCGGGCGAAGCTGAAGCGTGAGATTCTGGACGCCCTCGATACGGCGCACACGTTCGAGCTTCCCGCCTCTCTTGTTGATTTCGAATTCAACAATATATGGACACAGCTCGAGAACAATCTCAAAGCCACGAATAAGACGTTCGCCGACGAAGGCAAAACCGAGGACGAGGCTCGCGCCGAGTACCGCGGTATCGCCGAACGCCGGGTTCGCCTTGGCCTCGTGATCGGCGAGATCGGAGAGAAGAACACTCTGACGGTTTCCCAGGATGAGTTGCGTCGCGCGCTCGTAGAGCAGGCTCGCCGCTACCCAGGCCGGGAAAAGCAGGTCTACGAATACTACGAGAAAACGCCGGGCGCCCTGGCCGAGCTTCGCGCTCCGATCTTCGAAGACAAGGTCATCGACCACGTCATCGAAAACGCAAAGCCGGCGGAGAAGAAAGTCACGCGGGACGAATTGTTGAAGGCCGTCGAAGAAGCGACCGAACGCTGATTGCCTTCATCTGCAGAGCAGTGAAAGCTAGAGACTGAAGCGTGCGAGTCTGGCCGGTCTGCTGAACGGGCCGGCCGAAATTAGGAAAGACGAAGGCGATGCGCGATCCGGTAAGTACTTTGACGAATACATTCTGGCCGATGGTCGTCGAGCAGACAACGCGCGGCGAGCGCGGCTACGACCTGCCTTCGCGCCTCTTGAAAGAACGGATCATCTTCGTAACGGGACCGGTCGAAGACCATATGGCTGCATCGATCTGCATGCAGCTTTTGTTCCTCGAATCCGAGAATCCGAAAAAAGAGATCTCGATGTACATCAACTCGCCGGGTGGCGTGGTGACGGCGGGAATGGCGATCTACGACACGATGCAGTTCGTGAAGCCGCAGGTCGCGACGCTGTGCATCGGTCAAGCTGCGTCGATGGGTTCGCTCCTGCTCTGCGCCGGCGCGAAGGGCATGCGTTACGCGCTCCCTAACGCCCGCGTGATGGTGCATCAGCCCTCGGGCGGCTTCTCGGGTCAGGCGTCCGATATCGAGCGTCACGCCGAGGACATCATCAAGATGAAGCGGCGTCTCAATGAGACCTATGTGAAACACACGGGTCAGACCTACGAGATGATCGATAAAACTCTCGACCGCGATTACTTCATGACCGCCGACCAGGCCCGCGACTTCGGCATCATCGACAAGGTCCTCGAAAACCGCGACGAGGTCGACGCCGGCGTATTCGAGAGCAAATCGTCAGGTTGACGAGTGCAGAAGCAACACTTAAGTCGCCCGGCGCGTGCGCAGAGTTCTTTGAACTGAGCGCACGCCGGGACGGCCAAGAACAAACGCGGCACGCCGGTGGGCGTTTAGGTAAATTATCGCATTGAATTGGCGTGGTTGCCTGATCATTTATCAACTGTGGCAATAGCGCCGCTTGCGGCCCATGGCGGCCTGGGCTCCATTAATCCAATCTTGATCTCGCGAACGTTAGCGTGCTCAGATTGGTTATGAGGTTCACGTGCCGTAGAATCGGCTCAGTGCCGGACGTGAATGGCGGGCCAAAGCAAGAACATCGCATTGATGGGTCTTGCACGGAAGGTGAGAACAAATGGCTCAAGAGAAGAACACTCTCTACTGCTCTTTCTGCGGCAAGAGCCAGCATGAGGTTCGTAAACTAATTGCCGGTCCGACGGTGTTCATCTGCGATGAATGCGTCGAGCTGTGCATGGATATTATCCGCGAAGAGAACAAGAACACTCTCGTTAAATCTCGTGACGGCGTTCCGACGCCGCAAGAGATTTGCAACGTGCTCGACAGCTACGTCATCGGGCAGTTCCACGCGAAGCGCGTTCTCTCCGTCGCGGTCCACAACCACTACAAGCGCCTCAACCACGCTTCGAAGAACAACGACGTCGAACTCGCGAAGTCGAACATCCTGCTGGTCGGCCCGACGGGCTCCGGCAAGACGCTGCTCGCGCAGACGTTGGCGCGCATCCTCGATGTGCCGTTCACGATGGCGGACGCCACGACGCTCACGGAAGCGGGCTACGTCGGCGAGGACGTTGAGAACATCATCCTGAAGCTCCTGCAGTCGGCCGACTACAACGTCGAGCGGGCGCAGCGCGGCATCGTCTACATCGACGAGGTCGACAAGATCAGCCGCAAGTCTGACAATCCCTCGATCACCCGTGATGTATCGGGCGAGGGCGTGCAGCAGGCGCTTCTGAAGATCATGGAAGGCACGGTCGCTTCCGTTCCGCCTCAGGGTGGCCGTAAGCATCCGCAGCAGGAATTCCTGCAGGTCGACACGACGAACATCCTGTTCATCTGCGGCGGCGCCTTCGCCGGTCTCGAGAAGATCATCTCGCGTCGTGGCAAAGGCTCGTCGATCGGCTTCTCCGCGAAGGTCACGGGACCCGACGAACGTCGCACGGGCGAAATCCTGCGCAACGTCGAACCGGAAGATCTGCTGAAGTTCGGCCTCATTCCGGAATTCATCGGCCGTCTGCCCGTCATCGCGACGCTGGAAGACCTCGATGAGACCGCGCTCGTCCAGATCCTGACCGAGCCGAAGAACGCCATCGTGAAGCAGTATCAGCGCCTCTTCGAAATGGAGGACGTGAAGCTGACGATCACGCTCGACGCGCTGAAGGCGATCTCGCGCAGGGCCATCGAGCGCAAGACGGGTGCTCGCGGTCTGCGGTCGATCATGGAAGGCATTCTGCTCGACACGATGTACGATCTCCCGATGCTGAAGGGCGTTGAAGAGGTTGTCATTGGACCGGAAGTCGTCGAAGGCTCGGCCAAGCCGCTCAGAATTTACTCCGACCGGGCCGAGGAAAAGGGTTCGACGGCTTAGCCCATCGCGACAATAACGGCCTTCCGGGGGCTTGGTCCCGGGACTTGTTTGCGGGACGCCGGTCCCTATTTGTTCGGAGGGAATGGCATCAAGCGGCCAGCCGAGGAAATCCTGAAACCGGTGTCTTGAGCTTGGGTCTCACCCCGCGCTCGCGCTCACGAGCATGCCGACCGCCGCCACAAAAAGGGGCGGGAAGCGTGGCTCCTAAGTGGAACGAGTGTGGAATGCAGCGGAAGGCTGTTACAGTCTTCCGTCGCACGGCGAATAGGTAGTGAAATGAGCGAAGACAAAAAGACCAAAGAGAAAGCCACCGGCAAAGAGCTGTTTCCGGTTCTGCCTCTTCGTGACATCGTCGTATTCCCATACATGGTCGTGCCGCTTTTCGTCGGTCGCGAGAAATCAATCGCGGCGCTCGAAGAAGTCATGCGCGCCGACAAGCAGATCCTGCTCGCCGCGCAGAAGAACGCCGGCGACGACGATCCGGCGCCCGACGCCATTTACGAGATCGGCACGCTCGCGTCCGTGCTCCAGCTTTTGAAGCTTCCCGACGGCACCGTGAAGGTTCTCGTCGAGGGCAACGCGCGCGCCAAGATCGTGCGCTACACCACCAACGCCAACTACTTCGAAGCCGAGGTCGAGCGCGTCGCGGAAGTTCCGGGCGCAAAGGACGAGCTGGAGGCGCTTGCGCGCTCCGTCGTCACGCAGTTCGAGAGCTACGTGAAGCTCAACAAGAAGGTCTCGCCCGAGGTTCTGAGCAACGTCGGCCAGATCGAGGACTACGCGAAGCTCGCCGACACGATCGCCTCGCACCTCGCTGTGAAGATCTCCGAGAAGCAGGACGTGCTCGAGACCGCGAGCATCTCCGAGCGGCTGGAACGCGTCTACACGCTCATGGAGAGCGAGATTTCAGTTCTCCAGGTCGAGAGAAAGATCCGCTCGCGCGTCAAGCGCCAGATGGAGAAGACGCAGCGCGAGTACTATCTGAATGAGCAGATGAAGGCCATTCAGAAGGAGCTTGGCGATTCCGACGAACGCGATGACATCGCCGAGTTCGAGGAAAAGATCGAGAACACGAAGCTGTCGAAGGAAGCCAAGGACAAGGCGCTGGCTGAGCTGAAGAAGCTCAAGCAGATGTCGCCGATGTCGGCCGAAGCGACGGTCGTTCGCAACTACCTCGATTGGCTCTTGTCGATCCCGTGGGGCATCAAGGGCAAGGTCAAGAAGGACATTGCCGAAGCGCAGACGATTCTCGATCTGGAGCACTACGGCCTCGAGAAGGTCAAGGAACGCATCCTCGAGTATCTCGCCGTGCAGGCGCGTACGAATAAGCTGAAGGGGCCGATCCTCTGCCTCGTCGGGCCTCCGGGCGTCGGTAAGACGTCGCTTGGAAAGTCGATCGCGAACGCGACCGGCCGCGAGTTCGTGCGCATGTCGCTCGGCGGCGTTCGCGACGAAGCCGAAATCCGTGGCCACCGTCGGACCTACATCGGCTCCATGCCGGGCAAGGTCATTCAGTCCATGAAGAAGGCGAAGCGGACCAATCCGCTCTTCCTCTTGGACGAGATCGACAAGATGGGTCAGGACTTCCGCGGCGATCCGGCAGCTGCGCTGCTCGAAGTCTTGGATCCCGAGCAGAACGGCACGTTCAACGATCACTATCTTGAGGTCGACTATGACCTCTCGAACGTGATGTTCGTGACGACCGCCAACACGCTGAACATCCCGCCGGCCCTGATGGACCGTATGGAGATCATTCGTCTTGCGGGCTACACGGAAGACGAGAAGCTCGAGATCGCCAAGCGCCACTTGATTCCTGAGCAGTACACCGCTCACGGGCTCGAGCAGGGCGAGTGGTCCATCGAGGATGCAGCGCTGAAGGAAGTCATTCGCCGTTATACGCGCGAAGCAGGCGTCCGCTCTCTCGAGCGCGAGATTGCCAAGCTTGCCCGTAAGGCGGTGAAGGAAATCCTGACGTCGTCGAAGACCTCGATCGTCGTCACGACCGATAACGTCCACGACTTCCTCGGCGTGCCGAAGTACCGGTACGGCGAAGCCGAACTCGAGGATCAGGTCGGTATCGTGACGGGCCTTGCCTGGACCGAGGTCGGCGGCGAGTTGCTGACGATTGAAGGCGTCATGATGCCGGGCAAAGGCAGAATGAGCGTCACCGGCAACCTGCGCGATGTGATGAAGGAATCGATTCAGGCCGCGAACGCCTATGTGCGCTCGCACTCGATCGACTTCGGCATTCATCCGAGCTTGTTCGAGAAGCGCGACATCCACGTGCACGTGCCGGAAGGCGCGACGCCGAAGGATGGACCTTCCGCAGGTATCGCGATGACGACGGCGATCATCTCGGTTTTGACCGGCATTCCCGTCCGCAAGGATGTGGCGATGACGGGCGAGATAACGCTGCGCGGTCGCGTGCTCCCGATTGGCGGCCTCAAGGAAAAGCTCCTTGCGGCCCTCCGCGGCGGCATCAAGACGGTCATCATTCCGGAAGAAAACGCCAAGGATTTGGCGGAAATTCCGGCCGAGGTGCAGACCAAGATGGATATCATCCCGGTCTCGCGTCTCGATGAAGTCTTGAAGATCGCTCTCATTCGCGTGCCGGAACCCATCACCTGGGACGAGGCGGCGGAAGCCGAGGCGCTCGAGGCGAAAGAGTCAGGAAAAGCCAGTGCGCGGATCACCGCTCACTAAGCCCCCCTGAACAGAAAATTTATCGAAATAGATGCCTCTGCGCGGTAACCGTGCAGGGGCATTTTCTTAGGTGCCGATTGAGCATTTTGATGTGCTTTTGTCCGGAAACACGGGCGTTTTGTGCTTGACGGAAGGGGCGATTGGGCGCTTTTARCCGAACATGCGCGGCCGGCTACTCCCCGATTGTGGCCGCCTCGGGCTTCGCGCCCTGAGCTGAAACCCATCTCCCACATTAGAGGAAAGACGAGATGAGCAAGAAAGATTTGATTGATGCCGTTGCGAGAGATTGTGAGCTGACGAAGGAAAAGGCCGGTGGCGTGGTTGACGCCGTTCTCGCGCACATTCGCGCGGCGATGAAGGATGGCCACGAAGTGCGCATCCCCGATTTCGGTACCTTCAAGGTCGCAGCCCGTAAGGCGCGCGAAGGCCGCAACCCCGCAACCGGCAAAACCATTCAGATCCCGGCTTCGCGCGTGCCGAAGTTTACGCCGGCAAAGGGTCTTAAGGACGCGTTGAATTTGAACTAGGCCCGCATCAGCGATCTTTTTTGCGCGCGTCGCGTCAGCGGCGCGCGTGTTTGTTTTTGACAGGCCTTTGCAGACCGATTAGCAAAGGCGCTTCGGGCGGTTAGCTCAGTGGTAGAGCGCCTCGTTTACACCGAGGATGTCGGGAGTTCGACCCTCTCACCGCCCACCATGTTTTCAAATAGTTATGTGTTCCCTGTTCAACGCAACAATTTTTCGACGTTTTTGCCCAGATGCAGGAAGAGCGGAGTGCGCCACGGCAGATCCTTCGCGACGGCACGAGTCGGGCTATCGGAGCTCAGGTCGGCAAGCGGAAGTATGCGGTCAAGCGCGATCCGAAGACGAATATGGCTGTCGGGCTTGAAGTGATGATGAGCGACTGACGGCTGTTCTCATCTATCCACCAACCTGAGCGTTACGCCGTCATTGACGACATCTTTGGCGCTTACGGGAGACTGAGTTTCAACCAACATCTAACTTAGAGATGCCGATTGACGGTTTTATCAAAAAGCAGCCCTCGCTGAAAAACATCGACGTTGGGTGGCGCAACGAAACGCCACGGGCGAAGCCGAAGAAGTTCGAGAGGACCAAGTACCGCGATACTTCGCGCTCGATGGTTAAGTCGCGCCGAGCGCACGCGACCCACCGCAGTGTCGATTGACCACCGCCGAATTCCCGGACGGATCGGTCTCTGAACGGACGGGCGCTGAGGAATTCAATCGCAGGATACGTATACCAGGGCAGCGGCCCGCAGTTGGCCCAACACGCACGCCGCGCCATGCTCGACCTCAAATGTCCCCTTAAGAGAGCCTGAAACACAAGGGAGCAGCAATTCACCGGGGACCAAGTGAGAAATATCGCGCCAACCTGAACCGGCATTAAGTACTTTGCCCGTCAGGCGGGGTTTGAGATCCATGAGTTCATATTCGATCGGCGGCCACACGGCGCCTTGTGACGCGGCGTGCCTCAATGCGTTCAACATGTCGCTTCCCCCCGAAACTCTCTAGGACAAACTGATGGGATGGGTGCCTGGAAATATCCGGATCCGGCCGAATGTTCTGGCAGGAGTCGGTGATAAAGTTCACGGGTACAAGCACAATCTTGACCATACAACCAGCTGTTTTCACGGGGTCGGTTCACGTCAAAAGGCAACGTCCGGACGGCAGCGTTATTGAACAAGGTTTTCATGCTCCGGCGCATTTTCTCGTCGAGGTCGCCACGCATCTTTTAATTTGCCCTGAACCTCCCAAGTGAAGCGGCGTCTCGCTTATCCCGTCCGTCCCGTCCAACGAAGAAAGAACACCCATGTCCGTCTCGATGTACGACATTGCGATCCCGACGTTTCAGAAGCAGCTGAGCGCACTCGATGCGATCCTCGATAAAGCCGAGGCCTACGCCACGGCAAAAAAAGTCGATATCGCGGTGCTGCTCGCCGCGCGGCTCTATCCCGATATGTTCAACCTCACCCGGCAGGTGCAGCTCGCAACCGACTTCGCCAAGGCGGCGCCGGCCCGGCTGGCCGGTATCGAGGTTCCGAGCTTCCCCGATACGGAAACGACGCTTCCCGAGCTCAAGGCGCGCATCGCGAAGGTCCAGGCTCTCCTGGCCGCGTACAAGCCCGAGCAGCTCGACGGCTCCGATAGCAGGCAATTGACGCTCAAGCTCGCAGGCAACGATGTGACGTTGAGCGGGCGCGAATACCTGCTCCACGTCGCATTGCCCAATTTCTATTTTCACTGCACCACCGCCTACAACATCCTGCGACACAACGGCCTCGAAGTCGGCAAGCGGGATTTTCTCGGCCGGACGTGAGCAACTGCAGGGCCGAATCGCGATTTTTTGTTGTCTTTGGAATGCGATCTCCGGCTTGACGGCCGGACGGCCATCACGTATTCCCAGCGTCGTGACGGCGGGCGCTTCGGCGCCCGTCACTTTCTGGATTGCGGGAGTAGCTCAGTTGGTTAGAGCGCCGCCCTGTCACGGCGGAGGCCGCGGGTTCAAGTCCCGTCTCTCGCGCCATTTCCATTGAAGCGACAACGGTTTTCAAGCTGTTGTGTTTTCTGAATGGAGATGGCGCTTCAATCTTGGCGAGCCCTTCGTTGGAGCCGCCCCAGACCATCCCGCTACGCGAAATCTTAGAACTACGTGCGAGGCCGCACGCACGGCCTGGGCGGACTGCCGTCGGTCGGACCTCACGTGCGCATTGGCGGCCGGCGACGTTGACAATCGATCAGCGGTCGCCGTCGCTCAAATAGCGATGGAGTTCCTGCCGGTGCTGTTGGAGCACCTCGATCGATTTGACGGCTTCCGGGCTCGTTGCAGCGATCACGAACGCAATGATCGTTTCAAGAAGGGACATCAGTGCAACGCTCGATGCGAAGAATTGCGTCGTAATCATCGGAACGACAAAGCGGTGACCCGCCCCCGTCAGAATGGGGGAGGCAGGGCTGTCCGAAATGCCGATGACCGTAATGCCCCGCGAAACCGCCAACTCCACGGCGTCGATGACTTCGTGCTGATAGGGCTTGAATGCCATGGCAAGGAGGACGTCGCTCGTCGCCGCCCGTGCCAGACCATCTGTGGGTAGCAGGCCGTCACGCGGGATGGCTGTGACTTTACCGATGGCCAGGCTCGCGATGAAGGCGAAATACGCGGCAATCGAATTGGCCATCCCCGTACCCAGAACGTAGGTCGTTGGCGCATGGACGATATCGTCTGCCGCGGCCTTGATGGCGACTGATGTCGTCCCCGAAAACTGCCGTTCGATGTTGGCGATCGAGGCTGTGGCGATCTCGGAATAAAGCCCCGCGAGCTTGCCGTCTTGGGCGAGGGATTGAAGCCAGCGGACCCGGTCGGGGAAATCGTCCTGGCCCTTGATGACCTTTTCGCGGAATGGCTTGCGGAAATCTTCGTATCCTTCGAAGCCAATGGCCCGGGCCATCCTCACGAGGGTGTTTGGCTTCACGTTCGCCTGCTCGGCCATCTCGCGAATGGAGCTGACACTGATGAGGTTGGAGTGCTCCAGAACGTGCGTGGCAGCTTTCCTCAGTTCCGGCGTCAGGGCACCAAGGCTTTTTGCCAGCAGGTCAAGGACCCCAGTGGCGTCTTCTGGTCGAGTAAATGACTGATCCATTTGTTCTCATGGCGAAATAAACGGGTGCTAATTCCAAGCCGCTCGAAATAAGAGGCTGTCGCGCAAACCAAGTGACGGCCCTGACGGGCAATAAAAGAGCTGCCGAACGTTATCGGAGGCGACCCCCGAGTCGCTAATAATCAGTATACAGTCGAACATATTGGGACGCGGCCATCAAGCCCGTCTCCACGCAAACCCCCATCTGCGGCGCCGTTCCCCACGGCGCTCCCAACCCTCAAAGCGACCTGCTTTTGGGCCCTGAGCGCGGGCAAATCGAACGGTATTTAGGCAAAAGATCCTGCTTTGTTGCAGAGGCGTCACACTCTGTACCGAGTGCAACGCACATTCGTACTATTTGATTGAATGGCACACCCGTACCATTACAAAAAAGTATGCCGGGTCTGGGGCGAGTCGCCAAAGCGATACGCAGTCCGGGGCGATGGGTGAATTCGGGGACAGAGGGCGCGGGGCCGCTTCCTCTGCAGAATAGGGGATTTAGATGTTCGGACGTAAAGTCACGGGTGGGGTTTGTGCAGCGGCTTTGGCATTGTTTGCCTCCGCCAACGTAGCTTCCGCAGAAGAGAGACAGTTCGGCTACGCGCTGACGATCACGGGCTCTTCGGATTACTTGTTCCGCGGCATCTCATTCACGGACAACAGTCCGACGGCTAACGTTTATCAGGAAGTCAGCTACGGCATGCTCTATGCGGCGGCGTGGACGTCGACCCTGAACAACGGTCCGACGTACGGCCCATGGGAGCAGGATATCTATGTCGGTATCCGTCCTACTACCGGCCCGGTCAGCTGGGATCTGCAGGCGCTGTACTACATGTACGGTCCCACGCATTATACGCATCTGACCGACTATTTCGAATTCAAGATCGGCGCGACGACCACGCTTCGCGAGGGGCTGACGGTGGGTGCGAACATCTGGCTGACGCCGGACCAGGGCGCTGCTGCTACCAGCAACATCTCGTATGAAGGCACCATTGCCTACGACCTTCCGAAGTTCAACGTCTTCGCTCCGCAGTTCACGGCCCTGATCGGCCACACGGACGCGGGCAACAACGCATTTTATAACGGTGCCGCGGGTTCCGGTTACTGGAATGGTGTGCAGTCCTACACGTATTGGAACGCCGGCGTTAAGGTCAACGTCGACAAGTACTTCATGGACTTCCGCTACTCGGATACCGACATCGGCGCGGGCGCTCTCGACACTGGTCTTTCGGATTCTCGCTTCGTGTTTTCGGCAGGCGTAAACCTCCTTCCGTAACTAACTTTCGGCCGCGCTCTCACGCGGTCGAGGACGCTGGAGTTTGATCTCTCTCAACGCCCAGCTGAATAGCCGCTGCACACCCCCGTGCGGCGGCTTTCGTTTGTGCGGCGCTATCGGGCGGAGAAACCGCCCGTACTAGCCGCGACTCGCTCGGCTGACGGCGTCACGTTGGAGAGCGAGAGATCGCGGATTTATCGGACAAGCACCGCACCGCTCGCGCCTCGCTCAGCGCACCGCGGCTAGAATGAAATCGACGAACGCGCGAACCTTCGCTGCTGGATGGTGCCGCGAAGGGTAGTAGGCATAGAGCGGGAATCGCTCGTCGGCCCACGCGGGAAAGAGTTCGACGAGCTTGCCGCTCTTGATCGGATCCCTGGCGACCACTTCGAAAATCTGAGCGATCCCGGTGCCGGCCAATGTCTCCGTGAGCATGGTTCCGGCATCGCTCAATAGCAGCCGGCTCTTGGTCTTCACCGGCAGAACCTTGTGGCCCTTGTGGAATTCCCACGCGTAGGGCCGCCGCGTCAGCGGATCGCGCAAATCGATACACGCGTGTCCAGCTAGATCGTTCGGATGTTCCGGACGCCCCTGGCGCTTCAAGTAGCTCGGCGCGGCGACGGCGACGATCCGCAGGTCCGCGAGCTTGCGGATGATGAGTGATGAAGTCGGAGGCTCACCGAATCGCACCGCAACGTCGATGCCGTCGCTCACGAGATCGCCGACCTGTTCGCGCGTCACACAGTCGAGCGAGAGTTCCGGATAGTGTTCCAGGAATTTGCCGAGCCGCCCCGGCAAGATGAGCTGCGAAACGACGGGATCGATATTCACCCGTAATCGCCCGCGCACGATATTGGCGGCGCCCGAAGCGATCGTTGCCGCATCCTCGATGTCGGCGAGGCTTGGCTTCACCCTCTCGTAGAAACGCCGACCCTCATCGGTCAGTGAAACCGAACGTGTCGTCCGGTCGAGAAGGCGCGCGCCGAGCCGTTCCTCCAGCCGCGAAATCGCGCGGCTTACCCCGGACGTCGTGATGCCGAGCGCGTCCGCGGCACGCACGAAGCTGCCGCCCTCGATAACCGCGGAAAGAACCGTCACGCCGGAAAGCAGACGCCCATCGAAAGCCATGGCCAGCCCATAGTTGATATTCAGTCATCAATATGTGGATGTAAGCGCACTTCAGTCAACTTCGACGCGATGCGAAATTGTGGCCGCCACGATCGAGTTCGATCGAGGAGAAACGGCTCAGGAGACAGCAATGTACGCAATCACGGGAATAACGGGCCAAGTCGGGGGAGCGCTCGCCCGCTCATTGCTGGACGCGGGCCAGCCCGTCCGCGCCGTCATTCGGAATGCGACGAAGAGCGAACCATGGGCATCGCAAGGCTGCGAGATCGCGGTCGCGGATATGCAGGATGCCGAGGCCCTTGCCGAAGCCTTTAAGGGCGTGGACGGCGTCTTTGTCTTGCCGCCAAGCGAATTCGATCCATCACCCGGCTTTCCCGAGGCGCGGGCCGTCATAGGGGCGGTAAAAGCGGCCCTCGAAAAATCGCGCCCCCGCCATGTCGTATGCCTTTCGACGATCGGCGCACAGGCGGCGCAGCCCAACCTCCTCACGCAGCGAACGCTGATGGAGCAGGAGCTTAGACGTCTACCGATGCCGGTGACGTTCTTGCGTCCCGCTTGGTTCATGGAAAATTATTCATGGGACGTCGCATCCGCGCGTGACAGCGGCGTCATCGCGTCTTTCCTCCAGCCGCTCGATAAAGCCTTTCCCATGATAGCGACGGCCGACATCGGCCGCTTGGCGGCAGAACTCATTCAGGCAGACTACGACGGCAAGCGGGTGGTCGAACTCGAAGCGGCGAAGCGTTACACGCCCAACGAAGTGGCGGCGGCGCTCGCGAAGATCCTCGGTCATCCGATAAAAGCGGTAGTCGTGCCGCGCGACACGTGGGGCGCGCTGTTCAAATCCCAAGGCATGAAAGATCCAATCCCGCGCATCCAAATGCTCGACGGCTTCAACGAGGGATGGATCGAATTCGAAGGCGCAGCCGATACGCGCGTAAAGGGCGCGACCGGTCTCGAAGCCGTGCTGAAGGGCTTGGTCGAAGCGGCGCAGTAACGAGTCGTCCCTTAACGGCCCGATGTCGTCTCACTTGAACAGCGACGTAAGTGAGAAAGAAGAGGCGACGACGATGGGCGGGTTTTCAGCGACCTTCGGATAGGGTTCGTCGATATAGACGCTGACGCCTGTTGCCCGCGTCTCCTTGATCAGCGATGCGACGTAGGCCCAGCCCTTCGGCTCGAGCCCGAGACACGCTTCCGACATCTCGCCCTTGAGCCGTTCGTGAATCGCAATGTTTCCGCGCGCCAGGATTGCAGCGGTCTGCTGGGGGGTGAACTTGTCTCTGTTCGAGAGCTTGGTCAGGTAAATCCCGGCAACGTTCCGCTTGGTCTTCGGACCCCACGTAATGCGCGGGCCCTTATCCGAGCCGAAGGAATACTCCCCCGGCGGCAGCGGTCCGACCGCGCGCGTCGCGAGGCAGTCGGGATCCGGATTGTTCCTGCACACGTCTCTACCGGAAATCGCCCAGGTGATGGTTTGCCCACGTGCGCCCGGGTCATCGGAAATAATGAAAAGCCGGCCGGTCCGGATCGTATAGCCAAGGCGGAAGCGCTGAACGTTCGGCGGAACTTCGTGGACCACGTCATCGAAGGGATTGCAGATTTCGCCCCCCGTCAGCTTTCGCGGATAGCCGTTGAGCTGGATGGTCACGTAATCGACGCCCGGCGCGCAGTCCCATTGCGGCAGGGTTTTCTTGTTCGCAACGACGACAGGCGGAGGCAGCGCTTTTGACGGCGGTACGGCGGCGACCGTCGGCTTCTGGATGACCGGGGGCTGAAAATCGGGAACCGCCGGCGCGACGACCTTCGGCAGGTGCCGGATTTGCTCGCATTTGGCAGAGACTTTCGGCGGCTGAATCTGTTTCACCGCTAAGCGTCGGGCAACCGAACTCTCGGCCCCTGCCTTGATGTAGGCGAGGATCAGCGCCTGCTGAACTTCAATCTGTTCCTGCGATAATTCGAAGATGCAGTCTTCGTAGATTTGATCGCCGACCTCGCTGAAGAAGTCGGCGATCTGACCCGCCGCCGCGCCCGCTGCAGCTTTCGCGTCGGCTTTCACCGGTTGCTGCGCGTGGCTGTAATTCGACATCAGCAGGAGGCCGGTGAGGGCTGCGAGCAGTGCCGCTTTGATGCGATCCATGGGCATTCTAGAATAAGCTCGGCACCGGGATGTCGAATGGAATCTGCGACCTCGCTCACCCCAGGACTGAGATGTGCGACGGCACGGCATGTACATCCCTTGGTTCTCGGCAAAGCAGAGATGGTCCATAGCTCACTCGTACCCCGAAAGTCTGGGCAAGAGAGAGGCCGCCCCGATGGATCTGACCATTTCCTCACCGGTTCGCGATTTACGGCTCGCTTAAGCTCAGCTCGTGAATAAAACGATCCCGCGCGCGCGTCGAGCGCCGCGGTGCTTGGAAAGATGATGCACGATGCAAATCTACGTCGACGCGGACGCCTGCCCGGTGAAAGCAGAAGTGGTGCGCGTCGCCACGCGGCACGACCTCCCCGTGCATATGGTGTCGAACAGTTGGATTCGGATTGACGCGAGCCCGCTGGTCAAACTCGTCGTTGTCGAAGAAGGCCCCGACGCCGCTGACGATTGGATTGCCGAGCGCATCGGTCCGTCCGACATCGCCATAACCGCGGATATTCTGCTCGCCGCCCGTTGTCTCAAAGCAGGGGCGCAATGCATCGGGCCGACGGGCAAGGCATTCAGCGACGCGAACATCGGTATGGCGGTCGCGATGCGGGAGATGCAGCGCCACTTGCGCGAAACCGGCGAAAGTCGCGGCTTCAATCCCTCGTTCACGCCGCGCGACCGGTCGCTTTTTTTGCAGGCGCTGGAAAATGCAATCCAGGCAGGGAAGAGGAGGGGATGAGCGTCCTCATTCGCTGACATTCTCCGTGCCGCCCACGCGGCACGGAGTGAACACAGGGAATTTCTCCAGTCGCGCTTTCGTTCAGACGAATTCTTGAGCGTCCGTCACCGCCAGCCGCGATGACCGCCGAACCGGTGCCCGTACCCGCCGCGCCATCCGCCCCAGCCGCCGCGATGGCCGTACCACCGTGGTCCAGGTCCCCATCGGTAGGGATAGTATCCAGCGTAATAGGGAAATGGCCGATAATATCGCGGACCGTAATAGGCGGGACCGTAATAAGGACGGCCGTAATAAACGGGTTCATTTTCGTAATAGTCTCGATAGACCGGCGGACCTTGGACAACAGCCGGACGTCCTTCGCAGCAATCCCCGCCGAGATCCGCCGCTTTCGACGCGTGAGGCGTAAAGGCCGCCAAGGCGAGCACGGGAAGTGCATAAATCAGATTTCTCATGAAAATGCTCCCTGCAGAAGTAGATCTAAAAAACGCTACCTCCCGTGAATGGTTGCTGAACGAGCGACGTCGAGTTGACGGAGTTGATCCGTATTAAGGCTATTGCTCAAAGCAGTGGTATTCCGCGACGGCATTCGGAGAAGCGGTCAACCAAACATTTATCGACGCGCATTCGAATATCGCACCCGAATTCGAATGATCCCTGCAAGAGAATAGCGCCGCTTATCGCGTTGAATGAGGCTCGCCGTTTGGATTGATCCGCTCTCACTGCGGTATTGTCCGCGCGCGTTGCAGTCTTCATTCGGGCAAACGTCGCGACGCCGATTCGAACTCGTCGACGCGTTATACGACTGCGCGGTCCAGCCCAAAGACTCGGTGGAAACTTTGCGCTGGGTTCACCCCGCGAAGCGCAGACTGTTAACGGCGCTCGTTGGGGGGCGTGTCCCAGAAGGAAGCAGCCGATTCGAGCGCGATCGCGCTCTCGACCGCCAAATCGCATTTGGCACGCCTCTTCCAGAAAACCGAGATGGAGCGCCCGAGTACCAGGCCGACTTGATGCGTCTTTGCGATGAGCATGGCGCGCCGGCCGGAATTCGAACTGCCGCCCATCTGGCAATTGCCCCCGCGAGGGCACCGGCACAGCGAACGCCCACCGTGTGACAGATTGCCGTCAGGCTCGGGTGCTAAGCTCTGGGACTAAAAGTTGGCTCTTGCGCTTCCCATAGTCTTCAAATGGAGAGGAGCGGGTGGGGAGTTGCGCCTTAGAACGCCGTAGGTTAACACCCCCATAGCTGCGAAAGCGCTCGGACTCTCCCACGCTAGCGGATTGACGGCGATGATGGATCTTACCTCCCAATACCTTCCGATCGCGATTTTCATCGGCGTCGCGCTGTTTATCGGCGGCGCCCTGATGGTTGCACCGTTTCTGGTCGCGGTTCGGAACCCAGATCCGGAGAAGGTGTCCGCCTACGAGTGCGGCTTCAACGCCTTCGACGATGCGCGCATGAAATTCGATGTGCGGTTCTATCTCGTGTCGATTCTCTTCATCATCTTCGATCTCGAGATCGCATTTCTCTTTCCATGGGCCGCCGCGTTCAGGGAAATCGGCGTATTCGGCTTCTGGTCGATGATGGTGTTTCTGGGCGTGCTGACCATCGGCTTCATCTATGAATGGAAGAAGGGCGCGCTGGAATGGGATTGATCCTCAAGGACGAGCGTCCGGGTGGCCTTCTCTTCGATCGCGTCTTCGACCGCGCTCAGGAAGGCTCGCCAGGCCTGGTATCGCCCGCCGCCGACCCCTTCTTTACTGACGTTTCGAACGAACTTGCCGATAAGGGCTTTCTCGTCACGAGCGTCGACGATCTGATCACCTGGGCCCGGACGGGCTCGCTGATGTGGATGACGTTCGGCCTTGCCTGCTGCGCGGTCGAGATGATGCACACTTCGATGCCGCGTTATGACGTCGAGCGATTTGGCTTCGCCCCCCGCGCGTCGCCGCGGCAGTCGGACGTCATGATTGTCGCCGGCACGTTGACGAACAAGATGGCCCCGGCGCTCCGCAAGGTCTACGACCAGATGCCGGAGCCTCGCTACGTCATCTCGATGGGAAGCTGCGCCAACGGCGGCGGCTACTATCATTATTCCTACGCTGTCGTACGCGGTTGCGATCGCATCGTGCCGGTCGACGTCTATGTCCCGGGATGCCCGCCGACCGCCGAGGCGCTCCTTTACGGAATTCTGTTGCTGCAGCGGAAAATACGCCGCACCGGCACGATCGAGCGCTAAGTCGAGCTGAATCTTGGAGATCGCCGCTAGATGACGGAGTTAACCGCGCTGCAGGACACCGCGAAGGCGATCGCGGGCGGAGCCCTACGACAGGCCAGCGTCTCCTATGACGAGCTCACGATCACCGTCGCCCGCGAGAACATCGTCGAAGTTCTGACGAAGCTTCGCGACGATCCGAAATGCCAGTTTGAAGTCCTGATCGACATCTGCGGCGTCGACTATCCCGAACGCGCCGAACGGTTCGACGTCGTCTACCATCTGCTGTCGATGCGCCTCAATCAGCGGCTGCGGGTCAAGATTTCGACCGACGAGGCGACGCCCGTCGCAAGCGTCAACGGCGTATTTCCGGCGGCCAATTGGTACGAGCGGGAAGCCTACGACCTCTACGGCATCCGCTTCACGGGCCACCCCGATCTTCGCCGCATCCTGACCGACTACGGCTTCCAGGGCCATCCTTTGCGGAAGGATTTCCCGCTCACCGGCTACGTCGAAGTGCGCTACGACGACGAAAAGAAACGCGTCGTCTACGAGCCGGTGAAGCTGACGCAGGAATTTCGGGATTTCGATTTCGAGAGCCCTTGGGAGAGCCCGAGCCACGTCCTGCCGGGCGACGAGAAAGCCGGCCCGAAATCGTGAGTTGTCGTAAGCCTGCGCACGGCCTCTGAACCCGTTTTCCTGGCAGCGGTATGCCCGGCGTTCGCTGGCTGTGGTTCGAGGGGGAAGATTCGACGAGGGAATCGGCCTTGAGTGCAATGGGTTCAGCGCGACCTTCGCTTCCCGCCGGGGCGCCGCCGTTCAATAGTGCGCCGGCCGGGAATTCTAATTTGTTCGGGGGGCCAGGATCGCAATGCAATTCGAGGTCAGCGTCGCAATCGCGACAGTTCTCATGGTCGGAGCCTTCATTCTGGATTGGCCGCGTGCGGTCGCCGGCTTGGCGCTGGGCATCGTCTGCCGGTATTTGCCCTATGGAACGATCTTCATTCCGGCCGGCGTCATCATTGTCTCGGGTGCCGCAGAATTGCTCTATCCCTGGTTCGGCCGCACGACGGAGCCGCATTTCTGGAGCTTTTTCTTCGGTCTCTTTGCCGTCGCGGGCACCGCTTCAAGCCTCTATATTACGATCCGCAACCTTAAAGACCGGCTGTAAGGACTGAGGCCGTGAAAGACACGCTTCACGCTGGTGCCCGAACGCAATTTTCCTATCGTGTGCCGGCGACCAAGACCGTGCCGCATCTCTATCCCGAGGCGCACGAATTTCAGCTGATGCCGACCGTCTTTGCTACGGGCTTCATGGTCGGGCTAATGGAATGGACTTGCCTGCATATCATAACGCCGCATCTCGACGACGGAGAGGGTTCGCTTGGCGTTCACGTCAACGTTTCGCACGCAGCCGCCACAGTTCCCGGACAAACGGTAACCGTCGACGCCGAGTGCACGAAGGTCGCAGGGCGCCGCCTTTTCTTTCATGTCAAAGCGCATGATGGGATTGATTTAATCGGCGAGGGCGAGCATCAGCGTATCGTCGTCAACTGGGATAAGTTCGAGCAGCGAGTGAACGACAAGGCGAAGCTCGCCAGACTTGCACCGATTACCCGCGGGACCGTTTGAACCATGGCCGAGACTGAAATCCGCAACTTCAACATCAACTTCGGGCCGCAGCACCCGGCGGCGCACGGAGTGCTTCGCCTCGTTCTCGAACTCGACGGCGAGGTCGTGGAGCGCGTCGATCCGCATATCGGCCTTCTTCACCGCGGCACCGAGAAGCTTATCGAGCACAAAACGTACATGCAGGCGATCGGCTACTTCGATCGTCTCGATTACGTTGCCCCGATGAATCAGGAGCACTCGTTCTGCCTTGCTGCAGAAAAGCTGCTGGGGCTTGAAGTCCCCTACCGCGGCCAGCTGATCCGCGTGCTCTACTCCGAAATCGGCCGTTTGCTGTCGCATCTCTTGAACGTTACGACGCAAGCCATGGACGTCGGAGCGTTGACCCCGCCGCTCTGGGGTTTCGAAGAACGCGAAAAGCTGATGGTCTTCTACGAGCGCGCCTCAGGCTCGCGCATGCACGCCAAATACTTCCGCATGGGCGGCGTCCACCAGGACCTGCCGGAGCAGTTGGTCGACGATATCTACGCCTGGTGTGACCCGTTTTACAAAGTCATCGACGACATCGACGCGCTGTTGACGGAAAACCGCATCTTCAAGCAGCGCAACGTCGATATCGGCGTCGTCTCGTTGGATGAAGCGTTCGCGTGGGGCTTTTCGGGCGTCATGGTCCGCGGCTCCGGCGCCGCCTGGGACCTGCGCAAATCGCAGCCCTACGAATGCTACGCCGATCTCGATTTCGATATTCCGATCGGCAAGAACGGCGACTGCTACGACCGCTACCTCATCCGGATGCAGGAGATGCGGGAATCGACCAAGATCATGAAGCAGTGCTGCGAGCTTCTGAAATCCGCGCGCGGTCAGGGCCCGCACGTCGCCGACAACAAGAAAGTCGTGCCGCCGAAGCGCAGTGAGATGAAGCGCTCGATGGAAGCGCTGATCCACCACTTCAAGCTCTACACCGAAGGCTTCCACGTGCCGCCCGGCGAAGTCTACGCTGCGGTCGAAGCGCCGAAAGGCGAGTTCGGCGTCTATCTCGTGTCGGATGGCTCGAACAAGCCCTATCGCTGCAAGATCCGCGCTCCCGGGTTCCCCCATCTCGCCGCGATGGATTTCATCAACCGCGGCCACATGTTGGCGGACGTCTCCGCGATCCTCGGATCCCTCGACATCGTCTTCGGCGAAATCGATCGCTGAAAACGCCCATGGCCCGCGCGATCGAGACATCGATTTTGATCGCGGCGCCGGCTTCGCGGGTCTGGTCCGTGTTGATGGATTTCGGCGGCTACCCCGCCTGGAACCCGTTCATCCGCACCATCAAGGGTGAACAGCGAACGGGTGCAAGGCTTGAGGTCGGCATCGAGCCCCCAGGGCTCACAGCGCAGACGTTTCGGCCTATTGTCGTCGAGGTCGAGCCCGAGCGGGTTTTCTCCTGGCGCGGATCGCTCCCAATTCCAGGTCTCTTTGTCGGTGTGCATCGGTTCGCCCTCAGCGCGGAAGGATCGAACACCCGCTTCGAGCATTCGGAACAGTTTTCAGGGCTGCTTATCCCTTTCTTCGGTGGTGTCTGGACGCCACGGAGCGCGGATTTCGGGCCATGAACGAAGCACTGAAGGTAAAGTCCGAAGGCCGGTAACGGCAGGACGAGTTGCCGCGAAATGCGCTGGCGAGCGCTTCGGATCACTCCCGGCGCGGGCGCGCTCTTATATTTCAGGCCAAGTCACGACGCCGTTGACGATCTGTTTCCGGCGGCCGTGCGATTTCATCCAATCGCGGCCGAGATCGGCGAGAACGTAGTCGCCGTCGGGCGAATGAATGAAGCTGTCGAACCCTCTCGCGTATCGCTCGAGCGGCGGGTTGTGGCCGCCGCAAAACTGCTTTTCGGGATCAAGTGCCGGGTCCATCATTCGGGCCGCCTCGCGGCAGAATGAGCCACGAAAAAGGCCGGGCGACGTGCCGATATGGTTGCACGGTTTGCGCGTGAATGGGGCCGTCAGACCGATAAACCTTCGGGATTGGAACTTGCGCCGTATCCCCGACCGCTTTTCTTGGAAGGGCATCGACAGGACGACCTGCGCGAGCTTCGGATGGCCCGCGAAGGGAGCGGAGAAATCTCCCGCATCTTTGATGGCGAGCCAATCTTCTTCCACATGCAGCACGAAAGGGGAGCTGGTCGCGGCCCAGACGCGGACCACTGCTGCTGCGAAGCCCGGAGTCTCGGGCTCGAACACCGTCGCCGTAGGGAAACGCTGCCGGATGATATGGACAGCTTCCGCCTGATCGTCGTTGGATCCGAATGCTGGGTCTACGTTGGCGTAGACGTGGCCAATTTCCAACTTCGGAAAGACGTTCTTCGAAAAGCTCGCGATCATCTGCCGTAGAAGTTCGGGCCGGCGGGTCGCGACGACAGTGATATCGGCTTGCAAGCGGCTGTCCCCCTTCAGTTTTTGGGTCGGTGACACTCCATAACGGCGCACGCGTGGTGAACCCGTTGCCAATCTGTGCGCGGATGTTTCGGCCCGTCGTCGTCGAAGTCCGGAGGCCGGTAACGGCAGGACGGACTGGCCGCGAAACGCGCTGGCGCTTGCCACGAAGCCCTGGCAGATTGCGGTCGAGGCCGAGCGTCAAATCAAAGGAACCGAGTATGCTTCCCGGTGCTGCGCCGATGGTCGACAACTTGTTTCTGCTCGCAGTTGCCGCCGTCGGCTGGGGCTTGAGCCTTGCGACCTATAGGCTTTTCGCCCGTTCGCGGAGCTGGCCGATGGGCGCGCTGCAAGCCGATCTGCCGTTCATTCCGGTTCTGATCGGGCTTGGTGGCCTGTTCGCCGGTTTGCTGTTTGCGACGGCACGCGGCGCCGACGACGGCGGCTGGATGATCATTGCGCTGGGTTTACTGTTCGCCAGTCTTTGGACCGGTTTTCTCCGCGTCGGCTCGCAGCTTGCGCTGTTTCTCGCGCCTATCGCTACGTTTCTTCTGCTGCTCGGCTGGCTCGCCGTGCCGCTCGGCTTTTCCGAACGCCGGTGGGCAATGGAGCGCCCCTCCGAAACACTTCAGCGTCGCGGAATTCTCAACCCGGATGCGGGGGTGACGTCACCAACGCCGCCGCCGAAATCGGCTCCATAGCTTCGCGCTTTTCGTCGCACCTAAATCTCCACTGCGAACAGCGCTTGCTCCTTCACAGGGATCGGCAAATGCTTGCTTTGGCGCGGCATTCCTCGTACTGGACCGCGTTGGTGGCCGAGGGTTTAATGTCACTCTGAGAGTCGACATTGCTGCGTGACGTGCCGAATCACAGTTTGTGACATGGCGACGTTGTGTTTCGGCGCCATACGACCGACGTTCGAGGAGCCGTGGATGGGCGTTCGCCGACTAAATCCAGTGCAACCTGCGCAGTTCGCCTTCACGCCCGAAAATCTCGCGTGGGCGAGCGAGGTGATCGCGAAATATCCCGAAGGCAAGCAGGCTTCCGCGATCATTCCGCTGCTGTGGCGTGCACAAGAGCAGGCGGGCGGCTGGCTGCCGGAGCCTGCGATCAGGCTTGTCTGCGATATGCTGGGAATGGCCCACATTCGCGGCCTCGAGGTCGCCACCTTCTATACGATGTTCCAGCTCTCGCCGGTCGGAACAAAACTCCACGTTCAGGTCTGCGGCACCACCCCGTGCATGCTCCGCGGCTCGCGCGATCTCATCGCAGTTTGCAAGAGCCGGATCGACGAGCATTCCCACACCCTGAACGCCGATGGCACGGCGTCGTGGGAAGAGGTCGAATGCATCGGCGTCTGCGCCAACGCTCCCGTCGTTCAGGTCGGCAAGGATACCTTCGAAGACCTGACGCCAGAGCAGCTGAACAAGATTATCGATGGCTTCATTGGCGGTAGACAGCCGAAAGCCGGATCTCAGATCGGCCGCGTGGCGTCTTGCCCGGAGACCGGCCCAACCACGTTGACCGATCCGGCGCTTTACGATGGCTCAACAATCGGCGCCTGGAAGAAGCGTTTTGAAGAAACATCGGGCGGACCCGCTGGCGACGCCAACGAAACGACGCCGCCTTCTGCTCTCGCTTCCCCGGCGCACAAGTCCGAGGTCGCGGCGGGCAGCTCGCCGGCGTCACCGGGAGGAGCGGCTGGAAAGCCTGCGCCGGTTCACCCCGCAGCGCTGACCGCGATGGCGAACGCTGGGCTCGTGAAAGAGCTCGAAGAGCGTAGCGGCGGCAAGGCGATTTCCGCGGGCGAACTCGATAAGATCAAGGGGGACATGATCCGCGACAGGGCAATTGCTGGCGCTGCCGCCGCAAGCCGGTCCGTCGAGCCCGAGCTTTTGAAAGCGCCGCGCGGCGGCAAAGGCGACGATTTTACGCTGATCTCGGGCGTCACCGCCGACGTACGCGATAAGCTTGGCGCAATGGGCGTCTGGCATTTCGATCAGATCGCGAAGTGGACGCCGCAGAACGTCGCGTGGTTCGAAGTCCAGCTCGATGGCTTCATGGGTCGCGTAACGCGTGACAAATGGATCGAGCAGGCGCAGAAGCTCGCATCCGGGTGGCGTCCGGAAAGCAAAGCCGGCAAAAGGCCGAAAGGGTAGCGCGCATGCTGCATGATCGCGACCGAATATTCCGCAATATATACGGCCTCCACGACGTCAGCCTCAAAGGCGCGATGAGCCGGGGCGTGTGGGATGGCACCAAGTTCTTCATCGACAAAGGTCACGACTACATCATCGACGAGATGAAGAAGTCGGGCCTGCGCGGCCGGGGCGGCGCGGGCTTCCCGACGGGCCTCAAGTGGTCGTTCATGCCGAAGGCCGATGCACGGCCGAGCTATCTCGTCATCAATGCCGACGAATCCGAGCCCGGCTCCTGCAAGGACCGCGAGATCCTTCGGCACGACGCGCATCTTATGATCGAAGGCGCGTTGCTCGCCTCCTTCGCGATGCGCGCGCATACTTGCTACGTTTACGTGCGCGGCGAATACATCCGCGAGCGCGAAGCGCTCCAGCGCGCCATCGATGAAGCCTACGACTCCAAGCTGATCGGCAAGAACAACGTCCACGGCTGGGACTTCGACATTTTCGTGCACCACGGCGCCGGCGCCTACATCTGCGGCGAAGAAACGGCGATGCTCGAGAGCCTGGAAGGCAAAAAGGGCCAGCCGCGCCTGAAGCCGCCGTTCCCGGCGAACGTTGGCCTTTACGGCGCGCCGACGACCATCAACAACGTCGAAAGCATCGCCGTCGCCGGCGAAATCCTGCGTCGCGGATCGGCGTGGTTCGCAGCCCTCGGCAAGCCGAACAACACCGGCACCAAGCTCTTCCAGATCTCCGGACACGTCGAGCGCCCGTGCGTCGTCGAAGAAGAGATGGGCATCCCGCTTAAAGAGCTGATCGACAAGCATTGCGGCGGCATCCGCGGCGGTTGGGATAATCTGCTCGCCGTTATTCCTGGCGGATCGTCGGTCCGCTGCATCACGGCCGAGCAAGCCGAAGCGGTGACGATGGATTTCGACGCGCTGGGCAAGCTGGGCTCGGGTCTCGGCACGGCCGCCGTGATCGTGATGGACAAATCGACGGACATCATCGGCGCAATCCGGCGCATCGCCTATTTCTATAAGCACGAGAGCTGCGGCCAGTGCACGCCGTGCCGCGAAGGCACCGGCTGGATGTGGCGCGTCCTCGAGCGCATGGAGCGCGGCGAGGCCGAAAAGAGCGAGATCGATCTGCTGTTCGATGTCACGAAGCAGGTCGAAGGCCACACCATCTGCGCGCTCGGCGACGCGGCGGCATGGCCCGTTCAAGGCCTGATCAAGAACTTCCGCTCGGTGATCGAAGCACGTATCGACGATTACCAGGCAAAACATTCGCGCATGGCGGCAGAGTAGGCTGCGGAAAAAAACGATGGCCAAGCAACTTATTGTCGACGGCAAGCCGATTGAGGTCGAGGACGGCACGACGCTGATGCACGCCTGCGAATTGGCGGGCTCGGTCATTCCGCGCTTCTGCTATCACGAGCGGCTGTCGATCGCCGGCAACTGCCGCATGTGTCTGGTCGAGGTCGAGGGTTCGCCGAAGCCGGTCGCTTCCTGCGCGATGCTCGTCAACGATCTCCCGCCGAACAGAGACGGCTCGCCGAAGGTCGTCAATACCGCCTCTCCGATGGTGAAGAAGGCGCGTGAAGGGGTGATGGAGTTCTTGCTCATCAACCACCCGCTCGACTGCCCGATCTGCGATCAGGGCGGCGAATGCGATCTGCAAGATCAGGCGATGGCCTTCGGCATGGGCGGCTCGCGCTATACCGAGAACAAGCGCGCCGTCGAAGAAAAGCACATCGGCCCGCTCATCAAGACGATGATGACGCGCTGCATCCATTGCACGCGCTGCGTTCGCTACATGACGGAAGTCGCGGGCGTCGAAGAACTCGGCCTGATCGGCCGCGGCGAAGATGCCGAAATCACGACTTATCTCGAGCGCGGCATCCTTTCCGAAATGAGCGCCAACGCCGTCGATCTTTGCCCTGTCGGCGCGCTGACGCATCGCCCGTGGGCCTTCGCAGCCCGACCGTGGGAGATGGAAACGTTCGAGACCATCGACGTGATGGACGCGGTCGGCTCGTCGGTCAGCGCCGACGTGCGCGGCGCCGCCGTCATGCGCATCCTCCCGCGCAACAACGACGCCGTGAACGAAGAATGGATCTCCGACAAAACGCGTCACGTGGCCGACGGCCTGAAAACGCAGCGCCTCGATCAACCCTACATTCGCAAGAATGGCCGTTTTGAGCCCGCAAGCTGGGATGAAGCGCTGGGTCTCGTTGCCGCGAATTTGAAGGCGGCTCCGGCGGAAAAGATCGGCGCCATCGCGGGCGACCTCGCGGCCGCCGAGGAAATGTTCGCGCTGAAAGACCTTCTCACGCGCTTGGGCGCAACGTCTCTCGATTGCCGCCAAGCGGGCGACAAGCTCGATCCGAAGCTCGGCCGCGCGAGCTACCTCTTCAACTCTGGCATCGAAGGCATCGAGGAGGCCGACGCAATCCTGATCGTCGGCGCCAACCCGCGTCTCGAAGCAGCCGTCCTCAACGCACGCATCCGTAAGCGCTGGCGCGCCGCGCCGACGAAAATCGCGCTTGTCGGCGCCAAGGTCGATCTCGCGTACCCTTATGAATATCTGGGCGCCGGGCCCGACACCTTGTCGGAGATCGCGAACGGCAAGCACCCATTCGCCGAAGTCTTGAAGGCCGCGAGCAAGCCTATGGTCATCGTCGGGCAGGGCGCCTTCGCCCGCGCCGACGGTCTCGCTGTACTATCGCTCGCAGCGCGCATCCTCCTCGCAGCATCCGCCGGGAAAGACGCAGCGTGGAACGGCTTCAACGTTCTGCACACAGCGGCGGCCCGCGTCGCAGGTCTCGATCTCGGCTTCGTTCCAGGGAAGGGCGGCAAGGATGTCGCCGGAATTCTCGGACCCGATTCAGAGTTCGTCTATCTGCTCGGCGCCGATGAATGCGATCTGTCGAAGGTGAGCCCGTCCGCGTTCGTCGTCTACCAGGGAACGCACGGCGACAAAGGCACCGAACGCGCCGACGTCATTCTTCCGGGCGCCGCCTACACCGAAAAGAACGCAACCTTCGTGAACACCGAAGGCCGCGCGCAGCAGACGCTGAAAGCCGTGTTTCCACCGGGAGACGCGAAGGAAGATTGGACGATCATCCGCGCGCTCTCTGAGCGTGCCGGCACCAAGCTGCCCTACGACAGCTTGAAAGAGCTTCGCGCGGCGATGTACCGGACGAGCCCACAACTCGCAGCCCTCGATACGATCGAAGTCCGCGCCGTATCCGGGCTCGAGACGCTCGCGAAGCTCGGCGCACAACCTTCATCCGGACCCTTTGCTCCGGCGATCGCTGACTTCTACATGACGAACCCCATCGCGCGATCTTCCGCCGTCATGGCCGGCATGAGCGCGCTTCGGGCGTCACATCAACAGAAACTCAACGCAGCGGAATAGGGAACATGCTCGACACGCTGCAGACATTCATGAACGACTACGGCTGGAACCTGCTGGTGCTGATCGGCTTTTCGCTGCTCTTGCTGGTCGTGCTCCTGATCATCATCGCCTTCCTGCTCCTGATGGATCGCAAGGTGTGGGCCGCAGTCCAGATGCGTCGCGGCCCGAACGTCGTCGGGCCATTCGGCCTTTTGCAATCATTCGCCGACCTTCTGAAGTTCGTCCTGAAGGAGCCGATCATCCCATCGGGCTCGGACAAGGTCGTCTTCTTGCTGGCCCCGCTCGTAACGGCGACCTGTGCCTTGGCCGCGTGGGCAGTCATCCCGGTCAACGAGAACAGCTGGGGCCGCTGGGTGATTTCCGACATGAACGTCGGAATTCTTTACCTGCTCGCGATCTCGTCGCTTGGCGTCTACGGCATCATCATGGGCGGCTGGGCGTCGAACTCGAAATATCCGTTCATGGGCGCGCTCCGCTCCGCCGCGCAGATGGTCTCCTACGAGGTCTCGATCGGCTTCGTCATTATCTGCGTGCTGCTGTGCGTCGGCTCTCTCAACGTGACCGACGTCGTCAACGCGCAGAAGACCGGGATCGGCACGCACATCGGCCTGACGAACTCGCTGCTCGACTGGTATTGGTTCGCGCTCTTTCCGATGTTCGTCGTGTTCTTTATCTCGGCGCTCGCTGAGACGAACCGGCCGCCATTCGACCTCGTCGAAGCCGAGTCGGAACTCGTCGCCGGCTTCATGGTCGAATATTCCTCGACCCCCTATCTGCTTTACATGCTCGGCGAGTACGTCTCGATCGTCGCCATGTGCGCGATGACGACGATCCTGTTCCTCGGAGGCTGGCTGCCGCCACTGGACATCTGGCCGCTCAACGCCGTCCCGGGCATTTTCTGGTTCCTGATCAAAGTCGTATTCGTCTTCTTCATGTTCGCCATGGTGAAGGCGATGGTGCCGCGGTATCGCTACGATCAATTGATGCGTCTCGGCTGGAAGGTGTTCCTGCCGTTGTCGCTCGTCATGGTCGTCATCACGGCCGCCGTGCTCCAATTCGGAGGCTTCCTCTCATGAGCGTAGCGCGCGCAGCAAAATCGCTTTTCCTCTTGGAGTTCGTCTCGGCGTTCTTCTTGACGATGCGCTACTTCTTTTCGCCGAAGAAGACGCTGAACTACCCTCATGAAAAAGGCCCGCTGTCACCGCGCTTCCGCGGCGAGCACGCGCTCCGCCGGTATCCGAACGGCGAAGAGCGCTGCATCGCCTGCAAGCTCTGCGAGGCGATCTGCCCGGCGCAAGCGATCACGATCGAGGCCGGCCCGCGCCGCAACGACGGTACGCGCCGCACGACGCGCTACGACATCGACATGACGAAGTGCATCTATTGCGGACTCTGCCAGGAAGCGTGCCCCGTCGACGCCATCGTCGAAGGACCGAACTTCGAGTTCGCGACCGAGACGCGCGAAGAACTTTTCTACGACAAGGACCGGCTGCTCGCGAACGGCGACCGCTGGGAACGCGAAATCGCAAAGAACCTCGCGCTCGACGCGAAGTATCGATAGAAGGCAAGGCGATGGCATCGGCTCTCTTCTTCTATCTTTTCTCGGTCCTCGCGGTGGCATCGGGCGCATCCGTCATTCTGACGAAGAACCCGGTTCACGCCGTCCTGTTCCTGATCCTGGCGTTCTTCAACGCTGCGGGTCTGTTCGTCCTGCTCAACGCCGAATTCCTGGCGATGCTGCTTGTCATCGTCTACGTCGGCGCGGTTTCCGTGCTCTTCCTGTTCGTCGTGATGATGCTCGATGTCGACTTCGCCGAACTGAAAGCCGGCTTCATCAAAAACGCCAAGATCGGCGCACTGATCGGCGGCATCGTTCTGTTGGAGCTTCTCGCGCTCGTAGGATACAAGGGTCTCGCGGTCTCGCCCGTGATGAGCCCGTCGTCGCCCGTGCCGGCTGCAGGCTCCGGCATCACCAACACCCGGGCGCTCGGCGAAATCCTCTATACGAAGTACGTCTACTACTTCGAGGGTGCGGGCCTCATTCTGCTCGTCGCAATGATCGGCGCGATCGTCCTGACGCTGAAGCACCGCAAAGGCATCAAGCGCCAGTCCATCAGCGCGCAGGTCGCGCGCGGACCGGCGACCGGCCTCGAAGTGGTCAAGGTCCCGAGCGGCGGCTCGGTCATCCCGCCACCCGCCAAACATCCGGAGGCTGCGGAATGACCATCGGTCTTGGACATTATCTGGTCGTCGCCGCGTGTCTCTTCACGCTCGGCATCTTCGGCATCTTCCTGAACCGGAAGAACGTCATCGTCATCCTGCTGTCGATCGAGCTGATGCTGCTTGCGGTCAACATCAACTTCGTCGCGTTCGCGCACTTCAACGGCGACCTCGTCGGGCAAATTTTCGCGCTCTTCGTACTGACCGTCGCTGCGGCCGAATCCGCCATCGGCCTCGCGATCATGGTCGTCTACTTCCGCAACCGCGGTTCCATCGCGGTCGAAGACATCAACATGATGAAGGGGTGAGGCGGAATGATTTACGCCGCCATCGTTTTTCTGCCGCTTGCCGGCGCGCTGATTGCCGGGCTGTTCGGCCGTGTCATCGGCGGTCGTCCGAGCGAGATCGTCACGACCGCGTTCCTGATGATCGCCGCCGTGCTGTCCTGGGTCGTGTTCGTCCAGGTCGGCCTCGGACACGAAACCCGCGAAATCACCCTGATGCGCTGGATCACGTCGGGCGAACTCGACGTCTCATGGTCGCTCAAGGTCGATACCCTGACGTCCGTCATGCTCGTCGTCGTAACGACGGTCTCCTCGCTCGTGCATCTCTATTCGATTGGCTACATGCACGAGGATGACTCGCGGCCGCGGTTCTTCGCGTATCTCTCGCTCTTCACCTTCGCGATGTTGATGCTCGTCACGAGCGGTAACCTCGTGCAGATGTTCTTCGGCTGGGAAGGCGTCGGCCTCGCGTCCTATCTGCTTATCGGCTTCTGGTATAAGAAGCCCGCAGCCAACGCTGCCGCCATCAAGGCCTTCATCGTCAACCGCGTCGGCGACTTCGGATTTTCGCTCGGCGTCTTCGGCCTCTTCTTCGTCTTTCACACCGTGAACCTCGACGCGCTGTTTGCTGCGGCGCCGAGCGCCGTCGGCAAAACCTTCAACTTCGCGGGTTACGAAGTCGATATCCTGACGACGCTCTCGCTATTGTTGTTCGTCGGTGCGATGGGCAAGTCTGCTCAGTTCATGTTGCACACGTGGTTGCCTGACGCGATGGAAGGCCCGACGCCCGTCTCCGCGCTCATCCATGCCGCGACGATGGTAACGGCCGGCGTGTTCATGGTTGCCCGCCTGTCGCCGATCTTCGAACTGGCACCCAATGCGCTCGTCGTCGTGACGTTCATCGGCGCCATTACCGCCTTCTTCGCGGCGACCGTCGGCCTCGTCCAGAACGACATCAAGCGTGTCATCGCCTATTCGACGTGCTCTCAGCTCGGCTATATGTTCGTTGCATGCGGCATCGGCGCATACGGCGTCGGCATCTTCCACCTCTTCACGCACGCCTTCTTCAAGGCGCTGTTGTTCCTCGGCGCGGGTTCCGTCATTCACGCCATGCATCACGAGCAGGATATGCGCGCGATGGGCGGACTGCGGAAGAAAATCCCGTATACCTTCGCCGCGATGATGATCGGCACGCTCGCGTTGACGGGCGTCGGCATTCCGCATCTCGCAGGCTTCGCCGGCTTCTATTCGAAGGACGCAATCATCGAGGCGGCCTATGCCGCCAACACGCCGAACAACTACGCCTTCTGGCTCCTCGTTGTCGCGGCATTGATGACGTCGTTCTATTCCTGGCGCCTCATCTTCATGACGTTCTACGGCGAAACACGCGCCGACCATCACACCTACGACCACGCCCACGAAAGTCCGCCGACGATGATGGTGCCGCTTGCGGTCCTGTCGCTCGGAGCCGCTCTCGCGGGTCTCGTTTTCGCTCCGTATTTCATGGGACATGATCAGAGCGAATTCTGGGGCGCTGCGATTTTCCGCGGCGAGCACAACCACATCCTGCACGAAATGCACGAAGTGCCGGGATGGGTCCCCTATTCGTCGTTGATCGCGATGCTCGCGGGCTTTGCGATTGCTTGGGTCTACTACATCGGTGCCCCTTGGCTGCCGGAGGCAACGGCGCGTACGTTCCGCCCGCTCTACCTCTTCCTGCTGAACAAGTGGTACTTCGACGAGCTCTACAATCTGATCTTCGTGCGGCCCGCGTTCGCGATCGGCCGCTTCCTTTGGAAGGGCGGTGACGGGGCCGTCATCGATGGCGCCATCGATGGCACGGCGGCGGGCGTCATCCGCGTTACCGATCGCGTCGTCAAACTGCAGACCGGCTACATGTACCACTATGCCTTCGCGATGCTGATCGGCGTCGCGGCCATCCTGACATGGCTCACCTACAACGGGCTCTTTGGCGGGGTGCTCAAATGAGCAACATTCTGACTGTCACGACATTCCTGCCGCTCGTCGGAGCGCTGCTGATCGCGACGCTCAACCCGGAAGCCAAGGGCAACGCGCGCTGGATTGCGCTCTGGACGACGCTCGTCACGTTTGCCGTCTCGCTTCTCATCTGGATCAACTTCGACACGACCACCGCAGGGTTCCAGTTCGTCGAGGAGCATGCCTGGCTCGGTCCGCTGAAATATAAAATGGGCGTCGACGGCATTTCGATGCTGTTCGTAATCCTGACGACATTCCTGATGCCGCTTTGCATTCTGGCAAGCTGGGTTTCGGTCCAGGAGCGCGTCAAGGAATACATGATCTCGTTTCTCGTTCTGGAAACGTTGATGCTTGGCGTCTTCTCTGCGCTCGATATGGTTCTCTTCTACCTCTTCTTCGAGGGCGGCCTCATTCCGATGTTCATCATCATCGGCGTTTGGGGCGGCAAGCGGCGCGTCTACGCAAGCTTCAAGTTCTTCCTCTACACGCTGCTTGGTTCGGTGCTGATGCTGCTCGCCATGATGGCGATGTACTGGCACGCCGGAACGACCGACATCCCGACCCTGCTGCAGACGAAATTCCCGCCGGATATGCAGTGGTGGCTATGGATCGCGTTCTTTGCGTCGTTTGCTGTGAAGATGCCGATGTGGCCCGTCCACACCTGGCTTCCTGATGCGCACGTCGAGGCGCCGACTGCGGGTTCGGTCATTCTTGCCGGCATTCTCTTGAAGATGGGCGGCTACGGCTTCCTGCGCTTCTCGCTGCCTATGTTCCCGAACGCGTCCGCCGACCTGGCGCCTCTGGTGTTTACGCTGTCGATCGTCGCGATCATCTACACCTCGCTCGTCGCGCTCGTGCAGGAAGATATCAAGAAGCTCATTGCCTACTCTTCGGTGGCGCACATGGGCTTCGTGACGATGGGCATCTTCACGGCTACCCAGCAGGGCGTTGACGGCGCGATCTTTCAGATGCTGTCGCACGGCATCATTTCATCCGCTCTCTTCCTCTGTGTCGGCGTCATCTACGATCGCACGCACACCCGCGAAATCGCGGCCTATGGCGGCCTCGTCGAGCGGATGCCGAAATACGCTGTCGCCTTCATGGTCTTCACCATGGCGAACGTCGGCCTGCCCGGGACCAGCGGCTTCGTCGGCGAATTCTTGACGCTGCTGGCGGCCTTCAAGGCCAACACCTGGGTCGCGATCCTGGCGACGACCGGCATCATTCTCTCAGCGGCTTACGCGCTCTATCTCTATCGCCGGGTCATTTTTGGCGCGCTCGAAAAGGCCAGCCTTAAAGGCTTGCTCGACCTCTCTCCGCGCGAGATCGCGATCCTCGCCCCGCTCGTGCTGCTCACGATTTTCTACGGCGTCTATCCCTCTCCCGTCCTCGACGTGACGGCGACATCGGTGAAGAACCTCGTGCAGAATTATCAATCCGCCCAGGGGACGGCTGCCGCATCGGCGGCGCCTGAAGGAACCCAATAATGGATAGCTCGGTCCTATATGTCGTCGCGCCGGAGCTGATACTCGCAATCGGCGCCATTTCGCTGCTGATGCTCGGCGTCTTCACATCGAACGGCGAAGCGGCGGGCCGTACCGTCACTTGGCTTTCGATCGCCGTATTGATCGCGGCCGCCATCGCCGTTTTCGAGGGCACCGGCAGCTCGATCGTTTTCGGCGGGGCGTTCGTCTCTGACGGGTTCACGCGCTTTCTGAAGATCGTGATCCTCATCGGCGCCGCGTTGACGCTGCTGATGACGTTCGACAACTTCGGCCGCGCCAAGCTTCTGCAGTTCGAATATCCGGTGCTCGTGCTGCTCGCGACCCTCGGCATGCTGATGATGGTCTCGGCGAATGACCTCATCGCGCTCTATCTCGGCCTCGAGTTGCAGTCCCTCGCGCTCTACGTCATTGCCGCGTTCAGGCGCGACGACGTGCAATCCAGCGAAGCGGGCCTCAAGTATTTCGTCCTCGGAGCGTTGTCCTCGGGCATGCTTCTCTACGGCGCCTCGATGCTCTACGGCGTCACGGGCTCGACGAGTTACGCAACGATCGCAGCCGCAGCAACGCTCCCGGAAATGTCGACGAACATCGGCCTGACCTTCGGGCTCGTGTTCGTTCTCGTCGGCTTGGCGTTCAAAATCGCAGCCGTGCCGTTCCACATGTGGACGCCCGACGTCTACCAGGGCGCGCCGACCCCGGTCACCGCGTTCTTCGCCGGCGCACCAAAGATTGCCGCCATGGCGCTCCTGCTGCGCTTCACCCAGGCAGCGCTTCCGGGCGTCGCGCCCCAGTGGCAGCAGATCGTCATTTTCCTCGCGATTGCCTCGATGGTGCTCGGCTCTTTCGCGGCGATCGGCCAGAACAATATCAAACGACTGCTCGCCTACTCGTCGATCGGCAACATCGGTTTCGCCCTGATAGGACTTGCCGCGAACAACACCGAAGGTACGGCCGGCGTACTCATTTATCTCGTGATCTACGTGGCGATGACGCTCGGCGCGTTTGCGTGCGTCCTCGCGATGCAGCGCAACGGCCGCAACGTCGAGAGCATCTCCGACCTTTCGGGCCTCGCAAAAACGAACCTCACGTTCGCAACGATCCTCGCCGTTCTGATGTTTTCGCTCGCGGGTATCCCGCCGCTCGCTGGCTTCTGGGCGAAATGGTACGTCTTCCTGCCGGCGATCAAGGCGGGGCTCTATCCGCTGTCCGTGATCGGCGTCGTAACGAGCGTCGTTGGCGCTTACTACTATCTGCGGGTCGTGAAGATCATGTTCTTCGACGAGACGGCTGAGGGCTTTTCGCCGCCTGAAGGCCGGACCTTTGCAGTCATGGCGCTTTCGGCAGCCTTCGTTGTGGCGTTCGTTCTGCCATTCGTGGGCGGAACCGTGGTCGATGCGGCAACGGCTGCAGCTTCGGTGCTCGTGCCGGCCCATCCCCTGTAATCATGCCGCGCATCGTCCATCTCGCTGAGACCGCGTCGACGAACGCCGACGCCATGCGTCTCGGCCTGAGCGGCGAGGAACTTCCCCTCTGGGTCATCGCCGACACTCAGACCGGCGGCCGGGGACGCTCGGGCCGAGCCTGGGTATCAGAGACCGGCAACCTTCACGCCAGCCTCGCGTTCCGCTCCGATGCCCCGCTGGAAAAGGCGGGCCAATTGTCACTACTCGCTGGAATTGCGGTGATAGACGCCGTTCGCGCCACAATGGATCTTGCGCCGGGAACAGAACTTCGCCTCAAATGGCCGAACGACATTTTGGTCGGAAGCGCCAAGGCCGGGGGGATTCTGGTCGAGAGCACTTCCGTTCGCGCTGGCCCCGGTTTTTTAGCAATATTAGGCTTTGGATTGAATTTGATAAGCGCACCCGACAGTCTCGGTCGTGCCGTCACGGCGCTCAGCCAACACGGCAAATCTCCCGAGCCGCTCGTCTTCCTCGAGATGCTTTCCGAAAAGGTCGCGTTCTGGCTCGACCGCTGGCAGGCGGGGGAGGGCTTCGCCGCGATCCGCGAGGCGTGGATGGAGCGCGCAGGAGCCATGGGTGAACGCATCGCGATAAATACGGCCGAAGGCCTCTTGTCTGCAACCTATCAAGGACTTTCCGAAACCGGCGCGCTGCGTGCCGACGTTGGGGGCACCATCAAAGAAATCAGCTACGGCGACGTCATGCTCGTTGGTCAGATTGCGCGCGATGGAACTCCATGAGCGAACGCGCACCACCTCAGCGACCGGGAAGTTCCAGACCAGACGAACTCGTATTCATGGCGCTCGGCGGTCTCGGCGAGATCGGCATGAACGTCTATCTCTACGGCTTCGGGCCGCCGAGGGCCCGCTCCTGGCTGATGGTCGACCTGGGCGTAACCTTCCCGCATGAAAGCGAGCCGGGCGCCGACGTCGTGCTGCCCGACCTCCGCTTCATCGTCGCCGAACGCAAAAACCTCGTCGGCCTCGTCTTGACTCACGCGCACGAGGATCACGTCGGCGCCATCATCGATCTCTGGCCGTCGCTCGAATGCCCGATCTTCGCGACGCCCTTCACGGCGGGAATGCTGAAGACGAAGGTCGGCGAATATGGCGGCACGCTCTCGCTGCCGATCAAGGAAGTGCCGCTCAGCGGCCGCTTCAATGCCGGCCCCTTCGAAGTCGAATTCGTCAGCGTAACGCATTCGATTCCCGAACCGAATGGTCTCGCGATCCGAACGCCTGCGGGTCTCGTCTTCCATACTGGCGACTGGAAACTCGATCCGACGCCCGTTATCGGCCGTCCGCACGATGCCGGAAGGCTCGAAGCGCTCGGCGACGAAGGCGTGCTCGCAATGGTCGGCGATTCGACGAACGCGATGCGGGAAGGCCGATCCGCTTCGGAATCCGATGTCGCCAAGACGCTGCGCAAACTCATCGCCGACGCGCCGCGCTGTGTCGCCGTCACGCTCTTCGCGTCGAACGTGGCGCGCGTTTCGTCTATCGCGGCGGCTGCCCATGCCGCGGGGCGCACGCTCGTCGTCGCCGGCCGGGCGCTTCATCGCATCATCGAGGTGGCGATCGAAACGGGCTACCTGCCGGAGGGTTTCACGTATCTCGACCAGCAGCGGTTTTCCGATCTCCCGCGAGATAAGGTTCTCATTCTGTGCACCGGCAGTCAGGGCGAGACACGCGCCGCAATGGCGCGCATCGCGGAAGACGAACATCCGGATATCTCGCTCGACAAGGGCGATATCGTCATCTTTTCCTCGCGCACCATTCCCGGGAATGAAAAAGCCGTTTCGCGCATTCAGAACGGGCTGGCCCGGCTCGGCGTCGACATCGTCACCGACAGCGAAGCGCTCGTGCATGTCACCGGTCATCCGCGTCGCGATGAGCTCAAGGACATGTACGGTTGGATCCGCCCGAAGATCGCCATTCCGATGCACGGCGAGGCGAGGCATCTACGGGAGCACGCGAAGCTCGCTCGCGCGTGCGGTGTCAGCGAAACGTTCACGATCGTCGACGGAGACGTCTTGAAGTTGTGGCCGGGGCCCGCAGCCGTCATCGATCAAGCGCCGGTCGGCCGCCTCTATCGCGACGGCAACCTCATCGTTCCGGACGCCGAAGGACCGGTCAAGAGCCGCCGCAAACTGTCGTTCGTCGGCATAGCGGTGGTCGCGATGGCGCTGTCGCGGCGCGGTGAAATCATTGGTGAACCGGGCGTCGTCCTCGAGGGCATCCCGGCCGCGGATCGTGATGGCGAATCGATGCGCGAAATCGTGCTCGACGCCATCGACGGAACGCTCCGCTCAATTCCGCCGAAGCGGCGCGGTGACCACGGCATGGTTCAGGACGCAGTGCTCCGTGCAGTGCGCTCCGCCATCAACGAGGCCTGGGGCAAGAAGCCAGTTGTCAAAGTGCTGGTCTCCGTGGTGGATGGCAGAAACTAATCGCCGCAACAATTCGCTCGACTTTGCCGTGCTGGAGACCGGAGCATGATTGGACGCCTTAACCACGTCGCCATAGCCGTCAAAGATCTCGCAAAGGCCTCGGCCGTTTATAAAAACGCTCTCGGAGCGCAGGTGGGTCCGCCGCTTGTCCAACCGGACCATGGCGTTACCGTCGTTTTCATCGAGCTTCCAAACACCAAGATCGAGCTGCTCGAGCCACTGGGCGAAGGTTCGCCGATCGCGAAATTCCTCGAAAAATCTCCCGACGGTGGAATTCACCATGTATGCTACGAGGTAGATGATATTATCGCGGCGCGCGACCAGTTGAAGTCTCAGGGGGCTCGCGTGCTCGGCGATGGCACTCCGAAGATCGGTGCACACGGCAAGCCCGTGCTGTTTCTTCATCCGAAGGACTTCTGCGGCACCCTCGTCGAGTTGGAGCAGGTCTGAAGAGGCCCTGGCGAAACCTAGAGAACAAGGGGCGGTGTAATGCGTACGTCGGTAGCTGTGGCAACATTCTTTTGCCTTTGGTTCATCACGCTGTTCGCAGTGCTGCCCTTCTTCGCGAAAACTCAGGAGGAGGCGGGCGACGTCATTCCCGGTACTCCTGAAAGCGCGCCTCACAAGATGAACGTCGTCAAGCTTCTGTGGGTCAATACGGTGGTCGCGGCCATCACGTTCGCAGGCGTCTATGCGGTGATCGCGAATATCTGAGATCATTCGCGTTCTCGCATCGGGATCAGCCGGGGATCGATGCCCACAACTTCAACGCGCCCGCCAATTGCCAGTCCAGCACTTACCCGCTATTGCGCCCTGTCGATCTCGCAGGCCCGATGCCGCATGTCTTTAGCAGGTTGATCTCTTCGCTCGCCGGCTTTGCTCCGTTGCAACGCCTGCATGAAAAGGCTATTCGGCTTGGGCTCAATTCCTGACTGCCGAGAGACTTGAGGCGCGGCTCGCCCGCGCGAATTTAACGAGCGAGCTCGCAATGCGAATTTCACAGGCCTTCCCGTGCAATCCATCCCGTCCGCGCGCACACGCGCCGGAGGCAGCACGATGAGCAAGCGCGCCCTTTCCGTCACCCGCGAGCAGAACTTTCCGGACTGGTACCAGGCGATCGTTCGCGACGGCGACATGGCCGAGACCAGCCCCGTCCGCGGCTGCATGATCATCAAGCCGTGGGGCTGGGGCGTCTGGGAACGCATACAGGCCGAGCTCGATGCCCGCATCAAGGATACGGGTCACGACAACTGCTACTTCCCGCTTTTCATCCCGATGAGCTTCCTCGCCAAGGAGGCCGAGCACGTCGAGGGGTTCGCCAAGGAAATGGCGGTCGTCACGCACCACCGCCTTAAGAACGAAGGCGGCAAGCTGGTGGTCGATCCCGACGCCAAGCTCGAAGAGCCGCTGATCGTCCGCCCGACGTCGGAGACGATCATCGGCGACGCGTTCCAGCGCTGGATCAAGAGCTATCGCGACCTGCCGCTCCTTGTGAATCAGTGGGCCAACGTCGTGCGCTGGGAAATGCGCACGCGTCTGTTCCTGCGCACGACCGAATTTCTTTGGCAGGAAGGCCATACAGCCCACGCGGATCGCGACGATGCGGTTGCCGAGACGCTGAAGATGCTCGAGGTCTATCGCACGTTCGCGGAAGACGTGCTCGCGATGCCGGTCGTCGCGGGCGAGAAGCCGCCGAACGAGCGCTTCCCCGGAGCCGACAATACCTATTCGATCGAAGCGATGATGCAGGACGGCAAAGCTCTGCAAGCCGGAACGTCGCATTATCTCGGCACGCATTTCGCCGAAGCGCAGAACATCCAATTCCAGAACGCGCAAGGCGCGCTCACGTATTGCCACACGACAAGCTGGGGTGTCTCGACGCGGCTGATCGGCGGCGTGATCATGACCCACGGCGACGACGACGGCCTGCGCTTGCCGCCGATGATTGCGCCTCGCCAGATCGTCATCGTGCCGATGCTCCGCGAGAAGCCGGAAGATGCTGAACTGATCGAATATTGCAAGTCGCTCGAAAAAGAACTGAAAGCGGCCGGCATCCGCACCCTCGTTGATTTGAAACTGACGAAATCCGCCGAGAAGCGCTGGAATTGGGTGCGCCGTGGCGCGCCCGTCATTGTCGAGATCGGCGGTCGCGATGCCACCGGCGGCAACGTCACGTTCATGCGCCGCGACCGCTTGCGCGACGGCGACAAAGTCATCTCGAATACAAAGCCGCGCGCCGACTTCGTGGCCGAGGCGCCCGCGCTTCTGAAAGAGATTCAGTCGACGCTCTATAGCGAGGCGAAGGCGCGCCTCGACAGCAACATCATCACGAACATTAAGTCGTTCAAGGAACTCGAAGAGTACTTCGGACCGGCGGCCGAGGGCGACGACGAAGCCGGAGCGTTCAAGGGCTGGGTACGCGTGCCTTGGTCGCGTCCAGAAGGGGCGGCGCTCGACGCCATCGCCGATCGGCTGAAGGCCCTGAAGCTCACCATTCGCAACGCGCCCCTGGCGCAGGAGGCGGTCGCAGGGGCATGTCTCTTCACGAGCGAAGCGGCGAAGGAGTACGTGCTGATCGCACGCGCATACTAAAACGGCTGGAATACGGTCAAACGGCCTTAACTGCGACACAGGGAGCTGCGATGCGGCGCGCGATTGGGGTAACGGCGGTGAGGCCACGATGACTGTTTCAGGGCACAGCGAAACGGCGACTGGACTCGGCGGGGAACGGGCGGCGTCCAGCGGGACGAAACCATTCTCGGCGTTCGAATGGATGATCGCCGGCCGCTATTTGCGCGCAAGGCGCAAGGAAGGCTTCATCTCCGTCATTGCCGGGTTCTCGTTCCTCGGCATCATGCTCGGCGTCGCGACGTTGATTATCGTCATGGCGGTGATGAACGGCTTCCGGCACGATCTGTTCGGCAAGATCATGGGCCTCAACGGCCACGTCATCGTCCAGAAGCTCGGCGATCCCTTCACTGACTACACGGATGTCGCCAACACGATTTCGCGCGTGCCCGGCGTCCAGACGGCGATGCCCGTTATCGAAGGCCAGGTGATGGTCTCCTCGACCTCGCAAGCGCTCGGCGGTCTCGTTCGCGGCGTCAGGGAAAACGATCTGAAATCGTTGAAGCTCGTCGCCAGCAACGTCCGCGCCGGCACGCTCGATGGTTTCGACAATCAGACAGGCATCGCAATGGGCGTGCGCCTTGCGAATCAGCTGCGCGTCGGCCTCGGCGATACGGTGACGCTCGTCTCTCCGCGCGGCGCAGCAACCCCGTTCGGGACGGCACCGAGATCTAAAGCCTATCAGGTCACTTCGATCTTCGAATTGGGCATGTCCGAATACGACCGCATGATGATCTTCATGCCGCTCGCCGAAGCGCAGAAATATTTCTCGAAGAACGGCGAAGTCGATGTCGTCGAAGTCGTCGTCGACAATCCGGAAGATGTCGATCGTTATAACAAGCTGATCCAGGAAGCGACGGGCCCGTCGACCACCATCAACGATTGGCGTCAACGCAACGAGACGTTCTTCAACGTGCTCGCGGTCGAGCGAAACGTCATGTTCATCATCCTCTCGCTGATCGTGCTCGTCGCGGCGCTGAACATCATTTCCGGCCTGATGATGCTCGTGAAGGACAAGGGCCGCGACATCGCCATCCTGCGGACGATGGGAGCGACCAAGGGCGCCGTGATGCGAATATTCCTGATCACCGGCGCATCCATCGGCATCGTCGGCACGCTTGCTGGATTGGTGCTCGGCGTTGTCTTCTGCTGGAACATCGAGAATATCAAGAACTTCGTATCGTGGGTATCGGGCACGACGGTCTTCGATCCGAGCGTCTATTATCTGACGAAGTTGCCCGCTGAGATCGATGTCCACGAAACGGGAGGCATCGTCTTGATGGCGCTTGTGCTGTCGGTCATCGCAACCCTCTACCCGTCGTGGAAAGCTTCGAAGCTCGATCCCGTCGAAGCATTGCGGTACGAGTGAGACCCATGGACACCACACCCATTGCGCCGATTTTGCAGCTCGAGAACGTCACGAGATCCTTTCGCCAAGGCGAGAAGGAGATCACGGTTCTAACGGGCGTCGACGCCGTTCTATGGCCCGGTCAGGCCGTGGCGCTCGTCGGGCCCTCGGGAGCCGGCAAGTCTACGCTTCTGCACATAACGGGATTGCTCGAATCTCCGACGAGCGGGCGCGTGATCATCAACGGGCACGACTGCGCGACGCTTACCGAGGGCGAGCGCACGAAGCTCCGGCGCAAAGAGATCGGCTTCGTCTATCAGTTTCATCAGCTGTTGCCGGAATTCAGTGCGCTCGAAAACGTCGTCATTCCGCAGCTCATCCTCGGCACCAGCCGTAAGGCGGCGGACAAACACGCACGCGAGCTTCTCGCAACCGTCGGTCTCGCCGGACGAGCCGAGCATCGTCCCGCGGAACTGTCGGGGGGCGAGCAGCAGCGCACCGCCATTTGCCGTGGACTGGCGAACAGCCCGCGGCTTCTGCTCGCCGATGAGCCGACCGGAAACCTCGATCCGCATACGTCAGAACATGTGTTCCGTCAGCTGATCGATGTTATCCGCCGCCAGGGCGTTGCAGCGCTGATCGCGACCCACAATCTTGAGCTCGCGAGCCGCATGGACCGCGTTCTGCAGGTTCATGATGGCCGCCTTGTCGAGATCTCGCTGGCAAAAACGCGCTGAAAATCCACGGAATAATGGGTTGGCCGAAGCCTGCGCGTCTGCAGCTGTGCGGCGGCGGCGCGTTTAACTTGCGGCATGCCGTCGTGTACATAACGTAGGCACATGGAACACCCGATTCGGCCACCCGCGCGAAACCCGAAGTTCATCCACCTCAAGGTGCATTCGGCTTACTCGCTGCTCGAAGGCGCGCTTCCGATAACGAAGCTCGCCAAGCTCGCGACCGCGATGAATCTCCCGGCGCTGGGACTGACCGATACGAACAATCTCTTCGGCGCTCTCGAATTTTCCGAGAAGCTTTGGGGCGCGGGCGTGCAGCCGATTGCAGGCACGACGCTCGATATCGATTTCGGCGACAATCGAGACAACGGCACGGTTGTGCTCAAGGCGATGAGCAATGAGCCGCGCGTCAAGCCCGCCGGCAAGGTTGCGCTTCTCGCCATGAACGCTGAGGGCTTCGCCAACCTGATGCGGCTTTCGAAAGTGCTCAACTTCGAGCCCTCGGCCGACGAGCCAGCGCACGTGAAAATCGCGCGTCTCGAGGAACTGTCGGAAGGCATCATCGCGCTGACGGGCGGCCCGCAGGGTCCGATCGATGCAGCCCTTCGTGACGGCCAGCATGAGCAGGCTGTCGAACGCCTGAAAACGCTCGAGAAGATTTTCGGCAACCGGCTCTACGTTGAACTCCAACGTCACGGCCTTCCTGAAGAAGCCGAAGTCGAACCGCAGCTGATCGAACTCGCCTACGCGCGCAGTCTGCCGATTGTCGCGACGAACGAATGCTATTTCGCGGTGCGCGGCGACTATGAGGCGCACGATGCACTCCTTTGCATCGCGGACGGTCGTTACGTCGTCGAAGACAATCGCCGCCGTGCGAGCCCCGAGCATTATCTGAAAAGCGAAGACGAGATGGCGGCGCTGTTCGCCGATCTCCCCGAGGCTTTGGCGAACACCGTCGAAATCGCCATCCGCTGCGCTTACCGGCCCGAGGGCCGGAAACCGATCCTGCCGCGCTTCGTTGTCGCCGACGACAGCTTGAGCGAAATCGAGAACGTCCGCCTCGAAGCCGCCGAACTGAAGAACCAGGCGATTGAAGGTCTCCGGGTCCGGCTCGAAGCGCATGGCCCCGCGCTTGGCTTCACGGTCGAAGATTATGAAAAGCGCCTCGCCTACGAGGTGGACGTCATCACGCAGATGAAGTTCCCTGGCTACTTTCTGATCGTGGCCGACTTCATCAAGTGGTCGAAATCGAACGGCGTGCCGGTCGGACCGGGCCGCGGCTCGGGCGCGGGCTCGCTCGTCGCTTACGCGTTGACGATCACCGATCTCGATCCGCTTCGCTTCGGCTTGCTCTTCGAACGCTTTCTTAATCCCGAGCGCGTCTCGATGCCGGACTTCGACATCGACTTCTGTCAGGAAAAGCGCGATCGCGTCATCGACTACGTGCAGAAGAAATATGGTGACGATCGCGTCGCGCAGATCATCACACACGGAAAGCTGCAGGCCCGCGCCGTGCTCCGCGACGTCGGTCGCGTGCTGCAAATGCCGTATGGGCAGGTCGATCGGCTCTGCAAGCTCGTACCGAACAATCCCGCACAGCCGGTAACGTTGCGCGAGGCGATCGACGGCGAGCCCAAGCTTCAAGAAGAGCGCGACAGCGAACCGCTGGTCGCGCGGTTGCTCGAGATCGCCGAAAAGCTCGAAGGCCTGTATCGCCACGCTTCGACCCACGCCGCCGGTATCGTGATCGGCGACAGGCCGCTCGAAGAGCTCGTACCGCTTTATCGCGATCCGAAATCCCACTTCCCGATCACCCAATACAACTGGAAAATGGTCGAGGCGGCGGGCCTCGTGAAGTTCGACTTTCTCGGCCTCAAGACGCTGACCGTTCTCGCGAAGGCGCTCGAACTGATCAAGCGCGGCCGCGGCATCGATATCGATCTGGCGGCACTGCCGCTCGACGATAAACCGGCGTACGAGATGCTCGCCAAGGCCGATACGGCCGGCGTGTTCCAGCTCGAAAGTACGGGCATGCGCGAAAGCTTGAAGCGGCTGAAGCCCGACCGCTTTGAGGACATCATCGCCATGGTGGCCCTCTATCGCCCGGGCCCAATGGACAACATCCCGACTTACATCAACCGCAAGCATGGCGAAGAGCCGGTCGACTGCCTGCATCCGATGCTCGAAGGCATCCTGAAGGAGACGTACGGCGTTATCATCTATCAGGAGCAGGTCATTCAGATCGCTCAGGTGATGGGCGGCTACACGCTCGGACAAGCAGACTTGCTGCGTCGTGCCATGGGTAAGAAAGACAAGGCCGAAATGGCGAAGCAGCAAGCGCGCTTCGTCGAAGGTGCGCTTGGCAACGGCGTCAAAAAAGAAGACGCGATCTACATCTTCGAGCTGGTCGATAAATTCGCGGGCTACGGCTTCAACAAATCGCACGCAGCCGCTTACGCGCTCGTCAGCTATCACACCGCCTATTTGAAGGCGAACTTCCGCGAGGAATTCTTCGCAGCATCGATGACGCTCGATATGGGCAATACCGACAAGCTCGCGATGTTTGCGTCCGAAGCGCGCAAGTCCGGCATTAGAATGCTGCCGCCGTGTGTCAATCAATCGGGCGTCGATTTCGGCGTCGAGCCGCCGGCGGGCGATTCCAAATTGGGCGCTATCCGCTATTCGCTTGCGGCCTTGAAGAACATCGGCGCGGGTGCCGTTGAAACGATTGTCAGCGAGCGGAGCACCGGCGGACCCTATAGTGCGCTCGGCGATTTCGCGGGCCGCGTCGACGCCAAGGCTTTGAATAAACGAGCCGTTGAAACGATGGCCAAAGCCGGGGCGTTCGATTCTTTGAATTCGAACCGCGCTCTTGTTGCGGCGAATGCGGATACCATCCTCGCGTCGGCGCAGCGGCGAACGTCCGATGCAGCGCAGGGCATCACGGATCTTTTCGGTTCGGGCGGGAAGCCCGCTGATCTCGTGCTGCGGGCGACGCCCGCGTGGACCAGCATGGAAAAGCTGTCGGCTGAATTCGAAGCCATCGGATTTTATCTTTCCGGCCATCCGCTCGATCAGTACGACCGCGTCCTAGGCAAGCTCGGCGTCAAGCGAGTGAGCGAGTTCGAGGCGCTGGTGATGCGCGGAGCAAGCGCGGGGCGTCTTGCCGGCATCGTGATCGCGGCCCGCGAGCGGCGCTCCCAGAAAGGCAATAAGTTCGCGTTCGCCACATTCTCCGACGCAACCGGACAATTCGAGGCCATCATTTTCTCGGACACGCTGGCAGCGAGCCGCCATCTTCTCGAGCCTGGAACGCCCGTCATCGTTTCCGTCGAAGCCGAACGCGATGGCGAGACGATGAAACTGCGTGTGCAGTCGATCGAAGAGCTCGACAAGGCCGCGGCCGCCGTTCCGCGCAATCTGAAGCTTGTGCTTGATCGCCGGTCGGTTGTCGCAAAAGCGGCCCCCGTTTCAGATGTCGGAAAATATTTGAAGCCGAATGCGCGGGGTGGCGAAATTCGTCTTGTGCTAGCGCTCGATGATCGCAATCGCGAAATGGAATTCATATTGCCCGGCAGATATGATGTTTCTCCGCGCGAAGCCCTTCGCATTGAAGCGCTGCCAATCGTGTCTGAAATCATCGAAATTTAAAACCAGCGGTTGCGGATCGGCTGTTCTGCTCCGGCCAGTGAATATTTTAATCGAATGAGCGACGGCTTTCTCCTCGGATAGGCGTTAAGGGTCCAGACGTGAGAGACGCGTCTAGTTTTCCGATAGGAGCCTATCAATGAAAAAGAGCTTGATCGCTGCAGCGACGCTCGCAGCTGTCACCCTCGGCCTTGCCGGCGGTGCGAATGCCGGCGTTGCCGGTGCTGGCCTGAACGGCATCGGCGCCCATGCTGAAAAGTCTGTTGTCGAACACGTCGACTACAGGAAAAAGCGTTACTACAAGCGGAACCACCATCGGAACTGGGGCCACCAGAGGCACCACAAGAAGTGGGTCTGCCGCTACCGTCATGGTCACCGCCACTGCGCTTGGCGCTAAGCGCCTGTAACGCAAGCGAAGGTAGCGCGTCAGCGCTGCCTTCTTCTGACACAGTTTGCGTTCATAGCTCCGCTCCTTTGAGCTAGCCAAATAAGAGGCAAGACATGTCGAAATTCTACGCCGCCTTGGTCGCTGCTTTGCTGCTCGCCCCCGCTGCTTATGCCGCCGACCAGAAAATGGCCGCACCCGATATCAAGAAAAACCTCGAAGCGGCAACATCCGACCCCGCGAAGATCAAAGCCTATTGCTCGATGTCGAAAAAGATGGACGAGATCGGCGATGACGAGAAGAAGGCTGAGGCCGCAGGCGACGAAATCGACGGCTACTTCAAAACGCTAGGCGACGATTTCGAGAGCGCCTGGGACGCCGGCCAGGACGCCGCTGACGGCTCTCCTGAAGCAACCGCGATGGACGAGTCCGTTGCGGCGCTTGATGCCAAGTGCAAGTAACGGCGACGAAACCCGGAAGACGCAGCCGGTAGCGCAGCGGAGCGATCCGCGCCGGTTGATAAAAGACCCCGAAAAATCATGGACGCACTGCCATCCGCACCACGTCGGTCGGTGGCAGTGCATTCTGCTTTTGGAGGTCGGCCGAAGAGGAGGGCGCGCCGCCCCTCGTAAGGGCATACACGCGACCCTCATGGGTTGCGCATTCGGGCAATCCCCCGTATATAGCCGCCATCTCACACGCGAGACGCTCGCGCAATGCGGATGAAAAGCCCCGCATCGCGCTCCGGTGGAGATCAGCTCAAGCCCCTGAAAAGGCTGGCAGATCTCTTCTTAAGTCTCGCGGAGGTCTAACCGGAAAAGGAAACGATACGATGGCACTTCCTGCCTTCAACATGCGTCAGCTATTGGAAGCTGGCGTTCACTTCGGCCACCAGGCACACCGCTGGAACCCCAAGATGGCGCCGTTCATCTATGGGTCGCGCAACAAAATCCACATTCTCGATCTGACGCAGACGGTGCCGCTGTTGCATCAGGCGCTGCTCAAGGTCTCCGACACGGTCGCCGGCGGCGGTCGCGTTCTTTTCGTCGCGACGAAGCGCCAGGCTTCCGAGGGCATCGCCGACGCCGCAAAGCGCAGCGCCCAGTACTTCATCAATCACCGTTGGCTCGGCGGCACGCTGACCAACTGGAAGACCGTTTCGCAGTCGATCCGCCGTCTCCGCCAGCTCGATGAGATCCTGGCCGACCCGCAGGGCCGCACGAAGAAAGAAATCCTGAACCTCACGCGCGAGCGCGACAAGCTCAACCAGTCGCTCGGCGGCATCAAGGACATGGGCGGCACGCCCGATCTCCTCGTTATCATCGATACGAACAAGGAAGCGATCGCCATTCAAGAGGCGCGCAAGCTTGGCATCCCGATCGTCGCGATCGTCGATACCAACTGCGATCCGGACGGCGTTGACTATCCGGTTCCGGGCAACGACGACGCGGGCCGCGCAATCACCCTTTACTGCGATCTGATGGCCCGCGCTGCTCTCGATGGTCTCGAGCGCTCGCAAGGCTCGTCTGGCGTCGACGTCGGTGCATCCGAGACGCCGCCGGCAGAAGAGCTGCCGAAGGTCGTCTTTAAGGGCATCGAAGCGCCGCGCGGCGAAGCTGATGACCTCAAGCGGATCACGAGCATCAATCCGAAGGTCGAGCAGCGCCTCAACGACGCCGGCGTCTACCACTTCTGGCAGATCGCCGACCTCACGCCCGACTACGTCGAGTCGCTCGACCGTCAGCTGAAGCTGAGGGGGCAGATCGCCAAGGAAGACTGGGTCGCTCAGGCCAAGAAGCTCGTTGAAGCAGCCACCGTCTAATTCCGGCGTTGGTGTCCGACATCGAACTGTCGTGCCCTTGAAGCGCGACTGTGAATGAACTGATATGAGGCGCCCATCGTGGCGCCTCGAACCTCATAGGTGACAGAATGACGACGATCACCGCTGCAGATGTGAAGAAGCTGCGCGATATGACCGGCGCCGGCATGATGGATTGCAAAACGGCGCTGACCGAGACGAACGGCGATATCGAAGCAGCCGTAGATTGGCTGCGCAAGAAGGGCCTTTCGAAGGCCGCGAAGAAGTCCGGCCGCGTCGCAGCCGACGGCCTCATCGGTATCGTCGCGAAGGGCCGTGAGGGCGCCGTTGTCGAGGTGAACTCCGAGACGGATTTCGTTGCCCGTAACGAGCAGTTCCAGACGCTCGTCCGCGAGGTCACTGCGCTGGCTCCGGCCGCGAAGGGCGATCTCAAGGCGCTTTTGGCTGCAACCTATCCCGGCAGCAAGAACACCGTTGAAACGACGATCCAGGAAGCAGTGGCAACGATCGGCGAGAACATGACTGTTCGCCGGACGGCAGCAGTTGCCGTCAAGGAAGGCGTCGTCGCCGACTACGTTCATAACCGCGTGGCCGATGGCCTCGGCAAGATCGGCGTTCTCGTCGCTCTCGAAAGTGCCGGCGACGAGCCGACGCTGTTCGAATTGGCGCGCATGATCGCAATGCACGTCGCAGCCGCTAGCCCCGTCGCACTCGACATTTCCGAAGTGCCGGCCGAAGTGATCGAGCGCGAGAAGGCCATTCTCGCCGACAAGAACCAGGGCAAGAAGCCGGACGTTCTCGAGAAGATCATCTCCGGCGGCATCAAGGCGTTCGCCAAGGAAAACTGCCTGCTCGAGCAGCAGTACATCCACGACACCACCAAGACGGTCGCGCAGGCCGTCAAGGAAGCCGAGGGCAAAGTCGGTGCACCGATCAAGGTCGCAGGCTTCGTCCGCTTCGCGCTCGGTGAAGGCATCGACAAGAAGGAAGAAGACTTCGGCGAGGAAGTCCGCAAGCTCGCAAGCGGCGGCTAAGCGAACGCTGGGCCGAGTGGCCCGGTAGACGCTGGCCCGCCGGGCCGAATGGCCCGGTAAAGGCTGGATGGAATCGCTTCAGAGCGTTAGGTATCAGCCGGCCGGTCCTCGCGACCGGCCGTTTTTTGTGCCATCTCAGATTGTCGTGCCAATGGTAGTGCCTAGGGGAGTGACGCCGATGCCTGGAGCGCAGGGTCTCAAATACAAACGGCTGCTGGTGAAGCTTTCCGGCGAGGCTCTGATGGGCTCGCAGCCCTATGGCATCGACATGGGCGTCGCCGACCGTTTGTCGAACGATATCGCCGCCGCCGTGGCCGAAGGCGCCGAAATCGCGATCGTTGTCGGCGGTGGCAACATCTTCCGCGGCCTCGGCGGTGCGGCCAAGGGGATGGACCGCGCCACGGCCGATTACATGGGCATGCTCGCCACCGTGATGAACGCGCTGGCCCTCCAGAATTCGCTGGATCATCGCGGCGTCCAGGCTCGCGTCCTTTCGGCAATTCCGATGCCGACGGTCTGCGAAAGCTTCGTTCGCCCGAAGGCCCTGTCGTACCTCAGCCGGGGCAACGTCGTGATATTCGCAGCCGGCACCGGAAACCCCTTTTTCACGACCGATACGGCAGCCGTTCTGCGCGGCATTGAGATGAACTGTAATGCGGTCTTGAAGGCGACGCAGGTTGACGGCGTCTATTCGGCCGACCCGAAGAAGCACAAGGACGCAGTCCGCTACGACCGGCTGACCTATTCGGAGGTTTTGGCCAAGGATCTCAAAGTGATGGATGGTGCGGCCATTGCCCTTGCCCGGGATAACGGACTTCCGCTAATTGTGGTTTCAATCGACGAACCGGGAAATCTCTTGAAAGCTCTGCGCGGAGAAGCTCGCCAGACCCTTATCGAGGGAGCCGGCTGAACGCCGCTGAAAGCCCAACCTCGCGCGGCCTTGTTGACGGCAGCTGCGGTTTGAGGTTTCGCGCGCTGGGAGGAATAGGAAAATGGCATTGGTAGTTCACGACATCAAAGAAATCGAAACGCGCATGCGCGCCTCGATCGACGCGTTGAGGCGCGAGTTTTCAGGGCTTCGGACAGGGCGCGCCAGCGCCAACCTGCTCGACCCTGTCCAGGTGATGGTCTACGGCTCGCGGATGCCGCTCAATCAGGTCGCGACGGTCTCCGTTCCAGAGCCGCGAATGATTAGCGTTCAGGTCTGGGATCGCAGCAACGTCATGGCCGTCGATAAGGCGATCCGTGAAGCCAATCTCGGTCTCAATCCGATTATGGACGGCCAGATTCTTCGCCTTCCAATTCCGTCGCTGACGGCCGACCGCCGCCAGGAATTGGTCAAGCTTGCGCACAAGTATGCCGAGCAGGCGAAGGTCTCGATCCGCAACGTCCGGCGCGAGGCGATGGACGTTCTGAAGAAACTTGAGAAAGACGGCAAAATGAGCCAGGACGACCATCGGGGTAATTCCGATAAGGTCCAGGAGCTGACAGATCGCCTCATCAAGGAGATCGACGCTACGCTCGTCACAAAAGAAGCCGAAATTCAGAAGGTTTGATCTCCCGGCCCTTTCGGGGGCAGTAAGTCGTGTAACTGATTTTGAGATTTTGATTCCAGAGGCCATTCGACAGTGGCGCCAGCAGCTAAGCCTACCGACGATGGGTCCGGCGTACTGGTCCCTCCGCGTCACGTCGCGATCATCATGGACGGAAACGGGCGGTGGGCGCGGGAGCGCGGGCTGCCGAGAGCGTTGGGCCATCGCCAGGGCGTCGAGGCCGTTCGCCGCGCCGTCCGTGCAGCGATCGAACTCAAAATCACTTACCTGACGATCTTCAGTTTTTCGTCAGAGAACTGGAACCGGCCGGTCGAAGAGGTCGACGATCTCATGGGGCTGATGAAGCGCTTCATCCGCCGCGATCTTGCCGAACTGCATGAAGCCGGCGTCTGCATTCGCGTCATCGGCCAGCGCCAGCACGTCGACAACGAGCTGACGACTTTGATCGATGAAGCCGTCGAGCTGACCCGCGGCAACGATGTTTTGACGCTCGTCATCGCCTTCAATTACGGCTCGCGCACCGAAATCGCGGGAGCGGCGCGAAAGCTCGCCGAGCAAGTTGCGGCAGGCGAACTCGATCCGTCCGAGATCACCGTCGAGCGCATCGCCAACGCGCTCGATACATCCGGCATTCCCGATCCCGACCTGTTGATCCGGACGTCGGGCGAGATGCGGCTTTCCAACTTCTTGCTGTGGCAGACGGCATATTCGGAATTTGTGTTTTTGGACTGCTATTGGCCGGATTTCGACAAGGCGGCGTTCGAAGTCGCCCTCGCAGAATTTCGCTCGCGCGAACGTCGCTTCGGCGGCTTGTCCAAACGCTCGACAGCTTGAAGGTTTGGAAAATGCCGGCCGATAATCCCGACAATCAACGGCCGTTTCTCGGAGGCGCGCTCGATTTCATCCCGCGCGAGTTGAGGCTGCGCATCGCGTCGGGCGTCGCCATCGGTATCGTTGCGTTCGCGATGCTCTACTGGAGCCCCGCCGCCTTCGCCGTGCTGACGTTTCTGATCGCGGTGGCGATGAGCTGGGAGTGGGGCCGGATCGTCCGAGGCGAAATGCCGGACCGCGCGCTAGCCGTCCACATCATCGCGGTTTTCATCGCGGCTGTCCTTGTGACCAACGATATGGCCGGCCTGAGTGTCCTGACGGCAGTCGTCGGCGCTGCCGTCGTGGCGGCCCTGGCGATAGGATCCGGCCGGGCGCGGCTCTCCGGCGCCGGCGTGATGTACACGGCGCTGCCGGTCGTTGCGCTCGTTTGGCTGAGATCGGACGAACCTTTGGGATTTCTTGCAACGCTGTTCGTTTTGATCGCCGTTGCCGTGACGGATATCGCAGCCTACGTCTCGGGGCGGACCATCGGCGGACCGAAGCTCTGGCCGGCGATTTCCCCGAACAAGACCTGGTCGGGCCTTCTGGGCGGTATCACTGCCGCTGGCCTTGCGGGCCTGCTTTTTTCGTTTTTCACCGGTTCGGGCTCACCGCTTTGGCTCGCGGGCCTCGGTCTTGCCACAGGATTGGTGGCGCAGTGTGGTGATCTGGCGGAATCGGCCTTGAAACGGCACTTCGGATTGAAGGACTCGGGCGGCTTGATACCGGGCCACGGCGGGTTCATGGATCGCATGGACGGCATCGTGACCGCGAGCGTCCTTGCGGCCCTGATCGGCCTTGCGATTGATGCCTATGCGCCGGCGCGCGCTCTTCTTTACGGGTCATAAGCGAATGGCAGTGACAACGAGCGTTCCTTACCGGTTGCCTGAGAAAGCGTCAGCGGCTCGTCTTGGTTCGCCAGCCGCGTCTCGAGTTATGCGACTGACCGTTCTCGGCGCGACAGGGTCGATCGGAACGAGCACGCTCGATCTCGTCGGCCGCACGCCGGAGCGCTTCGAGATTGTCGCTCTGACCGCGCAATCGAACGCCCAGGAACTGGCGAACCTCGCGCGCCTTCACAAAGCCAAGCTCGCGGTGATCGGCGACGAAAGCCGCTTGGGAGAGCTGAGGGACGCACTCGCGGGAACCGGCATTCGGACAGCGGGCGGCGCCTCGGCGCTCGTGGAAGCGGCTCTGGAGCCCGCCGATTGCGTCATGGCGGCAATCGTTGGCGCGGCCGGGCTGCAGCCGACATTTGCAGCCGCGTCCCAGGGCTCCCGCGTCGCACTCGCGAACAAAGAATGCCTCGTCTCCGCCGGCCACGTCTTCACCGCGGCGGTCGCGCGCTCCGGCGCTGAGCTTTTGCCCGTCGACAGCGAACATTCCGCAGCCTTCCAGGCGTTGGCGGGAGCCGACCCCGACTCGATCGAGAAGATCGTTCTGACGGCATCGGGCGGACCTTTTCGAACTTGGACCCACGAGCAGATCGCGGCGGCGACGCCCGAGCAGGCTCTGAAGCATCCCAACTGGTCGATGGGCGCAAAAATCACGATCGACAGCGCCAGCCTGATGAACAAGGGCCTCGAGCTGATTGAGGCATTTCACCTCTTTCCGGTCTCGGTCGATGCGCTCGATTGCATCGTACACCCCCAATCGATCGTCCATTGCCTTGTGAGCTACGTCGACGGCTCGGTGCTGGCCCAGATGGCCGCGCCGGACATGCGCACCCCCATCGCTGTCGCGCTGGCTTGGCCCGACCGGATGATCGCGCCGACTGAAAAGCTTGATCTCGCCCGTCTCGCAACGTTGACGTTCGAACCACCCGATGAAACCCGTTTTCCGGCGCTCCGCGTCGCCCGCGCAGCGATGCGGCGAGGCGACACGGCCCCCGCGGTACTGAATGCCGCAAACGAGATCGCCGTTAAGGCTTTTCTGGACCGCCGGATCAGGTTTTTGGACATCGCCGCCCTCGTCGAAGACACGCTCGAGGCGGCGGAGCGGCAGGGTGCCATTTGCCCTGCGGAAACACTGGACGATATACTGGCCGTGGACGAGCTCGCTCGCTATCTGTCGGAAGACAAACTCAGTGGCTATTAGGGCGGCTCGCGCTTAGGCTCGGGCTTTCCGCTGTTCGATTCAGCACTCAAGGGATTTTCAAATGGAATTTTTGACGTCGCTCGCAGGTGGGATCTGGCAATACGGGGTCATGTTCCTCCTGGTGCTGACGCTCGTCGTTTTCATCCACGAGCTGGGGCATTTTCTGGTGGCGCGCTGGTGCGGCGTCACCGTTAAAACCTTCTCTATCGGGTTCGGCCCTGAAATCTTTGGCTTTTACGACAAGCACGGAACGCGCTGGCGCTTCGCGTGGATTCCCCTCGGCGGCTACGTCAAGTTCATCGACGACGAAAACGCGTCGTCTTTCGGCGGCGAGAAGCACCTGAAGCCAGCCGATCGGGCAGGGGCGTTTCACTCGAAATCCGTTGGTGCACGCGCAGCGGTCGTCGCGGCCGGACCGATCGCCAACTTCCTCCTCGCCATTGTCCTCTATTCGGCAATCAACGCCACGGTCGGCATTCGCATTTTGCCGCCGCTCGTTGACGCCGTCGTCGCCAATTCTCCGGCCGAGCGGGCGGGCTTCAAGTCGGGCGACACGATCCTCGCGATCGACGGCACCAAAATCGACAAGTTCGACGACCTCCAGCGCATCGTGGGCTCGAGCGCCGGCGAAGAACTGAAGTTTACCGTTCAACGCGGCAGCGACACGATTACGCTCAACGCGACGCCAAACGTCGACGAGCAAAAAGATGCGATGGGCCGGACGTTTAGGCGTGGTCTCATCGGCATTCAGCGCGCCATTACCCCGGACAAGGTCAAGACCGTCCAGGTCAGCCTGCCGGAAGCGGTCGCGCTCGGCGTTTCCGAAACCTATGTCAATTTAACGCAGACGTTGGCTGGTCTGCGCGACATTGTCACGCGTCGCCAGTCGGCCGAGCAAATGGGCGGTCCGATCATGATGGCTGAGGTGACGGCCAAGGTCGCCGAGCTTGGAATTGAGCCGATGCTGCGATGGATCGCCTTCATCTCGGCAAACATTGGCTTCCTGAACCTGCTGCCGATTCCCGTCCTCGACGGTGGTCACCTTATGTTCTACGCGTTCGAGGCAATCCGCAGAAAGCCCGCGAGCGAACGCCTTCAACAGATGGGCTTCCAGGTCGGTTTGGCGCTGCTCATGATGTTGATGGTTTTCGTCAATTTCAACGACATTTTGAACGTTTGGCGACGTTTGGTCGGTACCGGCTGAACGCCTGCCGATTCCCTGTAGAGTGACGTAAACTTACCACTTTCCGGAGGCTTTCTGAATCGTTAAAAGCGGTATGGTGCGCAGCAGGTTAAGTCTTCGAATCGGGGGGCCGAGTTGGAGTCTTGGATCGGCTGCGGTGGGAACTAAGAGCCTTAACGACCATAAGAAACGACCGACAAGAACAATAAAAACTCTAATAACAACACTACGCATGAGTGTGACGCTGCCGCCGACAGCGCGCATGTGAAATTGGGGGTCGGCGGCACACGGGGGCTATTCCGCGTATGCAGAAATTTAAGATCATCTTGGCGGGACTGCGCCTTGTTTTGGCGCTTCTAGTCCTCTCGCCGGTGGTCGCGATGGGTGATGCCGCCTGGATTTCAGGTGCTGCGTCCGCCCAAAGCGTGATCAAGAACATCGAAGTCGTCGGTAATCGGCGCGTCGAACCAGAAACCGTGCGCTCGTACCTGCAGTTCAGTGCGGGCGACGCATACAACGCCTCCAAGATCGATGCGTCGATCAAGGCCCTGTTCGGGACCGGCCTCTTCGCCGACGTCTCGATGGACTACAAGGGCTCGACAGTCGTCATCACGGTCAAAGAAAATCCGGTCATCAACCAGGTTGCCTTCGAAGGCAACAGCGAGGTCGACACCGCGACGTTGACTGGTGAAGTCCAGTTGAAGCCGCGCTCCGTCTTCACCCGCGCCAAGGCGCAGGGCGACGTGCAGCGTATTCTGGACGTCTACCGCAGGCAGGGCCGCTTCGCTGCCAGCGTCGAGCCGAAAATCATTCAGCTCGAGCAAGACCGCGTGAACCTCGTCTTTGAAATCGACGAAGGCAACGCGACCAAGGTCAAGGGCATCAACTTCGTGGGCAACCACGCGTTCTCCGATAGCCAGCTGCGCGACATCATCTCGACGACGCAGGTCGGCTGGTTCGACTTCCTGAAGGGCACGTCGATCTACGATCCTGACCGCATGAATCTCGATCGCGAGCTCGTCCGTCAGTACTATCTCAAGAACGGCTATCCCGACGCGACCGTCACGGCCGCGAACGCTGAGATCGACCCCGATGGTTCGGGCTTCCTGATCACGTTCGCGATCGACGAAGGCCAGCCTTATACCTTCGGTGCGATCAACGTCGAAAGCTCTCTGCCGGATATCGACAGCAGCACGCTTACGACCGATCTGCTGACGCAAAGCGGCACGGTCTACGACGCCTCTCAGATCGACAAGACGTCCGAGCGGCTGACGCTCAGCATCGCGGATAAGGGCTATGCCTTCGCGCGCGTTCGTCCGCGCCCGATCCCGGATGTCGCGAGCCGCACGATCGCGATCACCTACGTCGTGGACGAAGGCCCGCGCGTTTACATCGAGCGCATCAACGTCATCGGCAACTCGCGCACCAAAGACTTCGTCATCCGTCGCGAATTCCGTTTGGCTGAAGGCGACGCCTTCAACAGCCTCATGGTCGACCGCGCGAAGAAGCGATTGCAGTCGCTCGGCCTGTTCAAGAACGTCGACGTCAAGCGGCGTCCCGGATCGGCACCCGATCGCGTCGTTCTCGATGTGGTTGTTGAAGAGCAGTCGACAGGCGAACTCTCGTTCGGCGCCGGCTATTCGACGAGTGAAGGCGTCATCGGCGATGTTTCGATCACCGAGCGCAACCTGTTCGGTAACGGCCAGTTCGTTCGACTGAAGCTCGCAGGTTCCTTCGAGCGCTTGCAGGCGGACTTCTCGTTCACCGAGCCGCGCTTCCTCGACCGTAACCTCTCTGCCGGTTTCGACCTCTTCTATAAGCAGCTCGACTACACGCAGCAGTCCGGCTTCGAACAGAAGAAGATGGGCGGTCAGGTCCGTCTCGGCTTCCCGATCGCCGAAAACCTCTGGATGCAGACGGCCTACTCGCTCTCACGCGACGAAATCTTCAACGTCTCGAACAATGCTTCGGCTGCGATCAAGGAGGCTTGTGGCGCCACCGATTTCAAAGTTGGTGATACGCCCGACTGCAAAAACAGCGGCTATTGGACGTCGCTGATCGGCACGACGATCAGCTACGATAAGCGCAACAACGCGCAGAACCCGAACCGCGGCTATTACATCGAGGTCGCCAACGACTTCGCTGGCCTTGGTGGCGATGCTCAGTACTGGCGCGTCAACGCGGAAGGCCGCTTCTACTACCCGATCACCGACAAGATCACCTTCGTCGGCCGCGCCATCGGCGGCGTGATCCAGGGCTGGGGTGGCGAGGACGTTCGACTGCTCGACGCTTTCTTCAAAGGCGGCGAGACGATCCGCGGTTTCGACCGCTCGGGTTATGGCCCCCGCGACATCGGTCCAGGTTCGCCCAACTCGGATGCGCTTGGTGGTCAGAAGTACTGGGCTGCGACTGCTGAAGTCCGCTTCCCGATCCCTTACGTGCCTGACGATCTCGGCATCAGCGCCGCCGTCTTCGCCGACGCTGGTTCGCTGTGGGACGCGACGGGAGGTGCAAAGCGTGCAATCGAGTCCGTTGGTACGGACACGTTGGGTGACAGCGACTCCGTCCGTTCGTCGGTCGGTGGCAGCTTGATGTGGAACTCGCCGGTCGGTCCGCTGCGTATGGACTTCGCCAAGGTCCTGACGAAGCAGGCATACGACCAGACGCAGTTCTTCCGCTTCGGCGCCCAGACGAAGTTCTAACGTCTGAGCCGAACGGCCGAGCGACTTGACTTTTGAAGAGCGGCGTCAAAAGCGCCGCTCTTTTTCATTGAGTTATCACCTACTTGAATGGGCTAATTTCCCCAGGGTCTTGCCAACATCCTTCGGGTCGTTCATTCAACGCTTCCAACATTGACAGATCTGAAACAAAGGCGACCGGAGGCGGCGTTTATGGAGCATCCCGGATTCTTTGAACGCGCCGGACCGTTTGCGCTCTCGAAAGTCGCAGCGGCTGTCGGCGCGGAAATCGCGAACGGCAGAGACCCGGCGGTCAAAATCGATGACGTGCGCCCGCTTTCCGAAGCAGGCCCGAGCCATATCTCCTTCATCGACAACAAGAAGTATCTGTCCCAGCTCGACGCGACGAAGGCCGGTGCCTGTCTCGTCATTCCGGCAATCGCGGACCGCGTTCCGGCTGGAACGACGGCGCTCATCACCAAGCAGCCCTACCATGGCTTTGCCCGCGCCCTGGCGCTGTTCTATCCCGGCGCCATGCAGCCGCTGGTGACGACCGCAGGCGCGCCACCGATCGATCCGACGGCGGTCCTAGAAGCCGGCGTAATGATCGAGCCCGGCGCCATTATCGGCCGTGAGGCTCAAATCGGGGCCGGAACGCGTATCGCGGCGGGTGCGGTGATCGGGGCGCGCGTCACCATCGGGCGCGATTGCTTTATCGGCCCACTGGCGACCGTGACACATGCGCTCGTCGGCGACCGGGTCATCATCCATTCCGGCGTCCGCATCGGCCAGGACGGCTTCGGCTTCGCGATGGGGCGCACGGGCCACCTCAAAGTGCCGCAAATCGGCCGGGTGATCGTCCAGGACGACGTGGAAATAGGGGCAAATACAACCATAGACAGGGGCGCCCTTAAGGATACGATCATCGGCGAGGGCTCAAAAATTGATAATCTCGTCCAGATCGCGCACAACGTGATTATCGGTCGCCATTGCGTGATCGTCTCGATGTGCGGCATCTCGGGCTCGACCGAACTTGGCGACTTTGYCATCATGGGCGGCCAGTCCGGAACTGTCGGCCACATCAAGATCGGAAGCGGCGCACAAGTCGGCGGGGCCTCGCACCCGACGCATGACGTGCCGCCGGGCGCCCGTTATTTCGGCACTCCGGCAAAACCACTGCGCGAATCCGCCCGTGAACAGGCCATGATCAAGCGGCTCGTCGCGCGCGATAAAGACAGCTATGAGGACGGTACGCCGGAGCCTGAAGAAGGCTGACGCCCGGCAGGCTCATCGGTCGAGCATAATTTTTTGGAGCACACGACGATGGAAGGCAAGGCAACGGCGGTCAAAACCCTGGGCACCGCGGATATCAACCGGGTGATGAAGCTCCTGCCGCATCGCTATCCGTTCCTGCTGGTCGACAGGATGTACGACATGGACGCCGACGAGAGCTGCGTCGGCGTTAAGAACGTCACGATCAACGAGCCGTTCTTTCAAGGCCACTTCCCGCAGTTTCCGGTGATGCCGGGCGTGCTCATCATCGAGGGCCTTGCGCAGACGGCTGGCGCGCTCTGCGTTTCGAACGTCGGCCAGGACTACAAGGCCGAGCTCGTCTATTTCATGGGCATCGATAACGCCAAGTTTCGGAAACCCGTGCTGCCGGGCGACCAGCTCCACTACCACGTGCGCAAGGTCCGCAATCGCGGCCGCGTCTGGCGCTTCAAGTGCGAAGCGAAGGTCAACGGCAAAACCGTGGCCGAGGCCGAAATCAGCGCCATGCTGGCGGACACCGCCGATGCGCGCGCATTTGCGAGCCAAAATGGCTGAAGTGGAAGTCCATCCGACGGCCGTCGTCGAAGACGGGGCAAAACTAGCCGCCGGGGTGAAGGTCGGGCCCTTCTGTGTCGTCGGCCGCGAGGTAACGCTCGGCGAGCGCGTCGAACTCGTGAGCCATGTCGTCGTCGCCGGAACGACGGAGATCGGCACCGGCACGCGCATTTTTCCGTTCGCGTCGATCGGCCATCAGCCGCAGGATTTGAAATACCAGGGCGAGCCCTGCTCGCTGACCGTCGGGTCGGACTGCATCATTCGCGAAGGCGTAACGATGAACCCGGGCACCGCGGGCGGCGGCTCGGTTACGAGCGTCGGCAACGGCTGCGCATTCCTCGCCAATAGCCACGTCGGCCACGATTGCCATGTCGGCAATGGGGTGATCTTTTCCAATAACGTCATGCTCGCGGGCCATTGCAACGTCGGCGATTTCGCGATCATCGGCGGCGGCGCCGCAGTCATTCAGTACGCCCGCGTCGGTCATCACGCCTTCGTCGGCGGCATGTCGGGTCTCGAGAACGATTTGATTCCGTACGGCATGGCGATCGGCAATCGCGCCTATCTTTCGGGCCTCAACATCGTCGGCCTGCAGCGGCGTGGTTTTTCCCGTAACGATATTCACGATCTCCGCCGCGCCTACCGGCTGCTGTTCGCCGCTGAAGGCACGCTGAGCGAACGCGTCGAAGATGTCGCCGAAGAGTTCGCGGGCCATGCCTCCGTGCAGGAAATCCTCGCGTTCATTCGCCAGGGCGGCAAGCGCTCGCTGTGCACGCCGAAGAACGGCGAAGAGAGCTGAAACCGCCCATGGACGGTCCGATGAAGCGCATCGGTATCCTTGCTGGCGCCGGCTCGCTTCCTCTTGAGGTCGCCGAAAGCGTCGTCGATCATGGTGGCGCGGTCCACATTATCATGCTCGACGGGGCCGACGCGGCGCTCGAAAAATTCCCGCATACGGCCGTGAACTGGGCCCAGCTAGGCCGCGTAACGAGCGCTCTCAAGCGTGCCGGAATTCGCGAAATCCTCGTGCTCGGTGGTGGCGCACGTCCGAGCTTTCGCAACGCACGGCCCGACTTCGCATTTTTTCGTGAGCTGCCTAACGTATTGCGTCTGCTTAAGGCCGGTGGCGACGATGCGGTTCTACGCGGCCTGCTCGGCGTATTGGATAGACAGGGCTTAACCGTCGTCGGTGTCGGCGACGTTGCGCCGGAACTTCTGGTCGCCGAAGGCAGCCTGACGAAAGCCTCAGCCTCGGCGGAAAACGCTGCAGACATCGCGCGCGGCTTCGATCTCGTCGCCGCTCTCGGCCGCTACGATATCGGACAAGCGGTGGTCGTCAGCCGCGGCCGCATCGAGGCAATCGAAGGCGCCGAAGGTACGGACCGCATGCTGAAGCGCGTCGCCGAAGCGCGCGCAGCGCGGGGCGATCGCGAACGTTACGGCGTTCTCGTCAAGCGTCCGAAGCCCGGCCAGGATCTGCGCGTCGATCTACCGGCCATCGGACCGAATACCATCGCCCAGGCCGACGCAGCGGGGCTTTGCGGCATCGCCGTCATGGCCGATCACGTCCTCGCCGCCAACCGTTCGCAGATGATCGCGCTCGCCGATGAGCGAGGGCTGTTCGTCGCCGGGATCAAGGCCGAGGAAAGGCAAGCGGAACCGGGGCGCGCTCCGAACATCCAAACACGGACCTTGGGCGATCTTCCGATGAACCCCTCGGCCGAGGCGGATATCGCGCGAGCCGCGGGCGCTTTATCGGCGCTTTCGCCATTCGGCGGCGGCTCGGCTATCGTCATCGACGGCGGGCGCGTCTTTGCAGTCGGCTCCTCGGAAGATCCCATCGCCGTCGCCGAACGCGTGCGAACGCTTCGCGGTAAAAGTACGCGCCGCCGTGGCGTCTTGGTCGTCGGACCGGATTACGGGCTCGACGAAGCTCTGATCACTGCAGCTGAAAGCGCTCACCTGATCGGCGTTGCAATCACCGGAAACGGCTCGGCTCTCGAAAAATCTTCCCCAGTCATTCAGTTGGCAAACAGGTCCGCGATGTTTGTCGCGGCGCCTGAGCGTTCGACATCTGGCGTGGCGTTGGGAGAGGGGCCGAAGCCGTTGAAAATATTCCTGGTGGCGGGCGAGCACTCGGGCGACGCGCTCGGCGCCAAACTGATCAAGGCCCTCGCGAACCTGCATCCCGCGCCGATCGTCTTTTCCGGCGTCGGCGGCGAGGAGATGGCGCACGAAGGCTTTCGCTCGCTCTTTCCCATCGAAGACGTGGCAGTCATGGGCCCGCTGTCCATATTGCCAAAGCTTCCGCGTATCCTGCGCCGCGTCTACCAGACCGTCGATGCCGCCATCGCTTTCGCGCCGGACGTCGTCGTCATCATCGACAGCCCTGAATTTACGCACCCGATTGCGAAGCGCATCAGGAAGCGCGCGCCGAATATTCCGATCGTCGACTATGTCAGTCCCAGCGTCTGGGCTTGGCGGCCGGGACGCGCGAAGAAAATGCGCCCCTACGTCGATCACGTCTTGGCGCTGCTGCCGTTCGAGCCGGAAGCGCACGCGCGTCTCGGCGGCCCGCCGTGCACCTACGTCGGCCATCCGCTGATCGAGAAGCTCGATGACATTCAGAATGCCGATGCGAGCGGCCTCGCATCGCGCCTCGGTATCCCGAAGGATCGTCCGGTGCTGCTCGTCTTGCCCGGAAGCCGGACATCGGAAGTCGAGCGTTTGATCGACGTGTTCGGCGAGGCCGTCGCGCGCGTCTCATCCGCCAAGGGCCCGATCGAGGTCGTCATCCCGGCCGTCAAGCATGTCCGCGATCGCATCGCCGCGAAGACGGCGACATGGACGCCGAAACCGCACATCGTCGACACGGATGATAAATACGCCGCCATGCGCCTTGCGCGCGCTGCCCTCGCGGCATCGGGCACCGTAACGCTTGAACTTGCGCTCGCGGGCACACCATCGGTCGTTGCCTACAAGGTCGACGTGGTGATGGCGAACCTGCGGTTCCTGTTGAAGGTGCCGAGCATCGTGCTGGCGAACCTCGTGATCGGCAAGAACGTCTATCCCGAATATCTGCAGGAAGCGTGCACGGCCGAAAATCTAGCGAACGCCATCGAACCGCTTATGAGCGACAGCGATGCGCGCACTGAGCAGCTCGACGGACTCTCCCTGGCCCCGCAAAAGCTACGCCTCGCCGCCTCAAGTCCAAGTGAGGCGGCAGCCCAGGTCGTGCTTCAAGTCGTGCTTTCGGATGTCGCCGATCAGGCAGCCGGGAAATCGCGCCGCGGCGGGCCGATGTAGAGCTGGCGCGGGCGGCCGATGCGCTGCTCCGGGTCCTCGATCATTTCCTTCCACTGCGCGATCCATCCGACCGTGCGCGCGACTGCGAACAGCACGGTGAACATATCGACGGGGAAGCCCATCGCCCTGAGCGTGATGCCCGAATAGAAGTCGATATTCGGATAGAGCTTCTTCTCGATGAAGTACTCGTCCTGAAGCGCAATGCGCTCGAGTTCCATCGCGACCTTGAGCAGAGGATCGTCCCTGTGGCCGAGGGCATCGAGCACCTCGTGGCAGGTCTTCTGCATCACCTTGGCGCGCGGATCGTAGTTCTTGTAGACGCGATGGCCAAAGCCCATGAGCCGGAAGCCGGACGTCTTGTCCTTGGCGCGCTTCACATACTCAGGAACCTTATCGACGGTGCCGATCTCCTTCAGCATGTTGAGCGCAGCTTCGTTGGCGCCGCCGTGTGCGGGGCCCCAAAGGCAAGCGATGCCGGCCGAGATGCACGCGAAAGGATTGGCGCCCGAGGAGCCGGCGAGCCGCACCGTCGAGGTCGAGGCGTTCTGCTCGTGATCGGCATGCAGGATGAAGATGCGATCCAACGCACGCGAGATGGTGGGATTGACGACGTAGGGCTCGCACGGAACGGCGAAGCACATCTGCAGGAAATTGGATGTGTAATCGAGATCGTTGCGCGGATAGATGAAGGGCTGGCCCATCGAATATTTGTAGGCCATGGCCGCCATCGTCGGCATCTTCGCGATCATGCGCTGGCTCGCGACTTCGCGCTGCGCCGGATCGTTGATGTCGGTCGAGTCGTGATAGAACGATGACAGCGCGCCGACCGTTCCGACCATGACCGCCATCGGATGCGCGTCACGCCGGTATCCGGTGAAGAACCGCGTCATCTGCTCGTGAACCATCGTGTGGTTCGTGATGGTCTTGCGGAAATTGATGAATTCGCCGTTCGTCGGCAGGTCGCCGTAAAGCAGCAGATAGCAGACCGCTAAGAAATTGGTATTTTCCGCGAGCTGATCGATCGGATAGCCGCGATAGAGCAGTTCGCCCTTATCGCCGTCGATATAGGTGATCGAGCTTTTGCAATTCGCCGTCGAGGTGAAGCCGGGATCGTATGTGAAGCAGCCGGTGTCTTTGTAGAGATTGCCGACGTCGACGACGTCAGGGCCGATGGTACCGGAACGCACCGAGAGCTGAACCTGCTTGTTGTCGACCGTCAATGTCGCGCTGGGCTTGGTCGCGCCCTTTGAAGCTTTGTCGTGAATATTCATGATCGCCACCTTCGCCCCGGAAGACACGCCGATGCCTGAAGTAACTATCGCATTCCCCGTATATAGGTCGCGATGTGGGCGGCCCAGAGAATGGTCGGCGGCCTTCACAAAAGCAGTCGGCTATTGAAGGATTTAACGGATTTTTTGCGGTGCGGCAAGAGATCGTTAAGACATCCGGATTCCGGGTTAACCGGCGGCGTCGCCAATGCGGGCGAGGCTCTCGTCGCGGCCGAGCACTTCGAGCACATTGAACACCGGGGGCGAAACCGCGCGTCCCGTCAGCGCGGCCCGAAGCGGTTGCGCGACGTTGCCGAGTTTCAAACCCTTCTCCTCGGCGAAGGATTTTACTTTCGCTTCCAGGAGGGCCGCGGACCATTCCTGCTCGGAGACACCCGAAAGCAGCTTGAGAATCTCGGCGTTCGACGCGCGGCCTTCCGGCCCGAGAAGCTTCGCTGCCTTATCCTCGAGTTTGAGCGGCCGCTCGGCAACGATGAACAGTGCTCCGCCAACGAGTTCCGCAAGCGTCTTCGAGCGTTCCTTGAGGGACGGAATGGCCGCCGTGAATTTTTCCCATCCCTTGGCGGCGAAAAGATCTGCGAGTTCCTTGCCCGTCGAAACGGCGGGAAGCTGCCGCAACACTTCGCGCGCCAGTGCGATGTCGGGGCGTACCGGCGCTTTCGGATCGGACGGCAGTTCCACGAGCGCCTGAAAATTGAGATGAGGCAGCATTCCGCGCACGTGCGCTTCGAGTTCTTCGTCCCCTGATGCGCGGATGTAGTGCCCGTTCAGATCGTCGAGCTTCTTGAAGTCGAGCCGCGCCGGGCTCTTGTTGATACCGTCGATGTCGAACCAGCGGAGAAGATCGTCGGTCGAGATGATCTCGTCATCGCCGTGGCTCCAGCCGAGGCGCACGAGATAATTGCGGAGCGCGACCGGCAGGTAGCCCATGTCGCGGTATTCTTCGACGCCTTGCGCGCCGTGACGCTTCGAGAGCTTCGCGCCATCCGCACCGTGAATGAGCGGCACGTGCGCGAACTCCGGAACGGTCCACCCCATGCCCTGATAGATCTGCGTCTGGCGTGCGGCGTTGGTCAAATGGTCGGCGCCGCGGATGACGTGCGTAATCTCCATGTCGTGATCGTCGACGACGACGGCGAGATTGTACGTCGGATTGCCGTCTGATCTGAGAATGATCAGGTCGTCGAGATCCTTGTTCGGAAACGCGACGCGGCCCTGCACGTGATCGTTGACGATCGTCTCGCCCTCGCGCGGCGCCTTGAGGCGGACCGCCGGCTTGACGTCCTTCGGTGCATCCTGCGGATCGCGATCCCGCCAGGGAGAAAGAAAGATCTGCGGACGGCCCTCGGCCTTTGCCTTCTCACGCGCCGCGTCGATCTCGGCCGGCGAGGAATAGCAGTTGTAGGCGGCGCCGCGCTTCAGCAGTTCGTTCGCGACCTCCCGATGCCGGTCGGCGCGCGAAAACTGCGAAACGACATCGCCATCCCAGTCGAGGCCGAGCCATTTGACGCCGTCGAGGATCGCGGCCACCGCGGCCTCGTTGTTGCGCTCGCGATCGGTATCCTCGATGCGCAGAAGGAAGCGTCCGCCGCGGCCGCGGGTATAGAGCCAATTAAAAAGCGCCGTGCGGGCCCCTCCGATATGCAGATACCCTGTAGGAGAGGGTGCAAATCGTACGATGGGCGCACTCGGTGTAGTGGTCACGGACATTGGACCTTTTTGCTCGCCTGCCATTGAGGGAATGAAGTTCCGCTCGTAGCATGTGAGGTGGGACAAGTTAAGAGGGCGGAAATACCGGCCTTCGGCAGCGCGTTGGGCGGGGCATGTCAGTCGAAGCGGCGGGATCGGAATTAGGTCGGGAGGCGGCGAAAGAGATCGGATTTCCGGCGCTCCCCGAGCGCGGGATCAGCAGCGCTGCGCTTCTTCTCGAAGCCGAGCGGGAAAGCTTTTTCCTTTGGGCTCCGGTCTGTCTCGGTGGCGGCATCGCGGCCTACTTCGCATTACCCATCGAGCCCTCAGCGATCATCGCCTGCGCGCCCCTCGTGCTGGCGCTCATCTTGCGCATGGCCGTCCGCGGAGGAACGCTGGCTGCAATCATGATGACGGCCTTTGTCTTGGCCGGAACTGGATTTGCAATCGCGAAATTGCGCGTCGAAGCGGTGCGCGCGCCGGTTCTGACCAAGGCGCTCCACGGCGTCGAAATCACCGGCACCGTGACGATGGTCGAAGCGAAGATCCCACGCGGCCAGCGCCTCACGATCAAATCGCCGAGCATCGCAGGCCTCGCGGCCGAGCAAACGCCGGCAGTCATTCGCGTGCGCACGATGTCGGCGCGTTCGCCCGCGGCGCCCGGCGACCGCATCCGGATAAAGGCAAACCTGTCGCCGCCCGCGAAACCTCCGCTTCCGGGCGGCTTCGATTACGCTCGCACGGCATGGTTCGATTCCGTCGGCGCCGTTGGCTACGCGTTCGCGGCGCCTCAGATCGAGGGTCAGAGCGATAGCGGCACGCTTTCTCAGTGGTACCGGCGCTCCATCGAAAATATTCGCCAAGCGATCGCTGCGCGCATTCGCCAGGCGCTGCCGGGAGAAACCGGCGAGATCGCGCTGGCGCTGATCACTGGCGAGCGCGGAGGGATCACCGCCGCGACGAATGACGCCTTCAAAAATTCGGGCCTCTTTCACATCCTGTCGATTTCGGGCCTGCACATGGTGATCGCGGCCGGCGCCGTATTCTATTCGGTCCGCCTGCTGCTTGCGGCCATTCCGCTAGTCGCGCTGACGATGCCGATCAAGAAGATCGCGGCGGTAGCGGGAATACTGAGCGCGATTGCCTATCTCGCCATTTCCGGCGGACAGTTTGCAACCGTGCGCTCGGCGCTGATGATCCTCATCATATTCGGAGCCGTCCTTCTCGATCGCCCCGCGTTGGCGTTGCGAAACGTCGCTCTCGCCGCATTCCTGATCCTCATCGTCTATCCCGAAAGCCTCCTCGACGCCGGCTTTCAGATGTCCTTTGCCGCCGTCACGGCCCTGATCGCGTCGCACGAAACATTGAGTAATTTTCTCGGACGTCAGTCGAGGCCGCACCCGGCGCTGAAGGTGCTGAAATTCTTCGGCGAGATCGTCGCCTCGACACTCATCGCGAGCGTGGCCGTCGCTCCGCTCGCCGCCTATAACTTTCACCAGAGCCAGCAATATGCCGTGCTCGGCAATATGATCGCCATCCCGATCTGCAACATCATCGTTATGCCCGCAGCATTGCTGGCGATGGTTCTGATGCCGTTCGGGCTTGAATGGTTCGGCCTGAAGCCGATGGGTTGGGGCATCGAAGGCATGGCCTGGTGCGCGAACAAGGTCGGCGCGCTGCCCGGCGCCGTCGGCCACCTTCCGGAAATCCCGGCATTCGCATTCATTCTCATGCTTGCCGGCGGAATTTGGCTTTCGCTTTGGCAAACGCGAATCCGGCTCTTCGGCGTCGCTCTCTTCGTTCTGGGCCTGCTCGGAGCGCCATTGATGTCACGCCCGGATATCCTCATCGGCCAGAAAGGCCTGATCGCCGTGCGCGATACGTCCGGAAAACTTTCAGCACTCCCGAACAAGGGCGCGAAATACGACCTGGACCGCTGGCTCGAATACGACGGAGACGGCCGGACGGCGCGCGACGCGCAATCCGGCGACGCGTTCTCGTGTGATGCGGTCGGCTGCATTGCCCACGTCAAAGGCGCAACGGTCGCGGTCGCCCGGCATCCGGCAGCCGTGACCGACGATTGCTTGAATGCCGATGTGCTGGTGATCAATGACCCGAAGCCCGAAGACTGCGCGGTGCCGGCGACCGTCATCGACGTCTTCGACCGTTGGCGTAACGGCTCCTACGCCCTCTACATCGATCGAAGCGATGATAACCCCGAGCCGCGCGTTCGCCTTGAGACGGTCGCATCCCGCCGCGGCGAGCGGCCGTGGAGCGTCATGCCCGAAAGGAAAACGCGCGGCGGCCTTCCGAAACCCCGCATCCTAGAGACACCCGGCGCAGCGCCACCGGCTGCGGCGCCTCCGCGGTCAATGGCGGAAGCTGAAGTCGAGCCGCGAACGCTCGCCGAGAGCGATCCGGGCGAGGAGCCGGACTTTGAGCCAGAGTTCACAGCAGAGTTCACGAATGCCGTGCCGGCCGCCAACGACGCCCAGTAACTCCCTCTGCGCCCAGCTCTGTAGTCACTCAGTAGCAGCTCAGTAGCGCCGCAACAGCCCCACGAGCCGGCCCTGGATGTCGATCTGGTCGGGCCCGAAAATGCGCGTCTTGAATTCGGGGTTGGCCGCTTCGAGCGCAATCGTCGAGCCCTTCTTGCGAAGCCGCTTCAACGTCGCTTCCTCGCCTTCGACGAGCGCAACGATGATGTCCCCGTTCTCGGCGTTATTGCACCGGCGGATGATGACGGTATCGCCGTCGTGGATACCCGCCTCGATCATCGAGTCGCCCTTCACCTCGAGCGCGAAATGTTCGCCGTTCGTCAGGATGTCCGGCGGCACGGCGATGTCGTGCGTGTGGTTTTGAATGGCGCTGATCGGCGTACCGGCAGCGATCCGCCCCATGACGGGGATCGATACCGTCCGCGCATCGATGATGTGCGACGGCGGCGGCGGAGAAACGCTCGCCCGCGGCCCGGAGCCTTCGATCACGCTGGGCTGGAAGCCGCCACGTTGGGGCATGGATGCGACGGACGCGCCTGAAGTGTGGCCCGCGTGGTGGCCGGCATTTGGCGCAACCGCCTGGCCACCAATCTGGCCGCCATTCTGGACGCCTGTCTGCCCGCCGGTCTGATTATCCGGCAGCTTGATCACTTCGATCGCCCGCGCCCTGTGCGGCAGCCGGCGGATGAACCCGCGCTCCACAAGGGCCGTGATCAGCCGGTGAATGCCGGATTTAGACCTCAGATCCAGCGCATCCTTCATTTCGTCGAAGGATGGGGGCACGCCGCGTTCCTGCATGCGCGCATGGATGAAGAGCAGGAGGTCTTTCTGTTTCTCGGTGAGCATCGCGTTTCGTCTCAAGCCTTCCATGGCTGCGCGGGGACCGTGGGCCGAAACGCTGACCACCGATCGGGCACCCGCTGAATGACGGTACAAATCATGTATGTACGCTACACGTTCTTGTCTCGTTCCGCAAGCGCGCCCCGCGTTATCCCTATTCGACAGCGTCAATGGCAACGCGCGAGTGGCTCGAATGCCTCGCATGGCTAAGCGGCCAGATTGAACGGCTCCGCGAATCCAAACTCCGCTGATGAGCGGTAACGGGAGAACGCGAAATGCAGATGAAATGGTCTCCGCTGTTCCTGACAGCCGTGGCGGTGCTGGCGCTTTGCGGAGGAGAGGCCCGCGCCGACGGCTGCGACGACATGAAGGCGCTCTGCAAGGAAGCGACGGCGAAGGCCCTGAAATGCACGAAGGAGCAGTCGACCGCCGAGTGCAAGGCGCTGATCGACGTGCGCGACGCGACGTGCACGCAGATCGATCTCGTCTGCAAGCCGGCGGCCCCCGAGCCGGAATAGAAGCGCCGCAATAGACCGCGCCGGAATGACCCGCGCCAATAGGGGTGCCCGAATTCCGCCGCGACGCGGCCGCGCAAAAGCACGCGTGCCGTGCGACGGAAACCCGGTCGCCGCCGGTTCAACACCGGACGCGCCATTGGGACTATGGGCTGTTTGAGCGGGCATTGTCGGGCCATGCAGGGTTGGTTCTCGCAGATCGTCATAGGCGTCATCGTCACCGTTCTCGGAACGCTCATAGCCAACGCCGTCACCGGCGGCCGCGCCGGACACCATTTCATCCCGAGCTTCCACGCTTCCTCTCGACGTTGATTTCCGCACCGGCGGCCGGCTCCGCGTAAGCGGTGTCGCCGGTGCCAAGCAAAAAGCCCGGCTCCGCGCCAGCGGAGTCGTTGGCCCCCACAACGAAGAACGACGCCACATCGAACGCGCACGGCGGCCGGCTCCCCAGAGGGGAGTCGCCGTGCGCAATCAAAAAGCACGAAGCGGACGGGTTCCGCGGCTGGGTCGTGCAGCAATGAAGTCTCGGAACCGATCCGCTCCGTGACAGACCGAGAACAGGGTCTCGAGCGCGGTCACTTTACGTCAGCGGGATGCTCCGCACACAGGCTTCTCACCCTGTGCGAACCGGTCGATCGCCTTGTCCGGAAGCGCGCGTCACGCCCCGGGTCGGGCTGCCCCACCCGAGCCCGGCGCAACGCCTTGCGCACGAGCCCTTTGCCGGATGGGCGAAACGATTATGCGAGGGAAGGCGAGAGCGGGGATAAGTTTTTTTGACACGGATGAATATGAGCAGTGCCAACAGAACCGCTTGTCCTTGCGATCTCTGCTCCGATTAGGCCGCTTGCCGACTATCAGAAGAGCGGTTCAAACAACGAACGAGAAATTCGGCCAAGGTATCCCAGAGGGCGGTGAGATGGCCTGGTGACGGCGCAAACGTGAGAGAATGCACGTATCTATGCATAGTGCTGGTCGAAATGAGCGCTTCGCACGACGCAAATTTTTGCACCTCCTTTTTGTATTTCTCCGAAATAAGCCCCCGTTCCGCTATATGTGCGGCCACCCGGTCAATTTTTTTTCCCAGCCTATCGCTTTCCAGCGCGCCAATACCGGGTGAAATCGCTAAATAATGGTCTACTGCTAGCTCGAGCAGGACCCTGAAGCTCACGGCGACAGCGTTCGGATATCGCTCAACCGACAACCCTTGAAGTTCCTGCCAAATATTTTTTAGTCGGATCGTTTGGGCGGACCAACTGACTGAGAAATCTATGTCGGTTGGAATTAGTGTGCCCCGCGGCCCTGTGGGTGCCTTCTGAGAGGTTGGATGTATTCTTTTGGTGGGCGTAATTTCTCCGAACGGAATAGGAATTCTTAAAGCATCCGTTGACGCTGGTAAAACTCCTTGGCTATCGAGTTCCGACAGATACCGTCGTTTACCCTCGTTGTTCCAAATATGTCCCAAGACAAGTCGCTTTGAAATTAAATCGGACGCAATGCGATCGAGCGCCGACATGGCTTTTTTGGGAGGTGCCGTAAAACATGGTTTGCCATCGACGAGCGAAATGCCGACCACTGACGAAGATCTTCTGATGATAGCAGTCGATTAAGGTTCGATCGCGGAAGATCTCCTTCTTTCGTCAGATATCCTGCAGCCAGAAGTTTCTTTTCAATAGCTTCGGCGATGTTTCGGCCTGACTTCTGGCCCGTTCGAATTTTGAAGTTGTCTTTGGCCGTATCGTCCCAGTGACTTTGACCGATGCCAGACTGAGAGCCTGTGTGCCGCCTGAATAAGATTTGATCGATTACTTCTTGATCAGCCTCAATTTGGCAATCGATAGTTGCTGGAAAATCGCCCAACCACTTTTCTCGAAGATCTTGGAACACCTCTTGTAGTTGCTGTGTCGGCGCGATGGAAGGAGACGCGAGAAGCTTGAGGCATGTTATGCGTCGATTGCCATCATAAACGACGAATTTTTCTCCTTCCTTGCGGACGAGTGGACACTCGTAAATTTTTCGCTGGGCAACGATATCGGCGGCGAGATTCCGCATGTGCTGTTCCCGGTGCGAAAATAGCCAGCGAATAGCGGACGCTTCGTCGTCGAGTTCACCGTGACGGTCATTGTGGGGGTTCACAGTAAGATCCCACAAGGCAATCGGCGTTAAAAGCATCGGAAATCTCGAATCATCCAGAATTGAGCAATAGGTTGATCCGAATGCTGAGCTTCGGAAACAAATCGAATAAGGAATTCTGTGGATCGTTTCGCCGAGTGGGCCCGTTCCGCGCCAACCACTCGAACGCCACCCCAGGCCCGCGCACGGCGGCCGGCTCCCCGGAGGGGAGTCGCCGTGCGCCAAACAAAAAAGGCAGCTTGCGCCGCCTTTTTCATTCTCGTTTGGGAGGATCGGTAAACAGTAGTTTGGGGAATCTCAGGATTCGAGCTGCCAGACGCCGGTCGGCAAACGGCAGGCGACGATTTCGGTCTGCTTGGTCGCGTCGAGGCCGGTCAGCGAGACGAGGGCGTGGCGGCAAACGCTGCCGCGCGTGTCCTTGAACGACGAGACGGGTTTGACGACGCCGGATAGGCGGCCATGCGCGCGGTGCCAGACATAGCTCGAGCCGTCTGCGACCTCGGTCAGGGCGAACTGCACGCTTTCCAGCGCCGCATATTCGTCCTCCTGGTTGAGGGCGACCTTGATGTCCGTGAAATTGGGTTTGTCGCCGAGGGCGCCGGGTTTCGGACAAGCCGCCGCCGCGAGCGCCCGGTCTAGGGGCTGGTCTCCCGCCCAGGCAAACCCGTAAGGTAGGAAAATCGCCGCAACCAGCGCGAAAGCCGTTACGCCGGCCGCGGCAGTCGAGAAAAGAGACGCATTTGTGGACATGACGCTACTTTCTTACGCGGACCGAACTCGATATTTCGCCCAACAAGACGATAAGGATACTCTGCCTCAGTATGGTTAAAAGGTACTGAACACGTGCAATCGCTGTGTGCTGTAACGGCGCGCCGCGGAAACTAAGATCAAGCATTGAGCATGCAACATGAGTGATAGCGAAAGCGCCTCCCAATCGGCTCCAGGCACGGCCCCGCTCGCGGCGCCGGATTTCTCATCGGCGGAAGATCCGTTCCAGCTGTTCGAAGCGTGGATGTCGGAGGCCGAGAAATCCGAGCCGAACGATCCGAACGCGATGGCGCTCGCAACCGTCGACGCAGGCGGCATGCCGAACGTGAGGACGGTGCTGCTGAAGGGCCTCGATGGGGCAGAGAGCGCCGATCGCGGCTTCGTTTTCTACACGAACTTTGAAAGCGCGAAGGGCCGCGAGCTGCTCGCAAACCCGAAAGCCGGGCTGCTCTTTCATTGGAAGAGCCTGGAACGGCAGGTCCGCATTCGTGGTCCCGTTTCCCTCGTCTCCCACGGCGAGGCCGACGCCTATTACGCGACGCGGCCCAGGCTGAGCCGCATCGGCGCCTGGGCGTCGCATCAATCGCGGCCGCTGTCGTCGCGCGAGGTGCTCGAAGCCAAGGTTCATCATTTCGAAGCCAAGTTCCCGGAAGATTCGATTCCGCGCCCCGCCTACTGGTCGGGGTTCCGCGTTCTTCCCGTGGAGATCGAATTCTGGATGAGCCGGCCGTATCGCCTGCACGATCGCATCGTTTTCCGCCGCGACGCCCCGCGCGACTCCTGGCAGAAAACCCGGCTCTATCCTTGAGTGACCACAAAAGGCACGGCTTGTGGCATAACGAAGTACGGTGGCGAGGTTCGAGTTTTGAGGCTTGAATGGTAACGGATCGCATCGACGAACGCCGCCCGAGAAGGCGGGTGCGCGACCGCTATAAGTCGACGCGGATCTATTACGCCGCCGGACGGCCGCCGTCCTTTCTCGCGAAATGGACGAGCCGCATCGCCCTGTTCGCAGCCGTCGCGGCCCTCGTGACGGCGGTTCTGCATCGCCTCTATTTGCTGCCGACGCCGGTCGCCCTGACGATCGCCTACATCGTCATCCTCAGCGCTGGGCTGTCGCTCCTGATGGCGTTCGTCGCCGGTCTCGATATCTGGGTGACGGGAAGGCTCGGCGCGGCGCGCGTGTTCTGCGGCGCGCTCGTGGCGCTTGGGCTGCTCGCCATTCCGGCAGGCGTTTGGGCGATGAGCTTCAAGTGGCCGCCGATCAACGACGTCTCGACCGATCTCGCCGAGCCGCCGGAATTCACGGAGGCGAAGGATGAGCGCGCGGCTGATGCCAATCCGACCGAATATCCGGGAGACGAGTTCGCGACGCTCCAGCGCGAGCATTATCCCGATCTCAAAAGCCTGATCCTTCCGCGCTCGACCGAGGAAGGCTACGAACTCGTGCTGCAGGCGCTCGCCAAGCTCAAGATGAAGACGACCCTCGAAGTACCGCCGGAGGACGAGCAGGACGCGCCGGGCTTCATCGAGCTGTCGGACCAATCGCCCGTTCTTGGTCTCGTCGACGACATCATCATTCGCGTGCTGGGCGAGGACGGTGCGTCTCGCGTCGATATCAGATCGGCGTCGCGTTACGGCGCGAACGACTTCGGCCGCAACGCCGCGCACGTCCGTGCGATCCTGAAGGAAGTTGCGAGCCGCTTCGAAGCTTCAGTTCCCGACGTCGACAAGGAAACCAAAGCCGCGGTCGAGAAGAGGAACAAGCTCAAAGCGGAGAAAGGTCGCGGTCAGGCGTCAAAGGCAGATCGGAAGCGACCAAACCTTTCTCGATCAGATATTCGACGTGCGCCTGAACGGAAAGCGTTGCAGCCGGGATCAGCTGGGGGGCAAGGCCGCGGTAAATCTCGGGGACAATTCGACGAATAGTCGTCGCACCGCCGGTTAGCGCATCGAGCACGGATTTCTCGCGCCACGTTCGGTGCAAGAGATAGGCTTTGACGGTCCGCTGCGGATCGTTGAGGCGGTCGCCGTGACCCGGCAGGAAAACGTCGTCGTTGCGATCGAGCAGAATTTCGAGCGATGAGACGTAGTCGGACATTCGCCCCTCGGGCGGCGCGATGACGGTCGTATTCCACGCCATTACATGATCGCCCGAAAAGACGACGCGGCGGCCTTCGAGCGCGAAGCAGAGATGATCCGGCGCGTGCCCGGGCGTGTGGATCGCAGTCAGCGCCCAATCGGCGCCCGCGATCGTGTCGCCGCCATTGAGCGCGATATCGGGCATGAAGTCGTAGTCGACGAAGTAGCTTCCCGAGGGACTGTTCTCGAGCGCCATTTTCCCCGTGGAGGGATCGCGCGCATAGGCGGCGGTTACGGCGCCGGTTTTCGCCTTGAGCTTGGCGATGCCGTCGACGTGGTCGCGATGCGCATGCGTCGAGAAGATGTGCGTGATCGGCCGGCCGCCCGCGGCTTTCAGAATGGCCGCGCGATGCTCCGCGCTGTCGGGTCCGGCGTCGATGACGGCAAGCGACGTTGAGCCGACGAGATAGGTATTCGTGCCCTTGAATGTGAAAGGGCTCGGATTGTCTGCGACGAGACGGATGACCCCTGGTCCCATCGGAGACGGCACGCCGTAGGAGAATGCCATCTCTGTTTTGAAATTAAGTGAATCCAAACCCCGTGACCCCTCGATGAATTATGGCCCGCTTATAGGGAACACCGGCAAGCAACGAATACCCCGAAATTCGACGCAGGTTAATGCCGCGCGCGATTTCGCACATGTTCCGGACGGAACCCGAGTCCGATCAAACGGCCAGCAATATGCGCCAGGATGGGCCATCGGGCGATGCCGAGCACAAACCCCGGCGGACCGGATTTCGTTGCCTCGTCGGCTTCCCGTTTCCTACGATCTCGGCGCATCATCAGTTGCAATTTTTGTGTGGCCTTCGTGGGAAACGTGCGGCGCATTTCCACAGCCGCGAGATGCGCATTGGAAAGACGGCGTTCTTTCAGCGGCGCCGTCAGAATGTTCGCTGCGGCAACGGCGTCCTGGATTGCGAGGTTAACGCCGACGCCCCCGATCGGCGACATCGCATGCGCCGCATCGCCGATGCAGAGAAGGCCCGTCCGCCACCAGTGCTTCAAGCGATCGATCCTGACGCTCAGGAGATGCACGTCGTCGAACGATCGAATTTCATCGAGCCGCTCCGTCGGCAGCGGCGAGACCGCGCCGACCATTTTGCGGAATGCATCAATGCCTGCAGCCTTGATATCCTCGTAGGTTCCCTTGCGAACGACATATCCGCACTGCCAGTATTCGCCGCGATCGATCATCACGAAGCCCTGGCGCGGCCCCGCATGACCCATGGTCTGCACAGGATCGCCGGCGGCGTGCGAAAGCTTCATCCAGAGCACTTCGCTCGGATTGCCGAAGCTTTCGACTTCGAGCCCCCCAAGCTTGCGCGTCACCGAATTGCGCCCGTCGGCGCCGACGACGAGCGACGCATGGAGCGTCAGCCGCCCCTCGGCTGTCGTCGCACGAAGCCCGGTGACACGGTCGCCGTCGATGATGAGGTCCGTCACATCGCTTTGCATCAGCAGACGGAAATTCGGATAGCGCTTCGCTTCGCGCGCCAGGAAATCGAGAAAGTCCCATTGAGGCATGAACGCGATGAAGCGGTTCTTCGTCGGCAGCCAGGAGAAATCCGCGATTTTGATGTCCTTCCCGTCGACCTCCGCATGGAGCTTGCGCGCTTCAGTATGCGGGAGCTTCAGAAGTTCATCCGCAAGACCGAGTTCGTGCATCACCTGTAACGTCGACGGATGGATCGTATCGCCGCGAAAGTCGCGCAGGAAATCGCCATGCTTTTCGACGACGGTCACATCGATGCCTGCACGCGCGAGCATCAGGCCGAGCATGAGACCGGCGGGTCCCGCGCCGACGATGGCGCACGTCGTGCTGATCTCGCGGCTTGCCGCTGTGTTCTCTTCGTTCTCCGACGGTTCCGGAATGGGCGCGGCGCCCGCTTCAAAAATCATGCCGGACTCCCGAGCGCCAGCGATTTGAGATCGACGACGTCGCGCTTTGGCGACGTGCCGAACATGCGCGCGTATTCGCGGCTGAACTGCGAGGCGCTCTCGTAGCCAACCTGATACGCAGCGCCGGCGACGTTGATGTCGCCTGCCGCCATAAGCCGCCGAGCTTCGAGAAGGCGCAGCTGCTTTTGATATTGCAGCGGCGTCATCGACGTCAGCATTTTGAAATGCGCGTGAAACGACGACGGGCTCATGCGCGCAACGGAGGCGAGCTGCTCGATGCGGATGGGACGAGAGAAATCCTCGCGCAAGACTTGGATCGCCTCGGCGAGCCGCCGCGTCCGGCTGTTGGGCAAGACGAGCTTGCAGAACTCGCCGCCGTATTCGCCCGTCAGCAGCCAGAACGAGATCTCGCGCATGATCGTGGGATAGAGAACGGGAATGGCGTTCGGCGTCGAGAGCAACCGTGAGAGCCGCGCCGTGCAATCGGCAAGCGGTGCTTCGAGATTGCTGACGAAGACGCCGACGCCGCCATCGTCGTTGGGAGGAGGCGGCGCTTCGAGTTCTTCCATCACCTCTCGCATGATGCCGAGATCGAGTTCGAGAATGAGCCCGAGCAGCGGCTTCTCCGCGCTCGCCTTCGAGACCCACCCGAGCGCTGGAATTTCGACGCTGAAGACCAACGCCTGCATCTCGCCGTAGGTGAGGGTCTCCTCGCCGAACAGCACTTGCTTTTCGCCCTGCGCGACGATGCACAGCGATGGGCGGTACACCATGTGACGCGGAAGTGTGGCGCGGCTCGTGCGCATGAAGGTGAAGCCGGGGATCGGCGTATCGAAAACGCCTTCGCCGCCGCCGTTCGCATCGGCGTAGGTGCTAAGCGCCGTCTTCAAATTGAGCATCTCGAAGGCTTTCCTCTGCGGGCGATCTCGCGCCGAACTGGGCGTTATCATAGAGCGAGAGGGCGCGCTGCCCAAGCCCGTTTAGAGGATTAGGCAAGAAATTCGAGAGTTCCGGCATTCAAGAGACGGCCGTCGCGGTATAGATACTCCGCTCACAAATATTCGTTTGAGGAGCAAGCAAATGGCACAGGTAAAAAGCGCATCGGGCCCCAAGATCGCCATCGTCACGGGCGGCAGCCGCGGGCTTGGAAAGAACACGGCGGTGAGCCTCGCGGAGCGGGGCGTCGATGTGATCTTCACCTATCGTTCCAATCGAGCGGAGGCCGAGAAGACTGTCTCGGAGATCGAGGTGCACGGACGTAAAGCGGTCGCCCTGCAACTCGACGCGGGCAACGTCGCCTCGTTCGATGCCTTCGTCGCCGAGGTCAAGAAGGTTCTGAGAGACAATTGGGGTCGCGATAATTTTGATTATCTCGTGAACAACGCCGGCATCGGTTTGAGCGCGCCAATCGCCGAGATGAAAGAAGCCGACTTCGATCAGCTTTACAACATTCACCTGAAGGGTGTGTTCTTCCTGACGCAGAAGCTGCTGCCGCTGATCGCCGACAACGGCCGCATCGTGAATCTCTCGTCCGGCCTCGCGCGCTTCACGATGCCGGGATACGCCGCATATGGCGCGATGAAGGGCGCGATCGAAGTGCTGACGCGCTTCATGGCGAAAGAGTTCGGACCGCGCGGCATCGCCGTCAATGTCGTGGCGCCGGGAGCAATCGAAACCGATTTCGGCGGCGGCTTGGTGCGCGACAATGCCGAAATCAACAAGCACATCGCCTCGGTGACGGCGCTGGGGCGCGTCGGCGTTCCCGACGACGTCGGCCCGATGATCGCTTTGCTGCTGGCTGATGAAAACCGCTGGATGACGGCGCAGCGCCTCGAGGTCTCCGGCGGCGTGAACCTCTAACGTCTGCAGACTGACTCGATCGGCATCTCCGGCCAACCGCCGGTGATGCCGCTCACACGCCGTAGTACGATCGATACCAATCGACGAAGCGGCCGATGCCCTCGGCAAGTGGTGTCGAGGGCCGAAAGCCGACATCGCGCGCGAGATCGTCGATGTCGGCGTACGTCTTCGCGACGTCGCCGGGCTGCATCGGCAGAAAGACTTTCTTCGCCTCGCGCCCGGTCGCCTTTTCGATCGCGGTGATGAAATCCATCAGACCGATCGAATTGTTGTTGCCGATATTGTAGAGCCGGAAGGGCGCGTCCGAGCTGGCGGGATCAGGCCGCGCGGCATTCCAATTCGGGTCGGGCTCGGCAATCCGATCGGCCGTGCGAACGACGCCTTCCACGATGTCGTCGATGTACGTGAAATCACGCGCATGATGGCCGTTGTTGAAAACGTCGATCGGCTCGCCCGCGAGAATTTTCCGCGTAAAGGTGAAATACGCCATGTCCGGCCGCCCGAACGGCCCGTAGACCGTGAAGAAGCGAAGGCCCGTGACGGGCAGGCGGTAGAGATGAGCATACGCGTGCGCGGCAAGCTCATTGGCTTTTTTCGTCGCGGCGTAGAGGCTCAGAGGATGATCGACGTTATCGTGCGTGCTGAACGGCAGCTTGGTATTGGCGCCATAGACCGAGCTCGATGACGCGAACACGAGATGCTGCACGCCGTTGTGGCGGCATCCTTCGAGAAGGTTCGCTGTGCCGACGATATTGGAATCGATATACGCGCTCGGGTTTTCACTGCCGTAGCGAACGCCCGCCTGCGCCGCAAGGTGAATGACCTTGTCGAACCGCTGCACCCTGAACAGCTCATTCATAGGCGCTCGATCGGCGATATCGAGATGCTGGAACGAAAAGCCCTCTCGGCCTCCGAGCTTCGCCAGCCGCGCTCTCTTGAGAGCCGGATCGTAGTAGCTGTTGACGTTGTCGACGCCGACGACTTCGTCGCCGCGGTCGAGAAGACGGGCTGCCGTGTAATAGCCGATGAAACCGGCAACGCCAGTGACCAGAAACTTCATTGGCGAGCGAGTCCTTGTCTGATTTCTGGCTTGGGCGAGATAGCGAAGGCCCGGTTTAGTAGGTCCGCTGAAACTGTCAATCACGCCCAATAGCCGAGCCTTAACGCCGCGCCGGGCGCCCCCACCCAAAAAACTTATCCCCGCCCATTGGCCGGCCCTTATCTTCCTGCGTGGGAGCTTCGTTGCAGACATTAGCGTGAACATGAACGATACGCCGAACCTCGCACTGCCCTATATCCTGGCCGCCCAGGCGCAGAAGCATGTCACGCACAACGAGGCGATCCGCGCGCTCGATTGCCTCGTGCAGCTCTCCGTCGAAAGCCGGGCGCTGACGGCGCCGCCGTCTGCCCCAACCGACGGCGACAGGTTTTTGATCGCCGCGTCGCCGACCGGCGCATGGTCCGGCCACGCCAACGAGATCGCGGCATTTCAAGACGGCGCGTGGGCCTTCTATAGGCCGAAAGACGGCTGGATCGCCTGGGTCGCGGACGAAGGAGCCCTCGTTATCTACGACGCTGGGGCCTGGTCACTGTTTGCGGGTTCAGGCGGCGGCAGCGGTCTTACGGGACCAGTCGGCAACGCCGATCTTGCCAATGTTTCGTCTGGCACGATCAAGGGTCGAAAGAGTTCTGGCAGCGGTTCGCCGGAAGACTTGAGCGCGGCAGACGCGACGGCGCTGCTCGATGTCTTCACAGCCTCCGGCACGAGCCACAAGAAAGGTCTTGTCCCCGATCCTGGCGCGACCGCCGGAACGGCCAAATATTTGCGCGAGGATGGGACGTGGCGCGACCTGAGCAATGTCCCGCTCGTCGGCGTCAACGCGACGGCGGATGCAACGAACAAGCTCGCGATCAAAAGCCAAGCCAGCCTCTTCGATAACGCCGGCAACGGACATCAGCAGAAAATCAACAAGGCCGCAGCGAGCGACACGGCGAGCCAGCTTTATCAAACGAACTATTCGGGCCGCGCCGAATTGGGCCTGACGGGCGACGACGACTTTCACTTCAAGGTCAGCGCCGACGGATCGACGTGGCGCGAAGCGATAAAGATCGATCGCGCCACGGGGAAAGTCACGTTTCCCCAATCGGGCGGTCCGCGCGAAGTTTTGACAGCCAACCGGACTTACTACGTCCGGACCGATGGTAGCGATAGCAACACAGGTCTTGCGAACACCACGGGAGGCGCGTTTCTGACGCTTCAGAAGGCCTGGAACGTCATCCTCACGTTGGATCTCGCCGGGTTCTCCGTCACCATACAGGTGGCGGACGGCACATATACGGCTGGCATCGTAACGGCCCTCGCTCCACTTGGGGGGGCGGTTATTGTTCGTGGCAATCCAACGACGCCCGCGAACGTCATCATCGGCACGACGAGCGCCAATTGCTTCGGCTTTTCCTACAAGGGCCCGTCGGTCAACGTTCGAGGCATGACGCTTCAAACGACAACGAGCGGAAGCGGCATCTTCGCGGGCAGCAATTGCCAAGTTCAATTCGACAATATCGTTTTCGGTGCCTGCGCCTCGTTTCATATATCGGTGAACACGGGCGGCCAGGTGATAAATACCGGCAACTATGACATCTCCGGATCGGCGGTGATTCACGCGCTGGCGCAGTCGGGCGGCCAGATAACGCTCGCATCAGGGGCGACCGTCAACATCACGGGAACTCCGGCATTTTCCAGTTCATTTGCGCAAGCGCAATCGGGCAGCGTCGTCACGTCGGCCGGCGTCACTTGGAGCGGGTCCGCAACGGGCGTGCGCTATTCGGCGACGCTCAACGGCGTCATTCAAGTTTTTGGCGCGGGCGCGACTTACTTCCCCGGCGGAACGGCCGGCGCCACGGCAACAGGAGGCCAATACGCATGACGCCATTTGATTCTAAGGCCTGGTTTTGGGTCATCGGAGACGACGCGAGCCAAGCTTGGTCGAGTGCGGCGGCTGCCTACGTCACCGAGTGGCCGATTGACCGTGTGACGCGGATCGCGAACGAGGTCGAGCTATATGATGTCCTCGCGCGAGCGAACTTAGCGGCGCGAGCGCCATCCCGGACATTCACGGCTGCAGAGGTGCGCGAAGCCTTGGTGAGGATTGACGCCGAAGCGACTGGAACAGCGTCGGGTGCGGCGGAGCTGATCGTGGTGGCAGAGGAAGTCGGCATCAAGCTACCAAATATGATGTAGCAGAGCTTCCAATCCATCGTGCCTTGTGCTCAATCCCACTCAAAGAATGAGCGGGGGATCTCGATAATTGTCGAGCATGGAAACGAAAGCGGCGGACCGGGCACCTGTACGCCGTTGGCCTGCGATTCTAACCGGATTGTTGGTGCTCGGCGCGTTGGCGCTTGTGGGTTACGTCATACAAGTTGGCAATGGATTGCCTGAACGCTTCAGCGCGCTGACCCTGCATCTGGCAAACGCAAAGAACGATTACCATCCAAAACGATGGCCGTGCCACTTCGACGGCACAATGGCTGGGACGTTTGAGAAGTCGTGCATCTTCGGTGCGCCGGTCGCCCCCAAATACGTAGTCTACGGCGATAGCCACGCGGCGGAGCTAAGCTACGCTCTGGGAGAAATCGTCAAGGCCAAGGGCGAGAGCGTTCGGCAGCTTTCTGCATCAAGCTGTCCGCCAATATTGGAATTCCGTCGGTTCGACCGACCGGAGTGTGCCGCGTACAATGCAGAAATCGTAAAGGCGCTGATTTCTACCGCGGCTTCTACAATAATTTTGGCAATGAGCGCGGATTATCTGCCGGTGGATACATGGGCGAAGTTGGCGACGACACTATCGACGCTTCGCAAAGCGGGCCACCGTGTCATTCTTCTGGGGGACGCGCCGTCACACCCAAATAAGCAATGGTTCCCGACCGTTTTGGCGCGACTTTCGATGATCGGCAAAAAGCCCGAGGACTATCGGTTCACGCCGCGCATGGAGATAGTCCGCGGCGTTGAAGCCAAGACAGCCGAAGCCGCCAAAAAGGCGGGCGTCGAATTTGTGCCGGTGCTGCCGGTGCTCTGCGACGCGACAAGCTGTAAGGCATACGTTGAGGGCACCGTCTTCTATTTCGACAGCCAGCATCCGTCGCTCTCCGGTGCTCGGTATATCGTTCAAAACCTCCTCGCGCCGCTTCTTTGGCCGGGTGGATAAAGCTCAATCTCACGCAGCAATTGAGCCAGCGGTAGCATTCAGCAGACGGCTGCCAAAGTGAACCCCGAGCATTTTCGGTTCTGGAGGTGCGCGAAGGCCCCGGTAAGGATTGATGCTGCCGCGACTGGAACAGCGTCAAGTACTGCCGAGCTTTTAGCCGTCGCCCATTCGATAGATTTCAATTTGCCGCCGGAGCTTTAAATCTCGAGCGGAATAGGCTTGTTGTTTATGTCGAAAACACCAAAGGAATTGTCAATGCGCCACACGATTAAAAACAGCCCCGCGTCAGCGGAGAGGACTTGAAAAGATCGCGCATCGCCCGAGGCGTCGACAAATTCCGAAACCTGCATCGGAATTGTCGCCCTCGCCACGACAATAGGAGCGTCAAGCGCTGCGTCGATAGTCCTTTGCGCAAGTGCGCAAACGTCGAACTTTTCGGCGTCCATTGCGCGATTCCTGATTGTTATAGGGATTGCGCCGTAGGCAGATAATCACACCAGGGATTTATGTTCTGGAAATAATGAATAAGTCAATTGCCAGCGTGCGCGGGCATCGACTGTTGCCCGTCTTCGCACGCCCGCGGAAGCAGATCACGGTGCAGTCGTGGCCACGCTATGTGATTGGCGCGGTTGAAAAGTTACCGCCTGCAATACCTGCCGCAGCCAACGCTCGGGATAAATGGTGACGACGACGCTCGCCACGCCGATCACCAAGAGGGTGAGAAGCAGCGCAGAGAAACGTTCAATGCCGTTGATCGCGAGCGCTCGAAGAACCGAAGTGCCGACGATTTCGTGCAGGAGGTAGAACGGGAATGTCGCCAGCGCCGCAGTTCCGATCGCAGGCGCAAATGAGCCGAGCGCTGCCAGCGCACGACGGTTTGCGGCGGTCGTGGGCGCGGCTTTCGATGATCGGCCAAAAGCCGGAAGACTATCGGTTCACGCCACGCATAGGCGTTGTGCGCGGCGTTGAAGCCAAGACAGCTGAAGCCGCCAAAGCGGCGCTAGCGGTAGTATTCAGCGGACGGCGCCGCCAAAGTATCACCCCGAACATTTTCGGTTCAGGAGGTACGCGCTGCACTTATTGGGATTGCCGCCGACATCACCGGCACTGTGTGCGATGTGCCAGCGTTGTGTCCGTCAGCTGCTCCCATTGAACGGGTCCTTCCGTCCGTTGCCTGATCGACGACCTTGGGATGGTGTCTGCCGGCAAAGTACGGCCGTTCAAAGAGGTACCAGCTGAGGAATGAAACGACCAACGTAACGACCATGCTGGCAGTTAGGAACACGGCAACTGCCGTCCAGGGCGACAGGAGGTGAGGGCTAAACATGGGCAAGATATGCGCATGCGCGATGCTGATGCAGACCGGATGGAACAGATAGAAGGAATACGAAATCGTTCCCAGCACACGTATTGGGGTGGACCTGAAGTGTCGGTTCAAGAAATTGTCGTCAAAGACAACCTTGACGAACAACATCGGGGCGACGGCGATGAATAGCCAATAGAAAGTCCGTCCAAAGTCGAGAACTTCGCTCCGATACAAAGTCACGACCGCAACATAGGCCATAAGTACAGGCCAGAGCGGAATGCGTGCCGCGATCTTCTTGAGTTCATCATCGGACCACGCGCTAATGAAAAAACCGACGAATAGACCTTGCATCCTTAGGACCGGCGGTCCGACGAATAGAAGCGCCAAGGCGAGCGCGGCTCCTGCGACGTATTTCGCTGGAAACCGTCGAAACATCACAACGAGCGGGATGACGAGATAAAAGGCAAACTCGAATCCGAGCGACCAACTGACATAATTGTAACCGAAGACGTTCAGCGATGGCAAAGCGTTCAGGAACACGAGGTTGCCCAGAAAATCATATGGCGTGAAACGCCAACCATACTGTTGCGGAAAGTAGGCGATGCAGATCAGGAGGCTTGCCAAGAACGCCGGATAGATTCGAACGAACCGCGAGCGAAGAAATTCGGGGTAAGAAAAGCGATCACCACGAGCGGCGATGATCCGGCCCATCAAGAAGCCGCTGATCAGAAAAAACACGTCTACGCCGTGTTGCCCTCGGTGAATAAACTCAGAAATTTGAATGCTTAGCTCCGATGGATCCGTATGCTGGATTCGAGGGATCTCTTTGAGAAGGCCCGTCGCGGCGTCACCTGCGTGGACAAGGAAGACGATAGCGGCCGCGTACCATCGGATGCCATCTATCGCTGGATAGCGCACATCGCGGATGATGCCGCTCAACGCGGCATTAAAAATCGTCTTCATCTGGTGGCCCCCAAGGTAACTCAGCCGGAAGTTACCATTCTGCTTGGCCAAATCGCAATGTCGTTGCCCGCGGCGAGTCGCGACTATCCAGATGAAGTGCAGACCGCCAAGCCTGTGAATTTTGATTGGCCGGCGCCATCATCACCCATGCACGAAATGAAACAGAAGACCTAAGTGGAAATCGGAACGGCGCGCCCTTCGGCGACATGATCTTGCTCGTCGAGTGCCTTGTTGAACTTCGACCTGAGTTCGCTCGCCCTGTCGACCCAGACATCGATCGATCGATCGTCGGTGTCGTTGAAATCGTGCTTCGCCCAGAAGGCTTCCGGATCGGCGAATTTCCGGTCYTTGAATCCTCCCTCTCGTGGCTCGGGACTCCCGCGTTCCAGTTTCCACTGGTACTCTTCACGCGATCTCAAGACGTAATGATTGAGCTGCGCCGTTTCATACGAGTGGTTCGCGTTGAAAGCGCGCTGTTCGAGCGTGATGGGCTTCAGGTCGCTATCGACGTATGTGAAGCGTTTCCTCAATTCGGGCGAGTGGGGATGGGACATGCGCTTTGCGCCCGCTTTTCGCACGATACTTTTGACGTGGTGGTTGATGCCCGTCGTCAGTGAGCATCGGCGGAAACGCCGAGCGACCAAATCGAGCCGATAACGAGCTTCTCCGCTGGAGCCGAATATGACCCAGTTGATGCAGACAGCCCCGGCACCGACCGGAACGCATTCGAGATAGCTTTGGATCGAGGCGTGCTTTTTGAGAACGAGGAATTCATCTGTGTCGAAGAACGCAATCCAATCGGTCGCGCAGCGCTGGAGCGCATCGTCGTAAGCCGTTATTTGCGCGAATTGCGACGGAACGTCGGGCCAGGGGATGACGGTGATCCGCGCGTCTTGCTGGCTGCAGATGCGTTCGACGGCCAGCGTCTCGGGCCTGGACTCGTTGTCATAGATGACGATGCGATCGAACCCAAGCGCGAGGTAGTGAGCGATCCATTCCGGCAGGTACCGGCCTTCATCCTTGATGATCAGGCAAGCCGTGATGCTCGGATCTCGCCAGCCGCGGAGTTGCCGGGCTAGGCGGGAAATCAACCCCCTCATGCGTGATCCTTAGCGCGGCCAGGCGGATATGCCGGCATTCACGATATCACAGAGAAACGGAGGTCGTCCCTCGGCTTCCGCCGGAACCGGCCATCGTGAGATTTGGATATCCAACCTCGATGGTTTCGAAGGAAACTGGTCGGAGCGAGAGGATTCGAACCTCCGACCCCTTGCTCCCGAAGCAAGTGCGCTACCAGGCTGCGCTACGCTCCGCCCGACCGTCAGCCTAACAAAGGCTTCCCCCGGCACCGCAGGGACACCAGGGAGAACGGGGTTATAGCGACCCCGATCACGTCCCGCAAGCGCCTCTTCGCGGAATGTTGCAGGTTCCTCATGCAACGACCCGGACAGCTTTTTTGGGGTTGAAACAGGGAGATATCAAAGCGTCGCGACCGTCGGACTAGTTACTCGGCGGCAAGCGCGAGGTTCCCATCGATGGGCGCCGCCCGTAGCGCGATACGAATGCCCGCGGCGCGCAGCGCAGCATCTTTGAACGAGCGGCTCTCTCGACCGATCAGAGCGGCGGCGCCGTATGCCATTCTTCTGAAAATACCGATGGCGGGTCAGAAGTCGCATTTCGCAACGCTTGGTAAACGCGCGCGCAACGCTCCGGGAAGTTCTTCCCGCGCCCAGGAAGTTCACTCCTCGCGCAGTGTTCTGCGATCACTTGGCCCCGACCACATTTTAAGATCGCGCCGGAAGTGCACTTAAAAAAGGTCAACCAATGACAATAACAACACTACAGGGTGGGAAACGCATTCTTCGTAACATCGCTGTTGGCGTCGCGGCTCTCGCCGTGTGCTCGGCAGCAGAAGCTCAAATTGCCAAGCCTAAGCAGGCGTTGGGCGGCAAGCTCACGCTTAAGGACGAAGGCACGTTCTACGTGCACGGTAAGAAGAAGACCTCGTCATTTATCGGTGCGGTGACGCCGGGAGCAACGCCTCCGGCACCCGCGACGATCATGGTCGAGCAGATGTACGTTCACTATCGCATTCCGGCGACGGTGAAGAACTATCCGATCGTGTTCGTGCATGGCGGCGGCCTCACCGGCCAGTCGTACGAGACGACGCCGGATGGCCGCGAGGGCTGGTCCACGTACTTCGCGCGCAAGGGCTTCCCGACCTACGTCGTGGATTTCCCGACGCGTGGCCGTGCGGGATTTGACCCGACGGGACTTCACGAGGCGCGTTACAATCAAAACTGGAGCGGCATTCCGACGTTTTCGCGCAGCGGCGCTGAGCGTCTGTGGCCGGCCTTCCGCTTCGGTCCGTCTGACGGCGTGAAATTTCCGAACACGGCGTTCCCGGTTGAAGCCATGGACGGCTTGATCGCTCAGGGCTTCAACAGCACCGACGGCACGATCACCGACCGCAACTCCTTCGTTTGGGGTGCTGAAGCGCTGATCGATCTTCTGGATCAGATCGGCCCGGCGATCCTCGTTGTTCACTCGCAATCGGGTCCGTTCCCTGATCCGGTCGTCGAGGCGCGGCCTAATCTCGTGAAGGCCGTCATCAACGTCGAAGGCTTTGAAGGTCTCCCGCCGACGAATGCACAGATCGCCGCCTACACAAAAATTCCGACCATCGACGTGTTCGGCGATAACCTCCACAGCACCGCCGGTATCGGCCAAAGCCGCTACGACGGCCGCAAGGTAACGGTTGATAAGATCAACGCGGCAGGCGGCAAGTCGGACATCGTCAAGCTGGCGGACGTCGGACTCGTCGGCCACACGCACATGCTGATGCAGGACAAGAACAACCTGAAGGTTGCCGACTACCTCATCAAGTGGGTGAACAAGAAGACCGCGAAACCCAAAATCGGCAAGAAGTAATCAAGAAGTAGTAAGAATGACTAACTGAAACTTTGACGCCGCGGTCCGCAAGGATCGCGGCATTTTTTGTGCGGTCTGCGGATCTTTTTGTCCCGCCGCTGATGTGTTCTTCGGCGCGTTCGCTGAACGCGCATCCTTTGCACGCCGGATCATTGCTGATGTGGGCTGACGCTGCGAGCTTTCCTCCATTGCAAAAGCAAGGCTCTCGGGATCGAACCTGAGGGCATCAGGAGGACACGCTATGAAATCACGTCTGAGTACCGCGACCGCGGCGCTCCTCGTCGGCATGGCATCGATGACCGGCGCAGCCATGGCCGGTAAAGACAAGAATAATCCGGCCCCTGTCAGCAGTTCGTCCAAGCCGCTGCAGCTCGATGCCATCGGCAGCTTGACCGCTGGCGGCCGCAAGGTCTGCGCGCCGGGCGCGTTCGATCCGACCGTCCCAGGCGCAGGTTCGCGCAACCAGGGCCAGTGCTTCCAGATCGATCAGATCTACGCGCAGTACCTGAAGCCGAAGGGCTCGAAGAAGCTCCCGATCGTGTTCATTCACGGCGGCGCGGGCACGGGTAAGGTCTGGGAAACGACTCCCGATGGCCGTGAAGGCTTCGCAGTCGAGTTCGTACGTCGCGGTCATCCGACCTACGTCGTCGACTTCCCGCGTCGCGGCCGCGCAGGTATCCCGACGTTCACTGGTCCTCTCGGCAACCTCGACGGTGAGCAGATCGGCCCGACGACATCGTTCGCAGTCGGCGACAAGCAGGCGTACTACAGCTGGCGCCTCGGCAGCACCACCTATCCGAACCTGGATCCGAACTCCAAGTTCCCGGCTGGCGTGTTGGACGACTTCCTGCAGGGCAACGTTCCGCTCTTCGGTGACAACAACGACATCATCACCGACAGCATCGTCGCGCTGCTCGACAAGATCGGCCCGGCAATTCTCGTGACGCACTCGCAGTCGGGCATCCACGGCTGGATGGCTCGCTACAAGTCTGACAAGGTGAAGGGCATCATCACGTTCGAGGGTGGCTATGTGTTCCCCGAGAACAATGTTCCGGCTCCGCTGAAGAACTGTGCCGGCAACGACGTCACGCAGGGCTCGGCAACGAGCGTTGCAAACTTCACGCGTCTTACGCAGGTTCCGATTCTCGTCATGTACGGTGACAATACCGTCACCTGCCCCATGCCGAACCTGATCCGCGACGGCCATCAGCTCAACCCTGAGAAGGGTCGCAGCTTCGTGAACGCTCTGAACGCCAATGGCGGCAAGGCCCAGTTCATCTGGACCAAGGAGCGGGGGATCCGTGGCAACACGCACTTCCTGTTCCTCGACACGAACAGCCTGCAGATCGCAGATTTCGTCTCCGGGTTCCTGAAGAAGTACGGCCTCGACAAGGACCAGAAGAAGAAGTGATCTCTTGTCCGTGGCTCTAGAAGCCGGCCAGCGACGCGCCTTAATCGGCGCGTCGCTAAGTTTGCGGGGTTACGTGGCTCTATGCTCGGCGTTTGGTACGGTACTGACCAGGCGTTAGGCCGAAGCGGTTTTTGAACGCGCGCCCGAACGACGAAGAATCGGCAAACCCCCATCGATAGGCGAGGGCTGAAATTCTGATGGTATTGGCCGAGGCCGATAAATCCTGCCGCGCGTGCGAGAGCCGCTCGTTGGTGATGTATCCCTGGCAGGTAAGATCCCTGCTCGCGAACAGTTTGTGGATATACCGGACGGAGATGCCGAATTTATCCGCGAGCCATTGTGGAGAAAGCTCCGGATTTCCGATCTCCATTTCGATAACGCCCCGTATCCGCTCGAGCAGATCGTTCGCAATCGACGGACGTTGTGCGGCCTCCGGACCGGCGTGATCCGTCGCCAGAAGTTCAGCTGTGACGAGGCTCTCGCACGCACGAAACACGCGACTGAACTCATACGAATTTCTTTCGGCGATCATGCTCGCGAGATGATCGACGCACTGCAAGAGCGGCGTATGGTTCGACAAGAGCCGGGGAAAAAGCCCGGCATCCACGGGAGAAAACGGCTCCGGTAGTATTTCATGCGGAACGGTGATCAGCAGGAAATCTCGCTTGGCCGCCTTCAGCATGTCGACCTGCACCGGCTGATCGAGATCGTAAAGAACGGCATGTCCGGGAGACACGAGGGTCTCTTCGCGCTTATGCGTGATCATCGCGCCGCCGGAGACCGCGTAGAGAATGCCGTGGCCGGAGCGGATCGAATCCGCGATATCGTTTTCCGTACGCCTCGTAGTGTGGGCCTCACACGACCATCGGATCGCGGATCCATTGGGCTGCTGACTGCTGATCCATTGTGTATGGAACGGGTCGTCGCCGGAATATTCGAACGTGCAGCGAACTGGAAAGTCCGCGATCAGCTCCTGGAAAACATCGAAAGTGCTGCCTTTCGAAACGGTCGCCGGGCCGATGGCCATTTCGTGGAACTGCACGTCCGGCTTCGCGCTGCTGCCCATCAGAGACAAGATCCAGCGAGCTGAACGACATCGGGCAGGCCGACGGTGAGCAGCGCAAGCAGGCTCAAGGCCTTTTCTCTATAGCTGCTCGGCGAGCAACCGAACCGTCGCCTGAAGGCGCGATTGAACGTCGAGATGCTGTCGAAGCCCCAACGGTAGGCCAAAGACGAAATCGGCTGGCGTTGCTCGCTGGCGGAGGCCAGCTCCCGGCGAATATGCTTGAGCCGCTCGCACGCGACATACGTGGAAAACGTTTGCCCAGTCGCCGCGAACGTCTTGTGAATGTAGCGCGTGGAGACTTTCAGATGGTCCGCTGCCAATCTCGGCGTGAGGCCGCGGCTCTGAATATTCTCGTCCACGAATGCGACAAGCTTCGTGCGGAGCGAGTTGTCAGGCAGATCGATTGCGCCGGCTGCATTGAGCTGTGCCTCTGCGGACACGGTCGGCAGCAACTGGACCATGGCGTCAACGACGGAATCGAGTTCTTCGCGCTGCGAGACACGATATTGGCGTGCAAGGAACGATGCGCAAGCGGCGAGGGGCCTCGCCATTTTCTCGCGCGGGATAACGACGTTCGTATAGTCGCTGTCGGACAGGAACCTTTTGTCGACGCCGTCTTTCGACATCAGCACGACCACGACTTGGTGCGGCGTATCGGGTTCGAGCTTGATGGCGATCGGCAGGTCGCTCCGGTAGAGAGCGATGTCGCCTTTGCGAGCGGTCGTCTGCCGCCCTGCCTGATTGATCTGCATATCGCCGCCGAGGATGTAGGTCGCGTAAACGCATTCCGCCGACGACATGCGGATGTCGGCCGCGGAACGCTCCGCTATATGCGGCGAAACCCGAACGCGATTGACCGCTCCGAAACTGTGCGGACGCGTTTCTATTCTTCCGGTGAGTTGCGATGATGTCGTGAAGTCGTTGGTCCAAGGCAACGACGACGTGCGAACGCCGTGATTGAAGATTTCCAGTGCTTGTCTTGATGGAAAATATTCAGTGTCCCAGACGACCAAATCCGTCGGCGTATCGGCGTTTCGCTCCATGGACTCACTCGCAGTTTTTCGCTTCGTCAGCGCTGTTCTCTTTTGCAGGGAGAATAGCCAACGAACGCGAACGCCGCAGCAAAAATCTGTTTGATGCACTGAGTTGGAACTGTTGGGTCACACAGTAAATCTTTGTTGCTCGCGGTGCTTCGAAACCATACGCACGCAGCTTAATAACGGAGGTTCTGTGAGACACCACTTCACTTTAAAGCTAACGATGGCCGCTGTTTAACGTATCGTTCTCCATTCGCCGGCGCGGCTCGCGCGATCGGATCGGTGAAGTTGCAAACGACACAACCACTCATCCAAAAGGTGCACGGATTTCACTGCCGGCCTGAGTTATGTTGGGAGCCGCGCCGCGGAGTTGCTCGACGTCATTCGCTCGCGGGCATTTGCGAAAATTATAAGCGCTGCCTGCAAGTTCATCACAGATCCTTTTTGTGAATGGGCGAGGCGTCGGCGGGTGGAAGTATGAAAGCTCAAGGCGAAGATGGACTGTTCGATCGTATTGCTCAAGTTGTCGATTTCGAACTGCTGAGCGGGTTCAAGTTCTCTGGTTCGGCATCTGGTTGATCCTCCGCATCCTCAGGCACGGGCGAATATCCTTCCTCCATCGCGCACACGAGCGAGTGAGGGCATCGAGCTTGTCTCCAAAACGGAACCCATGACCGGAAGCTTTCAAGGGAGCTTGGACGTCCTCGTGCGCCTGTTGAAGAACTGGAATGACCTCATCGTCTTGGAACACGACGACACTGCTCGCGTGGAAAAATAATCATCTTGAATGATGGGCAAGGTTCGCGGCCACCAGCGCCCAAAACTCCGGCGCAGCCCGAGCCCGTGGAGATGCCATAGGCCCCACTGCGCCGCTTTAGCGGCCTGCGATTCTGCGTCTAGCTGCGGTGAAGGACAATTGAGCAACAAGTCGGGCGCCAGATCGCTTTGCTGGGCCGTTGTGCATCAAATCGCCGCCCGCAAGTGCACCTTGATACCCGGCTTAAACACTGCTATCGCCCCGTCTCCGCGTTGGGATGTCGCCAAGTGGTAAGGCAGAGGATTTTGATTCCTCCATTCCCAGGTTCGAATCCTGGCATCCCAGCCATTTTCAATGCGTCGGAGCGACGGCGCGGCGGCGATCGATCAGCGCCTCAAGTCCCCGATAACAAGCCCTTACAACTTCGGCGTCGCCGTCATCCGGGCTCGCCGGCATGTGAGCGACCTGCTTTGCTTGACGTTTCTTTACGGCGCTCTTCGCTCTGGCGAAATGCACGCAACTTGCACTGGGCTTCGACGATCGCCGCGTCAGCCAGAACTTGCTCAAGCAAATCGCGCTCCGCAGGGCTCAACCGCTGACTGCGCTGCAAGAGCGAGCTTGGGTCCGTTCCGGCGACCTGGGCGTGACCGTCGAAGGAGCTTCCGCCTCCGGCCTTGGCGCGCGAAGCTCTCGGCTGCGCGACTGCTTTGAAGCCTAGCCGGCTGGCGATGGCCCGGCGATACGGTGGCTTCGTCACCCAATCATCGAACACGATCAAGACGAAATCAGGCTCACCACTATTTTCGAGCAATGCTTCGACGTGATTGACCCATACGTTCATGGCCCGGCGCATCACGTGGTCGAACTCGCGAGGATAAGCAGCCATGCGCATCTTGAATGCCTTATGGATCCGGCTCGAGAACAGGTTTTCAGCCGACCGCAGCAATAAAATGTTGAGCGTGCGCTCCGCACCGGAAAAGTAATTTCGGCCGAAGTCCCAGTCTTCGATGCTGCAAATCGTGTGCGCCGGCGCTTTCGCAAAGACGTCGGACCACCGCTTCTGCTCGCGAAGGACATCTCCAAGGGCCACGGGGAACTCGAAAAAACCGGGCTGTTCTAACTCAACCCGAAGCGGAAACACGTTGTTGAAGTGCCTGATCCCGCGGACGTTGTCCGTCATCCAATTGAGCACCGCGTGATTGCCGCTGCGCTTCATGCCGTGAAAAAGGATCAGGTCGGCGTCGTGCATTTTCATGTTTCACAATTCTCGTGCAGTGAGTGTGGAGTGCGGTCCGACCTGTGAATAGTCGATGCCGTTTTTCTAATTCATCGATACGGTCAACTCAAGTTTTTGAACGTCAAACCTGTTGACTGAAGTTGGCCTCGAGAAGAGCCTGCGCAAGCTCGTCGTGTTGTGCGCTTGGCGAAGATTGCCCGGCGAGCGAATGCGAGCACGAGCACGAGCATGAAGCGGATGGAGCGAATGCGAGCATGAGCAGGAAGCGATGGAGCAGACCCGCCTGAGCGTTGGTTTATGTGTTTGAATCTTCGCCTTCACGATAGTCGCGAATGCCGTTTGTGTTCCCGGGCAAATCCATCCACGATCCGGCGGCAGCTCGGAACAAGCGGGGAGAGGCATTCCTAAAATGCCAGTCGAAGTCGAAACGGTGGTCATCGGAGCCGGCGTCGTCGGTCTCGCCATCGCAGCCCAACTCGCGAGCCTCGGACAGGACGTTCTTGTCCTCGAGCGGCACCACACATTCGGCACCGAGACGTCTTCGAGAAATTCCGAGGTGATCCACGCTGGAATTTATTATCCGGAAGGGTCGCTGCGAGCCAAGCTCTGCGTCGAGGGCCGCGAACGCCTCTACGCATTCGCCGAAGACTACAAGGTGCCGGTCAACCGTTGCGGCAAGCTTCTCGTCGCAACGAGCGAAGCGGAGATAGCGCAGCTCGCAGTCATCGAGGAAAAGGCGGCACGCAACGGTGTCCACGATCTCACCCGTTTGACGGCAACAGAAGTCCGGAGCCTCGAACCTGATATTCGGTGCGTCGCCGCGACCTTGTCGCCGTCGACCGGGGTCATCGATAGCCACCTATTGATGGCGGCGCTCGAAGCCCGGCTTCTCGATGCTGGCGGCCAAATCGCCTTCAACTCCGAAGTCGTCGGCGTAAAGCGGACGACCGAGGGCGAATTCCAGCTGTCGATCCTATCGGTGGGCGAGGCCTCCGAACTCTCCTGTGCTCGCCTCATCAACGCCGCCGGTTTGAGCGCAACGCGCGTCGGACGAATGATCCAGCCCGCAAAGTCCGAATACGTGGTGCCGAGCCTCTATCCGGCGAAAGGCCATTACTTCGCACTGTCGGCGCGGGCGCGCTTCAAGCACCTCATTTATCCGATGCCGACGCCCGATGCCCTCGGCATCCATTTGACGCTCGATATATCGGGCGGCGCTAGATTTGGGCCCGACATCTTTTGGCAGGACGACATCGATTACGCGTTTGTCGACGTGGAGGCGCGGCGCGAGATTTTCGCGAAAGAGATCAAGCGGTATTGGCCGGCGCTCCCCGAAGGCGCGCTCGTCCCCGCCTATACGGGAATCCGTCCGAAGATTTATTCGAATGGCATGCCGCCCGCCGACTTTGCGATTCACGGCGAACAGCAACACGGCATTCCGGGCTTCGTGGGACTATACGGCATCGAAAGCCCCGGGCTCACGTCGTCGCTGGCGATTGCCGCGTATGTACAGCGCCTACTGAATTGAAAACTTTTCGCTTTGCGCCCAAATTCGCGATCGCTCTATAAAATCTCAAAAAGACATCGTGGCGCCCGGCATTTGTTCCGTGAACGCCGCTTCGATTGCAGCAGCCTCATGTCGAGCGGGCTTTGCCCGGGATCGGATGCCAATTAACCTGTCGCGCAAGTCGCCAATTTTAAAGCCATCTTCCACTTGTGAATCTGCCCGGAAAAGGCGAAGAAATAACCAATTCGTCGGTGGGGGAGACGTATGGCGGCGCCCAACAGAGCGGCTTTTCTCGGTCTCCAATTCGACGGTGGTACGACCGAGACAGCAATCGATGAAATATTGGGCGCCAATGGAACGCCGTTCATATATGTCGTTACCCCCAATGTGCAGCATGTCGTCGAAATTCATGAGCAGGGAGAAGAACTAAGGGCCAAATACGCTGCGGCATGGCGAGTTTATTGCGATAGCCGCGTGCTCGGGAAATTGGCCAGATTGTGCGGGGCGAAGCTCGATGTCGTAACGGGCAGCGATCTAACCGCCGGTCTTTTAGCGCGAGCATCCGAGCTTGGACGGAAAATCGCAATTGTCGGGCCGAGCGCTTCGGACTGCGCCATCCTCGGCCGTCGTTTTCCGGGCCTAGAAATTGCCTCGTACACGCCGCCGATGGGCTTCATCGCCTCCGATACCGAGGTGGAGAAGTGCATCGCGTTCATATTGGGTGCCGGCGCGGACATCACGTTGTTAGCCATTGGATCGCCGCAACAGGAGATTTTGGCCTACCAGCTCTTTAAGAATCCTGATGCGAGGGGAGTGGCTCTCTGCATCGGTGCTTCGATCGACTTTCTCACCGGAAAGCAGCAGAGGGCCCCGCGCTGGGTTCAGCATTCGGGTCTGGAATGGCTGCATCGGCTGTTATCGGACCCCAAGCGCCTCGCGAAGCGGTACCTGGTTAAAAGCCCAAAAATATTCGGCCTGGTCGTGGCGCAAATGATGAATCCGCGATTTCGCTCATGATTACGAAATGTTGCTCTAGGCTCTTTGCAAATAATATGTACACTGAAGTCGGCTTTCGCACTTTTTCGCGGTATTTAACGAGGTGTGAGGGGTGCGTTGGCTAATGGCCTCGTGAATAAATAACGCTTGATGGTTTTCCCCGAAATGTCTGTTGCCGCCAATGCGTTGGTTTCGGGAGCCCTGGGCGCGATTGCGTTGCTCGTGAGCATTCCCGTTCTTGTTCTTCTGATCGAAGTTCTGGCCGCAATTCCGAGAAGAAACTCCGGCCGTAAACCCAATTCCATCAGCCCCTCTCTGGCCGTGCTCGTTCCCGCTCACAATGAGGGAACAAGTATCCTCCCGACATTAACTGACATTTTGGCTCAGATCTGCCCGCGTAATCGCCTGCTGGTGGTCGCAGATAATTGTTCGGACGATACGGCGGAGGTCGCTCGTTCGGCAGGAGCGGAAGTCATCGAACGTCGAGATGACGAAAACCGCGGAAAAGGTCACGCGCTTGACTTTGGACTTCGGCATCTCTCGGGGGCCGCCCCTGATGTCGTAATTATAGTCGATGCGGACTGTCGTCTGGAAAAGGGCGTCGTCGAAATTCTGGCCGAACGTGCAGTCACGACCGGCCGGCCAATTCAAGCACTCTATCTGATGAAAGCCCCGGATGGTTCATCCGTGAATGAACAAGTATCGGAATTCACGTGGCGCTTGAAGAACTGGGTGCGTCCACTTGGTCTCGCGAACCTCGGTCTCCCGTGTCAGCTGGTCGGTACAGGAATGGCATTTCCGTGGAGCGCCTTGAACTCGGCCAATCTCGCAACCGGCGCGCTGACCGAGGATCTGAAGCTTGGGCTCGACCTCGCGATCAGGGGGCACTTGCCGCTGTTCTGCCCATCGGCGACCGTGACAAGCCACTTTGCTTCGTCGTCACATGGACGCAACACACAACAGCAGCGTTGGGAGCAGGGCCACCGAGAGCTGATTTTCTCAACCGTTCCGCGTGTTCTGTCTTCGGCTTTTTCCAAACGCGATTGGCGTCTGATGGCGATGGCGCTGGACTTGGCCGTGCCGCCCATTTTCCTTCTCGCTCTGTTGTTGGCGGCGGTCGTGGTGATCACAGGATCGGCAGCCGCACTGGGCCAATCAGCCGTTCCTTTTTACATCAGTTCCACAGCTGTTGCGGCGCTGACACTGAGCATAGTGATTGCCTGGTTCCGCTACGGCCGCGATGCGCTGCCGCCCAGATCCCTGCTGTCGATCGTTCCCTACGTCTACTCGAAACTGCATCACTACATCCGCATTCTTGGCGGTAGCCGCGCCACGACGTGGGTGAGAACAGATAGGAGCTGACGAAGCCCTCGTCGGGTTATGGGGGGCTCACCTTAAGCGGCGTTATTGCGCCGATTGCCTATACACGCGGGGCTGCATGTCTCATCGCTAAAAGTAAATGATTTACGCCGGTGATTTCCATCAGTCTTTTTCGCGTTGATACCGACCTACTTTTCGGCAATAGGCTCATTGCGTTTGCATCGGAACGTTTATTTAGGTTTTTGCACTTTTACTGGGGCGATGCCTTGGCGCATGGCCTATTGAATCGCCGAGCCGCAAAGTGGAGAGCCATCGCGGGCATTGCCCATGAATGCCCCGCTTAACCTGCGTTTCATGGTTGTTACAAAGGGAGCCTAAGTTGGCGATGTCTTGGGATCCGGAAACGTATTGGACATCCGGCGTAATACGCGCCGTCGCGGCACGGAGATCAATATGACTGCCACGACGAACGCCCGGCCCTTGTATGCCAATTACCCATTGATCATTGCTATCGTCGCGCTGGTCACGTCGCTGTCGATGGTCTTCGGCGTTTTTCGCCTTCAAAGCTTTGTCGCAAACCCTGGCGACCCGTATATGTACGGCGAAATCGCGCGCGGATTTGTCGAGCATGGTTTCACGAATTTGACTCGCCGGGCTGCATCGCTCTACCCGGAAGCGATCGCCATGGTCTATCGGCTTGGCGGCAGCGATTTCACGGTCGTGCTCCTGCAGTGTCTCCTGCACGTGAGCACCTGTTTGCTCGTGTTTTCGCTCGGCAAGCATCTCTACAACGCGCGAACAGGATTGCTGGCCGGGCTTATTTGCGCGCTTCACCCTATGCTGTTGCGCTACGTCGCAGACCTGCACATGGAAACGATGTTGACGTTCCTCTGCGTGCTGACGGTCTGGCTATCCGTTCGATTTCACGAACATCCGACGGTGGTCAACGGTATCCTGCTTGGTGCGGTCGGCATGATCGGGACGCTGACGAAGGGGGTCATTCTGCCTCTCGTAGCCGTCTTCGGCATTATTAGCTTCGTATTCGCCCTCAAGCGGCGGTCGATAAAGGAAGTCGTAGCAGTGGGCGCCATCTTTGTGACGATGGCGCTCATTCTGGCCCCCTGGACATATCGAAACTATCAAGTCACGGCCGGCAAGTTTGTGCTCCTGACGCCGGGATCCAGCGACTCCTTCCTGCGCGGTTACATCTTCACGCGGATGGAGTTCGCCACGCTGCAAAAGCCGCCGTTCACCGACGCCGAAAACGAGTCGAACGCGTGGTTCCAGAAAATCGCCCGCGACGCGGGCACCACCTGGGAAGCCGACGAGGTTGTCGACGAAGAGAACAACAAGCGTGTCGCCAAGCAGATGATTGTCGAGCAGCCGCTCGACACGGCCCGCAAGATCTTTGTCGGACTTTTCACATTCTGGTACGAGATGACATCCTTGCCGAATTCGTTGGTGCCGGGCGTTCTGGCCGTTATCGGTTGGGTACTTGCGTTCATTGGCTGGCGGAGGTCCCACGAGGAGGGGCGGCCAGCCTGGCTTCTCTGGGTTCCAATCGTCCTCATGAACGTGTTCGTCGCGCTCTTGATACCTCTGGGACGCTATTCAGTGCCGATACTGCCTCTGCTGACGATCATGGCTGCATTCGGCATCGATACTCTGTTAGGCCGGCGAGGGACGGTCACCCTCGCACCGAAATCGTCGGAGGCAGTGGCCTGACGTGAGGGCGGCAGTCATTGGCTTCAGCGGCGCGCGAAAGGAATGATTTTAACCCATGGTTTTGTCGGAAAGCTCACCGGTCGAAGCGCCGCAACGGGCGGGTTTCATGGAATACCTTGCGATCGCGCGCCTCGATCATAGTACCAAACACATCTTCATCATTCCCGGCATCATTCTCGCGTACCTTCTTCGCGGTGTCCGGACTGACCATCTTCTCCTGTCCCTGGTGCTCGGCTTCGCGACGGCGATCTGCATCGCCTCGGCCAACTACGTCATCAACGAATGGCTTGATCGCGATTTCGACAAGCACCACCCTGACAAGTCGCAGCGTTCGGCCGTGCAAAAGGTCATGAGCGGTCCGATCGTCGCGGCCGAATGGGGTCTCCTCGTCGCCGCCGGTCTCACGTGCGCGGCGCTGTCGAGCGAACTCATGTTCATTGTCGCTTTTCTCTTTGCGGCCCAGGGCATCGTCTACAACGTCAATCCATTGCGAAGCAAAGACAAAGCCTATCTCGACGTGATCTCGGAATCGATCAACAATCCGATCCGCCTCGTGATCGGTTGGGCGATCATCGATCCGACGTCGCTGCCTCCGGGATCGATCATCCTGTCGTATTGGTTCGGCGGTGCCTTCCTCATGGCCGCCAAACGCCTTTCCGAATATCGCGAAATCGTTGCGTTCAAAGGGCTCGATCTCCTGGTGCGCTACCGCGCCAGCTTCGCTCAGTATACCGAAGTGTCGCTGACTGCCTCTTGCTTCGCCTATTCGTTGTTCTCGGTCTTCTTTCTGACGGTATTCCTGGTGAAGTACCGCATCGAATTCGTGCTCATCATTCCGATAGTCGTGCTGCTCTTCACAACCTATTTCTCGATGTCGACGCTCCCGGGATCGTCAGCTCAAAAGCCCGAAAAGCTTTTCCGCGAGTCCGGGCTCATCCTGATCGTGTTAGCGTTGATTGCAACATTTCTCTTCACGAGCTTTGTCAACATACCGTTCCTGGAAACGCTCGCCGAGCAGCGCTACATCACGCTCCAATGACCGATGCGAAGATCGATTGGAACGGGATCAGGCTTGTCGTCTTCGACGTTGATGGAACTTTGTACGACCAGAAGGCCATGCGCCTGCGCATGTTGCGCGAGATCGCGGGCAACGCGGTTGAGACGCGCAGCCTGACCGCATTGCGCGTCCTTCGCACGTATCGCCGGCTTCGTGAGAGCGCCGGCGATGATGAGATCGACGGCTTCGAAGGCGTATTGATCGCTCGTACGGCAGAGGCGAATGGGGTCGATCCGGCGATTGTCTGCACAATTGTCGCCGAGTGGATGGAGAAGCGCCCCCTCGCGCACATACGCGCCTGTCGCTATCCGAACATTGTCGAGCTGTTCTCGACATTGAAATTCAGGGGGAAGACAATCGGCATCTTCTCAGACTATCCTGCACTCGATAAGCTGAGTGCGATGGGACTTGCAGCCGACTACGTGGTTGCTGCGGGCGATGCCAATGTCGGAATCCTTAAACCACATCCGCGGGGCCTCGAAGTGCTGATGAAAGCGGCTGGAGCAAACCCCGCCGAGACGATTCTCATCGGGGATCGGATCGAGAGAGACGGCGCAGCGGCACGCAGGGCCGGAGCGACGGCGCTCATCCGTTCAGCTCGGCCGCTCGATGGCTGGCTCCACTTCCCGACGTACTCTGATGCGCTGTTCGCACCTCTGTTCGATCGGTCGCCGGGATGATCTCCAAATTTGTCCGCTATATCGGAACCGGCGGGGCTGCAGCCATCGTCGACGTTTCCGGATTTCACGTTCTGCTGAATGCAGGCCTTACGATCGCAATTGCGGCGAGCCTCAGCTGGCTCATCGCCGCGTTCGTCAATTATCACCTGACAAGCCGGTTCGTCTTCGAGCAAGCCACAAGCCGAGGCCGGCTGCTGCAGTTTTTGGTCGGCGCAGCCGCCGGACTTTCCATCAACGTCTCCGTTACGCTGATCTGCGCCACGCTGATCGGTATCGCCCCGATGCTCTCTAAGGTGATCGGCATAGGCACCGCGTTCGTCGTCAATTTTTTTATCAATCTGCTTTGGGTCTTCAGGGCTCCACCTCGAGACCTTGGCCCGGCGCCGTGATGGCTCTGGTGACGATCGAGAACTACGTTCAGTCGAAGCACGGGATATTGATCAGCTTGTTTAAAAGCCAAATGGCCAATTCCCGATTTGCTCGCCTGAACCAGGGACTGGCAATTCTGTTCATTTGTTTTGTGGTCACCGCGTGTCAGGGGAAGTCGCAGACCGCGCGCGGCGTCTGGGAAAATGTGACTTCGCCGGAAATGCCGGCATCGCTGTTCAAAGGCGTGGATGGCTTCGGCGTCGGCAACATTGTCGTTGATCCTGCGCGGCCTACCGATCTTTACGTCGGCGGCTATGGATCGATCTGGAAATCGACGGACTACGGCAAGACCTGGGCCCAGCTTCCGAGCCGGCCCATCCCGCCGTCTCTGGCGCTCGGCCATGTGCTGGCGATAGCGGGCACTAGTCCCGCGACCCTCTGGGTGGCGAACGTCTATGGCGATCAGAAGGTATTCAAGTCGACTGACGGGGGCCTGACATTTCGGCTCACGGGATTGCTGCCGGTAAAATACGAGGCGAGCTTGTATTCGATCGTCGTCGATCCGCACGATCCGACACATCTCATCACAGGTTTCCACGAAGCGGACCGGTTGGCAGAATCAACCGATGGCGGAGAAACCTGGAAATTTGTGGTGGGCGCCGGATGGCCGAGCGGTGGCGTATCGTGGTTCCCGTACTTCGTCGAGACGGGCGACGCCCAAACGACACGCAAGACCTGGTTCGCAATTCCGCAAGGCAGCGGCTCGGCCGTCATGACCCATGACGGCGGCGCGACCTGGACGGAGCCCAAGGGCATCGAGGGCTTGACGCATCCGCATGGCGGCACACAGATCTACCAGACGGGCCGAACGCTCTTCATCGGTGGTTGGCGGCCATCCACCGGCTATGGCCTCCATCGCAGCGTCGATCTCGGCGCCAACTGGACGCGCGTTAGCGATGGTGATGTCGCGGTCGTCTGGGGATCGGCAAAGACGGTCTACGCCATGTGGGGATGGGCGTGCGCAAGCTGCGGATTGAATGAGGGAGGTCCAAAACTGCAAACTGCACCGCAGCCCGGGGATCCAGGCACCTGGACCAAAGAAACGGCGCTTCCCGCGGGTCTTGTCTGGGGACCCAACAGCGTTGCGGTAACATCCGACGGCACGCACAACATCTTCGTCGGCTCGATGTGGGCCACGGGACTATGGCGCTACGTCGAGCCGTAACGCGCCGGCTCAGTTTGTAGGCATGGCATATCTGCCCGCTATTCACCACGCCGCAAGCGCCCGCGCCAGTCGCGATCAAGCCATCTGCCGCCCGCCGAAATTGGCCCTCGGCGCCCCGATCCAGCCATTAAAGGACTGGAATTACATGCCAAGGATCATCCATTGGGCAATTAACTTTCCAGAAAGAAAGGGCGCTTTGGCAGGGTAGATCCGGCTTACAGTCAATTCATCAATCTTTTGTTGCTAACAGCCGATGAGGAGCGGAAATCCGCAAAAGCGTTTGGAGGGAATAAGGCGCGGGAATTCCCGTTCGTTCAGTGGACGTTAAATCATCGACTGGGCTCGCGAACGCCTCGCTGAATCGGACTTGGCGGCCGGATGCCTTCTGGATTGGCAATTTTGCGGACCTGACGACACCGCCATCTGAAAAATAGGCACGAGATTTGACCTCCATCAGAAAACGCAATTGAGGCGACGACGACGGGTCGGCCGATTGCAATCCTCGGGAGGGATGAGAAGTCGCAAGACAGACCGTCGTCCCGATGAGAGAATGTCAAGTAAACGTATTATAGGAATAACCTAGCTCATCGATCGGCCGGACTCTGCATATGCCAATCCGTGTACTGTTCTTGAATACTCGCGATCAGTGCGGTGCGGACGTTGCTGTGCATCTGATGCTCATGGCCAACTTCGCTCCGGACGAAGCTGAGGTCTTTGTTCTGTCGAACAGTGAAGCGGCCGATGCAGAGGAGATGCGGGTTCGCTTCGCTGGAATGCCGAATGTATCGAGTGCGTTCCTGCCGCTGGGGAAGCCCGCCGAGGCGCTGGCGAGCAGAGGCATACTAGGCAAAGCGCTTGCCTACGGACCGAGCGCTGCGTCGTTAGCGAAGGCTGCCGCGTTCATCAAGCGCAACCGCATACAAATCATTCATGCCACAGACCGGCCAAGGGATGCCAGCTACGCGAGCTTGCTCGGGCGCGTGACCAGGGTCGCGTCGGTCGTGCACATGCATTCGCACCTTGGCGATTATCACATCGGCCCGACGCTTTGGGGAATGCGCAATGCCACCGCGATATTCGCCATCTCGGATTACATACGCAATGGACTGAGTGATATGGGATTGGATCTGAATAAGATCCATACGATCTATAATGCGGTTGATACCGATCACTTCGATCCCCAAAGATGTCCTGAAAGCCCCCAGGGGATTCGCAAGCAGTTTGGCATTCCTGAGTATGCACCGCTCCTGGGAATTGCGGCGCGGATGAACCCCTGGAAGGGACAGCTTGAACTTATCGGCGCGGTATCGCTGTTGCGAGAGACCCATCCCGATCTGCATATCATGATCCTTGGCTCCGACGTGCCTGAGGTCCGGGCGGAATTCGAAAGGAAGGCGCGCGAGGGCGGCATCGCCGATCGCTTGCATTTCGGCGGATTTCAAAAGGATGTCCGGCCGTTTCTTCGTGAGTTCGATCTGTTCGTACATCCGTCCTATGGGGAGCCCTTCGGGCTCGCGATCGCCGAGGCAATGGCGATGCAAAAACCGGTCATAGCCTGCGGCACAGGCGGCGTTCCCGAAATCATCACGCATGGCGTGGACGGGATGCTTGTGGAGGAGGGCTCTGCCGAGGCCGTCGCGAAGGCAATTGCGACGCTGATGGGCGATCCCGAACTCCGCCGGCGATTGGGCGTGAACGCCCGCCAAACGATCCGTCTCCGTTTCGCGCCGCGCCAGCAGTGTCGCGAAGTGGCGACGCGCTACGAAAATCTCGTCGCTGCATCCAGAGGTGAAGCGCGGCGAAACATTCCGAATTCATTGGGAGTTGATGGAGGTCCACGATGCTGACAGTTGACGAAGGTGCGCCTACGGCAAGTGAAAAAGCCAGTCCTCTTACCGCGGCTGAAAAAGAAGATCTGAAGCAGGCGTTCGATCGCGATGGCTACTTTGTCATTCGCAATGTCGTCTCGCCGGAGCGATTGGCTGAACTGCACAAATCTCTCGAGCAGGAATTCGAGGCGCAATCGAAGTCAGGCGCGTTATTTTCGGGCGGCGGTTTGAAAAGCGGTCATCTCAACTGCTTCCCGGGTCAAGCTGCGCGGTTCGTCTACGACACGCTGCAAGACAAGGGCATCATCGACCTGATCAAGGAACTGGATCCCCGCGTTGTCCGCATGCCGAATGTCGGGTGCAACTTCAATCTGCCCGGCAGCCACACGCAGCATTATCACCTCGACCGTCCGTTCACGCGCGACTTCATGATCGCCAATGTTGCCGTCGTCGACTCGACGATCGAGAATGGCGCGATGGAGGCAATCCCAGGGACGCACAAGCGCTTCTATAAATACACGCAGTTCGTCTTTGAGCGCGTCGCTCGCAATGCCGTGCGCGTTCCGCTGAAGCGGGGGGATGTTCTGGTCCGCAGCTCAAACGTCTGGCATCGAGGAACGGCAAATCATACTTCGGCCCCGCGTCCGATGCTTGCCATGACGTGGGAGGACGGCGGCAACAACCTCGCTGACCCGTTTGCAGCCGAGGGCGGGAAGATCAAATTCCTCCCGAACTGGTTCAAGCCGACCAAAGCAGGACGGCTTCGCGAGGAGTTGTTCGTGAAGGTGCCCGTTACCTATTCTGCGCTGCGCTTTGCCCGTTCTCTCGTGGACAAAGAGTACTAAGCAACAGCCATGCAGGATGAACGACAAGTCGTGATCGTCGGCAGCGGTCCGGCGGGCGCGGCTGCCGCCCGCGAGCTCGTGGAAGCCGGCATCTCCGTGACAATGCTGGAGGCCGGCGCGCGCTTTGAGCCTGGTCTGCTCGTGCGCTCGGGCGGTAAGAATCTTTACCGTCGAACGCCCCCGTTGCAGGAGGAGGGCGGCCATTCGGTGTCGGGTGATCCGCAAACCGTGTGCTATGCGAAGCTCGCACCGGGAGGGCTCTCCAATTGCTGGACCGGCGCAGTGCCGCGCTTTGCGCCGGAGGATTTCACCGAAGGCGAGAGGCTGCACGAACGGTATCGGTGGCCCATCTCGTACGCGGATCTCGCGCCCTATTATGAAAAGGTAGAGCGATTTCTCGAAATCACGGCCGATCGCCGCGATAAGCCCCAGCTGCCCGGCGGCTATGCTGCTTATGACCGCCGCATCCCGGAGGATTGGGAAGTCGTGGAGAGGGCGGCGAACCGCCATGGCCAGGGCTTCACCATCTATCCTCTAGCTGACGGCCCGCCGACGATGCTCGTCCGCCGGGGCACGGCCTTCAATAGCTTCACCAACATTGTCTCCCCTTTGCTGAAGTCGTCCAATTTCCGCTTCGTGACCAGCGCCTACGCCTTGTCGCTTGAGTGGTCTCCGGAAAAGGGGAAGGTCGACGGGCTGCTTTATCACGACCGTCAGTCGGGCGAGACGAAACGCATTGAAGCGGAAGCCGTGATCGTTGCGTGTGGTCCTCTGGGAACGGCCAAACTTCTGCACAACTCGGTTTCCAAGGACTTCCCGGAAGGCCTCGGAAACTCGGAGGGATTGCTCGGGCGCTTCCTGCACGATCACCCTCGTGAATGGTGGGCGTTCGAGATGGAGCGTCCCCGCAAGCTCCTCTCTCCCGCCGCCTACATGACGCGCCTGCCTTACGAGACCTCTCCCCCACTCATGGCAACCTCGTGGACGCTCGGAGCGGCGAATATCAGCGATCGCGTTCGAAGCCGCTTCGGTCAGGCGGGAACGACGGTCGGCGTGCAGATGATTGGGACGATGATCCCCACGGAGGCGTGCGTCGCGAAGCCTTCGGCAACGAAGAAGGATGAATTCGGACTTCCCGTCCTCGATGTTTGCATTCGCTACAGCGATGCGGAAGTGGACAATGTCGTACGTGCTCGCCAGCACCTCATCGACGTGTTGGAGGATGCAGGTTGCCGTGCAAAGATCGGAGAGATCGTACCGACCTTGTACCCGGGAACCGTCGCTCACTATGGCGGGACGGCGCGCATGCATGCAAAGCCGGAGTATGGCGTGGTGGATGGCTGGAATCGCGTTTATCGCGCGCCGAACGTGCTCGTCTGCGATGCTGCTTGCTTCACGACTGCCGCTGAAAAGAACCCAACCCTGACAGTGATGGCGATTGCGGCGCGGGCGGCGACGCGCCTCGCTCGCGATCTGAAGCACGCCTGATTCATCTCATGAAGATCAATGAATTCGGCAAAACCGGTTTGAAAGTTTCCGAGATCGGCTTTGGCGGATCGCGGATAGGCGGGTTTTTCGCAAATAAGAACGGTGGCAAGGAAGCGCTGAACGTTCTCCAGAAGTCTCTAGATTCTGGCATCACATTCTACGATACCGCCGACATGTACGCGCAGGGTGAAAGCGAAGCCCTGATCGGGAAAGCATTTCGCGGCCGGCGGCAGCAGGTCGTCCTGGCGACGAAGGGCGGATACTGCCTTCCGGCGCAGCGCAAGCTGTTGCAACGGGTCAAACCCTTAGTGCGCCCGATCGTGCATGCGTTGGGATTGAAGCGCTCGAGATTGCCCTCGGTTGTTTCCGGAGCGCTGTCGCAGGACTTCTCGCCGGCGTATTTGACTGCGGCCCTCGAGACGAGCCTGAAACGCCTGCAAACGGACTACGTCGATCTCTACCAGCTGCATAGTCCGCGCGCGCCGTTCATTCAGACCGGTGCCTTCGGCGAAGCGCTCGAAACGCTGGAAAGGCTGAAGGGGCAGGGAAAGCTTCGCTTCTACGGAGTAGCAACCGAAGTGGTCGAGGACGCCCCGTTCTGCGTGTCGGCTCCGGGTATCTCGTCTATGCAACTCGGCTTCGGATTGCTCGACCTCGAAGCGCTCGATCAGGGCATCCTGGCGGCCGCTGAGGCGCGGGGCCTCGGGGTGATTGCCCGCGGATGCTTTGGCGGCGGGCTCTTGAAAGATGGCCTGGATGAAGTCGCGCTGAAGGCCGCCACACCCCAGTGGCGCCAAATATTGGCCCTGCGCTCGCTCAGCCAGAACCTGGGCCGTCCATTGCTCGATATTGCCCTACAATTTTGTCGTGCGACGCCCGCTGTCAGCGTAACCTTACTCGGAATGCACACGGAAAAGCATCTGAGCGACAACCAACACTATTTCCGTTCTCCGAACTTGACCGACCAGGAACACGCCGAACTCCTTGGCCACATCCGGGAATTGAAAGAAGAAGAGGCAGTTTACGATTGAGTGGCCGGCGCGCTGTAATATCGACTGAACAGAAGACACCCTGGAGAGAATACCTTGGTTGCCTATGCTCGCCCGAGCCCGCCGTCACTGCCGAGCAAGCTTTTTGCGGCGATACCGTTCGTCCTCTTCAGTTGGTATCTGATATTTCGCCCTTTGATGGCATACTTTACGGCGCCAGCAGTCAAAGCAACCGAATCCGCGCGCTCGATAGGGGTGACCTCCGCCGACTGGGAAAACAGGTTATTCCTTTTTGCCCTCCTCGCGATCACCCTGCTGCTCGCATTGGTCAACCGATCACGGTTGAATTTTGCGCGCCTCTGGTCGCCGCCAATCATGAGCCTCGCCGCGTTTTTGCTGTTCGCAGGGGCAAGCGTCACATGGGCATACAACCAAGAAATATCCTTTGCCAGATACTGCCTGGAGTTGATGGTTCTAACCCCGCTCATTTTGCCATTCGCTATGGGATCGCCAATAAAGGATACGGTGCGAGGCCTGTTTTGGTGTTATGCGCTTGCGGTACTTATTAATGTTATTGTCGTCTTGAATCAGAAGCCGGTCTTGACCGCCGGCGGAACGATATTCGGATATTTTGGATATTTCGGCTTCAAACAGTATCTTGGTCAATGCGCTTCCGCTGCGCTTCTCTTGTCATTTTATGAGGTCCTATTCCCGGGTTGGAGACGGTACGTTGCTATCCTTGTGGCGATCGGCGCCGTTTTCCTGGTTCTTGCGAGTGAATCTAAAGGCTCGCTGGCTTTTATGCTGGTCGCTCCCTGTGTTGCGGGAGTGGCCCTCATGATCAGCGGCAAGCTGCGAATATCTGCGCTTGTCGTATTGCTCGCAATCCCGGCCAGCTACGTCGTGGCGTCAATGGTTTCGAGCGGCAATTTGGTAAATCGCATTTCGTACGCGATTTATGGTGATTCGACTCTGACCGGCCGCACCGTGATATGGGATTTCATTAATTGGCAAATTGCCCAAAGGCCTTGGCTTGGGTGGGGGTTTCACTCATTTTGGCTGGTCGGGAATGATGCCCCCAGCGTAACTCTGGCACCATATTGGGTAAAAAACATGACCGGTAGCCATAGCGGCTATCTCGATGTTCGAATAGAAACCGGAATTATAGGATATTGGTTGTTTATCATTTTTATAATGGCGACATTATATGCAATAGAGCGCGTAAGACGGCAGGATCCGCTTCGAGCCTGGATCCTGCTTTCCCTGGCTATGTACGTCACAATCACCAATTTGATTGAGACCCTGTGGTTGTCGACGAATGACCCGATGTGGTTTCTTTTTGTTCTGGTTGCCGCCGAGACCACCCGGTATTCGGCCTCAGCGAAGCGGGCTTCGTACGTGACGACTGGACTTCAACCACTACGAGGGAGCCAAGCCTTTCGTAAGGGACGTCTACCTCAAAGTCTTCGCCCCAATCGATAGTCCGAAAGCCGGCGTCCAAAAAGCGAGATATGGCACATGGGCGCACCGGAGGCCGCGACAGTTTCAGCCGTGAAGTCCGCTTGACTAAATCCGTGGCAGCCCCAAACTTCGTCGTCGAAATCCCAGCGTCCGCTTCTTGATTGCGACGATCCGGTCTTCTGAAATTGGGTTTAGGCAAACTTCTATTAATTGCTGTTGTTGATCGAGGCTTCGTGCCAGATTCTCTTGAGCCGTTTCTGAAAGGACCAATCAGGATGGGTGCTGATCAACGCGTCCAGGATAAAATTCGAAATGCGCGGGGTCCTCGCATATTTTACATTTGCTCGGACGCCACGTTTTGGGCGTCACTTACGAAGCCGATTACGTCTACGTGCGTCGTTTGAGGCCGAACTGCACCATCCTCGATATCGGTGCGAATGGCGGCCGGTCTGCCCTGGAATGCGCGGCTCGGGCCGTACACTGCCCTCAGCAAAGGACATACCTATGATCCCCTCTTTGGGGCGTCTTCTTCCGGATGTGAGGGAGACGCTTGCGCGAGGCAGGCGACCGGCCCAAATTGGGGACGACGTGCTTGCGCTATTGCGGGCGCGCTGGCACCTGCGCAACGCCACTTCGGTCGGCGAGCGCGTCAGAGTATGGGGACGCGTCATCGTTCGAAACTCCGGCAGCATGATCATAGGTCAGCGCGCAAGTCTGAGCTCGACCGCCGTCCCAATTCAGCTGAGCACCGACCCCAACGGAAAGCTGGAGATAGGTGCGCGCACATTCATGAATTACGGATGCTCGATTTCCGCGACCAAGCTGATCAGCATCGGGCCCGACTGCAAAATCGGCATGGACGTGCTCATGATGGACAACGACTACCATCATATCGATCCTACGAAACGAGGTATTCGACCGGCCTCTGCACCGATCATCCTTGAGGAGAACGTATGGCTCGGCGCGCGCGTAATCGTTCTTAGCGGCGTGACGATCGGAGCCGACAGTGTCGTAGCCGCGGGTAGTGTGGTGACGCGTGACATACCCCCACGCTCTGTCGCGGCGGGACATCCTGCGAGAGTGATAAGTCCAATCTCCTGACGCCGGTAAACTGTCCGCGTCAATCGTGCCTAGGAATTCCCCTGTAGCCGCTGTGGACCGAAATTACGCAAGGCAGACAGCGCCAAGTACACGGGTTGCGTCACCTTGAAGAGCGCGATCGCCACGACCAGATACGTCGTCAGACTGAGAGATGATGCGATCAAGAATCTCGGCCAATGGGAGAGATCAACGAGGAACGCTTCGCGCACGCCAAGTCCAACAGCAACCGCGATCAATCCGGCCGCCATTTGCGGGCCAACGGCCGCCAGTACGTCCTTCGCACCGATTCCGGCCGGCCGTCCAGCATAGGCCAATGCCGGTACGAATAGGATATAAATCGCAATTGCACTCGTCGCCGCCACCCCCATAAGCCCGAATGGGAGGCCAATAGCGACGGCTGCAATTTGGCATACGGAGCTGAGCAATCCCCACCGCATCCAGCGATCGGACCGGCCGGTTGAGACGTGCAGCCATCCGAGCGTCCGTTCGACTGCCTGAGCGATACCCCTGACCGCGAAGAGGCACAGCACAGGTCCCGCAGGCGCCCATTTCTCACCAAGCAATATTGTGACGACATCGGGCCCCGTCACGGCCAGCACCGCGAATGCGAGAGTCGACAAAAAGCTGACCATCGACAGCGCAGCGGTCCACGATTTTCTGAACTCGGCCAGGTTGCCTCTGAGCTTGCTCAGACTGGAGACCGCGATGTTGTGCAGCGGTCCGATGAGAAGATTGAGGAGGTTGGTGTAGAAAAGGAAGGCGTTCTGGTAATATCCGAGCGTGCCAACGCCGTAGAAATAGCCGAGAGCAAGCCGGTCGAACGATTGCGCGAATGTGTCCGTTAACGTGAAGCCAGCAACACCCAGTCCAAATCGGACGGAGGCGTCGGTTTCTTTTGTTTGCCGTGGCCGTCCCGGCAACCACGGGCAAGCGATCCATGCGACGACAACAGTCAGAACTGCCATCGTGACAGGTTTTGCGACGAGTGCCCAGTATCCCCAACCCGTAAGCGCCATGGCAATGCTGAGGATGCTACTGATGCCGTTCGAGCAGATATCGAGAATGGCGAGGCTGCGGAACTGCATCCCCCTGCGCAGCAATGCCAAATGTTGGGTCGATATTCCAACCGCGATAAACGTCAGAGATGATACAGCGGCAATGCCGCTCAGTGCGGGCTCATTATAAAACCTGGCGATGAAGCCGCCGCTGACGATGAGAAGAAGGGACAATACAACGGCAATCGTGCAATTCAGCCAAAATAAATAGCTGACTTCGGCCCGCGAAATATGGGCTTTTTGACTGGTAGCGTCGGACGTCCCGAGATCTATAAGCATCGGTCCGAAGCCGATAAGTGCAAAAATCGTTGCCGTCAGTCCGAAGTCATGAGGATCGAGCAGGCGCGCCAGCACGATCATCGATACAACTTGTGACCCGACACTTATCAGCCGCCCGGCAACGACGATCATTCCACTGTGCAGAGAGGCACGGCCGAGGCCTTCCGTCGGCTCGTTATCTTGGAAATATTTGTCGGTTTGGCTCAACGAATCCGCTCGCTTTTAATTTTCATCCCGAGACGGTCCCTTGGCATCTGGCACCATTCGCACGGAAAACCCCACGCCTTGTGTATCGCAAGCTGACTTCGAACGGTTTAACGCGACGAGCCGCGTCGTCCACCTTTCGCACCGAATAGACAGGATTTCGTCTTGGGTCCACAGCCGCCAAATTCACGGACGTACTAAAAAAGCGCCAACATGAAGATCCCCGAGCCATGGATGCCTACAAGCCGCACCTCTATCCATCAATTCAGATATCTTGAGAGGGCCAAAATATATGCGGCCTGATAGGCGGTGCTCGGTTCGGTGATCGCCCAGGAATCTGCAGGCCACGGATCATTAAACTGGAGATAGGACTTGCTGGCGGGTTGCTCCAACGGCGGTGAGAACCCGCGGCGGCACAGCGAAAAAGCAGCAGCCATGTAGCATTTGTAGCTCGGCGATCCGGACGGGGAAAAGCAACACGGGTCGACGGCATAGGAGGGGTTAGGGCCGCCGACGAGGTAGCCCGGCGCCGGGCCTGGATTGATGCCGCTGACTTTCGACCAGCGGCGCGAACTGTACGAGAACCAAGCGTGGTACATCGTTATCGCCGAATTCTCGGCGCCCGCCGCTTTCATGTTTGTGAGGTAGACGAGTCCGAGTGGGTTCACGCCATGGATATAGTGAAGGTATTCGGCCGCGGCGGATTTTGCCTGCGCGGCTACCTTCGGGTCGGGCGTGTGGATCGCGAGAAGTTCGTAGAGTCTCGCCTGGGTCGCCTTCGACTGATTGCTCCCCCAGGTAAAATCTTTCATCGGCGACCGGTACGGGTCCTTTTTGTCGAGGACCATTGGCAACTGGTCGGCCTTTTGCGTCATCGTGGTGACGAATTGCCCGATGATCGCCGATTTGACGGAAGCGCTCGCGCCCGAAAGTCGCGCGTAATGGAGCAAGGCTTCCTGGCCGGCCGCATCCCACTGCGAAGGCCCCCAGTGAGGCACGATGGATGCGAAGTTTGCTTCCGCGAACTTTGCGTATCCCTCCTCGCCCGTAATCTCGAAGAGATATACGGCGGCTTCAAACCGCGCGGCGAGACGATGAGCGTCATCCATCTCCTGCTGACCGGATGCGAGACCCTGCGAACCGGGCTGCTTCCCATTGTCGTTGTTGTAGTAGAGAACCTGCGGATTTGCCGTCGCCCAGGCCCATGCCGTTTTTGCTCGCTTGGCAAGGTCCGCCGCATACGCTTTCAGTTCTGGTTCGGGGCGGGCGGAAAACACCTTGGAAGCGTAGGCGAATACGGCCGCTCCCATGAGGCTGGCACTGGTGGTCGGAGGACCGTAAAAGCTCGGCCCGGTCGCCGCCGAAGGCGGGCTCGCTTCCGACAGCGATTGAACGCAAAGCAGCGAACCATCGCCATTCTGCATGCGTACGAGCCAATCCAGGCCCCACTTCGCTTCGTCGAGAATGTCGGGAATGCCATTGCCCGATTCCGGAATTCTATAGTCGTCTCCGAATGCGGCCGGGTTTTCGTCGTAGGACCGGAGAAGAGAGATAATGTTGCGCGCCGCCCAGTTCGTATATTTGTTGTAATCGCCGGCGTCGAACCATCCGCCTCTGAGGTCCTTGACCAGAGACGCGTCATCCTTGGCGAGCCACGAATGGGTATAAGGATCTTGTCCCGGACCGAGATGGCTCGCCCGGTCGGCCCACGATGCGCCGGCCGTCTCCGCCGTCTTTTTCATGCCGGCGCGCTGGTAAAAGAACATCCGGACGGCATGCTTCATCACACGCTGAAAAACATGATCGTCGATGTCGAAGTCTACGGATCTGAGTTGGCTCTCGACGTCAACGATCGCGTAGGTCCCCGGCGTTTTGACGTCCGAAAAGTCGAACCACCACGCCTGGTCGCCTGAGACTGCATCCATCGCGCCATTGTTCCAGGGAGTCGGGCTTCCGCTTTTTACGACTTTGCCGGAGCTGCGGTCGACCACTTGAAGTTCGTGGCCGGGCGTGAACGAAGCGCTTTTATCGTATCCCGTCTGGGGGTTTCTGATAACGGCAACCTTGGGGCTTTTTGTCTGATAGCCGAATTGATCGACGACGATGACTGGGATCGCGCCGTTGACGCCGATCTTCAGTCCTTGGTTCCAGGATGTGTCAGTGGTCGGTTTATCCGCCGACGTGGAAGTTGCAGACTGTGCATCCGCGGCCGAGGCTTCAGGGCTCGCGAGGATAGCGATCGATAGCGCCAAACCGGAAAGCGCTAACTTGCGCGTCGATCTCAAAGTCATGAGCGCTTACCTCGCGAGCCGGCATTCAAGATTTGACGATAGAAACCTTCGAGCTTCTGTGCTGCGCTCGCCCAGGAATACCGCTGGACCGCGAGCTTCCGCGCCGCTTGGCCGATCTGGGCCGCGAGTTTTGGATCGGCAAGGAGCCGGCCGACAGCGTCCGCGAATGCTTGCGGCTCATCCTCGATCAGAAGATCGCGGCCGGGCTGAGCTTCAATTCCCTCGGCACCGAGTGCAGTCGAGACGATGGCCTTGCCCATCGCCATGCCTTCGACGATCTTGAGGCGCGTACCGCCGCCGAGGCGAAGTGGCACGATGACGACGGCGGCCGACGCAAGGTGAGGCCGCAGATCCTGTACGAATCCGGTGAATTCGATCCGCGGCCCGGCCAGTGCCTTGAGCTGCGGCGGAGGGTTTTTGCCGACGATCTTCAGGCGCGCGTCGGGATGGGCGTTGGCGATCAGCGGCCAGATGTCCTCGACGAAGTGCAGCACACCGTCGACATTGGGGATGTAAGAAAGCAGCCCGAAGAAAAGTAGGGTGCGGCCGTCCGATGGCGGATCGGTCGGGCGCGGCTGGTAGTAGTCAACGTCAGCCGCGTTGGGGATGACGGCCGTGATTGCGTCCGGAATCTCGCCGAGCACGCGCCGTTCATCCGCAGCGCTGCAAAGATAGACGCCATCTGCGTCGCGATAGGTTCCAAGTTCCTCTCTTCTGAGCTTGCGCCAGTTGACCCCGGCGTAGAGCCGACGGATCAGGCTGCTGCCCGAACGCGCGTACTGCTTCGCGAGCTCGAAGTCGATGTTGTGCGAATCGACGACGAGAGCGGGCGGCCTCTCGCCGGCCGGAGCCTGGCGAAGATTGCAGTGGCCAAGAAACGAGAATTCGAGATTGACGATGTCAAACCGCTTTGCCTGAAGAACACGGTCAAGCGCCGACTGGAGCGCCGGGACCGTGGCGCGCAACCGCTCGAAGCTTCGGGTCGAGATCAGGGACTTAAGCTGCTCCAATCTTTTGGTCGGACCTTCGTGACTATGCGGATTTGGAACAAGCACAACCTCACGGCAATAGGCCTGCATGGCCGCCCGGCTCTCGTCTTCGTCGAACTCATCGTCGACCAGCATCACGGCGGTGAGGTGGTGGCGCTCGGCCAGTTGCGTCATCAGTCCGTGTATCCGCGCTTGCGCACCAAAGCGCGGAGGACTGGCGGGCATCTGCGAGACGTAGAGAACGCTGAGGCGTTCTGGATTACTCATCCGGATTCTCGGTCATACATTCTAGGCTGGAAGACTGGCCGAAACTGGCTCGTACAGTAGTCTGTCAATGTCTTTAAGACAGTGTCAATGAGGTTGGATGACCAACTTCCCAATTGCCCGAATAGAAACCGAAAATACGCTAAATAGAACGGGGTTCGATCACGCGATCTCTATCGCGCGTGCCTCATTTAGCCTGCGATTCAGGAAAGAGGGAGGCAGGCTTCTCCCTATCCGAATTCACAGGTTTCGGAGCCTCGAGCTTGATGCGCTTCGCCAACGCCATGCTCGGCCGCTCGATCAACCACCACATTGCTGCGGAAAACGACACGCACCCCAGAATAACGATCACCCACCAGAAGGCCTCGGTCAAAACCGAACGCCCCGTGAGGTCATACCCGATGCGAAATAGACCGCCGGAAACCGGATTATGGACGAGGTAAAGAGAGTAGGAGATCAGGCCCAGGAACTGCAACCAGCGCCAATTCAACCAGCGATAAATGCCGCCCGTCGTGGTCGCATACCACAATGCGATAGCCGTCAATGCGGCGGCCAGCGTCACGTCGTCGAGTTTCAACGCCGCGGCAAAAGTCAGTATTGCGACGTAGGAAAAATAATAGATCGCCATCCGTGGGTATTGCCACGTCCAATAGGCTCCGGCGCCCAGTAGAAAACAATGCCATAGGGGAAGGAAGCTGCCGCGCCACGGCTCCCAGGTGACGATGCCCAGCGGCCACAGCAAACTGATTAGCGCCGCCACCGCGATCCCCACGACGGTTGCGCGTCCCTGCATGCTCTGAGCCGGATCGTTGCGCGTCACGGCAAGAAGAAGGGCATATATCAGGTAGAACTGAACTTCCTGGCAAAGCGTCCAGAAGATCGGGCCAATTTCGGGGTATCCAAGCACTTCCTGCAAATAGAAGACATGCGCAACGAATTGCCCCGCAGAAATCGAGGGTAGCTGCTTGCCTGGAACGAAGTAAGCCGAGACGACGGCCAGCCCGATCGTCAGTGCAATAGCGAACCAATACGGCGGATCCAGCCGAACGGATCTGCGAAGCAAAAATCTGCCTACAAGGGGAAATGTGACTGAATTTCTGCGTAACGAATGGGCAATGACGAAACCGCTGAGGACGAAAAAGATCGCAATGCCTAGGTGCCCTTGGTGGATAATCCATTCGAACCAAGCGGGAGTGACGGCCATCAGGTTTGTAAGGTGACCGCCTTCGCCGCAGTGAAAAAGAAAGACGGCGAAGGCCGCGACGCCGCGCAGCCCGTCGATCATCGCGAAACGGCCGGCATCCCGTAGGCCCGGCTTACCTGCGGTTATTTCATTCCACCGATATGTCACTGCCGGTCGCCAGCCGGTCCCGCGGCGGCGTCCACCGGCGTCACCCTTCGCAAAAGGCCATGTTTTTCGAGCATCGCAGCAGCCGACGAGACTTCCGAAAAAGGCAACTCGGCACGCTCGGCAATGTCGAGCAGCGAGTTCCGGCTATCCGATAGGTTGAGTACCCATAACATTGTCATGATCCTTGCCGGTCCCGCTTTGTCGCCGCCGATCGCGCCATAAAGACCCCGCTTGCCCAGATGCGGCTCGCCCTTCGGAGACGTATTCTGGTACCAGAAATTGCCTTCGAGAATGCCAATGACTTCGGTGATGAGCCTGAAGGACTGGCCTAGATCCTCCGGCTTTATGAATTCGAGATTATCGGCAGACGTATGGTATTCAGGGAACGTTCCCCATTTGCTTCGCTGAAATAGGCCGACGGGCAGGTCGAATCYCGGAGAGCAATACTGCCGCTCGTCATATCCATAGGGAGAAAAGTTGATAACGTTGGCCTGCATGCCCGAATATCTCAGCGCATGTGATGCCGCCCGATCGATTTCGGCGTTGCCGCGACGGCTTTTCTTATAAGTTGGCCCCCCTCCGTCGCCGACGCCCGAAACTATGATCCCATGCTTGATGCGATGAATCTTGTCTTCGTTCCGTGAGAGCCAGGTGAGCGCCCCGATCGAGCCTGGAGCGAACAAAAGCCGGTAGCTGTATCGAGTCTTCTGCTGAGCGATGGCCTTTGCGAGGTACGTCAGCAGCGCGAGTCCCGAGCAATTGTCGTTAGCCAGGGACGGATGGCAAATATGTGCCGATAACAGAACCTCGTCATCGATTTCGCCTCGATGCAGAAACTCTCCATAGGTAAGGAAACCGTCCGCAAGCGTTGAATCGATGACGGCTTCGTACGTATCGTCTTTGAGGCTTTCGAGCAGCGAGTGGCGGACGCAGAAGCCCCAGTTTTCCGCATAATACGATGTGCGGTAAGGAATGAGCTCGGGCTGAAGCGGAAGCGAGTGCAGATGCTTCTTCAACTCGGAGAGAGAGAGATGCGCGCGAACGGGTACGCTGTAGCTCATCACGTGCAGGTTGGACTCTGCGAAGTCGACGATCTTGTTGCCTGCGCTGTCTTTGATGTAGGCGTCACGAATGTTCCATTCTCGCGGCACCGTCCAGTCGAACGCCGGCGTCCCGGTCGCCACCTCATAGACATCAAGCTTAATGTGCTCTGCGAGGTGGTCCAGCGTTGCGCGAACGCCGTTCCCGGTGATACTTCGGCAAATCGGAAAGATTTGAGTAGCTAGACTGTAGATGTCTCCGCCAATTTTCTCGGGGTCAGGCCAGAAGTCCATCTGATAACCTTATCGCCTCTAAATCGATCTTCGACGGGATAGCATGCGCTTTCAAGCCACTCGACTGCAAGACGTCAAGCTAATCGCCCTCGAACCAGTAAAGGACGAGCGAGGCTACTTTGCGAGGACGTTCTGTGTCCACGAGTTCGCAGCTGCAGGTCTCGCGACGGCATTCGTGCAGGGAAGCGTTTCGCGGACTTTGAAAACGGGCACTTTGCGCGGCATGCATTTTCAGCGTGCCCCGCATGAAGAGGTCAAATTGATCCGCTGCCTTGTGGGTGCAATTCACGACGTGCTGCTAGATATCAGGCCCACGTCGCCGACCTATATGCAGTGGGAATCTTACAGGCTGAGCGCCGGCGACGGACTGCAACTCTACGTTCCTTGCGGGTTTGCTCACGGTTTTCAAACGCTCGAACCGGAAACGGAAATCTCGTACCTGATGACTGAGTTTTATTCGGCCGATGCATCCGATGGCATTCGCTACGACGATCCGGCGTTCAATATTTCATGGCCGATGCCGGTGACGGATATCTCGGCAAAGGACGTGCGCTGGCCGGATTTCTCCGAAAAAGTTCGTTCGGAAAGCTAGAGCCAGCTTTTCGTATACCACTAGAATGTTGTGCCATCGATCACTCGGTGGCGCTTAAAACAGCAGGTCTTGGGACAGCTCCCGGCCGGAACTGCCGCCGGAGCTGTCTGAAATAGGGATCAACGAAGCGATCAATGACTGCCGCGAAGGCGATCGAGATCGAAAGGGCTATCGGAAACATGAGGTAGGGCTTCGCGGCGATTGCGGGGAAATCTGCCGCAAAAAGTCTGATGACCACGTAATGGCTCAGATAGATCACGTACGAGTAGACGCCGATTTTCATTACCAATGGCAAATTCAAAAACTGAAACGGCGGGCGATGGGAGAACCGGATCGCAAAATAGAATATCGGCATCAAGGCGAGGCCCTGCAGGCTATAGCGGATGCCTTCGCGAAACGTTTCATCGCGATAAAGCAAAGTCCCCAACAGCGTGCCGCCCCCGATTGCCAACAATGCCCACTGCATAGGAGACATCGCGCCCCCTCGATGCATGGCTTTGACGGGGTTCGCGACGATGGCCAGGATGCATCCGTAAATGATCGAGTCGATCCGCGTATCGGAGGCGTAATAGGTTCGAAGGGACATAAAGCCCGGCGTGGCTATGAGATGGATGCGCCAAGCCAGGATTGCGAGGCAGCCGATGCCGAGCAGCACGGCAATCGTGCGTGGACGCACATTGCTACCCAGTAGGAAGGACATAAGCAGCGGGTAAAACATGTAGAAGTGTTCTTCGACCGCGAGTGACCACAGGATGCCTGTCCCATCCGGAACCGTGTTCCCGGGATCAAAAAATATGCCGTAGTAATTGGCGAAATATGTGACTTGGGCCGCCAGCCCGTACCATGATATGCCCCCCTGCAGCCATCCGAAATACGTGAGGCTATACGCGATCGCGAGCGTGATCAGCAGTGGCGGCATCAATCTGAACACGCGGCGCGCATAGAACTTCAAAATATCGATTTCACCAGTCATCTCATTCTCGGCGAGCAGGAGCGTCGTGATCAGATATCCGCTTAGAAAAAAGAATATCGTGACGCCGAGGCCGCCGGGCACGGCCGAGAAGCCTGAATGAGACAAAACAACAATCAGAACCGAGATCGCGCGAATGCCGTCCAGTGATGGGATGCTGAGCGCATGCGCCTTGCTCATACGCGTGTCGATCCGGAAAGCATGGCTAGAGAAATCTCCTTTGTCAGGGGCCCATAACCGCTAAATAGATCTTCGAGCATTGCAACTTTAATGCCTCACGAGGCATTTGGAATTGGACAACAGGCAGCGTGGCCAATTTACGGCAATCCGTTGCTTATAAATTTCAGGTTCTACGCGACAGTCAGTTTGCGAACGACGAACGCTTCCGCATAACGCTCGGCTGCCCGGCACTCCATGCCCCGCAAACGCGCAAGCCCGCGAAAGGTCTCGTCGTCGAACCAGTGCTTCGAACGCTGCGTGCCAAAATGCTTCATGAGAAGTTCGATTTTGCGGCCCAAAATGGCACCCGCAATCGGAACGTACAAATTGGGCTGACCCAGGTCACCATCCCATTTCGGAATTTCATATTCGAGGATCAGGTGGTCGCGAAACGTATTCCACGTGTGGCGGCAGACCTCCCGATGATCCTGGTGGGCGTCGTCGCGCCGGTGCGTCAAAATCAGGTCCGGTTTGAACCTGTCCTTGAGCGTTTCAAACCAACCCTTGATTTGCTCTCCTTGCGTCGGAAAGAAGCCGTCCTTGAACGACATCACCTCAACGTCGGCGGTTTCTGCCCCTTGAAGAAAAGACTTCGCCGATCCTCGCGCCTCCGCTTCCCTGTCGCCGATTCCGCTCAAGACGCACCAAAGAATATCGAGCTTTGCGCCCGTCGAAATCCATTGTAGCAGCGTGGCGCCGGCGCCGATTTCGATATCGTCGGAATGCGCACCTAGGCACAAAACGGAAAGCCGTTCGCCTGCTGCCGGAAGCTTTAGCGGAAGCATCTGGTATCCCTACTCGGCGGCATTCGACTGCATGCGCCAGGGCATGCTCCCCTTCTCGACCATCTCCTCCAGCACGCGCTTGTCCTGCAGAGTGTCCATCGCACGCCAAAATCCATCGTGCTTGAAAGCGATGAGCCGTCGCTCCGCAATCAGGCGATTGAACGGCTCCAGCACCAATTCGTCCCCCTCTTGGATGTAGTCGAAGATCTTACTGGAAAATACGAAGTATCCGCCATTGATCCATATATCGCTTTGCTGGTTCGACCGCATGCGGTTGACCAGGCCGTCGTTGCCGAATTCCGCAAGGTGAAAGTTGAACGGCGGGCGAACGGCCGCGAACAATCCCACGGCGCCGCTTTTCTTCAGGCGATCGATCATTTCGGGGATGGGGGCGTCAGTGAGGCCGTCGCTGTAGTTTGCCAGAAAATATTTTTCGTCCTGAACGAGGTGCTTCACTGCGAGCAAGCGCTGGCCGATGTTGCGCCACATTCCGGTGTCGACGAGGGAAATACGCCAGTCCGGCGGTTGCGGGCCGAGGACTTCGACTTTTTTGCCGAACTCCGAGATCACGCAGTCGCTGTAGGCGGAGGGATCGAAATCGCGAAAATATTCGCGGATGACGTTCGCCTTGTAACCGAGGCACAGGATGAAATCGCGATGCCCGAAATTGCTGTAGTACTGCATGATGTGCAGCAATATCGGCTGGTGGCCGACCGGGACCATTGGCTTCGGGATCGCCTCCGAATAGTCGCGGATGCGCGTGCCGAGCCCGCCGCAGAACAGAACGACTTTCATTTCTCAAGCCTCACGCGGATCAATCACGTAAACTTCAGGAATAGGCACGATCAGCTTACAGCCCCATTTGGAGGTATAGTGAAGCTGGGCGGCGATCTCGTCGCGCAGGTTCCAGGGCAAGATCAGGATGTAGTCGGGACGGGCCTCGTCGATTGCCGAAACGGGAAGGATCGGAATATGCATTCCCGGGGTGAAGCGCCCGTGCTTGTAGGGATTGCGATCGACTGTGAAGTCGAGGAAGTCGACGCCGATACCGCAGTAGTTCAGTAGGGTATTACCTTTGCCGGGCGCGCCGTAGCCGCAAATGCGCTTCCGTCGTTCCTTGCAATCGATCAGGAACGATAGAAGCTTCCGTTTGGTCGCGTGCACTTTGGGCGCGAATTTCAGGTACGCCTCGATCGCATTGAAGCCCATCGCCAGTTCTTCGGCGCGCACTTTCGCTACTGATGGCGTGGCGACGTGGCTGGCATCTTGACGACACATATAAACGCGGATCGACCCACCATGTGTCGGTAGCTCTTCGATATCGAACACCCTGAGACCGTGGCGCCTAGCAAGCTGATCCATGTTCGTGAGCGAGAAGTAGGAAAAGTGTTCGTGATAGATCGTGTCGAACTGATTTTCGCCGATGAGGCGCGTCAGATGCGGCACCTCGATCGTGATCACACCTTCAGGCTTCAGCAAGTGCGCCATGCCGGCCGCGAAGCCGTTCAGGTCCGGAACCTGCGCCAGCACGTTATTGCCGATGACAAGGTCTGCCCGGCGCCCCTCGTCAGCGAGGCGGCGGGCGAGCTCCGTTCCGAAAAACTCCACGAGCGTCGGAACGCCCTTGGCGCGCGCCACCTCCGCAACGTTAGCGGCGGGTTCGATGCCCGTAACAGGGATGCCCAGCGGTAGGAAATGCTGCAGCAGGTATCCGTCGTTGCTCGCGATCTCGTAGACTTGACTTTGAGGACCAAGACCAAGGCGATCCTTGATCATGTGAGTGTATTTTTTGGCGTGCTCGACCCATGACGTCGAGTACGAAGAAAAGTACGCGTATTCCGTGAAGATGCTTTCGGGGTTCACGTATTCCTGCAATTGAACCAGGAAGCATTTATCGCAGACAAGAACGTGGAGCGGAAAGTAGGGCTCCATGCGATCGGTCTGATCGGCCGCCAGAAAGCTTTCGCAAAGAGGCGACATTCCAAGATCGACAAATGTCTTCATCAACGGCGCCTGACAAAGCCGGCAACATTTGCCTGCGCCCTCGCGATGAGAAGGCTCGGAAGCGGTCAGCGCGTCGATCTGCATTGATAAAATCCCGCCGTCACATAGTATTTTTGGTGAAGAAAACGTGCCTCCTGCCCGAGGCGCCGGCTGCAAGCTTATATGGACGATCCCTCATTCAGGATAATTTCGAGGCCAAGGGTGAATGGTGCCGGACATTCTGAGATTAACGGCATAGGCAAATCACGTGACTCGTTCCGCGTGGGCGGACGAGGGCACAATAGCGATTAACCGTCGATATATCCCATTTTTAATAACGGAAAATAACCGCAGCGAACGACGATAAGGCGCCGCCAGCGCCTGCATCCCGATGTCCCTCCGCCGACTGATGAATGCCCCTGGTGCCTCAAGCGAACCTGAAATGGGGCGTATCTGCAATCCTGGTTTGGTGGCGCGAAATCTGCCGTCAGGGGATCGAACTTTGGCCTTCAAGATCAATGGGACCGGCCGATGCCGCCGAGCCTCCCATTAAGCTCTTGAACAGGCCGTGATAAAAATCTCGTTGTCCGAATACGAACAGCAGGACGAACAAATAGGTCATAGCCATAATACCGCCCCCGATGATCGATTTGATCAGCGCGGAGGACCAGTCACCGGCAAATTGCAGGAATGTGAGCCCGACCGCCGCAGATATGACGACCGAAGCAACGGGCCGGGATATCGATAGCAGCAGCTCGCGTAGCGAAATGACGGTGCCGTGCAGACACCACATCAAGCACGGGATTAGAGCGATCACCATGGCTGCCGAGAAGGCAGCTGCAATGCCTTGGGCACCGTACGGCAACCCGATGAGATAAAAGGCCGTCACCCAAGGCGCTATGAACAACGCAATGTTAAGGCTTCTTCTTTGCAACCCCGCCGCAAGAAGGAACCAGTAAAGGGGGTTGATCATGCCGAACACCGCGATGGTCGGCGCCAGCAAGCGGAAGATGGGCACAGCCTCCGCCCATTTTGGCCCTAACGCGACGCGGATAATCTCGTTCGCGAATAGCGCGCAGAAAAACGTCACTGGCAGGGTAATCGAAACAAGCACCGAATAGCTCTTGAGAAAGTAGGTTTTGAGCCTCTGAGGATCGTCGTGCAATCGAGACAGTGTGGCAAACATCACGCTGCCGAGCGCCTGATTGAGACTTGATGTGGGTATGTCGATCAAGGAAATCGCCCGGCCATAAATACCGACGGCACTTGGGCCCCATACGCGACCCAAAAGAACCTTGTCCATGTTATATGCGACATACGTCACGAGACCGTTGAGCGTGACGGTGCCGCCGAAAAACAGCATTGATCGGACGCCGTGTGTCCGGCGCGGCGCGCCCGGAATCCAGCCTGCAACCGTCCAAGCACCCGCCGTTATCAGAGCCGCAGGAATGGTCGCGCTCGCGACGAGCGACCAATATCCGAAACCCAACGCCGCCATACCGAGCGCGACGACCATGGCCGCTATTTGGCTAAAAAGCTCAATTGCGACAAGCTCGTAATAGCGCAGTTGCCGATTGAGTAGCGCGCAGTGCTGCACGCCCAAGCCGGTGAAGAAAAAACCGGCTGAAACGGCGATCGTCACCCAGAAGAGGCGCGGCTCATTGTAAAAATGGACGACGAGCGGCGCGGTTGCCGCGCAAAGGAGGGCTAAAGCCGCTCCGAAAACGACATTGATCCAGAAAAGCGTCGAAAGCTGTTGATCGGTGATGTTGGGTTTCTGGATCGTTGCCGTCGAAAGACCCGCTGTCGTGAACAGTTGATAGACGCCGGTTACAGCCGTGACCATCCCGATCAGGCCGAAATCGCTCGGCTCGAGCAAGCGTGCGGATACAAAAAGGAAAATGAGCCGGAGAAAAAGGCTGAGTCCTTGACCGACGAGCTTTACGAGGCCGCTGCGCAACGCCGTCTGTTTCAAGTTGTCCACGCGTCGCTCCGGCGGCTTCGGCTGATATAGATAAAGAGAGGATCATTCGAACTGGCTGCGGGAATGAGGTGAGCATCGACCTAGGAGGCGGGTCGCATCAGCTTCAGCTTAGCCAGTGTTTCTGCGGGATTGACCAACGCTATGAGGCATCTCTTCACAAATGCTGCTACGAGGCGAGGGTAAGAGAAGGTGAAACCAGCCTCTGCGAACTTTTGCTTGTGATAGTTCCAGAACGCACTTTCCTTTCGCTGCATCAAGCTGATGGCCAAATAATTATAGTATTCGTCAAGCAACCTTTTCACGTACTCGCTGAGTTCGGCCGGACACAGGAATTCGGGTCCGTACTTGGTCGCCTCGAAAAGACGGCCCGCAATACTGGTGTTCAACTGCGCCGCCTTGTCGGTGAGTGAGCCTGGCCTGACACGCGAATATGTTAAAACCTGATGCACGAAGCCCAAATCGGAATCGCGCAGTATGTCCAGGCAGACTTCCCGATCCGGATGCATGCTTGCTTCATTGAAGAACGGATCCCTCCTCCGAACATCGTCGGATCGATAGAGTACGGATTGGGAAGTGCCGAAGACGTAGAGGCCCTTTAGGAAATAATCATGGCAAAGCTCGTGGCCCGGCACACGGTTGCTGGGATATGATAACCCGGTCCAAACCACATTGACGCCCTGGAGCCCGTAGGCGCTGACAATTCCTACCGAAGCGTTGGCCTCAGCCAGGTTGACCATTTGTTCGATGCAATGCGGAAAAAGCCAATCGTCGGAAAATACCATCTTCGTGTATTTGCTTTTCGGGCTGATCTGACGCAACGCATGGTTATGATTGACCACCGCCGGAAGCAGTTTTTCGTTATCGATTATTCGTATGCGAGAATCTGTCTTGGCGAACTTGCGCGCTATCTCGTCTGATCCGTCCGTGCAGCAATTATTGACGATCACGTAGTCCCAGTTCGAGTAGGTTTGAGCTAGAACGCTCTCGATGCATTCTGCAACGTGCTCGGCATTGTTGTGCATCGGCGTCACGATGCTGACGTGAGGCTGGCAATCCGTGGACATCGTTCTTCGCAAGGCCTTCCGTCTGTAATGAAGTCAGAGTCGTAGGGCTTCAGTTGGGCACGCTAACCAATTGGAAAAGTAATTATTGATCAGTAAAGCGATTGCGTCGAACCCTATGATCCCTACCTCGCAGGCTTGATTCATGATACACCTCTATGGAATTTGCATTAAAGCCCGGGGTACGTTTCGGCGGTCTTTAATTCCATGAGCTATGGCAGCACGTGCGAATATGACGTAACGCCGGAGGCGGCGCTCGTGGCGCTGGCAGCTCACGAAGGGCCGTTGCTGATCGATTTCGATGAAACTCTGTATCTCCGCAACTCAACCGAAGACTTTATCGATTGCGCTCGACCGATGTGGTTGGCAGCCCTGTTGTTGCGGGTTCTCGATGTTTTGAAGCCGTGGCGTCTTACCGGCCGCGATACCCAAGACAACTGGCGAACAATCATCGTTTGTATTGCGCTCCCGTGGACCCTCTGGCGTTGGCGCGCTCGGGTAGCTTCTCTTGCCAAGCAACACGTTAATGCCGAACTTATGACTACGCTGAAGGCTCGGACCAATGAGCCAGTCGTTGTAACGGTTGGCTTTGTTTCGATCGTCAAACCTCTGCTTGCAGCTATGGGGTACGCGCATTTACCTCTGATCGCATCCCGTATGCGTTCATTTGCAGACCGTCGAGACGGCAAGCTGAAGATGGCTGTCCGCAAACTCGGCCACGCCGCGGTAGCTCAGTCTTTGGTGGTGACGGATTCCACAGCTGATGTGGAGTTGTTGCGTGCATGTAAAACTCCTCTGCGAACGCGCTGGCCTCAAGCGAGTTATCGGCGTGCGCTCGGTGACGCCTACCTGCCGGGAGAATATGTCGCGCGCATCAAGCATCCAGGCGAGCGCTATGTTTTTCGCGCGATATTGCTGAGTGATTTCGCATATTGGGTGCTGAGCTCGATCGGGTTGTCAGCCAATCGATACGCCCATTTCGGAGGCCTTTTTCTCCTCCTTCTATCGTTCTGGGCAATTTATGAACGTGGCTATGTCGATAACGATTTGGTCGCGTCCCAGCATGAAAGCGATCCAAAACTCACTGCAGCGTTCAGTACGGAGTTAATTAGTACACCCCCGATACAACCATGGATCTGGGCGACGATCAGCGGCGCGGCCGGGATAGCAATGTTGCATCCCTCGCAAAACGCTTTTGCTATTCACTTCGTCGCTTGGATGGCATTGCTGGTCGTCATCTACACCTGCTTCCGCTCCTACAACCGCCTGAACAAGCAGACCCGCATCTGGCTCTATCCATTTCTCCAAATTGGCCGCATCGCAGCCTTTACGGTCGTGGTGAGGATCGAGCCTGCGGGTATCGCAGCGCTATCCGCTCATCTGTTTTCCCGGTGGCTTCCGTACCTGATATACCGGCTACGGCCGTCTTCCGACTGGCCTGAGGCGCGAATTGGCCTCGTGCGTTTGATATCTTTCATTCTGGTTTCCTTGATCACGGTAGCCTCGATAGGACCCGCGGCGCTCATAACGTGGTGTGCACTTGGCTTATTGCTTTGGACTGTATTCTTGGCCCGGGTAGACCTCCATGAGGTTTTCGAATCCGCGCGGCGTGTTGATGTCTCTTCGGAGACCCGGGACGATCGCGCTTCCAGCAACTCCTGGATCATGGATCCGCAGAATCGTGCGCAACCGGGTGAGGTTGCAGGGCAATGACGATCCAAGTTGGCGAATGGTTTGAGGTCCGTTCCAAAGAAGAAATTTTGGCGACGTTGGACAAGAGCGGACGGCTGGAAGGACTTCCTTTCCTACCGGAGATGTTCAAGTATTGCGGCAAGAAATTTAGGATTTACAAAAGCGCTCACAAAACATGTGATTATGTTTATACGGGCGAATCGCGATCAATCCCGGAAACGGTGCATCTGCCTCTCCGGTGTGATGGAGAATCGCACGGCGGTTGCCAGCATGCCTGCCTTCTATATTGGAAAACGGCTTGGCTGAAGCGCGCTGGCGCAGAGCCTGCGTCTTCGAAACCACCCTCAATCGAGTTGAATGGGACTATTTGTTCGGAAGCAGACGTCTATGCCAGCGCCGAGTTGAAGCGCGACAAGGACGGACCAGTCTATATGTGCCAAGGCACGGACGTCATGCAATTCTCGGCACCAATGGCGTGGTGGGACATACGGCAATATGCGCAAGACTACAGATCGGGTAATGTGGATTTGCGGACGATCTTGAATGGCCTGGCTTTCGGAACCTTCGCGACATTGATGAGGTCCGGCCTCAAGATCGGGCGGCCGTTGCGTTGGGCTTACAATCTCTTTTCATTTGTGTGGGGGCCATACCCAGGAGCAAAGGGGAAGCTGCCCAAAGGACAGCCTGCGCCATGGGTAGTTGCGAATTTCCAGCCCGGAGACCTAGTCCGCGTGAAATCGCTTGATGAAATTCTGCAGACAATCGATGCCAATCAAAAAAACAGAGGGTTGTCTTTCGACGCAGAAATGGCGCCCTACTGCGGCAAGGAATTCCGGATAAAAACGATTATTGAGACGTTCATTGATGAGAAGACAGGGCGACTAAGGCAACTGAAGAATCGAGCCGTATCTTTGGAAGGGCCGATTTGCTTGGGACAATACTCTGATTGCAGAATGCTTTGTCCGAGGAGCATCATTCCCTGGTGGCGTGAAATCTGGCTGGAGAGGGTCGCCGATGACCGGCGGGTTGAACAGCCAAAGCTGGAGACGACAGCTGACGCCCACGGGTTTTGATACCCGTCGCAAAGAATTTGGTCGTCAGCAGTTGGCTGCACGCAGAGGTCACGGCAAGCGCGCGAATGCGTCTTGAATCGTACGCTAACATCTGAATGAGCCTGCTCTAACCGAACGCAGCATTTGCCGTATGGCGAAGCGTAGTATCGATGATGCCATCCGCCAAAAGCCCTCTGATATGCGCGATGCGCTGGTAGCGCGGCCCCTCGAATTCTTCGAGGGTCAAGCCGGATGCCTTGAACGCTTCGTAAACCTGTTGGGCTCCAGCCTTCGCCGTCCATTGCGGTTTGAAATCCGGCAACGCGGCGGTGATTTTATCAAAGTTCACACGATAGCAGCGCTTGTCGGGACCGGCGTCGTTCGCATATTCGACGCGACAGCCCGGCACGACCTCGGCGACGATGTTTGCGATCTCACTGATCCTGTAGTTTTCGGACGTGCTACCGACATTGAATGCTTGGTTGAAGACCTTGTCGGCCGGAGCAGCCAGCGCAGCAACGAACGCCCGTGAAATATCCTCGATATGCACGATTGGCCGCCAGGGTGTGCCATCCGACTTCAAGTAGATCAGCCGCTTCGTCACAGCCCAGGCGACGAGATTGTTGAGGACGATGTCGAAACGCATTCTCGGCGAAAGTCCGTAGGCGGTAGCGGGACGCAGGAACGTCGGGCAGAAATCGTCGCTCGCCAATTTCGAGATGTCGCGCTCGGACCAGACCTTCGATTCTCCGTATGCTGTCACGGGATTGAGGGCCGCGGTCTCGTCGACGAAGTCGTCGCCCGCCAATCCATAATTGCTGCACGATGAGGCCATGACAAAGCGGCCGACCCCGGCACTCCTGGCGACCTGAGCAACGTGCACGCTGCCACGGTGATTGATCGCGTACGTCGTATCGCGGTTGAGATCGCTCAACGGATCGTTGGAAAGGGCCGCAAGGTGAACGACGGCGTCGAAGCCAGCCAGGTCGCTGGTTTCAAGATCACGGATGTCCTTTCGGATCGACGGAATATCGACGATCTTTCCGCCGCTGGCGAAGGAGCAGCGTTCATAAAGATCGCTGTCGCAACCTGTAACACTGTGACCTGCAGCGAGGAGGGCCGGCGTCATCACTGTGCCGATATAGCCCATGTGGCCGGTCAGAAAGACTCTCATTTATAAAACTCTGCCGCCCATTGATCGATGTTCACTGCTGTGCTTCCCCAAATCCTACCCCTTGAATATTAGGGTGGTCCGATTGGGGTGAAGCGAGAAGAGCACTTTGCGCGCTTCTATTTCGAGGTTTTTTTGCGTCTCAGGTCTGCGACCACTTCCGAAGCTTCGTTGTTGCGGTTTTATCAGTTGGTGTCGTCCAAACAAGGACCATGTGGCCAGCTAGTAAATCGGCTTCGGCCGCCGTTTTTCAGCGCGGGTTTCGCTTTTCCGCAGACGTTCACGAAGCTTTCAAGATGCTTTTGTGTTTCGCTGATGAGCCAATCGCGCTGGCATCGTTCGGGTACGATCCATAATGCGACGCGTGCGTGAGGTGGTGGAGGGACATGCAGCGGCACCCTTGAACGCGAGCCTTTATTCGGAGGTCAGGAAACAAACAGCCGTTTATCGTACGCCTCGAATGTTCTTATTCGATTAACGTAGTTGTGCTAAAAAGCGCACGGCCTTCCGAGACCAAACAGCACACGCCACCCGAAAATCCGGCCAAGAAAGCGCACAAAGGGATAGACGCGATCTCTCTGCCACTGAGCGCTGTATACGTAAACTACTGATCAATGTTATTATGGAAGTTGTGGGGTTTAGTCGCTTATTCATCGCGCAGATCCCTTTGACCTTTCGAGGTAGATCCAAAAACATGCTTGCAACAGACGATAATTTTTCCATTCCGGTTGAACCTCATAAATCGAGTGTTGGTCCGTTTAGCCTCTCAGATATTCGCTGGATACTGAGACGAGGTTGGCTATTCCCCGTAGCTGGGGCGCTCATCGGATTGCTCTTGGCCCTTACGGTTGTGGCGTTCATGCCGCAACTTTATACGAGCACCGCGCGCATTCTCGTCGACCGGAGCGTGAATCGATTTTTGCAATCCAGCAAAATTCTGGATCAGCCGACTCTCGATGACGTCGATATGGCGGGACAGTTCTACGTTCTGTCATCGGACAGTATTATTATACCCGTCATCCGCTCGTTGAATTTGACTCAAGACCCGGAATTTGTTGGCCGCGCTGCCCTGCGCGCTGCCGCCGGCGAAGCCGATGAAAATCCTTGCACAAAAAGTTTTGGAGGTCCGTGTGTTTCATACGGGATCGGCGAGGCGAAAAATTTCCTCAAGGGGCTGATGGGTTGGAAGCCCGCCTCCCCACTCGATCCGGATACCTTGCTCGAGCGGACCGCCGCCGAGGCGTTTCTCCGCCGGCTCACGATCGAACGCGGAGACGTCAATAACGTAATCAGCATCAGCTTCAGTTCGGAAGATCCGACGAAGGCTGCGAAAATCGCCAACGCCATCGCGGACACTTACATCGCGCAATCCGGCGCGCGCAAAGTTGCGTCCAACAAGTTGGTCAATCAATTTCTCGAGGACCGGCTGCAGGAAACGAAGCAGCAGTCGATCAACGCGGATCGAGCGCTGCAGGAATTCAAAACAGCTCACAATTTAACCGGCGTAACGACGCCCGACAACGCTCTCATCGGGCGGCTGCGTTCCGAGTATGTGGACTTGGAGAGAAAGGCTACCGACATAGCTGACGCCGTTGGACCGGACCACATGGCGGTGGCGAAGCTTCGCAAGCAAATGGAAGGCTTGAACGCCGCGATCCGCGCAGAATCGGAGCGGATCACGGGTTCCGAAGACTTGAACACAACGGACCCGAGACGAGAATATCACAACATCGAAGAGGACCTTGCACCGGAGCCGCCAAACGACGATCTTCTCGCTCGTTTGAATAAATTGGATAGCGCGGCGCGGGCCAAGTACCGGGATCTCGATTTCACCGCGCACACGTTGCGAGTTCTGTATCACACCGATCTGCGCAAGTTCGACGAGTTGAACCAAACTCGCCCCGACACCGAAGATGCCCATATCATTACGAAGGGAGCTCCGCCCCTGCGCAAGGACTCCAATAAGTCAATGCTTGTGCTGGGCGGCGGTATCGTCTTCGGGTTCTTGTCGGGCATCGGACTGGTCATGGGGCGGGAATGGGCGCGGGGTGTATACCGCACCCCCGAGCAGGTGACGCGGGATACCGGCGCATATTGCGTTATCCTTCCGACGGTCGACATGCGCAAACGCGGGCGTCTCGACGATTACGTTCTGGACGCGCCATACTCGCGATATACCGAGGCAATTCGCAAAGTCAGGGCATCGATGCGGGCGTATCCGAGCCCGAATGGCGACAAGGTCATCGGTGTTGTCTCGTCGGTTGCGAACGAAGGCAAGACGACCGTTGCCCATAATTTCGCATCTCTCTTGAGTGCGTACTCGAAGTGCAAAACCCTGATTATCGATTGCGACCTCCACCGGCGGAACCTCACAGCCGAGTTGGCGCCGGACGCACGCGAAGGCCTATTGGAAGCTTTGGACGACCCCACTCAATTGGCGAAGTACATTTCGAAGCGCGAGCGATCAGGGGTTGACGTGTTGCCGTGCGCTCTTTCGGAACGCAATCCGAACGTGGCGGAGTTGCTGGGTTCGTCCCGGATGCAGAAACTGTTGGCTGTCGCCCGCGAGAATTACGACTTCATCATCATCGAGATTGCGCCGATCGTATCTGTCGTCGACATCAAAATGATCGAGCATCTGGTCGATAAATTTATCTTCGTCGTCGAGTGGGGAAAAACGAAGCGGAGTTTGGTCGAAGAGGCTCTTTCCGAAGCGGATGTTATTCGCGATCGTATCGCGTGCATGGTCCTCAACAAAGCAGACCCTGCAACCCTGCGAACCATCGAATCTTACAAAGGCCGGAGGATTTCGGAGTATTTCGAAGAGTGAGAATCCTCGCTGAATAACGTTTAGTGATTCGAAACGCTCCGTTCAAAGCCTTTCTCAATAGTTAACAACGATGAGAGCCCATTCGGTCAACGCGTGGTGAGAACGTGTTCGCCACGCACGCGTGCGACCTTGCCGTTGATCTTGCGGCGGACGATCAGATCACAAATAGGTCCGTACGGAATTGAAAATAAACAGCAATTCAGTGCCGCTCGGCGGCCCCTAATTGTTCGTTGGTGAGCCGTGTGCTGCCTGCCGCTTGAAGCTTGTGACGCCTCTGAGCAACACTTTATCTCCAATCCCCTCAAAGCCAGTTTCCCAGTGGTCGAATCATTTATATCGGGGCTAGCCTATGCCCGGCTTCCGTGTGCCGCGCATTTGAGTGTTTGTTCGCAATAGGTAAGTTCGAGAGGGGCGATGATCGTTAGCTGGCAGAGGATCATCGTTCCTGTATCGGTAATTGCCATCCTCGGCATGTTATCTGGCTGCACGCAGCTGCCCAAAGTCGGACCCAGCTATCGCGACATCAAGAGTGGTGCAGCCACAACATTATCCAATGGCCGAGACCCGCTCCTGGTCTACACGAGCCGGGACGCCGTGGATTTCAATTACGCGCTCATCGATCTGAATCCGTACGTTATAAATGTCCTTGGTGGAGTTTCTCAGGATTCATTCCACGGAACGTTTGGTACGCAGCGTGGCCCGGTGCCCGTGATTAGGGTCGGCGTAGGCGATGTCGTGCAGACATCCATTTTCGAATCGTCAGCTGGCGGTCTTTTTGTTTCTGGGGACGCGGCAGGTCGAGTGGGTAACTACGTTACGCTCCCGCCCCAAACAGTCGCGGGCAATGGGACAATTTCCATTCCCTACGCGGGCCAAATTAAAGCTGCCGGACGGACATCGTACGAAATTCAGCGGGATATTGAGACTAAGCTCGCCACTCGCGCTATCGAACCTCAGGTCGTCATCAATATAACCGAGCAGAATTCGGATGCGGCTATCGTTATCGGCGATGCTGGACAAGGCAGAATTAAGCTGACGGGCTCTGGCGAGCGCATATTGGACATGATTTCGAAAGCCGGTAGCGCAGGCGGAGGCGGAGGTGGCGGCGGCAAGCTTGCCCCATATGACCTCGAAATAACGCTCCAGCGCAAAAACCGGATTGGAACAGTCCGTCTTTCGAGCATCATCGATAATCCAAGTGAAAACATATACGTCAACGCAGGCGACGTCATATACGTCCATCGACGGCCAAGAACGTTCGTGGCGTTTGGCGCGTTAGGAAATGCTACGGGCGGGACGACAGTCGGTGGCGGCGATGTATCCGGACTGGATGGCATCTTCCAATTTGGTCAAGAGCGGCTGGCGCTGAGCGAGGCGGTTGCTAAGGCGGGCGGCCTGCTGGACGAGCGCGCAAACCCATCGCAGATATTCGTATATCGCGGCGAGCGACGTCAGACGCTCGAGAAATTGGATGTAAACCTCAGTAAGTTCGCACCCAATCAGCAGTTGATACCGACTGTTTACAGAGTGAACTTTAGAGACCCCTCGGCCTTCTTCATGGCCCAGAAGTTCCAGATGCGCGACAAAGACATCCTTTACGTCGCCAACGCGGACTCCGTCGAGGTCGGGAAAGCACTCAACTACATGACACTCTGGAGTGCGTCTGCGGCCGGTTACGTAGGCAACGCTGCGACTGTGCTGACCAGCGCCCAAATTCTCGGGGGTGGTGGCCCAGCCACCGCTCTGGTCGTCGGCGGAGCCGCAGCACCGTAGGACAGCCGTCAGCCCCTTTGGTGCGTGTAGCGATTTTCTTAGTTCAGGTTTCCTGCCGATGCTGGCCGCTGCGTGAGCAACGTGCCAGGCGCAAGATGCCACGAGCAATCACAGAACCGAAGACTTCCGGCGCCGGGTGGGTGACACAATAATCCATGAGGAAGCGACTATCATAAATTTTTGCTGATCTTTCAACGTCCTGAGCCAAGTACGTGAAGTTACGGTCTTTCGACCACAAGGACCCAGTCGGCAGAACCGTCCGGGTGGACTCCCGGCGATGCAATTGACCTATTGTTTGTTGCGGCTTCCGAATTGGAAATGACGGTATATTTGCCCGAGGTTGGATCGTACCAGCTCAGCTTCACATTTGCCTGTCCCGCTATCACAGTGGTGTCCGCCGTTATCGATCGGTTCGTAGGGAAATAAGCAACCGCTGCCGATTTAGAATATCCGGATGCAGCTTTGGTATCTCCGTCCCCGGTGCCCAGCTTCAGAAATGTTCCGCTGTCGCGGCTCCAGGTGGGATCGGTTATATACCTGTCGATCAAGGACCACGCATACTTGGTCTGTCGCTGCGGTGCCTCGTTGAGAATTTCGAACCATCCTGTACCGCCATCGTAGATCCCTGCAGCGCCAAACGGCCACCATTTCTCGTGACCAAAATTAATGCCGATGCCACCCCGAAGAAATACCGAATAATTTCGTTCTCTGTACTGTTGATCTTTGTCGCCCGTATAATGTGGTGAGTTGACATAGGGGGGTTCGATATCAATCACCCCATAGCTGCCGGCCCCTGTTTCTTCATAGACTGCATCGAACAGTTCAACGGAATTGGCCTCGTAGCTGTACAACGTGTTGGCACTGGGCTTGAACCATTGGTAGCTTCCGTCTTCCACGAACTGTCTGTAGCCCGTGATCCCTCTTTGCTGTTCTGCAATAATTAAGCGGTGCTTAGAGCCTTCTCCGTCTTTTATGCCGTGGAATACCGCATCAAGTTGTTGACCGACCGGACCGTCCGAAGGCCACTCGGTATCTTCTTCGACATGCCAGATGATATTCGGATATTTCGCATAGCGAAGAGCGAGAGCCTTCCCATAGTCGTAGCTATTCGCTGGTCCGGCGTTGATCAAATCTCGTGCCGTACCAGTATCATCAAAACTCAGAAATATGGAAAGCGCGACGGTCATTTCCAACCGCGTTGCCTCCTGGACAACCCAGTCCATTGACGACCATGCGGGGCCGTAAGCCGATGCATACGGCGCACCTGCAAAAAATCTTTGCCCGGATTTGTTTCGGTAGCGGTCGCCAAAACTGTCATTCAGATGAACGCCGAACGGCGCCACGAGGACGGCGTTGAAACCGAGCGATTTCAATCCTTCCAAGGCATTTGTGATCGTGGCATTGGAACATCTTTGTGCCATTGCCCACGACGCCATCATCTTGAGTAAATAAACTTTTCCGCTCTCATCGACAAACCGGCGACCGGACGTTCGCGCCGGATAGGAGAAACTGAAGTCGGAGTCGCCGCGCCCGCTGATCGGTGTGTTGGACGCGACTTCTCTGCAAGCACCGCCGAAAAGGCGTAGGTCTATTTTCATCCGATAATGCTGCAATCGCGCGGAAATTTGAGGCGTCAGTAATATGAATGCAAGGGGAGTGCCGATTGCAGCGAATGCGATGGCGAGATTTGCGATTTTTATCGAGCGGCGACCGATATAAGAAATCACGTCTCGTCTCCCTCATATAGGGAATATATCGGGCAGCCATACGGAATTCCAGAAAATTGACAACTGAATGATGCCGAGAGGCGCCTCGGCTCTGGCCGGTGCATTGGGTCGATGCCTACGGATCCCGACCACCAAATTAACAGAGTGCAGTGTGAGGAGAGAAGGGCGGCTCGTCGTCAGCCGATGGTATGAAAAATTCCAGAGGTTCGAGGCGACAAGTTATCCAACCCTGACCGGGCGGGCCGTCGGACGCTTCTTTCGAATTCGTGACGACGTAAAATCGAGCCGGACGCCTAGGCCCACCATGCATCTCGTGCAGGGCGGCCGTCGAGGGACGCTTCGACTGACGATCTCACGCCGGACGTAAATATCTCCAGCGTGTGGTGCGCCTCGATATAAGCCCGCGCACGACGACCCATCTCCTGAGCACGCTGCGGATCATTCCAGAGTGACAGCATCGCCGCGCGCAACGCAGCTGCGTCGCCGACCGGCACGTAGAGGCCCGTCAATCCATCCTGAATGACATCAACCTGTCCGCGTGTCCGGGAACAGATGACGGGCTTCCCCATCGCCATCGCTTCGAGAATGACTGTCACGCCATTGTCGCTATCGGACGGGAGCAGAGGTACGACGACAAATCTCGACCGCGCATAGAGTTTACGAAGTTCAAGCAGAGACATCCGGCCTGAGGTGATTTGGGCGTCTGTTTGGGTAACAACATCGCCGATCGGCAAGCGCCGATCGTTGATCAGACGAACCTTGCCTGGAATGCGCACGTGATCCGTTGCGATGTGACATCGCAAATCTGTTCCCCGGATGGCCTCGACAAAAGTCGCGTAATCGCGCATTTCTGCGCCGACCGCGCAGATCATGTCCTCGTTAGCTGGCCGGGGACTGTAAAACAATTGATCCACGTAGTGCCGGACGAGAAAAGCACGCTTGGACGGAAAGTGCAGGTCGTCAATCAGAACTCTTCGTTGCACGGTCGTCCACGTCACGACGGCGTGCAGTGTGTTCCCGAACAGCCGCATCGGATATTTGATATTGGGCTTGTCGAAGTAGTACATCATGGCGATATGCGGTTTTCTGTTCTGCGCAAATCGCTGCTGTGCCGCGACGGCCAATGTTAATTTCTCGCCCCAGGTGACGACGGCATCGTACTCGCTGCCACGTCGTACAATTTCCGATGCCAAACGCCACCACTCTGGCCCTTTCCCCGGCGACGGGGACTTGTCGAGGATCGTTTCGTCCCAAACAGGAGAGAATGCGTTGTCGAACACTTGACCGCGTGGCGCTGTTTCGCCAGTGGGATCATCCAAGCGCGGCTGTCTAGCTCGAGCCCCCCTCAAGATTGCTAGAGCAACGCGATGCATCGGCTATGCTTCCCCAAAAGAGCGATTTCGTAACGGCCGGCCTTCATGAAACTCGACGCCGCCTCGCTGATAGGCCTGAAACTATCATGAGGTTCATTGCTAATCTATTGGGTCACAATGTTCAATTATCTGGCAATGAGAGATGTCGCCCCGATATATATATATGCCGTTAAAAGATCCTATTGATTGACAGGCATTTATTATCACGCTCGGTCAACTCGGTGCTCGTCGGATTGAGCTTTGTGGAGGGGCGGATAGATACGCTTCCGCTGAATTGTTGAGCAAAGAAAATCAGCATACTGACAGTAGTTTGTTGTGTTGATATGGTGCCATTCATCRTTCAGTTGATTTCTGGGGCGCCGTGCAGTGCTCAAGACGCTTCCTCCCTCACTGACAGGACATTCCTTCGCAAGTTCGCTTGGGCAGCGCGCGGCATTCATCCTTGGGTTGGTTTTGCTTTGCGCCGGATTAGCGCTCAATTGGCGCAACGGTCAACTGCGCGGCGAGGACTTTGGCCACCTCTTTGTGATCAGCAAGTCTATCTTGGAAAGGTTCAATATCTACAGCGCCACCGCCGCCGATTTGCCAGCAGTTTATCGGGACTATCTCAACTCCGACAGGTTTGTGCCTTGGGGTATCTTCAACCCGCCCTCAGCGGGTATGGCACTCTTGCCCCTGGCGTCGTTGCCTTATCAAAGCGCCAAGGTGCTCTACTTCCTGCTGTCTATTGCGGTACTGCTGGGCGGGACGTGGAGACTCATGCAGCTGTACACCGACGGTCTCCGGATCGGCACCAGGGTTCTGATCCTGGGTGCGTTGCTCTGCAGCTCTGGCGCTCGCTGGGGGTTCTTCTACTTGCAGGCGGCGCCTCTGATATTCGGGCTACTGGGACTCTTCCTCTGGGAGCTCCATGAGCAGCGGAACGTGAGCGCTCTGGTAATCTGCGCGCTAGTGATCTGCCTTAAATTCACGCTTTTCTTGCCATTCGCTGGCTTGGCGCTGATCCGAGGCCGAGTGCTGCTGGTTGCCGTTGTGCTGACGGTGTGGGTCTCCGCCAATGCACTTGGGTTCGCGTTTATGGGTGGAATGGAGGCGGTCGACGGTTACCGTGCCAACATGGCCATCTTCGAGCGCCCCGATCAGCTCAACTATCCCGACTTCCGAGCATCGAACTCTATGCAGCGGCTGGACTGGCCATATCTCTTGAACGCGCTCAGTACAAATATCCCTCGATCCCAAATTATCGGGATGCTCCTGACGGCGTTTTCCGCCTCCTGGCTCTTGCTGGAATTCTACCGGATACGACGCTTCGCCGATGAACCAGAGACCACCGTCGCCTTCCTTGGGCCGCTGGTATGCTTATCGATGCTGTGCGTCTACCATCACCACTATGATGCAATCTCTCTGCTCGGGCCAGTGATCGTCTACCTCGGCAGACCCGTGAAGTCGGACGATTGGCCTCCCGTCCTCCTCTTCGTAATTCCCATCATTTTCTATGTCGGCTTCTGGCAATTGGAGAAATCGCAGAATCTGGTGGAGAGTATCTTCGGCCAGGGTAGTGCGAGCGGGCTGAAGTTGATCGGCGTAAGTTGTGTTGTCCTCGCCTTCGGCGCTTCGCTGGTCTTGTTGCGCCGTTTCATTGATCGGCGAACGGCGCACCTATCTGTCGGGGGAGCCTAGTTTCGCGGCAGCCGCCTGCGGGAAAACGCAGAGTTTATCGAGCGCGCCAAGTGACGACCGAGGTGGTGGCGTAGTTCCAGACCGCACCGACAAGAATCCCTGCAAAGCCAGCCAACCACCATACATACTGGCGATCTGAAAATAGGTAGTTCGCAATGCCGACATTGGCCAGCGCGCCTACAGAACAGACCGCGATGAAAGTCGCCAAGCCACGAGAGAGCGCCCGAAAGCCTTTCAGGCGACGGTCCCGGTACGTGAGAGTGTTGTTGACGAAAAAGTTGAAAATCATCGCGACAACTGTTGCCACGATTTGCGCAACGATAAATTTCGCCCGGACGATTGCCACAAGTGAATAAAGTACAGCCATATGCAAGCCAACGCCCAGTCCCCCGATCAACGTGAACGATAGAAAGCTGACGGGCACGATGTGGCCGACCAATTTGTCCGCCAAAAGCATCAGGTACTCCCACGTCACCAGCGCGTCGAGCTTGCTTTCGCCGGCCTGTCTCGTGCGGAATTCGTAGGGTACCTCTCGGATGCGCAACGGCTGCTTCGCCGAAGCGCAGATGTCGAGCAGAATTTTGTAACCCTGCCCGGAAAGACCTCGAATGGCGCTTTCCAAAGCTGGACGGCTGATGACGAAAAAGCCACTCATCGGGTCGGAGACGTCCGCCGTCGTGATCATCTTCGCCAACCGAGTGGCGATGGCGCTAACCCGAACGCGATTGTTGTCCCATACGCCAAGACCTCCACCAGCGACATAGCGGGATCCAATGACCAAGTCCGCCACATCTATCCTCAGGAGGGAGAGCATCTCGGGCAGGATGCGCTCGTCGTGCTGAAGGTCGGCGTCAATGACTGCAATGTAGGGAGTGCTCGTGCTCAGCATGCCTTCGACCACCGCACTCGAAAGGCCCCGCCGCCCGATGCGATGAATGAAGCGAATGCGAGGATCGCGGTGAGAAAGCCGAGTGAGCTCGTCAAGTGTCCCATCGGTGGAGTCATCGTCCACGAACACGATCTCAAACGTGGTATTGGTTAGCGCTTTGCCCAGGACTTCCGCGATGAGCGATACATTATCCCGCTCATTGAATGTGGGTATGATGACTGAAAGAACCGGTGGAGAGTACGCCGGTCGTTGATCAGAAGGCACCGAAATTCGCAACGCATCGACTTGAACGTTCATAGTCGCACCCGCTTTATGTCAGGATGTTCGCTGATGTGCGATCGATAGCAGTCTCAAAACGCTCCGCGAAACAAAACGAAAATCGTTCGGATCATGATCTCAACGTCGAGCCATATCGACCAGTTGTCGATGTAATAGAGATCATGTTCCACGCGCTTGCTGATATCCAGGGTCGTCTTGGTCTCTCCCCGAAACCCATGGACCTGCGCCCATCCCGTCAAGCCCGGACGAACGCGACGGCGAAGCGAAAAGAGATCGAGCTGCTGATCGAATAATTGATCATGAGCTAAGGCATGCGGACGGGGCCCGACGATCGACATGTCTCCGGACAAAACGTTGATGAGCTGCGGAAGCTCATCGAGGCTCGTGCGGCGCAGAAACCATCCGATGCGTGTAACTCTCGGATCGTTGCGTTCTGCCTGCTTGATGTGATGTCCATCTTCGGTGACGGACATCGTTCGGAATTTGAAAATCCGGAAAATGCGGTTGTTCTGACCGTACCGGCGCTGCCGGAAAAACACTGGTCCCGGGCTATCGAGTTTGATGGCGATCGCAATAAAAATGAGGAGGGGAGACAAGAGGAAAAGGCCGACACCTGCCAAAATGTAGTCCAGGGCCGCCTTGAGAACGCGATTGCTTTCCGACAGCGGCACCAAATTGACGATATCAGCCCGAAGCGTTCCGATATGCCGTGCCCCGCGAACAATGAGGGGCTCGCGTTCGAGCTTTGTGCAGAGGAGGAGTTCCGAGGAATACGACGCCAGATCGTTCACGGCCGCTTTTATGGCCTCAACGCGTTCCGCTGGGAAACCGATGATGATCGTATCGTAGCGTCTCCGCTCTATCGCGTTCTTAAGTTCGTTGAGCCCGCCATCGGAATGAAGGTCTTCGGAACGAGCGTTCGTCGGGGCCAGATAAATCCCTTCGATCACGGGTGAGGGACTAGCGATTTCGACGCTGGCTTTCATGGCGGCAATGAAATCGGGATCGCCGAACATCGCAATCCGCTGTCGAATTCTGCCCTGCGCCACCATCCGGCGCACATGGTGCATTCCAACGATCCGCACGGTGATCAAAAGAAACGCACTTATGCCGAACCACGTGAGGAACCACCCTCTCGAGTACCAATCCGCAACCTTGAGAATGTATAGAATTCCGAGAAGAAGAAGGAACGAAGTCACCAACGCACCAAAGATCCTACCATATGGCACGGCCGGTTGACTGACAGAGCTCGGGTCGTAGAGGTTGGCCCGCTTCAAGAAAAGATAAAGGGTGGTCGCCAATAGCGGAGCAGGCGCTAAATATGGCCACCACGGCTGCAGTCGGCCGATGAAGAGATCGATGTAAAGGAATTTGGCAGCGGATGCCGCCAAGATGATCGAAGCAGCTTCGAAAATTGCCAACACAGAAACGCACGTATCGATCTTCGAAAACATTGAAGCCGAGGCGCGCGGAAACCGGGAAAGTCGTTGGCGAGAAAGGGCGCCAAGCTCAACGCGGGCACTAGGGTTAGCCATATACGCCGCCACACAGCTTGAATTAGATCATAATCGGAAGAGCCGTGAGGAGGGCTTGATGCGCCCTCTCGGGAGTTAGCACCCGATCTCTCTGAAATGTCGCTAATTTTAGAGAGAATATTTAGCGCGGGTTAAGCATTTAGCAAGTATTAGTATGTAGTATGATTAAAGCACTATGACAATTGGTCTCTTTCGCTTGCCCATGCCAAACCGAATAGCCCGTCGTTTTTCTTTCGACGTCTTTCCGCTTTAGGTAGTCGCCGCTTTATCGGCGCAGCCTTCCGCATCGCGAATTAAACTGCAGCTTCCAATTGAACAGCGTCTCACAGGCCCATTGAGATTGCGGACTGTCGGAGTAGGGAACATCCGGCCCCGGGCGTTGCTTCCTTTCGCAATCTCAGCCTCTGAAAAGCAAAAGCCGGATTCTAACGTGTTGCTTGGCTTGGCGATTTGAAAAGAAACCCGAAAAAATCCGCTCCCAAAACCTGACCAGGCGATTGCTGCATTGAGCGAACAAAATCAGGCGAATTACAAATTATCTTTGCCCTATAGGCGCTGCCGGCGGCTTTAAATGGGGTCGCCGTTGTACAATTGTGGAATATCGCGCGTACGTTGAAACGGGTGAATGGGGAATGAACGATAGCAACTTTAATTTTCCCGGCCACTCACGGTTGGTGTTAAACGCGAACCGCAATCTTAAAGCCAGCAATTCGCTCGAGTTAATTGCCATCGATCTCGTTCGCTTTCCGGACATAACTAGCGTTGCGGCCGAGCTCGCATCCGTGGCCAGCCTCGCAGCGGCACGGCGCCAAGAACTTAAGGCTCGCTCCGGGCGTCGTGTGGACTAATGCCGTGAGATACTTCGCAGAGTTGCTCGATCCCAGAATTGCGATCGCCGAAGCGCCAATCACGGGTGAACCTCCCGACCTTCTGCCCGGCGAAGCGCTCGTCGTCACCCGTGCCCTCCCACGCCGCCGTTTGGAATTTGCAATTGGTCGGGATTGCGCGCGCAAAGCCATGGCGGCCCTCGGCCACGCGGATACGGCCTTGCCCCGCGGGCAGGATCGAATGCCGGACTGGCCGGTCGATCTCGTCGGCAGCATTACGCATACGGACGGGTGGGCAGTTGCGGCCGTGGCGCGGCGCGACCAGGGTTTCGCCGCGATCGGCATCGATCTCGAGCCGGCAGACGAACTCGCGTTCGATCTATGGGATTCGGTTTGCACGGCCGAGGAGCGGGCGACGCTGGCTGTCACTTACGGTGTGACGCCGGGCGTCGCAGCTCACCTCATCTTCTGCATGAAGGAGGCGGCCTTCAAGTGCCAGTATCCGCTCAGCGGGACGATGCTCGAGTTCGCCGATTTCGCAGTCGACGTCGACGCTCGAGCCGGTACATTTGGGGCGACATATCAGAGGGCCGTGCCAGGATTCCAGATGCACGATAGATTGGTTGGGCGGTTCGCCCTCAAAGACGGTTATATCGCGTGTGCGGTGGTCATGACGTCGGAACCTGCGTCGTGAGCCAGGCGCGTACCGGCTGGCTGGTCGTTCTAGCGGCCCTGATAATCTTCACTGGCAACGGAGGCTCGGCCATGAGCGAAGAAGCGCGTCAAGCTTCCGGCACGCGGGCATGGGAGCCGAAGGATCACGTTCGCGCCTTCTATTCCGGCCACAGCCTCAGCGAAGGTGTTCCGGAGGCCATCGAACTGATCGCGCGGTCTCTCGGAAACCGGTTGGATTTCGAGGTGCAGGTTCTCGGTTACTCACTTTTGCGCCAACGAACGAAAGGGGAGGTGGCGTCCGCCTCCGAGTGGACGGGATATAGCGCCGGCCACAATCGGGAGGGTGCCGGCTTGAACGTCGCCGAGGAGCTGCGGTCGCCCCGACGCTTGTCGCCCGGCGACAGGTACGACGTGCTGGTTGTCACCGAACGTCACGATCTCCCGGCCATCGCGCGCAAAGAGCGTACGGCGTTCTATCTGACGGAGATGGCAAAGCAGCTATTGGCCGGCAATCCCGATGGCGAGGTTATGCTCTATCACACGTGGCTCAACGTGGACCCTGACGCGCCTTGGCCCTGGATCAATTACGAGCGGACAGTTTCGTTGATGTGGGAGTGCATCGCGAGCCGTGCGAATCTTGACTTGCCGGCGCGCGGCGATGTTCCGCGCGTTCGCGTGTTGCCGGGAGCAGGAGCGTTGGCGGAATTGGCGGCGGCCCTCTGGGAAGGCAAGGTGCCGGGCATTGCGGCAACTTCCCCGGCTGCGCGAGTGCGCCTGCTTTTCTCCGATACCGTGCACTTGAGCGACGTCGGACGTTACTATATCGCGCTGGTCCACTATGCGGTTCTCTTTGGGCGGAGCCCCGAGGGAGCCGCGGTTCCCGCGTCAATCTCCCCGGAGACAGGCCGGTACATGCAAACGCTCGCGTGGCAGCATGCGGTCGCGTACGGCGATCGCGCTAATGCCGCCGCGCGGCGGGATATGTCCGACTGCCGTGCACTGATGCAGGAGAAAGTCTGCCCGGCCTACGCTGAATTTCTGCATGGCTCGGGGATGCCAGTGCTGAGCGCACTGAAGCGTCAGCTTGTCACCAATTCGTGCCGGCGCGACTACGCGGGCGGACAGGATCCCGAGAACCCCTTCGCGTCACCCTAGGATCACGCGGCGACAGCGCTCGTGCGCGGCGGCAGCGATGCCGCCCGCTTAAATCGCGCGCACATCGGAAAGCTCGGCTTTGCTGCCGAAACCGAAAACCGCAGCCGGACTGGGTTGATCACCAGGCTGATCACACGCCCGTTCGAGAGCCCTGTTGAGATGCACCATCAGCACTTGCGAATTGGCTCCGAGCATAAGGGTATCGTGATTGCCGGGGATCACTACGGTTTCAACGCCGCCGGTTATCACCTTGTCCCAACCATAGCTGAGTTCTCCACTTCTGAAGACGTAGCTCGCGTTGGCTGCCCGAAAGAGCACCGCTCGGCCAGACCACGGCTCGGGGCGGTAGCTTGAAGCGGCGCTCCCAAAATTGTCCGTCAGATGACGGTTGCGCAGGTGCAAAGGAACAGCCTTATTTTGCCTGAGACAACGTGAGATCTGCCACCGCTCGTGTGCTTCGCGGAGCCAATGAAGTCGGACTGATACGATGTGGCTGAGGTAGTCGAGGCCTTCATTACGCAGGCGTGAAACCCTGCGCGCGAAGTCTAGGATTTGGAGGGGCATCTGCGGGTGGTAGGTATCGAAGAAGACGACGAGAGGTACGTCCTCCCCGAGTTCGGTCAACTGGCGCGCCATTTCGAACGCGACCACGCCCCCGCCGGAATAGCCAGCCAGCAGATAGGGACCCTGCGGCTGCTGTGAGCGGATCTCTTCGAGATAGGCCCGAGCCATCTCCTCTATGGACTCGTGCGGCCGGTTGGTACCATCAATGCCGCGTGCCTGAAGACCGAAGAATGGTTGTTCTTTATGCAGTCCGCGGGAAATATCGCGGAAGTTGAGCACGTTGCCGCCGGCGCCATGAACGCAGAACAGCCCGGGGCGATTTCCCCCTTTGGCGATGCTGACCAGATATTGAAAGCGCTTCGGCGCGGGTTGCGTTCTCACGCCAACCGCGTTGGCTGTTTCAGGCGGATTGACCCCTGTAGCAGAATCCGGAACCGTCGGCGCTTCGTCTGCTGCGGGCTGCGATGAAGCTTCTGCTTCGTCCGGCTTGAAAGGACCGCGCAGCAGTTCGGCCGTCGCGGCAATCGTCGGAGCCTGAAACAGAACGGAAAGCGGCAACTCGACCGCGTAGTGCTTGCAAATCCGATTGAGGAGACGGACCGCGATCAGCGATTGACCCCCGAGTTCGAAGAAGTCGTCCGTGATCGAAATATGCGGTACGCCGAGCATCTCCTTCCACATTGCCGCCAGCTCCCGCTCGACCGTGTCGCGGGGCGCGACGATATCGGCGTCGCTGCGCGCAGCGTCCGTAGCAGGTTGGGCTGGGCTCGTCTGCCCGCCAGACACGCGATGAGCGCCGGTATCCAACCGGGAAAGCCAAAGTTCGACGTCGAGCGTGGAGGCGATAACCTGGGGAGAAATGTCATTAGCGAGAATGCGGTCGAGCGCTTCCAGTCCCTCTGAAGGCGTCATGCCCTCGCGCAGGTAACCTTCCGCGGCGCTCTCCGCAGCCCGTGGCTTAGTCGAAGCGGCGGTGCCTGAGACCGCGACGCCCGTAGTAGCGAACGATTGTGCGCGGCGCATGATGTAGCGCTCGACTGAGACGAGCACGTTGCCGTGCTCGTCGAGCAGCGTGGCATCGAAAATCGCGCTTTTGCCGTCCGCCGAGCGCAATCTCACGTGGCTATAAAGTTTCGAGGTAAGGCCCTGCCGCATCAGAACGCGGCCATATGAAAACGGGACGTAGAATTCCTCGAGGGCGTTGAAGCCCGCGATAAGCATCTGTGCTGCGCCCGTTGCCATGTCGAGCATACCGGGGTGCAGCGCACACTCTGCAAGATCGGAATTGTAGGCGTCCGGCAAGGCGATGTGGATCAGCGCCTCGTTCTCTCCGAATTGGATCGACTCGATGTTGGCCCAACGTGGACCAAAATCCATGAAGTGCTGGACAAGTCGACCGTTCGGAGCCTCGACGGTACGGGAACAACGCTCCCGGATGGCCGGCACCGATTCCTGGGGCGCTGCCGGCGCGTCGACATACGCGACGTGAGCCGTCGCGAAAGGTTGCTCCTTGGAATCGCCAAACGCCGTGAAGGTATGATCGTCATTGCGGCTGAGAGTGACGTTCAACGTGCGCGTCTCATCGGCGCCGACAGTGAACGGCTGCAGGAAAGTGAGATCGCGGATCTCGATAGGTCTGTCTTCGGGCCGATGGGCCAACGCAGCGCGTGCAAGCTCCAGGTATCCCGTGCCCGGCATCACCGCTTGGCCGCCCTTGACCACATGATCTCCGAGCAGCCAGTGCGTCTTGCGGCTCAGCACCGAGCGGAAACGTGACTGTTCAGCGTCGTCGCTCAGACAATCGCCGAGCGGCGGACCCGAACGGGCGTCAGCTCGAGCGCCATGCTGTTGCGGCTCGCGAACCAGTGTCGCAAGCATGCCGACTTTCCATGCGTTCCAGTCGATGCTGATGGTGCGCGTGCGGCAACCGCGTGCCGCGCGGGCCTTTGCGAGTGCATCGAGGAAAGCGTTCGCGGCCGTGTAGTCCACCTGTCCGGGAAGACCGAGGACCGAGCTGACCGATGAGAACAGCACCAGGAAATCGAGTTCGCTCTCACCGAAGAGCGATTGCAATACCAAGGCGCCCTTGGCCTTGACATCGAGCACCGCCGAGCGGGCGATCGGCGGCCTGAGCGCGATCAGCTGATCCTGCAACAGGCCGGCACTATGGAAGACGCCGTTGATCCGGCCGAAGCGCTGTCGCGCCTCCGAAATTACGCCAGCCATGGCCTTGCGATCCGTGACATCGGCTGCGGCCAGCATCACCTCCGCGCCCATGGCACGGAGGCTCCTGACGCCCCTGATTTTGCGCGAGGTATCGTCATCCTCGCCGTGGTCGTTCAGCCAGGAATCCCATGTCGCTTCTTCAGGAAGTTCAGAGCGGCCGACGCTTACAAGGCGGGCTTTCCCATGCCGCGCCAGATGCTCCATGACTTCTAAGCCGATGCCGCCAAGTCCGCCCGTGACGAGATAGACGCCGCGTTCTCGCAGCCAGGCACGCTGCGCCGGCGCCGGTTCGAGCGGCAGTTGTTCGAAACGTCGCACCCAACGTCCGTTCTTGCGAAGGACGACGAGGGGGCTGCGATTGTCGCCTTGAACCTCGGTGAGAAGGCGATCCGCCAGTTGGGCCTCGGCGTCCGAGCCGGTCGGAGGGATCACCACATCCACAACGGAACATGAGGCCTCGGGCGTTTCGCGCGGCAAGACTCGGCAGACGCCAGCCAAAGTCGCCTTTTCGGGATGCACCTCGCGCTCGCCTTCGAGCGCTTCTATCGCGGTACCGATTGCAGTCAGCCGGAAACTGTCCCCGCCCAACGCAAACGCTTGCGATAAATGAAACAGGCTGTCGTAGTAGCGAACGACGTCGCGATCCCACGCGGCAAGATCGGCGTCGGGTGCGGAACGGAAGAGCCGCCATGGACGCTGCGCCAAAGCCCACAGGTGCACGACATGTGCAGGGCTCGCATTTTCCTGGCGCAACTCTGCCTTCAGTATTGCGTAGTCTTCAGCATTCGACGGATCGATACCGAAAGTCAGCCCGCCACGCACGGCGAAGCGGGGTGCCGGCTCCACGGTCGCCACCGTCGCGCCGGACCGGCGAAGACGTGTCACGAGTGCCTGGGCCAACGATGAGCCGTCTGTAAATATCAGCCATGGCTTCCCGAGTTCTTCCGCAGACAGCGGATTGGGCTGAACAGAACGATGGAAGGATGGCGCAGAGAACCACGTTGTCAGATCGCTCCTGCGGTTCAGCACGGGCTGAGCGGAAGGGGCCAAGCCTTTCTCGATCCAATACCGCTGACGTTCGAAGGGATACGTCGGGAGCGGCACCCGGCATCGGGAACCGCGCTCCAACCGGCTGAGATCGATGTCGCCGCCAGCGGCCCAGACCTTACCGACCGCTTCGAGCAGGAACCCGACGTCGGACACGCTCTCCTGAGGATGGCGCAACGTATTGGCGACGACTGCGGCCTTTACCGGCTGATGCCGGCAGAGGCTCGAAAGCGTACGTCCGGGACCCACCTCGAGCAGCGCGGCGCCACGGGTTTGCAACAACGTTGCCGCGCCTTCGTCGAAGCGCACTGTATTCCGCAGATGGCGAACCCAGTAAGTAGGGTCGGTTGCTTCGGCGTCGGTGATCCACGTTCCCGTCAAGTTGGAAACGAATGGGATCCGCGGCTTCTGGAAAGCAATCTTCCGGCAGTAGCGTTCGAACTCCGGCAGGATTGGCGCAAGCATCGCCGAATGCGCCGCCACATCGATATGGACGCGCGTGTACTCGACCTGAGCTTCGGATAGCTTCTGCTCGAGGTTCGCGATCGCGCGGATGGGACCCGATGCGACGCACAGCGCCGGACCGTTGATCGCGGCGATCGAGAGTTCATCGCAGAGGAATGCACGCGCTTCCGCCTCGGGAAGCGGGATGGACAGCATCGCACCGCGGGGCAGCTTTTCGAACAGTCTGCCGCGCATCGCGACGAGCGAAATCGCATCCCGCATTGAAAGAACGCCGGCGACGCAGGCAGCCGCATACTCGCCGGCGCTATGGCCGATCAGGGAAGAAGGCGTAACACCCCATGATGCCAGCAGTTTGACCAATGCGTATTCTGTTGCGAAGAGAGCCGGCAACGCCAGCGATGGTGCGGCAAGCCGCAGGTTCGAGATCTCGGCCGAGCTCGGCGGCGCGAAAATCAGCGAGCGCAGATCGACATCGAGTTCCGGCTGGACGACCGCAAGGCATTCGTCGATCGCCTTGCGATATTCAGGGTACTTTTCGTAAAGCTCTGCCCCCATCCCGCAATACTGCGCCCCGCCGCCGGGGAAAAGAAATGCCGTGGAAAGAGGCTCGCGCGCGGCCTTGCCCGTGAACACACGGCGCACATCGTTCTCATCGAGCAATGCAGCAGCTGAAGCCGCGCTGTTCGCGACGATCGCCCGGCGATACTCGAAGGTCTCGCGTCCATTCATCAGCGTGAAGGCGACGTCGTCCAGCCGCTGATGGTGATCTGCGCGCAGGTGATCGGCGAGGTTCTTCGAAGCCGCATCGAGCGCCTTGTTGCTGCGTGCCGAGAGCACCAGCAACTGCGGTTCGTTTTCGCGGCCAACGGTCGTCCTTCGCGGCGGTGCCTCTTCGAGCACGAGGTGAGCGTTGGTACCTCCAGCGCCCAAGCTTGTGATTCCGGCGATCCGCCGCTTGCCCGACCGAACATTCCATGGCTGAAGGCCGGCATTGACGAAGAACGGCGTGTTCGACAGATCGGCTTGCGGGTTTGGCTTTTGGTAGTGAAGACTTGCCGGAAGTTCGCGGTGCTCGAGTGCGCAGATCACTTTGATGAGGCCGCAAATACCGGAGGCCTCTCCCGCGTGCCCGATATTGGATTTGAGCGAGCCGATGGCACACGACTGCTTCGGCACTTCCGGACCAAACGCCTCGACAAGCGCCGCGACCTCGATCGGATCGCCTATCAGCGTACCGGTTCCGTGGGCCTCAATGTACGATACATCGCCCGGGTCGATGCCGGCCAGATCGAGCGCTTCGGAGATGACCCGCGCCTGCCCGCTGACGCTTGGCGCAAGATAACCCACCTTGTCGGAACCGTCGTTGTTGACGGCAGAAGCTCGTATCACCGCACGAATGCAATCGCCGTCGCGGACGGCGTCCGAAAGCCGCTTCAGCACGACGCAACCCGCAGCCGAAGCCATGACGGTTCCGCTGGCATCGGCGTCGAAGGGGCGGCAATGGCCGTCGGGCGAGAGGATCTCTCCCGGCCGATAGAGATAGCCGGTTTGCTCCGGATAGATCGTTGAAGCGCCGGCCAGCGCGACATCGCATTCGCCGTTGAGCAGGCTCTGACATGCGACGTGCACTGCAACGAGCGACGACGAACAGGCCGTCTGCACGTTCATGCTCGGGCCGTTGAGGTTCAGCTCGTATGAAACACGTGTGGCAAGGAAATTGGAGTCGTTGCCGGTATGGCGCAAAAGCCATGCGCCGATTGTTTCCAGCACCTCTTGGTTGGTGACGAGATTATAAGTGAAGTATTCGCTGGCGCCGGAGGCGGCAAAGACCCCGACCCGTCCGTCGATTTTTTCGCCGACGTATCCCGCGTCCTCGAAAGCTTCCCAAGAGCATTCCAGAAAGAAACGGTGCTGCGGGTCAAAGACCGCGGCGTCGCGCGGCGACAATCCGAAGAATGCGGCGTCGAATTGATCTATTCCGTCCAGATAGCCGCAAGCTTTGACGTATGCCGGATCCCGAACGATTTCGAGCGAAGCGCCTGAGGCGAGCAATTCCTCTTCGGTGAATACGCGAATGGTCTCGCGGCCTTCCCGGAGGTTTTTCCAGAACGCGGCGACATTGGAGGCGCCGGGGAACCTGCCCGAGAGGCCAATGACGGCAATCGCACTATCTTCGCTATCAGTCCGATCCCCCTGTGTCATGCAGCCTCCGTTTACCCCAAAATCGTTTCCCGATAGCAAATCCCCAATCGGTGTATTGGACGAAGAGGCGCGAGAAGGGCGCCAAACTGAACCTGTTTCAGTCTTTAATCAATCCTGGCAATTATTAGCGCAGGGTAGACTTAAAATTAATGTAAAGGATGGATTGCATTGTAAGTGTGCGCGGCAACCTGCGGGTTCTACACCCTAAACGGTAAAGTCTCGATACAAATTTTCCGTATGATGTCCTCCCGGGTTTTGAGGGGGAGGACGAGGTGCCCATTCAACAATTCGAACTTGCGCGCGTGATATCGGAAGCCGGAACCATGGTTGAAGATTTGTATCCTCTTTCCCCCCTCCAGCAGGGAATGCTCTTCCACCATCTCGAGGCGCAAGCTCCCGGCGTCGACGTGGAGCAACTCGAGGTCGAGCTCAACGAGCCGATCGACGTCAACCTTCTCGTGCGCGCCTGGGCCATTGTCGCCGCGCAGCATCCGATCCTTCGCACCCGCTTCAGCTGGAAGGATTTGCGAAACCCGAGTCAGGAAGTTTTAAGCGAGGTTAAAGTCCCGTTCGGAGTGCGGGATTTATCGGCATTGTCGGCTGACGATCAGGTGGCGGCGCTCAATGCCTTCCTGACGGAAGATCGATTGACGGCTCTGCCGTTGGACGTCGCGCCGCTCTGGCGTGTAACTCTGATTCACCTTGGCGCAGACCGGCACCAGCTTGTTTTCACCTACTCCCATGCGATCCTCGACTCCTGTTTCGCGTTCGTTGTCCAGGACGTGTTTGATACGTACGCCGCCCTTGCTCGGGGTGACCAACCGTCCTTTCCATATCGACCGCCGTATCGCGATTTTATAACCTGGCTCGGCGAGCATCTTGCGTCGAGCGCCGATGCTGCCGAGACCTTTTGGCGGACTGCCCTCGCGGGCTTTCAGACGCCGACCAACTTGGAGGCGCTGCGCCTGTCGAGTGGCGCGACGCGCACATCCGGGCCTCACGCCACGATCGAATTTGCGCTGTCTCCGGCGCAAACGACGAAGCTCCATGCATTCTGCGATAAGGCTGGGCTGCGAACGTCGACCGTCATAGAGGCGGCCTGGGCGCTCGTGCTTTCAGCGTTTTCCGGCCGTGACGATGTGGCTTTTGGCGTAACGCGGACGTGCCGCCGGTCATCGATCGAGGACGCCGATCGGATCGTCGGACTTTTCATCAATACGTTGCCCGTGCGGGTCAAGCTTGACGGTGATCTGAGTGCGCTCGAATTCTGCCAGCAATTGCGGCGCAACCAGGTGGAGACGCGCGCCTTCGAGCATTCCCCCTTGCCGGATGTGCTTCGCCACAGCGAGGTGCCACGCTCGCAGACGCTCTTCGACACGATCGTCGTCTTCAACGCAGAGACCAACGACGCGCGCTTCAAGTCGTTTGGACCTAAGTGGCAACACCGGCGTTTCAAGCTCCACGACCAGACGAACTTTGCATTCAACGTGATGGCCTACGACGGGCCTCAGATAACGTTCAAGCTGTCTTACGATGCAGGTTGCTTTTCAGGGTCGGCGGCCGGCAGGATCGGCGACATGCTGCAGGTGCTGCTGGATGCGATCGCCGACAATCCAGATGCGAAGATTACCAGTCTCCCGCGTCTCCCATCGCAAGATGCCCAGTTGGTGTTTGAGACCTGGAACGCGACGGACAAGCCGTTGCCCGGCCCGGGCTGCATTCACGAAGCCTTTGAGGCGCAGGCCGATCGTACGCCGGACGCAGCAGCGCTCGTTGATGGCGACAGGTCGATCACCTACCGCGAGTTGGACAAACGCGCCAATCAGCTGGCCCACGAGATTCTCGGGCAAGGCGTGGCGCCCGATCAGATGGTCGGAATATTCATCGAGCGTTCCATTGAGATGGTGGTCGGCCTACTCGGCATTTTGAAAGCCGGCGCGGCCTATGTGCCGATGGACCCGTCTTACCCGAGCGACCGCCTCGCGATCATTCTCGAAGATACGCGCGCACGGATCGTCGTTACGACATCGGACCTGCGCACCAAATTGCCCGCGGGATTGAATGTCATCTGCGCCGACCCAATCGGTCAGAGTGGAAATGACGAGCGGCCGCGGGTCGAGGTCACCGGCAACAACCTGGCGTATGTGATCTTCACGTCCGGCTCCACAGGACGCCCCAAAGGCGTGATGCTGGAACACCGCAACGTGACGAGCTTCTTCACCGGGATGGATCAGGCCCTCGGAACGGCACCCGGCGTGTGGCTCGCGACAACCAGCATCTCGTTCGACATCTCGGTGCTTGAGCTGTTTTGGACGTTGGCGCGCGGATTTAAGGTGGTGATCCAGAAAGAAGCTGAGCGCGAGGCACGCGCAGCCCAGCAACGGGTAAGCGCCACACCCATCGATTTCAGCTTATTCTATTTTGCAGCCGACTCCGATGACGCTGCGGGCAAAGCCAGYGGCAGATACCGTCTGTTGCTTGAAGGCGCAAAATTTGCTGACGAGCATGGCTTTTCCGCTATCTGGACACCGGAACGTCACTTCCATCCGTTTGGCGGTTTGTACCCAAACCCCGCGGTGACGGGTGCGGCGGTCGCGGCCGTCACCCGCCGCATCGGCATCCGCGCCGGTAGCGTAGTGCTCCCCTTGCACAGTCCATTTCGTATCGCCGAAGAGTGGTCGATCGTGGACAATCTGTCCAACGGCCGCGTCGGTCTGAGCTTCGCCTCCGGCTGGCACGTACGCGATTTCGCTTTGCAGCCCCAAAACTACAAAAACCGGCGCGAGCTTTTCGCCCGCGGTATCGAAACGGTCAAAGCGCTGTGGCGCGGCGAGGCCGTCGAGACGATCGATGGCGACGGGCAGACGGTTCAGGTGAAGACGTTCCCGCCGCCGGTGCAGAAAGAACCCAAATTATGGGTCACCGCCAGTTCGCACCCCGATACGTTTGCGCTCGCGGGGCGAATGGGCGCCAACGTGCTGACGAACCTCCTAGTGATGAAGCCCGAGCAGTTCGTGGAGAACGTTGCCGTTTATCGCAAGGCCTGGGGTGAAGCGGGCCATGAGGGGCGGGGATCGGTGTCGCTGATGCTGCACACCTTCGTCGGTGCAGATGAAGAAGAAGTGCGACGCAAGGTTCGCGGCCCTTTCATCGAATACCTCAAGACGTCCACCGACCTGGTCGCGAAAATGCGGTGGGAGTTGACCCCCTTTGCCAAGCGCGATGACCGCGACGGTTCCGACCCTCGTATGGCCTTGTCGGATCTGCAGCCGGAAGAACTTGATGCCATCATGGAGCACGCATTCGCGCGCTACTTCGAAACTGCAGGCTTATTTGGAACGCCGGCATCTTGCGTCGCCAAGATCGAGAAACTGAAGGCGTATGGCGTCGACGAAATCGCCTGCTTGATCGATTTCGGTATCTCGACTGAAGACGTGTTGGCTAACCTTCCGCATCTCGATGAATTGCGCCGGATGGCCAATCCGAACGCCGATGAACTGAGCGAGGATATCCCCTCTCAAATCGCCCGCCACGGCGTGACGCACCTGCAGGCCACGCCATCTCTTGCGAGCATCCTGGCGTCCGACGATGTCTCACTCGATGCGCTTGGACATTTGCGCATGCTGCTGCTGGGCGGCGAGGCGCTCCCGCCTGTGCTGATCGATCGATTGCGTTCCAGATACCAGGGACCGATCCACAATATGTACGGCCCGACCGAAACCTGCATCTGGTCGACGACGGCCAAGGTCGGCGGCGCCGGCGATCCGATCACCATTGGCGGGCCGATCGCGAACACCCGTGTCTACGTGGTCGATCAATCCCTGCGTCCACTGCCCATCGGCGTGCCCGGTGAAATTGTCATCGGCGGCGCAGGCGTTGCGCGCGGCTATCTGGGACGGCCAGAGCTGACCGAAGAGCGGTTCGTCCCCGATCCGTTCGGCCGCAGCGATGAGCATCTCTACCGCACGGGCGATCTCGGGCGCTGGCTCCCCAACGGTACGATTGAGTACCTTGGCCGGCTCGATCAGCAGGTCAAGATTCGTGGTCATAGAATTGAGCCTGGCGAGATCGAGTCGGTGCTGAGCCGGCATCCATCGGTGAAGCAAAGCGCAGTCGTCTCGCGGTCCGACGAAAGCAGCGGCGAACAGCGCCTCGTTGCCTATGTCGTGCCTGTAGCCAATGGCAGCGGCGCATCTGCCGCTCCGAGCACGGCGCATTGGGAAACGATCTGGGACGAGACGTATCGCGGCAACGGTGACGCGGTCTCTGAAACAGTTGGTTGGCGGAGCAGTTACACCGGCGAACAAATCCCCGACGCCGAGATGCAGGATTGGATCGAGCGGACGGTTGAGCGGGTTCAGGATCTCCGGCCACAGCGCATCCTCGAGATCGGCTGCGGAACGGGCATGATCCTTTTGCGCGTTGCTCCGAACTGCGATCGCTACCACGGCATAGACCTCTCCGCGGCTGCACTTGCCCGCGTGAGAAACGAGGCTGATCAGAAGGGTCTAGGCAACGTCGTTCTCGAGCAGCGGGCGGCAAACACACTCGCTTCCATGGACGCCGGACCGTTCGACACGATCGTCATAAATTCCGTGGCGCAGTACTTTCCGAACGTGGATTACTTCGTCGATGTTCTCGAGCAGTGCATCGAAAAGCTGGCGCCGGGCGGGGCGATCTTCGTGGGCGATGTGCGTAGCCGTGCCCTACTTGAGGTCATGCTGGCGGAAATCGAATTGCTCAAAGCCTCGCCGGAGACGCAGGCGGACGAGCTTCGGACGCGTCTGCGCAAGCGGTACGATGACGAAGCGGAATTGGTGCTGGACCCGGAGCTGTTTCGGACACTACCGAGATTCATTCCCTCGGTCGAAAGTGTCGAAGTGGAACTCAAGACCGGGAGCGCGCAGACCGAGATGACGCGCTTCCGGTACGACGTCGTCATCCGTAAGCAAGGTGGAATATCGCTTTCGCCCCTCGCGACGACGACGGTTCAGGCGCCGGAACCATGCACGATCGAGGCGTTGGGCGACATCTTGCGATCCGCCCAATCGCCCATCCGCGTGACCGGGATCACGAATGCCCGCGTGGCATCGGCGGTGACGGCACTTGACGCGCTCAACGCGCTATCACCTTCGCAGAAACTAGGCTCTCTGGCTGGTGACTCCACCAATGGCCTTCAGCACTCCGTCGGGATCGACCCCGAAGACGTGAGATCGCTCGCAGAAAAGGGCGATGTGGCCATCGAGTGGTCAGCCGCCGGACGAGAATTCTTCGATGCTGTTTATCGTCCGCGCGCGGCGGGAGTAGCACGCGCGACTGATGCAGGAGCCATTGGTGTTGCAAACCCCGATGATAGCGCTTCGCCGGATTGGTCTCAGTATGCCAATCGCCCTGTGCTCCGGGCCGCATCGGAAGATTCGCTCATGCCGGCTTTGCGTCAGCATCTACGCAAGGCGCTGCCGGAATACATGCTGCCGTCGGCGTTTGTCTTGCTCGATGCGTTGCCTTTAACTCCCAACGGCAAACTCGATCGGCAGGCTCTGCCGGCGCCCGATCGCGCGCGCCACGAGACTGCGACGGCCTTTGTCGCGCCGGCGACGGACGTGGAACGCGAGCTTGCGAGCATCTTCCAGGACGCACTGGCGTTGGCCGAGGTCGGGCTCGATGACAACTTCTTCGACCTTGGCGCAAGTTCCTTAACGATGGTAAGTATCGTGGAGAAGATCCGCACGCGGATGGGAACGAAAGTGTCGCTTGTGCGCCTGTTTCAGTTCCCCACTTTGCGAAGCTTGGCCGCTTCGCTCGCAAACCGCGAACGTGATGCGGCATCTGCTGCGCCAGAACAGAACCGCGCCAGTTTCCGCAAAGACTCGATGCAGCGCCGGCGCGGAGCACGCGCTCGATAGTTGATCGTCCGCAGGCATGCTTTCCTGCACGCGCGGCGCTTCAGCGATTATACGACAAGTAACCCCAGTTTATCCTGAAGCTGGGGAGCGACGAGAGTCGCAGTAATTATCGCTCGGAGCGATCGCTCCCGGTAGCGGGAAACCATATCGAACAGAGCTCGGCTCCTGTAGCCTTTGCGGACCGAAAATCCGCCAATATAGGAGATGACGTCCGGCTCCCAGCGAGCTTTCGAAATATCAGTTCCGGTAGAGAGGTTCACGATCCGCAACTTGTTGTCGATCGCCCATTTAACCGCTTCCACGACGACCGTCGTCATAACGCTGTAGCGGCCCCAGCGAGGATCGTAACCAGAGTAATAGAGATATAATTCATCCCCGAATTTGAAGCCGATTCTGGTCGCCACGACCTCGTCGTTTATCACGAGTTGAAAAATTCGCAGTGCTCCGCGCTGGGCGAGTTCCGTGCAGTACTGAAGCATGAAGGAACGGCTGACCGGCGAAGCAAAGACATTGTTGTGTTTGATCGAAGCGGCGGCATCCGCACGAGCCGCATGAAGAGCAAATAGTCGATCAAGCGCTGCTGGTACATCCTCAGGCTTCTCTATGATGCGGAGCTGAGGCGTCATTTTTTCGCTGGCCAGAGAATTGTAACACTTTCTGATGGCCTGCTTCATATTCCTGGATAAGTTCGCTCTGAACTGCTCCCAGGTCGATGACAGATGGAGAATATGAACCGTCGTGCCTAGGTAAGGCGTTTGACGGATTCTCGCGGGCAACATCGTCGACGCTTGTTGCAATCGCAGCCCGCGCCACTGCACCCAGTCGGCGCCATTCGCGTTATCCAAAAATGCAGAGATCGAGCGAACGACCGCTGGAGTGTGCTCGGGCAGACAGAGGGGACCGCGGAATTCTGTAACGTTTGAGTCCGCGCCGAAAAACTGCAGTTCCTTCGCGCTCAGCGGCCCATAGCCAGGCCGTTGCGTCACAACCATCGGCGCAACCGCGACAAGCTCGCCGCTGTCGTTACGCAATAGGAAAATGCGAGGGAAGTCTTTCGCCTTTACGTTGTTGCGCTTGTAATGTTGCCACCAAGTCGAAGCCCATAAATGCGTCGTAAACGGCAGGCGAGGCGAGATGCGCTCGTGGAGCGAATCCCACTGCGCAATCAAATCGTGCAGGCTAGAGTCGTCGATGATCGTCTCGACGCTGAGCATCGGATCGCCTTCGGCGCAAAGATGTGCGGAAGTTTTGACGCCTGCCTGTGGTTTCACCATCGTCGTTCCGGTCGTAGATATTGCGCTCCGGGTGTCGGAATTGAACACAGCAATCGTTACTCAGCCAGCGGAAAATCCTTGTAACCACATTCCTAAACCGAAATTCAGAAATTATAGGTGAATCGCGGCAAATGCGGTGGCCGATATGGCGAGAAAGTCATTATGCGGCCCACCGCATTAGACGGCAAAAGCGGGTATAGCCAACTTTACTGAAGGAGTGCCAAGGTGACCGAAATGCGGAGCTAGTGGCGGCTCGACGTCTTGCGGTATCCGCCAACGAAATGACGAGGGAAAATTCCCCAGAGGTGACGCTCTTCCAAAGAACCCAAGGCATTCAGCGTCCTGATTTCGAGCCCACTGTCGTCGATGGCGGCGTCTAACGTCTTTCCGGCGACGGAAGCTGGCGCCTGGAAGCATCCACTTTTCGAAAGAGTTTCGATCACGATGTTTTCGGCGCGGACCGGATCCGAAACGCGCCAGCAGCGGTAGATCCCGAACGTATTCCCTACGTCTGTCGCCCGATTGATTTCCTCGAGCCGATGCTCGACGGTGCGGGTCGTCATGCCGGCCGAGATCAGCTCGCTCTCGGCATTGGCCAGCATAAAAATCCAACCGGCTTTCGGCTCGTCCGTAATCTTTTTCCGCTTCAGAAAGGCATAGACACAGCGGCGAGTAGGAAGCCCGAGAAGGACCGTTCGCGCATCAGCAAAAGCGTCCCGGTCCCTGTCTTTGATTGCTGCGCTGAGAGCGCGGATTTCCCCAGCAATGGTCGCCGCGAGCCGAGCCGACGGATATCCGAGCTGACCGGCGATGGTAAACCAGTCGAGCGAATCTCGCCGCGCGACGCAGCCAAACAATCCTTCGACGTCGTTCGCGGACACGAAGGATTCTTCACGCCAATCCGGTAATAAAAAGGAGTTCAGGATGTTGAGCAATCGCCAACAGGACGCCTCTCGCCGCTTTTGTGTTTCCACCGGCGGCGCCGCCGTTCCGAATGCGCACATCCCTACGGGGTGGTCGTTCATCCCGCTCGATCTCTTCTGAGGCGACGCTTGAGGAAGCTGACGAGAAATCCAGCCAGTCCTGAACGGCAAGGAAGATTAAAGACGCTATCTTACCAATCGCGGCAGTGTCGAGAGCGAATCCGTCTGTGTGCAGCCGAATGACAAGATTTAGCTAATTGTACCGGCGTGCTTCCGTCATCTCGGATAGTCGGAATGAAGCGCTGGAGAACTAGGCCTCTCGATTAGGTGCTTTCGGCCGTCGAGACCGCCGGCGGACTCTTCTCGCCGCCGCGCGCAAATCTTGCCTTGAGCTTCTCGAGCAGCAGGTAGATCACCGGCGTTGTGTAAAGCGTCAGCACCTGCGAGACGACAAGGCCGCCAATGATCGTGATACCGAGGGGCCGGCGCAATTCCGACCCCGGGCCGACCGCAACCGCGAGCGGAATGGCGCCGAGCAACGCGGCCAGCGTCGTCATCAGGATCGGACGGAACCTCTGCAGACAGGCGTCGTAGATCGCAGCCTGCGGCGAGAGCCCGCGCTCGCGTTCCGCATGCAATGCGAAATCGACGAGCATGATGCCGTTTTTCTTCACGATGCCGATCAGCAGAATGACGCCGATGAGGGCAATGACCGAGAGGTCCATGCTTGCCATCTGCAACGCGAGCAACGCGCCGAGGCCCGCCGAAGGCAGCGTCGAGATGATCGTCAGCGGATGCGCGAGACTTTCATAGAGCACGCCGAGCACGATATAGATCGCGACGAGCGCCGCCAGGATCAGCAGCGTCTGCTGGCGCGCCTGCTCGATGAACGCCTTGGCGTCGCCCGCGGGTTCACCGTGAATTGTCTCCGGCATATGCAAAGCCTGGAGAGCGGCGTCGATGCCTTGAAGACTCGTATCCATGCTGACGCCAGGCCGCAGATTGTAATTGATCGTTACGGCAGGGAACGGGCCCTGATGGTTGACGACCAGCGGCGCGATGCCTTCGCTCGTCGAAATGACGCTCGAGAGTGGGATCTGCTGCGTGCGGTCGATCGTCGGCACATAGATCCGCGACAGATCCTTGGGATGAACCTGGAGCTTCGGATCGACTTCCAGAATGACTTTATATTGGTTGCGATCGCCGTAAATCGTCGAGAATTGGGTTTGCGAGAAGGCGTTCGAGAGCGCGTTGTCGATGTCGACGATCGCGACGTTCAGTCGTGACGCGACGTCGCGATTGATGTTGACGTTGAGCTGCAGTCCGCCCGCCTCGCGATCGGAGGTCACGTCCGCAAGTCCAGGAACGGCGCGAACCGCGTCGATGACCTTCGGGACCCACTCATAGAGATCCTCGGCGTTGATCGCCCACAGCGTATATTGATAATCGGCCTTGCCCGAGCGCGCTCCGGCCCGGATATCGCGAGACGGCATGAGCCTTGTCGCCAGTCCGACGATTTTGCCGAGAGGCGCGCGCAGTCGATCGATCACGACCGCAGTCGAAACGTTGTGGCGCTCTTCGATCGGTTTCAGGCTAATGAACATGCGGCCTTGGTTCTGCGTCGGATTTGGGCCGCCGGCGCCGATGGATGAGCCGACGTTGTCGACCGCCGGGTCGGCGAGGATCACGCTGAGAGCTTGTCTCTGGAGCCGGCTCATTTCCGCGAACGACACGTCGGCGTTGGCTTCCGTCGCGGCGATGATCAGGCCCGTGTCGTCCTCGGGCAGGTAGCCCTTCGGCAGCACGGTATAGAAATGGATCGTTAGCACGATCGTCGCCACGAAGACCGCGAGCATGACCAGCTGATTGCGAAGGGCAATTCTGAGCGTAAACGCATAGCTCCGCACGACGAGAGCGAGCGCCCCTTCGAAAATACGGTCGGCGAGGTTCCTATGTGCCTCGGCCCCGGCCTTGATGAAGTGAGCGCAGATCATCGGCGTGACCGTGAGCGACACGACGGCCGAGATGGCGATGGCGAATGTCAGCGTCAGGGCGAACTCGTGGAGCAACCGGCCGACGATGCCGGTCATGAACAGGACAGGTATGAATGCCGCGACGAGGGATACCGAGATTGAAATGACGGTGAAGCCGATCTGCTGCGATCCCGCGAGCGCCGCCGCATAGGGCTTCATGCCCTTTTCCATATTGCGATAGACGTTCTCGATCATCACGATCGCATCGTCGACGACGAAGCCGACGGCAACGGCGAGCGCCATCAGCGTAAGGTTGTTGATCGAAAACCCGGCGGCCCACATCGCGGCGCACGTACCTGCAAGCGACAGCGGCACGGTAATACCGGCCGCGATCGTCGGCGTCGGGCGTCTGAGAAAGACGAAGACGACGGACATGACGAGCAGGATCGTCAAGCCGAGCGTGAACTGCATGTCGTGAACTGACGCACGGATCGTCGTCGTCCGATCGCTGAGGATCGAAATGTCGATGCCCGCCGGTATCCACTCTTTGAGCTGGGGAAGCAGCGCCTTCACCCGGTCGACTGTGTCGATGACATTTGCCTCGGGCGTCTTCGTGATGATCAGCAGCACCGCGGGATCATGGCCGAAGCGCGCCGATGAGCGCGCGTTTCGCGTCGCCGTGATGACTTTCGCGACGTCGCCCACCTTGACGATATCGCCGTTCGGCATGTTCTTGACGACGATGTTTTTGTATTCTTCGGGCTCAGTCATCTGCGCGTTGGACTGCAGGATGATCGTTTGCCGTTCGCCGTCCACCGAGCCTATCGGCGAGAGATCGTTGGCGTTGGAGACGGAATTCTTCACGTCTTCGAAGCTGACGCCCATCGCAGCAACGAGCGTCGGATCGACCTGGATGCGCGTCGCCGGTTGGTCGGCGCCGCTTACCGTCACGTCCGCCACGCCATCGACTTGCGAAATACGCTGGCCGATGACGGTGTCGGCGGTATCGTAGATCGCGCTCGTCGTCATCGTCTTTGACGTCAACGCGAGGATGAGAATTGGCGAAGCTGAAGGGTTCGCTTTCCGGAATGTCGGAACTTGCGGCAGGTCGCCCGGAAGATCCGCGGTCGCTGCGTTCAAGGCCGCCTGCACGTCGCGGCCCGCGCCGTCGATGTTGCGGTTGAGGTCGAACTGCATCGCGATGGACGTCGAGCCGAGCGAGCTCGTCGACGTCATCTCCGTGACGCCCGCGATTTCGCCAAGACGCCGTTCAAGCGGGGAGGCGACGCTGGACGCCATTGTCGAGGGGTCGGCGCCGGGACGTGTCGCCATGATCCGAACGGTCGGAAACTCGATCGCCGGCATGCTCGCGACGGGCAGGAGCCCGTACGCAACGGCGCCCGCGAGAAACAGGCCGATGGCGAGGAGTGCCGTCCCGATGGGCCTCTCGATGAAGATGCGCGAGACGTTCATCGCCTACTCCGCGGCCGCCGGGAGGCTATTTGGTCTGGCTGTCAGCCCGGCAGCAGTTGGCTCGATCTCTTCGCTCTTATCGACAGACCGGCCGCCGCCGAGGCGCGCACGAAGCCGTTCCATCGTTAGATAAATGACCGGCGTCGTGTAGAGCGTCAGGAGCTGGCTCAAAAGCAGACCGCCGACGATCGTGATGCCGAGTGGATTTCTAAGCTCCGAACCCGTCCCGCTTTCGAGCGCCAGCGGCAGGGCGCCGAAAAGCGCGGCAAGCGTCGTCATCATGATCGGCCGGAAGCGGAGCAGCGCCGCCTCTTTGATCGAATCCCGCGGGGAAAGTCCGCGCTCGCGTTCAGCATCGAGCGCGAAGTCGATCATCATGATCGCGTTTTTCTTCACGATGCCCATCAGTAGAATGATGCCGATGAGCGCGACGAACGAGAGATCGTTGCCGGTGAGCTCGAGCGCCAGAGCCGCGCCGATACCGGCTGACGGCAGCGTCGTCAAAATCGTGAACGGATGAATGAGACTTTCGTAGAGAACGCCGAGGACGATATAGATTGTGACGATAGCGGCGAGGATCAGCCAGGGCTGGTTGTTGAGCGACTTCGAGAATTCAGCTGCATCGCCATAGAACGTGCCCGTCACCGATGCCGGCAGATCGACCTCTTTCTTTGCCGTGTCGATTGCAGCAAGCGCATCGCTGAGCGATGCATTGGGCGCCAGATTGAAGCTGATCGTTATGGCCGGGAACTGATCCTGATGGCTGATCGCGAGCGGCGCCGTATCGTATGCGATAGTTGCGACGGAGGTCAGCAAGACTTGCGTCCCCGTCGTGCTCGACGGAACGTAGAGCCGGTTCAATCGCGACGGATCGCTGCGATATTCGGGAGCCGCCTCCAGAACGACGCGATACTGATTGGCCTGCTCGTAAATCGTCGAAACCTGACGCTGGCCGAATGCGTTGCTCAGCGCATCGTTGATAGCTTGCATCGTGACGCCGAGCCGTCCGGCGGTAACCCGATCGACGTCGATGCGCGCAATAAGTCCGCCGTCGACTTCCTCCGATGCGACATTGCGAAGGAACGGTGATTCATGAAGAGCGGCCGCCATCTTCTTCGACCACTCGGAAACCTCATCGGCGTCGGTGCTCGCGAGCGTGTACTGATAGCGCGCGCGGCTCGCCTGCGTCGAAATCTGCACGTCCTGCACGGGCTGGAAGTAAACGATCGTTCCGGGTGTTGGCCTGACGGCGTGCTTTAGCCGCTGGATCACTTGCACGACATTCGATTTTCGCTCGTCGCGCGGCTTCAGCATGATCTTGAGGCTGCCGACGTTCTGCGTGGCGTTGAGCTGTCCGATGCCGACGATGGACGCGACGCCCGTAACATCCGGATCGGCCGCGGCGATGGCGGCAACATCCTTCTGCAAGCGCGACATCTCGGAAAATGAGATTTGCGGGCCGCCTTCGACCACGGCTGTGATTGCGCCGGTGTCCTGGTCCGGCAAGAAGCCTTTCGGCATGATGACATAGAGCCAGATCGTGATGACGACCGTCAGCAGCGCGACGAGCAGCGTCGCCGCCTGATGGCGAAACACGAACTCCAGAGAGCGCCCATAGCCGCTGATTACGCGTTCCATGAAGCGGCCGATCACGCCTTCCTTTTCGTCATGGCCGCCGCTGCGCAGGAGCTTCGAGCACATCATCGGCGTCAGCGTCAGCGATACGATCGCCGAGACGACGACGGCGATCGTCAGCGTCATGGCGAACTCGCGGAACATGCGTCCGACGAGGCCGGTCATGAAAAGCAAAGGTATGAAAACCGCGATCAACGACAGCGTCAGCGAGATGACGGTGAAGCCGATCTCGCGCGCGCCATCGAGGGCGGCCTTCATCGGCTTCTCGCCCTTTTCGATGTGGCGCACCACGTTCTCGATCATCACGATCGCATCGTCGACGACGAAGCCGGTGCCGATCGTCAGGGCCATCAAGGAGAGATTGTCGAGGCTGAAGCCGCAGAAATACATGACGCCGAACGTGGCGATCAACGACACCGGCAAAGCGACGCCCGCAATGATCGTGGCGCGGAACGAGCGCAGAAACAAAAGGACGACCATGATGACGAGGCCGACGCTGAGGACGAGCGTGAACTGCACGTCATTGACGGACGCCTTGATCGTACCCGTGCGATCGCTGACGATTGCGAGATTGACACCGGCCGGCATGCTGCGTTCGACGCGCGGCAATTCCTGCTTGATGCGCGACACGGTGTCGAGGACGTTGGCGCCCGGCTGCCGCTGAACGTCGACGATGACCGCGGGCTTGCCATTGTACCAGCCGCCGACGCGCGTGTTTTCGAGACCATCTGTAACGCGCGCGACGTCCTTGATGCGGACCGGCGCGCTGTTTCGATACGCAATGATGACGTCGTCGTAGGCCTTCGCCTGATCGATCTGGTCGTTGGCGGCGATCGTGTACGACTGCTTTTCGCCGTCGAGCGAGCCCTTGGGCCCGGCGACGTTGGCGCTGGCAATAGCGGTGCTGAGATCGGCCATGCTGAGGCCGTAGCTCGCAAGACGCGAGACATCGGCTTCGACGCGCACAGCGGGTTTGATGCCGCCCTCGATCGCAACATGACCGACACCCGACACCGAGGCGAGGCGCTGCGCGAGCAGCGTATCCGCAAGATCCGAAAGCGATCGCAGCGACTGGGTGTCCGACGTCAGCGCGAGCGTGACGATCGGCGTGTCGGCTGGGTTCACCTTAGAGTATGTCGGAGGGTAGGGGAGGTTGCGCGGCAGCGTCGAGCCGGCCGCGTTGATGGCGGCTTGCACGTCCTGAGCCGCCGCGTCGATATCGCGGTCGAGATTGAATTGCAGCGTGATGCGGCTGAGGCCGAACGAACTGGTCGACGACATCGACGCAAGCGACTGGATCTGCCCGAACTGGCGTTCGAGCGATGCCGTGACGAGCGTCGACATCGTCTCTGGGCTCGCGCCCGGAAGTTCGGTCGTGACCTCGACGGTCGGAAAATCAACTTGCGGCAGGGACGATATCGGCAACGCGAAGTAGCCGAGCATACCGCCGAGAACGGTCGCGACCGCGAGCAGGAACGTCGCGATCGGCCTCTCGATAAAGGGCCGGGAAACGCTCATGGCGATGCGCCGCTATCCCGGTGAGACTGATTGTGTCTGCCCGAACGCTTGCCGCCCTCGCTGGTCGAGCCGGTCACTAGAGCTGCTTCCGGTGAGGCCGAAGAGGCAGCTTGTGCCGCTTGCACGCTAGCGCTCGCGGCGTTGTCGGCCTGGGCGGCTTTCTTTCCATCCGAGGGCTTCTTCGACATCGCCGGCTTATCTGCAGGAGCCGCCGTGCCGTCGGTGACGGATACGGTCGCGCCGTCTTTGAGCCTGCCGAAACCGCTCGTGACGATTTTCTCTCCCGCCGTCAAACCTTCGGCGATGACGGCGAACTTGTCGTCCTGCCGCGAAATTTTCACCTGCCGCATCTCGGCGACATTGCCGGTGCCAACGACGTAAACGTATGTGCCGTCCGGACCCCGCTGCACGGCTTCCGTCGGCGCGACGACGACGCCTTTCAGCGTATCGACGAGAAGCCGGACGTTGACGAACTGTCCTGGCCAAAGCTGGCGCTTGTCGTTCGGGAATTCGGCTTTGAGACGGATCGTGCCGGTCTGCTGATCGACCTGATTGTCGATGACCTTGAGAGTGCCGGTATCAAGCTCGGTCTGACTGTCGGTCGACAACGCATGCGCGGCCAGCGTTCCTTCGGAGCTTGATTTGGTCAACGTCGGCAACTGTTGTTGCGGCAGCGTGAACACCACCGAAATGGGCTGCACCTGCGTAATGACGGCGATGCCGCCGGCGTCTCCCGCATGGACGAGGTTGCCTTCGTCGACAAGGCGGATGCCAGTGCGGCCGTCGAATGGCGCGACGATCGTCGTATATCCGAGGATCGCAGTCGCATTCTCGATCGACGCCGTATCGGATTTGACCTGCGCTTCCTGCTGCTTGATGAGCGCGATCTGCGTATCGATCTGCTGCTGTGAAATCGCCAGCGTGCCGACCTTCTGGAAGCGCTCGAGATCCTTTTTGGTGTTTGCGAGCAGCGCCTCATCCAGCGCCTTCTTGGCGATGGCTTGATCGAGCTGCGCCTGGTAGGTCACCGGGTCGATCTTCGCCAGCACGTCGCCCTTCTTGACGTCTTCGCCTTCGATGAAGTTGACGCTCAACAGCTTGCCGTCGACCTGCGCGCGGACAGTCGCCGTGTTGAGCGCTTTGACCGAGCCGACGCCCTCCAGATAAATCGGTACGTCCGCCGTATCGGCATTCTTGGCGACCACAGCCACAGGACCGCCGCCACCCATCCCGGCACGCCGGCTTGCGGCGGCGCTGCCATCAGGCGTCCGGCCTTGCATCGTATAATAAACGCCGCCGGCGAGCGCGCCGACGACGACCACCGTAGAAACCCACCGAAGTAGCGTCATCGCCGCTTTTTTCCGCTTTCAACCCGGCCGGATGCCGTCACATTACGACACACACCGGCACTGTTCGTCCTATCACCCGGTCATGAAACGCACGGTTCGGAGAAATCCGTTGCCCCCGCAGGTCCCACATCTATACCCGCCAAGCCTCGCCTGCGACATGCAACGCCTGGCGAGGCCGCCGCGCTCCAGACCCAATATTTCGAAAAAGGCCTATATCCGAGGCCCTTTTATGCTCGGACGGGCTCGTCGCGCACCGTGCGCAAGGCGTGAACGTCATATGTTGTAAAATTAACGTCTTATTTCAAACGGTCAGGACCGCGCTGCGTCGGTAGCACTCACCAGCGAGCATAACGGGTTCCCCGCCGCCCGGTCATCCCGGCGATGGCCGGGATCTACGGCCATGCCCCACGAGGGCGCTGTCGCGAGCCACCACGCAATCCAGAAACGAAAAGGCCGCCACGAAATTGCGCGACGGCCCATGAAGTGTGTTGCTCGCCAGTATTTGGGCGATGATTAACCAACCGACTTCGGAATGAACTTCAGCGCCACGCCGTTCATGCAATAGCGCAGGCCCGTCGGCTTCGGGCCGTCTTCGAAGACGTGCCCGAGGTGCCCACCGCATCTCCGGCAATGAACCTCCGTACGCGTCATGAAAAAGCTGTTGTCGGTCGTTGTGGCGACGGCGTTATCGAGCGGCTTCCAAAAGCTCGGCCAGCCCGTGCCGCTATGGAACTTGGTCGCCGAAGAAAAAAGCGCCAAATCGCAACCGGCACAGTCATACGTGCCGGCGGCATCGTTTTGGTCGAGGGGAGATGTCCCGGCGCGCTCGGTGCCCTGCTTGCGAAGGACGTTGAACTGTTCCGGCGTCAGCTCTTTCTTCCACTCGTCATCGGACTTCGTAATCTCGAATGTCTCGGACGCCGCTTCAGCATACCCCGAAGCCGACTTCAGCATCGCCAAGGCTCCGCCCAGAGCGATGCCCAATTGTGAAAAATCGCGCCGTGAATACATGGCTCGTCACCTTGGGTTCCGTTTCCTTTTTCGGCGCCCTAACGCCGTCGTCTTTCGGAGAGTACGTTGTCTCTCTCTTTTTCGTTTCGGCCGTTGTTCGGCTTTTTCTTATGAAAGATCGGCAATCTCGATCCGCTTCTCAACCTCGATTTCCATAGGGCTGAGGCGGCACGTATAGCAGAGCATTTCGACGCCGGAAGCTGCCGCGGTCTGAAATGCCGCGGCATATGCGGCGTCGATATCGGCGGCGACCGAGAATTTCTGGGCGTCGCTGCGCTGCACAAGAAACACCATGACCGCGCGATGTCCCTGCTCGACCATGCTCGAAAGCTCGCGCAGATGCTTGGCGCCCCGCTCGGTTTTGCTATCTGGGAATTCTGCGAGCCCTGAACTCCGCATCAGATGCACGTTTTTCACTTCGACATAGCAATCGCGCTTATCGGGCCCGCCCGAAAGGAGGATGTCGATCCGGCTGTTGAGCCCGTATTTCACCTCACGGCGCAGCGTCGAATAGCCGGAAAGCTCCGCAATCAGCCCCGCCTGAATGGCTTCAGTCACGAGCCCGTTCGGACGCCCGGAATTGATGCCGACGATATGGGACCCCTGGCCGAGATCGGCTTCGATCAATTCCCACGTATGGCGATATTTGCGCGTTGGGCTGTCGCTTTCGGAGAGCCAAACACGCGACCCGGGCGTCGCGAGCCCAAGCATCGAGCCCGTATTCGGGCAGCTGGCCGTCACCGTGACGCCGCCCGATGTCGTAACGTCGGCGAGGAACCGCTTGTAGCGTTGAATGAGTATGCCGGGAACGAGGGGATGTGCGAATTTCATCGCTAGCCCTTATCGGCGAGCGGGACCGGCGGGCAAGTGTTTTCGTGCGGCGCCCGGGAATGCTAAGGGAATGCTAAGACGAGGAAGCAATGCACATATCGGCGAGTGGCACCTTGGCAGAAGAACGGATCGTGACAGCGGCTCTGCTCGTCATTGGCGATGAAATCCTTTCCGGGCGAACCAAAGATCAGAATATCGGCGCCCTCGCTGATCACTTGACGAATGTCGGCATTAGGCTGCGTGAGGTCCGCGTTGTTCCGGACGATGAGGCCGATATCGTCGCCGCCGTCGATGCCCTGCGCCGCCGCTACGACTATCTCTTCACAACCGGCGGCATCGGCCCGACCCACGACGACATCACGGCGGACAGTCTTGCGAAGGCCTTCGGAGTGCCGATCGCTATCGACGCGCGAGCTGAGAAAATTCTGAGCGATTATTACGTCGCAAAGGGCCTCGAATTGACGCCGGCGCGTCTTCGCATGGCGCGGATACCCTCAGGGGCTGACTTGATCGAAAATCCTGTGTCGGCCGCGCCCGGCTTTCGCCTTGGGAATGTCTTCGTGATGGCCGGCGTGCCGAGCATCATGCGAGAGATGCTCCAATCCCTGACGCCAACCCTGGAGACCGGCGCCAGGCTCTTGTCCGTCACGATCCCGGTCAATCGTCCGGAGAGCGAAATCGCCGACATATTCTCCGCCCACCAGAGCCGCTACCGGGATGTGCAGATGGGAAGCTACCCGCTGCTGCGCGACGGTCGGCCGGCGTCGGATTTGGTGCTGCGCTGTTCCGATCGAGACCGCCTGACCGAGGCAGTCGACACGCTCAAAGCGGCTTTGGGCGTGTGAGGCGCGGCCAGTCGTGTCAGGCCAGTCGCGTCAGTTCAGCCGCGCCCGCTCGCTCTCGTCGGCGTCGGCCGTACGCGCATTCGACGTAACCGGCGCGTCGCCGCCAAAAAGATCGTACTGAACGTCGAGCGCATCGAGAAATGCCGCCGCCATATCGAGAAGCGGCCCGAGGGCGATGCGCTTCGCGACGAGGAAATTGTCGTCGATCGTCAGATCCGAAGCGATCCGCATGGCCGGTGCGTCGGGCGCGATGAGGCCACGGCTGCGAACGTAGGCGACGATGTCGTCCGCAGTGTCGAAATCCGTGGCTCTGGCATCGCCGCTTTCCTCGACGGCATCGAGCAGGATAGCTGTCCCAGAGACGAAGAGCTTGGCGATGGCGCGGAAGCGGTCATCACATTCGGCGAGCGAGCTGGCGTGGCTGCGGGCCTTCAGGATACGGGCGACGAGCATCAGTTCGAAGCTGCGGACCTCTTCCGCAACAGCGCGCTGACGCAGGATGAAGTCGCTCGGATCGGCAGGCGTCTCGGTAAGCGCGCGCCAGTCGCCGCCGCGAGCCATCAAGTCTTCGCCCGCTGCAAGCGCGGCATCGAGATGATCAGCGAGCATGTAAACCGACAGGGGTGCCCGCACGTGCTGTGCCATCTCTAACTCCGCATTTCTCAAAGATTAATCTGGCCGGAAAGTGCCCTGATTCGCGAGGTCGGAGCCAGCCGGACACCGTGTAGCCCCCGAACAATGGGGAGAGATGAGGATAAGGTGTGGACGGCATTCAGCCGCTTATACCGAACATGAGGAAAATCGCCCAAAACCGAGCGTCTACCGTCAATCCGGAAGAATCACGATTGAGCAAACGGCGTGCTGAGACGGTTCGAGAGGGTCGCTTTTGGCTCGCCTAATCAGCCACAGTCGCACAGAAATTCACAGCTCATTCGCCGCGAGGACGCGATAGCCGCGCGGAGGCACTCCAACGATCCGGGTTTGAGCCTGCGCCGAGGCCAGAATGTTTTCAGCCCGCTCGCGACGGATGCGCCGAACGGGTGGCCGGTCTGGGGCGCTTCGTTGCGCAAGCACCTTCAGTTCCTTCGTGCTTACCACCTCTGGCGGCTTCCGGCTCGTCTTCGGACCCGCAACCACTTTCCGGTTCCGCGATTCCTTAAGGCGAACGTCGAGCCGCGGAGCAATCGCGCCGAGCTTCCAAGCCCGAAGAAGCTTTGAATCGAACAACTTCGTGCGCGTGACGAAGGGAGCGGCAGGTGCGGGAAGATCCGGCGCCGGATCGGACGCGATCGCAACAGCCGGAGCGGCAGGCTCTGCGACCGGGTCCACGACAGGCTCCACAACCACCTGCGCAATCTGCGCAACCGGCTCAGCCGTCGCGGGCGGCAGCGTGGCCGCAATGCTCGCCTTTTGCAGCACCGTCGGCGGCGGCGTTGGAGCGAGGGTCGCCCCAATGTTCGGCTTTAGCGGCGCGCGAAGCAAAGGTTTCGGCGGCTCCGCGATGACGGCTGCCGGGATATCGCTAATGGCGCGTTCGATGTTCGGCGCGGTAGGTTCGACTGATGATCGCGGCGAAGCGTAAGCCCGGGCAGGCGCCGGCTTCGGCACATTTGCGGCAGCGGCTGGGCGCGACGCGGTTCGCGGCACATCCACGGCCGGGCGAGCAAGTGGAGGTGCAGAAACGGGAAGCGGTGCCGCCGCCGCTTTCGTGGCAACCGCATCTTCCGCTCTATTCGGCGTGACGTTCGACGATTGCCGGGCTCGAGAACGACGGCCGAGCCAGGAGAAAAACCGGAAAACAAGGCCGCTGGCGATGACGAAGAGCAGGGCCCAGGTGAGGGCGAGGGCTTCCGGTGGCAAAGGAACCTCCAACAGCAACGCTATGATGAACAGTCCTCAAAACGCCGCGGCGCGTCAACTGTCGACGGCAAAATTATTCGTACGCCAACGATTTCACCTCGTTCTGCCGCTGATGCCGGCACTGGAAATCCCGATTGATAGGCGTTGTCATACGGAAAGTTTCCTGCAGAGCATTTTACTTTTTCTTCGTTCGCTTTTGGGGAACCGGTCCCTAGCGTTGCGGAACAGCTCAAGACGGCTGGGACCAGCTCGGGGAAAGATGAAATGAAAATCGCGAAATTGGTTTTGCTTGGGGCGTTCGTTTTGGGCGCGAGCATCTCCGCCGAAGCCGCAACGTCCGCGCCGAAGCTGCATGCTCCGGGCGCGAAGACGCTCGTCTCGCATACGGTGAAGGACGAGAAGAAGAAAAAGCACGCTCACGCGCACCGGGCTCACAAGCACAAGCACAAGGTCGCTGAAGCGCACGCGAAGCCCAAACCGCACAAGGCGCCCGCGCATAAGGCTCATGCGCACAAGATCAAGAAGGTGAAACACCAGCCCTGATCGCGTTCCGGCCGGGGGGCGGGATAGCGTTATCAGCCGCCGCCAAAGGGCACTTTCCGTTCCGCGTTCGGAGGGTGCCCTTGGCGGCTTTGTTTTTTTTCCGAGACGCATATCTGCAAACTTCGTCATCCCGGCGCAGGCCGGGATCCAGCCAAGTCAAAAAACAAACAAGGCGCCCCTTGCTGAAGCGCCTTGAAGAAATTCGGTCGTCTGCGGCGAGTCTCACGCTGGATCCCCGAACGCGGTCGCTCCGCTCGCGCGTTCGAGGATGCCGAACGAAGCGTGGGCCTCACTGTTTAAAATTTTGTGGAGGTCCGAAGCTTGTTCAGAATTTCGCTTGCGCTATTTGCGGTCGCTACCAGCTTATCAGAAGCCCTGCGAGCTCCTTCAAGGTAACTGAAAGTCTGCTGTCTTGTACGTTCGGCTTCAGGAGCACGGCCCTCTGCTTGAATTTGGTCTGCGAGCGAATTGATCTGGTAGAAGCGATCCAATTGAGATGCTATCTCAGCTTTTCTAATCGCACACTCGTTCATGAATTTTCGAAAATCATTTCGCACACCTTCGGGCAAATGGATCAGATGCTCTCGATTCCGACCATAAATTGAAATTTCAATATCGATCAACGCTAGAAAATCATGATGTATAGCTTGAGCGCGCGTAGTTGTGGCGTCCATGTCGCGAATTATTGCTTGAAGATTTTGTATCGTGTCGATGGAGAAATTTCGCACCACTTCTCTTTGGTTTTTCTGGGTAAGTCTTATGGTGAAGAAAGCAAGGACCCACCCCCCCAAGAAAGAGAGGATGAGCCCAACAACGATACCCCAGAAAAACTCGCCGGTGATTATGCCCCACATACCGGTCACTCTATCCCCGTTTGGTAATCAGCTACACCCGCTCGTTGATCCGCACGTGTCACACTTCAAGCACGTGCCATTCCGCACCATCGTGAAGTTGTGGCACTCGCTGCATGAAACGCCTTCATAACCGCGCAATTTCGCTTCCGAGACGCGCTGCTTGAAGATCTCCGACTTCGTCAGAACGGCTGATGACGAAACAACCGCGTGCCTCTCTTCGCTGACCGTCGAGAGCGCGTTGGCGCCATGCGTCAGCGTCTGCTCCACATACCGCGAACTGGCGTCGAAGCTGCCCTTGCTCTGGACGGCAGCAGCGCCAAGAGACGAAGCCTTCGGTCCGCTCTGCGTCGTGCTGCTGGCAAGCCGAACGATCGGATTGCCGCGAACAAGACCCTTCGACACCATCTTCGACACTTCCGGCAAGTTGAGCGCCAGCTGCTCGTCCGTCGTGTCTTCGCTCGAACCGAGACCCGTCTCGCCGACGATCTCGCGCGGATCGACGTGCGCAAGGTCGTGACGGCCGAGGTACGACACGGCGAGTTCGCGGAAGATGTAGTCGAGGATCGACGTCGCGTTCTTGATCGTCTCGTTACCCTGCACGAGGCCGGCCGGTTCGAAGCGCGTGAAGGTGAAGGCTTCCACGTACTCTTCGAGCGGCACGCCGTACTGCAGGCCGAGCGAGATGGCGATGGCGAAGTTGTTCATCAACGACCGGAAGGCGGCGCCTTCCTTGTGCATGTCGATGAAGATCTCGCCGAGCCGCCCGTCGTCGTATTCGCCGGTGCGGAGATACACCTTGTGGCCGCCGACGGCAGCTTTCTGCGTGTAGCCCTTGCGCCGGCCGGGAAGCTTGGCGCGATCCTGGGCGGCGGCTTCCTCTTTGACGTAGACGATGCGTTCGACGATTTTCTCGACGATCTTTTCCGTAATGGCGGCCGTACGTGCTGCCATCGGCTGTGACATCAGCGCGTCGGCGGCTTCTTCCGCGTCATCGACGTCATCGCCCAGAACCTGGCTGTTCAACGGCTGCGAGAGCTTCGAGCCGTCGCGGTAAAGCGCGTTGGCCTTGAGCGCCAGCTTCCACGACAGCATGTAGGACTGTTTGCAATCCGCCACCGTAGCGTCGTTCGGCATGTTGATCGTCTTCGAGATGGCGCCCGAGATGAACGGCTGCGATGCCGCCATCATGCGGATGTGGCTCTCGACCGAAAGGTAACGCTTGCCCTTCTTGCCGCACGGGTTGGCGCAATCGAAGACCGGCAGATGCTCGGGCTTCAGATGCGGCGCACCTTCGAGCGTCATCGCTCCGCAGACGTGTTCGTTCGCAGCGTCCACGTCCTTCTTCGAGAAGCCGAGATGCGCGAAGAAGTCGAATGACGGATCGTTGATCTTGTCGGCCGGGATGCCGAGCGTCTCGGTCAGGAATGCGTCGCCGAGCGTCCAGCGGTTGAACACGAACTTGATGTCGAACGCCGTGCCGAGACCCTTCTCGATCTTGGCGAGCGCCTCGTCCGTGAAGCCGCGGGCTTTAAGCGTCTGCGTGTTGATCGCAGGCGCCTGCTTCAGCGACGCATGACCGACGGCATAGACCTCCATCTCCGCGATTTGGCTTTCGCGATAGCCGAGACCACGCAGCGCTTCCGGCACGGACTGGTTGATGATCTTGAAGTAGCCGCCGCCCGCAAGCTTCTTGAACTTGACGAGCGCGAAGTCAGGCTCGATGCCGGTCGTATCGCAGTCCATGACGAGGCCGATCGTGCCGGTCGGCGCGACGACGGTCGCCTGCGCATTGCGATACCCGTGCTCCTGCCCGAGTTCGAGCGCGTTATCCCACGCACGTTTCGCGGCTTCACCGAGGCGCGCGTCTTTCAACGAGCCATGGTCGAGCGGAACCGGCGCGGTCGCGAGTTTTTCGTAGAACTCGGATTCGCCGTGTGCCGCCCGGCGATGGTTGCGCATCACGCGCAGCATGTCCTGCGCGTTCGGTCCGTATCCGGGGAACGGCCCGAGTTCGGCGGACATCTCCGCGCTCGTCGCGTAGGAAACACCGGTCATGATCGCGGAGATCGCACCGCAGATCGCGCGGCCCTCAGCCGAGTCGTAAGGAATGCCAGCCGACATCAGCAACCCGCCGATGTTCGCGAAGCCGAGACCGAGCGTGCGGTAACGGTAGGAAAGCTCAGCGATCTGCCGCGACGGGAACTGCGCCATCAGCACCGAAATTTCGAGCACGACCGTCCACAGGCGGCAGCCGTGCTCGTAGGATTCGATGTCGAACGACTTATCTTCACGGCGGAAGCGCAAGAGATTGAGCGACGCGAGATTGCACGCCGTATCGTCGAGGAACATGTACTCCGAGCATGGGTTCGACGCGCGGATCGGCCCCGACTGCGGGCACGTGTGCCAGTCGTTGATGGTGGTGTGGAACTGGATGCCGGGATCGGCCGAAGCCCACGCGGCGAAACCGATCTGCTCCCAAAGGTCCTGGGCGCGCATCGTCTTCGTCACTTTGTTGGTAAGGCGGGCGCGCAGCTGCCAGTCCTTGTCGTCGGCAACGGCGTTGAGGAATTCGTCGGTGACGCGCACCGAGTTGTTCGAGTTCTGCCCGGCGACCGTCAGATAGGCTTCGCTATCCCAATCGGTGTCGTACGTGTCGAACGAGATTTCCTTATAGCCCTGCTTGGCGAACTGGACGACGCGCAGAATGTAGTTCTGCGGAACGCCGTCGCGCTTGGCTTCGCGGATCGCGATCTTGAGCTTCGGATTTTTCGTCGGCTCGAAGCAGGCATCGCCCTCGGCTTCGCAGTTGACACAAGCCTTCATGACGGCCTTGAGCCGCTTCTGGCAGATCTTGGAACCCGTAACGAGGGCGGCGACCTTCTGCTCCTCGCGCACCTTCCAGGTGATGTATTCCTCGATATCGGGATGATCGACGTCGACAACGACCATCTTGGCCGCGCGGCGCGTCGTGCCGCCAGACTTGATGGCGCCAGCCGCGCGATCGCCGATCTTCAGGAAGCTCATCAGGCCCGACGAACGACCGCCGCCCGATAGCTTTTCATTGGCGCCGCGAAGCGACGAGAAGTTCGAACCCGTGCCGGAACCGTATTTGAAGAGCCGCGCTTCACGAACCCAGAGGTCCATGATGCCGCCCTCGTTGACGAGGTCGTCGGCAACCGACTGGATGAAGCAGGCGTGCGGCTGCGGGTGCTCGTAGGCGGACGTCGAGTTGACGAGTTCGCCCGTCTGATAATCGACGTACATGTGGCCTTGGCCAGGGCCGTCGATGCCGTAAGCCCAGTGCAGGCCGGTGTTGAACCACTGCGGCGAGTTCGGCGCCGCCATCTGCATCGCCAGCATATAGCGAAGCTCGTCGAAGAAGGCCTGAGCGTCGGCTTCGGACGTGAAGTAGCCGCCCTTCCAGCCCCAATAGGTCCACGTGCCGGCGAGGCGGTCGAACACCTGCCGCGCATCCGTCTCGCCGCCGAAGCGCTCGTTCTCGGGAAGCTCCGCAAGCGCCGCGTCATCGGGTGCCGAGCGCCAGAGCCACGAGGGAACCTGCGTTTCTTCGCAACGCCTTAGGCGGCGCGCAACGCCGGCTTTGCGGAAATACTTCTGCGCGAGAATGTCTGCTGCAACCTGGCTGAACTGCTCTGGAACATCGAAGCCGTCGAGTTTGAAAACGATCGAGCCGTCGGGGTTCTTGATTTCAGACGTCGCACGGCGGAACGGGATCGAGGCATAAGGCGAGAGTCCGGCTTCAGTGAAACGCCGCGTAATCTTCATAGGTAAGTGCCCCCGAAATTTCGCGGCAAACGGACGCTCGTCCGCCTGCCGTATGGAATGATTGCCTTGCGCTGGACCCTGCTTTCCGGCGCTCAGGCGTGATGACGACGACGCATGACCGAGACGCACACAACTTGCCGCGCTTAGAGCGCGCACTTCTCCGCGCCAGCGACGACGGCCAATGGCCGCAATCCGCCGGTGTTCTGCCAACCACAAAGGTGTTTGGTGGCGACGAGGTGCTCGTGCGCTACGCTGGACGCGACAGGAAATAACGCTCCGGAATGCTTAGTCTCAACTCGACGACGGCTCGGTCCACAACTTCCCCACGGACTGTCGCATACTCGCCGAACACTCATCAAAGGTAGGACGATTCGATCCGCTCGTCACGCTTTCTGGGATATATATTGGGGTAGCAGCCGCAACACATACTATATCTAGTGCTGTTGGTAACTTCGAGCGGATGACGCGTTTCGCGCTGATTTTAGTATGTTTCAACGTGGTTCTAAGTCGTTGACCATGTGGATGAGGTGGGATTTCTCGATTTTGCTCACCCTGACGACCCAGAGCTTAGTGCGATTCCGCACAGTCGCTGTTGCGCGGCTGCATCTCCTTCCTACAGTCTGGACATAAGCCCCGCGGTGCAGCTAAGTCGAAACCGAGGCGCGGCGGGAAAAGGACCTTCAAGACATGGGCTTACTCAGCGAAATCTTCAGCTGGTGGGGCGGAAATACCTGGGGAACCAGACTTTTCACGCTGCGGAAAGGCAAGCAGGTCGGCCAGGACGAATTTGGAAATCGCTACTTCGTCCAAAAGTCGGGCGTCGGACCGCTCGGCGTGCCCGCGCGCTGGGTCATATATCCGAAGCTTTCCGAGGCGAGCCAGGTGCCGCCCGATTGGCACGGCTGGCTTCATTATACCGTCGATACGATCCCGACTGACGAACGCTATCATCCCCGCCCGTGGCAGAAGCCGCACCAGATGAACCTGACGGGTACGCCGCTCGCGTATCGCCCGAAAGGCTCGATCTTGGGTAAAGGCGAGCGCGCCAAGTCGACCAGCGATTACAAGGCGTGGAAGCCGCACTGACCGCCTGATCGAAAATTCGCCCGCTTTGAGGCTCAATCGAGGGCCTCCGCCGGGCAGCGCCCCCCTCACTGGATTCTGAATTGAGAAAGCCGTTGCTTTTGAATTTTGCGCTGAGCGTACGGCTTCACCGTCGCGGAGCGGCCGTTACGTCGCTGACGCTATTGCTCGCCGGTGCAATGAGCGCGGCGACCGCGCCCGCCAAGGCTGATCGCATCGAAAATCAGGTTGCCGTTTTTTCCGCGCTCGACAAGGTGACGGCGCACATCTCGAAATTCGAGGTGGCGCTGGGCGAAACGGCGACGTTCGGCGCGCTCAAGGTCACGCCGCGCGCATGCTATTCGCGTCCGCTGACGGAAGAGCCAAAGACGACGACGTTCGTCGAGATCGACGAAACGCAGCTCGATGGTTCGGAAAAGCGAATTTTCACGGGCTGGATGTTTGCCGAGAGCCCCGGCATTTATGGCCTCGAGCATCCGACCTATGACGTCTGGCTGACCGAGTGCAACAAGCCGGCCCGCACGATCTCTGAGCAGAAGCCCGTCACGCCCGAGGGCGCTCCAACAGGCGCGCCCGCGACGGCCGAAGGCCAGCAACCGCCGGATAGCGGCTATCAGGACAACGGCGAAGCGCCTGCCGACCAGGATTACCGCCGCCGCGTCCGCCGCTAGTTTGCCGCCACCGTCATCCTCGGACGAACGCTGCTATTCCGCGAGCAGCCGCGCCGCCTTTGGCGCGAAATACGTGAGAACGCCAGAAGCGCCCGCGCGTTTGAACGCGAGCAGACTTTCGAGCATCGTCTTATCCGGATCGAGCCAGCCCTTTTCGAAGGCCGCGGCAAGCATCGCGTATTCGCCCGAGACTTGATAAGCCAAGGTCGGCACCCCGAACGTTTCCGATACGCGACGCACGACATCGAGGTAGGGCATCCCGGGCTTCACCATCACCATGTCTGCGCCCTCGTCGAGATCGATGGCGACCTCGCGAAGTGCTTCTTCGGTGTTCGCGGGGTTCATCTGATAGGTTCGCTTGTCGCCCTTCAGAAGTCCCGAAGATCCGACCGCGTCGCGGAACGGACCGTAGAACGCGCTCGCATACTTCGCCGCATACGACATGATTTGGGTGTTCTTGAATCCGTTCCCTTCGAGCGCGCCGCGAATAACGCCGATGCGCCCGTCCATCATGTCTGACGGCGCAAGAACGTCCGCGCCCGCTTCCGCCTGCACGAGCGCCTGCTTGACGAGTGCCGCATTCGTCTCGTCGTTCACGATCTCCTCGCCGACGAGAAGGCCGTCATGCCCGTGGCTCGTGTAGGGATCGAGAGCGACGTCGAGGATGACGCCGAGATCGAGGTTCGCAGCCTTGATCGCGCGCGTCGCCCGGCAAACCAGATTGTCCGGATTGAAGGCTTCGGCCGCATCCTCGCTGCGCTTTTTCGGATCGGTGAAAGGAAAGAGCGCGATCGCCGGAATGCCGAGATCGACGGCGTGCTTCGCGGCATCGACGATGAGGTCGACGCTCAGTCGTTCGACGCCTGGCATGGACGCGATAGGCGTGCGCAGCGCAGCGCCGTCGACGACGAACATCGGCCAGATCAGATCGGCGGGCGACAATTGGTGTTCGGCGACGAGCCGGCGTGACCACGAGGCCTTCCGGTTGCGGCGCATACGGATCGCCGGAAAGCCGCCGGAAAGCGACTCTGTTTCGAGGTGGGGGGCCGGTGGGCGTGTGCGGGAGGACATGAACGAGTTTCCTGGGCAGAAGCAGCGAAATCTGCGCCGCTCGAATTTCGGCCGACAATGGACACGAGCCGCGCCTCGGCGCAAGCCGCTGGACGTGCCGCAGATGTGCCATCAGGGATGACAGCGATGCAGGTCAGGAATGCCCCCGCCCGATTGCAGGAGTTGACCGTCGCAAAGCCCGCTAATCGCAGATCTTGGTAAACTTGCGCTGCGCCATATCGATGTGGAAATGATTCCGGTGATCGTCGTTCGCCTCGGGCCCAAGCGTCGTTCCGAAGATCCGGCATGCGGCGTCGTGCGCCTCGCGCAGGAACGCCTTGACCTCGGGGTTCGGATCGGACGTCGAACGTGCACCCACCTGTGACGTTTTCTGAACCGGCGAGCCCTTTTTGGAAGGCTTCCCGAGTGGCCCGCCAAGTTTGTTAGCGACGACCGGATCGGCCGTTGCCAAAGTCGGCGTTGCGGCGAGCTCGCCATCCCCGACGCCGTCGATGATTGTCGAACGCGCGAGCGAAGTAACAGCTGCTCCCGCGGTTGACGGCAGAGCCGACGGGAGCGCGGCCTGAGCCGGATTGGTCGCGACCGCCGTTCCCGCGGCCTTGGCAGCCGCTTCCTCTGCGGCGCGCTGCTCGGCGGCAGCCTCGGCCAAAATTTGGCGTTGCGGCTTTCCCCAGTCTTGAAGCACATCGGCCGTTTTCGTCGTCGCCGTTACGAAACCGCCGATATCGAGCGCGTTCGCCAAGCCGTGCTCACTGAGCTTCGTCTTCTTGCGGCCGTAAGCGTTGCGGCACGAATAGGAGCTCATTGTCTGGATCGTGATGATTTCGGATTTGAGGTGCTTGCGAGCGAGCGGCTGCACATCGCCTTCGAACCAATTGACCAGAGACTCAGCGAGATCGCAGGTCACGACCGCCGGCGGCGATAACGCGACCTGGGGGTTCTGACCGATACTGATGAGTTCGATGGGAGCAGGCGTGCCGCATGCACCCTCCTTGATCGGCTCATGCGGCAAGGCGACGGCGTGGATGCGCTTGAGAACGACCGCGCAATGCGCCTTGGCATCTGCAATCTCCGCTGCGGACCACGTCGGGGGCGCCTTCGGCGCAGGTGCGGCGGCAGTCGTCGCCGGAGCATCTGGCTTTGCGCCATCCTCCGGTTTCTGAGCAGCCTTCGCCGCGTCTGATGGAGCCTGAGCGGGCGGCGGCGCTGCAGAAGCGGGCTCGGCCGCGGAAGTCGCTTCCGATGCGGGATGCGTTGGCTTTTGCTTCGCCTGAGCATCAGCCGGCATTCCGCCAACAAGCAATGAAGCGGCGAAAATGGCGGCAGTTGCGAAGTGCCGAAGGCGCGACGGTCTGGTGTCGTGCCCCGTGCTGGGGCCCGTCGTGCTGGGGGATGTCATCATTTCTGTCTGTACATCCTTCACGGCCGCTCTACAAAGTCGACGCGAGCGCTGATCTCGGCGGGAGCCTGAATATTCCAGAATTCCCTTTTCAGGCCAAGCTCATACTAAACTCGGCCGTTGATCCGATCGGGGATACGGCAAGCGTCCGGAGTGTGGAAGATCATTCCATAGCCGCAAAATATGGCGAGTTCGTATGAAACAGGCCATAGCATCGAATTTCACAACCGAGTCGCGCCACCGATACTTACCGAGCATGCAGTGAACCAGCACAACACCGATCTCAAAACATCGACAGTCGGGCAGTCTCCGAAGATCATAGCGGAACGATCGCAGGCGCTGCAGATGTTCACGCTGAGCAGGCCGAACGTCCTCAACGCCCTCGACGATGAGATGTGCCGCACGTTGAGCAGCGCCATCCCGGCCGTCGCTCGTAATCCCGATGTCTACATCGTCGCGCTTCTCTCCAATAATCCGCGGGCCTTCTGCGCCGGCGGCGACGTCCGGGCGCTGTCGGTTGCTGCAAAGGACGATATCGAGACCGCGAAGAGCTATCTCCGCAACGAGTATTCGCTCAACTGGCTTCTTGAATGCTTCTCCAAGCCGACCGTGTCGTTCATCGATGGGCTGTGCATGGGCTCGGGCGCCGGCTTGACCGCATACAATACGCATCGCATCGCCGGCGAAAATTTCAAATGGGCGATGCCCGAGACCAAGATCGGACTGTTCCCTGACGTTGGCATATCGCGCGTGCTGGCGAAAATGCCGTGGCCCATCGGAATCTATTTGGGTCTCACGGGCCGCGCGATCGGACGCGCCGATGCGCAATGGCTAGGTCTCGTTACGCATTGCATCTCCGCGACGCATTTCCCCGGCATTCTGGCGAAATTGAAAGACGCCGAACCCGTCGACCCCATGCTCGACGCCCTTAACGAAATTCAAGCTCCTGGCGATTTGCAAAAAGACCGGGGCCATATCCTCGAGCATTTTTCAGAGCCGACGCTCCAAGGTATTCTGCGGTCGCTGACGAATGCAGAGGCCAAAGGCTCGGAGTGGGCGAAGAAGACGCTCGCCGATCTGGCGAAGTGTTCGCCGATATCGCTGGCCATTACGATCCGCCATATTCAATCGGCGCTTTCGTTTGATATACGTCAAACACTCATCGAAGATTATCGTCTAGCGTTGCGATCCATCGAAAGCCACGATTTCCACGAAGGCGTTCGCGCGCTGCTCATCGACAAGGATGGCAGCCCAGCATGGAAACCAAATCGCTATGATGATAGTATTGCTGATGTAGTCGAAGCATATTTTGCGCCATTGCCAGGGGCAGAGCTCGAATTGCCGAAGAGAACAGAGATGCAGGCGGCGCGAGTTTAAAAAATCTGGCTATATTGTTGTTAATTGTCGTCGCCGCGTTAGGACGATAGTTACCAATTCGGAGAATTGCCCTGAATATTGGTTAAAAATTCATTCCAAAGACACCCCCCTACTATTCTTTTACTATATCTATTTAGCCGAAATTCAGGCCTCCGCGTTATCAATTTATCAAAACCCGGGCAAACCGGGTGGCGTCAAACAATTGCGAGGCAGGTTATGAGTTTAGCGTACGATATGGCGCGTCACCGCGCGCCGGCCCAGGAAGAAGGGTTTCGCGGTGAATACCTTCAGGCGCTGCGTTTGATCGAGCGCCTGCATCGCCTTCTGCTCGACGTCATCAAGGACGAGTTTGATCGCCGTGGCGGAGCCGAACTCAACAGCGTGCAAGCCTTGCTCCTTTACAACATCGGCGAGAGCGAGCTGACGGCAGGCGAGCTGAAGACCAGGGGTTACTACCTTGGGTCGAACGTGTCCTACAATCTTAAGAAGCTCGTCGACATGGGATACATTCACTACAAGCGGTCCGACACGGATCGCCGGTCGGTGCGTGTGAGCCTGACCGACAAGGGCCTCGAGGCGCGGGACATCGTTTCGAAGCTCTATCTTCGTCAGCTGGGCTCGGTGCAGACCGTCGGCGAAGTTTCCAACGACGACGTCAAAGGCTTGAACAAAGCCCTGGTTCGTCTGGAACGCTTCTGGTCGGATCAGATTCGTTACCGCCTCTAAAAAACGGCCGACGCCCATAACCTGCTTTTGGACGCCGTCGTACGACGGGCGTTGAGGGCCTCTCTGCATCCGCGGAGAGGTCCTTTTTCGTTCGCGACGGCGGCGGCGACGGGCACCTGTGGACATGCCCGTCCGCCGAAAGCCAGCGGGGCATCTATCCGATGTCAAATGCTCGGAATTCAGATAGTGTGCCCCCAACGCAAATTGGAATCGCAAGCGCCGGGGGACGGACGTGGGCTTGGGGGAACGGAAGCTTAGGGCAGGGATCGGCCTGTCAGACCGCCGGCTCATAGCCAGCATCCTGAGCATTGGATTTATTGCGATATCGGCGGCCGGCTGGCTCGGGTTAGGCGGTGCGGCGGCCCAGGGGTTCAGCTGGTTCAATTTTGGCTCCGGCAATGACGGCCCGTCCTACACAAGCAACCGGACCGATCCCGACTTCGTCCGCGAATGGGAAGCCAACCCGCCCAAAGGCTACGCGACGCTCGCTAAGGCAAATATCGAAGCGACCAAGATGGCGGTCCGGCAGTACACGATGATCGTGGGGAAGGGCGGCTGGCCGCAAATTCCCGAGCCCCCGCCTAAGACACCCCGTGACAGTCTCATGCAGTCCGGGACGACCGATCCGGCCGTCGCATTGCTCCGCGCCCGCTTAGCGGCCTCGGCAGACCTCCGCAGCGCCAATACAACCTCGAGCTATTTCGACAGCGATGTCGAGAAGGCGCTCCAGCGGTTCCAGGCGTCGAACGGCCTGACGCCGACAGGGATCGCCGACAAGCGGACGATCGCCGCCCTGAACGTGCCCGCGGACGCCCGCCTGAAGCAGCTGAAGGTCAATCTGGCGCGCTTGCAGGAAGCCATTCCGACGACATCGAAGAGATACGTCGTCGTAAACATTCCAGCGGCACATATCGAAGCCGTGGAGAACGGCGCGATCGTTGCCCGGTACGCAGGCGTCGTCGGCAAGCCCGAGCGTCCGACACCACTTCTGCGCACGCCGATCACCGACCTCAACTTCAATCCGATGTGGCGGCTGCCGCCGACGGTCGTTTCGGAAGACCTGATCCCGCGTGGACGCGAGATGCAGAAGAAGGGCCAGAACGTTCTGGTGCAATTCGGCATCGACGCCTACGCAGGCGGAAAGAAGGTCGATCCGCAGAGCATCAACTGGGAGAAGGTGTCGCCCGGCACCTACACGTACAGCCAGCAGCCGGGCAAGGAGAACCCGCTCGGGTTCCTGAAGATCAACTTCGACAGCGCCCACTCCGTTTACATGCACGACACCCCGTCGGATCGCATCTTTGGCCGCAACTTCCGTTCGGAAAGCTCGGGCTGCATCCGCGTCCATAACATCGAAAACTTGGCGGCCTGGTTGCTCGCCGATCAGAAAGGCTGGAATGCCGATCGGGTCGCGCAACTGAAAGAACAGGGACAGCGTCTGGACGTTCGCTTAAAAAAGCCCGTTCAATTGATGTTTGTCTACATCAGCGCCTGGGCGACCGAAGACGGGGTCGTGCAATTCCGGCGCGACATTTACCAGAAGGACGGCATCGGCGAGGTGGCAGCTTCCTATTAACATGTCGATGCCACCTTACGGTCGCGATGGCATCATAGCTTCTAGATGCGGGAGGCCTGTTATGCGCCCGACGACTTGCTGCCAGAGCCGTTAGCTGCCAGAAACAAAGCCCCAATACCGGATGAAAGGTCTTTTTGACCTGACCAAATTTTCATCCTCTGCGCGACGAAACGGCACTGGTCCTTTCAGGTCCCTGGGTACATAAAAGGACCAAAATAATGAACGCCGTGCTTTAGGGAGCGGAAACCGACTGATGAACTACGAGCAGATGCTCTCGGACGCCCTCGATACAGTAAAGCGTGAGGGACGCTATCGGGTTTTCGCTGATGTGAAGCGCCGCAGAGGTGCCTTCCCCAAAGCTGAAGTCGTCAAAGGTGAAGCTGCAAAGCAGATAACCGTTTGGTGCTCGAACGATTATCTCGGCATGGGCCAGCACCCGAAGGTGCTCGCCGCGATGCACGAGGCCATCGATCTCGTCGGCGCCGGTTCCGGCGGCACGCGCAACATCGCAGGCACCACCCATTACCACGTCGAACTCGAGCGCGAGCTTGCCGATCTCCACGGCAAGGAGATGGCGCTTCTCTTTACGTCGGCATTCGTCGCCAACGAGGCAGCGCTATCGACGCTCGCCACGCTCTTTCCCGGCTGCGTAATCTTTTCCGACGAAAAGAATCACGCGTCGATGATCGCGGGCATCCGCAACGGCCGCGGGCCGAAGCAGATCTTCGTTCATAACGATCTCGCCGATCTTGAAGCGCGCCTGCAGAAAGTGCCGCGCGACACACCGAAGATCATCGCCTTCGAGAGCGTCTATTCGATGGACGGTCACGTAGCGCCGATCGCTGCGATCTGCGATCTCGCAGAAAAGTACAATGCGCTGACGTATCTCGACGAGGTCCATGCGGTTGGGCTTTATGGCCCGCGCGGCGGCGGCGTCGCCGAGCGCGACGGCGTCATGCATCGCATCGATATCATCAATGGCACGCTCGCGAAGGGCTTCGGCGTCATGGGCGGCTACATCGCAGCGTCCAAGACGCTGTGCGACGCCATTCGGTCTTATGCCCCAGGCTTCATCTTCACGACCTCGCTGGCGCCCGCGATCGCGGCCGGCGCCCTCGCGTCCATCCGCCATTTGAAGTCGAGCAACGTTGAGCGTGAGCAGCACCAGGAGCGCGCCCGCTCCCTGAAGCGGCGTCTCGCGGCGGCCGATTTCCCCGTCATTTCGGGACCGAGCCACATCGTGCCCGTGCTGGTCGCCGATCCGGTGCGCTGCAAGGCCCTGACCGACGTGCTGCTCGATCGCTACGGTATCTACGTTCAACCGATCAATTATCCGACGGTTCCGCGTGGCACCGAGCGGCTGCGGCTGACACCGTCGCCTCAGCATACGGACGCCGATATGGAGCACCTCGTCAACGCTCTGGCGGATCTCTGGTCTCAGTGCCCGCTGGCGCTGATCGAGAGCCTTGCCGAGGCGGCTGAGTAAGGCCCTACGGGAACGCCTGGGCGGCACCACCTCAGTTGCGCTGCAATACCCGCGGCCCGCGCCTTTATTACGCGGGTGCGGATAGAGTTGAGCGCTGGCATAGTGGCTCGCAACTATGGTTGAAAGCCGGTCCGGGCTTGCTCCAAAGTGCCCGCCAGCGCTAAAAAAACGTTTCCCCAATTTAGAGGAAAGCCCATGTCGACTGCACCGGCAGCAACTTCGCAAACCTCGCGCTTTTTCAAAGCGCATCTTTCTGAAACCGATCCCGAAGTCTTCGGCGCCATCCAGAAGGAATTCGGACGCCAGCAGAACGAGATCGAGCTGATCGCTTCGGAGAATATCGTCTCCCAAGCCGTGCTCGACGCTGCAGGCTCTGTCCTGACGAACAAGTACGCGGAAGGCTATCCGGGCAAGCGCTATTACGGCGGCTGCCAATACGTCGACATCGCCGAACAGCTCGCGATCGACCGCGCCAAGAAGCTGTTCGACTGCGGCTTCGCCAACGTGCAGCCGAATTCGGGCAGCCAGGCCAACCAGGGCGTCTTTAACGCACTTGCCAAGCCAGGCGACACGATCCTCGGCCTGTCGCTCGCAGCCGGTGGTCACTTGACTCACGGCGCGTCCGTCAACCAGTCGGGCAAGTGGTTCAAGGCCGTGCACTACATGGTGAAGCCTGACACCCACCTCATCGACATGGATGAAGTGAAGAAGCTCGCCCACGAACACAAGCCGCGCATCATCATCGCTGGCGGTTCGGCCTATCCGCGCAAGATCGACTTCGCCGCGTTCCGCGCGATCGCCGATGAAGTCGGTGCGCACTTCCTCGTCGACATGGCGCACTTCGCCGGTCTCGTTGCAGCAGGCCTCATCCCGAGCCCGTTCCCGCACGCTCACGTCGTCACGACGACGACGCACAAGACCCTGCGCGGTCCGCGCGGCGGCATGATCCTGACGAACGACGAAGACATCGCGAAGAAGGTCAACTCGGCGATCTTCCCTGGCATCCAGGGCGGCCCGCTGATGCACGTCATCGCTGCGAAGGCCGTTGCCTTCGGTGAAGCGCTGCGTCCCGACTTCAAGGTCTACATCAAGAGCGTAATGGATAACGCCAAGGCGCTGGGCGAAGTGCTTGTTCAGAACGGCTTCGCGCTCGTTTCCGGCGGCACCGACACGCACGTCATCCTCGTCGACCTCCGTCCTAAGAAGCTGACCGGCAACAAGGCTGAGAAGTCGCTCGAACGCGCTCACATCACCTGCAATAAGAACGGCATTCCGTTCGATCCCGAGAAGCCGATGGTGACGTCGGGCATTCGTCTGGGTTCGCCCGCCGGCACGACGCGCGGCTTCGGCGTCGCGGAGTTCCAGGAGATCGGCCGTTTGATCACCGAAGTTCTCGACGGTTTGGCGAAGAACGGCGAAGAGGGCAACGCTGCAACCGAAGCCGCCGTCAAGGCGAAGGCGACGGCGCTTTGCGAACGCTTCCCGATTTACGCCTGAGCTGAACTTAAGTCCTGAGCTAAACGCTCGGTTCAATCGATCGAGAGCGCCGGATACGTCCGGCGCTCTTTTTATTTGGGCATGGGTGTCATTATGCTCGACGCTCCCCGCAATGTGACACCGCTTCACGAGAAGCCGCATCGAACAGGCTGTAAGTAACGATAATCACGCGTTTCGGGCTACGACGGGCAGGTGCAGGCCTTTTCTCATTGTTGAAAACCTCGCCGTAGGCCATCTCGGGAATGTGTGCCGCCGCCGGAATCTGGCTTGTGGTTAAGACGAAGTCAGTTTGAGCGGGAAAGAGGCGGCGCCGATAGAGAGCGATCGCCGATTGCGAGGAGCTAAGGATGCGCTGTCCATTTTGCGGAAGCGAGGATAGCCAGGTCAAAGACAGCCGGCCGTCGGATGAAAACGCCGCGATCCGCCGCAGACGCATCTGCGCCGATTGCAGCGGACGTTTTACGACGTTCGAACGCGTGCAGCTTCGCGAGCTGACCGTCGTCAAGCGCTCGGGCCGCAAGGTACTGTTCGATCGCGACAAGCTTTCCAAATCGATCTCGGTCGCGATGCGCAAGCGGCCGATTGAACCCGAGAGGATCGACCGGCTTGTCTCCGGTCTCGTTCGTCAGCTCGAAAGCTCAGGCGAAACCGAGATCACATCTGCGGAAATCGGCGAGCTCGTCATGGCGGCCTTGCGCGAACTCGATCCCGTCGCGTATGTGCGCTTCGCGTCCGTCTATCGAGACTTCCGCGACGCCGCCGATTTTCATGCCGTTCTCCGCGACCTCGCGAGCGATACCCGCGATCCGCTCGATCTCAGCGAGCGCTTCGGCACACCCGCTCTCGACGCCATCGCGAGCCAGAAAAAGCACTGAGCGCAAGTATGTCGAGTTTCCCAAGTCGTGCGTTCGACGACGAGATGATGGAGATCGCGCTCCGTATGGCCGAGCGCGGACTTGGCGCAACGGCGCCGAACCCATCCGTCGGCGCCGTCATTGCCGATGAGGCGACAGGCGAGCTGATCTCGCGCGCGAGGACGGCAGACAAAGGCCGTCCGCATGCCGAAACGACAGCGATTGCAGCGGCGGGAGAAAGAGCGCGCGGCGCCACGATTTACGTCACGCTCGAGCCGTGCTCGCATTACGGCCAGACGGGCCCGTGCGCCGATGCGATCGTAACGGCCGGGCTGAAGCGTGCGGTCGTCGCAATCGAAGATCCCGATCCCCGCGTCGCCGGCCGTGGTCTCGATAGGCTGAGACACGCCGGAATTGAGGTCGTTCGCGGTGTAGGCGCCGCCCGGGCGCGATGGCTGACGCGAGGGCACGTTGTTCGGATCACCGAGCGCCGCCCGTTCGTCACCCTGAAGCTCGCACTCGACGAGAAGGGCGAGATCGCGCGGGGCTCGGGCTCGGCACCTGTTTGGGTCACCGGCGAAAGAGCGCGCGCTCACGGAATGCTGCTGCGCAGTGAATTCGACGCGATCCTCGTCGGCAGCGCGACGGTCAGAGACGATGATCCGGAACTGACGTGCAGACTGCCCGGCCTGATAGGCCGCTCGCCCGTTCGCGTCGTGCTTTCGCGCTCGCTCGATCTTTCGCCGCGCGCGAAGCTATTTCAGAGCGCGGCTAAAGTTCCGGTTTGGTTGATGACGGCTCCGGATGCCGACCCCGGAAAGAGAAATGCGCTCGCGGCCGGAGGCACGGACATCGTCGACGTCGGCGTTGTCGGAAATTCGTTGTGGCTGCCCTCGGTCATGGAAGCGCTCGTTGCGCGCGGGATAACCCGGCTGCTCGTCGAAGGCGGCCCGGCGATATGGCGCTCCTTCGCGGCAGCCTCTCTCGTCGACGAGATCGTTCTTTACATGGCCGGCGACCCGACCGATCTCGATGCACAGAATGCACTCTCGCGCTGGCTCGGACCACTCGGCATGACGGCCGTCGAACGGCGGACAATAGGCACCGATACGATGTGGCGGCTTCGCCGCTTAGCGGACAAGGCCTAGGACAAGGCCTAGCGGACAAGGAAGGACGCTGATCAGATGTTTACTGGATTGATTACGGATGTCGGCGCGGTGATCGCGAAATCGCCCGGCGGATTTACTTTGAAAACGGCTTACGCGCTCAAGCCCGAAGAGACTGGGCTTTCAATCTGCTGCGACGGCGTATGCCTGACCGCGACGAGTATAACGCCGCGTGCTGATGGCGCCGAATTTTCGGTCGACGTTTCCAATGAGACGATGGCCAAGTCGACGCTCGGCAGCTGGCAACCCGGCAAGCGCGTCAATATGGAACGATCGTTGCGGGCTGGCGATGAACTCGGCGGCCACATCGTGTCCGGCCATGTCGACGGCACCGCCAAAATCATCGCAATCACCCGTGACGGCGACAGCAAACGCTTTCTTTTGGAAGCACCCGAGCATCTTTCTCGCTATATAGCTGCCAAGGGGTCTATAGCCTTGGACGGGACCTCGCTGACGGTCAACGAGGTTGCGGAAGCCCGTTTCGGCGTCAATCTCATTCCGCACAGCTTGACGGTGACGACCTGGGGCGCGAAAACCCCCGGCGATCTGGTCAATCTCGAAGTCGATGTATTCGCGCGCTACGTTGCGCGCCTGATGGAGTTTCGCCCATGATGTCGGGCACGACAAATTTGCAATCCGCAGGAAGCAACAGCGCGCTCTCGCCGATCGAAGAGATCGTCGAGGAAATGCAGAACGGCCGGATGGTCATTCTTGTTGATGCCGAAGATCGCGAAAACGAAGGCGACCTCATCATCCCGGCGCAGATGGCGACGCCCGATGCCATCAACTTCATGGCGAAGCACGGCCGTGGGTTGATCTGCCTCGCGCTGACGCCCGCGCGCGCGCACGAACTCAATCTCGATTTCATGGTGCGCTCGAACGGCTCGCGCAACCGCACCGCCTTTACCCAATCGATCGAAGCACGCGAAGGCATCTCGACCGGCATCTCGGCGTTCGATAGGGCTCGCACGATTTCGACGGCCATCGATCCGACGAAAGGCGCGAGCGACATCGTCTCGCCCGGTCACGTCTTCCCGCTGATCGCGCGCGACGGCGGTGTCCTCGTCCGCGCAGGCCACACCGAAGCGTCGATTGATCTTGCGAAGCTCGCCGGACTTTCGCCGGCCGCCGTCATCTGCGAAGTGATGAACGAAGACGGCACGATGGCGCGCATGGCAGACCTCGCCCGCTTCGCCAAGCACCATGACCTCAAGATCGGCGCCATCGAGGAACTGATCGCTTACCGCTTCAAGAACGATCGCATCGTGAAGCGCGTCGCGCAGACGCCCGTCGAGACGACGACGGCCGGCAGCTTCGATCTGCACGTCTACGAGACGACGGTGGAGACCGGAGAGCATCTGGCGCTCGTCAAAGGCAACGTCGCCAAGGGCGGTCCCGTCCTGGTGCGCGTCCATGCCCTGAACGTGCTGCACGACGTGCTCGGCATCGACGGCCACACCGAGAGCGGCACGGTTATCGAGCAGTCGATGCGCGCCATCGAAGCCGAGGGCCGCGGCGTCTTAGTTCTCATTCGAGACTTGCGTCCCAAATCCGTGTCTGATTGGGTGACGCGGAGAAACACACCCGGCGCACTCGCAGACTTGAGCAAGGAACGGCGCCAAGTTGAAATCGGCGTCGGTTCGCAGATCCTTGCGGACCTTGGCGTCAAGGACATGGTGCTTCTCACGACACAACCGCAGCATGTCTACGTCGGCCTCGAAGCATTCGGGCTGCGCGTGACCGGCACCAGAAAAATCGAGTAGCACGACACATGATTCAGAAAACGCCAGGAGCGCCGCGGGACGAAAAGAGCGCGGCTCCGATTCGCGCGCATATTCTTTTCATCGAAGCGCGCTACTACGACGATATCGCCGATCTGCTCATCGAGGGCGCGATCGCCGAGTGCAAAAAGCGCGGCGCCACATACGAGCGAATTGTCGTTCCGGGTGCGCTCGAAATTCCCCAGGTGTTGGCCGCCGCGGCGGACGCGCGCTCAGCCGGACGAACCGCGTTCGACGGTGCCGTCGCTCTCGGCTGCGTCATTCGCGGAGAGACGGCGCACTATGACATCGTGTGCAACAACGCGAACCACTGGATGATGGATGTGGCCATCGGCCAGAATATTCCGGTCGGCAATGCCATTCTCACCGTCGATACGCGCGAACAGGCAGTGGCGCGCGCAGAAGGCGGAATTACGGGTAAAGGCGGCGATGCCGCGCGCGCATGCTTGCGGCTTATCGAGGCGAAGCGCGCTTTCTGGGAAACGACGGCATGACCTCCAAAGGCAAATCAAAGCTGGAGGAAATAACGCCTCGTACCGCAGCCCGGATTGCGGGCGTGCAGGCGCTCTATCAGATGGACATGGCGGGAACGGACGTCAACGATGTCATAGCCGAGTTCATCGAGCAGCGCTTCGAAGGCGATAGTCGCGATGAAGTTCTGGCGACGGCGGACCGCGTTTTCTTCGCCGACATCCTGCGTGCGGTACTGCGCCGGCAGCGCGAAATCGATCCGATGATCGACGAGCAGCTCGCGATCGGCTGGAGCCTGATACGCGTCGATTCCATTTTGCGGGCCATTCTCCGGGCAGGCGTTGCCGAGCTCGTTGACCGGGCCGACGTTCCGGCCCGCGTCGCCATCAACGAATACGTCAATGTCGCGCACGTCTTCTTCGATGACGAAGAGCCGCGCGTGGTCAATGGCGTGCTCGACAAGATCGCGCGCAAGGTCCGAGGCCACGAATTCGTAAGGCGAGTAACGCCATCCTGAGGACGTAGCGCGCGAGCGCTGGGCTTGGAAAGCATGCTGCCAACGCAGGCCAACGCGCCAGAGCCAGAGGACCGGCCAGAAGACCGGTCAGAAGATCGGATTCAAAGCGAAACCGATCTCGTGCAGACCTATTTGGCGCCGCTCGCGGCAGGTAGCCCGGGCGCATTCGGACTTCGCGACGACGCCGCTCTGATCTCTCCCGAGCCCGGAACCGATCTCGTCGTCAGCAGCGATCCCATCATCGCCGGCGTGCACTTTTTCATCGACGACGCGCCCGAGGACGTCGCCTGGAAAGCGCTCGCAGTAAACGCCTCGGATATGGCTGCGAAGGGCGCAAGACCGCTCGCCTATATCTTGACGCTCGCCCTGCCGGACGCACCCACCCGCGCCTGGATGACGAGGTTTTCCGATGGCCTCAGAAGCGCACAGGAAAGCTTCGGCTGCCGTCTCATCGGTGGCGATACGGACCGCACGCCCGGTCCGCTCTCGATCGGCATAACGATCTTCGGTGCCGTGCCGGCCGGTAAATTCGTACCCCGCCAGGGAGCGGCAGCCGGCGACCACGTCTTCGTCACCGGAACCATTGGCGATGCGGCCCTTGGACTAGCCGTCCGCAGAGATCCCTCGGCTTTCGATCGTGTCCTGACCGGCGATGAGCGAGCCTTCGTTCTCAGCCGCTATCTCCGGCCGCGCCCCCGGATCGCGCTCGTTGAAACATTGCGAAATCATGCGTCCGCCGCGCTCGATATCTCCGACGGCCTGATGAAGGACCTCGCCCGGCTCGCCGGACCGTCGGGAATTTCTCTCGGCCTCGGCTCCGTCCCCAAGTCTCCGGCCGTCAGCGCCGCACTGGCCCATGACGCCGCGTTCGCCAAAACCATCCTGACAGGGGGGGACGACTATGAGCTGCTTGTTGCCGTCCCTCACGCCTCAATCGCGGATTTCAAAAGCGGTGCAAAGGAAGCCGGAATCGCGATCAGTCACCTCGGTGTGCTCGAGGCCGGGCGGAAATTCGAAATTCTCGACCAGCAGGGAACGCTGATCGACGGGCGGCAGTTGGGCTACGACCATTTCACCCGCTAGGCCGTAAATGGGTGGCGAAGCGGGGCCCGTCTGCAACACAGATCTGCATTTCGGCCTCTGGCAGCGACGGGATCGGGTTGGTAGATCGTCACTGTTTGGCCATATGCGTGCTGGTAGTTAAGTGGCTGAAAAGGCACGTGTGCTACCACATGGATGAGCGGCGTCGAAATTCAAAAGCGTAGCCGGAAGAAATTTTATAACTGGTACGCATCATTTAGCGGAAAGCCGGGCAAGCGGGATGAGGGATGTGATTTTGACAACGCGGTTTGGAACTTCGGTTCTGAAGGCAGCCGCGCTGATGTTGGTTGTTTCGGTCATTCAGCTGCTCCCGCAGTTCGCGACGCCGGGCCACGCACAGATCAGCCTTTGGGATCAGATTCAAGGGCCGAGCTATGGTCGCGGCGCGAGCGATGGTCCGCCGCCGGCGACGCCCGTTGTGCTCGATGACCTGAGACCGGACGCAACCCCGTGGCGCAGCGACACGATGCTCAATGCCGTCGCGGCAGCGATCGAGCGTTATCAGAAGATCGTCGATAGCGGTGGCTGGCCGGTCGTCCCGCAGGGCCGCATGCTGCGTGAAGGCGACGACGATCCGCGCGTTCCCATTCTGCGGAAGCGTCTGAGGATCAGCGGCGACATGCCCGCGAAGGGCTCCTACTACGATGTCCAAACGTTCGATTCCGAACTGACGGAAGGCGTGAAGCGCTTCCAGAAGCGTAACGGTCTCCGCGAGACGGGACGCATCGAGCAATCGGTCTATCCCGTGCTGAACATCACGGCCGAGCAGCGCCTGGCACAGCTCAAACTGAACTACGATCGGCTCCGCGGCCTGATGCAAGGCGTCGAAGATCGGTACGTGCTGGTCAATGTTCCGGCATTCCAGCTCGAAGCCGTCGACAAGTTCGAAGTACAGCTTCGCCATCGCGTGATCGTTGGACGGCAGGGCCGCGAAACGCCCGATGTCCGCGCGACGATCAAGGCGCTCAACTTCTTCCCATTTTGGCGCGTGCCCGACAGTGTCGCAACGCTCGACCTCATCCCGCGCCTGCGGAAGGAACCCGGCTACCTCGAGGAAGAAGGCATCCGCGTTTACAACGGCGTCAACGGACCCGAGCTCGATCGCAAGACCATTGATTGGTCGTCGCCCCAGACCGCCAGCTACAAGTTCAAGCAGGATCCGGGAGATAAGAACGCGCTCGGCCTGCTGCGTTTGGACATGTCCAATCAATACGGCGTCTACATGCACGACACGCCGATGAAAAATCTGTTCGACCAGCGCAGCCGCGCCTTCAGTGCCGGATGCGTTCGTGTGCAGAACGTATTCGATCTGGGCGATTGGATCGCCCATTACGAGGCCGGTTGGGATCAGCCGGGCCGCGTCCGTCAGCAGCTCAATTCGGGCCAGCCCATGGAGTTGAAGCTGACGCGCCCCATCCCGGTTTACTTCGCCTACATCACAGCGTGGGCTGAGCCGACCACCGGATCGATTGAATTCCGCCCGGATATCTATGGCCGCGACGGCTCTGCCATGCAGACGTCCTATCAGCGCGATGCCGATGATGCCCCGCCTGCATCGGCTGCGGCGGCTCTCGCACCCTGAGCGGCCAGTGATCATCGCGTGATCAAACGCGCGGTCATCGCACGATCGTCGCCTAGCGGAGCAAGCTCGATCCCGGCAGGGATCGGCTTGTGACCTCGCGCAGCACGAAGCTTGAATGCAATCGGGAAACACCGGGGAGCCGCGACAGCTGCTCCTTATGGATCCGTTCGAAATCGGCGAGATCCCGCGCCAGCACCGTGATCAGATAATCGTCCTGCCCCGACATCATGTAACAGGACACGATGGACGGGGCCGCGGCAGCCGCCTGTTCGAACGCCACCAGCAGATCCTGATTCTGGCTTTCGAGGCTGATCTGCACGACGACCATCATCGTGAAGCCGAGCGCCTTGCGATTGACCTTGGCCTCATACCCCGAGATCACGCCTGACTCTTCAAGGGCGCGGATCCGGCGGCCGATCGCCGTGGGCGACAGGGGCACGCGCTCCGCGAGTTCGACTTGGCTCTGGCGGCCATCGGCGAGAAGCGCGGTCAGAATCGCCTTATCCAGCGCATCCATCGCAATTTCCGCCATTTTCCAGCGTCCTTCAGCCGAGTGACGATGATTTGCTGCGAAAAATCGGCCAAGGGCAAGCGGAATTGCTGGGTAACGGCACGCCTTTTGTGTCAGCCTACGCCGTAGAAGACCACGGCGGCTCGGCGGCCTATTGAGGCGCCAATCGAGGGGATGGGAATATGCGGATCGGTGTTCCTACGGAAATCAAGACTGACGAATTTCGCGTGGGTCTGGTGCCAGGCTCGGTTCGCGAGCTGGCGGCCCGCGGTCATGAGGTCATCGTCCAGTCCGGCGCCGGAGCCGGCATTTTCGCCGACGACGCCGTTTACGAAAAGGCCGGCGCTCGCATTGTCAAGACAGCGGACGAGGTGTTCTCCGAAGCCCAGCTGATCGTGAAGGTTAAGGAGCCCCAGCAGGTCGAGTGGAAGCGCCTGAAGCCCGACCAGATACTGTTTACCTATTTGCACCTTGCTCCCGACGCCCCCCAGGCGATTGGCCTGATGGATTCGGGCGTCTCGGCCATCGCCTACGAAACGGTCACGGACCCAGCAGGCGGCCTGCCGCTTCTCGCTCCCATGAGCGAGGTCGCCGGCAGGCTTTCGATTGAAGCAGCCGCGATTGCCCTGCGCCGTCCGACAGGCGGGCGTGGCGTTCTGCTGGGCGGCGTTCCGGGCGTCAAGCCCGCCAAGGTCGTCGTGCTCGGCGGCGGGGTCGTCGGCACGCATGCGGCCCGGATGGCCGTCGGTCTCGGTGCCGAGGTTTCCATTATAGACCGGTCGCTCCCGCGCCTGCGTCAGCTGGACGAAGTCTTCAAAGGGCGCGCCACGACGCTGGCCTCGACGATGGAGACGATTGAGAACGAAGTGCTCGCAGCCGATGTCGTGATCGGCGCGGTGCTGATCGCGGGCGCAAGCGCGCCGAAGCTCGTCAATCGCGCGATGCTGAAGCACATGAAAAGGGGCGCCGTCCTCGTCGACGTGTCCATCGATCAGGGCGGATGTTTCGAGACATCGAAGCCGACGACCCACGCTCATCCGACCTTCGAAGTCGACGGCATCATTCATTACTGCGTCGCCAACATGCCTGGCGCCGTTCCCGTCACGTCGGCGCAGGCCCTCAATAATGCAACACTGCCATTCGTCCTGAAGCTTGCGGAAAGAGGCCTTGCGGCGTTTGATAGAGATCCCCATCTAGCAGCAGGGCTGAACGTGAAGGATGGACGTATAATGCATGCGGCGGTGGCCACATCGTTAGGTTTCGACAGTGTAGAAACCAGTCGTAATTTTCGTCTCGCTGCTGAGTAATTTGAAGAACCCCCGTGCCGCCGGATCCCTCACCGGCGGCCATCAAGCCGGTCGCTCCTCCCCCCGGAGCGGCCGGCTTTTCCATTCCGGCACTTGTTCTCCGAAGCGTTCTATCGGCGACGTATTGCGCCACCTGGTGCCTTCGAAATGTCGCGAACGCGCGCCATCTTTTTTGCAACGATTCATCAATGCCTGTGATCGTTTCGCGGTTTAGCGACGGATCAATTCGTTTGCCGCGTTAGGCGGGAAAGGCACATCGTTTCGGTGGGAACGCATCAATGACCAAACTGAAAAATCTAATCGCATCTTCTCTCGTTGCCGTATCCATGACGGCAACTTTCGCGGCGACGGAGCATGCCGCCGCAGCCCCGTTCAGTGCTGGCGTACCGGCTTTGACGCAAAACAACGGCGTGACGAACGTCGGTTGGCGCGGCGGCGGCGGTGGTTGGGGCTGGGGACCGGGAGCTTTCATCGGCGGTATCGTCGGCGGCGCGTTGATCGCGTCTGCAGTCGCCGAGCATCGTGCCGATCACGTGGATATGGATCGCTGCGCGCGGGATTTTCCGGAGTTCAGCTATCGGACCGGCACGTACATCGATCGCCGCGGCGTCGAACGGGTCTGCCCCTATCTTCGCTGATGTAGCCTTGGCGAGCTAAGTCGTCCGCTCGCGGAACATTCTCTTATTCTCAAAGAAGTGCGGCGCCGGATCGGATGATCTGGCGCCGCATTTATTTTATTTCAAGCTCGGGAAATTGAACTCCGCGCCCTTGCGGATGCCGGCCGGCCACCGCGAGGTGACCGTCTTCAAGCGTGTATAGAAGTGCACGCCGTCCGGGCCGTAGATCGCATGATCTCCGAACGCCGACTTCTTCCATCCGCCGAATGAATGATACGCGACCGGAACCGGCAGCGGCACGTTGATGCCGACCATGCCGACTTCGATGCGATCCGCGAAGGCGCGCGCCGTATCGCCGTCCCGAGTGAAGATCGCGGTGCCGTTGCCGTATTCGTTCGTATTGATGAGGTCGGCGGCTTCGTCGTAGGACTGGGCGCGAACGACGGAAAGAACCGGCCCGAAGATCTCCTCGCGATAGATCGACATGTCGCGGGTGACGCGATCGAACAGCGTGCCGCCGAGGAAGTAGCCGTTCTCATAACCCTGAAGCTTCAGGCCGCGGCCGTCCACGACGAGCTTCGCGCCTTCGGCGACGCCCTTGTCGATGAGTGACGTGATGCGCCGCTTCGCATCTGCCGTGACCACGGGGCCCATTTCGGATGCCGCATCCGATGCGGGGCCGACCTTCAGGTTGGCGACGCGCGGCGCGAGAGCTTCGACGAGCCGATCGGCCGTTTTCTCGCCGACCGGAACCGCGACCGATATCGCCATGCAGCGCTCGCCGGCCGAGCCGTAACCCGCCCCCATGAGAGCGTCGACGGCTTGATCCATGTCCGCGTCCGGCATGACGATCATGTGGTTTTTCGCGCCACCCAGAGCCTGCACGCGCTTTCCATTGGCAGAGCCGCGGCCGTAAATGTATTGCGCGACAGGCGTCGAGCCGACGAACGACACAGCCGAAATATCCGGATGGTCGAGGATCGCATCCACGATCGTCTTATCGCCGTGCACGATGTTGAAAACACCGGCCGGCAGGCCCGCTTCCTGGAAAAGCTCCCAGAGCAGCATCGGCGCCGAGGGGTCACGCTCCGAGGGCTTCAAGATGAAAGTGTTTCCGCACGCAATGGCGACCGGAAACATCCACATCGGCACCATGGCCGGGAAGTTGAAGGGCGTGATGCCTGCGACGACGCCGAGCGGCTGACGATCCGACCAACTGTCGATGTCGGGCCCGACGTTACGGCTGAACTCGCCTTTCAGGAGATGAGGAATTCCGCACGCGAAATCGACGACATCGATCCCGCGCGCCAATTCGCCGAGCGCGTCGGCATGTGTCTTGCCGTGCTCGCGCGAAATGGCGCGTGCGATCTCGTCGGCATTCTTCTCCAGAAGCTCCTTGAACTTGAAGAACGGCCGGACGCGCTTCATTGGCGGCATCGTGCCCCACGAAGCGGCGGCAGCCTTGGCCGCTGCTACAGCAGCATTGAGATCTTCCGGGCTCGACAGCGGCAGCCGCGCAACTTCCTCGCCCGTCGCCGGGTTGAAGACGGGCTGCGTTCGCGCAGCATGGACGGCGGCGCGGCGGCCGTTGATGGCATTCTCGATCATCTGCATTGAAAGCTCGTTTTCTGTTTTTCGTTTGCTATGCGTGCGCGATTTCGCCTGCCTCAGTAGTCCGCCTTCAACACCTTGGTGAGGGTGTCGAACAGCTGGTCGATCTCACCCTTCGAAATGACGAGCGGCGGCGAGAGTGCGATGATGTCGCCCGTCTGCCGGACGAGAAGGCCTGCCTCGAACGCTTTGACGAACCGCTCGTAGGCGCGCTTTCCGGGTTGAGCCGGATCCGGCGCGAATTCGATGGCGCCGATCAGGCCGATGTTGCGAATGTCGATGATGTGCGGAAGCCCTTTGAGAGCATGCACGCGCTCTTCCCAATAGGGAGCAAGCTCGGCCGCGCGCGTCAGCAGGCCCTCATCGGCATAGGTATCGAGCGTCCCGATGGCGGCGGCGCAGGCGACCGGATGGCCCGAATACGTGTAGCCGTGGAAGAAATCGATCATCCAATCCGGGCCGTTCATGAATGCGTCGTGGATGTGCGATTTGACGAAGACCGCGCCCATCGGGACGGTGCCGTTGGTCACGCCCTTCGCCGTCGTGATGATATCAGGCGAGATGCCGAAGTAATCCGAGCCGAACGGCACGCCGAGACGGCCGAACGCGGTGATGACTTCGTCCGCGATCAAGAGAATGTCGTGCTTGCGCGCGATGGCTTCGAGGCGCTTCAGATATCCCTTCGGCGGGATCAAGACACCCGTCGAGCAGGCGACGGGTTCGACGATGACGGCAGCGATCGTCGAAGCATCGTGCAAGGCGACGAGACGTTCGAGATCGTCGGCAAGCTCCGCGCCATGTTCCGGCTCGCCGCGCGAGAAAGCATTGCGGGCGATATCGTGCGTGTTGCGCATGTGATCGACGCCGGCGACGAGCGCGCCGAACATCTTGCGGTTCGGACCGATGCCGCCGACCGCCATGCCGCCGAAGTTGACGCCATGATAGCCGCGCTCACGGCCGATCAGGCGCACCTTCGAGCCGTTGCCTTTCGCGCGGTGATACGCAATGGCCATTTTGAGAGCGCTCTCGACCGACTCCGAACCCGAGTTGGTGAAGAAAACGTGGTTGAACCCTTCAGGCGCGAGATCGACGAGACGGGTCGCGGCTTCGAAAGCGCGCGTGTGCCCCATCTGGAAGGTGCCTGCGAAGTCGAGCGTCTCGACCTGCGCCTTGATGGCTTCGGCAATCTTCGGCCGGCAGTGACCGGCGTTGACGCACCAGAGACCCGACGTGCCATCGAGAACACGACGTCCATCGTTGGTGATGTAGTGCATGTCCTTGGCGCCGACGAACAAGCGCGGGTTCGCCTTGAACTGCTTGTTCGCGGTGAATGGCATCCAGAACGCTTCAAGATCGTTCGGTTTGATTTGGACGTTCATGGGTCACTTTCCTCTATTTCGGCCCCGGTTCCCGGAGGGAGTGGCCGAGGTCAATTATTCTATCTCTTCGGCCTCGGCGGCCGGCTCCCCGGAGGGAGCAGCCGAGGCCAATTATCAAGCCGCCACGGCGTCGGTCAGCGCCGCTTCGAAAACATCCATGCCCTCGCGAACCAGGTCATCGCTCGCCGTCAGTGGTACGAGAAAGCGGACGACGTTGCCGTAGGTGCCGCACGATAGCAAAATCAGGCCGCGCGCGTTGGCGGCTTTGAGCAGCGCGGCGGTAAGTTCGGGCGCCGGTTCGCCGCTCGCCTTGTCCTTCACGAGCTCCACCGCGCACATGGCGCCGAGACCGCGCACATCGCCGATGCAATTGAGGTTCGAATTCTGCTGAAGCGACGCGCAGCGATCCATGATGATCTTGCCGATGGCGTTGGCGCGCTCGCAGAGCTTCTCTTCTTCGATGACGTCGAGCACGGCATGAGCGGCAGCGCACGCGATCGGGTTGCCGGCGTACGTGCCGCCGAGGCCGCCGGGGTTCGACGCATCCATCACGTCGGCGCGACCGACGATGGCCGAGAGCGGAAGGCCGCCTGCTAGCCCCTTCGCCATGGTGACGACGTCGGCTTTGACGCCATAGTGCTCCATCGCGAAGAGCTTGCCGGTTCGCGCGAAGCCGGTCTGGATCTCATCCGCGATCAGCAGGATGCCGTTGTCGTCGCAAAGCTTCCTGAGCGCGACCATGAAATCCTTCGGCACGATATTGAAGCCGCCTTCGCCCTGCACCGGCTCGATGATGATCGCGGCAATGCTCGACGGATCGGCCGTGTGCTTGAAGAGAGACTTCAGGCTTTTGAGGCTCTGCTCGGTGCTGACGCCGTGATAGAGGTTCGGGAACTCGACATTGTAGACGTCCGACGGAAACGGTCCGTAGCCCTTTTTGTAAGGAACGACTTTGCCGGTCAGCGCCATGCCCATGTGAGTGCGGCCGTGAAAGCCGCCCGCAAACGAGATGATGCCCGTGCGGCCGGTGAACGCACGCGCAACCTTGACGGCGTTTTCGACGGCTTCGGCGCCCGTCGAGACGAGCATCGTTTTCGCAGGCCCAGGAACGGGTGCGATGGCATTCAGCCGCTCGGCGAGGCTGACGTAGTTCTCATACGGCGTGACTTGAAAGCAGACGTGGCTGAAGGCTTTCAGCTGCTCTTGGATCGCAGCAACCAGGCGCGGGTGCTGATGCCCGGTATTGACGACCGCGATGCCCGCGCCGAAGTCGATGTAGCGCTTGCCGTCCTCGCTCCAGATCTCGGCATTCTTCGCCGTCTTGGCGAAGATCTGCGTGACGTTGCCGACGCCGCGCGGAATGGCGGCGACGCGACGGGCCTGGAGTTCGGCGGAGGTAGCCATTGTCGGTCCTTCAAGTTGGGCTGTCTGTGTTTGATGGCTCAGCGGAGCAATAGTGGAATTGCTCCGCCGAAACTTGACTGCTAGGCGCTGATGCCGCCAAGGCAGATGAATTTCGTCTCGAGATATTCGTCGAGACCTTCCTCCGCGCCCTCGCGGCCGAGGCCAGACTGCTTAACGCCGCCGAATGGCGCGACCTCGTTGGAGAAGACGCCCTCGTTGACGCCGACCATTCCGACCTCGAGCGCTTCCGCGACCCGCCATGCCCGGGAAAGGTTCTGGCTGAAGAGGTAAGCCGCAAGACCGAACGGCGTGTCGTTGGCGATGCGGATCGCGTCGGCTTCCGTCTCGAAGCGGAAGATCGAAGCGACCGGCCCAAAGATTTCCTCGGTCGCGATGGCCATTTTATCCGTGATGCCGGTCACGATGGTCGGCGAAAAGAAGAGCTCGCCATGGGCGTCAGGCTTGCCGCCCATCTCGACTTTCGCGCCATGCGAGACGGCGTCGGAAAGCAGAGATTTCACCTTCACGATCGCGTCCGAATTGATCAGCGGCCCGATGGTGGATGTCGCATCGCGGCCAGGAGCAACGACGAGCTTTCCGGCGGCTTCCTTTAGGCTAGCGACGAACTTGTCGAAGATCCCCGCCTGCACGAGGATGCGGTTGGCGCAGACGCATGTCTGGCCCGCATTGCGGAACTTCGAAGCCATCGTCCCGGCGACCGCCTGCTGCAAGTCGGCGTCGTCGAAGACGATCAGCGGGGCGTTGCCGCCGAGCTCGAGCGTCAGCTTCTTGATCGTATCAGCGGACTGGCGATAGAGGATGCGGCCAACCTCGGTCGATCCGGTGAACGTCAGCTTCCGAACGCGGTCGTCGGCGGTCAGAACATTGCCGCAGCCCGGGCCATCGAGCGTCGTGATGACGTTGAACACGCCGGCTGGCACGCCCGCATCGACGGCGAGCTTGGCAAGAGCGAGAGCCGAAAGGGGCGTCTCTTCCGAAGGCTTGACGACGATCGTGCAGCCGGCGGCAAGTGCGCAGCCGACCTTGCGCGTGATCATCGCGATCGGGAAATTCCACGGCGTGATCGCGGCGCAAACTCCGATCGGCTGCTTGATCGTCACATAGCGCCGCGAGGCAACCGTCGTCGGGATCGTATGGCCGTAGGCGCGTTTGCCTTCTTCAGCGAACCACTCGATGAACGACGCTCCATAAGCGACCTCGCCGCGCGCTTCGGCGATGGGCTTGCCCTGCTCTGCCGTCATCAGCTGCGCGAGCGACTCCGTCTCGGCGATGATGAGATCGAACCAGCGCCTGAGAATTTGCGCGCGATCCTTTGCGGGCTTGGCGGCCCAGGCCGGAAACGCCTTGGCGGCGGCATCGATGGCGCGCTTCGTGTCTTCAGGCGTCAGATCCGGCACATCCGCGATCTTCGCGCCCGTTGCGGGATCGAGAACCGCGAACGTCTTCGGCGACGTGACCCACTGCCCATCGATGAGTGCGGCGGTCGGGAAGGGGGTGGAGGGCTTGATATTCATTACTGTCTCCGAAGGCGTCAGAAGGTAATCGATACCGACTTCAGGTCGGCATACTTATGGAGTGCGTGAAGCGAGCGGTCGCGACCGAAGCCGGATTGCTTGAACCCGCCGAACGGCAGCGTGATATCGCAGGCGTCCCAGCCGTTGATCCAGACGAGACCGGCGCGGATCTCGCGGGCGGCACGGTGGGCGAGCGAAATGTCCTTCGTCCAGAGCCCGGCCGCGAGGCCATAGTTCGTATCGTTGGCGATGCGAATGGCGTCGTCCGGTTCTTTGAACCGGGTGACGGCGAGCACGGGACCGAAAACTTCCTCACGCGCCAGCGTGTTCTCGGGCTTGATCTGATCGAATACCGTCGGCTCGACGTAGAAGCCGCCGGTGTCAGCCAGCGTGCGACTGCCGCCGAGCGCCAGGGACCCGCCCTCGCGCTTCGCTGTTTCGATGTAGCGTAGTGCCGTCTTCATCTGCTCTTCGTTCACCATTGCGCCCGTGGCGGTCGAAGGCTCGAGGGGATCACCGGCAACGATTTTGCTGGCGACCCTTATGAGCCGATCGAGGAAATCATCCGCTACAGAATCCTGCGCGAGGAGGCGAGATCCGGCAGTGCATACCTGACCTGAATTATAGAAGACGCCCCAGGCGGCTTCTGTGGCAGCGCGATCAAGATCCGGGCAATCTGCAAAGATGATGTGCGGAGATTTGCCGCCAAGCTCCAGGCTCACGCGCTTCAAGTTGCTCTGCCCGGAATATTGCATCAGCAGTCTGCCCACCGCGCCCGATCCGGTGAAAGCAATCATGTCGACGTCGTTGTGCAGCGCGAGAGCCTTGCCGGCTTCAGTGCCGAAACCCGGAACGACGTTGAGAGCCCCAGCCGGCAGCCCGGCCTCGAGCGCCAGCTCACCAAGCTTGAGCGCCGTGAGAGGCGATTGCTCGGCGGGCTTCAGAACGACGGAGTTCCCCATCGCCAGCGCCGGAGCGACCTTCCACATCGCCATGTGGAGCGGAAAATTCCACGGCACGATGGCGCCGATCACGCCCAGCGGTTCGTGGACCACGAACGAAAACCGGTCCGGCGCTTCGGGGCCGACCTCGCCATAAATCTTGTCGAGCGCCTCGGCGTAATAACGGAGGGAGCGGATCGCATTCGGAACATCGCCGCCGAGCGCGTTCGAGATCGGCTTGCCGACGTCGAGGCTTTCGAGAACGGCGAGCGTCTCGATATCGCGCTCCATCAAATCGGCGAGCTTGAGAAGGATCCTTTTCTTCTCGCGATAATGAAGCTTGCGCCATGACCCGTTCTCGAATGTCCGGCGTGCGCTTTTAACGGCGGCGTCGACGTCGGCCGCGTCGCACTGCGCGACTCGATTGAGAATTCGTCCGTTGCGGGGAGTGATGTTGTCGAAAGTTCTGCCCGACGCGCTGCCGGTGAGGCGGCCGTCGATGACGGCCTCTCCCGGAAGCTTAATCGAACCAGCAACCGCTTCGAAATGCGCGAGCGATGTCATGACACTATGCCTTATGCAACTTGAGCGTACCACGCGTGGTCGAGAGAGGTGACGATGCGTTCGAAGGCGATCCGTTCGGTCTGCTTCAGCCTATAATAGACGTCCTGGAACGGCGCACCGAATGCTTCCCGCACGATTTTCGATGACCGGAATCTCTCGAGGGAGTTCACCCAGGCTGTCGGAAGCGAGGCGCCGTCGAGCGTTTCCGCGTTGCCTTCGGCATGCTGTCCAGGGTCGCTCGCATTGGTCAAGCCGTGGCGAATACCGGCGAGGATCGCGGCAACGACGAGGAACGGGTTTGCATCCGCTCCCGACACGCGATGCTCGATGCGCGTCGCAGGGCCCGAGCCGGCCGGAACGCGAAGCGCGACGGTGCGGTTGTTGAAGCCCCAGTGTGCGGCCATCGGAACGTAGGATTCCGGCACATAGCGGCGATAGGCATTGGCCGATTGCGCCCAGATGGCCATGAAGTCTGGCATGGACTCGCACAGACCGCCGATGGCCTGACGGAACATCGGCGCCATCGGCTCGCCGGCGAACAGGTTTTTGCCTTGGCTGTCGACGAGACTGACGTGGATGTGCATCCCCGAACCGGTCCAGTCGTGATGCGGCTTGGCCATGAAGTTCGCATCGAGATCGTGAGCGCGGGCCGCAGCCTTGACCGCGCGCTTCAAAAGCACGCCGTCGAGTGCCGCTGACAGCGCATCGGTGTGCTTCAAGTTGATCTCGAACTGTCCGGGACCCGACTCCTGCATCACGGCATCGACCGGCAGACCCTGAGCTTCCGCAATCCGGTAAACGTCGTCGATGAACGGCCCGAGCGTATCCATTTCCTCGAATTGGAAAGTCATCGGGCGTTCGGGATCGGACGAGAGACCGGGCGGTGTCTCGAGAGTGAAATGACCATCGGCCGAGCGGCGCGTGACGTAGAATTCAAGTTCCACGGCAACGACAGGCGTCTGCCCGGCGACAGCAAGGCGATCGACTTGGGCCGCAAGAACCCCCCGCGGACACATATCGCAGAAATCCGCCGGGACCATCACGGCTTGCGCGTGGGTACCCGCGCCGACCGGCACCGGCTTGAGCGTGCCGGCAAGAATGCGGAATGGAATGTCGTGATCGCCGGTTTCCCAGAGACGGCCCGTCTCAGCGATCGAGTTGCCGCGCGGGTCGAGCACGTAAACCGACGCCGGAAGCAAGAGGCCGTTCTTGACTGCGCCGATGAGATCGGCACGCCGGACCCTCTTGCCCCGAGCCATGCCGTTCATGTCGAACAGGATGATGTCGATCCAGGTGACGGTCGGATTGGCGTCGAGAAATGCGGCCGCTTCGTCGATGGTGATGAAAGTGTCGGTCATGCGGCCTGTCCTTTTGCGATTCTGCCTCTCGCAGCGTCGCCGAAGCGACGGAACAGCGCCAGGGATTGAGGATTTGAATGGATCTGCCACTCGGGATGCCACTGCACGCCGAGCGAAAATGGATGCCCAGCCGCCGCTCGCGCGGCCTCGATCAAACCATCTTCCGCGAACGCTTCGGCGACGAGCGGCTGGGCGAGTGACTTGATGCCCTGTCCGTGTAGCGAGTTGACGATGATCTGGTCCTGGCCGAGCCACTTCTTGAGCTCGCCCTTGAGCGTAACCGGATGGCGAGCCGCGAACATCACGTCGAAATCCTTGACCTCCGGCTCGCGATGATCGGCGTAGTCCTCGAGTGCGTGCACGGCCTGGTGCAGCGTGCCGCCGAGCGCGACGTTGAACTCCTGGAAGCCACGGCAAATCGCAAAGAGCGGCAGCTTGCATTCGACGGCCGCCCGGATGAGCGGCAACGTTACCGCATCCCGGTCCCGGTCGATCGCATGCGGAAGGACGGGCTCTTCGTCGCTGTAGTGCTCTGGGTGAACGTTCGAGATGGCGCCCGTCAGCAGAATGCCGGACGCCACATCGAGCAGGGAGGGGATATCGGCGAGGTTTTGCCCCACCGGCACGAAGAGCGGCTGGCACTCCGAGCCTTCGACGACCGCGACCGCGTACTTCCGCACGACGGCGTCGGCAGCGAGGCCGCCGACCGTCTCCGTGCTGCAGGGAATGATGATGATCGGCCGGCTCATGCCGCAAGCTCTCCACTGACGTCTGCGAGCGTCTGATCGAGTGCCTTCTGAATGACGGCACCAGCCTGTTCGAATTCGGCTTCGGTCCAGATCAACGGCGGCGCGCACACCATCGTGTCGTACACGGCGCGCATGATGAAGCCTCCGCGGAAGAAGTGATCGCGGCAGATGAGGCCGACGCGGCCCGGATCGTCGAAACGCTTGCGCGTTTTCTTGTCGGCGACGAGTTCGATCGCGCCGAGCATGCCGACCGTGCGAACTTCGCCCACGAGCGGGTGGTCCTTAAAGCGGGCGAAAAGCTTCGCGAGCGCCGGACCCGTCGTTTCCTTGACCTTCGGAACGAGCCGGTCCCGCTCCATGATCTCGAGGTTTTTCAAAGCGACGGCGCAGGCAACGGGGTGGCCCGAGAAGGTGTACCCGTGGTTGAAGTCGTCGTTCGTCGACATCAGCGCTTCGACGATTTTGTCGTCGACGAGAACGCCGGAGAGCGGAATGTACCCGGAGGTCGCGGCTTTCGCGAAGGTGATGAGGTTCGGCCGAATACCATAGAATTCCGACGCAAACCACGTCCCCACCCGGCCGAAACCGGTGATCACTTCGTCAGCCAGCAGCAGAATGCCGTACTTGTCGACGATGCGCTGCACTTCCGGCCAATAGGTGGATGGCGCAATCTTGACGCCGCCCGCGCCTTGAACGGGTTCGCCCGCGAATGCCGCGACGTTCTCCGGTCCGCAGCGAAGCATTTCTTCCTCGATCGCGCGCGCTGCACGAAGCCCGAAAGCTTCCGGCGTCTCGCCTGGGAATGAATCTCCATACCAATAGGGATCCATCACATGCCGGAACCCTTCGTAGACCGGATAGCTGTGCTGATGGACGTGGCTCATGCCGCCCATCGACCCCGCTGCGATGGTCGACCCGTGGTACGCGTTCTTACGGCTGATGATGATCCGGCGTTTCGGTTCGCCCTTGAGCGCCCAGTAGTGACGGATGAGGCGGATCGCCGTGTCGTTCGATTCCGAGCCCGACGATCCGAAGAAGACCTGATTGATGTGAGCCGGTGCGATTTCGGCAAGCTTGCGCGACAACGCCACGACGGGCGGATGCGTCGTCTTGAAGAACGTATTGTAGAACGGCAGCTCGACCATCTGGTCGTAAGCGGCCTGAGCAAGCTCCTTATTGCCGTAGCCGATGTTGGTCGTCCAAAGGCCGGCCATGCCATCGAGAATGCGGTGGCCTTCGCTGTCGATGACGTAAGGACCTTCGCCCTTCACGATGACGCGGACGTTCGAACCCGCCCGCAGCGACTGGTGATCCGAGAAGGGATGCAAATGGTGCTGCGCGTCGAGGTCTTGGATCTGCTTTGTCTGAAATCGGTTGGACACGTGTTTTCTCTCCAGCGGAACGGTTGAGGCCTGTTGCGGCCCAGTCGGTGAAAAAAAGCTGGAGACGTCAGTGCGGCGTATAGCCGATGCGCGCGCACAGCTTCAGAAGCTCGCGCTTCGGATAAGGAGCGCTTTTCATGAGGCGCGAGGTCTCGCTGCAGCCGGTCCGCGCCGGTGCACTGTCAGCGAAAATAGCCGGGAGCCGGATACCCGACGGCGCCATACCGATATTCCCTGTCCGGCCGCACCATTCGCGATGCGACACTCGATAACGAACGACAGCGATACTTGCTTATTCAATGGCTTCTAGACTATTCTCTACAGTGTAGAAGTGTCAAGGGCCACGCGAAATGGCAGAACCGAAATCCCGGGCACGGCGTGGGGTCGAGAGATCCGAGATCCTCGACGCCGCTTTTAATCTATTCGCGAGCACTGGAGAGCAGAGTTTTTCGATCCGGAAGCTTGCCGCGGCCCTCGGCGTCGACCCGATGACGGTCTTGCACCATTTCGGCTCCAAGGCTGAGCTGCTTCGCGCCATTGCCGACCGCGCCTTGCGAGACATCGAAATGCCGGTATCGACCTCGAATTGGCAAAGCGACCTCAAGGCCGTCGCCAACGCCTATCGGACGCTCGCGCACCGCCATCCGCTCGTTTTTCCTCTACATTTTCGCTACAACGCGACGGGGCCGACCGACCACATATCGAGCGAGGTCGTTTATTGCGCGCTGCGGCAGGCCGGGCTTGCCGACGCTGAGGTGGCCGGCCTTGGCCTCGCGTTTTACGCTTTTGTCTTGGGGTTCGCGCTCGCCGAGGCCGAGGGCCTTTTGCGCCCTATCGGGCAGGGCGATGAAACGGAACTCGAAGGCCTCGAGCCCGAGACCTACAAGGCAACGAGGTCGCTTATTCCCGCGCTGAAGACACTCGATCCCGACGCGGCGTTCGACAATTCGATCAACGTCTTCATCTTGGGTGTGGCGGCTCTCGCAGCGGGCCGGCCTGAAAACGCCTCCCACAAATCAAAAGCCGGCTTCGCCGCGCATTAGCCTGCGCTTGCACTGCAAACGTGCTGATGACAATGGGGTGAGCACGAATTGAAGCTTGCGTAGATAGCCTCTTGCGACATTATTGGTAAGAACGACCGGTGACCGGGGAGAATGCCATGTATCGGGTGCACGCTGGCGGAACCACCTACACATTTTCGACCCTCAAAGAACTTCTGGCCAAAGCTACCCCGCCTCGTTCGGGCGACGTGCTTGCCGGTGTCGCAGCGACATCGGCCGCCGAGAACGTGGCAGCCAAGATGGCGCTCGCCGATGTCCCCCTGAAGCAGTTCCTCAACGAAGTGATCATTCCTTACGAAGCCGACGACGTAACGCGCCTCATCGTCGATACCCATGATCTGGCAGCCTTCGCGCCCATCTCACATATGACGGTCGGGGAATTCCGTGACTGGCTTCTCTCCGAAAATGCGACGCCGCAGAAAGTCTCCGCCCTCGCACCGGGATTGACGCCGGAGATGGTCGCAGCCGTCTCGAAGATCATGCGCAACCAGGATCTCGTGCTCGGCGCCAAGAAGGCGCACGTCATCACGAAGTTCCGCAATACGATCGGCATTCCGGGCCACATGGCCGTCCGCCTGCAACCCAATCACCCGACCGACGACAAGAAGGGCATCGCGGCCTCGATCGTCGACGGCCTGATGTACGGCTGCGGCGATGCCGTCATCGGCATCAACCCGGCGAGCGACAACCTTACCGCGATCACCGATCTTCTGGTGATGATGGACGACATCATCACCCGCTTCGAAATCCCGACGCAGAGCTGCGTGTTGACCCACGTCACGACCACGATCGACGCCATCGCCAAGGGTGCGCCGGTAGACCTCGTATTCCAGTCGATCGGCGGCACGGAGGGTGTTAATTCATCCTTCGGCGTCACGCTCGCGCATCTGAAGGAAGGCCGCGAAGCCGCGCTCAGCATCAAGCGCGGAACGGTCGGCGACAACTGCATGTATTTCGAAACGGGCCAGGGGTCGGCACTATCGGCGGATGCACATCACGGCTGCGATCAGCAGACGATCGAAGCTCGCGCCTATGCCGTGGCCCGCCAGTTCAAGCCGCTTCTCGTCAACACCGTCGTCGGCTTCATCGGGCCGGAATATCTCTATAACGGCAAGGAAATCATCCGGGCCGGGCTCGAGGATCACTTCTGCGGCAAGCTGCTGGGCCTGCCGATGGGCTGCGATATTTGCTACACGAACCACGCCGAAGCCGACCAGGACGATATGGACATCCTGCTGATGATGCTCGGCGCGGCAGGCGTCAACTTCATCATGGGCATTCCAGGCGCCGATGACATCATGCTGAACTATCAGTCGACGTCGTTCCACGACGCGCTCTATGTGCGAGAAGCGCTGGGGCTGAAGCGCGCGCCCGAGTTCGAAGCGTGGCTCTCCCGCATTGGGGTGACGGACACAAGCGGTCACCTCGCACCGCACACTCCGGGCAATCCGCTCCTCACGCACGCACAGGCATTGGCAGCATGACCATGACAGAGGATCCTTGGGCAAATCTGAAGCGGTTCACGGACGCGCGCATCGGCCTCGGCCGCTCGGGCTCTGCGATGCCGACGCGCGAAGTTCTGAATTTCGCCCTCTCGCACGCCATGGCGCGAGACGCGGTGACGACGCCGATCGACTGGACGCCGATCGAGACAGGCCTGTCAAATCTCGGTCTTTCGACGTTGAGAATAGCGAGCGCCGCCACCGATCGGTCCGAATATCTCCGCCGTCCCGACCTCGGCCGGCGCCTGTCCGACGTCTCGCGCGAGGCGCTCGTTCGCGCATCCGAGGTCGAAGGACCGGCGAAACCCGATCTCGTCGTTCTCGTCGGCGACGGGCTTTCGTCGTTGGGCGTCGCAGCCAATACGCTCGCGTATATGTCGGCGTTCATGCCCTATGTCGTGAAGTCCGGCTGGAAACTATCGCCGGTGCTGCTCGCCGACGACGCCCGCGTCGCGCTGGGAGATGAGGCCGGTGAAATTCTCGGCGGCAAAGCCGTCCTCGTCTTGATCGGTGAGCGGCCGGGCTTGTCGTCGCCAGACAGCCTCGGCGTCTACCTGACGTTTTCACCACGCATCGGCATCAAGGATGCTGACCGCAACTGCATTTCGAACATTCGTCAGCGCGGGCTCTCTTACGATGAGGGCACGTTCAAAACGGCGTGGCTGCTGCGGGAAGCGTTCCGGCGCGGGCTGACCGGCGTCAACTTGAAGGACGACTCCCAGTTCCTGATCGAAGGCCAGCCCGGACCCGAGCTGATCGGTTAGCCGCCCTCATTCATCATCCTCGGCCGAGCGCGCCGGCCTTCGACGCGACTTCATCGCGCTCGGCCGAGGATGACGAGATTCCTCAGACCGCCGTAAAACAGTTGTCGACGAACAGGTGCGCGCCGTTGACGAAGCTCGCTTCGTCGCTGGCGAGGAAGAGGGCCGCCCGCGCGACTTCTTCCGGCTCGCAGAGACGGCCCTGCTGTACGGCAAGAGCGGCGTCCGACGCATCGACGCCACGCCTCGACAGCTCGGCGACTTCGTGCAGGCCGTGAGGCGTCTTGACGAACCCTGGGCAGACCGCATTGCAGCGAATGCCCCTGTCGCGGTATTCGACGGCGATAGACCGCGCGAACATATGGCAAGCGCCCTTCGACGTATTGTACGCCGTCTCCATAGGCGTCGCCGCAATAGCGGAAATCGACGACGTGCAGACGATCGATCCGCCGCCGAGCTCCAGCATGCCGGGCAGAACAGCTTGCGTCATCAGATACATGCTCGTCACGTTGACGCCCATCAGCCATTCCCACTCCTTCAGCGTCGTCTCGAGGAACGGCTTGATGATGATCGTGCCAGCGTGATTGAAGAGCACGTTGGCCTGGCCGATGGCGGACGTGACGCTCGCGACGGCGGCATTCACCTGCGCTTGATCCGCAACGTCGGCAGCGGCGAAAACGGCCTTGCCGCCCGCGTTGTTGATCTCGGCAACCACGGCGCGGCCGGCCTCTTCGTTGCGGTCGATCACGCCGACCGCCGCGCCCTCGGCGGCAAAAAGCCGGGATGAGGCGCCGCCCATGCCCGTCGCTCCGCCCGAAATGATCGCAATCTTACCCTTAAGCCGGTCTGCCATTTTCTTGCTCCTGTCGAGACGTTTGGCGAGGTGTGTAACAGATGCGGGCCGGATCGTTTGATCCGGCCCGTACGATTTTTTGACATCGAAGAGAGTTTTCGACCCGTCAGTGGCCTTCGCCGACAGCCGCCTCGGCCGCTTTGATCTCAGCCGCGCGCCGTGCGATGTCCGCGCCGATCGGAGGACCCTTGAACCGGCGGTTCTCGAACAACACCCAGATGATGAGCGACAGCACGATAAAGCCGATCGTGATTTCGAGCGCCCAGTCGTTTGGCGGCTGGATGCCGATGTAGAAGATGACGGCCATCGAGATCAGCGACAGCACGCACACGAGCTTGAAGAGGCCGGGGCCAAGGTCCCACGGACCGGGCTTCGGGAAGCTCGGGCCGCCGTATTTGAACAGCGCCAGCGCAATCGGCACCGCAAACGACAGGAACAGGAAGATGACCGTGCAGGAAACGACGATCGAGTAGGCCGGCGTGCCCGCGATGGTGATCGCAGACGTGAACCAGACAAACAGGGTCGCCAGCAACGCTCCGAACCAGATCGCATTCTGGGGCACGCGGTATGTCGGGCTGACCTTCGCCAGCAAGCCCGAAATGCCCGGAATGCCACCGTCACGCGAGAAGGCGAACAGCATGCGCGATACCGAGGTCACGGTCGCCAGGCCGCAAAGCCATTGCGACACGAAGATCAACACGTACATCGCATTCTTGATGCCCGGCGGAACCTGCTGATCCATGGCCCAGAAGAAAACGTTCCAGCCCTGCTTTGCGGCTTCGTCCATGTTGGGGATCATCAACACGAACGCACACAGCATGATGTAGCCGAAAACGCCCGACCACAGCACGGCCGAAACCATGCCTTTGGGCACAGCCATCGACGCGTTGACGGTTTCTTCGGCTGTATGGGCCGAAGCGTCGTAGCCCGTGATCGTGTAGATCGGCAACAGCAGGCCAAGCGCGAACGCCATGCTCAACGACACCGCGCTCGGCCAGACGCCGCTAGCGCCTTCCGTGCCCGTGTAGTTCGAGAACGTCCACAAGCGCGAGATGTCGTAGCTCGGTGCGAAGATCAGGCACACCGCCGCGAGGAGCACGGCACCGATCAGAATGATGTAGCCCGAAAAGTCGGTGAGCTTCATCGTCAGGCCGATGCCGAGATGGTTGACGAGCGCCTGCAGGCCCGTGATCAGCGCCATGAACAGCACGCGATGGGTCAGCGTGTCTTCGACGCCGAAGTAGGGACCGAACGCGCCGAAGAAAAAGTAGAACGTGCCGACGTTGATGGCGCCGAGCACCGTGATCAGACCGAGCAGGTTGAGCCACGCAGCAAGCCAGCCGGTGAACCGGTTGCCCAAGATAGAGCCCCAGTGATAGAGGCCGCCAGCGGTCGGATATGCCGATGAGATTTGCGCCAAAGCCATTGCAAACACGCCGGAAATCAGAACGCCCAAAGGCCATCCCAATCCGATTGCCGCCCCGCCCGCGCCGGCGGTGGCCTGTCCGAGCGAGTTGATACCGCCCGAAAGAATACAGATGATGGAAAACGAAATAGCGAAGTTCGAGAACGCGTGCATGCGCCGGGAGAGTTCCTGCGCATAACCCATCGAGTGAAGGACTTTTACGTCCTCATCGACCACTTTTGATTCGGATGACATGTATGAGGTCCCCAAGAAAGTCATTCCCTTTGGGAAATCTTGGGCGACGTGACGCTTGTCGTCACTCGAGCGTGACGGCGTCCAATTCTTCCGCGTACAGTTTGGTCGGAAGCCAACAAAAGGTCAATCGGCAGGCAGGGCTAAACAGTGTGCAAGCGTTGTTTCCGCATGCACATCAATTGTGCGCGCCCCGGTCGTTTGGCAAACGAAAGCCGCTCGCGCCTCCGATTGCCGCCAAGCCCTTGGCAATGCCCAGCCTTCGGTAAAACGCGTTTTCGGCGAATCGCTCGCCGGCTATTGCGGCTTCGCCTTCGCGATCTGATCGGTCAGCGGCTCGATCCGGTAGACGGATGCTTCTGAGCTATCGGTCAGCAGATAGATGTAGCCGTCCGGCGAGACCGAGACGTCCCGGATGCGTCCGATCGTATGATGCAGATAGCGTTCTTCTTTGACGACTTTGCCCGAATCCATGCGGAGCCTGATGAGACTTTCTCCGACGAGCGTGCCGACCAGGAAGTCGCCGCGCCAATCGTCGGGCATGACGTTGCCGTAGTAGGAGACGAGACTGGCCGTGGCAACTGACGGTACCCACACGTATATCGGGTCGACCATGCCGGGGGCGGACGTCTTATCCGAAATGATCGAGCCGTCGTAGTTGACGCCGTACGTGACGAGCGGCCAGCCGTAATTGCTGCCGCCGGTGATGAGGTTGAGTTCATCGCCACCTTTGGGACCCTGCTCGATCGACCAGAGCTGCCCATCGCCGACGTTGCCGATCAGTCCCTGCGGATTGCGATGCCCGTAGCTGTAGATTTCCGGCAGCACGTCGCTGCGGCCGACGAACGGATTATCTTCGGGGATCGACCCATCCGTGTTGATCCGGATGATCTTGCCGCCATGATCGAGCAGGTTTTGCGCGCGTTCTTTCTGGAAGCGATCGCCGATCGCCAAATAAAGAACGCCGTCGGGGCCGAAGGCCAGGCGCCCGCCAATTTGATCGAGCCCCTTTGCCGCCGGCCGGCTCTCGAAAATCACCTGCTTGTCGACGAGGGTCATACCGTCGAGGACGGCACTGGAGATCCGTATCGTTCCGGCATCCGGCGTCCCGTGCATGTAGGACAGAAACAAGCGGTGATTTTTCTGGAATTCGGGATCGACGACGACATCCAGGAGGCCCGAATGACTGCCCGAAAGAACGGTCGGTACGCCAGCGATTCCAGCCGGCACGAGTTCGTCACCTTCGATGATGCGAAGGCGTCCGGGCCGCTCGGTCACGAGGATTCGGCCGTCCGGCAGGAAACCAATCGACCAGGGGCTTTCCAGCTTGTCGGCTATTTTTCGCAGGTTGAATGGGAAATCGCCGTCCGGAATCTCGTGAATATCGGGCTGGGGCGCCAGTGAATCGATATGCGTCTCTTCGCTTCCGATTTCGGCCCGAGAGGGATCTGGAGAGCCAACGACGAGGGCGGCGAATAATGCTGTGGCGAATCCAGAACGGAAGCCGAGAGCCCGCCCGAGAGCCGATGTGATGGTGTCCAAAATGCCCCCGTTTTCCCTGGTCTTCCGGCTCTTTGGCCGTTTGTGATACTTTTAAGACTATGCAGAAAATTGGCGCGAGCAAGCCCAAAAAATGAATGTCCAATTCATCTGACCGGTCTGAACCGCCCCAAAAAAATTGGCTTCGTTTCGACTCCGCCGAATTCACCGGCCGGAAGCGGAAGATCCTCGACCACATACGACGACCGCGCCGGGCACTATGCCGCGCTATGTGAGCGTGCGAGAGTTGCGCGATTCAACCCGTCGTGGCCGACGCCGAATTACTTCTCCGATGACAAGTTCGCCCAACCAATGGATGCTGGCCGATGAATGCTGGATTGAGCCGTTTGCCACTCGCACTGCTCATCTCCGTCGCATTGCTCGCGGCCTGTCTCGCACTGCGCATCGCAGACCCCGAGCCGGTGGCGCGTCTCAGGCTTTCCGCTTTCGACACCTACCTCCGCGCGGCGCCGCGTCAGGTCGACCCGTCGTTTCCCGTGCGCATCGTCGCGATCGACGAGGCCTCCCTCGCGGCGGTCGGGCAATGGCCGTGGCCACGAACAAAACTTGCAGACCTCGTGTCGAAGCTCGTCGCCGTCGGCGCCGCATCGGTCACGTTCGACATGGTCTTCGCCGAACCGGATCGACTTTCGCCTGAAGTCCTTCTGCGCTCCTTGATGGACGACCCTGGGCAGGCGGCAGCCATCGCGAGCCTCGGTCGGCTTTCGTCCAACGACGCTCGGCTGGCGGCGGCGATTGAAGGAGCGCCCGTGGTCCTGGGCGTGGCCGGAAATTCCAGCGTTACCAGCAAGATAGCGCCATATCCCGGCGCCATATCCTTTGCCGGAGACGACCCGCTGATGTTCGTCCACTCCTTCGGCGGCGGAGTGGAGAATCTCCCGAACCTCACGAAGGCGGCTCGCGGTATCGGCGCGGTCAATTGGCTGCCGTCCAGCGATCAGGTCTTGCGCCGGATACCGCTGCTCGTGTCGATCGGCGGCGCGCTTTATCCGTCCCTCGCGCTCGAAGCGCTCCGGGTCGGCACGAAGCAATCGACGATCTTCATCAAGTCTTCGGGCGGAAGCGGCGTCGAGGCGCTCGGACAAAAGACGGGCATCGAAAGCATCCGCGTTGGCGAAACGGTTCTTCCTTCCGACGGGCGCGGGGAGCTTTGGCTGAAGTTCGCGCCGAGCGATCCGCGGCGCACCATATCGGCGCTGAGCGTTCTCGACGGCACCGCCAAATCCGGCGACATCAAATCCCGCCACATCATTATAGGCGCGACCGCGACCGGCCTTCTCGATCTCAGGGCCACACCGCTCGAGCCTGCTGTGCCCGGCGTCGAAATACATGCTCAAGCCCTGGAGCAGATGCTGGCCGGCGATCATCTCCTCCGCCCAGCCTATGCCACCGGCGCTGAGATCGCGTTCCTGATCGTCGTCGGAGTGCTGGTCGCTTGGCTGATAGAACGATCGGGCGCCGTGGTCGCAGCAATTGCCGGACTAGCGTCGATCGCGTTCATTATCCTGCTCTCGTGGCTTGCGTATTCGCGCGCCGGATTGTTGTTCGACCCCGTTTACCCATCGCTCTCCGTGGCGCTCCTTTATTTCGGCGTATCGCTCACGAGCTACATAAAATCCGAAATCCAGCGCGCCGAGATCCGCTCGGCATTCGGTCATTACGTGGCAGCGCCGTTGATCGAAGAACTGGCAAGAAATCGCGACAAGCTGAAGCTCGGCGGCGAGACACGCGAAGTCACGCTTCTCTTTGCCGATGTGCGCGGGTTCTCGAAAATATCGGAAGGTCTGCGCGCAGACGAATTGATCCGCTTCGTCAATCGCCTCTTCACGCCGTTGACGGATGTCATCCTCGGTCACAGCGGCACCATCGACAAGTTCATGGGCGACGCGGTGATGGCGTTCTGGAATGCGCCGGTTCATGACGCCGATCACGCGAGCAATGCCTGCCGCGCCGCACTTGCAATGCTCGACCGCTTAGCGGCTCTGAACGACGCGCTGAAGGCGGAGGCCGCAGCTGCCGGCGTGCCGTTCATGCCGGTGCGCTTAGGGATAGGGTTGAACACGGGAGAATGCGTCGTCGGCAACGTCGGCTCGCCGCAACGCTTCGATTATTCGGTTCTGGGCGACGTTGTGAACGTCGCCGCCCGGTTCGAGGAAGCAACGAAGACGTTCGGCGCGAGGATCGTCGTCGGCGAGCGGACAGCGGCGCAGGCTCCGCGGTTCGCATTTCTGGAACTCGGCTCCGTCACGCCCCGCGGGAAGGATCGCCCCGAAAACATCTTCGCTCTGCTCGGAGACGAGACCTATTCCGCCTCCGAGGCGTTTCTGAATGTGCGCAGTGCGCATCTTGCGTTCCTTGCCGCGCGTCTGGCCGGCGACCCGCGACGAGCCGAGGAAGCTCTCGCCGCCTGCATCCGCATCGCGCCGGAAGACATGGTCACCTACTATCGCAACAACGCGAATGAAAAACTCGCGACCTGATGCAATGATTGACTAGAGACGAAGTCGTCTGTTGCCGGGCATCAGCGTCCCCTGTTGCCGTAATTGCCTCCGTCGCCACCACCGCGATGGCCACCGAAACCGCCCATTCCGCCACCGCCGAGGACGATGCCCATGCCGGTCATGCAACCTGGGCAATCGTCACCGTATCCTCCATTGCCCGGCTTCGTCGGCTTCCGCGTCACAACCTTCTGCTTCTTGGGCTCTTTGCGCGGCGTCTCGGCTTTGCGTGTTTTGACCGGCTTCTGAATCTCGATCGGCGAATGCGGGTTGATGCAATCTTTCGCCGGTGCGTCGGGCAATGACGCTTCGATGATTTGCGCGCGCGTCAAAAGCGGGTTGGGATCGATCGACGGCGTATTGATGACGAAGGGAAAGGCCGTATCGAACGCAACCGCGTTGCCGTCAGGAAGCTTGGCCCAATTGAATGGCCCCGTGACCGTCCCGTCGCTCGCGATGTGCATCATCTGCCCCGGCCGGTCGAGAACGCGGCAGACATTCTTCTTGCCGGTCGCCTCGAGCGCGCCTTCGTGAAGCAGCACCCACACCGACTTGTCCGGCAGTATGTAAGAGTCGAATATCGTGCCCCGAACCGTTATCGATGCGTTCGGCGTGTTGATGACATACGTCGGTTTCGCAGCGACGCCTGTGATGAAGCGAAACGCGCCCTTTGCAACGTTGAGAATGATCGAGCCCGTTTTCTTGTCGCTGTCGTAGACGAATTTATCGAGCACGAGCCGCGAACCGGGCCCAAGCGCAAGCTTCGTGTCGTCGTCGAGCTTGAACTCGCCTTGCGCGTCCGTGTTGACCTCGATGATTTCATCCTGGCGAACATCGTCGCCGCGCGCGAGCTTGCGCTGCTTTTCTGCGTAATCCGCCATGACGATGTTGGTAATCACGACGGCATCGCCGATGCGCTCGCCCGATGCGGCGCGCGCCGGTTGGGGATGGCTGGCGAGAGTGCTCGCCGTAGCGGTCACCACGATGATCGCGAGTTTCTTCCAAGCTCTCGACATGGCAAGGGTCCTCAAAATCAGCGGCCTGAAGGCTATGCGCCTGATGAATAGCACAGTTGCGCTTTGCGTCTAACGGATGCTCGGTATTCCGGGTTGTTCCCCGGGTGACAGAGCGACGAGCAAGTGATGGGCCCCCTTTCATTTTCAATCGTTTCGAAATAGCAATTAAACTATAACGAAGGTTGGTGAGAGTTTCCCGAACGCCGTTTTGACCCGAACGACGTTTTGAAGAGACTCGAACCATTTACGCGTTGATCAGTTAATGCTTCCGGGGGTTCGACTCGCGGAAGCCGACCAATCCCGCCAACGCATATCCAACACCGTCGACGACCAGACAATTTTGCAAAACGCAGGGCACGGTGCGGCGGGCCGATGCCTGGCGAGGGAGTAATCATGAAGCTGTTTAACGGCCTGGCCGCCTTTGCCTGTATCGGCGCTCTCATAGCCGCCACGCACGCGACTGCCGATGACTTGAAGGCGATCGAAATTCCAGGCGATCAAGCCTACCCCGAAAGCATGTCCGCGGCGTCCGACGGAACGATCTACATTAGCAGCCTCGCCTCCGGCGGCGTCGCCCGCGTCAAGCCCGGATCGTCGAAAGCTGAAATGTGGATCAAGCCCGGCGCGTTCGATACGCGTTCAACGTTCGGCGTGCTGGTCGATGAACCGTCGAAGACGCTGTGGGTTTGCTCCAACGATGTTTCGGGCTTGGGTGTTCCCGGCCCGACGTCGGTTCCCGGCGCGCACTTGAAAGGCTTCGACCTCGCGACGGGTGAAGGAAAGGTCAGCGCCGCGTTTCCGGGCAAAGCCACAATCTGCAACGACATGGTCGTCGCCGCCGATGGAACGCTGTACGTCACAAATACCGCAGCTCCGCAAATCTTGCGGCTGAAGCCCGGCGCGAAAGAACTCGAAGTCTGGGTCGAGAACGATCTGCTTGTTCCGAAGAACGGCGCGGGCCTTGACGGCATAGCCTTGGGAAGCGACGGCAACCTCTACGTCAACACCTATGGCGGCGGCGAATTCTTCCGCATCGACGTCAAGGACGGCGTGCCCGGCGCCGTGACGAAGCTGGCGACATCACGCCCGCTGAAGTTCCCGGATGCTCTGCGCCAGCTCGACGGCAACACGTTCCTCATGGTGGAAGGCGGCGGCACGCTCGATCGGGTGACCGTGGACGGCGATAAAGTCACGGTCGAAACCTTGAAGGATGGCCTTATCGGCCCGACGTCTCTTGCGAAGATCGGCAGCACGGTCTGGGTCGGCGAGGGTCAGCTCAATCATCTTTTTTCGTCGAAGGAGAACGGACCGCCGAAGCTGCCGTTCCAAGCCGTGCCGGTAACAGTCGGCAACTGAAATACCGCTGCCCGGGTTTTCGTCCGGGCGGCTTCGATCTTTCAAAGTACAGGAGTTAAGCCATGCAACCTGCCGTAACAAAGCGCGCTGCAGCTTTTGCCGCGTCGTTAGCGCTCGCGCTCGCTCTCGGTTTGCAATTTGCCGGCACGCCCGAGGCGCGCGCCGAAACTTGTCCGGGCGGCAATGCCGGATTGAGTCTGCCGAAGGGGTTCTGCGCGACGGTCTTCGCTGACAACATCGGCCATGCTCGTCAAATGGCGGTCGGCAAGGATGGCACCGTCTTCGTGAACACGTGGAGCGGCGTCTATTACAAGAATAGCGATTTGCCGCCGGGCGGCTTCGTCGTTGCGCTGAAGGATACGAAGGGCACCGGCACCGCCGACGTCGTCAAGCGCTTCGGCGAAACGCAGGCAGAAGGCGGCAAAGGCGGCACAGGCATCGCTCTCTACAACAATTACGTCTACGCGGAGATCAACGATCGCATCGATCGCTACCCGCTGAAGGACGGAGAGATCGCGCCCGAAGGCAAACCCGAGACCGTTCTCTCCGGCATGCCGATCAACGGCGACCATCCGATGCACCCGTTCATCATCGACGCCGACGGCAATCTCTTCGTCAGCATGGGTTCGGCGACGAACAACTGCGAAATCAAGAACCGCATGCCGCACTCGAAAGGCCACGAGCCGTGTGTCGAGCTGGAGACGCGGGCGGGCATCTGGAAATACGACGCCAACAAGCTCGGCCAGAAATTCTCGCCCGCCGAGCGCTATGCAACCGGCATCCGGAACGGCGAGGGCTTCGATTTCGATTCCGCGGGTCAGCTTTACGTAACCCAGCACGGGCGCGACCAGCTGCATGAGAATTGGCCGGAGCTTTACACCGCGCAACAGGGGTTCGATCTGCCGGCTGAGGTCGTCGTCGCGTTGAAGCAGGGCGGCGATTACGGCTGGCCGCATTGCTACCACGACGGCGCGCAGCAGAAGCTCGTGCTGGCTCCGGAATACGGCGGCGATGGCGGCAAAGCCGTCGGAGTGTGCGCTGAGAAGCTCGGGCCTGTCGCTTGGTTTCCGGCACATTGGGCGCCGAACGACATGAAGATCTACAAGGCTCTCGCATTCCCCGAACCCTATCGCAACGGCATGTTCATCGCATTTCACGGGTCGTGGAATCGCGCGCCCGGTCCGCAAGGCGGCTACAACATCGTCTATCAGCCGTTTGCCGATGGTAAGCCCACGGGCAAGTTCATTGTCTTTGCTGACGGTTTCGCCGGCGCCAAGAAGGATCCGGGCGGCGCTGCGCACCGGCCATCGGGACTTGCCGTCGCCCCGGACGGCGCACTCTATATTTCGGACGACGTAAACGGCCGCATCTGGCGCGTCACCTATTCCGGCGATCCGAACTCGAAGACTCTCGATGCAGCGCCTGAAGTTCAAATACAGGCGGCGAACGCGGGTCAGGCTTCGCCGCCGGAGGGGGTGCATCCCGAGGCCGGAGCATTGGCGGCGCTCCCGGTACCGCCGGGCTCGACTGCCGATGAAGTCGCGCTCGGAAAGAAAGTCTTCGATGGTGACGTCGGCGGCGCGACCTGTGCCGGATGTCATGGCGCGGACGGGGTGGGCAGTCCGGTTGGCGCCGATCTAACGTCCGGAAAATGGTTATGGAGCGACGGCAGCGTCGCGGGCATCACCAAAACTATTTTGGAAGGCGTACCCGAACCCAAGGAGCATCCCGGCGCCATGCCGCCGAAGGGCGGCGTCGAAATGTCGGACGATCATGTGAAGGCCGTGGCCGCGTACGTCTGGGCGCTCGGACATCAGAAGAAGTAGAAACCAAGAGCGCGCAGCTTCTCGAGGCGGCGCGCTCTTCTCCAATCAGAACAGGCGTGCGCCGTTCGGCACCTTGATGTCGGGCTTGAACATCACGACCTCGCCGTTCTCATCCGGAAAGCCGAGCGTCAGCACTTCCGACATGAACTTGCCGATCTGCCGCGGCGGAAAATTCACGACGGCCGCCACCTGCCGCCCAACGAGCGTAGCGCAATCATAATGACGCGTGATCTGCGCGCTCGATTGCTTGACGCCGATGCCGCTCCCGAAATCAATTTTGAGCTTCAGCGCGGGCTTCTTTGCTTCTGGATAAGGCTCGGCGGCAACGATCGTACCGACGCGGATATCGACCGCGAGAAACTGGTCGAACGTAATCGCGGCCGCCGCGGGCGCATTCGGATCTTGGACGAGATGCATTGGCGTGGCCTCTACCCGAGCTTGCCCGTTAGAAATTGCGCTTCGCCGTTTCCGAACGACCAATCGGCGTCGGTGTTGATGATGAAGTTGACCATCACATCGCTCGGCGCGATGCCGCAACGCTTGGAAAGAGCTTCGGCCAGAAGCCGGTAGAACGTTTGCTTTTCTTCAGTCGTGCGCGGTCGGCTCGTCACCTGAACGAGAACGACTTTGTCCGTGCGCTCGATGCCAAGCCCCGTATCCTCGATCCGCACGCGGCTCGGCTCGTGCTCATGGACGATTTGATAACGGTCGCGCACGGGCACCTTGAAGGCTTCGAGCATAGCGTCGTGCGCCGCATCGAGAAGCGTTGCAATTTCCGCGTCGGTACGCCCCTTGATGAGATCAAATCGCAAAAACGGCATAGAATATTCCTTTGAGTTTTAGAGTGCCGAAAGACGTTCTTTAGGACTGATCGCCGATCGAAACAACGAGACGGCCGCGCACCTTTCCGTCGAGCAGATCGCGTGCGGCATCGATGGCCTGTTCCAGCGGAATGGTGTGCGTCATGCCGTCGAGCTTGCTGAAGTCGATCTCGCGGGCGAGACGCTCCCAAGCCGTAATGCGATCAGCGATAGATCGGTTAACCGAATTGATCCCGACGAGCGTCACCCCGCGAAGAATGAACGGAGCGACCGTCGTCCGGAAATCCAGACCCTGCGCAAGGCCGCACGCCGTGACGACGCCGTCGTCCTTCATGCTCGCGCAGACGTTCGCAAGTGTGTGGCTTCCCACGCTGTCGACAGCGCCGGCCCAACGAGCCGTTTGAAGTGGCCGGCCGGGCTCGGAAAGCGCTTTGCGATCGATGATCGTCTTCGCGCCCAAACCTTTGAGGTATTCGGCTTCTTCGACGCGGCCGGTCGATGCGGCGACATCAAACCCGAGGCGCGACAGAATGAGAACGGCAACGCCGCCGACGCCGCCGCCCGCACCCGTTACGATGATCTCGCCCTTGTCCGGCGTGACGCCTTCGCGTTCGAGCGCCATCACGCACAGCATCGCCGTGTATCCAGCTGTGCCAAGCGCCATCGCGCGTTGAGCGGTCAAGCCTTCGGGAAGCGGAATGAGCCAATCGCCTTTGAGGCGTGCGTAGCCCGAGAGCCCGCCCCAGTGAGATTCGCCGACGCCGAACCCGTTGAGCACGACAGCGTCGCCCGCTTTGAAACGGGCGTTGCTGCTCTCTTCGACGATGCCCGCGAAGTCGACGCCCGGCACCATCGGAAATGAACGGACGATTGGCCCCTTGCCGGTAATCGCAAGGCCGTCTTTGTAATTGAGTGTAGAATGACTGATGCGGACGGTGACATCGCCCTCGGGCAGCGCGGTCTTGTCGAGTTCGGCAAGACGAGGCGTTGCGCGCTCGCCGTCTTTTTCTATCAGGATTGCTTTGAACATCTCGTGCCTCCGACGGGTCCGGCGCGTTTACTCTTCGTCGTCATCGGAGGCAAGACGCGAAACGGCCGCCATCGCTGGCGGCCGCCCCTTTCGTATGGGAGATATGCGAAACCTTACATTTTAACGCGCTTCTTCTCCGGATCGTAGAACGGAAACGGCACGACCGTTGCTTTGAAGCGCTTCTGCAGTCCGTCGAGACGTCCGATCTCGAGCGCGGTCCCCGTCGCCGAATGCGTGACGTCCACCCGCGCGAACGCCAGCGTCTTTTTAAGAAGCGGCGAGCGCATCGCACTTGTCACCGCGCCGACCTGCGCGCGGCCGACGAATACGGGGTCGCCGTGCGCTGGTTTTTCGTTGCCTTGAATTTCGAGACCGACGAGTTTCCGAACCGGATTTGCGCGCCGCTTCTCGATCGCGGCCTTGCCGATGTAGTCCTCTTCTTTTTTCTGCGGCACCGTAAAGCCGATGCCGGCTTCGAGCGGATCTGTCGTCGAATCGAAATCGTGACCGCCAAAAACGAGCCCGGCTTCGATACGAACCATGTCGAGTGCATCGAACCCAAACGGCTGAATGCCGAACGGCGCGCCCGCAGCCATCACCGCATCCCACACGCCGGGCGCGTCCTTTGGATGGCAGAAGATTTCAAACCCGAGCTCACCCGTATACCCCGTCCGCGAGACGAGAACCGGAATGCCGGCGACGCCGCCGATGCGCCCGATAGTGAAGCGGAAAAGGCCGAGTTCCTGCATCGTCGGCCGGCCGGGCGGCGTCTCGATGAACTTCTGAAGAATTTCCCGCGACTTCGGACCCTGAACGGCAACGTTGTTGAGTTCGGACGTCGCGGTCTTGAGGGTCACTTTGTAGTTGGTTTTGGCGAGCTGCTCCTTGAGCCAGATGAGGCTCGCATCGTCGCCACCGATCCAGCGGAAATTATTCTCGGCGAGCCGGAATAGCGTTCCATCGTCCACCATCCCGCCGTGCTCGTAGCACATCGGCGTATAGTAGATTTGCCCGACCGACAGCTTGCGAACGTCGCGCGTAATGATGCCTTGCAGGAACTGCTCGGCGTCAGGCCCGAGAACCTCCATCTTCCGCAAAGGCGAGAGATCCATGATGACCGCGCCTTCGCGGCACGCCCAGTACTCCTCTATGGCGCCCGCGTTCGAATAGCAGTGAGGCACCCAGAAATTCCGGTATTCGCCGAAGTCGCGGGTGAGGGCCGACGTGCGCGGGTGAAATCCCGATTCTCTTGTCAGCTGAAGCGGAGCATCCGGTGCCATTCTGTATCCGATCGAGCGCTTGAAGGATGTGTCTTTCGGATAGACCCGAACGTGTATCTCGGTCAGGTTCCACCCGTTGGAGGCGTCAATGTCGGAAGGGCATGAGGACGTGCCGCAGACGAGATCCGTCAGCGCGCGCATCATCACGTAGTCGCCAGGGCGGGACCACGGTTCGTCCGACCAGATGTTGTTGTGGCAGTCGACATTGGTGTTGAAGAAGAAGTTGATGGCCGGCCAGCCCTTGTAGCTGCCGATGGGATAATCCTTGAGTGTATCGTTGAAATTGTCGGTGCAGTTCGGATGGCCGAAGTAGCCCATGTCCTCGTAATAGCGCGTCGTGCATGCAAGGTTGAACGTATCGTGGCGCCCAACCGTATCCTGCACGATTTCGACGAGCGGATTGCGGTCCCTGTCGAAAAACTTCGAACAGAGGCCCGGCTTCGGATAAGCGGCGCCGATCATTGACCGTGTCGTCGTCGAGTCGAGCCCCAAGACTTCGCCGCGATCGAGGGCGCGGCGGTTGAAGGCCAGGAAGTCCGAGCACTGCCGCCCCGCTACGTCGATGATCTGGATGTACTCGCCTTCGCGAACTTCGAAGCTTTCGGCGCTCGAGATGTTGATCCGGATGTCGAGACGCGGTTCGGCGATAGGCTCCGGAAGCTTTGCTTCGTTGAGAAGCCGCGGATTGGCTCGCTGAATGAAGACGAGAATGTCGGTTGCGGGCGTCTGCTCCCATACGATCATCGGCTCTGCAGGCGCACCGAAGACGGCGAGAACGGATCGCTCGACCTCCAGCGAAACGACATCGCCCGGAACGCAATCCGGCCCGAGCACGCTCGCAGCTTTCACGCGACCGATATCGAGCCCCCGCCGGAACAAACCGAAGCGCACGCGTTGCGCGTCTTCGCTGTCGACTTCGAGCGCCTGCTGAATGCCCGTAGGCTTACCGCGGCCCTTGAGACCGAGCCCCTCGAGATCGCTTTTGCCTCCCGGCGCGAACGCCGCGATTTCCACGCCCTGTCCGCCTTCGAGCGGACTGAGTTCGACGCGGTCGCCCTTGTCGAGTTCGAAGACGGCCGTGCCGCCGCCTTTGAGCACGTAGCGCTCGACGCCGGGCGCCAGCGATGATTGTCCTGGAACGAAGAGTTTCGGTCGCGCGGGGGACGTCAGAACAGTTTCGCTCATCTTGTCCTCATTTCGCTGAAGAGCCGGACGGAAATGATCGACTGGCCGTTTATGCGGCCAGTCGCCGATTTGTCTTTCTACGTGGCCAGATACGTGCCCAGACCGATCACTCGGCAGCCACCTTGCTCGGCTGATTGAGAAACGCTTCCATCGAGTCATCGGCAGCCTTCATCCAAGCCGTGTGATGGACTGGCGCCAGCGTGCCGGTCAGGACCGATTTGTGCGACCGGTCGCGATAGGTCAGGATGTCTTCCATCTTGTGGTGCTCCCAGTCCTTGAACATCTTCGCGACGGTGTCGACGTCGAGGCGCGGGTAGTCGGTCGGAGCGAGAAGATCGCGCATATATTCCGTCTGGAAGTCGATCGCAGCGGTCGCGTCCGGGATGGCTTCTTCCATCTCGGTCCACTTCTGGATGTCGTCGAACATATCCGACTTCGACGGCAGCTTGATGCGTCCGAGCACGACGTCACGCGCGTACCAAGCCTGCGCGTCGAACATGTTGAACGTATAGAACTGATCCTGCATGCCGATGTACATCAGCTTCGGATTGTCGATCCAGAAAATGCCCTTGTAGAGGTTCGGCGGATAAAGCCGGTTGCGTGATTTGAGGCGCAGCGAGTCTTCCATGAACGGATGGTGATGCAGATATCCCGTGCACAGAATGATCGCGTCGACGTCCTTCTTCGTGCCATCCTTGAAGAAGGCGGTCTTGCCTTCGACGCGCTCGAGCAAGGGGACTTCGTCCATGCGGGCGGGCCATTTGAAGCCCATCGGCCTCGTGCGCCACGAGAACGTGACGGACTTGGCGCCATATTTGTGGCACTGAATGCCGATGTCTTCCGACGAGTAGCTCGCGCCGACGCATAGAACGTCCTTGCCCGCGAATTCGTCAGCCGAGCGGAAGTCGTGCGAGTGCAGCGTGCGCCCAAGGAAGTGGGTCAGACCGGGAAATTCCGGAATGTTCGGTGTCGAGAAATGGCCGCTGCCGCAGAAGACGTAGTCGAATTCCGATGACGAGAGCGCGTCAGTGACGAGATCCTTCACCGTGACGGTGAACTTCTGTGTTTCTTCGTTGAAGGTGACGTTGCGAACCGCGGTGCTGAGCTTGATGTAGTGCATGATGCCGCTGCGTTCGATGCGGCCCTTGATGTAGTCATGCAGCACGGCCCGCGGCGGAAACGACGGTATCGGACGTCCGAAGTGCTCTTCGAACGAGTAGTCGGCGAACTCCAAACATTCCTTCGGTCCGTTCGACCAAAGATAGCGATACATGCTTGCGTGAACCGGCTCACCGAACTCGTCCGTTCCGGTGCGCCACGTGTAGTTCCAGATACCCCCGCAATCCTTCTGCCGCTCGTAGCAGACCATCTCGGGGATATCCGCGCCCTTGCGCCGGGCACTCTCGAACGCGCGCAAAACCGCCATGCCGCTCGGGCCGGCGCCGATAATAGCTATTCGCTCTGCCATTTGGTGTCCTTCCGAAAAATCAATTCGCTCGGATTTTCTGACTGCGTAGGTGCGTGGATCAGGCTTTGTCGCGGGGATGCGTGCGAAGGCGGAGCGGATCGTAGAACGGCGTCCGCACCACGGTCGCCGGCCAGTCGCCGCCGTCATGAACGACGAGTTCGGTGCCCAGCTTTGTGTAAGCGGGTTCGATCTGCGCCAAGGCAATCGATTTCATGAGATGCTTGCTGTAGGTCGTGCTGGTGATGACGCCGACTTGCTTGCCGTTCGCCGTGATCTTGGCGCCGGGCGCGATGGCTTTCGTGTGATCGATTTCGAGGCCTGCAACGAAATTGCGTTCCTTGCCCTTCTTCTCGACGAGCGCCTTCTTGCCGATGAAGTCCGGTTTCGAAAGATCGACGGTCCAATCGGCCTTCACTTCCCAAGGCGTCGTATCTTCGTTCGTCATTTCGCACGGGAAGAACAGCAGGCCGCCTTCGACGCGCACGATGTCGAGGCATGCCCACGAAACCGGGATGAGGCCCTTATCCTTGCCGGCAGCAAGGATGGAGTCCCACATCTTGTGCGCATCCTTGGCCGCGCAGAAAACTTCATATCCGAGCTCGGCCGAATAGCCGCCGCGGGCGAGACGCACCGGCGTGCCGAACAGCGTCGACGTTCCGTGCTTGAAGTAGCCGAGCCCGGCGAGGTCCATCGGCGTATGCGGTGCGAGGATTTCGAGCGAAAGCGGCCCCTGCAGAGCGAGAACGTGAACATCGTCGTCCCGCTCGACCTTGACGTCGAACTTCGGTGCGAGCGCTCGGATCGCCTCTTCAAGCTTTCCCGCTCCGTGAGAAAGGCGGTACTCGGTTGGGCTGTCGACGTAGATGAGAACGTCGTCGATCAGCCCGCCATTTTCATTGACGATATTGGAAATATGCGAGTCGCCCGGCTTGGCTTTGGAGATGTCGGACGTCAGCACGTAATTGAGTAGCTTAGTGGCGTCAGGGCCCGACACGTTCAGCAGCTGCAGCGAGGAGACGTCAAAAAGGCCCGCCCGGCAACGAACGGCTTCGACTTCCACATAGGGATCCGTCGCGTACGTCTGCGGAAGCGGCATGTTGTTCCACGACACAGCCTCGAGATCGCCGCCGTTCGCCCGATGGCGATCGTTGAGAATGGACTGGCGTGGCAAATCGGCTAGGGACATGAGCACTACCTCTTGTTTGTTTTGTGCTGGTTCTGAACGGAGTCTGTCTTGGAAAGGATCGCTTAGTCGGGACCTCCACCAGGCGAGGTCGGAGCGCCGTCGTCGTATGGCGAAAGGTACGCGAGCGCCATATCGCGGTAGCGGCCAAGGCTCTTGTACTCGACGAGTTCGGGGGGCAGAGAACTCAGAACGCGCGGAAGGCGGCGGCCCCATTTCGGCACCGTAACGATCTGCTCGAGGCTCATCAGATAGCCGCGGATCGAGAACAGGATTGCGTTCGATCGGGGCAGCCTGAAGAGGCCCTGCATCTCGACGCGCAGATGCACTTTCTGGCCGACGTTCTCCGGCGTCACAGTCATGCGATCGCTGGCCCACTTGTGATAATTCTCAGGGCTCGTATCGAGACGTGGATTGATCGTTATCGTCCAGTTCAAGCGGCGAACGGGTTTGCCGATCTGCAGATTGAGAAGAAATTTCAACGCGCGCTCGAACACGCCGGCCTCGTGCGCCAGCGGCACGGGGCCATGCCATTCGAAGAAGTTCATGCCGACGTCGAAATCGAGCGACCAGTCGGCTTGCGACGTGATGATGCCGGCATCCATCCAAAGCTGGTTGTCGCGTTGGTCCTGGATCGAGAAATCGCCCTGCACCTGACGGCCGATGAATTCCATCGGCTGGTAGGGCAGCGTGCTCGCATCGAGGAACGTGAACTTCTGGTCGATGCCGAGCGGCCGGTTGATCCAATGCCACGCTGAGCCGTCTCGATGGAGCGTGAAGTGCTCGGGATAATCGCGCGCGAGCGATGTCATGAGCAGCTCGAGCATGTCCCACTGCGCCGTCATCATGTGCGGCAGAGCTTGGCATCGCAAAGGATCTGCGGCGAGAACCATTGCACGATCGCGCATTTCCGAAACGTAGTGCTCGTCGACATCGAAGTGGTGTTCGAAGGGAGAGCCCTTCGGACCCGGCGTATGCGGCTCGATGTTGACCGAATACCGGTACTGATCCTCGACGAACGGAAACGGAAAGCGCCGAATGTTGGACGGACTGTTCGTGTACGTGAAGTCGTCCCGAAAAGTCTCGTCTCTGAATGTCAGTCCCATACCATGATCTCCCGGATAGGAATCTTTGAATTGTTTTCTAGAGATCGAGAGTGATCGATCCTGTTTGAATGCGAGACATGCAGATCATGATCTTCTTGCCGCTCACGCGCTCGGGCTCGGTGAGAAAATGATCGTTGTGCTCGATGAAGCCCTCGCACGCGACGACCTGCGTTTCGCACTGACCGCAAGCGCCGCCGCGACAGAGGAACGGCGCGTCGACCCCATTCTCCTCAAGTGCTTCGAGAATGCTTTGATGTCCGCGAACGATGACCTCGCGGCCCGACCGCGCCAACTTCACGAGGAACTCCTTACCGGGAGGTGGAGCGCTGAATTGCTCGGAGTGCACGTTCTCGTCGGGCCAGCCGAGCAGCTTCGCCGTCTGCAACGACCAGTCGATCATTGGCTTTGGCCCGCAGACGTACATATGCGTGCCGAGCCGCTGGTCGCCCAGAATGCGCTCGAGCGGGATCAGCTGACCCTGGTCCTGGCGATAGATATTCACGCGCGATCCGTAGCGCGATTGCAGATACTTGCAGTAGGCAGCGTCTTCGAGCGAGCGAACGCCGTAGTGCAGCTCGAAGTCGGAATGCAGTCCGTCGAGCTCGTTCATCATCGACATGAAAGGCGTTATGCCGATGCCGCCCGCGACCAGCACATGCTTCTTCGCGAGCTTGGCCGGCGGAAAGAGGTTGAGCGGCTGGCCGATCTCGAGTTCCGTGCCGACCGAGACGTTCTCATGCATGAATTTCGAGCCGCCGCGGGAATTCTCGACGTTCAAAACGCTGATTTGATAGCTCGACGTATCCGAGGGCGCTCCCATGAGCGAATAGGGATTACGCAAGAGACGGTCGCCCGCGTGCATGACGACCGAAATGTGAGATCCGCCGGAAAACTCCGACAGCGGAGCATTGTCGGCATCGACCAGGCGAAACCGCTTGATGCGGTTCGCCACACGTTCCACCTCGGCGACTCGAACGCGCCGTAGAAGAGATCCACTCATTGGTACAGCGCCTCCGTCGGCGGAATTTCACCCGGAACTTCCGCGTCGATGCACACGCCTTGGAACGCGGCAAGCCGCCGGGAATAGTGGTCGCGAACAAACAGTGTTATGCCGCAATGGGTGCATTTCACCGGGCTCGTCGTGACGTTCTCGATGTAACCCTTGCAATGCACGCACTGGACGCGGCGCTTCAGCGAGCCGCGATGCTCGGTCCGGATCGACAAGTGATCGATCGAGAAATCGAGGCCCGCCTGCACGACGAAACCAATGAGAGGCTCGGAACCGGCCGCGTAAAGGCGCAAGCCCATGGGCGCCGTTTCAAGAAGTTGCCGCAGACGTGCGATGCCGTCGGCAAGAGTTGGCTGAATTTCGACTGCAGCCGGCGCAAGATCGCGACTGAGCGTTTGGGCGTCAGTAGCAGACAGGCTGTCTGCCAGAATGATGGTCGCCCGCTCCGCAAAGGCGCTGTCCGCGCGCGAAAGCAACTCAGCGACCGCTGCCGCACCCGCTTTGTCGCAGACGATGATATTGCGTCGCGCATTGAGATCCGGGGTGAGACCCGGGTAGATAGGCCGGCTTTTGATAGTGCTTACCGTCATTAATTGCTCCCTAAATCCGTCAAGCCACATGCCCGGGACCTGCGGAAAGTGATCAGAACAGATCGGAGCGGCGGAGGAAACCGCCCCGACCTGCAATTTCTCTAGGCAGGTAGCTGGAAGAACCAGTTCGACACCAGGACGACGAGCAAGCCCGCGGCGAGTACGAGATAGGGAAGCACCCCGGCCTTCCGCGTTTTCAAGTCGCTCTGCGTGAGCCCAAGATCCTCCAGCATGTGGGCAGGAAACACGCCTTTATCCTGCACATAATGGCGGAAACAGAACACCGGAATGATCAGCGCTGCGGTGAACAGCCCGGCCCACAATGCGATGGGGTTCCAGACCTTCGCTCCCGCGCCCATGAAGACGGCATTGACGAAAGCGAACACCGTGCCGAGGGCCAGCACGAAGCCCGGTGCCCGCCACGGCCGATGGACGCCAGCGTTATCGATGCGGTGGATCCAACCTGAATTGAGGTTCAGGAAGTTGAAGATGATGTAACCGCAGTTCGAAACGGCGAGGATGAAGAAGAAGCTCGTGGCGTCCGCACAGGCGATCGCAAGGACCGCAAGGTTGATCACGAGATCGGTCCACATCGCACGCGTTGGTGCACCATGTTCATTAACGTGGCTGAGGTAGCGCGGCAGCCAGCCATCGCGCGAGCCCTGATAGAGAGTGCGCGATGATCCGGCCATCGCGGTCATCAGACACAACATGAGCGCTAGGATCATCAGCATGACGAGCAGGCTCGTGAGCATTCCGCCATGGCCGACCATGTTGGCCATGGCCGCGGCGACACCGGAACCATCGACGATCGACGGCTCAAGCATGCCATCAAGACCCAAAACCCCTTGGAAGGTGAAGGGCACGAGCGTGAAGAGCACGAGGCACAACAGGCCCGAATAGAAGATCGCCTTGAACGTATCGCGGCCCGGATCCCGGAATTCGCTCGTGTAGCAAATCGCCGTTTCAAATCCATACGTGGACCACGCGGCGATGAACATGGCGCCGAGAATGAGCGTCCAGCCCGCGATATCCCAATGGCCCATTTCCGGAGCATAGGCCGCTTTGAGCGGTTCGAGCGGCGTGAAGTTCGACCAGTTGATCTGGCCCGTGAGGATTGGCACGACGCCGACGATGAACATCGGAATGATCACCGCGAGGCCGATATATTTCTGAACGCTGGCGGTGCCGAGAATGCCTCGATGCTGAATGGCGAACGTGATCAGCATGAGCACCGCGCCGATGAAGAACGCGGCGTTGAAGGAGAACGCCACAGGCCCGAGAGTTCCGTGGAAGAGAGACCAGTTGCGGATCCCCGGCGTCAGCGCAGCGATGGCATCCGTTGAAAGGAGAGCTGCGACAGCGTCCGCCGCCGTCTTGCCTTGGTTGGCCCCGAGCCACTCGGCGATGCGAGGAGAATCGAGTGGGATCGACGCGGCATGAGCGCTGACCCAGGCGGCGACCTGCGGCGCGTCAGCCGGTGGGACGGCTGCTAGAGAATTCAGGATGTAGGCGGCCGCGATCGAGCACCCGAGCGAGAGCACGGGCGACCACGCGAACCAGTTGCACCAGACGGACAACGGCGCAATCAGCTTGGAATATCTCACCCATGCCGCCGCGCCATAGACCGAGGCGCCGCCCGACTTGTTTGGGAAGAGGCCGGCTATTTCTGCGTATGTGAAGGACTGTATGAGCCCCATGAGCATCGAGATGAACCAGACGAGAAAAGCAACCTTTCCCGCGACCCCCGCGATGCCGCCGATGGAAAATAAGACGAGAGCCGGGACGCCGCTGGCGACCCAAAACGCTCCCCTCCAGTCGATGGCTCGGACGAGGTTCCCGGACGACGCGTTAAACGCGCTGCCCGCAGTATGCACTCCAGTATCTATGGCCATGATCGCTCCAGCTGAGCCTGCTCATTCATAAAGCTTCGTGCAGTGATCAGTCCCCGGGCTAGGCGCTCAAGCGGCGCTGCCACGTGAAGCAAAAAAGCACGATCCCCCGTCGGGCCCGGCGTTGGCGTGGCGCAAGCAGATGATTTTGCGACATAAACCAATTTAAACCAGAAATTACCACTATTAGCCCAACGCGACCATGTTACGGGGTGACGAATTACCCGCAAGTCAAAAAAATCACCAAAAAGAAACGGTATTGTTCATTTCGCAGGCACAAAAACCAGATTTCATCGATATTAAACGCGGTTAGCCGCTATATCGCATGTGCGAACCTACATTGGTGTGCATTGGTTTAATTCGGTTGCATTCTGGTTGAGAGAAAGGCATCCTTTCTCCCGATTGGGGATTGGCAATTTCCCCAAATCGGAATTGCAGGCGCGCGTGACTGATATTGAGACGTGGACGGATCAGAGCCTGCATGCGTTCGCGGCGATGGCACGCGCACAGATCGATGATGCTGCACGCTTGTGGCTTCGCGCGGCGTCGATTGCCGAGGGCGCCCAATCTCCGGTGTCATCGCTCGCAGCAAGCCGTTCGAACGCCGGCGTCGCGCATCTCATTCTCGACAACGCACGCGATGCCCGTCACGCCTTTCGCAAAGGGGAGGAAGGTTGGCGGCTGGTGATCGCAGACATCGCGACGCTCGACATCCCAATGACGGGCGCAACCTCGTTTCACTTCCGGCTCGCAACGAAGGTCCCGCACGCGCTGATCGAAGCGCGCCGCGAGCGATATCGTCAGCTCGCGGAAGCCGCGCTTGCCATCACCCGCTTCAATCTTCTCTTTGTCGATGACGGCGATCCGGCGTCCGAAATCGTGGCGCTCCAGGCGCGCGACCTGACAGCGATGCTCAGGGACATACTGGGGCCAGGCTCACCCGAAGTTCGCCTGCTGGCGACGCCTGCTGAGCAAGCAGCGGACGCATCTGTCTTTGCGAGCTACGCGGCGAAAGCCGCGGATTTCGCGCATCGCCAGCAAACGCTTTCGGAGGCTCTTTCCGAGGACTGTGCGGCTTTGGAAACCGCCGTCGCGCTCACCGCACTGCTCGGGCCCCAGACATTTTCTGCAGTCAGTCGTCTGCGGAAAAACGAAAAGGCCCGCTCCGAAATTGGAATGCCACATTAGCTTGAGCTGAAATCATGTCTGACACTTACGACTTCGAAGCGCCTCCCTGGATCGACGACGTCACGCGCCATCCGCTCGTCACACCGCGGGTGAAAGAGATCGCCACACGCCTGTTCGCCCGCTTCGCGTCGGGGGAATATCCGTTCGGAACGCGAATTCCGGCCGAGCGGGACTTGGCCGACGCGTTTGGTGACAGCCGGGCGACGATACGCCAAGCGCTAGAGTTCTTGGCCACGTACGGGATCGTCGCCCGCCGTCCGGGAAGCGGCACGTTCGTTTCATATCAACGAAAGCGCTCGTCTCACGACAGCAGGGATGAACGCACCTCGTCGTTTCCCGGTGTAGACCAACTCGTCGAGACCGCGTCGCCGTTCGCGATGAATATAGCGAGTTCCATCCTGGCGCCTGAGATGACGCGCCTCGCGACCATTTACATGTCGGCGCGAGACGTCGCCGATCTTCAAAATCAGCTCATCCAACTCGAAGCGATCGTCACAGAATCCGACAAGTTTGCGATGTTGGAAGAGGAATTCATGATGGCCATCGCCCGCGGCACGCATAACTCGCTGATCGTCGCGATGTACGCAATTCTGCACGAGGTGCGGCGCCATCCGCAATGGGCGTCAGCCCGTCAGCAGGCACTGACGCCGGCGAAAATCAAGAGCATCCAGCTGATGTTCAGGTCGCTCTACGATGCCATCGAGAGGCGAAACGTCGAGACTGCCGTCGAGATCATCCGGCTCTACTTTGCCAACGCCCACGAAGACATGATCTACGAGTCTTGAGCCGTCAAACGATCGAGTGTTTCGGCGGAAGCGGCGAGGTGTTCGCGCTGATCCCACATCAGGTTCATTGACCGCATGTGCTTGACGAGGATCGATCGGTGTTTAGACCACCAGTCCGCGATCGATCCGAACTCCTGAATCCGCGCCTTGCCGTCGACGATCGCGACGACGGGCCATTCTCCGACGAGCGCATTATCGATCCCGAACAGATCTTTTCCCCACCATCTCGCTTCGCCGAAAGCGTGCGGACCGATGCCGCCGACCTTCATCGCAGCGAGAACGGAGAACGGCTCGAACGTGCGCGCGCGCTGCACGGCTGATTTCCAAAGTTCCAGCGTCGAAGCGTATTCCCACGACACCGCGCTCCATGTACCCGGAAAGCGACGGCAGAACTCCTCGTAGAATTTGCCGGGATCTTCGAAGTTCGTATGGCCGTCGTTGAGGCGAGGATCGTCGAAGTCTGGAAACTGGAAGATGAAGCCTTCCATGAATTCGACGCTCGTGCGCCGGATAAGCTCCGGATAGTTGTCGCACGTGCAGGACAAAAGGCGGCCGCGAAAGCCGCGTTTGAACGCTTCGATCGTAAGCGAATGGACAAAGGGCTCGTACGCCGTATCCCAACAGAGGATGTCCGGCTTCTTCGCCATCAGCTCGTCGACGATCGGCCCAAAATCGCTCGTCTCCGGCTCGAATACGCGTTCGGCGACAAGCTCGATGCCGGCCGCTTCGAATGCCGCTCTGTAGGTCGCGATGGACGGCAGACCGAGAAGATCGCGCTGCGCACACAACGCCGCCGTCTTGAGTTCAGGATGTTTCCGCCTCAGCCACTCGACGCCGGTCACATTGTAGATTGGATGGACTTCGCTCGGTGCAATGAGCGTCGGCACGTCCGGCGAGAGATCGCTCGGCAGAAGCGTCGCGACGAGCATGCGATGCTGGCTGATGAGCCGCCGGACTTCAGCCGTCAGGTCGTCGCCGCCGATCATGAGGATAAGCTTCACGCCATCCTCCACGATCAGCTTCCGTGCGCCTTGAAGCGCCCGGTCGGGCTGATAGTTGGTGTCGAACTGGATGAGCTCGAGCATGTATTTTCGGCTGCCGACCTTCAGGCCCCCGGCAGCGTTGATCCGCTCGACCCAAATGAGACTGCCGTTGAATCCCGGCAATGCCCACGCTTTGAGTGGTCCTGTCAGCGGAGCGAGGATGCCGATCTTCAGAACCGTTTGTGAACCGAGTCCGAAGTCTCTCATGGCAACCGCCAGAGCCGATGCGACGGCGCTCCTGGGTCTAACGGCCATGGCCTGGCTTTACCCGGCTTGAAAACTGTCGAAACACTGGATCAACTTCTTGGCGGCTTGCCGGAGCCGTGCGCTGTCGCATCGGCTTTCACGGAATTTCACGAACGAACGGTCAGGCTAAGGCCGGAGCTAGAGCTTGTCGATAGGTCCGGATGCCCACCCCCCGGACAGCATCGTGATTGCCGCGAACAAAACGGCGGCCAAAACAGCAGGGAGGGGCGCTCCGCTAGCGTGTCGCCCCGGTGGTGGCGATTGCCGAAGTCTCGACCGGAGGTGACGACGGCTGATGCTCCGCTGCGACTTCCAGCTGACCGCCACGAACTTTCGTCAGGAAAGCATCGAGACTTGGGCCCCAGATGTCCCAGCCCTGGCGATCGTCGGCAATGGAATGGCCATCGTTGCCGTAGGCGGGAAGGATATGCTCTTCCGCATTGCCGCCCGCACCATTCCAGGCCTGTGACAGTTCTTGTGCAAGGGCCGGACCGAAATAGCTATCGTTCTCGGAATAAAACCAGATGCTCGGCTCGCGCGCCGTGCCGCCGTACTTGTGCGCCGCCGCGACCAAGTCCGGCTTGCCGCAAATAGCGTTGGACCGTCCGTACGCGTGACCGCCGCGGCCCCCCGCGAAATTCACGACGGCCTGCACCTGCGGAAGATTGCGTGCAGCGAGCGCCAACGATGCCCATCCGCCGGTCGAGATGCCGGCAACAATCGTCGCCTTCTGTGCGATGAACGGCTGTTGGGTCATGTAATTGACGGTCGCGGCGATATCGTCGGCTGCGATGTTACCGGACGCGTAATGGTTCGGTTGTTGGCAGGTGCCGACGGATTCCGAGAGGGCGCCGCCGGTGGCGCCGTGACCGCGACGCTGCGGAAGTACGACGACGTAACCGCGTTCGACGAACCAACGGGATAGCCAGTAGTAAACCGGCATCGCGACGGCGAGGCGTGTCGCTTCGTCTGTGCCGTGATTGATGACGACGAGCGGATGTTTCTTATTGGGTTCCGGCGCATCGTCGTCGGGGCGGAACACCGTCGCGCGCAGCGAGCGGCCTTCTTCGCCGCTCGGCAAGATCCAAAGCTGCTCGCGCATGCGCGAACCCTCGGGCCCGAAAGCTCCGAATTGCTGCTCAGCCGCGTTCGCTGATCCGCAGAGCGCGAGGGCGAGCATCATTACGGCCATCAAGATGTTTTGCGTATTCACAAGCTGGGCCGATCTGCCCGGCAAGCGGGACAGAAAAGTTCCCCTTACGAAAGTCATCAAAAGTTCCCCGCGCCACCGCGTCTTTGCAGTGGCATTGGAAAGCCCTATAGCGCTCGCGTCAAGAGCACAGGCGACACACCCCGAACTCATGCACCGAAGCCCGTATTTACTGATCATTCTTGATCCGCGCATTCCTGACGCGGCGACGGACGGTCGCACAATCTCCGCATTTCACGCGCGCTGGAAAGCGATTGCGAGCGTGGCCGATCTCACAAAAAGAAAGCGCCGGGACTTGGCCCGGCGCTCGTGATCGCTATTCGTCAGACGCTGAGTTTACCACCAGCACACGCCGATGCAGTAGCCGTACCGCGGATAGGCATGGCGCCGGTAAGCCGGCTGATACGAGTTGTAATAATAGTGCCGGCGATACTGCTGGTGATGGCGATAATAATAACGGTGGCGCCAGTTCCGGTCGCGCCAATGCCGATGCCGCCAGCCGTGATGATGCCCGTATCCATTACCCCAATGGCGATGATGCCAGCGATGGTGCCGGTAACCGCAGTGGCGATACCCGTTACGCCACCAGCAGCGGTAACGCGCCTGTTGAACGGTCGCGGATTGCTCCGCCTTCAACGTCGAAATGTTGGTCGTAAGTACCGCGGCGCGCGCCTGCGGAGCATTAGCCCCAAATGCAATGGCCATCGCGCAGCTCAGCGCGATGAGCGAAAGCAATTTTCTCATATGCTGCTCCCCCCTCCCAATCGTCAAAAAATTGCCACGCGGACCTTTGTGCCCGCTCCGTAGACAGATCGTCCTTGGATACTGCATTTGGGATATGTCCGTACAACCCCAATCCGCCCAAACCGGAGCCGGTTGAAGCCGCTTGTCGTGACGGTGTGGCATGTTCGCGTCACACAGGAGTTCAGTGCGGCGCGGGAAGGGGCGGCTCGGCGCCGGCTGGGGACAACGTATGCCCGGTCGCAATCACCGCGCGGGGAAATGCGAGTGTTTGCATCCGCCGGCGAGTTTCTTGAAAAGTCGGCTGTCGGACAGTCGGCTTTGCATCAGGATGCTGATTGCAGCGAGCGCTCCAACGAGGTGCAGCTGCCTGGCGGCTGCAGTCGCGGACATCCAGATATAGCGATAGCGAACGCGACGGTTGTCGCCGAGGTACCGTCGTTGAGCGAGTTTCGGTATGATCGAAATCGCTCGTCGCGACAGGGATGCCTCGACGCCGGCGAGCTTCCGTTCGACGGCGCCGTAGGCGAACGCGAGGTCGTCTACCACGCTCGGCTTCGGGCATAACGACTGCATGCCGGAATAAGTGGTCGGCAACGCACTGACCCATATCGGCTCGGCGCGACCCGCTCTTCGTTCGCGAGAGCAATACAAGGCCAAGTCCCGCGAGAACGATTGCCTAAGATTTTTTCCGTTCGAGACCTGCCCATCGTGGCGTCGGTACTGCAGGAAAACGTCCGGGATGTTGGCGATCTGATACTTATCGATGAGACGTAGCCAGAGATCGTAATCTTCGGCGTGTTGAAACGCGGCGCGATATCCGCCGCACGCGATGAGCGCGCTACGCCGTATGAGGACGCTCGGATGGCAAACGACACATCTGTTGCCCAGAAGATCACGGCGGACATCGAGCGGAGATGTCGGATACGTCGTTCTGGAGCCGATCACGCGTCCATGCTCGTCGATATATTCCGCTTGGGTGCCGACGGCCGCAACATCGAGGTTCTGCCGTAGAAAGCTCAGCTGAGCGCTTAAGCGGCCCGGAAGCGAGATGTCATCCCCGTCCATGCGCGCGATGAAATCGCTTCGCGATGCTTCGACGCCCCTGTTGAGGGCCGCGACCAATCCCCCGGTTTCCTGCTTCAAGATTGTCGTCGGAACATCGCGAGGAATTCTCGCGAGAATGTCTGCGGTGTCGTCCGTCGACCCATTATCGATAATGATCAGGCGGTTGATGTGTCGCAGGTCTGACAGAACGCTCGCGACCGCCGTCTCGACAAAGCCTGCGCAGTTCTTCACCGGCATTATGACGTCGATATTGGCGCGCATCGCGATTCACTTTTGCGTTTGTTGGTGCAACTAAGGGCGGATACTCGTTGCGAGCAATATGAGAAATGAACGGCGTGGACGATATCAACAGCTAGGCGAGAACACAGGATCTTACGCACAGGCGCGCGGGGCGAACTACTGTGCGGCCTCATCCCGCCCGCCGCTAGCGAACAAGGCCATGTTTCTTACGCAATGAGGCGTTCGGCAGTAACCGCAGCTTCCCGGCTGCAAACGTCACGAATGACCGCACACGAGCGTTGCTTGAAGACGTCGGGCTATAAACGAGCTGTACCGGGATTTCGGTGTCCTCGAAACGGTCCAGGATTGGCAGCAAACGCTTCTCGCGCAACGCGTCCTCTGCCTGATAGGAGAGAACGCGCGTGATGCCGATACCCGCGGTCGCCGCTGCAACGGCTGCGTCGGCAGTATTGACGGACAAGCGGGAACGCACACGCACGGCTTTGCGGCCATTGCGGCGGCTCCTGAAAATCCAGCGCGTACCGCCAGGAAGATTGGCAAACGTTACGCAATCGTGCTGGGCAAGAGCCGAGGGCGCAGAGGGCGTGCCGCAACGCTCCAAGTAGGCCGGGGCCGCGCAGGTGACGAGGCGCAACGAGCCCACGCGCGTCGCAAGAAGCGCGGAGTCCGGCAATTCGCCAATGCGGAGCGCAATGTCAATCCCCTCCTCAAGAAGGTCGACCACGCGATCGACCAGCAACAGGCGTGCATTGATGCGCGGATACTCCGCCAAGAACTGCGCGAGCAGCGGCACCACATACATGCGTCCGAAGAGTACGGGCGCCGTCACCGCGAGGTCGCCCGATAGCTCATCCGCCTGGCCGGCAATGCGTCGCTCCGCCATTGCGACCGTATCGAGAACACTGCGGCAGGTATCCAGGTATTCGCTGCCGGCCGGCGTCAGCACCATCTGCCGCGTCGACCGGTGAAGCAAAGTGCACCCGAGGTGCGCTTCGAGCTGAGAGATCATTCGGCTGAGGTTTGTGAGCGGTTCGCCGAGCGCTCGGGCCGCAGCCGACAGACTGCCGGCTTCCGTCACCGCTACGAACGCAGCCATGGCACGAAGTCGATCCACGACAGTCTTCCGAAAAATGGAAATATCCTTGCTGAACTTACCCACTAGCAGAAATAGCGCGGATGCGGGAGTCTGTGCGGGCCGGGTCAGTAATTTCCGGCGGGAGGATTTTGCGCCATGACCGCGAAACTTTACGACCTCGAGCTTTCGGGCAACTGCTACAAGGTGCGCCTGTTCGCCAGCCTGCTCGGCGTTCCGTTGCAGATTGTGCCAGTCGATTTCCTTGCCGGCGAGCACAAGAAACCACCATTGCTCTCGCTCAATCCGTTGGGCGAGATTCCCATCTTCCAGGATGGCGACGTGGTGCTGCGCGACAGCCAAGCCATTCTCATCTACATCGCGCGCAAGTGGGGCGGAGAGAGCTGGCTGCCGATCGATCCTTCCGGACTCGCGCGTGTTTCTCAGTGGCTGATGACCGCGGAGAACGAAATCGCGCGTGGGCCGAACGATGCGCGACTGCACGATAAGTTCGGCTACGATCTGAACGTCGGCCTCGCTCGCAAGAAGGCGCATCGAGTCTTCGCCCTGTTGGAAGCGCACTTGTCGAAAGAGCAGTGGTTGGCGCTGGGCCGCCCGACCGTAGCCGATATCGCCTGCATGCCGTACGTCGCGCTCGGCCATGAGGGCGGATTGCCGCTCGACGACTTCCCCGCGATCCGCGGCTGGATCGACCGCATGAAGGCAATGCCGGGTTTCATAGGAATGCCGGCCATCTGATTTTTTGAACTTATTTGAATGGGTGTGAGGATGAACAGCCACGCGTCCGATATTGCATTTACGCCGGCAGTGAAGGCCGAGCAGCGACGGCGGGGCTCGCGCGATCAGTTTGAGGCGATGGAGCGAGGTCGCGGCTGGCCGCGCACGGTGACGCCTGATCTCGCTGCGTTTCTCGCAACCGCGCGCTCATTCTACCTCGGAACCGCAAGCGCAGCCGGCCAGCCCTACATCCAGCATCGCGGCGGACCGCCAGGATTTTTGAAAGTCATCGATGACCGCACGCTGGGGTTCGCGGACCTCTCCGGCAACCGCCAATATATTACTGCCGGGAACCTTGCGGAGAATCCACGCGCATTCATCTTCCTGATGGACTACGCACGCCGTCGGAGGGTGAAGATCTGGGGAAGTGCGCGGATCATTGAAAATGATGATGCCTTGCTGGCCCAACTGCGCCCCGCCGAAGGGAATGCGATTGCCGAAAGAATCATTCTGTTCACGATCGAGGCGTGGGACCGCAACTGCCCGCAACACATCCCGCAACTGATCCCGATAGAGGATGCGGAGGCGGTTGTGCGGCAGCTCCGGCAGCGCATCGAAGAACTCGAGAGCGAACTCGCGCGTACCACTGGCAAGCGGCGAGAATAGACATTCGACGTTCTCTGTTGCGGGCCGGTTGAGAAGGATGTCCGTAGCCGTCAATAAAATTGGCAACGGACGTCAAGCAATTGACGCCAGCCGTCAATTTCGCCGAACTAATAGTGGCCTGAAATAAACAGGCCCGCGTCAAATGCAGCGCGAGCCTGCTTTCTGCTATTGCGCTTTTGCGTTCGACTTGACTTCGCCACCATCAGAAACCAGTTTCGGGCCAATGAACGGTTCGACACAGGACATCCATCGGCTCTCACGCGGCGTGCGGCATGCCCGTCCGCGTATCGGCGTGCGGTCCCGCGCGGGTCGGTTCGTGAAAGCGCTTTTGGCCGCGTTGATCTTGTTTGCTGGTGTTCCGATTTCGGCGTCGCACGCGACACCTCACTTCGAAGGTCAGAAATCCCACATCGCAGAGAGCGCGGTAAAATCCGCTGATGTCGGGGCTGAGAACAGCTCCGATGCCGACACCTCACCACTTGGTGGGATAGAGGATCACCCTTGTAGTTGCCCGTGTCTCCTCCAAGCATTGCAGACGCGGTCTGGCCATAAGGCGGCTTATTTTGCCGGCACGCGCGTCAGCTATGCGGCTTACTTCGATACGCTCGGGGCGTCCTGCGAGCCGGATCCCCTTCACAAACCACCCCGGTTTGGCATCAGCGCGTAAGCGCTTCGGCCTGCGCGATCGCGCGGGCAGATCCTCCATCCTCTGAAAAAATTGAAGCTTGGCGTGCGCTCTGAAATCGGCGCGGCGTTCGGCATGGATTGTCACGTTATGAAGCGACTTGGTCTCGTCGCCGGCGGTATTCTCGTCGGCGCGTTCGTCGGTGTGTACTTTCTTCATGAGGGCGGTTTTCCGCTCGGTTTGAAGAATGTCATCGGACCGGAATCACAAGCCCTATCCGCGCATGCGGCGGAAGAGGATCACCACGGGCATGACCACGCGTCAGCGGTTGAGAGTGGTGGTGAGCCAGAGGAGAGCGGGCACGAGAGCGGCCATGAGAAAGGAAGTGAAAGGCTCGCAATCGACGCCGAGCAAATCGCTCAATCGAAGATTTCCGTTCAACCGGCCGAATCCGGCGTCCTGCGCGCGCGACTTCGCGTTCCGGGAACGATCACTCCCGACCGCAACCGTGTGGGCCGCGTGCCGTCCAAGGTCGTCGGCACGGTTGCCGAACTCAGAAAAGGTCTTGGCGATTTCGTGCAAGCCGGCGAGGTCATTGCGATCCTCGACAGCCGCGAGGTCGCCGATGCGAAAAGCGAATACATCGCGGCGAGTGTAAATTTCAGACTGCAGGAGACGCTCTACCAACGCGAAAAAACGCTGTGGGAGAAGCAGGTTTCGTCTGAGCAGCGCGTTCTTCGCGCCGATGCAACCTTTCGGGAAACACAGGTCCGCCGCGACGCCGCAAAGCAAAAGCTTTCCGCGCTGGGCGTCGGCGACGAGTCGATCGCGAAGCTGGCCGACGCTGGCCAGGAGACTGCGGGTCTCGAGCGCTATGAGATCAAAGCACCCATTAGCGGCCGCATCGTCGAGCAGCTCGTTGATATTGGAACGCCGATGGGTGGGGAAGGCCAGGCACACGAACTCTATGCGCTCGCGGACCTCTCGAAGGTCTGGGTGGAATTGACGGTATCGCCTCAGGATCTGCCTTCGATCAGAGAAGGACAGCAGCTCACCATCGAGGGAACGGCCAAGTCGGATGGCACCATCGTCTTCACTAGTCCCGTGCTCAATCAGGATACGCGTTCGGCTCGCGTCATCGCGTCGGTCGACAATCGCGACGGCGCTTGGCGTCCCGGCTCGTTCGTGACCGCCGATATCGCCGTCTCCGAAACGAAAGCCGAGCTGGTAATCCCAAAAACCGCGCTTCAGACGATCGAAGGCAAGACGCGCGTGTTCGTTCGGACACCCGAAGGGTTCGAGGCCCGCGAAATTACGGTCGGCGAGGACGACGGACAGGCGGTCGAGGTGCTGTCCGGGTTGAAATCCGGCGAGCCGATCGCAGTGGCGAACACTTTCTTGCTCAAGGCCGAGCTTGGGAAGTCGGAAGCAGCGCACGACCATTGAATAGGATCATGACATGATCGCTCGACTGCTTTCCTTTTCGGTTCATCAGCGTTGGCTGGTCGTGATGCTGACGCTCGCGGCTGCGGCTTACGGCGTCTATTCGCTTGATAAGCTGCCTATCGACGCCGTTCCCGACATCACAAACAACCAGGTGCAAATCAATACGATCGCGCCGTCGCTCTCACCGGTCGATATCGAGAAGCAGATAACCTTCTCCATCGAGACCGCGCTCGCGGGCATTTCCGGACTTGAATACACGCGGTCGCTGTCGCGAAACGGGTTCTCACAGGTCACTGCCGTATTTTCGGAGAGAACGGATATCTATTTCGCGCGTCAGCAGGTGGGCGAACGCCTGCGAGAAGCCGAAAAGAATTTTCCTGACGGCATAACACCCAAGCTAGGACCCATCTCGACGGGGCTTGGCGAGATCTACATGTGGACCGTGCAATACGCCCCGGCGGGTTCCATACATGTCGACAATGGCAGGCCGGGACCGCAAGGCGCCGGCAGCTATCTCACTCCCGAGGGCCAGCAACTTACGACCGACGTTGAGCGTGCCGCTTATTTGAGGACAGTGCAGGATTGGATCATTCGACCGCAGATGATCACGGTGCCGGGCATTGCAGGCATCGATGTCATTGGGGGCTATGAGAAGCAGTACGTCGTGCAGCCCGATCCCGCGCGCCTTACGGCACTTAAACTGTCGTTCGCCGATATCGCGCAGGCGCTCGAGCAAAACAATGTCAACCGAGGCGCCGGTTACGTCGAGAGAAACGGTGAAGGTTTCGCGGTCCTCAGCACGGGACGCCTGACAACGCCCGAGCAGATTGCGAACGTCGTCATCACGACCCGTGGTGGCGTTGCAATTCGCATCAAGGACGTCGCAACGGCCGGCATCGGTCGCGAGATCAGGACCGGCAGCGCCAGCGAAAATGGCCAGGAAGTGGTGGTCGGAACCGCGCTCATGCTGATCGGCGGTAACAGCCGCACGGTCGCAGCCGCTGTAGACGCCAGGATGCAAGACATTCGTAAAAACCTTCCTCCTGGCGTCGAGGTGCAAACCGTACTCAATCGCACGCTGTTGGTCGACGCTACGGTCGCGACGGTGAGTAAGAATCTCGCCGAAGGCGCGCTCCTCGTCATCGTCGTCCTTTTCTTGATGCTCGGGAATTTCCGCGCCGCCCTGATCACCGCCTTGGTCATCCCGCTGGCGATGCTCATGACAATAACGGGGATGGTGCAAACTAAGATCAGCGCCAATCTGATGAGCCTTGGAGCGCTCGATTTCGGTCTGATCGTCGATGGGGCGGTCATTATCGCCGAGAATACGCTGCGCAGAATAGCTGAGCATCAGCGCGACCTCGGGCGCAAACTCGCGCTCGAAGAGCGCCTGCAAGCGGTCATTCGCTCCGCCGAGGAAATGATCAAGCCATCCGTTTACGGGCAGGCGATCATAATCCTCGTCTATGTGCCGTTACTCACCTTCACCGGCATCGAAGGCAAGATGTTCGAGCCTATGGCTCTGACGGTCATCATCGCGCTTGTCGCAGCGTTTGCACTTTCGATGACCTTCGTTCCGGCGGCAATCGCAATCGCGTTATCGAAACGCGTCGAGGAAAAGGAAAACATTTTCGTTCGCATCCTCAAACGCATTTACGAGCCTTTGCTGCGCAGAGCTATGGCGAAACCTCTCTTCTTTGTCGTGGGTGCATTGGGATTGCTGGTGTTCGCTGGTTCGCTGTTCGCGAAGCTGGGACAGGAATTCATCCCGACCCTCGACGAAAGAAACTTGGCGATGCACGCGATTCGTATCCCGAGTACATCGCTTTCGCAGTCTCAACAGATGCAACTCGAGCTGGAGAAAGTCGTCAGCACGCTCGCCGAGGTCTCATTCGTTTACTCAAAGACGGGCACGGCGGAAGTTGCGTCCGACCCCATGCCGCCGAACGTTTCCGATACCTTCATCATCCTGAAACCGGCGAAGGAGTGGCCGGATCCGGCGCTCGGCAAAGATGCGCTCGTGACAAAAATCCATGCCGCAATCGAAAAGCAGCCCGGGAACAACCTCGTATTCTCGCAACCCATCCAGATGCGGTTTAACGAGCTCTTGGCCGGCGCGCGAGGCGACCTGGCCGTAAAGGTCTTCGGCGAAGAGTTCGAGCCGATGCTCAGAACCGCCAATCAGGTTGCGTCCATCTTGCGAAACACCGCCGGCGCGACGGATATCAGCGTCGAGCAGGTGTCCGGCCTTCCGTTCCTCGCAATCACGATCAATCAGGATGAAATCGCACGGCTCGGCCTGAGTGTCATGGCCGTGCAAGACGTAATTGGCGCTGCAATCGGCGGTCGCGAAGCCGGTGTCGTCTTCGAAGGTGACCGCCGGTATCCGATAATCGTCCGCTTGCCTGACGGCATGCGCGAGGATCTGGAGGAGCTGAAGCATTTGCCGGTGGCGCTGCCGCCCGACAGCTCTGGCAAGACATCCTCCGTACTTCTCGAACAGGTGGCGAGCTTCGCCTTCACGGAAGGTCCCAATCAGATCAGTCGTGAGAACGGCAAAAGGCGCGTCGTCGTGACGGCCAACATTCGCGGCCGCGATATCGCTTCAGTCGTAGCGGACGCACAAGGGAAGGTTGCGAACGAAATTAAACTTCCGCCGGGATACTATATTTCCTGGGGAGGTCAGTTCGAGAACCTTGCCGCGGCACAGGAGCGAATGATGCTCGTCGTGCCGGCGTGCTTCTTCTTGATCTTCTTGCTCTTGTATTCGGCGCTCGGATCACCGCGAGATGCGCTGTTGGTGTTTTCCGCCGTGCCGCTTGCCCTGACTGGCGGCATCATAGCCTTGTGGTTGCGAGACATGCCGTTCTCGGTGTCGGCGGCTGTTGGCTTTATCGCGCTTTCCGGTGTCGCGGTCCTCAACGGGCTCGTGATGATGACGAGCATAAATCAGCTCGTCGAGCAGGGGGTTGAACGCCAAAAGGCGATTTACGATGGCGCGGTGACCCGGCTCCGGCCCGTCGTCATGACGGCGCTCGTAGCTTCCCTCGGTTTTGTGCCCATGGCGCTTTCCACGGGCACCGGTGCGGAAGTTCAAAAACCACTCGCAACCGTGGTGATCGGCGGGCTCGCGAGCGCGACCATCCTCACGTTGCTCATTCTACCAGCGCTTTGCGCCAGGTTTGGAAATACATCGACAGCGAAGGATGAACGCGACACCCGGGCGCAAGCCTTGGCGGCTTCTTCGGGAGCGGCATCCACATGAGATGCAAAAAGCATAATTCATTGCGGGCGAGATCTGGGGGAGGGCTGATCAGATACATCTCGGCGTTCGTGCTGGCTTTGATTTTGCCTGCAGCGGTCATCGCAGCGCCGCTTCGTTATTGCGCGGGACAGAACGGCCATCGAGCCATCGAAATTGCGCACGCCAAAGTGCTCACCCATGCCGAGCCGGATGCGAAACACAGTATCGAGCCGGAAGATGCTCGGCACACGCCTCATGTCAGCGGTTCGGACTGTCAAGATAAGCTGCTGCTCCCGCTGGTCGCCAAATCAAAACCGCGTTGCGTACCCCGGCCAAGCGTAGAACCAGTTCTCGGACGAGATTTCCATATCGATCTAAGGGCCAGCGCTGAGTGGCTGGCACACCTCACATCGCGGCTCGCGGTAGTCCATCTGAGGATGCCCGATCCACGCCTGGATACCCTCAGGACTGTGGTGTTGCTGAATTAGACGTCAGCACGAGGAGCGGCAAACGGCTCGTCGCGCACGAAGCTTCGCGATCTTCCGTCTGAAATCCGCCGCTCACCGAATTTCGCTCGGCGATCGAATTGCGCCCTCACGCGCCCGACGCCGATTGCACGAACCATCTCAAAACGAGGACATCGTCAGATGTATACGACGAAGCTAATTCCGTCCGCCGGTCTCCTGACAGGAGCCGCCACAGCCGTCTTTATCTCAATCGGGAGTGCCTTTTCGTTTGCCGCGGAGAGTGCCGTAACGAGCGATACGACACTTTCGTATGGCGGACTTGTCGTCGCCGACGCGCACCCTTATCGGCATTGTCACAATCTATTTACGCGAACGTACTGCCACAAGGCAGATCGCCTTCCACAGAATTGGCCACCGAACACCGACACACCCCACCGTTCGGGATCCGACGCCGATACTCGGAAAGACTGTACGACCGGCACAAGAGGCTGCGGCTCCAACTCTCAATACGGGAAGGGATAGGCGGAGGCTGGCCGCTGAGGTGCCTGCGGCGCCTCAGCGTTGCGTCGCGAAACCCATCCTACCGCAAGGCCGGTTCCTGACATGAGCAAAGCACAAATTTCAGCGGCTCGCTGTAACGCACGACGATCCGCATTCGAACAAAAGGAACGAACATTGTTCGAGGAAAACATCGATGAAAGGTGGAACGCGCGCCTCGATGACGCGAGGAAGTTGGTCGCGGCGCAAATTGTGGAGTCGGTCAAGACCAAGTGGGGAACGGCCGTCGCGCTCGAGGCAGCAACGGGGATTTGCCAGACGGAAATTTCTCGCATTCGTCACGGAAAGTTCGATCGGTTCTCGCTTGAGCGATTGGTTCGTCTGCTTTGGATCGTCGATCCCGATGTGGAGGTGGAACTGGAGCTGAAGGTCGTACCCAAAGGGGATGGTTGATACTGCGGACGAACTCGTCAACCTCCGCGTGCGCATTCCCCGCTCTCCTTTGCAGTCCGCGAGTTTCATCGCGTTTGGTTCGCGCCGACTGCGGATCAATGCCTCACAAAGGAGGCGTGCGACGTCTCGAGCCCGGCATGGAGGAAGCCCGGCGGCGCGGCATACGCTCTCTGTTCTTCCCTGTAGAGATCACCGCCGCGCGTCTCAGAAAGCTTGCGGCAATGTTGGATGCGCGCGAGATTGAGACCAGCATCGGCACGATGCTGCCGCCCGCGGAGGCCAGAGCGGCCCACGAGATGCTCGACGGGATGCGCTCACGTCCGCGCCGCAAAATCGTTTTGCGGCACGACGCGTGATTGCGTGCAACGGCTCCAGACGCTTCACACAAGGTGATACATGCGCCCATTCTTTCTCACGCTCTTCCTTGGCCTGCTCACAACCTCTGCCGCCGCTGAGAGCCTGTCCTATCCGTCGAATTTCACGACCCAGGAACTTACGACCAATGGGACCACAATCCATGTCCGGACCGGCGGTGCCGGCCCCGCCGTGCTGCTCGTGCACGGTTACGGCGAGACCGGGGACATGTGGGTGCCGATGGCAACCGATCTCGCGCGCGATCACACGGTTGTCGTTCCCGACCTGCGCGGTCTCGGACTGTCATCGAAGCCGGCCGGAGGCTTCGATAAGAAGACGCAAGCCGGGGACCTCGCCGGCGTGCTCGACCAGCTTCACATCGAGCGGGCCGAGGTCGTCGCACACGACATTGGCAACATGGTCGCCTACGCGTTCGCTGCCCAGTATCCAGCCCGCGTGGCGAAGCTCGTCGTCATCGACGCGCCGCTGCCCGGTGTCGGTCCATGGGAGGAGGTTCTCAAGAATCCCTTGCTTTGGCACTTTCGTTTTGGCGGACCAGACATGGAGCGGCTGGTTGCGGGACGGGAGCGAATCTATCTCGATCGCTTCTGGAACGAGTTCTCGGCGACGCCGGCGCGCTTTACCGAAGCCGCGCGTGAGCATTATGCAAAGCTCTACGCGTTGCCCGGGGCCATGCATTCTGGCTTCGCCCAGTTTGCGGCCTTCGACCAGGACGCCATCGACAACAAAGCGTTCCTAGCAAAAGGCAAGCTCGAGATGCCGGTTCTCGCTGTCGGAGGCGAGAAATCGTTCGGGCCGATGATGGCGACCGTGATGCGCTTTGCGGCCGTCGACGTTCGCGAGGCCGTCGTGCCGAACTCCGGTCATTGGATCATGGAGGAAAATCCGCAAGCAACCATTCGCATCGTCCGCGAATTCCTCCAATGACAGCTGTCGCCTAACGCCCCGGTGCTTCGTTAGGACGATATCAATCTGCGAAGAACTGCAAGAAGGCCGCGAGCGTCGCCTGAGGCGCCTCCTCGGGAATGAAGTGTCCGCAATCGAGAGCTTCGCCCTGGAGGAGACCGCGAGTCTTCTCCCGCCAGCATGCGAGTACGTCGAATTGGCGCCCCACTGTTCCGCGGCTTCCCCACAACACGAGCATGGGCGCCGCGATCCGATGCGACGCGACGTCGTCTGAGCGGTCGTGCTCCAGGTCGATGGTCGCCGCCGCGCGATAGTCCTCGCACGCAGCATGAACAGCGCCCGGAGCGGTGAACGCCGCTACGTAGGCTGCCATAGCCTCATCCGTAATCGCCCCGTCTTGCTTGCACCAGCTGCTCAAGGTTCGTCGCAGGTAGAATTCGGCTTCCGCGCCGATGAGGCGTTCGGGGAGATCAAAGGGCTGAATGAGAAAAAACCAATGGTAGTAGGCTTCGGCGAAGTCCCGGTTCGAATTCGCGTACATGGTTGCCGTTGGAGCAATGTCGAGGACAGCAAGCCGAAGGACGCGCTCGGGATGATCGAGCGCGAGGCGGTGTGCGACGCGGCCGCCCCGGTCGTGCCCGGCAAGGTAGAAGCGCTCGAAGCCAAGCGCGGACATCGCGCGCACCTGGTCTATGGCCATCGCGCGCTTCGAATAATTGAGATGGTTTGGTCCCTCCACTGGCCTGCTCGAGGCGCCATAGCCTCTGAGATCAGTGGCAACGACGGTGAAACGCTCTGCCAGAGGTTCGGCGATCTTGTGCCAGCAAACGTGCGTTTGCGGATAACCGTGCAGCAATAGAAGCGGTGGTCCCGAGCCCTTGTAGCGCGTTAATATTCTAACGTCGTCGCCGACGTCGATCAGTTCTGATTTGAACCCGTCAAACATGGCCGCTCGATAATATTTCGGATGGCACAGCAACATTAGTCCACGAGCCGCGCATGACCCAGCCCTATTTGCCGAAAGCCCGTCTATTGCGACGCGCGAAGGCAGCGCTGATCAACCGCCGCACTCGAATCCGCGCGCAGTCGAGCTCTTGCCCGGTCATCCGATGATTGAGAGCATCGTGCCAGCTCGGCATCGATATCGAGAAACACGACAAGCCACGATGAGCCACGAGCGTACGATTGCGGCTTGTCCGACCGGCAACCCAACGCGAGGGCTGCGGGTCGTTGAGTGTAATCCGCCACGACTCGTGATGCGCCCTTGGCGTCCCCGGTCAATATTTCTGCCGGGCTTCCTGTCCGAACGACGACAAGGGCGCCGATCCTTCGGGCAACACGATCTCGCCGCGCGCCCGACGCTCTTTCAAATAGGTGAAGCTCTGCATCGTCTGAGCAAAGAGGTGTTCACCTGCCTTCAGAGAAGCGCGCATTGGCTTGTCACCGGTCGCGTAACGCTGCAACGGAGCGACAACCGTGTCATAGTCGGCCGCGAAAAATAACGGAAACGAATAGCGCTCTTCCGACACTTTCCGAACGCGATGCGAGGTTGCGGTGAACTCGCCATTCGTCCAGATCTCCATCATATCGCCGACATTGACGACGTAGGCGCCGGGAAGGGGAGGAGCATCGATCCATTCGCCGGCGCCGTTCATGACTTCAAGTCCGGGGCTCGTCGATCTCAACAGCGTAAAGCACTCGTAATCGGTATGAGCTCCGATTCCGGGGCGATCTTCCGCGCTCGTGTCAAAAGGATAATGGATGAGCCGCAACTGGCTTGGCGGCTTGGTCACGTATTGATCGAAGAACGTCGGTTCTTCGCCGATTGCCATCGAGAAGCCCCGCAATAGGATGCGGCCCAAAGCGAAGACCGCCCTGTAGTAGTCATCGACCGCATTGGCGAAGCCCGGCAGCTCTGGCCATTGATTGGGTCCTAGAAGCGGATTGCCTGAAGCAAAATCCGGATCGTCGGCCGGCAAATCCATCGAGAGATCGTAAGCCTCTTTCTTGTCTTTTGTTCCAGAGGCGAACACCTCTTCGCCCTCCGGAACGTAGCCGCGATGACAACGGGAGTTGCCGATATAGACCTTCATTTTCTCGTCGTGCGGCAACGCAAAGAAGCGCTTGGTCGCATCGAGAACACCGTCAAAAAGCGACTCATCGATGCCGCCGCCCGTGATGTAGACGAAGCCGACTTCGCGAGCCGCCTTTCCAAGCTCTTCAGCGACCGCCTTCTGCTCGGCAAACGTACCGATGCGGAGCTTCGTGATATCGACGATGGGGATACTCGAGAAGTTTTCCGATGTGCTCATCTCTTGCCTCGTAAATCCGTTGAATAGGAAACCTGATCGCTGCCCCTAAAGCTTGTTGTCGGCGGCAAGCTGCATGAACGTATCGTCGAGCCGGAGCTTTACGTTCGAGGCGTCGCCGAGCGTCTTCCCTGGAAGCGCGATGCCAATCGCATCCTTGGACTTGGCGCCATTGCCCATGAGCTGATGATCGAAACTGAAGCTGCGGATGAGATCCATCGCAGTCACCATGTCCGGCGAGCGGATCGACTTCGCGCCAATCGCGGGATCGTAATAGAACGCCGTCGTCTCGATCTGCGAATTGATGCTCTCGACAGTCGTCCCAGAGAGGTCGGCCATGAACTTCCGTGCGGCCTTGCTCTCCTCGTCATTGCCATTGATGACGGCGAGCGTCTCGAACCAAGCCCCCGTCAGCGCCTTGCCGAATTCGGGATGGTCGTTCAGCACCTTCGTGTTGACGAGCAGCGCGTCGACCAGCTCACCGGGCATTTCGGTCGACTGATAGACGATGCTGACATTCGGCTGTTTCTTCAGCTCGATGAAAGCCGGGTTCCATGCGACGACCGCATCGACGTCTGATGTCTGAAAGGCCGCAACGAAGTCCGCATCCGAAACATTTTGCAGCTTCGCGTCGTCGATATTCATGTGATGCGCCGCGAACGCGCGGGCCAACATGTAATGCGAGATGGAGAATTGGACTAAATTGATCTTTTTGCCCTTGAGATCGGCAAATGTCTTGTTCGCGCCCTTCAGGACTATCCCGTCATTCCCGTTCGAATAGTCGCCGAGGATCGGAATGGTCGTATCGACGCCTCCGGCTGCGGGTATGGTCAGCGCGTCCATCGTTGTCGCGGCGACGGCATCGGCCTTGCCGCCGGTGAACTGATTGATCGATTCGATGTAGTCGTTGACCTGCACCAGCTCGATATTGATGCCGTATTTCTTCGCCCACTTTTGAAGAATGCCGGCATGTTGCGCATAGGGCCAGGGAAGGTATCCGGTATAAATAGACCACGCGACCTTGAAGGTGGGCTCTGCGCGCGCCGGATGAACTGCACCCGCAAAAATAATTACAGACGCGCAGAATACGAGACGAAGGATCGAACGCATCGTCATAAGGCTCTCCCGGTCATTGATCGAAAAAAGGGAATCGCTCCTTCGTCGTGTTCCTGCCCTGATGAATTTTGTTGTTGAGCGTCGACTTCGAGGTCGACGATCTTCCAGTTTCGCACTGTCGCTCTGCCGGCCGCAGTGATGTCCGCAACCGCAATACTTTCGCCATCGACCGAAAATGATGGTGCGAGATCCGCTTTGACGCGGAAAGGCAGGCTGGATCGATCGATCAGCCACGAGCCGCCACGCACGCGGCCCAATGAGATTTCGCAATCCAGCAGCGTCCGCGCTTCTTCAGGCGAGCGGTCCCTCACGAGATCGACAAGCGAACCTCCGCGGGGAAGCGCCACCGCTCGGTTTCGCGCGTACATGAATACATCGCCGACCTGGACCAGAAATCCTTCGATGCCGTTCAGGTCTTGCATTCGCGCAGCGAAGTGCGGACGAGTGCGTGGGGAAGTTTGATGCCAGTGCTCGATGTAGGGAATGTCGCGGCCGCGCTCGACGAGAACGCCGTCGGAGAAATTCAGGTAGCCGGCATCTGCGATGTCACTCGCGCACTGATAATCCATCATGCGGCGCCATTCGAAGGCGTCGCCGGCACTCGCAAACCGGCCCGCGAAGCCCTCCTGACGCGCCAGCCATTCGAAATGATCGCGCTGCATGTCATCGAGACAGGCCACGTCATCAAACGATGGCGGATTATGCGGTTGCCGCAGATCGGCGAACAGGCTCGGGCCTTGAAGCCATGCGACGAACGTTGTCGTATCTTTTCGACCGTCCGGCCACGCGATGAGCGAGCGCTCCCACAAGCCGATCGTATCTTTGACTTCAACCATCTGCGCCTCACGAAAGAGAAGGCAGCATGACATCGGTAAGGGATCGTCAGAAGCCGCCGCATATCGATGCGAGTCATAGAAAAAATCTATGGCTCGACGTGCTCCGCGATATATCCCGGAGCCTCCGGCTTCAAATTCGAGTCTGTCATGTCGAGAAGCGCGCGTGCCGGCGCACTAAGCTTGGCGTCGCGCGTTATCAGGAAAACATGATACGTCGGCAAAATAGCCGGATCGAGCATCGGCCAAAGTTCACCAGCTTCGACAGCCTCAGCCGCAACCGCCGTCGGTAGAAAGCCGATCCCGATGCCGATTTGAATAAGACGTTTCACCTCGTAAAGCGTCTCCGCAGACGCGCCTGCGCGTTCGCCGAGCCCATACCGTTGGCGAAAGTCGGTAAGCTCCGCGGGCTCATCCTTTCCCGTCAAAACGAAAATCTCGTCGGCCGCAATTTCGGGTTCCGATATCCCTTTGCCGAATGCCGGATGTCCCCGGCCACAGTAAAGCTGCTGCCATTCACGCATGAGTGGGCGATAGCAAAGCTCCGGACTAGCGACCGCGGCGCAAGCAATCCCGATATCGGCGCTGCCGTCCTTGACCGACAGCACCACGTCGCGCCACGGCGCAATATCGAGACGAATCTCAACGTCAGGATTGATTTGATGGAAGGCGACCATCGCCTGGTCGAATTCGGGAGAGACGAGATCGGAAATTACGCGCACAGTTACAAGCCCCTGCAGATTTGCCGAGGTCCTCGCAACTTCGCCGGGGAGGCCCGATATCAAAACCTCGATTTCCTCGGCGGACTTGAGGAAGGAGCGCGCGGCGGGCGTCAACGCGACACCTCTTGCCGTTCTGACAAAAAGCTTGGCCCCGATGTGATCTTCGAGGCGTTTGAGGCCCGCACTTATGGTCGGCTGCTGCTTGTTGAGCGCGCGTGCAGCCGTGCTGATACCGCCGGACCGCACGATGCCGAGGAACAACTTGACCAGGTTCCAATCGAGATTGCGGGCGAAGAGCTGACCGTTCTTTGATACGCGTAGTCCGTCGGCCATGTAGGACAGCTTATCCTGTGCGTTAGCGCTTCCGAGCAGCTCGGATCAGGTGATTTGTCTCGCGTCTAGGGCGAAGTCTGCCCATTTACCCCGCTCGTTCTTGACATTCATGCAGTGGACGACTTTGTGCGGCCGACTGCTCACATCGTAATCGAGCGGTCACGCAAAGTGACGAGAGCAAACGCTCGAATGAATGCTCCAGCTTTTGGCAATTGGCCGGTCGCGTCAAGCTCATTGCTTGTGCAAAGAACGCCTGAATTTCATGCATGAAGCCAGTGTCGTTCGGTCCGCCGGAAACGCGCAAATCAATTTGGGAGTTGGCTCGGGATCGCAGGTCGATCAGTGAAACAGAGAGCGACGTGCACGGCATAAATCACATCGTTGAACAGCGACGGCGGTGCTGGTCGATCGCCGGGAAATTGCTTCTGAGGCAATGCTGGATATGTCGACTGGTCGCGCGGCTTAACGGTGCGCTTACTGCCCCGCTCATATGCTGCACCGCTGACAAGCGTCTCAGGAACGCGCCATGAATTTGGAGGAATATCATCGCCAGCGGCGCGAAGCCGTCTGGCGGAGAAATCGGCTGGAACTGGGGCTAGCGTCCGGTCATTGCAGATCCGTCGAAGGCTTCGTCATTAGCGCCACCCCAAATCGACATAAGAGAATTCAGGCCGAACACTCGAATGTCCAATAATGGGCCATGCCGGCCGAAAGGCGGGCCAAAGTTTGTGGCAGACTAACTAACATGCGAAGCGCGCCAACGTGCCCGCTAGCGTTAACGCCGAATACCGTCTAGGCGTGCAAAGTTGCGACATTCTTGGCAACGTGCGCCTGCCACTCGGATAGAGCCCGGCAGGCTTCCTCCATTCGAAAAGTCTTCCTGATCATGACCTTCCCGTCGGTTCATCCCGCGCTCGGCCGCGCAATTGTCACGCGCGGCTACTCGGCGCCGACCGCCGTGCAACTCGCCGTTCTCGAGTCCAACACGGTGGGGCGCGATTTGCTGGTCTCGGCCCAGACCGGCTCCGGGAAAACGGTCGCCTTCGGACTTGCCGTCGCCCCGACGTTGCTCGGAGACGCGGAACGTTTGCCGCAAGCCGCCGAGCCGCTGGCCCTGATCATCGCCCCCACGCGTGAGCTTGCCATGCAGGTGCAGCGCGAACTCGACTGGCTCTACGCGGACACCGGGGCGCGTATCGTGGCCTGCGTCGGCGGCATGGACGCGCGCGCGGAGGCCCGCCAACTCGGTTTCGGCGTCCATATTGTGGTCGGCACGCCCGGACGCCTGCGCGACCATTTGGAACGACGGCGGCTTGACCTGACGAAACTCGCAGCCGTTGTGCTCGACGAGGCGGACGAGATGCTAGATCTCGGATTCCGCGAGGACCTGGAATTCATTCTCGACGCAACCCCTGAAACGCGCCAGACACTCCTGTTCTCGGCCACCATGCCGCGAGAGATCGAAGCGCTGGCACGGCGCTACCAGCGCGACGCCGTTCGCATCGAGACGGCAAAGCGCAACGAGCAACACGCCGATATCGAATATCGCGCCATTCGCGTTGTGCCGGGCGACATCGAAAATGCCGTCGTCAACGTGCTGCGGTTCCATGAAGCCGGCGCCGCTCTGGTGTTCTGTTCGACGCGCGAAGCTGTAAAGCGGACGCACGCCCGCCTCGTAGAGCGCGGCTTTTCAGCCGTGGCCCTTTCGGGAGAGTTGACGCAGACCGAGCGCACGCATGCGCTGCAAGCGCTGCGCGATGGCCGCGCCCGCGTCCTCGTCGCGACGGACGTGGCGGCGCGCGGGCTCGACTTGCCGGCTCTCGCGCTCGTCATTCACGCCGATCTGCCCAACGATGCCGAGACGCTCCTTCACCGCTCGGGTCGCACGGGCCGGGCCGGCAACAAGGGCCTGTGTGTGTTGATTGTCCCGTTCAACCGCCGCCGCAAGGCCGAAGCTCTGCTGGCCGGTGCCAAGCTCAAGGTCACCTGGGGTCCTGCACCAACTGTTGAGGAGATCCGCGCGCGCGACCAGGAGCGCTTCCTGGCCAGTTCTATCTTCACCGATCCAGCGACGGACGAGGATCTGAAGCTTGCGCAATCCCTTCAGGCCAACCGCACGGCAGAAGAGATTGCTCTCGCCCTGGTCCGCATCCACCGTGCCCAGCTTCCCGCGCCGGAAGATCTTGCTGAGGATGCTGGGCCGCCGCGCCGCGATGACCGTGCGCGAGCACCCCGGGAGCGGGGCGAGCATCGGCAAGAACGCAGTCATGCGCCGCAAGACAGGGACGAGCGCCCGAGCATGCGCCCAGGAGACAGCCGCTCCACGCGCCCCGTTCGCGATCAAGGCCGCGAGATGGTGTGGTTCCGGGTCGATATCGGCCGCGAGCGCAAAGCCGAACCCCGCTGGCTGCTGCCGCTTCTCTGCCGCGCCGGCAATGTGACGAAGGCCGAGATCGGTTCCATCAAGATCTTCGACCGTGACACGCGCTTCCAAATCGCCGCCGAATTTGCAGACAAGTTCGCGGATGCCGCGAGTTCAATGAAGCCCAACGAGGGGCGGATCTCGCGCATTGGCGCCTCCATGGATGACGGCGCTGGTTCGCGGGACAATCCGGCCCCAGCTGCCGGACCGCGGAAAGACGACGGGGCCAAAGCGGCAAACTCGTCCGGTCCTCAAACGGATCACCGCGCGAAAACGCCGTGGCGGGATCGAAACAAGGAGAAGGCCGGCGCGCATCCGCATCGAAAGCGTGACGCATCAAAAGCTCATCCCAAGGGTCCGGGCCCTCACCCCGGTCCGTCAAAATCAAAGGGCGAAAATAAGCCGGGTTCAAAGGCCTTTCATAAAAAGAAGAACCGCCCGGCGTCGTAGACTTGGGAAATCGATTTCCGGGCGTGAACAACTCTACTCAGGGCTTGAATACGCGAAGGTTGGGGGCGCGAAACGTCAGAGAGGTCGAGGAACATCGATTTGGCCGCGCGGACATTCCAAGGATGCTCGATCCCAATTGGCCAGCCGTGCGGCTGCCTCGTACGTTGTTTCGAGGAAGCCCAGAAGCAATTGATCGGGATCGGACGCACTTTTCACAACACTGTACGGCAGGATGAACTCACCCGCCTTCTCATCAAAGAAGGCTTGATCGGGCGTGACCCGGTAAGATGAAAAGCCGTTCGGTGCTGGATAGGCATAGGAATAGAATGCAGGGTAGTCGACCGGACCTCCCCCTGGCCAAAATCCGGCAGAGCTGACTTCGTGCGAATAGGCTTCACGCGTCACGGCATCAGGCAGCCCAGGAACGCCACCCGGATGGAGGGGCGCGCGGCGTCCGGAAAATCGCGTTACGGCAAGATCGAAACTGCCCCAAAATAAATGGACCGGGCTGACCTTGCCCAGGAAGCCCGTTCGAAAACACTTCAGCACGCGATCAACTTGGACGAGCGCACGCCAAAAACGGTTCACCGCATCCGCGTCGTACGACCTATGCGTGGTGTCCCTCTCGAATGGAACCGCGTCAGGGACTTCGTTTGGTCTGCCATTGATTTTGGTCGTAACTCCGAGCTCGTCCGTCAATTCGCCAAAGCGCTTGTAGAAATCAGCCACACTCATCGGCTGCAGTACGAAAGCTCCTCTCGAGCCGTCGCTGGCTGTGCCGATCAGGCAATGGTCTATGAAGTCGAAGTCGAACTGTACGCCCCGACTGCCCACAGGGATCAAGAACGTCGTCAGGCCGCGGGACGTGACATAGAACGTCGCGTGCCAGGAATGGTTGACCCATGGAGTGCGCGCGAGACGATACTTGCCCACACTCTGGGTCCATAAATGCAAGGTGGCGCAGGAATCTTTCCATGGCGCATAAGGAATGTCGGGCCACGCATCTGTCATGTCTCGTCACCTTTCGCGACCGTTAGCGGCGATCCCTGAGTATCCGCTTAGCATTGATAAGCGGAAGTTTCGCGAATGGACCTGTTTGCAGATGTCTCGCGATAACGATGTCTGCAATTGGGATCGAGTGACATGGGGCGCCGGGCCGCTTGGCCCAAGGTCGCGTTGATCCGATAGCTGCCGTTTAACTTCCGACGCCCCGAGCCAGAAGCTGACCTCTAACGCAAGTCGATCACATGTCGTCTTGCTGCTCGGCCCACTTGAGCGCCCGCCTCTTCCTTCTTGCGACGTCTCGTTGCTCCGTCCCCTTGATCGGAAAGGCAAACACGTGCGCCCATCGCTCCATCCAGTGTGGAAAGGAAAGCGACGGGCGCGTTCAATTCAGCCATCGAAGTTCATCTGACGAGAAAAAAATACATTCCCAGCAGGAGTGCCGCCATGAACGCTAGGAACGTTCTCGCCATCCGCAGCGCAGCTTGATAGAAGCGCACATGCTCGTCAAAATCTTGGGTGTCGGGAATATGCCCCGAAGCGCCACGTTGCTCACCCTCGCGTTGCAAAATGCCCAGAGCAGAATCAGCCATGAAATCATCTCCCAAAAAAATTGGTCTGAATTTTCCGTGCCATTCGCGCAGGTGAATGCTTGGAGTTCACAGGGCGGGGTAAGCAAGTCCAGATTTTGGAAATATGATTTTCGGCAGTGCAGTGAGCGATGTCTTCGCCCCGTGGCTCATATCGAGATTGCCAGTTTCCGGGCCGGCGTTCAATGCACTCCGTAGAGGCTCAAACAAAAACTTTTGCCCGGGAATCCTTCTGTCAGCGGCTACGACCGCTCGCATACAGGAGCGGACATCAAGGTGCGAATGCGCCCGTCGCCAAATGCTCTGGGTCGAAAACATTGCAGCCAACGCGATGAACTTCCTCGCTGGCCTGCAATCCTCTTCCGACCCAGTAGAATCAAAGCCCTCTTCCAAAGTCGCGCTATTCTTCATTTGCGCCAAGCATCGGGGTCACGCGGGGAAGCAAAGCCAAGCGCCTAAGCAGGTTTTGGGTGTCGTCACTTTGCACGCCGTCTGCGTGGAGTGGCACGTCGTCGTACCTGAGCCATCTTCGCATTTCGTGTGGACGGGGCCCTTGCCCACGCGGCCCTGCCCATAGATGATGTTTGCAAGGCCGTGCGTCGAGAAGAGCTCGGCGATATCGTGGGTCACAGCTTCGCCGACCGCTCCGACCTTGACGCAATCAGCCTGAGCCGTTGCCGAAAGTGCGCAGAAGGCTGCCGCGGCGGCCAAGCCTAGTTTCAAAGAACGCATTTGCCCCTCCAAAAAGGATTTATCCCGTCTGGAAACTAGTTGAGCGCGTGGCCCTCGACAACAGAACTGGCCTGCTGCAAGACGGGTAATCCCGCAAGAAACCGGAAGGCGTGCCGCATTTGCCACCATTCGGCGTAGCGTGGCAGACCTATCGTCTTCGCGACTAAAACGACCTTTCGTGTTTATCGCAACGTCCGCTTTCTCTGCTCGTTCGGTTATGATCAACAGAGCGACTGCATCTGACGAGAACCGCACTGAACGGTAATTCGGATTGTCCGGGAGTAGACATACGCTTTCGATGGGCTGTGTGCAGATATGTCTTCGAACGCGAGTCCAGCTGTAGACGGACAGATTGGACGATCATCAACCGCTTCGACGAGCTCTGCAAAAAACCTCCCGGGCGGTTCCTGCAGTCAAGCCGCACTCGTCAGCGGTCTGCTCGAAGTTGCGCGGGGAAATTCGGTCAACAACGTAGTGGCGGCTTTTTCCCACCGACATGGGAAGCTTCGCTTTATTGTGACGGATTTGGCCGTTCTCCAGTGCCGGTCGCGCCGACGTGATGTCGTGGAGAGGCGCTAATTTAAAACGCCCCTTCGAAGAGAGCGGGATGCTGAAATTCTTGGCGTGGCCGTCGATCGCAGCGAGCAGCCAGAACACGACCTGAGCTTTGAAAAATATACGACGGTCAATTTGCGGCTGATCGTTGCCCTGCAATTGTTTGCAGATATCGACGATAGTCGGGCAGCCGTCACTTTGATATTTTTGGCTCGGCGGTACGGACAGGACCTGACAAAAATCTTCCTGCGGTATGCGCAGCAGGCGGTTGTCTTTCGTGAAGACGCGTCTTCCGCCGAAATCGGCAATTTGCGTCGCCGCGACCGGCAAACCGAGCGCGCCATACCGCAATTTCGGACTTCGGGCGCGAAAAAGCTAGAAATTTATAGGAGTTCTTCGGAAATCGATGGGGTCGATGTTGGTCTTGGCTCCGCGGGTAGGATTCGAACCTACGACCATCCGATTAACAGTCGGACGCTCTACCACTGAGCTACCGCGGAATGCCGAGAAGCGCCCCGCATAGCAGAACGTATCCGCGCTGGCGAGGCCTCAACGCTATTTTCTTCAGTGCCTTCAACGGCGCCAAGCGGCGACAAGAGGAAGCACATAGGTGGAAGGCGACGACCAGGCGGGAAGTAGTGGCACACGCAGGTCTTCAGTCCGTCCGACAGGGCGGGTTGGTAGCCTTCTTTGATGGGGGGCGCAAGGGGCGAACGACGCTTCGGAAGGTAATTCACGAGCGAACTCCGCGGCCTGCGCAACTTTGCCTGCGACAGCTCGCCGGTAGGCTTTCATGCTAGGGTCGCTCGTACGCCGAGGGGGGCGCCGGCCGACGCTTCCCAGCGTCAGCAGTCGCTAGTGATGGAATGCTTTTTCGATGAGCAGTTTCTCGATTGTCTGGCCCGCGGTCGCCACGGCCTTTTTCGCCTCGCTGGTGGAAGCGGTCGAAGCCTTCACCATCGTCCTCGCGGCCAGCACGTTCCAAGGGTGGCGTCCTGCAATACTCGGGTCCGTCGCAGGATTGGTAACGCTTGCGGCGATCGTGATTGCGCTGGGACCGGTTCTCAGCATCTTTCCCATTCATGCGCTGCAGTTCGTCATCGGCGTGCTGCTTCTATTGTTCGGCATGCGATGGTTGAGGAAAGCTATTCTGCGCGCCGCGGGCATCATCCCGCTCCACGACGAGGCCGTCGCCTTCACCAAGGAAACGTCGCTCATTCGCGACGAAGCCGAACGCCGGAAATCGCGCCTCGATTGGATCGCCGGCGTGACGTCGTTCAAGGCGGTCTTGCTCGAAGGTCTCGAGGTCGTTTTCATCGTCATCGCCGTCGGCTCGGTGCGAGACATGCTCTGGCCGGCGAGCGTCGGTGCGTTGGCAGCCTGCGGCCTCGTCCTTCTGATCGGGCTCGCCGTTCACAAGCCACTGTCTCGCGTGCCCGAGAACGCCCTGAAATTCGGGGTCGGAGTCATGCTGTCGGCGTTCGGCGTGTTCTGGACGGGAGAAGGGCTCGGCATCGCGTGGCCCGGAGAAGATCTGGTGATCGTCGAATTCGTCGGCGTATTTTTGATCACCGGCCTTGCGCTCGCGGCATTGCTCCGGCGTACAACCGGAAGGGTTTCCCAATGACGACGATCGGAGAAATTTCCCGCAGCCTCATCGGCCTTTTCCTGGACGACGAGTTCCTCGCCCTCGCAATCCTCGGCGTCGTCGCGTTGACAGCCTTCTTGGCCATCTGGCTTGAAACTCAGCCGAGGTGGGCGGGCGCATTCCTGCTGATCGCAATCGTTTTGGTTCTGGCGGGAAGCGTGTTGCGAACGGCCCGGAACAGCGCGCGGCGCGACTGAAGCGCGGTCGCCCAGGCTGCACACTTATCGCGACCGGTGCCTGTACAGAACGCGACAGCCGCTATGACGCTTATTGCCAAAGCTGTAGGCCTCGACAGCGAGACTCTGGAATAAATATCCAGCAGGCATTGGGGGAGGGGGGGCGTCGCAGCCGTACGTCATCGGGCGCGGTATCAGGCGCTGTCGGGGCGGCGCCAAGACCAGCAGTCCCCGGCAGGAGAATGCACGTCCCCGTCCGTTGAAACTTATCAATTTTCTATGAAGATTTATGGAGGCCACGCCCGGAATTGAACCGGGGTACGCGGATTTGCAGTCCGTCACATAAAAATTGCAGCGGCGCGTTATCTCTTTGTCTCGTAACGCTTTATCGCCTTGTGCCCCCAAAAGTCCGATTACAGAAGGGGGCACAAATGGGGGCACAAGCGCGTGGAACACTGGTTGGGCCGAATTTTTCGGGTTGCGATGCAACTCTCATGCTTCGGACTTTCAAGCCCTTAAACCGTGTGCCCCCGAAAATCCGCTTGCGGCATCCGTATACGGATGTTCGAAGTCACCTCATCGTTTTGCCCATACAAGGTGAAGCAATTCATCGCTTCTGCGGATTTTGATGTATCGGACCGACAGAAATTTTCGGCCTGCATTCAAAGCGCCCCAGCACTGAGACTTCAATGCAGATACATCCGATTCGCAGAGATAGCGGTGATCTGGACTTGTTCTCGCTCGGGCCGATCTGCTTCCAGCGTCCACGTCTGGAAGTCTGCCCAAATCGGTCGTTGGGCGGTCGTCGCTTTGAGCCAGTAGCCGACCAAGCTGACTGTCGATCGAGCTGCGCCGTTTCTCGACGAACGAGTGCTGTTATATAGGTGCAGACATCGACGCGGTCTGCCCCACCAATTGTCGGTGACGGAAGGTTCGCGTCCGCTAACAGGTGGATAAGCGGACGAAGAGTGGTTCATCCAGTTTTCGGACTTGAGTCATCTCGGCTTCAAACCGCTGATGTGAATTCTAAGCTCTGCATCCGAGCCATCGCGTGACGCCATCGTCTGGTCAGCTATCGGAAATACCGCATAATGGTTCGTACTCTGTCTTCGCCCGCTCGATACGTGCGCCTTTCTGATCCAACCCCCAGCGATGATCGAAAAAGAACTCGAGAGCTTTGCGCGTCTCCACACGTAGGAGTTCACCCTCGAACCCGTATTCCCGCCGAACCACGCAGGCTTGCTGATCGGAGAGACTCGATTTCGGCCGCAACCAGATGATCGCCCTAGTATTCCAATCCTTGTCCTCCGGCAGCGGTTCGGCCAATAGCTTCTCTTCGAACGAGCTGTCAGGCTCGATCCGGACCGGAAGATAATTCCGGTACTCTTTATGGCTGAAGCTAAAGGCTCGCAGGTGAACGCTTTCCCCATCGGATGTGAAACGGGTCGGAGCAATCCATTGCCCCTCGTCCGCGCCCGACGACATCGACGTGTAACGAATGTGGAGAGCTTTTCCTGACCGGATGGCTTGGTGTAGGCGCGCGATCGTCTTCGGGACTGCCTTCCGCTCAGGTTTTGGAAGCGCGGATGTGGGCGCTAGCTCTTTTTCATCGACAAGGATGCCAAAGGCTTCTGTAGCGCTGCACGGCACCAGCGGGTCGTGCCTGTCTGATGCGAAGTAAGTCTTGCGCGTTGGATCGTAGGAGGGTGGCGTAGCGCGCGCGAGGTCGAGATAGGTTCGGAAATCCAATGCGGCCTGCGCCATCGAAATTCCGAAGCGCTCGACCAAATCCCGCCGGTTCGCCATTCCTCGCCAAGTGAGGCAACGGTCGAGGAAGATCATGCGCTCTCTCTGCGCATGCTTGAGATCGTCGAGAGTCATGACCCCTCACTATCTTGACTTTCCGCATATTGTCCATATAGAAATTATACGTTTAAAAATTATACGGACGCATCATGAGGATCCTCCACACCGCCGACCTGCACCTGGGCCGACAATTCGACGGGATCTCTCTCGATGATGATCAGGCGACAGTCCTCGACCAGATCGCCCGTGCGATTGTCGATTATCGTGCCGATGTGCTCGTCATCGCGGGCGATATCTTTGATCGTGCCGCCCCGCCCGCGAGCGCAGTTCGCCAGTTCAACTCCTTCCTGTCACGCGTCGCCTCAGAGACGGCCGCCGCCGTCGTGATGATCGCGGGCAACCATGATTCCGGGGACCGAATTGCGTCGATGTCGATCATGACCGACACGCGTCGCGCTCTCATCCGAGGAGCGGTCAGTGCTGATGAGAGGCCGCTTCTTCTCACGGATACGCACGGCACCGTCGCCTTCTCCGGCTTACCGTTCTCGTACGAATATGCAGCGCGCGAGTGCTTCGCCGATGAGGCGATGCAGACACCGGAGGATGTTCTTGCAGCGCAGGTCGCATCGGCCCGAAGCAATATTCCGGAGGGTGCACGTTGGGTGATCGTCGCCCATGCCTTCGTGTCGGGTGCACACGGAAGCGACAGTGAGCGGCCGCTGGCCCGGGTCGGAGGGGTCCAAACGGTCCGGCCAGAGATCTTCGACGGAGCGCACTACGTTGCCTTGGGGCATCTGCATCAGCCGCAATTTGTCGGTGTCCCGCACATCCGGTATTCGGGTTCACCGCTGGCCTTCGGATTCGACGAAGCGGAAGCTGCCAAGTCCATGAGTCTCGTCGACATCGATTGGGCGGGTAAAACGACCATCGAAATAATCTCGTTCAAGCCTCTTCGCGGCGTTCGCATTCTCACGGGAAAGCACGCCGAACTGCTGCTCGCCGAGCCCTCCACGGATTTCGTCAAAGTCATTCTGACCGACGATGCGCCAGTTATTGATGGCATGAAGCGCTTGCGCACCTTATTCCCAAGCGCATGCGATCTGACGTACCAGCGCGACGAGCGCTCCCTCGAAATCAAGTCGCTCAGCGGAACAACGACCAGAGTGGCAGACCCGATCGAGGTCATCGGTGAATTCCTGAAATTCATCAGAGACGAGCCGATGACCGAAAAGGATAAGGCCGTCATAGCCCCGGCTCTTGATATCATTCGGAACGGGGACAACGGGGCATGAGGCCCGTAAGATTGACGATGCAGGCCTTCGGGCCTTATCCGGAACGTGTGGTTGTCGACTTCCGTGATGCGGTCGCTGCCGGGCTGTTCGGGATCTACGGCCAGACCGGCTCAGGAAAATCGACCATCTTCAGCGCAATGACTTTCGCGTTGTTCGGTGCGCCGGCGAAGCCGGATCAGGAAGCGCCGTCGCTGCGGTCCGATCATGCGGACGCCGGTAGTCTGACCGAGGTCGAGTTCGTCTTCGAGGTCGGCGCGCGTCGCTTCGTCATTGTGCGTCAGCCCGAACAGCAAAGGCCGAAGCAGAAGGGAGAGGGCGCGACCAAGCACCCACACGCCGCATTCCTTTTCGACGCGACGGGGCTGTCGGTCGATGCGATTAATGAGAATGAGCGCGGCAAGATCATCGCAGAGAAGAAGGTGGGCGTTGTGGACGCGGCCGTCTCCGAGATGCTGGGCTATGGTCCGGAACAGTTCCGGCAGATCGTTCTGCTGCCGCAAGGCCGGTTTGAGACGTTCCTTTCCGCGAAGACGAGGGAGCGCCTCGAAATCCTGCGCGACCTGTTTGACGTCTCACTCTACCGAACCCTCGCGTCCAAGCTGAAGACGGACGCCGAAGCCGCGGAGCGGCATGTGCGCGAAGAGCGGGAACTCTGCATCCGGCGCCTCGCGGCGGAAAGCTTCGAGAGCACGGACGCGCTGTCCGCGGGGATCGCGAATGCGCAAGCGCGCCATGCGGAACTGATGGATGTTGAGGAAGCGACTAGCACGTTCTTTGCGGTCGCTCGTAGCGCATTGCAGGAGGCCGAGAAGACAGAGGCGCAGTTCAAGGCTGCCGAGGATGCCGCGAACGCGCTCGCCGCGCTCAAGGCCGGCGAGGGCGACATGAATGCGCTGGCGGAACGCGTTGCTAGGGCGGAGCGCGCGCGTTCCCTGCTCGATGCGGAAACCAATGTTACGGATACAGCCGACGAAGTCCGCAACGCCGAAGCGACGCTAAGGCAAACGCAAGGGGCGGCTGCGGAGGCAGAAGCGAAGGCCAAATCGGCTGCCGAAGTGCTGAAGAAGGAAACGGATCGCGCTGGAGAGATCGACGATCTGCGCCGACAGGTCGAGGCACTCGACCGTCACAAGCACGCCCTGGAAAAAGCCGGGAGAATCGGGAGCACGGTTGAAAAAGCACAGGCGGATGAGCGTGAGGCGGCTGGAAAATTTGATGCAACCCAGCGGCGTTTGACGGGCCTTCAGGACGAACGACGTGAAAAGTCCGAGGCGCTCAGAGCGAGCCGCCAGACCGAGGCGCGCCGTCAGGACATCGCCGGTCGCCTTGCAACTCTGAAATCATCCTTCGCCGCCGCCGAGACCTTCGAAAGAGCCTGTCAGGACATTCAGACCGCAAACGCCGCTGTCGAGAAGCTCAGCTCCGAGCACGAGACGGCCGCGCACCACGTTGAAGAGACTCGGGCCAAGTTCGAGGCAGCCGAGCAGAACCTTTCCGCGGCTCAAGCCCTGCACCTCTCCTCGAAACTCGAAGCGGGCGAGCCATGTCCCGTTTGCGGGGCAACCGAGCATCCGGCGCCAGCGACACGTGCGATCGAACATGTTGAAAGCGATCAGGCGTTCCGCGAAGCCAAGGCCCACTGGCAGAAGGCGGACAAGGCGGCACGCGAGGTAGAGCAGAACCTTACTGCAGCCCGGAGCGTCCTCAAGGAGCGGCAGGGCCGGCTAGCCGCCGTGGATTTTCCCGAAGCGAACGCCGCCGCGCTAAACGCAAAGGTTCGGGACGAGCAACAGGCGCTTGACGACCTCGGCGCGCCAACTGACGTCGCCCAAGCGGAAGCGGACATTGAGCGCATGAACGGCGAGATCGTGTCGCTCGAAAGCGAACGCGACACGTCGCGCGACTCCTATTCTGAGTGTCAGAAAAACGCTGCTGCCGAACGTGTTCGTCTTGAAGAGATGCTCTCGACCGTTCCAGAATCACTGCGCGATCAGAGCGCCCTTATCGCCGCCCAAGAAAGCGCCTCGCAGACACTGACGGCCCGTCGAACGGCGAAAGCCACTGCCGAGACAGCGGCGACTGTAACCCGCGAAGCTACCTTGACGGCGCAGAAAGATCAGCAGGCTGCCGACAATGCACTTTCAATCTGCCGCGAGCGCCGCCGTAAGGCGGTTGACACCTTCCGATCGCGCCTCGAGCACACTGCTCTATCGGATGATGACTTCTGCGCCCTGAAGCCTGCCATTGCGACCATCGAAGAGGATCGCAAAACCGTCGAAGATCATCGCCGCAAGCATGAGAACGCAAAGGAGACGGTGAAAAAAACCACAGCGGCCATCGGGGAGCAGATCCGTCCTGACGTGCAAGGTATAGCGGCGAAGCAGCTCGAGGCCGAGGAAAAAATGAAGGTGGCCACCGACCAGCGGTCAGGGGCCGGACACCATCTGGATCACCTGACGAAGCTGCGCGACGAACTCGCCGAGACACTGCGTAGGCTCGACGAGGCGGAGGCGACATCGGGACCTCTCCGCAATCTCGCGGCGCTAGTGAACGGATATAACTCGCAGAATCTCGACCTGGAGACGTTCGCCATCGGCGCGATGTTCGATCAGGTGCTTGCGGCAGCAAACCTGCGGATCGGTCCAATGACAACCAATCGCTACCGTCTTGAGCGCGACCTTGAAGGAGGAGGGCGCGGGCGTCGCGGTCTTGGAATACAGGTATTCGACTTCTTCACTGGTAAGGCACGCCCAACGACCACGCTTTCTGGCGGCGAAACATTCATCGCCGCTCTGGCACTCGCGTTGGGTCTGGCCGATGTCGTTGAAAGCGCCAGCGGCAAGATCAGGCTCGACACCATCTTTATCGACGAGGGGTTCGGCAGTCTCGACACCGAAAACGGAACGGGCACTCTCGACCAAGTCCTGCAAGTCCTGAGTTCGCTGGTCAGTCAAAACCGGGCGGTGGGCATCATCTCGCACGTCCCGCTCGTTCAAGAAGCCGTCCCGAATGGGTTTTATGTCCGGAAAGACATCTCTGGAAGCAAAGTGGAAGTCAGAGGAGTGGTCTGAATGCGAACACCCTGGATGAGGCGACCGGCGATGCATGGCGCATCTCTTGGAGAGCGTTTCTCACAAGCATTCCACCCTATCTCAATTTTTATTGCACCGACCCAATAGCAGCATAGCCAGATATGTTGTCTAAGCTCGTCTGAGTTATCATCGGAATTATTAGTCTCCACACACCAGCGAGGCGCGAACCAAATTGCCTTTCAATAGGCTTTCAAAATTCAGTTCGAGCGTTCGGATTCTCTTCATAGATGGTGGACTTTCCACCGTATAAGGCAAATTCCACTTCCGAGGGCGATACTCGCAATCTAGGGTTTCGCGAAAGGGGCGCGCGACATGACGGTACTGAACGATTGCCATCAAATTGAAGCGCCGCCAACGCTCTCCCCTGAGATCGTATGTCAAATCGCCGAGAGCTTCACATACGCCTCTTTCCAAAATGCCGTTCCGGTGATCCGATCGATTGGGATAAGTAACTCGACCGCGATCAGCTTGGAATCCTGCAGGCTGGAATTGACGTCAAATCCGCCATTCTTAAGAAGCAAGATCTGGCAGATCGACCGGATCGCCGCAGGCGAAACTATCTCCCTCACCGATAGGAAGGTTGACCTCGATGCAGGTTATTTGGCGGGGTTAAATGAGGCTGAGCGTGGCGAGCTGACGCTTCGCCTTTCCATCGGCACCGAAATCCTGGCCGAGCAGCGCATTGTCGTGCGCCTCCTGGCTCGCGATGAATGGGGCGGCGTGGCCGACATGGCCCAATTACTCCCGGCGTTTGTCATGCCGAATGATCCCGCGACGGCAACGGTCTTGCGAGATGCCGCTGATATTCTTTCGACTCATGGTCATTCGACGTCGCTCGACGGATATCAAAGCGGCATGCCACAGCGAGCATTCATGCTTGCGGCGGCTGTTTATTCAGCAGTGGCGGCTCAATCGCTGCTCTACGCCGAGCCACCCGCCAGCTTTGAGACACGCGGCCAGAAAATTCGCCGGCCATCGACAATTATCTCTTCCAAATTGGCAACCTGCCTGGACACAACCCTGCTGTTTGCATCCGCTTTGGAAGCGACTGGACTCAATCCTATCATTCTCCTGTTCGAGGGGCATGCTGCTGTCGGCGTCTGGCTGACTAAGAAGACGCTGGCCAACGCCATCGAGTTCGACGCGATGGAGATACGCAAAGCGTTAGCGTCGCGAGAGTTGATCGTATTCGAGAGCACCGGCGTTAGTCATCGCCCCGTCATGACATTTGAAGGGGCGCAACGTGCGCTCGACCATCGGCTTGATGAAGATAAGACTGCCGAGTTTGAGGCGGCTGTCGACGTCAGCCGCTCTCGCAGCGGAGGGATTACCCCGCTTGCTTCACACAATCCAATGGCTGCGCCAGGTGACGAAGGCGAACCTCTCCAGCCCACCTCGTTGCCACTGCCGGCGGTGGCGTCGGTCAGTAATCTGCCCGCAGATGAGGTCGAAGTTAAGCCGACCACCGCTGCCGGCCGGATCGATCGCTGGCAGAAAAAGTTGCTGGATTTGACGCTGCGGAATCGCCTGTTGAATTTTCCCGATTCACAGAAGACCATTCCGTTTCTGTGCACGGATGTCGGCTACCTCGAGGATCGCTTGGTCAAAGGCGCCGCGATACGTCTGATCTCTCTGCCCGAACAGAATCCTCTGGGTGAACGCGACGCCGCGCTTTTCCGTGAGGTACGTGGAAGGGATCTCCAGCGGGGCTTTGCGGCTGACGCACTCCTTCGCGACGAGCTTGCTTCAACGCTCGATGGCCGTCAGCTGGAGGCCAGGCTGATAGACCTCCATCGGCAGGTGAAAAACGATTTTGCAGAGGGCGGAGCGAACACGCTTTTTCTCGCCGTTGGATTTCTTCGATGGAAAAAGAAAACAGGCGACGAACGCAGCTATCGCGCACCTTTGTTGCTCGTCCCGGTCAAGATCGACCGTCGCAGCGCGTCATCGAACTTCACTCTGCGTTATCATGAGGACGAAACTCGGTTCAACGCGACCTTGATTCAATTCCTCGAACGCGACTTCAATCTGAAGATCACACGGTTTTCGGGCGACCTGCCTCAGGATGAAAGCGGCGTCGATGTGGCCCGTGTCCTTGCCACGATGCGGCAGGCCGTGCGCGATGTCCCTGGTATGGAGGTCATCGACGAGACTGCCCTCTCGACCTTCTCCTTTGCCAAATTCCTGATGTGGAAGGATCTTGTCGAAAGAACCGGCTCGCTAAGAGAGAACCGGGTCGTACGTCATTTGATCGACACGCCGGACAAAGTATTTGACGGGAATGCCACGACGTTCCTCGATGAACGTGAACTCGATCAAAAATACGCCCCTGCCGACATCGTGTCGCTGCTTCCTGCCGATTCATCGCAGGTCGCCGCGAGCATCGCCGCTGCGGAGGGACGTGACTTCGTCATCGTTGGACCGCCCGGGACCGGAAAGAGCCAAACGATCGCGAACATGATCGCAAACTGCTTGGCGGTCGGCAAAACGGTGCTCTTCGTCGCGGAGAAAACGGCGGCCCTCGATGTCGTCTATCGTCGTCTCCGCGAACACGGGCTCGGACACTGTTGTCTAGAATTGCACTCCAACAAGGCGGACCGGAGAAGCTTTCTCACTCAGCTGAAAGCTTCGTGGGAAAAGCGTCAGCGTGCGGACGATGCCGAATGGATCGCCATCAATGAGCGGTTGCGCCTGCGTCGCGATGAGCTGAATGCATATGTTCAAGCGCTTCATAAGCGGCACGGTAGCGGGCTTACTCCATATATGGCTCTTGGTCTCGCGCTTAAGAACAAGCAGAGATATGCGCCCAGCCTGACTTGGCCCTCGGACGATTTTCATGACGAAAAGACGCGGCTGGGTTTCGAGCAAACCGCTCATGAAATCGGATTAGCCTTTCAATCTACCGAAATTCGGCCCGCATTGCGCTTGATCGATGTTGTGAGTTGGACATCGAGTTGGGAGAGCGAATTGCTCACGGCCACAGCTGCGCTGAAGAGTGCGTCAGAAGCGCTGAGCCGCCGCCTCGATGGGTTCCTTATCAACATCGGGCTACCGGCCAAGGGAGACGCCCCACATTCGGAGTTGGATGCACTTCGGAAGCTGGCTGATTGGCTAGTGCGAAGCTCCGGTTTTCAGCTGTCCGTAGTGTTCGACCGGGAATTCAGCCTATGCGGCCCAGCACTGGCAGCTCTCGGCAACGCGATCCGCGAGTACACTTCGGCCCGCGATCAGCTTTCAGCGCGCTATAGCGATGAGGATGTACCGCGCATCGCCGTCGATGAGATCGAACTCCAGTGGAGACATGCCTGCGCTTCGTTCTGGCCAAATAGTCATCTGGGCAAGCGGAAGGTGCAAAGGCTGCTTCAAGGCTACGTTATTGAAGGTACGGCGAGCCTCGAAAGTGACTTGGCCCTCTTGCGACGGATGCAAAAAGCGCAGCAGGCCGCCGACGCGAACCTACTTGCAGCTAAGCCGGTTGGCTTCGCTGGACTCGACACCGATATCGGCCATGTCGAACAAACCTTGAAACTCGGCGACCAATTTCGTCGAACGCTTGCGGCTCTGGGGCGTAACACGGACGATATCGGAGCGATCCTCCAGACTATCGAGCCGGCATTGTGCAGCGGGGAAAAAGAAGAACCCGCACGCGAGGCTGCGGCGGACTTTCTCTCTGCGTATGCGGAGTTCAACAACTCGATTTCACAATTCGCCGCCCTTGCTGGCAAAATGCCTTCGGCCAAGGGAAGCGACAAGCCGCTCGCTGAGTTGTGCGATTCGATGGACGCGCTCACGAGCGCCAAACATCTTCTACGCGATTGGTCTTTCTGCTGCAGAGCGCGCAGGAAGGCCGAGAGCCAGAACTTAGGCGCGCTCGTAGACGATATCGAGACCGGCGTTGTGCCCTGTAGCGAAGCACAAGCAAGCTTCCGTTTGGCCTATGCGCGCTGGTGGCTGCCGTTGACGCTGGACAACGATCCCGTGCTCCGAGATTTCCGGCGCTTCCAGCATGAACATGCCATTGCAGAATTTCGGGAGATTGACGATCTCGTTCGTGCTAACGCGAGCATACGCGTGACCAGCGCCTTGGCGCATAACTTGCCCGCAGTACAGGAAGTCCCCCGCAATTCCGAACTCGGACTGTTGCGCCATCAAATGGAATTGCAGCGGCCCAGCCGCTCGATCCGGGATATGATTGGCGCACTGCCGGCCAGCTTTCCCAAGTTGGCGCCATGTATGCTCATGTCGCCGCTTTCTATCGCGCAATATCTACCCCACAATCAGGCCTCGTTCGATGTGGTCATTTTTGACGAAGCCTCTCAGATTACCACGTGGGATGCAATCGGTGCCATCGCGCGAGCACGCCAGACGATCATTGTGGGCGATCCGAAGCAGCTTCCGCCCACGAATTTCTTTGGACGTAATGACGAAGACAGTGATGAGAGCTTGGTCGATTACGAAAAAGATCTAGAGAGCATCCTGGACGAAGCCAGAGCATCTGGCTTGCCCGTACGAGACCTGCGCTGGCACTACCGCAGTCGCAATGAATCGCTGATCGCATTCTCCAACCATCACTATTATCAGAATCGGTTGATCACATTCCCTTCACCTTCAGTCGAGGATCGGGCGGTGCAGCTGCGTAAAGTGGCAGCCGGAATTTATGATCGTGGAAAGAGCCGCACCAACCGGATAGAGGCCGAGGCTCTCGTGACTGAAGCCGTCGAGCGGATGCGCCGCTGGATGAGCCTGGATGAAAAGGATCGTCCCACCCTTGCTGTCATCACGTTGAATGCTCAGCAGCAATCGTTAATCCAAGATCTCTTGGACCAAGCTCGGCGCGCCCACTCCGATCTCGAATGGTTCTTCGCCGACGGACGTATCGAACCCACGATCGTCAAGAATCTTGAAAATGTTCAAGGCGACGAGCGCGACGTGGTCATGTTTTCAGTCACCTTCTCGCAAGACGCTGCTGGCAAGCGCACGATGGACTTCGGTGCACTCAACCGGGACGGCGGCGAGCGCCGTCTAAACGTCGCTGTCACGCGCGCACGACAGGAACTGATTGTCTTCTCCGGTTTTACCGCTGATCAGATTGACCTGGGCCGAACCAAAGCAATCGGCATTCGAGATTTGAAGAGCTTTCTCGATTTCGCCGAACGCGGAGCCATTGCGCTGCCATCTGTAAGTGTGCGCGATGGCGATGGTTTTGAATCGCCGTTTGAAGAAGCGGTCGCGGCTGAACTCGAAAAAATGGGCTGGGAGTTGATCCCCCAGGTCGGCGTTTCCGGCTTTCGGGTGGATATTGGCGTTCGGCATCCCGATTTGCCCGGCGCGTATCTAGCCGGTGTTGAATGCGACGGCGCCACTTATCACCGATCGGCTACAGCGCGTGATCGCGATAAGGTCCGCGAGCAAGTTCTCCGCGGGCTGGGGTGGAACATCGTTAGGGTGTGGTCGACGGATTGGTGGTTCGATCCTGAAGGTTGTGTGAAACGCCTGCACGCTGATCTGATCGGCTTGCTTGATGTTAGCCGTCGTAAGTCGACCCAACGAGAAGGCGAAGAGAAAACAACCCGTTGGGACATGGGCCACGAGATCGGCCCCGTCGATTCGCAACCGACTGAGCAGCAGGCTACTGATCAGGATGCACCGATAGACGATGTGCCGCCAGCCTCGGATCAATTGGATGCAGAACTCGTCACGGCTCCAAGCGAGCCGTATAAGCACGCACTAACTGAGGCGTCCGCTTTGGATTCAGTGACGAACCCAGAAGAAACCAACCACGCCGTAGAGGGTTGTTATCGCCTCACCGACCTCACCGCATTCACAGTCGATCCTGCGCAGTTCTACGAACTCTCCTATCGCGGAACTTTGCAGGCTATGGTCGATAGCGTGATAGAACAAGAAGGCCCATTGCGCGAAGACGTCCTCGCTCAGCGCATTGCCAGGGCACACGGCTGGCTTCGAACCGGCAACAAAATTCGAGAACGCATAGAATGGCATCTCCAGGACATCGAAAGAACCACAGAATCCGGCGGTAATTTTATTTGGAAGAAGGGCACGATCGTCGACCTTCTCGACTATAGACCTCCCTTCAATCTAAACGCGCGAAGAGCGATTGCGGACATTCCCATCGCCGAACTCGCATCGGTTGTCCTGGCGAACAAGGACCTGCTAAACCAGTCTGACCCAGCTCTCGATCTTGCGCGTCTCTTGGGCGTCGAGCGGCTCGCTGCGGTCTCACGCTTCAGGCTCGACGAAGCTATCAGTCGGGCCAGAGTGCATCTCGGATCGACTTAGCCCCGCCTCTGCTCTGCAAGCGAATGCGGTCATACATTTTGTGATCGTGTTGAAGCGCAGAGAAAGTCTGGCCTATGTCCGCTATCTCTGCAGCGCAGACATCGCCGTCAACCAAGCGCCCCGCCCGAGATCTTCCGCTTAGGTCCGAAGCGGCCTATTTCGCCGCGCCTTAGTCGTCCGGTCGGCGGCAGCAAGCGGACGTTAATAGCAAGGCACTATTAGCGCAGACCTTTGCCCTGACCGATGTCTGCAATTGGGATCGTGCGGCCGAACGCAAGGTCCGCGAAGGGCCAATTGCGGAAGTCGCCGGCCCGTGATCGGCGACGCGAGACCGGCCACCGACCAGGTCTGCTTACCAAGGCATTGCGTCAAACGTCGATCTTCTCTGGAATCTCGATGGCATCATCTACTTCGATGCCGAGATAGCGAACCGTGCTCTCGATCTTGGAATGCCCGAGCAAGAGGCGAGGCCCGGGCGATGGCGCTTATTCGTGTCGCGCGCGCTGAGCATGAGCGACGCGACAGACGGAACCAAAGTTCTCGACAGTATGAAGGATGCTGCCATCGCGAGCACGACGGCGAGGGGTATCGTTGGGTTCGATGACGCGCCTTAGTTTTCCGGACACGCGCATCGTATGGAGCGGAAGGCACCCGCCGAAGATTTAGATCTAGTCACCGTGCCCAGCACGATAGAATTCCACCAAGAAAGAACTGTCGGGATCGAGAAGCTCCACGTGGTGCAAAACCTGCGGTTCGATAACGGCCGCATGGCCCGCGGCGACGTCAACGCTCGACCGAGGATGGTCGATGCAGTAGCGAATCCGGCCACCCGTCACTCGCAGCAAACCCCACACGCCCATTTTCGTTTTGTGCTCCGCCAAAAGGCCTTCCGGCACAGTCTCGCGGGTGAACTGAGCGGTTCTCTTGTAACAGGTCAATCCTGGCGGAAAGCTGCCGTGGACGGTCACGTGATATCCTCCGATGCAGGCTGCGGCGACAGCTCGGCCTGTTTGCCTTTCCGGCCATTTTCCTTATCCGCATCAGGCAACGGAGGCTTTTTACCCGTGATGTTTGGCCAGAGATCGGCGAACGTCCGGTTGACCTCGAGCCAGTGCGGCGTGGCCTCGGGATCGGCGTCCGAGAATATCGCCTCGGCAGGACATTCCGGAACACACACGCCGCAGTCGATGCACTCGTCCGGATGAATGACGAGCATGTTCTCGCCCTCGTAGAAGCAATCCACGGGGCACACCTCCACACAGTCGGTGTATTTGCATTTGATGCAGTTTTCGGTGACGACGAAGGTCATGTAGCTCACTTGGTTACCGGCGCAGAATTCGCAAGGAATAGTGCGACAGGACCGTCAATCGCATAGCAGCTGTCACACATGAGCGTGGGAAACTTGCTTTTGTGGAGCTTCAGTTTAAGATGTACGAACGATACATCTTATCATGGTTCGTTGGAGCGAGCTACTCCATGCGTGTGCCACATCCCAAATCCTCGGGCCTTGAGGCCGGGGTTACTGAAACGATGATCCAAGAGCTCATGCATCCCTTTTTCGGAGCGAGAAGATCGCAGAATCCCTCAAGCTTGGCATTGCGTTTCACCGCGGCGAGTGCGTGGTGCCAGGCCTTGCCTGCAAGCCGCAAATCTCCGCTGGAACTGCCCATGACTGTTTGAGGTGACGTAATGTCCGGTTATCCTCCAATTGCCTCGCTCCGCTGTGACGGGCCTCAATTCGAGATACGGCCGCAACTGGGCGAAGCCGAGCGGCTGTCACGTTTCAAGGCGGCAGCGGTCATGGGTATGGGGTTGGCGCACCAGATGAGCCAGCCGCTTTCGGCCCTAGCGACTTATGTGCATGCAGCACGGCGCCTCCTCCAAATAACTCCCGTCGATCAGGTGAGTCTTGCCGAAACCATGGAGAAGGCCGAAATCGAATTGAAACGGACGCGCGACGTTCTCCAACACCTTCGCCTCTTGGCATCTGGTGAAAGAGCCGAGCGTTTGCCGGTGAATTTGGTTGAGATCACGGATTGGGTCGTGCGCTTGTTGCAGCATGATGCTGCGGCAAGAGCCGTACGCATAGAGATTGAGCCCGGGTCGTTGCCGGCCCTGATGGCAGATGCCATACAGATCAAGCAGGTACTGCTCATACTGATCAACAATGCGATCGATGCCGCCGCTGAGACGTCAGACGGCATGGTCAGCGTCCGGTGTTGCCACGATAGCTCTAAGATTGAGATTGAAGTCTCTGATAATGGGAAGGGCATCTCGTCTGAAATCGCGGAACACGTGTTCGAACCATTCCAAACGACGAAACCTCACGGCATGGGACTTGGGTTGCCACTTAGTAAGCAGATCATAGAAGCCCACGGCGGGCTGATTTGGTGGGAAAGGGCAGTTCCGCGAGGCACGAATTTCCACCTTTGCCTGCCAGTCGATGGATGTGGCAGCCATGCAGCATGAGCCCACTGTGCATGTTATCGACGATGACCCCGCTATACGGGATTCCTTGTCCGTCCTCCTAAGGACAGCTGGCTTCGATGGGCGTCTCTTCTCTTCGGCGGAAGCGTTCCTTGCGTCTCTCAAAGACAAGCGACCGATCTGCGCTCTGGTCGACGTTTGCCTGCCAGGAATGAGCGGCCTTGAGCTTCAGCAGCACCTAGCCCAGAGAGAAATTGACGCTGTGCTCGTCGTCATGACGGGACAAGCCAATGTACCAATCGCGGTCCAGGCCATGCGTCTCGGAGCATTGCATTTCATCGAGAAGCCACTCGACCCTGAGGTGCTGCTTGAAACTCTCAACGAGGCTCTCGCCCGCCAGAGAAAATTGGCCGAGCAGCGTGCCAGGCGCGATGAAGCACAAACGTGTCTCCAAAAGCTGACATCTCGCGAGCGCGAAGTCTTCGCCTTGCTTGTCGAAGGTCATCTGAACAAGGAGATTGCCGGACGCCTCGGGATTAGCACGCGCACCGCCGAGCACCACCGGTCTCACATCATGACGAAGTTGAGTGCACGAAGTCTTTCACACTTGGTCAGGATGTCGCTTGTCAATCTGGATTCACCAGCGCCATAAACGTCGCGCCTGCTCAATGATTTAATTGTCTCTGTATTCATGCCCCTCTCTGCATGGGCAGAAATACCAATATATATCGCAATATTAGTTCCTAGGTATGGAAGACGCTTCGGTTCACGCCTGCCAATCAAAAACCTTTGGGGAACCGATGTGCAATTTTCATTGAGCAGCTTATCTGCTCCTAGGAGGACGTCGTGAACAAATCCATTGGGTTCGTTGTTTTAGCATGGGCGCTTGCTTCGCTTTCGCCGATTGCGAGTGCACAAACTGTACTGACAGAACCACAAATCCGGTCCAATTCCGGCGGTGTGATGCCCGGGGAAACGTCGGACCGCACGCCGACCAAACATTCACCCACGCCGAGCTCTCAAATTGACACCACCTCGGACGGCGAAACGTCGGATCGCACGCCGTCAAATCATGGGGAGCACCCCGAAGTGAAAAGTTCCGATGCTGCAATCAACTGAGTTCGTTGGGCTCAGACCGGGGCTGGCATTGACGGCCCCGGTCAGGAGGTCCGCATAGGTGGAACTGCCGATGTTCGGTGTCTCGTCCGCTTTGGCGCGCAGCGCGACCTAGCATTTCTTGTCTTGCTTGGAAAAGAACATTTATACGCTCTTTACTGCCGCTGCTTTCTCCATTTCCTCGATCGCGAGGACGGAATGAGCGTAGGCACCCCCGGCGCGCATTTCAGCCGCAACCCAGATCGCCTCGATCAGTTCTGTTTCTGTCGCGCCGTGCCGCAAGGCTGCCTTAGTGTGACCCTTGATGCAGTAGGGGCATTGGGTGACGTGCGCCACCGCGACTGCAATGATCTGCTTGACCTTCGCGGATAACACTCCATCCTCGAATACTTTCTGGCTAAACGCCTGAAAGGCGGCCTCGGTCTCTGGCGACAAGTCTCGACGCTTCTGGGCGAGCTCTCGTGTGGTTGATGGAAACAGTTCGTTCGACATAAATGCCTCTTCGTTCTTTGAGAAAGGGCGTCAAGGATTCCAGACGGTGAGACCGCACGGGGACAGGTTTTCTGGCTTGAATATAATGATTAGGTGGTCGGGGTTAATCGGCAGTTCTACCTACGTGCAGGGCCCGGTGACTTCAAATCGTAAACGTTGGTCTCTCATGCTCGCCGTGGCGGTGTGAGAAAGAAGGTTCGCCGCAGTCACATCTTTCAGATAACCATCGACGAGTCGTCTTCTAACAGCCGAAGATGCGGCCCCACGGACTGGCCCGTTACGCAAGCAGAGACACTTCAGCTCGCATCGTCGTCAGCGAAACCGAAGAACACCCGTGCGGTCACACGAATTTGGACGTGCTCGTCTCACCGAGATGCCGCGCGCCGAAGTGGCGTAGCCATGCGTGCTCGCTGTCGGTGGCATTTGATGACACAGATGACGGCTTCCACAACATCCGGGAAGTTGATGATCAGGCCGCCGGTGCTGCATACGGGCGCCCTCATGCCGAGGCAGAGTCTGTTGTCTTCACCCCGGCGGTGTTTGGTGTTCCCGAAGGTTCTGGCTACCGTACGTCGGTGAATGCAAAAACTCCGCTGGTACATCCCACATGCGTGCGGCGTACCATACCGCCCAAGCGACTACGAACAGCGACATCACCCAAACCCACACCGGAATCGACGAGCGCGCCTCGGCGCGGCGCGGATCGAACGGATCGTCGGCGCTGAATGCATCTACGGTGAAGCGGACTTCGCCGTGCCGAACTGAGTGCGGGCGCAGTCCCGAGACGACGATGCCCGGGCCATTATGTACGACAAACGGAATTTGCTTGAAGCCCTCGTGTCCGCTCTCGCCGCGCGCCATGATGGTCAGTCGATGCGGCCCATCCGTTAATTTGGTGGTATCGACCGAAAACTCCGTACGCAGTTCCTGATCGGCAATCGGTTGTGTTTCGTCATCAAGGTAAATGCGTACGCGCGGATTTTCCATGACTGCACCTCTGCCTTAGCGGTCGTGACGCAGAATATCGTATTTGGGATGGCGCCGGTCCGTTTCACCGGGCCACAGCAACATCCAAAACATGGCCACGAAACATCCAACCGTAACCGCGCCCGACATCACGATGATGATGAGGTTGCCGAGCAACGGTCCTGCCATTTCATGTTCCATGACGTCCTCTGCTTTACTTACCCTTGGCGCGTTCGGCGGCCACGTCTTGCGCCGTCACAAGGTTACCGTGATTGCCCCAGGAACTGCGCTCGTAATTGACGATTGCCGCGATGTCAGCGTCGTTGAGCACGGTGCCAAATGGAGGCATCGCGCTTTCATATTTGACGCCATCGACAGGCACACCTTCGAGGCCGAACAATACGGTGTGAATGTGCGCACCCGGATTCGCGTCGTTGACGACAGCGTTGTTCTTGAGCGGCGGGAACGCGCCAGCGAGACCTTCCCCGGCCTCTTGATGGCAGGCCGAGCAATTGGCGCTGAACAGCTGTTTGCCTTTGGCGGCGTCGTAACCGCTGATAGTGGGGGCCGACGCGCCAGCGGACGGAGCTTGCGTCGCTGCTACGCTGGGTGTGGCAGGCCGTTCGGAAGGCGATGGTGCGGTGCCTGCGGCCGTTTTGTTTTCTTGCCACGCGGTTTGCTTCAATGACATCAGATAAGCCAACAGAGCTTGCGCCTCACTGCTAGGAACCACGACACCATTTGCTGGCGCATAAGCCTTGGGCAGAGGCACCGGGGTGATGCCGGCTGGGGCCTTGTCCACGACGTCAAACATCCAAGAAAACGATGGCATGATTGATTCAGGTACCACCGCACGCGGATTATAGAGGTGAATATACTGCCATACCGCACTTGGCTGCCGGGCACCGATATTGGTGAGGTCGGGACCAGTGCGTTCCGAGCCCAGCAGCTCCGGCGTCTGATAGGCAAAATCGCCGGGCGCCGACGGCCGCCCAAAAACCTTGTCCTGAGCCAATGGACGTACTTGCTGCGTATGGCAGTAGCTGCAGCCGTTGGCGACGTATACGTCGCGGCCTTCGGCTTCGATCAGCGTAAGCGGATTTACTCCCGGGCCAGCCGGTGTCTGCGAAAGGGTGATGCCCGGAAAAACTCCCATCAGGAGCGCGAGGCCCGCATAGACCAACGTCGAACCACCGGCTATCGCGACCAGCTTGTTCATGCCGTGTCATCCCTGGCCAGCGCCGGCACCAGCGGCGCCGCCCTGGCACTGGGGCCGTACGTCATGCACCAGACATTCCAGGCGAACACCACGTGGCTCAGAAACATGAGTATGCCGCCGACGCCTCGCCATACATGGAATGGCCCCATGTCCACGACAGACTGAATGAAGGGCGATCCCTGTATCCAATTTAAACCCTGGATGGTGCCGCCGATCGACAGGGAAAGGACATAGATAAAGCTTCCGACGAGGGCCATCCAGAAATGCAACGCTAAGCCCGCTTGACTGGGGTACTTTCCGGTTGCTGCTGGCAACAGGGCATAAATGCAGCCCCAGACGGCAAAGTTGACGAAGCCATACATCGTGAGGTGCGAATGACCGACGGTATAATTGGTAAAATGCCAGACTGCCTGCATTGAGCGGAACGCTTCAACTGTTCCTTGAGACGACCCCACCAGATAGCCGATCACGCCGACGAAGATGAAGGCGAGCGGATAGGACTCGCGCATTTGGCCGAACCGGCCCCGCATGGTCAGCAGAAAATTGGCGCTACCGCCCAACACTGGCACGAGCATGGCTACGCTGAAGACGATGGCCGTGGTCTGTAGCCACCAAGGAAGCGGGCTGAACAAGAAATGATGGGAACCGATAATCGGGTAAAATACCAGATTGGTCCAGAACGCGAAAACACCAAGCGCATAAGAATAGATCGGTCGGCTAAGCAGTTTGGGCAGTGCGTAATAGAAAATACCAAGCGCCAGCGGCGTGAACCACATGCCCACGGCATTGTGCATGTAGTAGCCGGAAACCGCGACCTGGCCGAGACCGTATTGATACCACGGCAGGATTGCCACCACCGCGATGATGCATGTCCATAGGACGCCACCCATCGTGTACCAATTGGACAGGTAGATGTCGTCTGTGGTGCGCCGCGCCACTGTGCCGACCAAGTTCCAGGCTGTGACCAGGAGCGCCGACAGGAATATTAGCCGAATTGGCCATGGCCACTCGCGGTATTCCAAATTTCCGTCATTGTAGCCGAGGTCCAACGCGATAGTGCCCGCAATGGCTGCGATATTGAATAGCAACAGCCCGATCCAGGCCAGTCGCACACTGTAGAGCTGAGTGCGACAACTGCGAACGGCAACATAATAAGCCAAGCCGACGAGTGCGATACTGGCCCAGCCGTAAAACGTGCCATTCGTATGAATCGGCCGTAAGCGGCCGAAAGTGAGCCATGCACCGGATCCGAAATCCGGTGCGCCGAACTTATAAGCTAGCAAGATGCCAATGAAGGTCGCGAAGACAAGCCAAGCGGTCGCCGAGATCGTGTAGGCCGCAAAGACCCGGGCCAACCCCAGATCTTTCTGTTTAAGTACGCTTGATGGATGCGCAGCCGGCTGCATAGCAGGCCCTCTATTTTCTTCGCCACCATCGGTGGTCGGCTGGAGCAGTACGCTAGATAGCGAGCTCGGCACAAAAAGTTACGCCGTCACGCTGATGATCCTCACACTGAGCGCGTGTGGCGCGACGCACCACCATAACATATATCGCACATATATCTTATGTGGGCAATGTAGATCCCCAATAGACGCACGAGGCGTCAATATCCCGTGAATGCATCGAAAGCTCGAGCCCGTCGTACTTCGACAGGACCTCGGAAAGCGTTCAAGTTTTTAGCGCCGATGTTTCCCGTCCAGGAGCAATTTCAGAGACATTCCTTCGTTCGCCGTCCATATCGCAGCTTATCTCTTAGAGGAAGTCGTCTCCGTAGGCGGCTTTCATATCGAATTAAAGCGCGAAACAGCTATTTCAGCCATCACCAGATCAACGACGATTGAATCTGTGTAGGTACTCTTTTTGAAGATTCATCATCGGCGGCTCATTTTGTTATCTGCAGTCTTTTATGAGACGGCTGTCCAAGATCGATTTTGCACCGACGCGCGTTTTTGCTTCGCCATCAAAACACTGCCTTGATTTGGCATAGGTAGAACTGCCGATTCTCAGCATCCGGCTTGGTTATTAGATTGGCTTAGAGACGTCCGTCGCTGAGATCGCGATTGTTCACCCCCACTCGGCGTTCCGCGCAGATGCGGCGGGCGTCTCCTGAGAGCTTGTCGCCTTGCGACATGCGCTGTCTCTCAAGCCGCTCGCACCGGAGTGAAAATCAAGAACTCCGCAACTATGGAGAAGCTTCATGAACATCTGCAAAATGCCGTTGAGCGCCACGTGCGCTATGATCGCCCTGTCACTACCCGCGATGGCCAATGATGACGTCATTAAAAATATCAGCGATCCGAATAACTGGGCAAAGCAAGGAGGCGATTACGCTAACACGCGCTACTCCAAGCTCGATCAAATCAATACAAAGAACGTCGGTAGCCTGAAGGCGGCTTGGACGTTTTCGACCGGCGTGCTGCGCGGCCACGAAGGCTCGCCTCTCGTCATCGGCAACGTCATGTACGTCCATGGTCCATTCCCGAATCCGGTCTTTGCGCTTGATCTCGACAACGACCAGAGGATCCTGTGGAAGTACGTGCCCAAACAAGATCCGTCCGTCATCCCGGTGATGTGCTGCGATACGGTGAACCGCGGCCTGGCTTATGCGGATGGCAAGATCTTTCTAAACCAGGCCGACACGACGCTGGTGGCGCTCGATGCCAAGACCGGCAAGGAAGTTTGGAAGATTTTTTACGGCGATCCCAAGAAGGGAGAGACCGGCACAGCCGCCCCGCTCGTCATCAAGGATAAGGTGATCGTCGGGGTTTCGGGCGCCGAATTTGGAATTCGCGGACATATCTCCGCTTACAATATCGCGGACGGCAAGCTCGTCTGGCGCGCCTACTCGGCTGGCCCCGACAACGAAATCCTCGTTGATCCCGAGAAGACGATGTCGCTCGGCAAGGCCGTCGGCAAGGATTCCTCGCTCAAGACGTGGAACGGCGATCAGTGGAAGATCGGCGGCGGCTCGACGTGGGGCTGGTACTCATGGGATCCCAAATTGAACCTCTTATACTACGGCACAGCGAACCCAGGGACCTGGAACTCGGTCCAGCGGGCGGGTCCCGATGGCAAGCCGATCGATCAGAAGTGGACGATGACGATCTTCGCCCGCAATCCGGACACGGGCATCGCGGCGTGGGCCTATCAGATGACTCCGTTCGACCAATGGGACTATGACGGTGTCAACGAGATGATCCTGGTCGACAACCTCGATGTAAAGGATGAGAAGCGCGACGTCGTCGTGCACTTCGATCGTAACGGTCTGGCGTATACGTTGGATCGCAAGACAGGCATTCCGCTGGTCGTCGCGAAGTTCGATCCGATGGTGAACTGGACGACCGGCGTCGACTTGGATCCGAAGAGCGCGACCTACGGCCGTCCGGCAGTCGTCGCAAGCAAATCTCCCTTCACGAGTGGACAGGATGTCAACACGAAGGGCATTTGCCCCGCCGCGCTCGGGACAAAGGACGAGCAACCGGCCTCATATTCGCCGTTGACGGGTCTCTTCTACGTGCCGACGAACCACGTCTGCATGGACTACGAGCCCTTCAAGGTATCCTACACAGCGGGACAGCCTTATGTCGGCGCTACGGTGTCGATGTTCCCTGCACCAGATAGCCACGGCGGTATGGGAAACTTTATCGCCTGGGATGCTGGCAAAGGTAAGATCGTCTGGTCGAACAAAGAGCAATTCTCTGTCTGGTCGGGTGTTCTCACAACGGCCGGGGGCATTGCCTGCTACGGCACGCTTGAAGGCTATTTCAAGTGTGACGATCAGAAGGACGGCAAGAACCTTTACAAGTTTAAAACACCGTCGGGCATCATCGGTAACGTGTTCACCTATACGCACAAGGGCAAGCAATACATTGGCGTTTTCTCGGGCGTTGGTGGGTGGGCCGGTATCGGTCTCGCAGCTGGCTTGACGAACCCGACAGACGGTCTTGGTACTGTAGGTGGCTACGCCGGGCTCGAGAGCTACACGGCTCTCGGCGGTTCGCTCACCGTGTGGGCGCTGCCGTAACTCAGGCTCAATGATTGGCCGGCGCGGCGGAAACCTGCGCCGGATTTTTGATCTAAGAGATCGACCGCAAACTCGTGCCTGCCTGACTGTTGCGAACCTTTGGCGCGAGCGCGCATCCAATCCTTATTGAATGCAAAGAACCGATTACGGCTCGGCAACCCTGGAGGTAAAGAAGATGCTTTTTTCGCAAACAGGCGGCCTAGCCGCAGTGATCCTGCTGGCAACCACGATTGCGCCTGCACTAGCAGCCGACAAGCCTTCCGATGCGCAGATCGCCCACATCGCCTATACGGCAGGAGAGCTCGACATCAAGGCTGCGGAATTGGCTCTCGAGAAGTCCAAGAACGACGGCGTGCGTGCATTCGCTAGTGACATGGTTCGTGACCACAAGGCAGTGAATGACAAGGCGCTGGCGCTAGTTAAAAAGCTCAACGTCACGCCCGAAGACAACGACACGAGCAAGAGCCTTTCTAAGCAGTCCGCCGAAAAGCAAGCGCTCAGGCTCGGCATTTGACAAGGCGTATGTCGACAACGAGGTCGCGTACCATAAGACCGTCAATGATGCGCTGAAGAGCACCCTTATCCCCTCGGCGAACAACGCCGAGCTCAAGGGTCTCCTCGAGACCGGCCTCAAGATTTTCGAGGGTCACGAGCAGCACGCCGAGCAATTGGCAAGCAAGCAACATTAACGGAGGACGTCGATGCGAGCTACTTTGCGTCGTCCGGCCATGCTCATACTGCTGCAAATGGCGAACGCCACCTCGGCACTCGCGGGCGAGGTGGTGCAAGTCAAGATCAGCGACCTCGCATTTCTACCGGCAGACATCACCGTCAAAATGGGCGACACCGTAGAGTGGTTGAACGGCGATTTCGTCGACCATACAGCCACCGCGAAAAACGGAGTTTGGGATGTCATGGTCATTGCGGAAAAATCCGCACGGCTTCAGCTCGAGCATGCTGGGACGATCGACTATTTCTGCCGCATTCACCCTGGCATGACGGGCAGGATCCATATCGTCGCGGAATAACGGACGTCTGGCGCCGACGACAAAGGCGATCAGCAATTCCACGAATTTTTTGCGAACCGCTAACGGAGAGTTTGTCTCTATTGGCGCGACAGCCGAGGACAATGTCGATGAACGTGAATGTGCATACGTAGAATGCCGACAGTATCCGCGAAGGTGTTCACTCCGTCGAAGGCTGTAGCGCGTAATACTTCAGCGGCCAAGGTTACTCTTGTCGATGCCTTAAAGGTCATCGAGAAGTCGCACAAACTACACCCGGCGCTGCGAGATGGATTCAGTAAATTGTATGGATATACGAACGATGAGAGTGGAATTCGCCACGCCTTGATTGATGATGCCGCAGCGAACGTCGATGAAACCGACGCCATATTCATGATGGGTATATGCGCGTCGTTCGTTTCTTACTTAATCGCGAGATACCGAGAGATGCCGTCCGAGAGTTGAGCAACGCAGAGGGTAATCCGATGTTGGGCCAAAAACACCAACGCGATCAACGCCGCGAGATGGCTAAAAGGTTCAAAATCGGCGATCATGTACGCTGGAATTCCGAGGCGGGCCGCGTGTCAGGAACGATTATCGATCATATCGCGGCCCATAAGGGCGGTGCGCTCGACTACGCGTGATGAAGCTTCCGTTCTTCACCATCGGCCATTCCAACCGAAGTCTTGAGGATTTCGTTGAGCTGTTGCGCGGCCCCCGTGTCGGTCGAATCGTGGACATCAGAAAGGTTCCGAGATCGAGATCCAATCCGCAGTTCAACAAGGACACGTTACCCAAAGCGCTGGCGGCCTTCGACATTTCGTACGAACATGTGACTGCGCTTGGCGGCCTTCGCAGGAAGGCCAAAAGTTTGTCTTCTGGCGTCAATGGTTTTTGGACGAATGAGAGCTTTCATAACTACGCCGACTACGCGCTCTCAGCAGGGTTCCATGCGGGCCTTGCGCATTTGCTCGAAGAGGGACGCAATCGACGCTGCGCGATCATGTGTTCGGAAGCGGTATGGTGGCGATGCCATCGCCGCATCGTCGCCGACTATCTTATCGCCAGTGGAGAAGCCGTTTTCCACATTATGGGACGGGAGCGCCTGGAGCCTGCTCGCCTTACTCCGGGAGCTGTCGTTCAACCCGATGGGACGGTTATCTACCCCGCTTCGAATTGATCGGAGGCGTGAATAGCAGTTAAATCCGTTTATCATGTTATGATCGTCAGGATGGCGACCATCCATGACTTCCCGCCACCGAACCCAGAATTGTCGCGACACTGAGGACCAGTAGGACCCCGTGCACTCGATGCAAACAAGCTAAGGCGGCTTCCGGTTGAGCCGCCGCCCATCGACGAAAGTGGCGCTGGAGAATAAGGGGCTCGGCAACGAACAGTAAAAAAGCGAACAGAAGCCACACGCAGACCATTGCGTGCATCCACCAGAACGTGAGGGAATGAAATCGATCCCAAAGATCGAGACGCCATATCATATCGAGGCCGCTAAGACCGACAACGAGAACGGCGAACCGCGCCTGCCAAATGAAGCGGCGCTCGATTAACTCAAACGCGTGGAGCGGATCGCCGCCGAGATCACCTCGCCGGATGGCCGGTAACATGACCGTCGTCGCCATCGACACGCCGCCGATCCAGATGACGACGGCCAGCACATGCAGGGCTCGTGCGACGGCAATATCAATGCTCATGGGCATTCTCCTCCGTCATAACCCGCACTGTCGCAACGTAGACACGCCCGATAAAGCGAGTATCCGTCATATTGAATTCCTGGTGAACGTTTCTTACAATCGAACCTGTGAATGCACTTCGATGTAATCGTTATGTCTGTACCTCCCGATGCTCGACCCTACCGGCAAACCGACGTTTTAACCGAGGCAACAATTCCAAAGGCACTACTGAAGGCCCACAGTACAAACAAGACGTGTGGGCGCTGATCCATGTTCTCGACAACAAAATCGGCCCACAGCTGCAAACCAGCAACGTCCGCTTACCGATGAGCAGCTGTCGCGCCACGAACCGATATGACTGGTATTCGCGATCGAGTGTTGGATGTCGGCTTTCTCGGCAAAGCAGACGTTGCGTGGAAAACCGGGGTCTAGGCCGGAACTTCCGCTAAGGGTCACTGACTACCGTTTGGCCGGCACACGAGCGGCAGCTGTTCACCTGGGAGCTGACGCGAGGTTCTTCTTTGTGTCGCTCACATAGATAGCGCCTTCGATGTCCGCTTGAGCGGCCGTTCTGACGGTCAGGCCAGTTTGTCTATGATAGCCTCTATTGGCCCATAGCGACGACCGCCGAAACCGCTTTGGGCAGACTTCCAGACGTGGCCGTTGGAAGCAGATCGGCCCGAGCGAGAACAAGTCCAGATGACCGCTATCTCTGCTTTTCAGACGAAAATAAATTGCGCGCCGTCAACTCGCGTAGAAATGAGCAACTTCATGCGGCCCGTTACACCCGAATATCGTGTGCCCACTTTTGTGCCCACCCACGGCGCGCATAGAGCGTCGAGCGCGAGCGCCGATACTGATTTCATTTGTTTTTTTGCTTGAGATTGGAGGCCACGCCCGGAATTGAACCGGGGTACGCGGATTTGCAGTCCGCTACGTAACCACTCCGCCACGTGGCCTCTCTGCGATCGTGCGGCCGTCTTTTCGGACCTGAAATGAAGCGCGGTTCCGAAAGTTTCGAAAAAGCTTCCACTGGACCAAGACGAGATACCCGCCGACCGATCGGGCATCTACCATACACCAGTCTCTCCTTACAAGCCGTTACGGCCACGAACGAAATTTCCACATGCGACGGCGTTCCCGTCGCACTCCGTTAGCGCGTCGTCTATAGAGGTCTCCTCGGCGACAAATCTCGGGGGCGGGGAGAGAAGCGATGGCAGACGTGGCATTGCAGCGCAAGAACATGGTCGAAAGTCAAATCCGTCCAAGCGACGTGACGGACCGGCGGATCATGACAGCCATGACGGCCATCCCGCGCGAAAAATTTCTGCCCGCTCGCCTCGCAAGCCTCGCTTATAGCGATGAGAGCTTAATGATCGCGCCGGGGCGGGAAACCTTGCCGCCGATGGTGCTCGCTAAACTGATCCAGCTTGCCGAGTTCGATGCTGGCGACAATGTTCTCGTGATAAGCGAGTCGGGCTATGCTGCGGCCGTTGTGGCTGAGATGGCAAAGAAGGTCGTCGCCCTTTTTGCTGACAGCCAAGGGGCGAAGGCTGCCGCTGAAGCCTTCACGTCGCTTGCGATCGGAAATGTCGTCGCTGTCTCGGGTGCGGCCGCATCGGGCTGGCCGGCGAGCGCCCCTTATGACGTCGTGCTGATCGAAGGCGGCATCGAAAAGATACCCGACACAATCAAGGATCAGATACGCGAAAACGGCCGCTTGGTCTCGATTGCGATAAATGACAAAATAGGACGGGCGGTCCTCCTGCATAAGCGCGCCAGCATCTTCGCCCGGCGAGACGCATTCCAGGCTGCCGCACCTTTGATTTCCGGTTTTGCGGAGGCGCGGCCGGCTTTTGTCTTCTGAGTCGCGTTCTGTGAGCGGCAAACCAGACACAGGTATCCGTACACGGTCGTCGCAGACGGGATTTGCAAATTCAGACGTTTATGGGGGAGCTTCGGGGGGAAGCGCGAAAAAAGCAACTCTTTCGAAGAATTTAGCTGAGAGCACTGGCGTGGCGCGAATACCGCCATAAGTTAACAGCCACGCTACGGGGAAGTGAAACCGCTTAGTCGATTCAGATCGAATCGGCTAGACGGGAATAATTGGGGGGCCACTCTTTCAGTCGCGACTGAGTGGTGCGCAGGTGAATTCAATTGGCTAATTCCAACGTCAAAGTATCATCACGCAACGGCGCGATCTCGGTCGGCCGTTACGCGTCCAAAGCCTTCCTGGCCTTGGCCGTTGGCGTCGCAATGACTGCAACGGCGCATGCAGAAACGCTGCTCGACGCCCTGACGGCAACTTACCAATACAGTCCGACGCTTGATTCCGCCCGCGCGACGCAAAGGGCGCGCGATGAGGATATCTCGAGAGCCAATGCCGGCTACCGGCCGGACATCAACGCTTCCGCCAATGTCGGCCGCGAGAAGAGCACGACCATCTCACCGCTCATTGGACAATCTAATCGCGCGATTACGTCCCCGCGCGGCTATGCACTCGATCTCGTGCAGCCCCTCTTCACCGGCTTTCAAGTCACGAACGCGGTCAACGCCGCTGAAGCCAACGACCGCGCCGGGCGCGAGACGCTGAGGCAGACGGAACAACAGGTTTTGCTCGATGCCGTAACGGCGTTCGGCGATGTGACCCGTGACCAGGCCATCGTTAAGTTGAACGAGAACAACTTGAAGTTTCTCGATGCTGAACTGAAAGCGCAGCGGGACCGCTTCAGCGTCGGCGAAGTGACGAGAACTGACGTTGCGCAGTCGGAAGCCCGGCGCGCCCTTGGCCAATCGGATCTTGATCAGGCCAAAGCCAATCTGAAGTCGAGCCGCGCCATCTTCGAGCAGGTCGTCGGCCATCCGCCAACGGGGCTGATCGAGGCAAATCCGAATACGAAGCTCGTCCCGCGGTCGCTCGAAGACGCAATTGCGATCGGCGTGAAAGAGAATCCCCAGGTCGTGCAGTCTCTCTATCTTGAGCAGGCTCAGCGGTTCACGGTCGATCAGATCCGGGGCGCCTTGCTTCCTCAGGCTCAACTTGAGGCAAATTACACCGATCAGTTCGATCCGTCGGACGGCATCGACGAGGCGACGTCGGCTTCGATCGTCGGGCGCGTGACCGTTCCGATCTATCCGGCAGGCGGCGAAGTCTATGCCCGCGTGCGGCAGGCCAAGCACAATCAAATCGCAGCGCTACAGCAGATCGAAGTGGCGCGCGCAGCGTCTCAATCCCAAGTCGTTCAGGCATGGGCGCAGCTGCAAGGCTTCAAGGCTCAGCAGGAATCCGACAAGGCCTCGATCGTCGCCAACACGACCGCTCTCAACGGCGTCCGTGAAGAAGAGCGGGTTGGCCAGCGTACCGTTCTCGACGTGTTGAACGCCCAACAGGAACTGCTTCAGTCCCAGGTGAACCTCGAAACCACGAAGCGGAACATCTTGGTCGCGTCCTATACGGTGGTCTCGGCCATCGGACGCCTCAGCGTTTCTGAGGTCGGCGCTGCGACCGCAGTTTATAATCCGGAAGTGCATTACCTCGAAGTCCGGAACAAGTGGTTCGGCTTGGACATCACCCACGACGATGGGCGCCAGGAGCACATGGAAGTAGCGCCGATCAAGTGAGCGGCCGCAACTTATGCTTTGCCGGGGCTGGATTTTTTGCCCGAAAGATTTAAATTTCACTGTGCCCCGTCGCCTTGAGAGTGCCTCTCTCCGGGGATAACTGCTCGTGGGATCGTTGCGGTTTTTCCGCAACCTGCCACGATGATGGATCTCCGAGGGCCTCCAATGAGTCCTACGGAAGGCAAGGGCGGTCGGGTACGGTGAGTTCGCTACGCTTTCGGTGAAAGCGGCCTGTTTGCGAAAAAGGTAGGGTATGTCGAGACTGGAATCCACAGCCGAGCCGAGCATGGAGGAAATCCTCGCCTCGATCCGCAAGATTATCGCGGAGGATTCGTCCGGCCTGAGATCACCGTCGACTTCGCCGAGACCGGGCGCTCCGTTTTCCCCGGCCATGAAGACGTCGCCTGCGCCCGCGCCGTCGCCGTCCGCACCCACGCCGCAGCGTGGTTTCATGTCGCGAGAGGCTTTTCTAAAATCCTCGCAGCCGGCTGATCCCGAGCCTGAGGTCAAGCAGGCGCACGGTTTCTCAAATCCGGCCCCGCCCATCGATGCGGAAAAGCCCTCGCCGTTGAGATCGCACCCCGCGGGAGATACCCGGGAAGCAGGAACTGCTGCGGGCAAAGCCGAGCAGCGGACGCCATCGTTCACGCCAATCGAGAAAAATGATTTCCCTGCCGCGGAGCCCGCGCCGAAAGAGCGCAACGGATACGCGTCGCCGGAAGCGTCAGTAAAATCGGTGTCGGTTGAATCGATCACGATCGAGTCGATCTCGATCGAGACGATCGCGGCACAACCTGAACCCGTCGAGCCGGCCCTGGTCATTGAAGCGACGCCCGCCGATGTTGATCCGGTCATCGAAAGCGATACCGCACGGATCGAGGCGCAGCTTGCTGAGCTGCTCAATGATGATCTGAACGCTCTGCGTCAGGGCCGCAGCGCGTCGGCTCACGATACGGCCAGCCAGCCAGTCGTTGGCAAGGCCGAAGTGCCCGCAGTGTCGTCCGGCAAAGCGCCTTCTGAGTCTCCGTCCGGCGAGCCGGCCGACAGCGCCGATCCGTTCGCCTTCGATCTTGGACCGTCGCCGTTCGCGAAGAGTGCGGCGAAGATTGAGCTGCAACCCGAAGCCAAGGCTGATCTGAGGATCGAGCCGAAGTTTGAGCCCCAGATCGAGGCGAAGATCGAGTCGAAGCTCGAACCCAAGATCGAACCGAAATTCGAAACCAAGGCTGAAGCGAAATTCGAACCGAAGGTCGAACCGAAGGTCGAACCGGCCCGGCCAATCGAAGCCGCACCGGCGCCCCAGCCGGCGATGACACCGTTCGAGCCGCCGCTCGCTAACGCTCGGCCGGCCTATTCCAGCGTCAACGAAATGCCCGTGAACGGCTCGGCCAACGGTTCGCATGCTAGCCATGCCTTCGAGGTCCCGAAGAGCGCCGGTTTCGGAAGCTCGGAAGCACCGGCATCCACACCGAAGCCGCGTCAAACCTTCGTCGTCCCAAGCGTTTCCGCGACGCTCGGACCATCGCGCAAGCTCGAGCCTCTGTCGGAAGCGTTCCGGCCGTCGTTCGGATTGAGCGTGCCGGAAAGAACGATCCCGACGGCGGAACTCGCGCCCGAGCCTCAGCAACCTGTTCGCTCAGCCGAGCCCGATCGCACCCGTCAGGAGCCGTCGGCTGCCGCGCTTCGCAGCGAGAGCAACGAAACTGCCCTCGAGGCTACATCGCCTTCGCCGTCGACCGAATTGACCAGCGGCGATCGGCCGATGGAAGATGCGGTCGCCGATCTGCTGCGGCCGCTGCTCAAAACTTGGCTCGCCGAGAACATGCCGAAGATTCTCGAGCGTGCGCTTCGCCGCGAAATGTCCGAGCGGCTGTTGCCAGGTCAGAAGAACCCCCGCGACTAGGGTCTTGATCAGCGCCGGAAAACGCAACTCCATGACGTTTGTCTTGGAGATCGGTGACGCGTGCGTATCCACACGCTAGGCCGTTACAACAAATTTTTTTCTTGCGCGTGGCTTTCGCCACACGGCTGCCTCGACCTGCTCCTAATTTACCTTCCGCGGGGGGACGCATCGATCAAAGCGTGAATGATCGGGACGCCCGCGACGTCACTGGGGTGATGGGGGCGCGTTGAGACACTTCCTCATCTGTCCAGATACGACGAACCGGAGGGGCAACACGGGGCTGCCGACGCGGTTCTGCGAATTTGAAGTTCGTACGCAGAAGAGGAAGCGTCATGACAATGATGAATGGTGCGAAGCACGACGTCGAAGACATTCTGGCATCGATCCGAACCAGCATCGCCGATCGATCTCCGATGTTTGAAAGTGAAAAGCGCGAGGTCCGCATTACAACTCTGCGCGGCCGTAGCACGATTGCAGATGAAGCCGCGGAGTTCGAACTGCCGGCAATATTCAAGACGGCGGTGCAGCAGACCTCCGAGCGGCCCAATTTACTTGGGAGGCTGAGTGAAGCATTGGCATCAAGTGGACAACAGGAGCGCGAACGCTCCCGCACGGTAATACCGTTCGAGCCGGCGCACGGCCGTATGATCGAACCGCCGCCGGTTACCCTGGTCGCGGTCTCGGAAGATTCTTCGGCGGCAGCCGAGAAGATTACCGCCGAAAACGACAGCCAGAAGCGGAACATGCCGACCTTCTTCGACACCCGCCTCAATCGCATGAGCGCGATGTCACAGCCGGTCCAAGAGCCGCAGCCCGAGCCGGCACCGGCCCCCGCACCCAAAGCCGAGCTGCCACAGCGCGCACAGCCGCAGCGCCCGCAACCGCCGCGCCTGCCCGAGCTTTACGCCTCCGCCGAGCCGGCCGATGGCGCTGAGGACGTGGCTGCCCAGCTTTTGCGGCCGATCCTGAGACAGTGGCTAACCGAGAATATGCCCAAAATCGTCGAGAAGGCCCTCATGAACGAGGCAGGCGCCGGGCTGAACGGACCGCTGAACGGACCTTCGCGTCGTTGACGCGAAGGGTGCCTGCAACCGGAGAATATCCGGACATTGGGGAGCGACGGTTGACAGCCGGCGAAGGTCGGCCGTACGACCGGGGTCCAAAACCCCGGCCAGATAGCTGATAAGCGACGCTCCCTCAGATGCTTGAAAAGACTTTTCGACCGGCCGAAATCGAGCCGCGTATCAATTCCGAATGGGAGAAGGCCAACGCCTTCCAAGCCGGACGGAGCGCGTCCGGCGGCAAGAATGCCGCCTATTCGATCGTCATCCCGCCGCCCAACGTGACGGGCTCGCTCCACATGGGGCATGCTCTGAACAATACGCTGCAGGACATTCTTGTCCGCTTCGAGCGTATGCGCGGCCGTGACGTGCTCTGGCAGCCCGGCACCGACCACGCCGGCATCGCGACTCAGATGGTCGTCGAACGCCAGCTCGCAGCCGAGAAGCAACCGTCGCGCCGCGAACTCGGCCGCGAGGAATTCCTGAAGCGCGTTTGGACGTGGAAGGAAGAATCGGGCGGCACCATCGTCACGCAGCTGAAGCGTCTCGGCGCGTCCTGCGACTGGAGCCGCGAACGCTTCACGATGGACGAAGGCCTGTCGAAGGCCGTCGTGAAGGTCTTCGTTCAGCTCTACAACGAAGGGCTGATCTACAAGGACAAGCGACTCGTCAACTGGGACCCCAAGTTCCAGACCGCGATCTCCGACCTCGAAGTCGTGCAGGTCGAGGCGCGCGGAAAATTCTCCTGGTCGAAAGACGGCGACGAACCGTTCGATGCCGCGGCGCTCGCAAAGGTCCTCGGCAAAGACCCGAGCGGCCATATGTATTATTTCCGCTATCCATTGGCGGCGAAGGTTCCGGGCTACGACAAGGATTACATCGTCGTCGCAACGACGCGACCTGAGACGATGCTGGGTGATACCGGCGTTGCCGTGCATCCCGATGACGAACGCTACGCGGCGCTAGTCAAAGCCGGCGCGAAGGTGAAGCTGCCGCTCGTCGGCCGCGAGATACCCATCGTTGCGGACGAATATTCCGATCCCGAGAAGGGCACCGGCGCGGTGAAGATCACCCCCGCGCACGATTTCAACGACTTCGAAGTCGGCAAGCGCCACGATCTCGCGCAAATCAATATTCTCGATGCCTACGGCAAGATTAACGACGAGGCGCCCGAAGCCTATCGCGGCCTCGATCGCTTCGACGCGAGGAAGAAAGTCGTCTCCGATATCGATGCGTTGGGTCTGCTCGAAAAGATCGAGCCGACCGGACATACGGTGCCGCACGGCGATCGTTCCGGCGTCGTCATCGAGCCGTGGCTGACGGACCAGTGGTACGTCAACGCCGAAGAACTCGCGAAGCCCGCTATTGCCGCTGTCGAAAGCGGCAAGACCGACTTCGTCCCGAAGAACTGGGAGAAGACGTACTACGAGTGGATGCGCAACATTCAGCCCTGGTGCATCTCGCGCCAGCTCTGGTGGGGCCATCAGATTCCGGCGTGGTACAGCCCGGACGGCAAATACTTCGTCGCCGCCGACGAAGACGAAGCCAAGGCTTTGGCCAGAACGCACTACGGCAAGGATGTTCCGCTGACGCGTGACGAGGACGTCCTCGACACCTGGTTCTCGTCCGCGCTTTGGCCGTTCTCGACGCTCGGCTGGCCCGAAGATACGCCGGAACTCGAGCGCTACTATCCGACGAGCGTTCTCGTCACCGGCTTCGACATCATCTTCTTCTGGGTCGCCCGCATGATGATGATGGGCATCCACTTCATGAAAGAGGTTCCCTTCAAGGACGTCTACATCCACGCCCTCGTCCGCGACGAGAAGGGGCAGAAGATGTCGAAGTCGAAGGGCAACGTCATGGACCCGCTCGTCCTGATCGACGAGTTCGGCGCCGACGCACTGCGCTTCACGCTTGCGGCGATGGCGGCGCAGGGTCGCGACATCAAGCTCGCGAAATCGCGCGTCGAAGGCTATCGCAACTTTGCAACGAAGCTCTGGAACGCCGCTCGCTTCTCAGAGATGAATGAATGCGTGCGCCAGCGCGACTTCAATCCGAAGTCGGCATCGCAGACATTCAACAAATGGATCATCGGCGAAACGGAGCTGACGGCAAAGGCCGTCACCGCCGCGCTCGAAGCCTATAAGTTCAACGAAGCAGCTAGCGCAATCTACGACTTCGTCTGGGGTCAGTTCTGCGACTGGTACCTTGAATTGATCAAGCCGCTGCTCGCCGGCGACGACGAAGCCGCAAAGGCCGAAACGCGCGCCGTGACGGCTTGGACGCTCGACCAGATTCTCAAGATGCTGCACCCGTTCATGCCCTTCATCACCGAAGAGCTTTGGGACCACATGGTCGAATACGGCGTGAAGCGTGACAGTCTTCTCGTCCTCAGCCAGTGGCCGCAGCTCGATGGCCTCGTCGAGATCGACGCGGTCGAAGAAGTGAATTGGCTTGTGAACCTCATCTCCGAGATCCGCTCGGTGCGGACGGAAATGAGCGTGCCGGCCGGCGCGAAGATTCCGCTCGTCATCGTCGGCGCCGATGATGCGATCCGCGAGCGCGTCCGCCGCAACGAGGAGACGCTGAAGCGAGTCGCCCGCATTGACGAGATCGACTTCGAAGATTCTGCACCCAAAGGTGCGGCACTGGTCGTCGCCGGAGAGACGACGGCGGCGTTGCCGCTCGCTGGCATCATCGACATGGCCGCCGAGAAGCGTCGCCTCGCCAAAGCTATCGAAGGCGCCGAGGGCGATCTGAAGAAAATGGACGCGAAACTCTCCAATCCGCAGTTCATCGAGCGCGCCAAGGAAGAAGCGATCGAGGAAGCCAAGGAGCGCAAGGCCGAACTCGAAGCCGAGATCATACGCTTCTCGGCAGCATTGAAGAGGCTGAGCGACGCGGCCTGACTTGCGTCATTGCTCATTGAATCAGGCGCTACTCAACTCCCACCGTCATCCCGGCGAAGGCCGGGATCCATCCAGGCCGGATACTTGCGATGAACGTACACTTGGGCAGATCCCCGCCTGCGCGGGGATGACGTCGCGGGATAGGCAGCGAAGAGCGGGGGACGACCCCAGAGCGACAGGCGCGCGGTCGCGCTACTCAATCGTGCTGAACCTCTGCACCGCGTTCTTCGCCGTCGTCAGAAATTTGACGCGTAGCTCCGTGAGCTTCCAACCGACCGATCGAAGCTCGAGCTTGCCGAGATAAATCCGCGTCGGGTCGTACTTGTCTTCCATGTCGATTTCGAAGCTCGTCGGACTCGTGAACTCCGCGCGCTTCACGCGAGCCCATGCGCGTTGAATCCGATCGAGAACCGGCGTGGTCTTCGCTTCGTCGGCGTCGCTGGCCACCAAATCGCGGTACTTTGCACGCAGCGTGAAAAGCTGCGGAAGCCCCTCAGGCGTCACGTACGTTTCGATAACGTTGTCGACGGCGCTTTGGCCCCAATAGGCTTTGAAGCGCGTCCAGAGCCCATTGCTCGCTGCCGGATCGGCATTCGCATCGGGAAGATTGAGTGCGATCCGCGCAATCGAAGGCTTCAGCGTTTCGCGAACCGTGGGCCACTCGATGGCGGTGGCAAGGTAGTCCGAATCGCCGTTGCGGACCGCTTCGCGAATGCCCCAGGCCGTCGCGAAGGGCGAGCCGATGTAAATCGCTGCGGCAACGAGAAAAAATCCGAATACGATTGAAACCGGCTTCATGCAGAGATCCGTTGCAGCGTGCGATTCTTTCGCGCCGTCATTGTCCTCTTACGGACAAATTCTGACGAACTTCGGGCCGATACTTGGAGCGGAAGCATGCCGTTGTTCCGTGCCGCTATTGCGCCTATTCCGCGTCGCGCGTTTTCTTGCACACCGATTTCAGATTTTGCCAGGCTTCCGCACTGAGCGCCGGGCTCGAAGTATAGTCCTTCTGCTCGCTGACGACACGCGCGCGTTCGGCGGCCGGAGGGTGCGTGCGAAACCAGCTGAAAGCGCCCGGCCCTTCGTCGCCGTCTTCGGCTTCCATCTTCGTGACGCGCGTGAAGAAGTTTCCGAGACCCTTCGGCGAAATGTCCGCCGCCTTCAGCAGCTCGAGCGCATGCTTGTCGGCCTCCCGTTCGGCGTCGCGGGAATAGCCGAGCTGCGCCAGCATAAGCCCGACGTTGGCGAGCCCGCCGCCAGTCGTATTCCCCAGCATGACTTCGAGCGTCGCGCCAAGACCGACGCCGCGAATGATTGCAGATTCCGGGTGGAGCTCGATCCCATGACCCATTTCATGGGCGAGCACACCGGCGGCCTCATCCGGGCTTTCCGATTTGTCGAGCAAACCGCTGGTCAGGACGATCTGGCCGCCCGGCACGGCAAAGGCATTCATCAAAGGCCAGTCGTAAACGTGGATATGGAACGGGACGCTTCCCGACGCGCCTTGCGAAAGCCGCTCGGTCAACCGCGTGAGAGCCGCGAGACCGGCAGGGTCGACGCACTCCTTATGACCTTTGGTCATCGATGACCGGGTGGCATCGCCGAGCCGCTCACGCCAGGTGTTGGGAAGGTGTTGCGCGATCGACTTCGACGGACTGAAGCCGAGCAGGTAGACCGCAACGACCAGCCCCGCGATGAACGCGAGAATAAAAAACCACATGCGCTTCTCGCGAAGCCATGCTGCGCGGACCGACAGACGCGGCGCGCGCTCCCTGAGCGCCGCGGCAAAGCCCGCTCCCTGGACGAAGAGCGATGCGCCCGGCTCATCGCCGGATGTCAGGAGAACGTCGATGGCGTTTCGCCGGATGGGCTCTTCGGAGCGGAGTTTGGCGTACGGCCAGGTATGCCGAGAACCGGCGGGGAGTCCGATCTCGATGCCGGACGCGCCGAGGGACACGGTGCCGTCGACTGGTGTAGCTCCACGGCGGGCGATAAAGCGGCAATAACTCGGGAAGGCCGGATTGGCCGCCGGGGCTGAAGTCATCGAATGATTCCGCTTAAGGTTGGAGCGCGACCGCCCACATTTAAGCATGGCTGCCCGTAAAGAAATGTCTCCCGGACGACAAACTCGGGCCCTTGTCGCGTCGAAATCTCAGCCCAAATGGCACAGCCAGCGCCCGTCGTCGACGCAACGCGCAGGGCCAGGATTTTCGACACAGTCAGCGCCCCCGTTAACGATGATCGTTGGGTTGCATAGCTGATGTGGCGGTTAAGCAACTTTCTGGAGCCACCGCGCCACTTTCGAGCCACAATGACCGCGCACCTGCTGACTTGCGACGTCGGCTTATGCAGCGTCATTTTTTATCAGGCAGAGCACTTCCGCCGAGCCCACGCGACTGGCATCCCTGCGCCATCCGAATTCGGGTGGTTTGACAAGGGCGAGGATGCCCAAAGAGGAATAAATGGACGCCAAGACGTTCGATAAATCGAAGCTTCCGAGCCGTCACGTGACGCAGGGCCCCTCGAGGGCGCCGCACCGTTCGTATTATTACGCGATGGGCCTGACCGAGGAGGAGATCAACCGCCCGTTCGTCGGCGTCGCCTCGTGCTGGAACGAAGCCGCGCCATGCAACATTTCGCTGATGCGCCAGGCGCAATCGGTCAAGGCCGGCGTCAAGGAATCCGGCGGCACGCCGCGCGAATTCTGCACAATCACCGTCACCGACGGCATCGCCATGGGCCACCAGGGCATGAAGTCGAGCCTCGTCTCGCGCGAAGTCATCGCCGATTCGATCGAGCTGACGATGCGCGGCCATTCCTACGACGCTCTCGTCGGCATCGCGGGCTGCGATAAGAGCTTGCCCGGCATGATGATGTCGATGCTGCGGCTCAACGTGCCGAGCGTCTTCATGTACGGCGGCTCCATCCTGCCCGGCCGCTTCAAGGACCGCGACGTCACCGTCGTCGACGTCTTCGAGGGCGTGGGTATGCATAACGCCGGCAAAATGTCGGCGGCGGAACTCCACGAGCTCGAATGCGTCGCCTGCCCGTCGGCCGGTTCTTGCGGTGGCCAGTTCACGGCGAACACGATGGCCTGCGTTTCGGAAGCCATCGGCTTGGCGCTTCCCGGTTCGGCCGGTGCGCCGGCTCCGTATGAAAGCCGCGATGCCTACGCGCACGAAAGCGGCAAGGCCGTCATGCGTCTCATCGCCGATGGCCTTCGTCCGCGCGAGATCTGCACGCGCAAGGCCTTCGAGAACGCGGCTATCATCGTTGCGGCAACCGGTGGCTCGACCAACGGCGCGCTGCATTTGCCCGCCATGGCTCACGAGGTCGGCATCGATTTCGATCTGTTCGACGTCGCCGAGATCTTCAAGCGGACGCCTTATATCGCCGACTTGAAGCCGGGTGGAAAATACGTCGCCAAGGACGTCTACGACATCGGCGGCGTTCAGCAGATCCTGAAGGCTCTGCTCGAGGGTGGAATTTTGCACGGCGATTGCATCACCGTGACCGGTAAGACACTCGCGCAAAATCTCGAGAGCGTGAAATTCAATCACGATCAGAAAGTCGTATTTCCGGTTTCCAATCCGATCACGCCGACGGGCGGCGTCGTGGGCCTCAAGGGCACGCTCGCTCCCGACGGCGCGATTGTGAAAGTCGCGGGTCTGAAGACGCAGAAGTTCCGCGGCACGGCATTGTGCTTCAACTGTGAGGAAGATGCATTCCAGGCGGTTGAGGATCGAAAGTACAAGGATGGCGATGTGATCATCATCCGTTACGAGGGACCGAAGGGCGGTCCGGGCATGCGCGAAATGCTGTCGACGACGGCCGCACTTTACGGCCAAGGCGCTGGCGATAACGTAGCACTCATAACGGACGGACGCTTCTCAGGCGGCACACGCGGGCTCTGCATCGGTCACGTCGGACCGGAAGCAGCCGTTGGTGGTCCGATTGCGCTGGTTCAGGATGGCGACATCATCACGATCGACGCTGAAAAGGGCACGCTCGACCTCGAGGTCAGTGAGGAAGAGCTGGAACGGCGTCGCAAGGACTGGAAGGTACCGCCGAACATGTATCAGTCGGGGGCGCTGAGGAAATTTGCGGACCAAGTGGGACCGGCGCGATATGGCGCTGTCACCCATGCGGGAGGAAAGGCGGAAGTTCTCTGCTATGCGGACATTTAGGCTTGCACTTGCGGGAAGCGTTGCGACCCTTCTGATGCTGGGTTCGGCGATGGCGGGAGACATTGTCTTCCGCTCGCCGGACGATGCGATGAAGCAAGGAATATCGGCGTTCAACGGCGGTTACTACGAACTGGCGTTGCCCGCATTCGAAGCGCTCGAGACTTCGAAACCGCAGATCGCGCGCTTTTACATGGCGCGCATCTACGGCGATAACGAAGGTGCCTACACCGACCACGGCAAAGCTTTCCGCCTGTACAAGTCGCTTGCGGACGATCTGCAAGACGTCGATCCGGACGACGACAATCTCGCGCCGATCGCCGCGAAATCCCTGACAGCCGTTTCGACGTATCTGCGAAATGGCGTTGCCAATGCCGGCGTGAAGCCGGATGTCGAAGCAGCGAATCGCGCTTTGCAGCGGGCCGCGCTGACCTTCAACGACGAGGACGCGCAGTTTGAACTCGCCAAGGTGTTTCTGAGAGGCGAGGGGCCGGACATTTCGGTCGCTGGCTTCGAAGACCCCTCGAGCAAGATTGCGAACGGCCGCCATTGGCTCTCGCGCCTGTCGCAAGCCGGTCATCCCGGCGCCCAGGCGTTCCTTGCCGATTTGATGTGGCGCGGACGGTTCGTCGAGAAGAATCCAACCGCCGCGCTGAACCTCATTGACGTTGCCGTCGCCAACGCGCCGCCGAGCGAGCGCGTGTGGATCGAGGATATCTATCAGAACATCTTCTGCAATGCGGGTGAGGGCGTCCGCCAGCAAGCGACGGGACGCGTCGCCGAATGGCATAACCTCTATGGCCGCAGCCCCGCGGCGCGCGATGACAAGGACGGTCTCGATAATTTGGCGGTCGAACCGGTGAGAACGTGCTCGAACGGCGAACTGGTACGTCCAATGGGCGTCACGACGCCGACACCCGCGACGCAGGTCATCACGTCGACACCGTCGGCTTCGCCTCAGCGAAACGCCGTCATTCCGGCGGCGACCTCATTGCAGCCGGCAGCGGCTTCGCCGTCAGCGCCCGCTTTGTCGTCGTCAGCCCCAATGCTCGGCTTTGGATCCGGCGCATCCACGGCTCGCTAAGAGCTTTTATTCGCGTTTGGCGACTCTCCTTCGTCGAGCCGGCCGCCAAACGCCTCAAGAATCCAGCTTGATCCAGACGGGCACGTGGTCAGAGGGCTTTTCTTGAGCCCGCGTATCGCGATCTATGCCTGACGAGCGCAAGAGATCGGCAGCTTGGCTCGACAGCAGCATGTGGTCGATCCGGATGCCGTCGTCCTTCTGAAACGCACCGGCCTGATAATCCCAGAACGTGTAGACGCCGGGCCCCGGATGGCAGGCGCGAGTCGCATCCGTAAAACCGAGATTGACGAGCGTGCGCCAAGCGGCGCGGCTCTCAGGCTGAAACAGCGCGTCGTTGACCCAGGCCTGCGGACGCTTCGCATCTTCGTTTTCCGGAATGACATTGAAGTCGCCCGCGAGCACAAGCGGCATCTCGTCTTCGAGCAGAGCGGCTGCCCGGGCCTGCATCCGCTTCATCCATGCGAGCTTGTAGGCGAACTTCTCGGTGCCGATCGGATTGCCGTTCGGGAGATAAAGGGAAACGACGCGAACCATGCGGTCGCCGAGCGCAACCGACGCCTCGATCCAGCGCGCATGCTGATCGAGTTCGTCGCCGGGCAAACCGCGCGTCACATCTTCGAGCGGCGACTTCGAGAGAATGGCAACGCCGTTGAAGCCCTTCTGTCCGTTGGTCTCGACGTTGTATCCGAGATCCTGAAACGCCGAAGTCGGGAAGCCTTCGTCGACCGATTTGATTTCCTGGAGGCAGACGACGTCGGGGGAATGCTGGCGCAGGTATGCGAGCGCCGACTCAAGCCGCGCCTTGACGCCGTTTATATTCCAAGTTGCGATGATCATGGCGAGGGGGCGATTTCAAGCGAAGGGGGCACTGGTTCGCGTGCACGAAATGCGATGAACCGAAAACCAGATGTGCCACTCAATCCGCGACAAATCAAATCGGGATGGTTCAGATCGAAAAACTGGTCCCGCAGCCGCAGGAGGCGGTGGCGACCGGGTTGGTGATCTTGAATGCGGCGCCGATGAGATCGTCGACGAAATCGATCTGGGCGCCCTCCATGTACTGCGCCGAAACCGGGTCAATGACGACGACTGCGCCGTTTCGTTCGATGACAAGGTCGTCATCAGTGCGGGCGCCGACCAGATCGAACTTATATTGGAAACCGGAGCAACCGCCGCCCTCGACCGAAACGCGCAAAATCGGCGCTTCCGCCTCGGTCGCGGTTATCTCGGAAATTCGGGTCGCGGCGCGCTCTGTGACGGTAATGGTCATTTGTGTCATCGGTTGCAGACAGTTATCCAACCACCACTACTAGCGGTGGCGGTACGCAAGAGATAGGAAAGCGGCTGACGAAGTCAAATGCTAAGCGCATCGAACAATGATAGCGAGCCTTAAACCGGTCTCCGAGACCCTGGATTACGGGCTGAGCCTAAGGCCGGGGGAACGCTCTCCGGCCCCCTATGCCGCGAGCGGAGTTCCATCCCGAGGCCGCTACCATGCCGAATCGGAATGCGGCGCACGCGGTCCTTTCCAGCGCGACCGCGACCGGGTTCTCCATTCAACCGCCTTTCGGCGGCTGACCTATAAGACGCAAGTCTTCTTGCCGCACGAGGGCGATCACTTTCGAACGCGCCTGACCCATTCATTGGAAGTGGCGCAGATCGCCCGCACGATTGCACGGCAGCTTCGCCTCGACGAAGACCTCGCGGAAACGATCGCGCTCGCCCACGATCTCGGACACTCTCCGTTTGGTCACGCGGGCGAGCGTGCGCTCGATACCGAGATGCGCCCCTTCGGCGGCTTCGATCATAACGCGCAGTCGCTGCGCGTCGTGACCACGCTCGAACGCAAGTATCTGTCGTTCGATGGTCTGAACCTCACCTGGGAAACGCTTGAAGGTCTGGCGAAGCACAATGGACCCGTGCGGAGCGCGTCCGCTGTCGCCAAAGTCGCGCGCCACATCGAGGCCTGGTGTTCCCTGAAGCTCGATCAATGGCCCTCCGCCGAAGCGCAAGTCGCGAGCCTCGCCGACGATATCGCCTACCTCTCGCACGACGTCGACGACGGGCTTCGCGCCGGGCTGATCACGTTCGATACGCTCCATGGCGCGCCGCTCGCGGGGCCGATCGCGGGCGAGGTGAAGGCTGTCGCACGCGGTGCCGAGAGTGGCCGCGCCATCTACGAAGTGACCCGGCGCATGATCACCGCGATGGTCGGCGACGTCGTGACCGAAAGCCGGCGGCGGCTTGCGGGCTTAGCTCCAGGCTCGCCCGACGACATCCGCACCGCGGGCCACGCGGCAATCGCTTTTTCGGACGCCATGACGCTCGACCTCGCGCACCTGAAGAACTTTATGTTCGGCGCCGTCTATCACCACCGGCGGGTTCTCGACGTCATGGAAAAGGCCGAGAACGTGGTTCGCGACCTGTTTAGGAAATACTATTCCGACGCCGCTACGCTGCCCGCTGGCTGGCGCGAAGCGTTGCGGGGCCTGGATGACCGTCACCGGGCCCGCGTCGCTTGCGACTTTCTGGCGGGACAGACCGACCGTTACGCGCTCGCGGAACATCGCCGCCTGTTTGACGCCACCCCGGAACTGGGCTAGGCGCGAGACTTCGCATTCCCGCGCTGGCGGCCGGCTCGACGAAGGAGAGTCGCCAGCGCGAAGATAAAGGATTCCTATGAATATTTTCGCTGACGTCGTTGCCCGGGTCCGCACTGCGCTGACAGATCTTCAGTCCGAGGGATTTCTTCCCAAGGAGATCGACCTTCCGGCGTTCGACGCCGAGCCTCCGCGCGATCCGAGCCACGGCGATGTCGCCGTCAACGCCGCGATGGTTCTCGCGAAGCCCGCAAAGATGAAGCCGCGCGACATCGCGGAAGCTTTGAAAGCCAAGCTCGAAGCCGCGCCCGACGTCGCCAAGATCGACGTCGCCGGTCCGGGCTTCTTGAACATCACGTTCAAGACCGGCGTCTGGCAGTCGCTGGTCCGCACGATCCTGAAAGAGGGACCGGCCTTCGGCCGCGGCACAGCCGGTCACGCCGAGAAACTCAACGTCGAATACGTATCGGCAAACCCGACCGGTCCGATGCACGTCGGGCATTGCCGCGGCGCCGTCTTCGGCGATGCGCTTGCTAACCTGCTGGTCTTCGCGGGCTTCGACGTGGCGCGCGAATATTACATCAATGACGCCGGCGGTCAGGTGAACGTGCTCGCACGGTCCGCGTTTCTCCGTTACCGCGAGGCGCTGGGCGAGAACATCGGCGCCATCCCAGAGGGCCTCTATCCGGGCGACTATCTGAAGCCGGTCGGTGAAGCACTCGCGGCCGACCACGGCGCGTCGCTTCTCGACATGCCCGAAGAACGCTGGCTGCCGCTCGTTCGCTCCTTCGCGATCTCGAAGATGATGGAGATGATCAAGGACGATCTGGCCGCTCTCAACATTCGCCATGACGTCTTTTTCTCGGAAGCTTCCCTCACGGACGGCCGGGATCAGGTCAAAGCCGCGATCGAGGTGCTGCGCAAGAAAGGGTTGATCTACGAGGGCACGCTCGAAAAGCCCAAGGGCCACGACGATGCCGAGTGGGAAGATCGCGTCCAGACGCTCTTCAAGTCGACCGCCTTCGGCGACGACGAAGACCGCGCGCTTCAGAAATCCGATGGTAGCTACACGTACTTCGCAGGCGACGTGGCCTACCACTACGACAAGTTGCAACGCGGCTTCCGCCACCTGATCAACGTCTTCGGCGCGGATCACGTCGGCTACATCCCGAGAATGAAGGCGGCGGTCACGGCGCTGTCCGATGGAAAGGCAGATCTCGACGTGAAGGTCGTGCAACTCGTGCGGCTCTTCAAAGCCGGCGAGCCGTACAAGATGTCGAAACGGGCGGGCACCTTCGTCACGTTGCGCGATGTTGTCGACGAGGTCGGCCGGGATCCCGTTCGCTTCATGATGCTCTACCGGAAAAACCAGGAAACGCTGGATTTCGATTTTGCCAAAGTGACGGAGCAGTCGAAGGACAACCCCGTCTTCTACGTGCAATACGCGCATGCTAGGGCGGCGAGTGTTCTACGGAACGCAGTCGAGCAGGTTGCCGGATTAGACGTGTCTGCTGAAGCTCTCGAGAAGGCCGACCTCTCGATCCTGACGGATCCTGGCGAGCTCGACCTGATCCGGCGCCTCGCTGGTTTCCCACGACTGATCGAGGGAGCGGCGGCGGCGCACGAGCCCCATCGGGTTGCATTCTATCTCTACGACCTCGCGAGCGCTCTCCACACCCAATGGACGCGAGGCAATGATTCGCCACATTTACGATTTATTCAGGCAAATGACGGGGTTGCGACTTCGGCGAGGTTGGGGCTGATTTTCGCGACAAAGACGGTGATAAGATCGGGACTCCAAATCCTCGGCGTCGAGGCGCCCGAAGCGATGCGCTAAAGTCTCGAATCGACGATTAGGCGCAACCACAGCTTGCGCCCCACTTTAAGGGGGTTTCCGCGATGTCCTCGCAGAACGCATTTCCCGGGCCGAACGCCGCCAGGCCGGCTGCCCGCCCCAACGCGCAACCGCAAAACTCCCAGCCGCCGTGGGTCAATCCGCAGCCTCAGGCACCCCGCGCGCCGCAATCGGACAATGGCTGGCCAAGCCAGCGCCAACAAGACCAGCGTCAGCAAGACCAGCGCCAGCAGCCCGCGCCGAACTATCCAGCCTTTCCTCAGCCCGGCTTCGGCGGCCAGGCCCCGGAGCAGCAGGCGCCTTACGGTGGCGGTGGCCAGTGGAGCGAGCTGCAGCCGTCTGCAGCCCCGAGCCGCGGAAGTTACGGCGGCTATCAACAGCCGGGCCACGCCGAGCAGGCTGACCCATATGCACCACAATTCGAGCCCTACGTGCCGCCGTCGCGGCCAAGCTTCGCCCCCCAGCAGGCGCAGCCGGCGCAGGGTTACGGCGCCCAGAGCCAACCGGCGCCCCAGTGGCCCGCCCGGAATTTAGACCGGAACGCAGATCCGCACGGCTTCGATAACGGCAGCTACGCCGCTCCGTCGTTTGCCCCGCAACCGGCACCGCAGCCGATGCATGCGCAGCCGACCTTCGGACAACAGCAGTATCACGACAACGAATTGAGCGCGGCCGACTGGGCGGGCCCCCATGACAGTTTTGGGCACGACCCGTATCAGCAGAATCATGGGCCACACCACGGGGATGAACAGCTCGGTTTCGGCCAAGCCGAGGGCGGCGATTTGGAGCCCGTCTACGGCGAGGAAGAGGTCGAATACGAGGACGAAGAAGAGGCGCCACGCGGCCGGCGGCCGTTGATGATCGTGGCGGCTCTCGTCAGCGCCATCGTGATCGGCGGCACCATGGCCTATGGGTACAAAAAACTCACAGGCGCCCCCAATCCGCAGGGTGAGCCGCCGGTCATCAAGAGCGCAGAATTGCCCTCGAAGACGAAGCCCGCCGACGCTGGCGGTAAGCAGTTTCCCTATTCCGATACGAAAATCATGGGCCGCCTGGGCGACGGCACATCGTCGGCGCAAGCGGATGAGGCAAACAATTCCGGCCAAGGCGCCCCGTCCGACAGCTCCGATAACTCGGCGAATTCAGCGCCCGCCGACGATGGCGGCGCACGCAAAGTCTCGACTTTGGTCGTCGGCCGCGACGGGTCGATCCAGTCTTCCTCCCCACCTGAACAGCGGCCCCAGCCGGGTGATACAGGCGTTCCCGGCACCGCGCTGGTCGACTTCGGGCAGCACCCGGTCGTGGGCATGGGCGGTCCGGCGGCCGCACCCACGATGAATAGTCCGCCCGTACGGCCGCAACCGATGAATGCCGAGGCTACAACGCCCGCGCCGGTCAAGAAGGTGGTGAAACCCGTCAAGGTCGCGAAGATCAATTCCGTGGATGCGACCGGCAGCGCCGACGACAGCGCCGAAGCTCCAGTCGCGCCACCGAAAAAGCTCAAGAAGGTCGCGCGGGCCGAGCCGACGGTCGAAACGGACGCCACGGCGGATGCGCCGCCGGTTATCCCATCTTCGGGAGGAGGCACCGGCTTCGTCGCCGTGCTCGCATCCGTCCCCCGCTCCGATACAAGCCGCATCGACGCATTGAAGCTCTTTGCCGACATGCAGCAGAAATACGGTAACGCGCTTGCGGGAAAAACGCCGGACATCGCGTCCGCGACCCTCGCCAAGGGCCCGTACGACCGCCTTGTCGTCGGGCCGCCGGGATCGCGGGAAGAGGCGAGCAACGTGTGTTCGCAGCTCAAGGCTCAAGGCTACAAAGATTGCTGGGTCACCTCTTACTGATATCCTGAACGTCCGTGATATTTATCCGGCTGGTGCACCCGCACCGGCCGGTTGCATTTGAGCGRCGTTTGATGCGCCAAGACATCGGCCCCGGAGGGCCAAGTTGCGATGACCGCAAGCCTGATTGCCGGCCTCTCTGGCGTCGCCATGACGGATGACGAGCGCCGCTTCTATCGCGACGTCCAACCCGCGGGATTGATTCTATTCGCCCGCAACGTCGCCGATCGGGACCAGTTGAAGCGATTGGTCGAGGAGGCGCGAGACGCGGTCGGACGGCAGGATTTCCTCGTCCTGATTGATCAGGAAGGAGGCCGCGTCCAGCGCCTGAGGCCCCCGATTGCGCGATCGCTTCCGCCCGCAGCCGTCTACGCGGCGCTCTATGCTCAGAATCCGGAGGCGGCGAAACGTGCAGCCTTTGCGGTGGCGAGGCTCACGGGTGAGGACCTCCGGGCGTTCGGCATCACGATGAACTGCGCGCCCGTCGCCGACCTTCCCGTCGACGGTTCGCACGAGATCATCAGCGACCGCGCCTATGGCAACACTGTCGCGGAGGTCGTGGCGTTGGCTGAGACCGTTGCGAAGGGCTACCTCGCAAGCGGCGTCGTTCCGGTCGCAAAGCATATTCCCGGTCACGGCCGGGCGACGGCTGACAGCCACCTCTCGTTGCCCGTCGTTTCGACCTCGCGCCAAACGCTGTCGGAGACGGACTTCGCGCCCTTCAAGGCGCTGGCAGGCCTGCCGGCCGCGATGACGGCCCACGTCGTCTATTCGGCAATCGATGCCGCGAATCCGGCAAGCACGTCGGCGATCGTGACGCGCGAGATCATCCGCGGCGAAATCGGCTTCGATAACCTTCTGATGAGTGACGATCTCAGCATGAAAGCGCTGAGCGGGCCGATGCGAGCCCGGGCCGAAGCGGTAATTGCCGCAGGGTCGGACCTCGCGCTCCATTGCAACGGCGATCTCGACGAAATGCGCGCGGCGGCAGAAGGCGTGCCGGCCCTCGACGGGCGGGCCGCCGAAAGATTCGCAGCCGCTTGCTCTTGCATCAGCCGCATCGAACCCTACGATAAAGAGGAGGCGCTGCAACTCTTGGCAGGCCTCCAGGGCCAGCAGACTCCCGCTGTCTGAATCAGTGTAGTGTCAACGCCGCGCCTTCGATTGCGAGCGGCGCCAGACAGGAACAAAATCGAGATCCGATGGACGAGACGGCAGCGCAAGGCGAAAGCGGTGACTCCGGCTGGGACGCGTCAGGCCTTGAAAATATGCCGGCCGACGGCGAAGCCTTCGTCGTCGATATCGAGGGCTTCGAAGGCCCGCTCGACCTGTTGCTGGCTCTTGCCCGGACCCAAAAAGTCGACCTGACGAAGATTTCGATCCTTGCCTTGGTCGAGCAGTACCTCGGCTTCATCGCTGAAGCGCGGCTCATGAAGCTCGAGCTCGCCGCCGACTACCTCGTCATGGCGGCATGGCTGGCTTACCTCAAGTCGCGCCTTTTGCTGCCGAAGGAAAAGGACAACGCCGAGACTGCTTCCGCCGAAGAGATGGCGCAGCGTCTGTCGTTCCGCCTGATGCGGCTCGAAGCGATGCGCGACAAGGCCGCGATATTGCTGACGCGCCGGCGCCTCGACCAGGATGTGTTTGCGCGCGGCCAGCCGGAGCACGTCAAGGTCACGCGCGACACGACCTACACTGCGACGGTCTACGATCTGCTCAAGGCCTACGCCGATCAGAGACGGCGCACCATTCGCCTCGTCCACGTCGTGAAGGCTCGGCGCGTGTGGTCGATCAAGGAGGCGCGGCAGCGTCTCGAAAGGCTGGTCGGAGCAAGCGCTGGCGACTGGGCGCAGCTCGATCTGTTCCTCGAACAGTATCTGCCGCGGAACGAGGAAGAGCGTTCGGCGCTCGCAAGCTCTTTCGGTGCAACTCTTGAGATGGCGCGCGAAGGGTTAATCGAGCTTCGCCAGGACGAACCTTTCGCGCCGATCTATATGCGCAAACGCGAAGCAGGGGCGACGTGGGAAAAGATCGGCTAACAACGCCGAAAACACCGCTATAAGGGGGCTCGAAAAAGCCATGGTTCCGCCGAGACTGACATTGGTGTCGGATAACACGCGCGAGAAAAGTGAAACGGCTCCCGGCGAGGACGCGGAAGGTTCGCGCGCCGGTGGAGCAGCGAGCCGGTCAACCGCTGCTCTAAGCGACCCCGACGCCGCAATCGACCACCTCTCGAAAAGTGCCGGGCGTGAGAAGCTGCGCCGGCTCGAAGCCATGCTTTTCGCTTCATCCCAACCCCTCGACGCCAAGTCTCTCGCGCGCTGCCTCGATGCCAACGACGATGTCCATAGCCTGCTGATCGCCCTTCAGGCCGAATATAAGGATCGCGGCGTAACGCTCGTTCGCGTCGCGGGCCGGTGGCAGTTCCGCACCGCTGACGACCTCTCGTTCCTGCTCGAACGTCAGCAGAAGGAGGAGCGCAAGCTTTCGAAAGCGGCGCTCGAGACGCTCGCCATCATCGCCTATCATCAGCCCGTTACGCGGGCCGAGATCGAAGAGATCAGGGGCGTATCCACCTCGCCCGGCACGCTCGACGTGTTGATGGAGGCCGGATGGATCCGTCCGCGCGGACGCCGCAGGGCGCCCGGACGGCCGCTCACCTACGGCACGACGGACGATTTCCTCATCCATTTCGGCCTCGACAACATCAAGGATCTGCCGGGCCTCGCCGATCTCAAGGCGGCGGGCCTTCTCGATGCCAACCTGCCGCCGGGATTCACCGTGCCGTCGCCGACGGACGTCGCAGCTCTGATGCCAGATGAACTCCCGCTGACCGACGATGGTGACGACGAGGAGGAAGAGCAGTCAGTGCTGCCCCTCGACGACGATGGCGACGAGGGAAGCGAGGCCCAAGAGCCCGACGAGAGCGGAGAGCCCGAGAAAAAAGAGGGCGAAGACTGACCGCGTCCAGGTTCGCCGGTCGATGGGAGAGGGCAATATTACTTATCATTAATTTGAGCCCCGTCTGTCTGCTTCACCCCGTGAAGCGGGCCTAAACCACCACCCCGAATAGGAATTTTGCAGCCTCTGCCGGTCTGCCGCGCTTTCGCAAACCTTGCCGCGCACTGGTGGTTCTGCGATAAGGGCATAGATACGAGGAAGCGGTTCAGCCAATGGCCAACGCCGTGCTGCCGCCGAGAGGTCTTCCAATGGGTTTTAGCGCACAACACATTCTTCTGCTCCTGGTGATTGCTCTGCTGCTTTTCGGCCGTGGCAAGATTTCGGAGTTGATGGGCGACGTCGCCAAGGGCATCAAGAGTTTCAAGAAGGGCATGGCCGACGACGAAGAGCAGCCGGTTAAGCCCGCACCGCGGACGATCGAGAACGAGGCTGTGAATCCTGACCGCACCAAGGTCGGATGATCCCTTCACGCTCATAAGTTCGCGGCTGATCCCGACAAGGTTCCTCGATGTTTGATATCAGCTGGAGCGAGCTTCTGATCCTCGGGATCGTGACGCTGGTTTTCGTCGGCCCGAAGGAACTGCCGGTCTTCATGCGGACGCTCGGCCGCTACGCCGGCGTCGCGCGTCGCCATGCGAACGAGTTCAAGGCACAATTCGATGCCGCCATGCGCGAAGCCGAGCTCGACTCGATGCGCAAGGAAGTCGAGCAGATGCAGAACTCGATTAACTCGGAAGTCATGAAGGCGAAGTCCTCGATCGACGAAGCGAGCTCCGCGACGAAGATAGAAGCGAACGCGAGCGCGCCGCAGCCTTCGCAAGCGATTCCGCCTCAGCCGCCGCTGCCATCGCCGCCACCGCCATCGCCGGAAGTGCCGTCGCCGGAAGTGGCGCCATCACCGCCGATTGCGGCGGCTCCGTTGCCGGCGCCGCCTCTACCGGCGTCCCCAGAGAAATATTCATCTCCCGCAGAGCGGACGGAGTCCTAACGCGATGCAGGAGCGGTTACCGCCGACGGCAGCAGCCCCGGGTATCGAACCCCTGCGCGAAGGCCAAGAAGACATCGACGCCAGCAAAGCGCCGTTGCTCGATCACCTGATCGAGTTGCGACAGCGGCTGATGTGGGCGCTCGGCGCTTTCGTCATCATGTTCTTCCTGTGCTTCTCGGTTGCCGGCCACATCTACAACGTGCTCGTGTGGCCCTACATGTGGGCGTCCGGCAGCGACCACGTGAAGTTGATCGCGACCCACTTTCTCGAACAGATCATGACGCAAGTGAAGCTCGCGATGTTCGGCGCGGCCTTCCTGTCGTTCCCGGTGATCGCGACGCAGATTTATAAATTCGTCGCGCCCGGTCTCTACAAAAACGAACGTCGCGCCTTTCTGCCGTACTTGCTCGCGACGCCCGTGCTTTTCGTCATCGGCGCGATGATGGTCTATTTCATCGCGATGCCGGTGCTGATCCGCTTCTCGATCGGCCTGACGCATATGTCGGGCGAGGGCGTGCCCGAGATCGAGTTGCTGCCGAAGGTGTCCGAATACCTGTCGCTGATCATGACGCTGATCTTCGGCTTCGGCATCGTCTTCCAGCTGCCGGTCATCCTGACGCTTCTTGCACGCACGGGGATCGTGACGTCGGATGCCTTGGCCAAGGGCCGTCGCTACGCCATCGTCGGAATCTTTGCGGCCGCCGCGCTTCTCACGCCGCCCGACGCCTTGAGCATGTGCATCATGGCGCTGCCGACGATCGGCCTTTACGAACTCTCAATCTTAGCTGTTCGCTTCGTTGAGCGCCGCCAGGCAAAAGAGAACAAGTCGCAGTCATAGCTGCCATTCGTTTCTGCGCTGACGAATATGGGCATTTCACGAAATGCCGCAGTAACGCATCCCGATCATCAAACATACTTCCAACGACGAGCGTCGCATCGGCGAGCGGAGCTCGTAATGATCAATGTTGCTTTAGGAGTTTTTTGATGACCGCATTCTTAAAAGTTCTTGTAGCTGTCGCCGCCCTCTCGGCTGCGGCCAGTACGTTGGCCAATGCCTCCCCAAGTGACGCAGGTACGGTCGCGGCCTGCGAGGCACACGACTACACCCAATTCGGAATGTGGGACTGCCACTAAGGCCTTTTGGGGATGACGCCGGTTACCGGGCGTCATCCCCGTTCTTTGCGCCCTGGACCGCGCGAAACGCATCGTATAGGACGGCTCCACGCACCCCCGCACGTGAAGAGGCCGACCCGTGTTCGACATCAAATGGATCAGAGACAACGCCACCGCCTTCGATGAGGGTCTGCGCAGGCGCGGGCTCGAGCCGCAGTCGGCGAGCCTTATCGCACTCGACGAAAAGCGCCGCGCGCTTCTGACCGAGCTGCAGGAAGCGCAATCTCAGCGGAACGCGGCGTCGAAGGAAATCGGCAAGGCGAAGGCCGCGAAAGACGAGGCGACGGCAACCCGGCTGATGACCGAGGTCGCCGAACTCAAGCAAGCGATCGCCAAAGGCGAAGAGGACGAGCGCAAGCTCGACGCGGAAATTCGCGACGCCCTTTCCGTCATACCCAATACACCGCGCGAGGACGTGCCGTTCGGAACGGACGAAACGGGCAACGTCGAAATCCGCAAAGTCGGCACACCCGGCACGTTTGACTTCGCACCCAAGCAGCATTTCGAAATCGGCGAAGCGCTGGGGCTGATGGACTTCGAAGCGGCGCAGAAAATCTCAGGCGCGCGCTTTGTCGTCACGAAGGGCGCAATCGCGCGCCTCGAACGCGCCATCGGCAACTTTATGCTCGATTTGCACACCGGCGAATTCGGCTACACCGAAGTCAACCCGCCGCTGCTCGTCAAAGATCAGGCGGCCTACGGCACCGGCAATCTTCCGAAGTTCGCCGAGGACCTTTTCAAGACCACGAATGACTTCTGGCTCATCCCGACGGCTGAAATCCCGCTGACCAACCTTGTGCGCGAACAGATCCTCGAGGAAGCGCAGCTTCCCAAGCGCATGACCGCGTGGACGCAATGCTTCCGTTCTGAAGCAGGCGCAGCCGGACGCGATACGCGCGGCATGATCCGCCAGCATCAATTTACGAAGGTCGAACTCGTCTCCGTCGTCACGCCCGAAAAAGCGCTCGAAGAGCACGAGCGCATGACGTCGTGTGCCGAAGAGGTTTTAAAGCGCCTCGGCCTGCCGTTCCGCACGATGCTTCTGTGCACGGGTGACATGGGCTTTGCCTCGCAGAAAACCTACGACATCGAAGTCTGGCTGCCCGGGCAGAACGCCTATCGCGAGATTTCGTCGTGCTCGGTGTGCGGTGACTTCCAGGCTCGCCGCATGGACGCGCGCTATCGCCCGAAAGAGGGCGGCAAGCCCGTCTACGTCAACACGTTGAACGGCTCGGGCCTCGCAGTCGGACGCACGCTGATCGCGGTTCTCGAGAACTATCAGCAGGCCGACGGCAGCGTCGTCATTCCCGAAGCACTTCGCCCCTACATGGGCGGCCTCGCGCAAATACAGAAAGCGTAATTCCTTTCATGCGAATTCTTATTACCAACGACGACGGCATCAATGCGCGGGGATTGGAAATCCTGAAAGCGATTGCGCTCGGCATTTCGCCCGATGTCTGGACGGTCGCGCCGGAGACGAACCAATCAGGCACGTCGCATTCGATGACGCTGCACACGCCGCTTCGCCTGCGAAAGCTCGATGAGCGCACATATGCCATCGCGGGCACGCCGACGGACTGCGTAATCATGGCCGTGCGCCACATCCTCAAGGACCAGCCGCCGGATCTCATTCTATCGGGCGTCAATCACGGCTCGAACCTCGCCGAGGACACCACCTATTCCGGCACCGTCGCGGCAGCGATGGAAGGCGCGCTTCTCGGCATCCGCTCGATCGCGCTGTCGCTGATGATGGGCTTTGAGGAAGGCGCAAGGCGCGCGCTGTGGGAAACGCCGCTCGCGCACGCGCCATCGCTCATCAAGAAATTGCTCGAAGAGAAATGGGAACCGAAAACCCTCATCAACATCAATTTCCCCGACGCCGATCCGCATGATGTGAAAGGCATTGCCGTCACATCGCAGGGTGTCAGAGATCAAGCGCTGCTCGATATCGACAGCCGAATTGATCCGTGGGGCACGCCGTATTTCTGGTTCGGATTCGAACGGCGGAAATCGACGCTCGTTCCCGGAAGCGATCTTGCGGCAATTGCGGACAACAAAATTTCCGTAACGCCACTGAGCGTTGATCTCACCAACCATGGCTCATTGAAAATGCTCAACGCCAAGCTGAGCTGAACGGCGTCTGCTCCGCCGGCTGACGTTCGCGAAAGTCGCCATAAAGACGAAATCCGTCCGCGAATAGAGCGCAATTCTCATCTAATTCGAAAAAACTCCGGCGGTGTGCAAAGCACCGTCGAAGGCCACTGACTTTCCTATTCGGGTCGTATGTCTTGTGAGGGCGGGGAAGGCACCTCAATCGCAAGTCAATGCAACTCGAGACTTCTACATAAAATCACAGCTGGACGTTTACTCTCCGTTAACCGGTTAAAGGTTAATGGATGGTGCGAGTAGAGGTGCGTACCATGATGAGTTGTTTTGGCGTTAGCCAATGCGGGCGCTTGAGCCTCAAGTCCGCGACGGCTGTTTCTCTAATAATTGCAAGCCTTGGCCTGAGCGGCTGCAGCGCGGATGTCACGCGCTTCGACAGCACGTCCTTCAATTTTAACGATAGTCCGGGCGCGACGCCAATCCCGTCGGAACCCGTGCGCACAAGTTCACTGGGCGATAACCAAACCGTCGGCGCTTCAACTCCGCGCGGCCCCTACGGCGCTGGCGCATCGTCCGTGCAAGTCGCAGCGCTCCCCGAGGCGACCGGCGATCAAGGCGCGTCTTACGCACCTCCGCCACCACAGCAGCCTTCACCGTCGGCATCCTATCGCCCCACGAAGCCCTTCGCACGTACGGCACACGAGCCGAGCTACGGCCGTGACAGCGCCGCCGTTCCGTCTGCGCCGCCGGTCGCGCCGGCCGCGAAGGGTGAGATGATCGAGGTGCAGCCGGGCGATACGCTCTATGGGCTTTCGCGGCGTCACCAAGTCTCGCTAACCGAATTGACCTCTTTGAACGGCCTTAGCAACCCGAACCTGAAGCCTGGGCAGAAGCTTTATCTCCCGGCCGCAGGCGGCTCAATCGATCGTAGCAGCGTTGCTGCGGCGAAGGCCGTCGAGGCCGCAACGCCGTTGCCTGCGCCGCTTGCTCCCGCGACGCCTGACGTCGTGGCGAACTACAACGGGACTTACACTGTGAAGCCGGGTGATTCCCTCTACGGCATCGCGCGGTCGAACAAGGTCAAGTTCGCCGAGCTTCAGCAGGTCAACGGCATCAGCGACCCGCGTCGCGTAAAACCGGGCATGGTTCTGAGGGTGCCGGGCGAAAGCGCGAACGAAGCGCCATCTCGCATGGCCGAGAATACGCCCGCGCTACCCAGTTATGCGCCGCCGCATACCGCGCCTCCGCTTGCCCCAGCGTCGGCATCGGCATCTGCAGCGCCGCTCCCGCCAGCTCAATCGACAGCGGCCGTGGTCGCCCCGATCACGCCCTCCGAGCCCGCGCGCTACGGCGACTCGACGACGGCGCAGCCGACCGTCATCAACGGCGAGAAGCGCGTGGCATCGCTTTCGGATAACAAGATGACGGATGCGTCGCCCGATGCTTCGCCGGCCGTTGCGCCTGTGCAAGCGAATGCCACGCAGCCCACGCGGCCGGCACCCCCGGAACAGAAGCAGTCGCCGCCGGAAGAAAAAGTCGCCGTTGCAGTTCCCTCCGCAGTCGCGGAAGGCGCGGCAAGTTCGGCGAACAATACCGGCAAGCTCCGTTGGCCGACGATCGGCAAGATCGTAGCGGGCTTTGGCGGCCGTTCCGACGGGACCCATAACGACGGCATCAATCTGCAGGTGCCGCTCGGAACGGAAGTCCACGCCGCAGAGTCAGGCATCGTTGCCTACGCAGGCAGCGAGCTCAAAGGCTATGGCAACCTCGTGCTGCTTCGCCACGACAACGGCTGGGTCACTGCCTACGCACACAACGACGAACTGCTCGTGAAGCGCGGCGACAAGATCAAGCGCGGACAGGTCATCGCGAAGGCAGGCAAAACCGGCTCAGTTGATCAGCCGCAAGTCCACTTCGAATTGCGTCAAGGCTCGAAACCGGTCGATCCGATGCCGTATCTCGAGAAGCTCTGACGCTTTCATCTAGCGCGGGGGAAAACGCGCTGGCACTGAGGGAAAACTGGGGGCCGGATCGAAACGATCCGGCTCTCTTTTTGTTTGGCGCTTGGCGACACGCGTTACGCGAGCCGGCCGCCAAGCGCGGACCTACGTCGTCATCCTCGGCCGAGCGCGCCTTCGGCGCGTCGATGGCCGGGGATCCAGCGCAAGAATCGCCGGAGGCTCTAAAATATAGTGTCTTCGACCGCCTTTACGCTGGATCCCCGAACGCGCATCGCAGCGCTCACGCGTTCCAGGATGACGAAAGCTCCTAAACCCTATCCATCGAAGTCTTCGTCCGCCCCGCGAGATCCTGCACGTATTGCCACGCGACACGGCCCGAGCGGGCGCCGCGCGTCGTTGCCCATTCGAGTGCGTCCCGCTGCAATTCGACATCCGCGACCTCGATGCCGAAGTGATCGACATAGGCTCGAACCATCGCGAGATAGTCGTCCTGGCTCGCGTTGTGAAAGCCGAGCCAGAGTCCGAATCGATCCGAGAGCGAAACTTTCTCTTCCGTCGCTTCGCCGGGATTGATCGCCGTCGCCCGCTCGTTGTCGATCATGTCGCGCGGCATGAGGTGACGGCGGTTGGATGTCGCGTAAAAGATCACGTTCTTCGGGCGGCCCTCGATCCCGCCGTCGAGAACGGCCTTGAGCGATTTGTAGCTCGTATCGTCATGATCGAAGGAAAGGTCGTCGCAGAAGACGATGAATCGAAACGGTGCGGCTTTGAGCATGGCGAGGCACTTGGGCAGCGAGCCGATATCCTCGCGGTGGATCTCGATGAGCTTCAGGCCGCCGTTCGTGCCGAGTGCGTCGGCGTGCGCAGCTTTCACGAGGCTCGACTTGCCCATGCCGCGGGCGCCCCAGAGAAGCGCATTATTGGCGGCAAGTCCGGCGGCGAACCGCCGCGTGTTGTCGAGCAGAATGCCCGCGGTTCTGTCGATGCCCTTGAGAAGGGCCAACGGGACGCGGCTGACCTCGTGAACCGGCTCGAAGGCCGCCGTATCGGCTTGCCACACGAACGCATCGGCTGCGGTGAAGTCGGCGGTCCGGAGCTGGGAAGGGCTCAAGCGCTCGAGAGCGTCTGCGATCCGCTCCAGCAGCGGGCGATAGGCATCAGCGTCTGTCATTAATGATTTTCCAGGGGGCTAAAAGCCCGGCCGGTTATAAGCCGGGAAAAGCGTGTTTAATCGCTGCGGAAGTCAGTGCCAACGGTCTTTCACAACCCTATGCGAGGTTGCAAAAGGGCTTCGGACCACTATAGTCCGCCCGAATTTGAGGGGCTCATCCCTCCGGCCCATTGGGATCCGGGGCGGTAGTGCTTATTTCAATCGCATCCAGAGGACTATCCTTCTCAATGTTTACAACTTCCGCCTTCGCGCAGACCGCCGCCGCCAGCCCGATGGACCCACTGGGCGGCCTTCTGATTCCGATGCTGGCGATGCTGGCGATCTTCTATTTCCTGCTGATCCGTCCGCAATCGCAGCGCGCGAAGCAGCTCCGGGAGCGCTTGAACGCCGTCCGCCGCGGCGACACGGTCGTCACGGCCGGAGGCATGCTTGGGAAGGTCACGAAGGCTTCCGACACGAGCGACGAAATCGAGGTCGAGCTTGCCGACAATCTGAAGGTCCGCATCGTGAAGGGCACCCTTTTGGAAGTGCGCACCAAGGGCGAACCTGTCAAAGACGCAACGTGATTGACCGTCGCCCGCGTGCGAGAACGTAGCTGCGCCAGATGCGCAAGTTTTGATCCGCGCATCTCCTAACGCCTGAGACCCTATTCCGATGCTGCAATTCACACGCACGAAAATCATTCTGATCCTGCTGACCTGCCTCACAGGTTTCGTGGTCGCGATGCCGAACTTCTTCTCGAAGGAGACGGTTGCGTCGTGGCCGTCGTTCATGCCGAAGAAACAGCTGCCTCTGGGTCTCGACCTCCAGGGCGGCGCGCATCTTCTGCTCGCCATGGACCAGGACGAGATCAAGAAGGATTGGATGAACAACCTGCGCGATGAATCGCGCAAGATTCTCCGCGATGCGAAAATCGGGTTCACCGGGATCGGCGTCCAGGGCTCGCAACTTGTCGTCAAGCTCGCAAAGCCCGAAGAGCGCGACGCGGCGATAAAGCAACTGGATAAGGTCAGGCAGGCCCTCGGCAGCGCCGTGCTCGGCACCGGCGGCTATGACGTTGATGTCTCGGCCGGAACGGACCCCGGCACGGTGATCGTGAAGCCGACTGAGGCGGGTCTCCGCGCGCGTATTTCCAATGCTGCGGCCGCCTCCATCGAAACGATCAACCGCCGCGTCAATAATTTGGGCACGTCGGAATCGACGATCGTGCGCCAGGGCACCGACCGCATCCTGATCCAGTTCCCTGGCCTGAAAGACACCAAGGAGCTGAAGGCGCTCATCGGCGAAACCGCCAAGCTGACGTTCCACGAAGTGCATCCCTCGCTCAGTGCCGAAGAGGCCAAGCAGACGAGCATTCCCGCGGGTTACAAGATCTATCCGGGCGACAAGAGCGAGGGACCGTCGGAGTACCTGCTGCGTGAGCAGCCGGTCGTGCAGGGCGACGACCTCGCCGACGCGCAGCCGGGCTTTGACAGCCGCACGAGCGAGGCGGTGATCAACTTCCGCTTCAATCAAAGTGGCGCGCGCAAGTTCGGCAACTTCACCAAAGATAACGTCGGCAAGCCTTTTGCGATCGTGCTCGATAACAAGGTGCTTTCGGCGCCGGTTATCCGTGAACCGATCCTCGGAGGTTCCGGCCAGATTTCCGGCAGCTTCGACGTCGACAGCTCAAACAGGCTTGCCGTCCAGCTGCGGTCCGGCTCGCTGCCGACGAAGCTGACGATCGTCGAAGAGCGAACAGTCGGTCCGTCACTCGGCGCCGACTCGATTGCCGACGGCAAGCGCGCCGGCATCATCGGCGGCATCGCGGTCGTCATGCTGACAATCCTCGCTTATGGCACGTTCGGGATCTTCGCGTGCGTCGGCCTCATCGTTCACTTGATCTTGACGCTCGCCCTCATGACGCTCATCGGCACGACATTGACGCTGCCGGGCATCGCGGGCTTGGTCCTGGGTGTCGCGATGGCCGTCGACGCGAACGTGCTGATCTACGAGCGCATTCGTGAAGAATTGCGGGCGGGCAAAACGGCCATTTCCGCCATCGACCAAGGGTTCCAGCGCGCATTCATAACGATCGCCGACAGTCAGCTGACGACGCTGGCCTGCGCGCTCATCATGTTCTGGCTGGGCTCCGGTCCGATCCGCGGCTTCGCCGTGACGCTGACGATCGGCATTCTGACGTCGATCTTCGCATCCGTGACGGTCGTCAGGCTGCTCATCTCGTTCTGGCTCAAGGCTCAGCCGAAGGGCCGTATCCAAACCGTGCCGGTCTAGGAGACCACTTCCGTGTTGATGAAATACATTCCGGTCTTCAAGGGGTTCGACTTCTTCCCGCACGACTTGAACTTGCCCTTCATGAAGTTCAAAGGGCCGGCGCTCGCTGCATCCATTATCGCGATGCTGGGATCCATCGTCCTCTGCATGACCTACGGTCTGAACTACGGCGTCGACTTCAAGGGCGGCTCGCTGATCGAACTGCAGACGAAGAGCGGCAATGCGGACATCTCGGCGCTGCGCGAAAAGCTCAACGGTCTGGGGTTCGGCAACGTCCAGATTCAGGAGTTCGGCACGCCGAACGACGTGCTCGTGCGGCTCGAGGAGCAGCCCGGCGGCGAAACCGCTCAGCAACCCGCCGTTCAGAAGGTGATTGATGCGACCAGCGCTGACTATGTTCAGCGTCGCGTCGAGGTGGTCGGCCCTGCCGTGTCGAGCGAATTGCGCATGACCGGCTTTATTGCTGTCGCCGCCGGTATTTTGGCGATCGTGGCCTATGTCTGGTTCCGCTTCGAATGGCAGTTTGCTTTGGGCGCCGTCGTGGCGTTGAGTCACGACGTCCTGTTGACCGCCGGCATCTTCGCTTTTTTCCAGCTTGAATTCGATCTCTCGACCGTCGCCGCGTTGCTGACCATTCTCGGATATTCGGTCAACGACACCGTCGTCGTGTCGGACCGAATTCGCGAGAACTTGCGCAAGTTCAAGAAAATGGAACTCAACCAGCTCCTGAACTTGTCGATCAACGAGACGCTGTCGCGCACGATCTTGACCGGCGTGACGGCGATCGCTGTTCTCGTCTCGCTCTATATTTTCGGCGGCGAAGTCATCCGCAGCTTCAACCTCGCGATGCTCTTGGGTGTTGTGATCGGCACCTACTCGTCGGTCTTCATCGCAGCCCCGCTGCTGGGCTACCTCGGCGTCAAGCGCGATTGGAGCGATACGGCGGCGAAAGCCGTTGCCGCCACCAAGACGAGCCGCGCCAAGGCGTGATGCCCGGCGCGAAGTAGGAACGCCGCCGTAATGACGCCCGAGGTCGCCCGCTATCCCTATGAAACGGCGATCACGGCCTACGGCAACGGCGGCTTCCGTTTCGCGGAGATGAGCCATCGCGGCTCGATCATCTGTCTGCCGAGCGGCGTCTACGCGTGGGGCGCAACCAACTCCGAAGAACTCGATGCCAAGGACATCGACTTTCTTCTGAGCCGCCTCGATCCACCGATCACGGTTCTGCTCGGCACAGGCGAGAAGCAACTCTGGCCGTCACCCGAAGTCTATTCCGCATTCGCGAAAGCCGGCATCGGCCTCGAACCGATGTCGACAGGAGCCGCGGCGCGCACGTACAACATCCTGATTGCAGAAAAGCGAACGATCGCAGCGGCGCTGATCGCGGTGCCGTGACCGTCTGCGAGGAACCGACTTCAATCCACGAGTGACGTGTGAGCAACTCCGACACGCGAGCGATCGATTACGATGCGGTACGATTGGCCGCTCGCGCCTCAGCGCCGGATCGCTACTACGCCGCGCTCTTCGCGCCCGTCGAGGCGCGCGCGGATCTCATCGCGCTCGCGGCATTCACCGGCGAAATCGAGCGGATATCGCGCCAAGTCAGCGAGGCGGCTCTCGGCGAAATCCGAGTTGCATGGTGGCGGGACGCATTTTTGAGCCGAGGCGAAAGCGGCCGCTCCGGCAACCCGACGCTCGATGCTTTTGCAGAAGTCATCCGGCGCCGCGCGCTCTCTCTCGGCGTCATCGAAGATTATCTCGCAGCCCACGCACACGCTCTCTATGGCGAGCCGCCGGCCGATGACGCGGAACTCGGCAAAACATTGCGCATCATCGACGGCACGCCGTTCGCATTCGCAGGCGCCATCCTGGGTCTCGAATTGGACGAGCCCATCATCGACGCGGCAGCCCGGGCATCGGGCTTCGCCCGCATCGGCATCGAGCTGCCATATGCTCTGATGCGAGGGCGCGCGCTGCTGCCGAAGGCGAGGTCTCCGAACCCGTTTGCGGCGGACGAAGCGGAAGATTGGCGCCCGCAAACGGCGTGGCTCGCGAGTGAAGGACGCAGCGCTCTTGCCGAGCTGCGGCGTCATCTCAGGGGCAAACCGGCAACCTTCACAACGCCTTTGTTGCCGCTTGCCCTCGTGGAGCCCTATTTTCGCGCTTTGCAGAACCCTCGGCACGAGCCGGCGCGCGACATATTGGAAATCGCGCCTATCGCTCGATTGTGGCGTATTGCACGCGCGCATTGGTCAGGTCGCGTCTGACGACCAGGCGAAGAGGGCAGATGACATCAAATTCAAAACGGGGGCTGAAAGGCGTACGTTTGCGCGCGGCGGAGGTTGTTCCGCGAGCCAGCCGCAAAGCCTGGTCACGCACGGGGGCGCTGTTCCTTTCGCTTGCCTTCGTCGCGATGAGCTTGATCGCGCCGAACCGCGCTGAGGCCGCTTCGCCTGTCATCACCTGGAAGCTCGAAAACCCGTTCCGCTTCTTCATCGACCCTCACGATACTGAAGCGCACCGCGCAACGTATCGGGCGCTCGGGCCGACGCAACGGGCGACGCCGGTATTATCCGCAGAGCACGCGCTCCAGAGCGGCGACCGCGACGGATGGGCCGCATCCATGTTCCGCAAGACGTGCTGGAACAACAACCGCTTCAAGTGCGACGCCTACGATGACTACATCAACCCCTCGAACCACGCCGTCATCGTTGAGGTCACGGGCGTGGACGATGCGTCGACGCTAACGTGCACGTGGCTCACCGCGCCGCGCGGCGATTCCAAGAATCCGCGCGGCGACGCGATCACGCAACCGTGCAGCGAGTCGGCGCGCTTCGTCGTGCCCTATCCGGGCGGAGCGATGGTCACCGTCCAAATCGGCGGCCGGGAAGTTTCCAAGTCCCTGATCAAGGTTCGCGACGTCCTGATCGCGGGAATGGGAGACAGCTTTGCGTCGGGCGAGGGCAACCCCGACCGGGCCGTCCGTTTTTCGCGCGAGCGGACGTCCGACTACAGCACCATCGGACTCTACAGCGGTCTCACCGGATATCCCGCGCGCATCGGGCCGTGGCGGGATCTCGGCGATAAAACCTTCATCAAGGAGAATGCGCGCTGGCTCGATCAGGCCTGCCATCGTTCGCTCTATTCCGAACAATTGCGCGCAGCATTGCAACTCGCCGTCGAAGACCCGCACCGCGCCGTCACATATGTCGGCGTCTCATGCGCAGGCGCCGAGATCACCGACGGACTTTTTCTCCGGTACAAAGGCAACGAATGGGTTCCGAACCCGCCGCGCCTTTCACAAATCTCGGCAGTCGCCGAAGCGCAATGCGGAAACAATAAAACGCAGCCGCTCGATCTGCCCGAGGCCTTTCACATGAATGGCCAAATACCCCAGCTGCAAAACATCGTCCTTCGTAAGTGTCCGCAGGATGATGCACGCAAGATCGACCTCGTGCTGCTCTCCATTGGCGGTAACGACATCGGCTTCTCGCGGCTTCTGGCGAATGCGGTACTCTCGAATGTATCCCTGTTGCGTGAACTTGGCGGCTGGTTGGGTCAGGTCCACGGCGAGGCCGAAGCCTCCGCCGAACTTGCGACGTTGGGCGCACGCTATAAGTCGCTGAACCGCGCCATTCACAGCATCCTCTACGTGCCCTGGCAGGAAAGCGATCGCATTTTGCTCGTCGCCTATCCGGGTCTCGCCCTCGAAGGCGACGGCAGCCAGATGTGCGGCGACGGCAACTCCGGCATGGAAGTCGTGCCCGACTTTCAGTTGGACCGGACCAAGCTGAAGCTCGGCACTTGGTTCGCCGACAAGCTGCATCGTCTGATGCGCGATACCTCTTACGAATTCGGCTGGACGTTCGTTGAAACGCACAGGCGTGCCTTCATCGGACGCGGAATATGCGCGGGCCTGAGCGTCGAAGGCGTGAGCGAGGTCGATGATCTCCGGCTTCCGCGCAAGATCGATGGAATATGGACGCCTTATAACCCCGCCGATTATCGGGCCTACGCAGCGCGTCAGCGATGGTTCAGAACGCCGAACGATGCCTTCATGACGGGCAACTTCCACGTCGAGGCCGGGTTGTTGACGAAGGTTCTGCGCATCGAGCCCTTTGCGCCGTTCCAGCTCATCTTGGCGTCGACGTACTCCGGCGCGTTCCATCCGACGGCGGAAGGCCAAGCGGCCATCGCCGATGCCGTCGTCGATAAGGCACGGTCGGTTCTGGCTAAATATGGTGCGGGCCCCGACGCCGATCCCACGGGCTACACGGTGCCTTCTGCTGAGGATGTGCCGGCACCCGTAGCCGACGAGCCCAATGCGCAAATTCCAGACATCAATTCGGTGCTTTCAAAGTCGGCTGGCGAAAAAGGTGCAACCGGTGCATTGCCCGCAGCGAACGCTTCCCCCGCCGCCGCCGTGCCGGCCGCGGTTACGCCGATGACGAATGACGACGGGACGGAGTCCGGCGCGACGGTCGGAGTTACGTCCGGTGTACCTTCCGATGAGCAGCCGCCGGAAGCGGTGGTCGGACCACCTCCGACCGAGACGGCCGTCGTTCCGTCGCCATCTCCACCTGTCGAGCCTTCAGCGACACCTATAGAAATCCGCCCGCTCAACCGGGAACCACAGCAGACGCAGACGTCGACAGAACCAGCGCCGCCGCCAGCGTCACCACCTCCTGCTCAGGAGCAGTTCACGCCGCAACGTTTCGCTCCGGCTTCCGGTGGAACGACGAACGCGACGCCCTAGCCAGCCGTCTTAAGCTGATTGCTTCACGGGCGTGGTCTCGCCGAGCCAACCGGCGAGATCGGCAATTGCGCGACGTGACATCGCCCGCTTCTTTTCGCGCCCGCGCTCCGGGCCTTTGAGCTTCTTGCCGCTCTGATCGTGGGTCGGATTGGCATCGAGATCCGGAAGCAGACCGTAGTTGATGTTCATCGGCTGGAATGAGCGAGCCGAGCCGCGCTCGGTGTCGTCGCTGACGAGATGGCCGCCCGTTATGTGATCGAGCAGGGCGCCGAGTGCTGTCGTGGCAGGCGGCGCATCAGAGGTGAGACCCATCGCATCCGCTGCAGCGAAACGCCCGGCGAGCAAGCCGATGGCGGCGCTCTCGATATAGCCTTCGACGCCCGTAATCTGTCCCGCGAAACGCAGCCGCGGCATTGCCTTGAGCCGCAGGGAGCGATCCAAGAGTTTCGGCGAATTGAGATACGTGTTGCGATGGAGGCCGCCAAGACGCGCGAATTCCGCGTTCTCTAAACCCGGGATCATCCGGAAAATGCGCACCTGTTCGGCATGCTTCAGCTTCGTCTGGAAGCCGACCATGTTCCACAGGGTCCCGAGCGCGTTGTCCTGGCGAAGCTGAACGACCGCATACGGCCAACGTCCCGTACGCGGATCATCGAGGCCAACCGGCTTCATCGGCCCAAATCGAAGCGTTTCGCGGCCGCGCTCCGCCATCACCTCGACCGGCAGGCAACCATCGAAGTAGGGCGTGGACGCTTCCCATTCCTTGAAGGATGTCTTCTCGCCGGCGAGAAGCGCATCGACGAACGCCTCATATTCGTCTTTCGACATCGGACAGTTGAGATAGTCCGCGCCCGTTCCGGCAGGACCGGCTTTGTCGTAACGCGACTGAAACCATGCGATCGACGTATCAATTGAATCGCGATGAATGACGGGCGCAATCGCGTCGAAGAACGCGAGGGAATCTTCTCCGGTCAGCGTCGCGAGCGCACCGCTCAACGCCGGAGACGTCAGCGGTCCCGTGGCGACGATCACGTTGCTCCAATCATCAGGTGGGAGGCCGTCGAGTTCGCCGCGCACGATCGTGATCAGTGGGTTTGCGGAAATCCGTGCAGTCACTTCCGCCGAGAACGCATCGCGATCGACGGCGAGAGCGCCGCCCGCGGGGAGCTTGTGCTCATCGGCAGCCGCCATGATGAGCGACCCGGCGCGGCGAAGTTCCTCATGCAGAAGGCCGACCGCGTTGTTCTCCCAATCGTCGGAACGAAATGAATTCGAGCAGACGAGTTCGGCAAAGCCGTCAGTCTTGTGAGCTTCAGTCGAGCGCACCGGCCGCATCTCGTGCAGCACGACGGGCGTACCCGAAGCCGCGATCTGATGTGCTGCTTCTGAGCCTGCGAGCCCTGCACCAATGACGTGGACGGAGGATGATTTAGCGATATGCACAGCGGCTCCACAGCGGAGGAACGAAGTTCCATTGAGTCATTTTGAAGCGAATCGGCCGAGTGCTAAGCGACGTTGCGCAGGAAGCACCAGAGCGGCCTGTCGCAGTTACTTAAGCGGGGCGGCATGGGCTTGCAACGTGTTGTGTGGTCTGCGCTGCTTTCGCTAGCGATCGCGGGATGTACGCATGACCGTTTGGGCCCTGTCGAAGGCCATTATCAGGATTTCCAGGTCGATCCGCCCAACAAGAACACGGTTACCGTCTGTCACGCCTACACGTGCAAGATGATGACGAAGTTCCGCTTCACCGACGCCGACATCGACGAGCTTCGAGCAATTTTCAAGAAAATCAAGAAAGCCGATACGGCGGAGGAAGAGCGCCGCGCGGTCGCCTATTCGATCGGCTGGATCGAAACGCGCGTCGGCGCCGCGATCGGCACGTCGACGGACCGCGCCGGCATGGACTTCGCGGCGTCGGGCGATCCGAGCCAAATGGACTGCGTCGATGAATCGACGAACACGACGAGCTATATGCTCGTCATGGAGAACAATGGTCTTCTCAAATATCACACCGTCGGCACGCCGTTCTCGAAAGATCAGCTCTGGAAAGGCGTCTCCGGCTGGACGCATTGGACCGCGGTGCTGAAGGAAAATACGAACGGCCAGCGCTGGGCCATCGATAGCTGGATCTACGCCAACGGCGTGAACCCGGCAGTCGTCGAGGTCGAGAAATGGTACATCGAAGACCTCGGGAGCCTTCCGGTCGCGCAGAAGTAGAGGCCGTTCGCAGCCGCCGTCGCTAGCCCGTGAAATAGTCCCACGTCAGCTTCACGTTCAGCGCGATGATGGTGAGCGCGACGACGGCTGCCACGACGGTCAGCCAGCGGGGCGACACGAGATCGCCGAGCTTCTTGCGGCTCGCCGTGAACTGCACGAGCGGCACGATCGCGAAAGGAAGCTGCAAGCTAAGCACCACTTGCGACAGGATCAACAGTTTGGCCGTTTCCGCTTCACCATAGAGAAGGGTTACGCCGGCCGCCGGTATGAGCGCGACGGAACGCGTGATGAGCCGCCGCAGCCAAGGCGCCAGCCCGATTTGCAGGAAGCCCTCCATAACGGTCTGGCCCGCGAGCGTCGCCGTAACGGTCGAGTTCAAGCCGCAGCACAAGAGCGCGATGCCGAAAAGCGTCGGCGCGATGGCCGACCCGAGAAGCGGATGCAGTAACGATTGCGCTTGGCCGAGTTCCACGACGTCGGTGTTTCCGGATTTGTAGAACGTGGCGGCGGCGAGGATGAGTATCGACGCATTGACGAGCAGCGCCAAGCACAGTGCGACCGTCGAGTCGATCGTCGCGAATTTCAGCGCCTCGCGCTTCTCGTCGCTCGATGTGCCGAACGCGCGCGTCTGCACGATTGCCGAATGCAGATAGAGATTATGCGGCATCACGGTCGCACCGATGATCCCGAGCGCCAGATAGAGCATTTCGGGATTTCGCACGAGCTCCGTCGTCGGCGCGAAGCCACGAATGACGGCGCCCCATTCCGGGTCCGCAAGCGCGATCTGAACGCCGAAGCAAATCGCGATGACGATGAGCATCGTGATGATGAAGGCTTCGAGGTACCTGAAGCCCGCCCGCTGCAAAAGCAGAACGACGAACACGTCGAGCGCGGTCAGCAGAACGCCGATCTCGAGCGGGATGCCGAAGAGAAGATTGAGGCCGATGGCCGTGCCGATCACTTCGGCAACGTCGGTCGCGATGATCGCAAGTTCAGCGAGGAGCCATAACGGCAAGGAAGCCCATTGAGGATAACCATCACGGCACGCCTGCGCGAGATCGCGCCCCGATCCGATGGCGAGGCGCGCGCACAGCGATTGCAGGATGATCGCCATGATGTTCGAGAGAAGCGCGACGAACAGCAGCGCGTAGCCGAATTTCGATCCTCCCGCGATCGACGTCGCCCAGTTGCCCGGGTCCATGTAGCCGACAGCCACCAGATAGCCGGGGCCGAAAAACGCAGCGAGACGCCGCCATGAACTCGCATGCCCCGCGACCTTCACGGTGCGGAAAACGTCGCTCAGAGAACGTTCCGAAATGGGCTTCCGCCAGCTTCCGCCAGCCTGCTCGGCAGTCTCAGTTGGAGGAGAAGCAATTTCCGTACGAGCGTCCATGGATCACTTTTCGCAAATGACAATCATTCGCAACTAGAGTGATCGAGAAGCGGCCAGCCGTCAAGAACCGGTGGGACCCGGCCGGCTGTGACAAATTCGGAGGGGAGAAATGAGGATAAATGGCCGGAGAGGGTGGAGTTTACCGGCATCACACCATTGCCTCGGTCTAGCCAAGGCCCCGCCGTCGTGGTCTGCCATCATGATAGAAAAAGCAACGATTCAGGCGGTGAAGCCGCGACATGTGGTCCCCCTATAAAAGACGCATCAAGCGCGACCTCGAGCGCTGGCAATCGAACGGCTGGGTCAGCGCCGAAGGGCGGGCAGCGATTGCCGCCGACGTCGACAGCAGCGGACGCGAATTCGGCCTTGCGCCGGCGCTCGGAATTCTCGCGAGCATCCTGTTCGGGTTCGCCGCGATTTCATTCGTCGCCGCGCACTGGGAAGACATGCCGCGATTGGGCCGCCTTGCCCTGCTGCTCGCCTGCGTTTGGTCGGGTTACGGAGCGGCCGGCTGGCTCGCAACGCGCGGTCAAACACTGCTCGCCGATGCGGCGGTGCTGTTCGCTTGCGGAATGTTCGGCGCCAGCATCATGCTGATCAGCCAGATGTACAACATCGGCGGCAATCCATCGGACGGCGTCCTGATGTGGTGGGTCGGGACGCTCCTTGCCGGAGCAGTGCTGCGGTCGAACCCGGCGCTCGCTTTCGCGATGATCCTCGTCTGCGTTTGGTCGTTCCTGGAAACCTCGGAACGCAGCGATGTCCACTGGCCGTTTCTTATTGGCTGGGCGCTCGTCACAGCCGCCTTCATCTGGCAGCGCTGGCGCCCCGGCCTGCATCTCTCGGCCCTGGCATTGTCGGGGTTCGTGGTCTCGCTCGGATATCAATTGGACGGAGGGCACCAGCATGGTCTCGTCGCCATGATCGGAATTCTCGCCGCCGTCGCCGCGATCGCGGCGGAAAAACTGCAGCCGGACCTTGATGCCGCCAACGATCATATCGCGGCTCCGCTTTTTACGTACGCCCTAGCCGTCGCATTCTCGGGCCTGTTTGCACTGCAATTTTTGGATGTCCCGCGGATGGGTACGCTCATCGTCCTCGCCGCGATGTCGCTCGTTTTGATCCTCGGAGCCATCGCCTACGCCTTATCGACGGGGAACCGGGGCGCGCTTTGGGTTGGCTATTTGAGCTTCTCGGCCGAGATACTCGCGCTCTACAGCGTCACGGTGGGCACCATCCTCGGAACGTCTCTGTTCTTCTTGGTCGCAGCGATCATCGTCTCGCTTCTGGCCTACGCGGCTTTGCGATTGGCGCAACGAGCCGCGAGCGGAGCAGGAGGTCTCGTATGATCACCAAGCGGACATTGATCTGGCCGCTGCTGGGCGCAGTGGCGTTGGCCCAGTCGGCGGCGCTCTTCGACATGGTCTACGCGCGTGACCGGCTTCTGAAGACGGGACGCGAAATTACGCTCGCGGTGAAGCCGCTCGATCCGCGCGACATATTCCGCGGCGATTACGTGACGCTTGGCTACGACATCAATACGCTCAAGAAGTCATCGACCGAAACAGATCCGGATTTCAACGGCGTCTCGCGAGGTTCGACAGCTTACGTCACCCTGAAGGGGGCGCCCGGAAGCGATTGGACGGTGATGCACGTCGGCAGTCGATATCCATCTGAGGTTGCACCGGATGAGATCGTCCTCAAGGGCCGCGTAAAGTACGTCTGGAATGCCGGCAACGACCCGGAAATGACCATCCAAGTGCGCTACGGCATTGAAAACTACTTCGTTCCGGAGGGCACCGGCCGCGCTTTGGAAGACAAGGTCCGCTCCCACAAGATCGAGGCGGTCGTAGCGGTTGCCGCCGACGGAACGGCCGCCCTCAAGGGTCTTGTCGTCGATGGTGAGCGGCACGAGGACCCACCGCTTCTTTGAGGCTTCAGGCGCGCCCGGTCACCTGCTATGAGGCGGCCGCAGAACGCGAAATAGCAAAACCGGAATGGAGACCTCAAGTGACCGTCACCCGCTATGAAACATCACCCGTCTATTCGAAGGTCACGGAGGCGAACGGCTTCGTATTTACCGCAGGGGTTATCCCGACAGACCTTTCCAAGGACGTCGAAGGTCAGACCGCCGAAGTGCTGACCGAGATCGATCGCCTGCTGGCGCTCGCCGGTACCGACAAGTCGAAAGTCGTCCAGGCAACCGTCTGGCTCAACGATATCCGCCACCGCGATGGAATGAACAAAGCATGGGGCGTTTGGCTTGATGGCAAGGGCGCACCCGCCCGCGCGTGCGTCGAAGCCAAGGTCATCGATCCGAGAATGCTCGTCGAGATCTCGGTCGTCGCGGTCAAGTAGGACGCCGACGTCCAAAGTGCAGGAAGGCTCGCATTTGCCGAAGCGCAATTGAAGACTTTGCGCTTCGGCAACAATCTGTGCCCCGATTGCCTCGCACGTGGAAATTCTTTCACCGCCGTTCGAAAAGCTAACGAGAGCATCGCTGAATCTGCGAAATACGCGATGGGGGGATCTGGCCCTCGATTGTCTTCGGAGACGGTAAAAAATGATTCGCTTCGGATGGATGAGGCCGGCACTCGCCGTGGCCGCGCTCTTTGCCTGCGCCGCCCCTGCGCTCGCTGACGATACGGGTGTAGCAGGAATTCACGAACAGCGGCGCGAGGGTGGCCGCACCTGCTTCGTCGACCATTATCATTATGGATCGAGTGCGGGGCTGTCGTCGAAGAAGTCGGCTCTTGCTGCCGGAATTAAGTCCTGGGCCGATTTCACCGATTTCGAATATGGCTCGGACTGGGCGCGTTGGAGCCGTGCAGTGGAGAAGAGCGCGAAATGCTCGCAAGCCGGCATCGGCGGCTCGTGGAGCTGCGATATCAGCGCCAGACCCTGCCGCTAAAACGACCCTGCCGCTAACGAGACCTGCCGCTTACGGCTTGTTGTCTTTGGAATCTGAGAAGGCCGCGCTTTCGAGCCGGCCTTTTTCTTTGGGCTCAAGCGAGCGAACCCGGTCACACCGCTAGCGGCGGATCAGCACTTGCGACAGCACCCGGCGCACGATCGAAGCGATCCAGCGGATCAGGAACAGCTTTATCATCGTGCCGACGACGCCGCTGTTCGAGCCGAGGAGATTTCCGAGGATCGACCGGATGACGTTTTCCAGTGAGCCGCCGTCCGGTCCCGGAACCTGCTCACCGCCACGGCGGACAATATCGGGAAGCCGGCTGTAGGGATTGTCCTCCGGCTCGGACGCTGGCCCCGGATAGCGGTTTCTGCGTCCGACGCCGGGGATGTTGTCGCCAGGGATGGGCAAAGGATTGCCGGGGTCGATGGGCCCTTTTGGAATGCCGGCCGGACGGGCCGGCGCGCCGATCGCCGGCCGATCGTCGGGCGTCGAATAATCGTCTCGCCCAGTTGGCGGAAACGTATCGCCCGGCATCGGCAACGGACTGCCGCCAGCGCCCGAAAACGCCGGAATGCGGCTCGCGACCTTGGCGATCGCCGGAGCCGATTGTCTTTGCAGTTCGCCGATCAACAAAGTCGCAACGACGGGCAGCATCTTTTGAACGGTCGCAGCATCGATGCCGCTTCTGGATGCCGCTCGCGCCGCAATTTTGCGGCTCACATGCTTGTTGCCGATCAGCACAGCGAGGATCTGATCGCCGTTCGCAGTGATCTCAGGCGAGGAGAGGCTGTCGGGATTTGATAGCGCCCGGGACGCTCCCGGCGCCGTCACGAGAGAGATCACGTCCGCAACTCCGCCGCGCGATAGCATCGCGCGTTGGATGCGCGCCGCTAATTCATCACTGAGCGCATGGACTGCACTGCGGGCGCTTTGCTCGTCGACAGAGAATGCGTCGGCAACTCTTCCAATAAGCTCTTGGCCCGCCGCGCTACGAAAGCTCTCTTCGATGGTCACGCTGGACTCCGGTGATGGTCGAACTTGTCCGCTTACCTATCATGGCGAATTCCGGCTGACAGCAACTCGCCTGGTCACCGGATAGGGACACTCCGGGGTGATGGGCGAGAGTGATAGTCGTTCAGCTGCGACCGGAATCAAGCTCACTGATGCGAAGAAGGTACACTGATGTACATCACACGTCAGGGGACCCGTTTCGCGATGACGTGCGTTAAAGTGCGCCGGGCTCGCGCCCGGAAAAAAACGTCCGAGGGCGAATGCCCCTGTGGAGAGACCAATGCGAAAGCTCGTAATCTCGATGTCCGTTCTCGCCGGACTCCTTTTCGCGGGAACACTCCCAGCTTCCGCTAACGCGGCAGCCGGTCTGACTGCAATGCAAGTGGAGAAATCTGCGGGCCTCGTGACTGAGGCCCGTTGGCATGGTGGCCATGGTTGGCATGGTGGCCATGGTGGATGGGGGCACCGCGGCTGGCACGGCGGTTGGGGCCATCGCGGGTGGGGTCATCGCCGCGGGTGGGGCGGCGGGCTCTACTACGGCATCGGCTGGCCTTACTATTACGGCTACTATCCTCGACATCGCTACTACTACGGCGACTCCTATTATGGTCGTCCGTACTATCGCTACGGCTGGGGGCATCGCCGCTGGCACCATCGCGGCTGGGGTCATCGTGGCTGGCGCCATCATGGCCACCGGGGTTGGGGCCATCATCGCGGCTGGGGCCACCGTGGGCACGGAGGCCATCATCGCCGCTAACGCCCGATAGCCCGAGGCCGGAAGGCGGCTTTTGAGCGATCCGCGCGGTTCGTCCGCCGGGTCGCTTTTTTTTTACGCGTATTCTCCAACTGCCCGAGTTGCAACACTGCGACACTTTTGGCATGGTCCGCCCCGACTCTCAGCCGACAACGCAATGTGAGAGAGCGAGAAATGCCGGGGGCGGGATAGCTGTTTCGGCGGCGCCTGAAAGCACCTGGAATACAGGTCCGATCAACGGGCCTCGATGGAAGCGTGCTAAAAGGGACCACTCAATGAGCAATATACTTTGGGGGATCATCGCCTGCGGGGCGTTGTCGATCCTCTACGCATTCGTAACGTCCAGGGCTGTGATGGGCGCCGACCAGGGCAACGCCCGGATGCAGGAAATCGCAGCAGCCGTGCGCGAAGGTGCGCAAGCCTATCTCAACAGACAGTACCGCACGATTGGCATCGTCGGCGTGGTCATCTTCGTATTGGCGTGGCTGCTTCTCGGGCCGCTTCAGGCATTTGGATTTTTGATTGGCGCGGTCCTGTCGGGCCTTGCGGGCTTCATCGGCATGAACGTGTCGGTGCGGGCCAACGTTCGAACCGCTCAGGCGGCGACCGTGTCGCTCGCCAAGGGCCTCGACATCGCTTTCAAGGCCGGTGCGATTACCGGCATGTTGGTCGCCGGCTTGGCACTGCTCGGCGTCGCCGTGTACTACGCGTTCCTGACCGCCGGTCTCGGCAAGGAGCCGGGTAGCCGCGATGTCGTCGACGCGCTCGTCTCGCTGGGCTTCGGCGCATCGCTCATTTCGATCTTCGCCCGTCTCGGCGGCGGCATCTTTACGAAAGGCGCTGACGTCGGCGGCGATCTCGTCGGCAAGGTTGAAGCCGGTATTCCCGAAGACGACCCGCGCAATCCCGCAACCATTGCCGACAACGTCGGTGACAACGTGGGTGACTGCGCCGGCATGGCGGCGGATCTCTTCGAGACCTACGCCGTGACCGTCGTCGCCACGATGGTTTTGGCTGCCATCTTCTTTGCTGGCCAGCAGAACCTCGCGGTGCTGATGCTTTACCCGCTCGCTATTTGCGCGGCCTGCATCGTGACCTCGATCATCGGTACCTACTTCGTGAAGCTCGGCACCAATGGCTCAATCATGGGTGCCCTCTATCGCGGCGTGATTGCCTCGGCAGTTTTGTCGATCATCGGGCTCTGGGCAGCGACCGAATATGTGCTCGGTGGCTTCGGAGACGTCGGCACCGCTGCCGGTCAGACGATCTCCGGCTGGAACCTGTTCCTCTGCGGTCTCGTCGGCTTGGGTCTGACAGGCCTCATCGTCTGGATCACCGAATACTATACGGGCATCGGTTATCGCCCGGTTCGGTCGATCAGCCAGGCGTCCGTCACCGGGCACGGCACGAACGTCATCCAGGGCCTCGCGGTCTCCCTCGAAGCCTGCGCGCTGCCGACGCTCGCAATCGTGGCCGCCATCATCGCGACCTACAAGCTCGGCGGCCTGTTCGGCACGGCGATCGCGACGACGACGATGCTCGGTCTCGCCGGCATGATCGTGGCGCTCGACGCTTTCGGGCCGGTGACGGACAACGCGGGCGGCATCGCCGAGATGGCCGGTTTGCCGAAGGAAGTGCGCCGTTCCACCGACGCACTCGACGCCGTCGGCAACACCACGAAGGCCGTCACGAAAGGCTATGCGATCGGCTCGGCCGGTCTCGGCGCGCTCGTGCTCTTCGCCGCCTACAACTACGACCTGCAGCACTTCATCTCGGAGGCCAACGCCCCAGGGGCGACGGGCTATCAGTTCTTCAAGGACGTGCAGATAAACTTCGGCCTCGAAAATCCCTACGTCGTCGCGGGTCTCCTGCTCGGCGGTCTCATTCCCTTCCTGTTCGGCGGTCTTGCTATGACGGCCGTCGGCCGGGCAGCGGGCGCGATCGTCGAAGAGGTCCGCCGGCAGTTCAAGGCGGACCCCGGGATTATGAAGGGGACGTCGAAGCCCGACTATGCACGCGCCGTCGACTTGCTGACGCGTGCGGCGATCAAGGAAATGATCGTACCGTCGTTGCTGCCGGTGCTCTCGCCAATCGTGCTGTTCGTCGTCATCAACGCAATCGCAGGCAAGGGCGCGGCGTTCTCCGCGGTCGGTGCCATGCTGTTGGGCGTCATCGTGACCGGCATCTTCGTCGCCATCTCGATGACGTCGGGCGGCGGCGCCTGGGACAACGCGAAGAAGAGCTTCGAAGACGGCTTCGTCGACAAGGACGGCGTCAAGCACATGAAGGGTTCGGAAGCCCATAAAGCGTCCGTGACCGGTGACACGGTCGGCGATCCCTACAAGGATACGGCCGGCCCCGCCGTCAACCCGGCGATCAAGATCACCAACATCGTGGCGCTGCTGTTGCTCGCCGTGCTCGCGCACTGGTAATCGGCAACACGCTTTGATTTGAAAATGACGAAGGCCCCGGAGTTCGCTTCGGGGCCTTTTGTGTATCCGTTCTCTTGCCGTCGTTTAAGCGGACATCAGCCGACCAGCTTCGGGTCTTCGCTGTCGTGCACGTGCCCGATGGCCTTGAGAAAGCGCTTGTCGAGAAGCGACGGCTTCAGAAGCACCTTTTCCGAGTGGACATCCTTCACGGCCGAGCGCGGTATGACGAACTCGCCTGCGTTCTCCACGTAGATGACGAGCGAGGTGGGGGTGACTTCGCGGACGGCGCCGACGCCGTCTTTGCCGTCAACCAGGAAAGCCATGAAGCCAACTTCGATGTGTTCGGTCATGTGTTATCCCTGCGCTGTTGCGTTGAGGGCCGGCCATGGAACGAGGCGCCCGAACCACGGCCGATCTGCTTCTTCCGCGGTGCCGTTGCAAGCGCAGCGCCGCTGTGAGCAAAGAATATAGCAGTCACCGCGCCCAGAACGATAGGCGACGATAGGCGACCATAGGCGGGATCATCCGATTGCGAGATCAGGTAAAGTAAATATCCGGTTAGCCGCCGCCGAAGAGCTGTTGCTTGCCGAGGTTCCGGAACAATTGCTTCAGGATGCCTTCGTCTTTGCCGCCAGGGGCCGGTGTTTTGCGGCTGACGAAATCGAAGATCTTTCCGTCTTTCAGGCCGTAGTTCGCAATACTGTCGACGGTGCCGCCCTGGTTGAAATAGACCGCCACAACCTGCCGGTCGGTCTCGGTCGGAAGGAAAAACGACTTCTGACTGTCGGTGCTCGATATATAGTAGAAGGCGCGTCCGTCGCCGACGACGGCGGTGGTCGCCGGGGTGCCGAGCGCGGTGCGCACTTGGTCCTGGCTCATTCCGGCCTGAACGCCCTGCAAGTCCGTCGGCCGGAACTGCTGGCCATGCTTGGTGATAACCGGAGTTCCGCACGCCGCCAGGATGACGGTTGATGCCAGTAAGCCTGAGCGAAGGATCGCCTTGAGTCGCCTACTTGAATGGCCGTGCTGTTTCATTTGAACTTTCATCTGGCGCGAATCTCTTCGCCCTATCGCCGACGTGTGTTTAGATTGTGCGTGAAAAGCCGGCAACTGCGCGCCCCCGCGGCCGCACGGCATGATCCCCAGACATTTGCTCTGCTCGTGCTGCTAACCAAGGAATCCGATTATGTTGCGATGGCTAAGGCAACGGGCCGAAACCAGCCGCAAAGCAGAAGAGCTTTATGGCAGCGTCGTGGCCGCGGCGCGGCAGCCGGCTTTTTACGGCGCCCTCGGTGTCCCGGACACACCTGAAGGCCGGTTCGAGCTGGTTGCGCTCCATCTTTTTCTCGCGCTCGAAGGCTTGCGGGGGCAAGGAGCCGCCGCCGAAGGTCTAGCGCGGCGCACGATAGAAACATTCGTCATTGATATGGACGACTGCATGCGCGAGATGGGGGTTGGGGATCTAACGGTGCCGAAAAAGGTTAAGCGGGCAGCGGCGGCCTTTTACGAGCGCGCATCGGTCTATCGCCAAGATCTGATTGAGGATCTGGCCCAGGATCTGGCTGAGCCAGGCGCTCCGCGACTAACCAAAAGCCTCCGCGGCTTTGTCTTTGCGGATTCCGTTGAGCGGGAAGACGGCGCAGCCGGGCTTGCGCATTACATGCAGGCCGCTTCATCCGCTCTCTCGGACCACGCATTCGGTGAATTCGTGAATGCAGGAATGGCGAGCCAGCTGCTCGCGAACGCAACATCAAAACGTAAGGTATCGATCACGTGACCGACCAACCGAATTGGATCGAAAAGGCGACGGACATTCCTGCCGGCGGATTGGAACGCGACCGCGCGGCGACGCCCGCTGAGCTTCAGACCATTGCGCAGGCTCTCGATATCCTGAAGGTCGCGAGCCTTTCCACGAACTATCGCATCAATGCGATCGCCGGTAACGGCTACCGGCTGCGAGGCACCATCACAGCGAGCGTCGAGCAGGCGTGCGTTGTGTCGCTCGAGCCCGTGAGCGGCAAGGTGAACGGAGCCTACGAGGTCGAGTTCTTCCCGACCGTCGATGTCAAGGATGGCGACGAGGAAGCCTCGATCCTCGAAGGCACCGACATCGAGGTGCTGGAGCACGGCATTATTCCGGTTGGTCGGATCGTCTACGAGACGCTGTCTGCTTCGCTCAATCCCTATCCGCGCCGTCCGGACGCCGAGTTCAATTGGGAGGACCCGAAGGCCAAGGACCCCGACAAGGTGAGCCCCTTCGCGGCTTTGTCCAAGCTGAAGCCGGACGATTGAAGTGACCCCGCCTCGGCGCCGGAAGACGGTCGAAGTGGATAAATTGTCAAGCCAAAACCGGGGGATATGAGTGCTTCTGTCACGAGGCGCGATTTCGCCTTGTGGGCGGGCCCCAAAAGGCTATGGTCGCGCCGGATTTCGGGGAAATATAAGACCCATGCCGGGTCTGGCACCTCCTCAGTGCCAATACGGCTTCAACGGCAATCAAGAATGGCGAGTCCAAAGACTATCGCACTGGACGCAATGGGTGGCGATCACGGTCCGGAGGTTGTCGTCCCCGGGGCGGCGTTGTCCCTGGAGCGCCAACCTGCGCTGAACTTCATCTTCTATGGCGACCGGCCGCGCATCGAAGCAGCGATCGCGCGACATCCCGCGCTGCAGGCAAAATCGCGTATCGTGCACACGGATCATGTGATCGCGATGCACGAGAAGCCGAGCCAGGCCCTGCGGCGTGGCAAGGGCTCCAGCATGTGGCTGCCGCTCGAAGCCGTGAAATTGGGCGAGGCGGATGCCGCGGTTTCGGCAGGAAACACCGGCGCCCTGATGGCCATCGCGAAGCTCGTGCTTCGACCGATCGCCGGGATTGAACGTCCCGCAATCGCCGCTATTTGGCCGACCATCAAATCGGAATGCATCGTGCTCGATGTCGGCGCCAATATCGGCGCGACTGCGGGCCAGCTGGCCGATTTTTCGCTGATGGGCGCCGCGATGGCGCGCGCCGTGTTCCATATCGAGCGGCCGTCCGTGGGCCTCTTGAACGTCGGTACCGAAGAGATGAAGGGCAACGAGGACGTCAAGGCCGCGCACGCGCTGCTGAAGTCGATCGATGCCCTGCCGCTCGAATACAAAGGCTTTGTCGAAGGCGATCAGATCGGCCGCGGCGCGGTCGACGTCATTGTCGTCGAAGGCTTTGCGGGCAACATCGCTTTGAAAACGGCGGAAGGCACGGCACAGCAGATCAGCAGCTATCTCCGCGCCGCCATGACGAGTTCCGTACTGAGCAAGCTCGGCGCCTTTCTGGCGCAAGGCGGGTTCCGCGTGCTGAAGGAAAAGATGGACCCGAGGCGCGTCAACGGGGGCACGTTTCTCGGCCTCAACGGCATTGCCGTGAAGAGCCATGGCGGCACGGACGCCTTTGGCTTTGCGAGCGCGGTGGATCTCGCTTACGAGATGGCCGATTCAGGTTTGATCGCGCGCCTCACGGCGGATATCGACGTTTTTCATCATAGGCTTTCGGGCGCCCCCAGCGGATCGCAACCGCATAGCGCGACCGGCAGCCCACTCGGAAAGGCATAGATTTGGCAGTCCTTCGTTCTGTCATTCGCGGCGTCGGCGCACATTTGCCGAAGCGTATCGTGACTAATGACGACCTCGCAAAAATCGTCGATACAAGCGACAGCTGGATTCAAGAACGATCCGGCATCGTCTGCCGCCACATCGCCGATGAAAATGAGCTGACGTCGGACCTCGGCGCCGCCGCAGCCAAGCAGGCATTGGTCCGGGCAGGGATCGATCCCGTCGACATCGACCTCATCGTCTGCGCAACGGCAACTCCCGACCGCACCTTCCCGGCAACGGCGGTTAGAATACAGTCGATGCTCGGCGTCACGAAGGGCGCCGCCTTCGACGTACAGGCGGTATGCTCGGGATTTGTCTACGCTTTGACCGTTGCCGACAACTTTCTGAAACTCGGGCAATCGAAACGCGCGCTCGTTATCGGCGCCGAAACGTTCTCGCGCATTCTCGATTGGTCGGATCGTTCGACCTGCGTTCTGTTCGGCGACGGCGCCGGCGCAGTGGTGCTCGAGGCGCAGCCGCAGCACGGCACGAACGACGACAGGGGCATTCTCGCGACGAGAATTCGGTCGGACGGCCGCTTCGAGGATTTGCTCTACGTCGATGGTGGTCCCGGATCGACGAAAACCGTTGGTCACCTCCGCATGAATGGGCGCGAAGTTTTCCGGCACGCCGTCCAGAAGATTTCGGGCGTCATCGAAGAAACGCTCGTCGAAACCGGCTACGCCGCCGACGAAATCGATCTCTTCATTCCGCACCAAGCCAACAAGCGCATTCTCGACGGTATCGCGAAAAAGCTGGGCGTCGCGCCCGAGAAAATCGTGATGACGCTCGACAGGCACGGCAACACGTCGGCGGCCTCCATCCCATTGGCTCTTAATGAGGCCTTCGAGGCCCACCGGGTTAAGGAAGGCAGTCTTATCCTGATGGAGGCGATGGGTGGCGGCTTTACATGGGGCGCCGTACTTGCACGCTGGTAAGCAAATTGGTGCACTGCAGCGTAGAAAGTCGTGATTTTTCAGTCGCTTGTTCGCCCCTCCCGTTGACCCCGCGACCAACCGCCGCTACCATATCCGGTCAGAACGACTGTTCGGCTGGGAGAACGAGATGGCGGGCAAGACGTTGACGCGAGCAGATCTTGCTGAAGCCGTCGTCGAAAAAGTTGGGTTGCCGCGCAACGAGAGCCAGGATCTCGTTGAGCGTGTGCTGGATGAGATTTCGGGAAGCTTGGCGGAAGGCGATGCGGTTAAGCTCTCGTCCTTCGGATCCTTTGGCATTCGTCAAAAGGGCGAACGCGTTGGACGCAATCCGAAAACCGGCGAGGAAGTTCCGATCACGCCGCGGCGCGTCTTGGTGTTCCGTCCATCGAACATCATGAAGGACCGTATCAACAAGGGTCACGCGAAGCGCTAGAGATCCGATTGCATCGCGGCGGAACTGGGCGTTCAATCGTCGGTAGCTACGGTACTCGCGAGGGCACGATTCCATGAACAAGTCTGCGGAGGCGTTTCGCACGATCGGTGAAGTGGCTGATGAGCTGCAGATTCCGAAGCATGTTCTACGCTTTTGGGAAGGACGGTTCCCGCAAATCCGCCCGATGAAACGTGGCGGAGGCCGGCGTTATTACCGGCCCGAAGACATGGAACTGCTCCGGGGCATCCGCGCGCTGCTTCATGCTGAGGGCTACACGATACGCGGCGTCCAGAAGATCCTCCGCGAACACGGTGTCGAGCAAGTCAAGGCCGCGGCTCACCGGGTTGCGGCAGCGCAGGCTGCGGCGGCTCCGGCCGAGCCGGCCAGCCGCAAGCGCGGAAGGAAGCCCGTAGCGAGAGCGACAGCCACCGCCGCACAACCCGAAAGCAAAGGGCCCGAGGAAGCCGTCGTCCCTGTCAAAGTTCAGATTCTGACTGCAATGCGCGAACTCGAAATCGCGCGCGCCATTCTCCGCGGCCAGCCGCTCAACGCAACGGATGGCGCCGACGAACTGAAGAAGCCGCGTGCAGGACGTTCATAAGCTTCGAGCCGCGGCGCAAACAAACATGCCCGCTCATCACAAGGGCCGCATCGAGGCCCAGAACAATCAGAACGATCTCGAAGTTTTCTTCGTCGATCTCATCAAATCGGTGGCGTGTCTCGAAGCCGAGGATGAGACGACGCCCCGGCTTTCCGCATCCGACAACGAGCGCGCGAGCGCCATGGCCGATCGCGAGGCAGCGCGGCTATGGCGTGCCACGCGCATTGCGACTCGCATCGTGCTTGAGCGCGCTGGCGGCGAAGCAATCCGGAGATTGAATTTCGAGATCGAGAACGGCGGCCGCCCGAGCCTCGCCGGAGCTCCGCACTTCAACGTCTCGCACACAGGCGAAGGCGCACTCATTGTCGTCTCGAAGGTCATGCAGGTGGGCGTCGACCTCGAGCGAAAGGAACGCCGCATCCGTATGTCCGATGAGCGACGGCAGCGGATCGTCAGCGCCGCCCAACGAATGGGAGCCCGACAGGCATTGTCGCCGGCGTGTGACACCGACGTGATCGTGGCGTGGGTCCGACTTGAAGCTGCCGCCAAGGCTCTTGGGTCGGGTATTGGCCGATTGCTGACGGAACAGGGCGTCGTTGGAGGCAGTCGCACGGCCCGCGCGCAAGGCTCAGGATTTGATCTCGAGATCAGGGACCTGGTGGTCGAAGGGCACTACGTTGCGGCGGTCGCAGCCCAACGTCTTCCTGAAAGAATAAACGTGCTCTCGTTCCCAGCCGATAACCTCGACGGGTTCATAAGAAGCAAATCATGGCCAGTGTCCGGAACGTGATCCGCGATCAGGGAGAGTAGCCGAATAGCTTCGGCCACGGATTGCTGACCGTCTTCTGCTCCCGGTTGTGCCGGTAGCGTTGCCGGGCGGGAGTATCGGACTTCGACTCAGCCTTCGCCTTTGTGACCGAACCGGTCTCGGAATCCGACGCGCTCTGCTTGCCTGTCGCGGGAGCAATCTCGAAAGCCGTCGCGGACGGATCTTTGACGGCGAGCAGGATGTTCGACTCCGTCGGCCTCCAGCGGTAGCCGAGGCTGAACTCGATCGGCTTCGCGTTCCCCTTTGCGAAAACGTCCTTTAGCTTCGCCTGATATTGGCCGCCGAAGAGGCTGATGGGGCCGACGTAACGGCCGTACGGATGAAGCTGCCAGCCTTGCGCGAAGAAACGTATCGGGATGCCGGAGTCATCCTCGAGCAGCGAAACGCTGTGCGAAAGCAGGAAGTCGCGCACCGTCGAGAAATGATCCGAGTGCATCAGGTACGACGCGCTCTTCAAGAAGCTGTCGCCATGCCCAAGCTTGTCGCAGAAGGTGAGAAACCCGCTGTTCTTGATGCCGCCGTCGGACAAGTCCGTGCTGAAGTAGTAGATCGTGCGTTTCTTGCCGACATTGGCGTCCGAGAATACGATTTTCGCGCCACGGCCAGTGGGGTTCGCGATGTTCTCTTCAACGGGATGCAGCGTGCCGTCGCTCTGCAGATCGAACAGCGAGATGTCGTAGATCGTCTTGCCGGAGCGCGCCAGGAACGTCATCAGCACAGGCAGCGTGCCATTGAGCTTGGCGCGGCTGAAATCGACGCGCATGGATTTCGTCTGGAAGAAGCTGTAGCTCAGTACCGAGCTCAACGACGACCGAAGTTCGCGCAGCGAGCTTGCGATCTCGCCGCGAGAAAACTTGCGCAGATCCGGGATCTGGCCCGGAGGCTCGAGCCCCGCCATCACATAAGTGTCGGCCGACGGAAAGAATGCGTCCGCATAGAGAAAGTCTGGCCCGCTGAAGAGATAGAACAGCACCGCCTGAGGGTTATTGAAATCGCGCGCAACCATGGTGCGGATCTTCGACAGCTGGCGCCGCTCGAGTCCGTCCCAAGCCTCGTCGAAACTGCGGGCGTATTGCTTCCAATACCCTTCGTTCGTGTACGCCGTAAGGGGCGACCCCGGCGACGGCTGCATCCCGGCGATGAAGCGGGCCGTATCGTTGATACTGGCGCTCGGTTCGGCCTGCGCGGAGAAGGGAAGGATCGCGAATGCAACAGCCATGACGGCGGCGATCGCAACGGAGACGCGCATTCTAGCCATGTTTGGTCCTATTGAGGTCTTGCATCAATCAACGAACGCCGTTGCGCAAAGGCATAAACGGCCAAACCCGTCAGCATGATGGCAAGACCTGCCAGCGACTGCAGAGGACGCTCGACAACGAGGTAGTACATCATGAAAGCGGTCACACCGAGGAAGATGAACGGCGTCACCGGATAACCCCAGGTCCGATAGGGGCGGGGTAGATCGGGTTCGGTCCAGCGCAGCACGATCACGCCGAGCACGGCCAGGAAAGAACAAAGCGTGAGGCTGAACTGGATCGTGTCGAGAATAGCCTCAAAGCTCTGCGTCATGAGCAGCACAGTGACGATGCCGAGCTGCAACAGAATAGCGGTTTTGGGAACGCCGTCACTCGTCGTGCGCGAAAGCGCCTCCAGCAGCGCATGATCTTTGCCCATCGCCATCGTGACACGAGGTCCGATCCACGTCATGGCGCTGATCGAAGAAATGAGGCCAACGCAGATCAGCCCTCCGACGATCCGGCCCCCAAACTCGCCGAAAATGTGTTTGCCGGCGACCAGCGCGACGTCGATCTGCCCGGCCATCGCCGAAATCGGCGTCGTGTAGAGGAACACGGCATTGAGAGCGACATAGCCTGCGATGACGATCAAAGTCGCGGCAACGATCGAGCGCGGCAAACTGACGGAAGGCTCGCGAATTTCGCCGGCGATATAGGTCGCAGCGTTCCAGCCGGAGTAGGCATACATGACGAAGACGAGGCTGACTGCGAACGGCGCGCTCGCGACATAGGTCCAGTCGTCGGCCGAGGGGGCGAAGGAAATGGGCTGTGGCGTCCCGCAGGCGAGCCCCGCGATGATCAGCGCAACGATGAGCGCGACTTTGATCAGCGTCGAGATGTTCTGGAATTTGCTGGAGTGCTTGATGCCGCTGAGATGCACGGCGGTCACGATCCAGACGACGGCGAGCCCGAGAATAAGCGGCGGAATGTCGGGCGAAATCGCTTTGAAGTAGACGCCGAAGGCCATCGCCGCGAGCGCGATTGGGGCCGAGAACCCGACTGTCGCGGATATCCATCCTGCGAGAAAGCCCAAGGCCGGATGATAGATGCGCGAGAGGAAATTGTATTCCCCGCCCGACCGCGGAAACGCCGCAGCCAGTTCCGCGTAGGCGAGGGCGCCACACAGCGCCGCAACGCCTCCGACGATCCAGAGCAACAGCACCGAGAATGCCGAGGGAATGCTCGCGACCTGAAAGCCAAGGCTAGTGAAAACACCGATGCCGATCATATCAGCAATGGCGAGAGCGGTGGCGGTGACCGTGGAGACTGTCCGGATATCGATACCGGAACCCATCGAAGACGGTGCGCGGATGCTGGCGGCAGATGTCATGAAAGAGCTTAACCGTGGCCGACTCGTGGACAGTATTGACTCGGATGCACAGCAACAACTGCTGACAGAACATGTTAAATCCGCGTTGCCAAAATACATCTAGCGCGTTGCGCGGAAGAACCTGTGCGTGGATTCGCCAAGTGCAGCATAACGTCATCCCTTCGGCATTCGGGCGGGCGTGTCTCACGAATTGAACAACTTTGGACTTTACAGCCACACGTCAATTCAAGCGCGAATCGTGTCTGACTCTTCTGTGCGAGGGTAAACGCAATTCTAATGAACGACTACGGAGTGTCGAGCGCATGGCGCCGACGGCGATAAACGACGGGCGACGGAAATTTCTCGCGCGTGCTCTCGGCGCAAGCGTCGCCTGGACGCTGAATGTTCCGGATGCTGGCGCAGCGAGCAAGACGGGCAAGCATCCAGTCGCGCCTTCCAAGACCGAAGTGAAATCGAGAAGCGGCCCGACCAAGGCCGCAAAGACGAGCCTTGTGCCGTTCGATACCGCGCCCTTCCCGTATCATGGAACGATGCCGGGCTCCGCAGCACCGTTTCTGAATGTCGATGAAGGCGGACGCAAAGGCCATCGCACGGGATCGGGTCGCGTCTATTGGGAAGACGAGACCTACAACGACAATCGCGTGCTGTTGCACATTCCCAAGGGCTTCGATATTCGCCGCCCCGCATTGATGATGGTCTTCTTTCACGGCCACGGCGCAACGCTCCAACGCGACGTTCTCGAGCGCCAGAAAGTTCCGGATCAGATTTCGGCATCGAACGCGAATGTCGTTCTCGTTGCGCCTCAGCTGGCAGTCGATGCAAGGGATTCGAGCGCCGGCAAATTCTGGCAGCCCGGCGTCTTCGGGCGTTTCATCGGCGAGGCCGGACAGCAGCTTGCGCGTATGCACGGCGATCGCAAATCGCTCCGCACGTTTGCGAGCATGCCGGTCATGATCGTCGCCTATAGCGGGGGATACGTGGCGGCGGCATCCGCGATCGAGCGCGGCGGTTTGAAGAAGCGCGTTCGAGGCGTCGTTCTTCTCGATTCACTCTATGGCGATCTCGACAAGTTCGCGCATTGGATTGAGGCGGATCCGTCGGCCTTCTTCGTCAGCGTCTATCTCGGCTCGACGCGCAACCAGAACGCCCAGTTCGAAAATATTCTCGCAGCCCACGACGTCGACGTCAGCCCCGAGATAAATAAGCGCCTTGCAACCGGTGGCGTTGCCGTAGTTCCGGGAGGCGACGTCCGCCACCGCGATCTGGTGACCCGTGCCTGGGTCGAAAACCCGATCATCGACATCTTGAAGCGATTGCCCGAATACCGCCGTTGAGGGCCGAGGTTTCACGGCGATCGCCGCCCGGTGCAACGTGATAAGGGGCCCGATTAGCCAAGATAACCGGCCGCGCGGTACATCCTCCTTGACGGGGGGGAGTGTTCCAGGTACCCAACGCCGAGATCGACCGGCCAGATCGACCGGGTGGCCCTCCTGACGCGAAGTTCAGGCTGGAGCCATCGAGATTTCCAAATCGGAGCGTAGCGCAGCCTGGTTAGCGCACCAGTCTGGGGGACTGGGGGTCGGAGGTTCAAATCCTCTCGCTCCGACCAATCTTTTCTGAACGCTTGGCGCGAACGCGAGAACACCTCGTTGAGCCGGCATTCGCACCTGCGATTTCCGCTTCTGGCACTCAGCTGAGCGACGATACCGGCTTTGGTCCCCAGCCGGACTATCGCGATCCGCTTGGGGCCTCATCGTAACGCATCCGGATAGGACGCAATTCCGCACTCTGCTCAGACGATCTTGGCGTAGGCCTCGATCTCGACCTTTTGCCAGGGCCGCATCATGGACGTTACCTGCACGAGCGTGCTGGCCGGCCGAATCGCATCGAACGTTTCGAGGTGGGCTCTAGCAACGTCTTCGGCGTCGTTGATATCCCGAAGGTAGACGACCGTTCGAACGACCTGGCTCGTCGTTGCTCCAGCATCGGCGAGCGCTTTTTCGATGATCGCGAGCGCCGCACGTGTTTGCGTGTATACGTCGCTTTTCTCATTCCCGGCGGGCGCGCACGTTCCAGAAACGTGCACGTCGTCACCCACTCGCACCGCGCGCGAATACCCGAAGACGGATTCGTACGCGCCGCCGGATGAAACGTTGAGCCGCTGATTTTTGTTGGCGGTTTTCGTCATGTCGCTCCTTTCGAGGTTTATTTGTTCACTGCGTCGCGAATTCGGTACCAGGTCTCGACGACCGGCACGGCTCGCTTGGCAATCGGATGGAAGGGGAAGCTTGGGAAATCGAGATCGTCGAAGGCAGTCTTGCCCTCCGGATCTTGCAGAAGCTTGAGCGCGATCTTGTGGCCGAAGTACGTGGCGCGCGATACGCCCGTCCCGCAATATCCAAGCGCGAAGTGAACGCCGCCGGCCGTGCGGCCGATGTGCGGAACTTCATCGTAGGTGTATCCGATCTGGCCGGTCCACGCGTGCGTCACGGGCGTGTCGCGAAGCGCGGGAAACACATGCAGCATGTCTCTCGCCAAATGGCGGTATGCGGCCGCAGATGTGTCTGACGCGAGCCGGCCGACACGGCCTCCCCAAATAATCCGCCGTTCTCCGGGCGCCGCGCGATAATAGTAGAATACGCGGTTGGTATTCCCGTAGACGCGAAGCTTCGGCATCAAGGTCGAAAAGAGCGCTTCCGGAATTTCCTCCGTGGCGATGATCGCAGAACCGATCGGAACGATCCGCCGGTTGAGTTCGGGAACGATGTTGCCGGTATAGCCGTTGGTCGCGACGATGACTTCGCGGCACGTCATATCATCGATAGCGGTGCGGATTTTGAAGCCGTCGTAATCGTGCGTGATGCCGTTGACCGCCGCGTTGCCGATGATTTCGCCGCCGAGCGCCGTGATCCTTTCCATCAATCCCGCGTGGTAGCGGGCGGGGTGTAACGAGGCATCATTCGGAAGAACGGAACCGCCAAAGAAGACATCGGACCCGATCTCGCTGTGCTGCTCGGATTTCGGCACCATGAAACTCTCGACGCCCGCTATATCGCGGAGATCCTCCATGTCGCGCGCCATGGCTTCGTAGTGCTCGGGCCGCATCGCACCGCGAAAGCGGCCGCAACGAGAGAAGGCGCAATCGATGTTCTCGCTGGCGATCAGATGCTCGATATAGTCGAGCATGCGCGTGCCATCACGCAGAAGCTCCTCCGCCTTCCGCCGGCCGCGCAGCGCGATGAGTTTTGCGACGCGAAATTTTTGGTTGCCGCTTCCGACTTGGCCGCCATTGCGGGTGCTCGCGCCCATTCCTGGCACGCCTGCATCCAACACGATGACTGAGCGGCCCCGCTTGAGAAGCGTCAAGGCCGCGGAGAGACCCGTAAAGCCCGAGCCGACGATCACGACATCTGCGCGCGCCGGCAAAAATTGATTTCGCACATCCGGCGGGCGCGGTGCCGCTTCCCACCAATAGGGCTTGAATTTGAGGCTGCCGGTCGTGGCCTTCGTGCGGGCGAGATCCAACGAGCGTATGCCGCCGGAGCTTTGGATTTCGTCATTCATGGTGTGTGGCAGCCCTGATCTTTGCGCGAAGTTTCACGCATCTGATGTTTATCGTTGTACAAATAAGTTGCACTACGTGCAAGTTGATTGTATGCGCTGAGACCGGGAAGAAACGCACAGCGCATAAGCGCGGCTCCAAACGTCCGAGGTTCCCCATGAACTCACTCGACCACTGGAATTGGCGGCTGACGCCTAGCCAGCAGGCCACGCCAGATCAACTCGACCTTCAAAAAGCTAAGCAATTCCTCGCGCAAAATCATGTCCGCTATGTCCTTGCGCAGTTTGTCGACATTCACGGTGTCGCCAAGAGCAAATCCGTTCCGGTCGATCATTTGGAAGATATTCTGACGGACGGAGTGGGATTTGCAGGAGGAGGTGTTCACGGACTCCGCCTCGAGCCGCATGAATCCGAATACATGCTCGTCGGAGATCTGTCGACGCTCAAGCTCTTGCCGTGGGCTCCGGGCTACGCGCGCGTGATGGGCACTGGGACAGTCGATGGCAAACCGCATCCGATCGATACGCGCAACATTCTGAAGGCTCAGACCGCGCGATTGAGCGAACGCGGATGGGTTCTCAACACCGGCATAGAACCCGAGTTCAGCCTATTGCAACGAACCGCCGATGGATCGGTCTGTCCGCTCGATGATACCGACTGTCTGCAGAAGCCCGCGTACGATTATCGAGGGCTCTCCCGAGTCCGCGTTTTCCTCGAGCGCGTAACGGAAAGCCTGCAGGCGCTGGGGATCGATGTCTATCAAATCGATCACGAGGACGCGAACGGCCAATACGAAATCAACTTCAAATACGACGACGCCATGACGTCCGCCGACAATATCATCTTGTTCAAGATGGCGGCCGCGGAAATTGCCCATGAGCTCGGTGCCATCTGCTCTTTCATGCCGAAGCCCAAGAGCTCGATGACCGGCAACGGCATGCACATTCATTGCTCGCTCGCCGACGCCGAGGGAAGGAATCTATTCCACGACAAGTCCGACTCGAGCGGCATGGGCCTTTCGAAGCTCGCCTATTCATTCACGGCGGGAATTCTGGCGCACGCGAAGGCTCTCACGGCCTTGCTCGCGCCGTCGGTCAACTCATACAAGCGCCTCGTCGTCGGACGAACGGCGTCGGGCACGACCTGGGCGCCGGTCTTCGTTGCGTACGGCGACAACAATCGCACGGCGATGGTGCGCATTCCTTACGGGCGCATCGAGCTGCGCGTCGGCGATTCCGGCATGAACCCGTATCTTGCGCAGGCGGCGTTGATTGCGGCCGGTCTCGACGGGATTGATCGCAACCTTCATCCCGGACCGCCACAGAACATCAACTTCTATGCCCTGACGCCGCGCGAGATTGCGGATCGCAAGATAGATGTGCTGCCACAGTCGCTTGGCGAAGCAATTACCGCTCTCGAGCAAAGCGAGTTTTTCAGGTCTGCGCTGGGAGCCGATTTCATCGACGAGTTCGTCTCTCACAAGCGCGACGAATGGATCGACTACCACCGCCACGTCTCCGACTGGGAGACGAAACGCTACTTGAGCTTCTTCTGAATAACCACGCTGAGTTGGAGACGAAGATATGTGTGGAATTGCGGGCCTTTTTATCAAGGATCCGAAACTCGAGCCGAGGCTCGGCGAGTTTCTCGCGAAGATGACTTCGACGCTTTGCAGCCGGGGCCCGGACTCGGCTGGGTTTGCCATCTATGGACACGGCGCGGCCGGTCAAACCAAACTGACGATCGCAGGCGGTACAGCGGAAGCCGACATTGCGCGCGCCGCCAAGCTGCTGGTAGAGGCGATGGGCGGCGGCCAGATCAGCCTGCGCCACTCGCATGCAGTCATCACTCTGAAAACGGAAGACGTTCCTCGTGCCGAAGCGTGGCTGGCAAAGAATCTGCCGGATGTCACGATCATGAGCGAAGGTCAGCGGCTCGAGATTTACAAGGAAGTCGGTTTTCCAGACGACGTCGCCCGCGAATTCGACATCGCAAAAATGAGCGGTACGCACGGCATTTCCCACACGCGCATGGCGACGGAGTCTGCCGTTACGACCAACGGCGCGCATCCGTTCTCGACGGCCACCGATCAGTGCTTGGTTCATAACGGATCTCTGTCCAATCACGCTTCGCTCCGGCGCGAGTTGCGGCGGGAAGGTATCAAAATTCGCACCGAGAACGATACCGAGGTCGCAGCCGGCTATCTGACGCGACAGATGAAGAGCGGCCAGACGCTCAGCGAAGCGCTGAAATCGAGCCTCGACGATCTCGACGGTTTCTTCACCTTCGTCGTCGGCACGGAAACGGGCTTCGGCGTCCTCAGAGATCCGATCGCGTGCAAGCCGGCTGTCATGGCCGAAACGGACGAGTACGTCGCATTCGGTTCCGAATACAAAACTCTCACATGCCTGCCCGGCATCAAGACCGCGCGCGTGTGGGAGCCAAAACCCGCAACGGTTTATTTCTGGGAGCACGCTTGATGCCGAACGTCGATCTAGCAGAAACCTCGGTGCGCGAGCTGAACGCTGCTCTGCACAAGCTCGGTAAGGACACCAACGAGACCCTTTGGTCCATCGCCAATCCCGGCGGCGAGCATTCGATTGCGGTCGGCATCGATGCGCCCATCACAGTGAACGTAGCCGGCAATGTCGGCTACTTCTGCGGCGGCATGAACAAGTTCGCCAACATCGTGATCGACGGCAGCGCCGGGCAGGGCGTCGGTGAAAACATGATGTCCGGACGTATTCACGTCAAAGGCGATGCCAGTCAGAGCGCCGGCGCGACCGGTAGAGGCGGGCTCCTGCTCGTTGAAGGAAACGCGTCGGCGCGATGCGGAATTTCGATGAAGGGCATCGATATCATCGTCAAAGGCGATATCGGCCATCTGTCCGCGTTCATGGGCCAGAATGGCCGGTTGGTCGTATTCGGAGAAGCCGGCGAAGCGCTCGGCGATTCGATTTACGAAGCGCACATCTATGTTCGCGGACCAGTCGCCAGCTTGGGCGCYGATTGCATCGAGAAAGAGATGCGCGACGAACACAAGGCGGAGCTTGGCGAACTGCTGAAGGCAGCAGGAGAAATCCACAAGGTCGATGTCTCCGAATTCCGCCGCTATGGCTCGGCGCGGAAGCTCTACAACTTCAATATCGATAATGCCGGAGCGTACTAATGACAGAGCACCAGAGAAACTGGCTCGGAACGCCGCCTCGTAAGTCGGCGACATTCGACGACGCGACGCTGGCCGAAATCCGGCGTGCGGCAGCGACTGGCATCTACGATATTCGTGGAGGCGGCTCGAAACGCCGGATGCCGAACTTCGACGATCTTCTGTTGCTGGGCGCATCCATGTCTCGTTACCCGCTCGAAGGGTATCGCGAAAAATGCGGCACCGAAGTCGTCATCGGTTCGCGATTTGCAAAGAAGCCCCTCAAGCTTTCCATTCCGGTTACGATCTCGGGCATGAGCTTCGGCTCGCTCTCGGCTAATGCCAAAGAAGCTTTGGGCCGAGGTGCCAGTCTTGCGGGCACGTCGACCACGACGGGCGATGGCGGCATGACGCCGGAAGAGCGCGGCCAATCGAAATATCTCGTCTATCAATATCTGCCGTCGCGTTACGGCATGAACCCCGACGATCTGCGTCGCGCGGACGCTATCGAGATCGTCATCGGTCAGGGAGCCAAGCCCGGCGGCGGCGGCATGCTGCTTGGCCAGAAGATCTCAGACCGGGTCGCGCAAATGCGTCAGCTGCCGAAGGGCATCGATCAGCGCTCCGCGTGCCGCCATCCGGATTGGACGGGCGCCGACGACCTGGAAGTCAAAATCAACGAGCTGCGCGAAATCACGGACTGGGAAAAGCCGATCTATCTGAAGATCGGCGCCAGCCGGCCTTACTTCGATGTCCAGCTGGCGGTGAAGTCGGGCGCCGACGCGATCGTCCTTGATGGCATGCAGGGCGGAACTGCGGCGACGCAGGAAGTCTTCATCGAGCATGTGGGCATTCCGTTGCTCTCGGCTATTCGCCCTGCCGTGCAGGCGCTTCAGGACCTGGGCATGCATCGCAAGGTGCAGCTCATCGTATCCGGCGGAATCCGCAACGGCGGCGACGTCGCGAAGGCCCTTGCACTCGGAGCCGACGCAGTCGGGATCGGAACCGCCGCGCTCGTCGCCCTTGGCGACAACGATCCTCGCTGGGAAGCCGAATACAACAAGCTCGGCACCACGGCCGGTTGCTACGACGATTGGCACGAGGGCAAGGATCCGGCCGGCATCACCACGCAGACGCCGGAGTTGATGGAGAGGCTCGATCCTGTCGCTGCCGGCCGCAGGCTGGCGAACTACCTGAAGGTTCTGACGCTGGAGGCACAAACGCTGGCGCGCGCCTGCGGCAAGAACCATCTCCACAACCTCGAACCGGAAGACCTCGTCGCTCTCACCATGGAAGCTGCCGCTATGGCGAGAGTGCCGCTGGCGGGCACGAATTGGATCCCAGGATCTCCGGGTTTCTGACGCGTTCGGCCGCGAACGAGTGACGCCGCCCTGGTCCACGACAGGGCGGCGTCGCCGGCGAGGATGAACGGTTTATTCGCCGTAAAAGATGATCGCGAGAAACTTGATCCGCTCGTCGAGAAGCTTCTCCGGTCCGTGCACGACCTCGCCGGAGAAAGTGAACGCATCGCCAGGCTCGATCAGATATGTGTGCTCGCCGAAGCGGTACTCCATTCGCCCCTGAAGCATGTAGATGAACTCGGTGCCAGGGTGGGCGAAGCGGGGGTAAGTCTCGCTCTTCTTGTCCATCTCGATGAAGAACGGCTCGAACAGCTTTCGCGGTCCCCGGTCGTACGAGAGAAGGCGATATGTGTGGCCAAACTTGGTGCCGACGCGAACGACTTCCATCTGTTCAGTGCGCTTCACGAGTTGCGCGCTGCCCTGCTTGGTCTCTGTTTCCTTGAAAAGATCCGACAGCCCAATGCCGACTGCCGCGCATAACCGCTCGAGAGCGTCGAGACTTGCGGTCGCCATGCCGTTTTCAATTCGACTGAGCATCGCGCTCGAGAGTCCCGCGCCGGTGCTGAGATCGGAGAGTGTGAGATTTGAGTCGAGCCTTCGGCGCTTGATGACGGCGCCAATCCGTTGCTCCAGCGGAACATGCGCCAAGTCGTGGCGATTGTTGAGCTCGTTGACGGCAGCCTTCTCGGCGGACGACTTTCGCGTTGTGGGCCGCGCTTTGAGGCCAGCCTTTTCTTTTGTCATTCGTCGCTCTTTTCTGAGTTCTCGAATTATCCATTAAAGCGGGTCGGCTCGAAAGCAAACACCGCCGCGGCGGCCAACGCACGACCAATAAGTGCCTATTTGTTGCTCTTCGCGACTGCAAAACAAACAGAATATCGAAAATTTCAAGATGCAGTCTATGCAAAATACTTGCATATAATGCATCTTTGTGAATATGTCGCGCGATGTTTTGACAGAGCACGCATAAAGAGTCTGAAGGGGAGATCTTCGCATGACCATGGTGACACCAACGCGGGACGTGGATGTGGGCGCCGCGCGCGCCGACTCCCATGGTCTGCATCGAACGCTCGACTGGAAGGGTGCTTTTTGGATCGCCAGCGGCGTTCCAGCGCTGGTTTTGATCTCGATCGGTGGGATGGGAGCGACGGCCGGAAAGCTTGCCTTCCTCGTGTGGATGATCTCGGTTCTGATGGGACTGATCCAATCCTACAGCTACGCCGAAATCGCCGGCCTGTTTGCAAACAAGTCGGGCGGGGCTGCCGTTTACGGCGCCGCTGCATGGCTGCGTTACAGCAAACTCATCGCGCCGCTTTCCGTCTGGTGCAATTGGTTTGCCTGGACGCCGGTGCTGTCGCTCGGTTGCGCCGTCGCCGCCGGATACATTCTCAATGCGGTCGCGCCGCTTCCTTCATTTACGGCGGAGTCTCCGCAAGTCTTGGCGTGGTTGCAAGACGCGTCTCATGCAGCGGCGATTGCCGGTAAGTCAGGCGCAGATGCTGCAAACATTGCAATCACGGCGCTGACCGCGGACGCAACGCCATTCATCCGCTCATTCAAGCTTTTGGATTTCTCGTTCTTTGGCTTGGCGAAGATCGAGGTCGGGGCAACGTTCTTCATTGGCGCCGCTTTGATGCTCGCCACGTTTGCTGTTCAGCATCGCGGCATTCTCGGAACGGCGCGCATCCAGATGTGGATCGGACTGCTGGTCATCGTGCCGATGCTGATCGTTGGCATCGTGCCGTTCTTGACCGGCAACGTCGAATATTCGAACTTCACGCCTCTGGTTCCTCCAAACGGTGCCTGGGACAATGCCGGCTGGACGTTGTTCCTCGGCGCGCTGTTCATTGCAGGCTGGTCGAGCTACGCATTCGAGACGGCCGTTTGCTATACGCGTGAATTCAAAAATCCCGCTTCCGACACGAAGAAGGCGATCATTGCCGCAGGCGTCCTCTGCGTTGTCGTCTACTCGCTCGTCGCCGCCTCATTCCAAGGGCACCTCGGCCTTGAAGGCATGACACAACCCGGCATTGTCGACGGAACGGGCGTCGCAGCGGCCATGGGCGACATGGTGGGCGGGAACAACGCGATCGTCGTCCATCTCCTCGAGATGATGATGATCCTCGCCTTGATCCTCGCGATCATGATGGCGATGGCCGGTTCTTCACGTACCCTCTACCAGGGGGGCATCGATGGCTGGCTTCCAAAATACCTCGGGCACGTCAATGAGCATGGCGCGCCGACGCGGGCCATGTGGACGGACTTGGTGTTCAATCTCGGCCTCCTGACGTTCGCCGCCTCGGACGCCACCGCCTACTATTTGATCCTGTCGATCTCGAACGTCGGCTACATGCTGTTCATCTTCCTGAACTTGCAGTCGACCTGGATTCACCGGATTGATAGCCCGAATATCCCGCGTCCCTACCGCGCCCCGAATTGGCTCGTCGGGGTCGGCGCTTTCCTCGGCTTCGTCAACCTTGCACTCATGGGTGCGGGCGCCAAGGTGTGGGGCAATCCGAATGCACTTTGGTATGGGCTGATATTTGCGGCGCTGATCATCCCGGTGTTCCTCTATCGGCACTACATTCAGGATGGCGGCAAATTCCCGAACCACATGCTGGAAGACCTGGATCTCAAGAGCCAGGATCTGGGTGAACGGCGCGCTGGGTTCCTTCCCTACCTTACGCTCATCCTGGCAGCCGTTGTCGTTCTCTCATCGCACTATTACTTCCAGCTTCCTCCGACGCCTTAGCTTTGGGGGGGGCGTATGCCCCAGGGTTCGAAGTTGTTCCTCAGACGAAAAGTTGCTGCGGGGGCTTGCTCCCGCAGCTTTGTTTTTGGGTCGAGTGGGGGCAACTCATCGTCTCACTCCGAGCAGGCTCTCTTGTTGTCATGGCAACATCGCAACGCTTTGGGGCTGTTGGACGTGAATAAGATTCAGTGAAATCACAGGTCCCGAGTGGCCAACTCGGGCTTTCTAATTCCTCTTTCCCGTGAAGTGTGGGACTTAATGCCTCCAGCGGTGTGGTTGCAGCGCATCGCCATTGACTGGGAAAACGTCAAATCAGAAGAATGCCGAGGGGGCTGCGGCGCAAGCCGCCGCGTCATCTGAGTGACCGCGGGAGGGAATCCAAAAGTGACGGAACGTTGTGCACTGATTACCGGGGTGACTGGTCAAGACGGCGCCTATCTCGCGCGGCTTCTTCTCGATAAGGGCTACACGGTTCACGGCGTAAAGAGACGCTCGTCATCGTTCAATACTGAACGAATTGACGATCTCTATTTGGACCCCCACGAGGAACAGACGCGGTTTTTTCTTCATTATGGGGATCTGACCGACGCGACCAACCTCATTCGTCTCATCCAGGAGATTGGTCCGACGGAGATCTATAATCTCGCGGCGCAAAGCCACGTGGCGGTGAGCTTTGAGACGCCGGAGTATACCGCAAATTCCGACGGGCTCGGCCCACTGCGAATTCTCGAAGCCATTCGCATCTTGGGGCTTGGCGACAAAGTCCGCTTCTACCAAGCGTCGACATCGGAACTTTACGGCAAGGTCCAAGAGAAACCCCAACGTGAAACGACGCCGTTTTATCCGCGTTCGCCATACGCGGCGGCCAAGCTCTACGGCTATTGGATCACGGTCAACTACCGCGAGGCCTATGGCTTCCACGCATCCAACGGCATATTGTTCAACCACGAAGGGCCGACGCGCGGTGAAACGTTCGTGACACGCAAAATTACCCGAGCAATTGCTGGGATCGAACACGGGCTCCAAGAGCGCTTGTTTCTCGGCAATTTGAACGCCAAGCGCGATTGGGGTCACGCGCGGGACTTCGTTGAGGCGATGTGGCTCATTTTGCAGCAGCCGGAACCCGACGACTACGTCATCGCAACGGGTGAGATGCATTCCGTTCGCGAGTTCGTCGAACTGGCGTTTGAAAAAGTCGGCCGCCGGATCAAGTGGCAAGGCTCTGGAAAAGACGAAATCGGCGTGGACGAGAAATCCGGGAAAGACCTTGTGCGCATCGATCAGCGTTACTACCGGCCGACCGAAGTGGAGGAGCTGCAGGGTGATCCATCAAAGGCGCGCAAAAAGCTCGGCTGGCATCATAAGACGGATTTCAAGCAGCTTGTCTCCGAGATGGTGGAGAGCGATATGAAAGCGGTCGCCAGAGAAACCTGGCGCAAAGATCGCACCGCAAGCTGAAGCAGGCCGAAAACCATGGCAGTCATAGACGAAAGCTTGCCTGCGATCGGATCCGCATACCGCTACGATCTCCAGGGTAAAAGGGTTTTCCTTGCCGGACATCGCGGCATGGTCGGCTCGGCAATCGCGCGGCGATTGCAGGACGAGCACTGCGAGATCCTTACGTCATCGCGAAGCGAACTGGATCTCCGGGATTCATCTGGCGTGAGCGCGTTCTTCAAACGCGAACGCCCGGAGGTCGTCGTGCTCGCCGCCGCTAAGGTCGGAGGCATTTTGGCGAATGACTCCTATCCCGCGGATTTTCTGTATGACAACCTGATGATCGCAGCGAACGTGACGAAGAGCGCCGCGGATCATGGTGTCCAACGGGCGCTTTTTCTCGGATCGTCTTGCATCTATCCGAAGTTCGCTGATCAGCCGATCGTCGAAGCGGCGCTTCTCACAGGCTCACTTGAGCCGACGAACGAGTGGTATGCGATCGCAAAGATCGCCGGCATCAAGCTCGGTCAAGCCTATCGGCGTCAGTTCGGTTGCGATTTCGTTTCGGCAATGCCGACCAACCTTTATGGGCCGGGCGACAATTACGATCTCAATACGAGCCACGTGATTCCGGCGCTCATACGCAAGACTCACGAGGCGAAGATGTCCGGCGCGAAGTCTCTCGTTATCTGGGGTTCGGGCAAACCGCGCCGCGAGTTCCTACACGTGGACGATTGCGCCGGCGCGCTGGTGCACATTTTGAAATTCTATTCCGAAGACGAACACATCAACGTTGGATCGGGTGAAGACATTTCAATCGCTGACCTGGCGAAGGTCATATGCAAGGTCGTCGGCTTCGACGGCGAGATTGTGCAAGACGCGTCCAAACCGGATGGGACGCCGCGAAAGCTGATGGACGGGTCTAAGCTCAAAGCCCTCGGCTGGCGGCCGCAGATCAGTTTTGAACAGGGTCTGGAAAGCACGTACCGGAATTATCTTGCGTCCGGTGAGGCGGCCTAAATCAAAATCTTTCGGCAGCCGGCACCAGCGTCTTCCGTGCAATGACAGTGCGCGCCTGTGGACAAATAGGCAGTGGCTGTGGGCAACGCGGAGGAATGGCCGGCCGCTGTGGGCAACGCGCCAATCGTCATTGTGCAGACAACTGCGCTCAACTAGCGAATGTTATCTTCTGATCAATTGATTCGCTTTGGTCGATACGCGGGGTCGCAATGGCACGGAGTCACTTGGCGCTGTTGATCGGCGCATCCACCGCAATGCTTTTTTTTGCGTCATCGCTCAGGGCGGAAAACATCACGTTCGCGCGGGGAGAAGTATTCGTCAATCACGGCTCCGGTTTCACGCCGGTTACCGGACACGACGAACTTAAGATCGGCGATACGATATTCGCCAGGCCAAACGGTCAAGCCCAGGTCTTGTTTGGCGACGGCTGCCATTTCACTGTTGAGTCCGGTTCAGCGCTCTTGATCCACGGCGGACCATCGCCCTGCGCCGCCGGATCGAACGGCAATAACGACAACATTCCGAATACCCGCAGTGCCTCAGGTCGAGTCGATTTCCAGGACGCTCGCGCGATCGGCCCCTGAGGTCACGGCTTCTTCCTCACGATCTTAATGTCATCGAACCAGATTGATCCTGAAATCATCTGCTCCGACGCCGAGCGCGCGTCCAGGATGAGCTGAAGTTTTTGCGCGCGACATCCGGTGTTCGGGACTTTGAAATCGAATTCAAAATTCTTCCATGCCGGAGCGATGCCCAGCAGCATATCGCTCTGGCCGATCTGAGAGCTGTTATCCGCACAATCGGCGCGCCAGATTAAACCTCGGCGTCCCTGCAGTTGTCCTTGGTACTGGCCGCTCAGCTTATAGTCGCCGGGAGCGAGCATCAGGAGTTGCCACACGGGCTGAAATTCCGCGCGTCCATAACCGAACTCAATGAACAGAGCGCGCTCGTTTCTTTGTTCGGATGTCCGGTCGGCCACGGTATCGAATTCGGTCAGCGGAGGTCTCTCGGCAATGTCGACCGTCACGCCATACCCCGGCGTGATAACCCAATCGAACGGCAAGCCTGAAGGCATGCTCTCAAAGCTCCCGTTAAACAGAAAGCCGACCCGTTGCAGGTCATCTGCCGAGAGAAACTGCAACCACGCGCTATAGGCGAGGTCGTAGAATTGATGGTCGATTAGAAAATCGAGATAACTTCGCAACTCGTCCGTTGTCGGCGGATTGGGGCTGTCCTGTAGGCTGAGCAGAAGATCAAGCGGCGTGCGCGCGTGCGTGACGCTATTGAGAAGCGTCGCGAAGAATTGCCTGCGCCAAGGCGGGTTCTTCCTCAGCAACGCTTTGACCTCGCTCGTGCCGTCTTTGTCTTCGGCGATCTTTGCGAGAAGCGGTACGATGTGATCGCCAGCTTGCTCTTGCGTCCTCAGAAGTACGTCCGCGTAGTAAGCGGCCGTCCGGAAATCCCTCCGTTCGAAGGCATTGAGCATCAGCCAGTAGGCAGCCTTGCTTTCGTGGAGAGAATGGCGGGCCGCCGCGCTCATCAGCTTGGTCGCCGTAGGAAGGTCGCCCGAACGCTCTGCAATTTCGCCCAGAATTCGATAGGCACGAGCGTTGAACGGCTCGTTCGCGAGCGCCGTCTGCGCCCAGGCAGTCACTTGTTGATCCGAGGCCCGCGAAGAAGCGGCGGCGGCTTTTGATAAGCCACCAAGGACGCCCGCTTGCTCGATGCTCGTCACATCGGCAGCGCCGTTCGGAGCGAGAGCTTGGTCGGCCAAATTCAGAAGCGCCGTCGAATTGCTGGAGCTTATCCGCAGCGCCTTGTCCGGTGCCGTGATAGCCAAATAGGCGACAAGACTTTTGGAGGCGACCAGCCAAACAAGCGCCACCGCTATCGAAACTACAAGGAAGCGCCTGGTCATTTGATGTTTCAAGCCGCTTCGAATTCAAACATCCGGAAGCCTTCTCGATGAACCAGACAATCCAGCTGGCAGGACGTTGAATGGGTTTAGGCGCGGAAGTGAGCCAGAAAATCTAACAATGCGTGCCGTAGCGGTCTGCGTCTCCTCGTGGTGCGAGAACTCGCTGGAGAATGCTGAGCGGAGGCCCGAAGCCATTGTGCCGTTTGGTTCGCCGGCAATCGGGAAGGTCCTTCTTCGGCGTGCGTGTCGCGATCCGCATCGTAAGTGTTGCGCCGCTCGAGGGTCTTCAGATTGTTCCAGGCCTCGGTAACGCGCCCCGCAAAAATCGAGCGTTGAACGTTTTGATAATGATCGGGGTGCAGGATTTTGAGCAGCAGGGCCATGTTTCGCCTCAGCTCAATCGAAGTCGCGGTTCGGTCCGACCCCAGAATGCGATAGCTGTCGGAAGCCGGTGACAGCAGAATTTGCTCGATAAAAAATAGCGCCGCTTCGAGCAGAAATTCTGGAGATCTCCCGGTCGTTCGAGCTGCATTCGTCGTCACCTCTTCATCGCCGGCCGCAACGGAGAGGAGAAGCCCGACACCGTCGGGTAACGGCTTTGACCTCGTCGCGTGCATGCGAGACGGTACTTGCAGAATGTCTATGGCAACTCTCAATGCAGTTAAGTCCTGCATTACATGTTCTCTCGTCGAGCTGCGATTTGAGGATGACGTTTGTCGGAAGCGTTGAAGGAAGGCGCGTTGCGCCGCGGGCTCGCGCCGTAGCCGTCACCATAGCTCGACCCGTATTCCCGTCCGTATCCCGACGCCCGCGCGTCGAATTTGGTCAAGACTGAGCCGATAACTGTTGCGCGAGACATCCGCAGCCGTCGAATTGCGCCGCGGACGACGGCCTTACGGCCTTGACCGGCGCCAACCACAAATATCGTTCCGGCAGTGGCATTCGCTAGAATTGGCGCGTCCGCGAGTCCCATGACGGGAGGGCCGTCGATGACGATCAGATCGAATACCTCAAGCCCAATGGAGAGAAGCGACATGAGGCGAGGGCTGGCAAGCAAGTCGCCGGCGTGCGGGAAGACGCTGCCGGACGCCATGAACGCGAGGTTCGCGAAATCGGTCTTCCGGAAGGCTTCGGGCGGCGAGCAGTTTCCAGCCAGATAATCGCTAAGTCCTATGCCTTCCTGCATCCCGAGCTTGATGTGCAGCGAGGCATTCCGCAAATCGGCATCGACAAGCAACACCTTGAGGCCAAGAGCCGTGAAATGCTTGGCCATCGCAAGTGACGTCGTCGATTTCCCTTCGCCCGGCATCGAACTCGTGACGAGCAGCGTCTTCGGCAATCCGCTCTCGGTAGAAAACTGTACGGCGGTGCAAAGCGAACGGTAGGCCTCCGACAGCGCCGAGCGAGGGTCCGCGAGTTCGGACTCGATCGTCGCCTTCTTTCCGAGCTTCGGAATAATCCCAATTGTCGCGATGCCCGAAATACCTTCGATTTGTTCCGGCGTACTGATCGTGTCGTCGAGCTTCTCGAGCACGAATGCGGCAGAGGCAGCAACGCCGAGGCCGAGCGCGAATGCCATGAGGAGGGCGCGGGACAGGTTGGGCGAAAATGGCCCGCCGGGCACTTCGGCCTTGTCGACAATGAAGACGTTGTTGGCCCCGACGCCGCCCGCGACGTCGACCTCCTTGTAACGTTGCAGCAGACCGTCGTAGAGGCCTCTGTTGGTGTCGACCTCGCGCTTCAAAATATTATATTGAATGCTGCGCTTTTGGAGATCCAAGAGTTCAACCTTGAGCGTCTCGATGCGAGACTTCATTTCGTTCTCTTGGCTGAGCGAAGATTGGTAAGCGGCCTTGAGGGTGTTCTTGATCGTTCCAACTTCGCCCGCAAGCTGACGATCGACTTCCTTTATCTTGTTATTGATCTGGATCATCGCCGGATAGCTGGGCTTAAAAGTCTCGAGCTTTTCCTGATATTCGGTCACGAGTGCGTTGCGCTGCGCACGAAGCCCATCGATAACGCTGTTGGACAGCAACTGTGGAACCTGAGGCAGCTTGGCAGCATCGGTGGGCGTCGCTTCGATTTGTCTCCAAAGCTGTTCGTTCTTGATGCGCTCCGAAATGAGACTGCCGAGAGCGGCGTTTGCAGCCGAGAGATTGGCTTCTCCCGTCGACGACTTCTCGTTCACAGCCACGATCTGTTCTTTTTGCGCAAAGTCGAGAAGGTCCCTCTCGGAGTTTTCGAGGCGCAACTTCAATTGCTTCAGTTGGTCCTCGAGGAACGTTTTGGCGTACGCATTGGCCTCGAAGCGCTTGTCGAGATTTGAGGCGATGTACGCATCTGCATAAGCGGTCGCTATTTTTTGGGCCCGTACAGGATCGGGATCGGTGTAGGTGAGATCGACCATTCGGGATCCGTTCACCGGTCTCACGGCAAGATTGCTTTGGACGACGCTGGCGGCGGCGCGTTCGTTCTCGCCCCTATTGGAAATCTGGGGCGGCGCTGCCGGCCGGGAAAGAAAATGAGTTACGAGCGTGCGCACTGTGGCGGCACGAGGCCGAAGAAAGTCACTGTCATCACCGAGCCTCAAGGCCGATGCGACACGCTCAGCCATCATTCGCCCGTTCAAGCGTTCATATTCCGTCCGCAGAAAATCGTAGTCCCCGTTTTCGGCAGAGACATCGCCGCTTTCGACGACTTTAGATGCGGCTCGATCAATCTGAATCCGGATGGTCGAATTATAAAGGGGGGTCTCCATGAGGGTACGTACCGCGCCGATCGCAACGGAAGCGGACACGATTGCAAGGATGATCCACTTTCGCTTATTGATGACGCGCCAGAGCTCCGCGAGCTCGTAAGAGCCGAAGCCCGCATCCTGGTTTCCGTAACCGGGATAGTCGCCGATCGAGCCATAGGGATCGCGCGGAATGAGCGCGGCGTCTGCCGCCGGCACGAGGCGCACCGATTTTGGGTTCTCCGAATCCGCGCCAGTTTCTCTCATATTCGCAAACTACAGCCTGTTGGCCGCCGAATTGGCGTCGCGCCCGAGTCAAAGGAAAGTGAAGACGGCGGCAAGAGGCAAGACCTTCATGATCGTATTGAATGTCTCTTTGGTAGCGGACGTTCCGGCGACGATCACGTCGCCTGATTGAACGCCGGGATCGTCCGCTTTGCCCGCTCGAATGTCGCTGATATCGAACTTCGCGGCGGCACGTTTTCCCGAAATCTGCCGAAACACGATAACCGTTGAATCGGAGCTGAGCGAGTCGAGCCCCTCCGCCATCGCGAGGTATTGTAGCAAGGAACCCTTCCCGCGAAATGGGTATACGCCGGGCTTCTTCACCGCCCCTTCAACGGTAATCCGCTGGCTGTTGTACTCTTTGACGTAAACCGTCACCTGCGGAGACTGCAGGTATTTGCGCCCGAGTCGCCTTGTAAGGTCCGCCTCGAGTTCCTCAGGTGTTCGACCTGCAGCAGGCATCTCGCCAACCAAAGGCAAATTGACGTTGCCGGAATCCGCGACCTGCAGGCTCTTGGAAAGTTCTGGGACCTTGAAGACCGAAATATCCAAAACGTCTTGCGGACCAATTTTGTACCCGCTCGCGCCCGCAACCGAACCAGACGTCATGACGTCCGCCGCTTTTGTGACGGCAAATTTGTCATCAGGAGACGTGCGCAGCGACGCGGTTTCGACGCGGCCGACTTTCTGCGCGTTAGAAGATGAACTTGTCTCGATGGGGGTGAGCTGCCCGTCCGGCAACGTCGCGCCACAACCCGACAATAAGGCCGTCAAAGCAAAAGTGATGAACAAAGGTCCGGCGCGCCCGATCGTTTCGGGCTTTAGCGGATCAGTGGATCTACACGACGCTACAAACATGAATTTCCGCCCCCGCCGGACGTGATGCCCAAAATGATGCTGCGATGTGACGTCATTTCCCTTCGAAAAGTATAGCAGTTGGATTCGTCAGTACCAAGCGTTTCGCTTCCGCAGCGCCGATCCTGCGTGCGGCAGCATCGTAACCTTTGCTCAAAATAGGAGGTCGTCGGAGCATATCGTGTGCGTCGGTCGCGAGTATTTTTGCAAGGCCTTCATCGAGAAATCGTTCTGCCCAGTACTTGGCGCGGCTGCCAAAATCTCCGGTGAGAGACCCAGCCGTAATTTGCAGCCAGACCCCCGCATCGACGAGCTTGGCTATTAGGGGATAGCCAGTCTTGATCCACGAAAGGCGTTCAGGGTGAGTGAGAACAGGAACATAGTTCGCCGCGATCAGTTCGCGGAAGAATTGCTCAATTCGTGGCGGCGCGACGTGATGTGGAGGTTCGACAAGCACATAGCGCGTGTCGTCGAGGGAAATGAGCTCACCCGTGCGCAAGCCCGAAACGAAGTTCGGCATCATATGAATGTCCGCTCCAGGCACCAGGCGGAGCGGGATTTCGTGAGCATCTAGCGCGTTTCGTAAGAGTTCGACGCGGTAGCGTATCTCATGGCCGGTATTCGGATAGATGCCGGGGAAGATATGCGGCGTACACGCCACAACGGATACGCCGTCAGCCACGAATGCGCGTGCCATATCGAGTGATATGGCAAGGTCGCTCGGCCCGTCGTCTATGCATGGAAGCAGATGGCAATGAAGATCGATCACGGACGATCCGTACAATGAGGAGGAAGGAATAACGTGGCAATATTATCGCGGTGACGGATTTTTTTTATCCGCCCACGAGCGATATGGCCTTATAAACCACGATCTTTGTGTTAGCGTAATGAGACGTTATCTCGGCTGTGTTGCGTACGAGGTTCGCGTAATGCGTATGTTGTTTGCGTTGATTGCTGCCATTTGGCAGCTGAGTTCCTATGCCGCGGCGTCGACCGCGACAATAACCTTCGTTTCTGGCGCGGTTTCGATCAATCGCGGCGAAGGCTTTCATAAAACCGTTGCGGGCACCGAGGGAAGTCCCGGGGACACCGTCATGGTTGGACCGGCCAGCAGCGCGGAGATCACATATGCCGGCCAATGTCTGGTAAAGGTTGGGCCACATTCCGTTTTCATTATCGGCGCCGACAATCCTTGTAGCCGGGGCTGCGCTGTCGGCAGTCTGAAGGACACGCCTGAAGTGAAATGCGAAACAGTGGCGCGAGACCCGGATCACGCATTGATCGTCGGCAGTCTCGTCGTGGGTGGCGGAATAGGGGTGATAGTGCACGTGAATCAGCCCGCCAGTCCCTGACGTTGCGCAATGCCTTTTTCGATCTCTTGAAGAGGCAGGGCGTCGTCGGCGTGCTGTGCGGGTTCGTGATTGCGGCCAGCCTCTTGCTGGGCGGCGGCACGCGCGCTGGTTTCCTGTCCGACAGCATTTTGCAGCTCGTTTCGATACCCTTGGCTCTCCTCGCATCGACAAAGATCCTAGGTCTTGAAAGGACGAAAGAGACCAACGCAATACTTGCGTTCTGTGTCGCGATTATTCTCGTGCCGTTGCTGCAACTGGCGCCGCTTCCTCCTGCAATTTGGTCCCATCTCCCTGAGAGGGCCAACGTGGCGGCTGCCTTCGAGGTGGCGGGGAATAAGGGACAATGGGCGCCAATTACCGTTTATCCAACGGGCACCTGGTTGAGCCTCGCCGCACTAATGCCGCCGCTTGCAGTGTTCCTTGGCACGGTGTCTTTGAGCGGTATCGCGCGCCGGCAACTGAGCTATCTCCTATTGAGTGTCGGCCTCCTGAGCGCCTGCCTTGGGCTGATTCAGGTCGCTCAAGGACCCAGCAGTCCGTTGCGATTTTTCGAGTATACGAACCCCAGCGAGGCGGTCGGCTTCTTCGCAAACCGAAATCATCTCGCGGCCCTTCTTTATTGCCTTACCGTTTTCGCGAGCGCGTGGCTTATCGATACGGGGTTCAACGGCCGGAAGCGCCTGTTTGAACCCGCCGCCCTTCTGCCCCTGATCGCCGGATTTGTCGTGCTTGTGATCTTGATCGCGGCACAGCTCGTGGCGCGATCCCGCGCTGGCCTAGGTCTGACGATGGCGGCTATGCTGCTTGCTTGGCCGCTGGCCAATTTTGATCCGCGCCGTGGCACGGGGCTGCAGTCGGGCAAAGTGTTTGTGGCGGCCGTTGTCGTATCGATGATTTTCGCGCTGCAGTTTGCCCTTCTGCGCATCCTCGAGCGTTTCGGAACCGATACCCTCGATGACGCGCGATTGCCGTTTGCGCGAAATACCTTTGAGGCTGCGCGAGCCTTTATGCCGTTTGGGTCGGGCATGGGAACATTTGTCGATGTCTACGGCATGTTCGAGCGCCCTGCGGACGTCTTTGCGGCGTACGCGAACCATGCGCACAACGATATCCTCGAGGTGGCGCTCGAAGCAGGATTGCCGGGCTTGCTCATGATGGTGCTTTTCGGCGCATGGATCGTGTGGCGATGCTTCGAGCTTTGGAGGCGGCCGATTGGAAAGGCTTCTGCCCCCGACATTCTTTGGGAGAGGGCCGCACTTTTCGTTGTGGTGCTTTTGATCGCCCATGCTGTTGTCGATTACGCACTGCGAACGACCGCGATAGCGGTGGTATTCGCATTTTCATGTGGCTTATTGGTTAGGCCGTTCGCCAGCGTGGACAAAAACGAACAAGGTCCTGACGTGCACGATGACCGCATAAAGCGCGCTCGTTTTGAACAGCGTTATCCGGAAAAAAGTCCTACTCCTGCGGGTGAGACCTGGGGCGCCGATATCAATTGGCCTGACGAGTGGCAGCGCAATCCATTCCCATACAAACCAGGGAAAAAATAGGCTGATTGCAGGAGCAAATGAGCGCCGAGCGTGAGCGACGGATGTTCAGTTCATCGACACACCTCGCCGCCGTTGTAGCCGCAGCGCAACATTTCGCGTTCGTCCTTCGATTCCGCGCACATCTATAAGCAACTCATTGCCATAAAGTAATGCGCGTGCTGATATACAGCCTACAGATGGAATGCTTGCGAAGGGGAATCTGAAATTTCATTTTGCGTTGCGGGGGGTACTTGATAATGCGTAGGCTCATTCAGCTATTCTGCGACCTTTTTCTTATAGTCTTGGCGACGATCTTCGCTCTGATCTTGCGAGATAATTTCGATATTTCAAGAGAACGGCAGGCCGCCGAGCTCGCTTACATTCTCTGCACTCTCTGCGTTTCGATCATCGTTATTCCGTCGCTGGGGTTAGACCGGTCGATTTGGCGTTTCTCCGCTCTGCCGGACTATTTGAGGATCGTTAGCGCCTCGGTCGTGATTGTGGTCGGCGCGGTGGCCGTGGATTTTGCGATTAATCGGTTGGATGGGATCGCGCGCGCGCTGCCGATATTGCAGTGCGTACTGATGATTTTTGGCTTGGTCGGAGTTCGTGTGCTCATGCGCATGCGATACGTCGCCCGGGGTCGCCCGACGCAGTTTCAAAAACCGATCGTCCCGGGTGCCGCAGAAACGGTATTGGTCATCGGCATGTCCCGGCTGACCGAGCTTTATCTGAGGTCTGTCGCCGAGTTCGGAAACGACCGCGTGCGAGTTGCGGGAATACTTGGGACACGCGACCATCACCTCGGCAGGCTGGTTCTTCGTCATCAAATTTTGGGCAACCCAGAGGATGTTCTGGCGGTCATTCAGCGGCTTTCTGTCCATGGCGTAGCCATCAACCGGATTGTCATCACCCAAGCGTTTGATTCCCTCGCGCAAGAGGTGAGGGACGCCTTGCTGCACCTGGAAGCGACGACGATCATCATCGTTGACTTCATAGGGGAGCGATTGGGATTTGAGCGAGTGGCGACCGGCAACACGCGGGGCCTCAGGGTAATCCCCGATGGGCGAGCAGCGTTCTCCATCGACAACGAACGGCTATCCGCGCTGATGAAGCGGCCCTATTGGCGGTTCAAAAGGCTTATCGATATTGCTGTCGCTGCCGCCTTGCTCGTACTGCTCGCGCCGATCATGGCGGTGGTCGCGGCCGTAGTCGCCGTTGAAGTCGGTTTTCCGGTCGTCTTTTGGCAGCAGCGTCCAGGCGTCGGCGGAATACCCTTCTGTATGTACAAATTCCGCAGCATGCGAGCCGAGCATTCTGTCGATGGCCAGAAATTATCGGAGGCCGACCGCATCACGTTTTGGGGCGGAATATTGCGGCGAACCCGCTTGGATGAACTGCCTCAACTTTACAATATACTCGCTGGCGAGATGTCGTTCGTTGGTCCTCGCCCTCTCTTACCGGCTGACCAGCCCGCCGAATACGTTGCCCGCTTGATGATCCGGCCTGGGTTGACCGGCTGCGCGCAGGTCGAAGGCGGCCGGGACATTTCCGCCGCCGACAAAGCGGCCCTCGATGTGTGGTATCTCAAAAACGCGTCACTCAAGCTCGACATCAGAATATTGTGGCAGACGTTCGGGATGATCATGTTCGGCGAGCGGGTGAATACGCTCGCGATCGCTCGAGCATGGCGCGACCTGCGGCGGAGCGGTTTTTGCCCGAACCCAGCGGAAACCGACAGACAGTTTTACAATGAAGTTTCCGCAGCGACTGCGAGGACCGCGCGCGTCGCATAGTAAAAAGTGACGCAATGACGAAGCAAGCCGACGTTTATAAAAATTAGTAGTTCGATCTGTTGCCGCCGCTTGGCGTAAATATTTGTGTTACGAGTTGCCCGGTGAGTTCATTTCACCCGGAGTGCGGTAGCTTTTGGCTTTTTTGTATGGTGATGAAGTAGCATGCGAAGAAATACGATTCTCGTCACCGGCGGAGCGGGATTTCTCGGCTCTCACCTTTGCGACCGCCTCCTGGACGATGGCCACGAAGTGATCTGTCTCGATAATTTTTTCACCGGGACAAAGGGAAATATCGAGCATCTCATTGGTCATCCGCGCTTTGAATTGATGCGTCACGATGTGACGTTTCCGCTCTATGTTGAAGTTGACCAGATTTACAATCTCGCCTGTCCCGCATCGCCCGTTCATTACCAGCATGACCCGGTGCAAACGACCAAGACGAGCGTGCACGGCGCAATCAACATGCTTGGGCTCGCGAAGCGGCTGAAGTGCCGAATTTTCCAAGCTTCGACATCCGAAGTTTATGGCGATCCGTCGGTGCATCCTCAGACCGAAGATTATTGGGGCAACGTCAATCCGATCGGCCCCCGCTCTTGCTACGATGAGGGCAAGCGGTGCGCGGAAACGCTCTTTTTCGATTATTGGCGGCAGCACAAACTGGAAATCAAGGTCGCGCGGATTTTCAATACCTATGGTCCTCGCATGCACCCGAGCGATGGGCGCGTCGTTTCGAACTTCATCGTTCAGGCACTCAGAGGTGAACCGATCACGATCTACGGTGACGGCGCCCAGACACGCTCATTCTGTTACGTGGACGATCTCATCGACGGCTTCATCCGCTTTATGAACTCGCCGAAGGAACTGACGGGGCCCGTCAATCTCGGCAATCCAAATGAATTCACGATCAAGGAACTCGCGGAACTCGCCATCGACATGACGGGCTCGAAATCAAAGCTGGTCTATCAGCCCCTTCCTCAGGACGATCCGAGGCAGCGGCAACCAAACATCCGTTTGGCCAACGACGAACTTGGATGGAAGCCGATCGTGCCGCTGCGCGACGGCCTCCGTCTGACGATCGGCTATTTCGAGAAACTCCTGTCGCTTCAATCGAAAGCTGTTCTTGCGCCCTTTGGAATTTGATCATGCAATCCGGTGATCGCACGGTCCTCGTAACGGGCGGTGCCGGATACATCGGTTCGCATGCATGCAAAGCCTTGGCGCGAGCGGGATATGCGCCGGTCACTTTCGACAACCTCAGCTACGGACATCAATGGGCCGTAAAATGGGGGCCGCTGGTCATCGGCGATATTCTCGACCGTGCGTCGCTGGACGCCGCCATCGACCGATACCGGCCTTCAGCAGTGATGCACTTCGCGGCGTGCGCCTATGTCGGTGAGTCCGTTGCCGATCCTGGAAAATATTTCCGCAACAACGTTTGCGGCAGTCTGAATATCATCGAGGCGATGCAGGATCACGGCATTCGTTCCATAGTGTTCTCGAGTACCTGTGCAACCTATGGCGTCCCAGAGAGCTTGCCGATCACGGAAGAGACAGCCCAGCGACCCATCAATCCGTACGGGGCGTCGAAGTTGATGGTCGAGCGCATGCTCCATGATTTTGGAACGGCGCACCGGATTAATTCCATAGCACTGCGCTATTTCAATGCTGCGGGAGCTGACACCGAAAACGAAATCGGCGAGGAGCATGATCCGGAAACGCATCTCGTCCCTCTTGCGTTGGACGCGTGTTCAGGCAAGCGAAGCAGCGTGACGTTGTTCGGTTCCGATTACGACACGGACGATGGAACGTGCGTCCGCGATTATATCCATGTCTCGGATTTAGCCGACGCGCACGTCAAAGCGTTGCAAGCGTTGGAGCGAAGCACTGGATCGTCCGCTTACAATCTCGGAAACGGACGAGGATTTTCGGTTCGTCAGGTGATCGATACGGTGGAAAGGGTCACCCGTCGCCGCGTACCTGTCGCAATTGGTGCGCGCCGTGCAGGAGATCCGCCAGTGCTGATCAGCGATGCGACGAGGGCCCGAGAAGAATTGCTTTGGATGCCCAGAATCGCCAGCCTCAGCGATATCGTTAAGACCGCGTGGGCGTGGCACGAACGCCAGCAGCTAGATCCGATGCGTGGCCACTTCGCGCGGCCGGTGGCCGGTTCCTGGCGATAGTATGTGCGGGATTAACGGCATCTTTGCCTACCATTACGCGGCCAATCCGATTGATCGCGACGAGCTTACGCGATCGCGCGATTTTATGGCGGCACGCGGTCCCGACGGGAAAGGCCAATGGACGTCTGATGACGAACGGGTGGGTTTCGGGCATCGTCGCTTGTCGATCATCGATCTGAGTGAAGCGGCGTCGCAGCCGATGATCAGCTCCGACGGGAAGTTGGTCGTGACGTTCAATGGAGAAATCTACAATTACCGTGAATTGCGCCAAGAGCTGGAAGCCAAAGGCCGAACACTACAAAGCAATTCGGATACGGAAATTCTCCTGCATCTTTACGCCGAGAAGGGCGATGCAATGGTGCACGACCTTCGGGGAATGTTCGCCTTCGCGATTTGGGATGCGGAGAAGAAGAATATATTTCTCGCCCGGGATCCCTACGGGATTAAACCGCTCTACTATGCCGATGATGGCTGGACCTTCCGCTTCGCGTCGCAAGTGAAGGCGCTACTCGAGGGTGGCAAAGTTTCGCGCGATCCGGACCCGGCGGGTCAAGTCGGGTTCTATCTTTGGGGCAGCGTTCCGGAACCCTTCACCAGCTATCGAGCTATGCGCGCAGTGCCCGCTGGAACCACGATTGTCGTCGACCGCATCGGTGCACACGAACCCAAGCGCTACCATTCGATTGCTGCCGTGTACCGTGAGGCCGAAAAACAAAACGCCAGCGTGCCGCGATCGATAGATGGCCAAGCACAAATTCGCGAAGCTCTGCTCGATAGCGTCAAGCATCACCTCGTCGCCGACGTGCCCGTCGGTGCATTTCTTTCCGCTGGCATCGACTCCGGAGCGCTCGTTGGCTTGATGCGTGATGCCGGCCAAAGCGATATTCAGACAGTGACGCTGAGCTTCGAGGAATTCAATGGTCATGCTGACGACGAGGCGCCGCTCGCAGCAGAAGTCGCGCGCACCTACGGCACGCGGCATACGACGCGCGTCGTCGCCGAAAGAGAATTTCAAGCGGACCTGCCGGGCATCCTCGCGGCGATGGATCAGCCGTCCATCGATGGCATAAATACTTGGTTTGTCTCGAAGGCCGCCAAAGAACTTGGACTGAAAGTAGCGGTGTCCGGCCTCGGAGGCGATGAGCTGTTCGGCGGCTACCCATCGTTTCGCGAAATTCCGGTGTGGGCCGGTCGGATGGCGATCCCCTCGCGGATTCCGTTGCTCGGGCGTGCTATCCGAAAGGCGCTTTTCGCCAGTGGTCTCGACAAGTATTTCAATAGTCCGAAGGCGGCGGGATTCGCGGAGTATGCCGGAACATATTCGGGAGCCTATCTTCTACGCCGGGGGGTCTTCATGCCTTGGGAACTCGAAGAGGTGCTCGATCCGGAGACAGTGCGCAGCGGGCTGAGGCGGCTTAGACCATTGATGATGGTCGAGACGGAACTGACACCACGACCGAAATCGTCGTTCGCGAAAGTCGCGGCTCTCGAGGCCTCGCTTTACATGCGAAACCAGCTCCTGCGCGATACCGATTGGGCGAGCATGGCGCACGGACTTGAAGTGCGCGTTCCTCTCGTCGACGTCTCGCTCTTAGCGGCGGTGGGGCCATTTTTTCTCGCGCGCCCCAAACTCTGGTCGAAAATAAGTCTTGCGCGAAGCCCCAGCACGCCAATGCCGTCTGAGATCACGGCGCGACCTAATACAGGGTTCACGACACCCATTGCGACCTGGTTGCAGCAAGGACCTGGTGCAGGCAAGTATAGGAATGTGCCTTCACTGGCGACGCCGCATTGCCATTGGTCGCGCCGTTGGGCTTACGGGCTTGCCGCTGCATGAGTAAGGGCCGCCGCGAGGGACTTCGAATACTTGCACTCGTCACCGATGCGTTCGGCGGTTACGGTGGAATAGCTCGGTACAACCAAGATCTGCTCGGTGCGTTGGCGGCGTCATCCGAGGTAAGCGATATTGTGGTGCTTCCCCGGCACGGCGGATGCTCTAGCAATGAACTTCCCAAAAAAGTGAGCCAGACGCGCCCGAAAGCTGGCCGGCTTGCGTTCGCGAGTAACGCACTATTTCAGGCAATTTCTCGAGGGCCGTTCGATATTGTGTTCTGCGGCCACATCTACATGAGTCCACTCGCTGAGGTGGCTTCTAAAATTCTTAAAAGACCGATGTGGCTGCAACTGCATGGTATCGATGCTTGGGACCCTCTCGGGCCTTTGGTGCGCGGAGCTTCTGAGAGTGCTCGATTGATTACGGTGGTTAGCCGCTATACCCGGCATAGGTTTCTTGAATGGGCCGACGTTCTCCCTGAACGTGTGCGAGTACTGCCTAATACTTTTGCGCCGGCTTTCGCGGCCGGTGCGAAACCGTACCGGCTAATAGATCGCCTCGACCTTCGAGGGCGAAAGGTTATTCTTACGGTATCGCGCCTCGAAGCATCGGCGTACCGGAAAGGACATGACCGCGTAATTGCAGCACTTCCAAAGATAAGAGAGCGGATTCCAGAAATCGTGTACGTCGTGGTGGGAGACGGCGACGAACGGCAGCGCCTCGAAGCACTTGCACATAACGCTGGAGTCGCAGATGCCGTGCATTTTGCGGGACGCGTTTCTGCTGAGAGCCTCCCAGATTATTTCCGTCTGGCAGACTGTTTCGTTATGCCGGGCACAGGAGAGGGGTTCGGCATCGTATATCTCGAAGCAGCAGCCTGTGGCCTCCCCGTAATCGCTGGCAACCGTGACGGAAGCATAGATGCTTTAGCGGATGGAGCCATCGGCGCATTGGTCGATCCAGAAAATGCGTCACAACTCATAGATGCCGTCTGCAGTTCGCTTGAAGATCTCGGCCCAAAAACGTGCGCAACCTCACATGAGCGTTTCGCTGTCTCAAATTTCAGAAGACACGTCGATGAACTTCTCCAAAGTTTCTGAAAAAGCTTGTGTGGAGCAGATTCCGCTGTTGGCACTTTCGTCAACTGATCCCGAACGTGTGCTCATTATCGAAGCCGGGCGCGCCGAGCGTAACTACTGGTCGGATCTCTGGCACTATCGTGAACTCTTCGCCATCCTCGCCTGGCGTGACGTCGCTGTGCGCTATAAGCAGACCGTCATCGGCATTGCCTGGGCGGTCGTCCGCCCGTTCCTGACCATGGTTGTCTTCACAGTTATATTTGGAAAGCTCGCCAAGCTGCCGAGCGACGGCACGGCACCATATCCCATACTCGTCTTTGCGGGCATGCTGCCGTGGTTTCTCTTTTCAAGTATCCTGAACGACGCCTCCAACAGCCTCGTCGGCAACGCCAGCCTTATCGGTAAGGTCTATTTTCCGCGCATCATTATCCCATCGGCGTCGGTGGTGGTGGCTTTGATCGACTTTGCTGTCAACTTGGTTCTTCTGCTCGCTATCATGGTCTGGTTCGGCTTCTTGCCCGGTTGGCAGATCGTGTTTCTCCCCGTCTTCGTGGTGCTCGCAGTTCTTGCGAGCCTCGGACCGTCGCTTCTGATTGCGTCTCTCAACGTGAAATATCGCGATTTCCGGTTTATCATTCCATTCATCGCGCAATTCGGACTTTACGTCTCGCCCGTTGGCTTCTCGAGCGCGGTGGTGCCGGAGTCCTGGCGCTTTCTCTACGGCCTCAATCCGGTCGTCGGTGTGATTGATGGCTTCCGCTGGAGCCTTCTCGGCGGCGAGAGCATGCTCTATCTGCCAAGCTTTCTTTTGAGCCTGGTTGTTGTAGCCTTCTTCCTTTGGCTCGGTGTCGTGTATTTCCGGCATACGGAAAAGACCTTCGCAGATCTCATCTGAAGTCAGTTCACCATTGAATAGCGATGTCGTCATCAGCGCCGTAGGACTCGGCAAGAAGTATGTAATCGGCCATGAGAGTGAGCGCGAACGCCAAATGACGTTCCGCGACGTCATCGAGAGAGCAGCAAAAAACCTGGCGCGCACCACAGTGGAGATGGCTCGCGGCGGCGCCATCGTGGCTGGAGATTCGACTGAAGAATTCTGGGCGCTCAAAGGCATCAACTTTGAGGTCGAACGCGGAGACGTCGTCGGCATCATCGGTCGAAACGGGGCCGGAAAATCCACGCTCCTTAAGATTTTGTCGCGCATTACAGAGCCGAGTGCAGGCCACGTCGCGATCAAGGGTCGAGTTGCTAGCCTACTCGAAGTCGGTACCGGCTTTCATCCTGAGTTAACGGGTCGCGAAAACATCTATTTGAACGGCGCCATACTCGGAATGACCCGCGCAGAGATCCGCCGCAAGTTCGATGAGATCGTCGCGTTCGCGGAAATCGAAAAATTTCTCGATACGCCCGTGAAGCGCTATTCGTCCGGAATGTACGTCCGTCTTGCATTCGCTGTTGCTGCTCATCTGGAACCGGAAATACTCATCATCGACGAAGTCCTGGCCGTCGGCGACGCAGAGTTTCAGAAGAAGTGTCTTGGCAAGATGCAAGACGTGGCTGGGCATGGGCGGACTGTGCTCCTCGTAAGTCATAACATGGGAACCCTTTCCTCAATATGTGGAACGGGTCTTCTTCTTGAAGGTGGAAATGTCAGAATGAGCGGCGAAATAGAAGCCGTTCTGCGAGCTTATCGAAGCAAGACTTCATCAGGGAGTGGGTCGGGCGAGCGACTACGCTTCAACGGACCTCTGGAGTCAGTTAAAGTCGAATGGCTCAGCTTGAACGAGAGGCCGCTGACGGGCCATTCGATTGTAAATTCTGATGAAGAATTGGCTATCGAGCTAAAAGGAACCGCCTCCGTAACGGTTCCCCAATTTCGATTTTCCGTCGCACTATTTTGTCAAGGATCTCGCATCGTCTCCTTTCACGACGGACCGTCAAGCTTGCCAGCTGGGAGGTTCTGCGTTCGCCTCAACATTCCCTCTCAGTTATTAAGACCCGGCGAGTATTCGATTGCTGCCGGCGGGAGGCGAGTTGCGGGCGACGAATGGTTTTGGGCTACGGACTTGGCGACAATCGAAGTCATTCCGAAGTGGGGAACGCTATATGATCAGGACGATGTTGGCGTTTTCAACCTATCGGGACGGCTGGAGAGGAGCCTGCAGGGTGCTTAGGCGCTTGCAATCGCATCATCGTGTCAACGGACTTCAACGTCGGGTGACGCGGGACCGGTTCGCTCGTGCACAAGCCTCGGCAACGGAAATTGTCGACGGCAACATCCGCACAGTGACATGCGTATCGCCCTAGTCTCCTACGAATACGCCGGGCACGCCAACGGCGGCGGCATCGGCACGTATGTGCGTGGCGCCGCCGCGATGCTGGCTGGTCGAGGACACGACGTCGAGGTTTTTACCTCTGGCGACAGTCCTGCGAGCGAGTTCGTTTCGCCTGGATTGCTTGTTCATAGCGTTTGTACAAGCCGCGTGGAATTTCCGCAGGCGATCGTTCCTGTTTTCGCAAAGCGCAATGCCGTCGCGGCTTTCGATGTCATCGAAGGACCGGAATTCGGCGCGGATGCCGCCGCGATCGCATCAGCATTTCCAGAAATCGCTTTGGTGGTGAAGCTGCACGCCCCCCGTTTCACCATCGATGCAAGCAATGCCCACTATGTCGATTGGCGACGCCGCAGCAGATATTTTCTTGGAGCATTGCGCCGTGGACGTTTGCCCGACAATCCGTGGCGATATCGCATCGAGACCGATAGCGAGCGAACTCATGTCTTGGATGCCAACGAGATCGTCGCCAACTCGCATGCCACGGCAGAGCTGGTCGGAAGAATATGGGGCTTGCCCAAACAGAGAGTATCCGTGGTTCCGCTGGTCTTTGAGCCGCCCCGGCAACTGTTGGCTATTGATCCGGAGAGCAAGACGAATGTTGTTCTGTTCCTGGGGCGACTTGAGGTCCGGAAAGGCGTTCTGGAACTGGCGAAGGCGGTATCCCATGCGGTGCGTCGTATAGCGGACGTACGCTTTCGTTTCGTAGGCCGCTCACTTCCGCATCCGGCCGATGGCGCCCCGATGTCGGAACACATTAGACGTACGGTTGGTCCTCGCGCGCCCGTAGAGATCGTCGATGGAATTCCATACGAGAAGGTGCCTCTCGAACTGGCAAAAGCTGACCTATGCGTGTTCCCGAGTGACTGGGAAGCTTCCGGCTTTGTGTGCCTCGAAGCCATGGCCGCAGCGCGCGGCGTGATAGGTTCGAGCGCTGGTGGTATGGCGGAGATCATCGACCACGGTCGCACCGGCCTTCTCGTGCCGCCGCGAAATCCGAGAGCCATAGCCGAGGCCATTCTTACACTCATGCGCGATCCCGAGCGCCGCATAGCCATGGGCCGTGCGGCCCGCGAGCATGTGCTATCCGCGTATTCGCCCGATGTTATCGCACCGCTCCAGGAAGCGTCCTATCTCCGCGCCATGAATCGGGCGGGGAAGCAATCGACTGCCGCCTGACGGGATGACCCATCTAGCCCTCACCGCTATCGTCTGCACGCATAATCCGCGAATGGATTATCTTGAGCAGACTTTGGATTCTATTCGCGGTCAGACGCGCCTACCCGACGCCAGGCACTGGGAACTCATTGTCATCGACAACGCGAGCACGGAGTCGCTCGACGGTCGGCTCGACCTCAGCTGGCATCCGAATGCGCGTGTGGTGCGCGAAGAAAAGCTCGGCCTCACGTGGGCGCGGTTGCGAAGTTTCGTCGAATCCAAGGGTGAGATTCTTGTCTTTATCGACGACGACAACGTACTCGATGCCTCCTATCTGGCATCGGTCTTCGCGGCCTTTCGAGGTGACGCTAAACTTGGGGCTGCCGGGGGTAAAGTTATCCCTCGCTATGAAACCACTCCGCCAGCCTGGTTTGGCAAACTCGATATGTCGCTCGCCTGTCGCGATCTCGGAAACAAGATGATTACAGCTTCCTGGTGCAATCAGAACGCCGGAGAGCGCTGCTACCCGAGTTGTGCACCAATTGGCGCGGGAATGGCGGTTCGTCGTTCGGCCTATGCAGCATACGTCACCGCGGCCGCAAAGGACCCAGTGCGCGCCGCCTTAGGGAGGCGCGGTATCGACTTGGCATCCGGCGAGGATAACGACATCGTCATGTCTCTGTTGGAGCAGGGATCGACCGTCGCCTACCTTCCCGAATTGCAACTCGAGCATCTCATACCGGTGCGCCGGCTGACTGCAGATTATCTTGCACGCTACGCCTACAGCTCGAACCGCACTTGGGTCCAGGTCCTCGACGTTCATGGGATCAGGCCGTGGCCAGCCGCGCGAGGTTGGACAGCACCTCTTCGCAAAGCCCGGGCGTACGTGCGCAATCGTGCATGGGCCGCGCCCGCAAATCGCATCCGCTGGTGTGGTGCTTGCGGAACGATTGATGGGCAGACGCTCATTTCGGCGTCCCGGTGAGCGTGGCTGCGTCCACTCGCGAAACGGCCCGAACGCTTGGGCTCGGTCGTGTGCTCCTGCATCTTTATCATCGGCCAGTGGGACGCATTCGCAAATCCTTCGCTGAGGGCGGCCCATTTGAACAGCGTCGCACTGAGCGCGGGCGTCAAGAAATGATCGCTGCGGCGAAGGCGATGCCGTCCATCGTTGCGCCGGCACAAGAGATCGGTGCACGCGTTGCTTTCCTCAGTGGCGCGCAATTCTGGTATCAAACACTCTTTTGCTATGCGTCTCTGCAGCGCTTGAGCTCTCTCAAGATAACGCCTGTGATTTTCGATGACGGCACGCTGAATGGCGAGACACGGTCGATCATGCAGCGCGTCGTGCCGTGGGCAGAAATCGTTGATTACAACGAGATTGCGAGCCAACTCGATGAAAAATTGCCGGAGGCGTCCTATCCGTATCTTCGCCGCCGCCGCTTAGAGTATCCACATCTGCGCAAGCTGACGGACATTCATACGCGCGGCACAGGATGGACCCTCGTTCTCGATTCAGATGTCCTCTTCTTCCGCAAGCCGGTCGCGGTGCTCGACTGGTTTGCATCGCCGAGGGCGATTTACATACAGGACATCGAACCGATGTACGGATATCCGGATGAACTCATGCGGAAACTTTCGCGCGGTCCGTTGCCTCAATTGGTGAATGTCGGACTTTACTCCTTGTACAGTCCGGATATCGACTGGGGTCGATTGGAATTCTGCTGCCGTCAACAACTCGAACTCTGTGGCACACACTATCTTCAGGAGCAGGCGCTGACCGCCTTGCTCCTGGCAGAGGCGAACTCAGAGCCGCTTCCAAAAAGGGATTATGTCGTGCTGCCAAGTCTTGAGGAGGGGCGCGAACCGACGGCCGTACTTCATCACTATGTTGCTAATTCGAAGCGCTCCTATTTTCAGTGCGGGTGGCGGCACGTCTCGTCGCACCTCGACGGGTGACAGCGAAAAATTGGCGAAGGGCGTCGATCTGGGGGGCTATGTGAAGCTAGGCCGTAGCGGTTTCCCCGGGCCGGGCGCGGAGCGCGAGATTGCTCTCGTCCGATGGTTCCGGAACAGTCACGAGCAGCGCAACGATTGGCTTCGCTTTGGCCTGATGCGGCTGCACCGCGCTGGGAAGGTTCGATACGAGGAACATCGCCTCGACGGGTGCGTCGCGGCTGGTTTCGATCCCACTGTCGCGGCACATCGGCACCGTCATACCAGTGCGATCCTCGTGGATTCGAACGGCCATTCGCGGCGGTGCATCGTCGACAGTGAAGACTCGTTTTTCTGTATGTCGCCCCTGATCGAATATGCCGACGTATATTTCTGCTCGGGTTACAATCGAAAATTCTTCAGGGAAAAGATCTTCGTTCCGCCTTACAGCTGGCAACAGCCGTTCGAGGTGGAGTCCTATGTGAGGCGAGCGGAAGATCTCGTGCGCCAATTCGGCTCTGCATTCGATCGTGTTCGACCGTTCGTCCCAATCGGTCCGGAAATGGGTCCGAGGACACAGCGGGCGCGCGCCATTCAACGACTGCTGAATGCACACCACAAAATCGCTTCACGCATGAAGTCCTCGGAGCCCTGGCTTGTCACGTACTTGGAACTCGAGCTGCGCTATCGGCAGCTTGAAAAATTACGTCGCTCGGCGATTCTGTATGACATCGTTTTGCTCGACACCATGTGGGGTTGGCCCCGGCACAGGCATGCGCTCCACATGCGGCTGAGGGAATTGGCTGACGCCGGCAAGAACATTCACTCTCGATTGCGTTGGAGTGAGCCGTCCGATGTCGACGGCGGGGATCGTTTCCCCTGGTCCTCGGCCGACTTTCCGGTCGAGACAGGAGAGATCGATGACTACGAGGCCATGTTGGCCGCGAGCCGGCTGGCAGTCTCCGCTACCGGCTTTCACTGGGGCTGGCGAAACATCATGACGTTGGCGCTCATGCTGGGCGTACCGATCTTTGCGGACCGTCTTTTGCTCGAACCGTGGTTCGACATGGTCCGGTTCCAAATCCGTTGGAACGAGGAATGCGACTGGGACGGCGTCGCTGGTGAACTGCGGGCTATCACTGCTGCCGAGCGCGCGCGCATCAAAGCGCACAATCAGGCGGCCTTCGACGATGTGATGACGCCGGAAAAAGTTGCGGAGTATTTCATTCATGCAGCGCTGAGTGACGCCAGTGAAGTGGTGCGCAACAGTCGCGCCGCTCCGGCGTATGTGCAGTGAAGCAGATGCCGGTGCCGAAGGTCTCCGTTTTAATCCCCTGCTATAACGCCGCTCCTTATGTCGGGGCTGCGCTGGAGAGCGTGTTGGCGCAGACTTGGCGTGAAATCGAAATCATTGCAGTCGATGACGGTTCGACTGACACAACCCTCGAAATACTTCGCAGCTTCGAGCCGCGAGGTGTCCAAGTAATCAGTCAGAGCAATCGAGGGCAATGTGCAGCGGCAAATCGAGGGTTCGAGGTGTCAAGCGGCGAGTTAGTGAAGTTTCTCGATGCGGACGACATAATATCGCCGGACATGATTGAGCGGCAGGTGATGCGGCTCGCTGGGCGCCCAGACGCCGTCGCCCTAGGTGAATGGGCGCGCTTCTACGACGGCGAACTTTTAGCAGCCCAGTTCGAGATGCATCCGATGTACCGCGATGCGACGCCAGTGGACTGGCTTGTTCAGGAATGGGTTTCGGCACAACCGATGATGCAGTGTGCTCTCTGGCTCATCCCCCGTGAGGTCTTGGATCGGAGTGGCCTTTGGGATGAACGGCTCTCACTCGTCAACGATTTCGAGTTTTTCACTCGCGTGATACTGAACGTAGCTGACATTCTTTTCACCCCAGGTGCGCGTCTATACTATCGCTCTGGCTTAGCGGGCAGTCTCTCAGGTCGTCGAAGCCGCAAGGCTGTAGAATCGGCATTTCTGTCACTCATGCTTGGAACGCAGCACCTGCTTGATGCAGAGAACAGCGCGCGTACGCGTCTTGCCTGCGCAAACCTGCTGCACGATTTTGAGTATACCTACTATCCTGCACATCCGGATCTTCGTGCTAAGGTTCGCGTGCGTGCCGCCGAACTCGGCGGCGCCAACCTCTTACCCAGCGGTCCACCAGGTTTTCACCGTCTTCGCAAGTGGATCGGTTGGCGCGCGGCGCGTCGCGCGCAACGGCTAGCCGAACGGCTGAAGCTCAACGCAGCGTCACGCCGGGCCTCTCCTGCGACCTCGGCGGCTGGCGCAATACTCTTATGAAAATTGCAATAACTGCCGATCCCGAGCTTCCCGTTCCCCCTCGGCTCTACGGGGGTATCGAACGGATTGTCGACCTGCTCGTTCGCGGCCTCGTCTCGCGCGGGCACGATGTCACGCTCTTCGCGCACCCGGAGTCATCTAGCGCTGGGCGACTGGTACCATGGCTGGGACGGATCAGCGGATCGGTTGCGGATGCGGCCAAAAACACGTTGCTCCTGACGCGGCACATCGTGGGCGGCCGCTACGATATCGTTCATAGCTTTTCGCGCGTTGCCTACCTGATGCCGATATTGCCGTTATCGGTTCCTAAGTTGATGACCTACCAGCGCCCTATTTCATCTCGTTCGGTACGTCTCGGCCATGCACTTTCGAGAGGCAGCATGGACTTTTGTGCAATCAGTCATCGGATGATTGAGGGAGACGCGGGCCGCATCGGTCGCTGGCACGTCGTCTATAACGGGGTCGACATGGATACTTACAAATTCGTGTCCGCAGTTCCTCCTGACGCTCCACTCGTGTTTCTTGGTCGGATCGAGCCCATTAAAGGTCCCCACCTTGCCATCGAGCTTGCAAAGCGAGCAGGCGCTTCGCTCGTCATCGCCGGTAACATTCCAGACGAGCATAGCGCCTTCTTTGATCGCGAGATTGCACCTAACATCGATGCCGAACGCGTGCGGTATATTGGGCCGGTCGACGATCTTCAGAAAAACGCTCTGCTTGGTTCGGCGAGGGCGCTGCTGATGCCAATCCTATGGGAGGAGCCGTTCGGAATCGTTATGGCGGAAGCGCTCGCCTGTGGAACGCCCGTGCTTGGCTTCGATAGGGGGGCGGTCCCGGAAGTCGTCGACGACGGCGTCGCAGGCTTTGTCCGAGGCGAGCTTGCAGGACTCGTGGCCGCCGTCGGACGTTTAACGGAAATTGACCGGCGCGCATGCCGCGCTCGTGCCGAGCGACTTTTCAGCGGCGACGCCTTAGTCGGCGGATACACGGCCCTGTATCAGCAAATGCGGGAAAAGGCGCCGCTGCGGACCAAATACGTCTATCAATGAAAAAGCGTGACCGCATTTGCCTCATCACGCCCGGTCACCTGGCGACGAACCCGCGTATCGTGAAGGAGGCGGACGCATTGTCGGCGGCCGGATATCGCGTATCCGTGATCGCCGCCGACTACCTGGATTGGGCCTCCAAGGCGGACGAGGAATTTGCCGACAGGCCTTGGCAGCCGGTTCATAAAATTCCATTCGGTCCGCGATCACCTAGATCCACCTATGTCTGGCAAACATTGCGCCGCCACGCAGCGCGAAAATACGTAGCCCAGTTTGGACCGAGAGGATCGGTTCTCGAACGCGCCATACATTCCATAACACCGGAACTAACATCTGCAGCTTTTCGCGTTCCGGCTGAACTCTACATCGCCCATTACGTTGCTGCATTGCCGGCGGCCGCTCGCGCAGCCGCACGCCACGGCGCAAAGCTTGGCTTCGATGCCGAGGATTTTCATTGTGGCGATTATCCAGATGACGCACGGAACGCTCTCGACCGCGAATTGGTTGGTCAAATTGAACGTCGCTATCTGCCGTTCTGCCAACACTTGACCGCTGCGTCGCCGGGAATCGCCGACGCTTACGCGGAGCGTTACGGGAGTCGAAGACCGACCGTTATTCTAAACGTATTCCCGCGAAGCCACGCCCCACCGGCTCCGACACCACGCGGCACCGCGACGCCGGGACCCTCCCTCTATTGGTTTTCACAAACGATCGGGCCGAACCGCGGATTGGAATGCGCGGTGCAGGCAATCGCACTCGCACAGTCGCGGCCGCACCTCTACCTGCGCGGAAATATGATGCCGGGTTATCTCGAATGCCTGCAAAAACTGGCAAGGGAGGCTGGCGTAAGTGAGCGTATCCATTTTCTCGCGCCAGCTTCACCGCGAGACATGGAGCGATTAGCAGCCGCTTACGATGTCGGCTTGGTGAGCGAGGTAGGAGAGACAAAAAATAGGCGGATAGCGCTTACCAACAAGCTCTTCAGCTACCTATTGGCTGGTCTGCCCGTGGTGGCGTCGAAGATTGCAGCTCATGCTGAGCTTTCAGGCGACACTGAAGGCGCAGTATTTCTCTACGAAACAAATGATGCCTCTGCTCTGGCGACGGTTCTGGATAACCTACTGCTCAACCAAGATAAGCTGACGGAGGCGCGGTCCAGATCCTGGGGCCTCGGAAAAACGAGGTTTAATTGGGAAGTGGAGCAAAAAACCTTGCTGGAGTCCGTCGCAGGGCAATTCGCTCAGTGAACAAGACAAGCTTCTCCTCGCACGCCGTTCAGAGCGCCCGTGGCTAGTGACGCTGTTGCACCGTCTGCCGTGGTTCGAGTCTTCGTCCCGACTTATCGCCGACCCGCTCTTTTGCGCCGAGCGCTGGACAGCCTACGCGCTCAGACGTTTACCGACTGGAGCTGCGAGGTTCACAACGATGACCCCGCCGACTCCCACCCCGCAGAACTGGTGAGGCAGTTCAACGACCCTCGCATCGATATCGTCAGTCATAACAATAATCTCGGGCCGACGCGGACCTTCAACTTATTTTTTGGGCCGAAGAAGGAGGCGTTCTACAGCTTGCTCGAAGATGACAACTGGTGGGAACCGCAATTCCTATCGGCGATGCTCGCCGAGATGGAGCGACACCCAGACGTCACGATGGCCTGGTGCAATCAATATGTGTGGGAAGAGCAGCTCGACGGTTCTTGGCGTGACACCGGCACTTTTGTAGGCCCCGGCAGCAGCTCAGATTTACCTCGACTCTATGCGTTCGCCGACCGACGCCAAATCTTTGGCGCGCTCCACTCAATCGGGGCAATGCTGCTGCGGACCCGCACGAACCAAAATTATATCACCCCTGCCGATTGGCCAATCGCGGCAATAGAACCATTTCGCGAGCGCATGATACCCTTCCCAATTCTTTATGTGCCGACTCCCTACGCCACGTTTTCGAGAACGTTAGACACCGCGCGCTCAAAGGGACACGCCGATTGGATACTCACGCAGACGATCCTTGCCGCCACGTATTTGAAGCATGCGAAACGCGCTGACATAAATCTGTCGGCGCTGTTCTCCGAATGTCGTGTAAACCGGCCGCCGACAACCGCGGCTCTCCTTTTCGCGGCACTTGTAGAGCCGAAGTGCCGTCATCTGCTCCGCTTTGCGCGACCAGTCGATTGGCTGCGGCTAGCCAAGAGCAGCCTCCGGAGACCTGAAGTGCCTTGGACCGTGCTGAGGTCGCGAAAAATGCATTCGGATTGGTGGAAATGTCTCGACGATCATACCGGCGAGCGATTTCGCGAGCACTACAACGCCTAGCAAACTGTTTCCGGGCCGTATCACACAGGCAAAGCAGGAGCAGCACTGAGTGGAGCTGAAGCGGTTGGTCGGGTCCTTGTTGCGTCAAACGCCTTATCGAATTGTCCGAGGTCATTCGATAAACCGGTTTCAAGCGATAGCCGAAGCATTGGAATCCCTCCATCGGCGGGGATACAGGCCCAAGCAGGTGGTCGACGGCGGAGCAAATGTGGGTTCGTTTGCCCAGGATATGCGACGGGTTTTTCCCGATGCCGTAATTCACCTCGTTGAACCGCAGGGTGCGTGCCAACCCGCATTGCGCAGCTTGGCGGCTCAACCCGGGTTCGTTCTGCATCCGGTTGCGCTCTGCTCGCCGGCAGATGCCGGTGAGAGTTTGCGTCTTGCTACGGATGGCAATTCCGTCTCGACGGGAGCCCATATCGACAACCAAGAGAATGTGAAGAGCATCGATTCAGAGGCAGTACCGGCGGATACCCTGGATCATCTTTTGGAGGGGACCATCTCTGCAGACGACAAGATCCTCATTAAACTGGATCTGCAGGGATTTGAGATGGAGGCACTGCGGGGTGCGATCGCAACGCTGCGGTGCTCCGATGTCGTATTAACGGAAGTGTCATTCTACGCTCAGTCGTTTGAACCTTCCATCGTTGAGCTGGTGGATTTTCTGAACGAACATGGATTTGACCTCTACGACATTGCATCCCTGTACGCGCGCCCTCGCGACAACCGGCCTCGGCAGGGTGATTTTGTGTTCGTCAGGCGTGATAGCTCGTTGATGAGCGACACCGCGTGGAGCTAGCGGGCTCAACGATTGTGCACGAAAGAGCTCCGGCGGCTTTGCCGCCGTCGATGCGGGAGATGCTGATCCTATCTCCCTATTTTCCTCCAAGTACGGTGGCAGGCGTCCATCGAGCGCGGCACCTTGCTAAGCATCTGCCTGCAACCGGATGGACACCAATTGTGATGTGCGTCGATGAGATGCAACACGAACATCGGCTCGATCCCGAACTCGCTGAACTAGTGCCATCGTCCACTGAAATATTGAAGTGCGCAGCGCTTCCGGCGAATTTCTCGCGTCTTTTTGGGCTGGGCGATATCACCCTACGCGCTTGGATCTCGATCAGACGCGCCATATTCCAATTGATGAGGCGAAGGGATATAAAGTTGGTCCTCATAACCGGCGCGCCCTTCTATCCCATGATGTTCGCTCCGGCAATCAGCCGGCAATTTCATCTGCCGGTGGTCCTGGATTTCCAAGATCCATGGGTGTCGAACTGGGGTTCGCGGCAGCCGTTGGCGTCTAAAGCCGGAATTTCGCATCGTCTTGCTAAAATTCTTGAACCGCGCGCACTTCGGGCAGCCGCGTTCGTAACTTCGGTATCTGCGGTTCAGAATGCTGAGATGGCGACGCGATATCCTTGGTTCGAGTCATCGCGAATGGCGGCAATTCCCATTGGCGGTGATCCAGACGACTTCGAGTTTATTCGCTCCAGGCAGCAACCCCTGCCTGATGGAATTCTAGACCCCACCAAAATCAATCTCAGTTTTGTTGGGACCTATATGCCCAGATCTGGCGCTTTGGTTCGTGCTCTGTTCGAAGCTTTTGCTTCCTTGCGTCGCGAACAGCCGAGTATCGGCAATGTTATTCGATTGAATTTCGTCGGGACGAGCAATCAACCGAGGGCAAGTGCCAAGTTTGGCGTAATGCCCCTCGCATACGAACTCGGTGTAGGTGACGCCGTGAAGGAGATTCCTGAGCGGCTGCCCTACCTGCAGGCTCTCGCCGTGCTGGCGCTGTCCGATGGCGTGCTCTTGATAGGGTCCGACGAGCCCCACTATACAGCGTCAAAAATCTACCCTGCGCTTATGTCGGGAAGGCCGTATCTATCGATCTTCCACAGCGAGAGCAGTGGCCACGCAGTTCTTGCTAAGGCTGGTGGGGGAATAGCTTTAGCTTTTGAAGGTGGGGCCGATCTTTCCAGCCTTGTGCCTCGCATTGAGGAAGCGCTGATAAAATTGACAAGCCCGCGTGTTGCTTTTGAGCCCGCCAACAAGGGCGCATACGCGGTTTTCGAAGCTCCCGCGATCGCAAAGCGCTTCGCTGACGTTTTTCGAGCGGTCACAAATGAAAGGCGGTAAATTCTACAGATGGCCCAATCCAGCTTATGGGGGAGTATCTCCGAATTCCATTCGCAGCAGAAGGGAATCGGCGGAGCCGGCGCAAAATTGGAGCCCGGATCTTGTAGTTGGCGTACATGCTGATCGCATCGGGAGCGAAAGCATTAGATGAATTCAACGCACGTGACTGCGCTAGGCGCTCGGGCCGGGATGCCAAAAGTCATCTTGCCTATAGCGGCGGTAATTTTTGCATTTTGTGGAATTGGCCCAAATCTTCTGTTGGCTTCGCTTGCTTTGGCAGTTCTACTTCTCGGAACAGCTCTGCTCTGGCGACCCGGGGAGCCGCCTATTCTTCTTCTGATTTTTGCGGTCCAGTGGATTCAAATATCTATAGCAACGTTTCAGGCGAACATACTAGGGATCGATGTCAATCGGACCGTCGGCTTCAATTCCGACGTTGAGCAGGCAGTCTTTTTATCGCAACTAGGTTTGTTGTCACTCGTGATTGGCATGCGTCTCGGGGCAGGTCGATGGCTGCCAAAGTATGGTGCTTTAGCGCGCCATATGGCATCGGCTAACAAAGTCATAGCTTTTTTTCGATTGTATGCGCTTGCGTTCGCAGCGGCCGCAATCTGCGAAGCTTTTGCTTACGAACTCCCTGGTCTTGCGCAACCGTTGCTGGCGATGGCTGTTATCAAATGGGCATTTTTTTTGCTGCTTGGTTTCTCGACTTTTTGTCAGAGGAACAGCCCAAAGTATTTTTTCCTGGTTGCGTTTGCGCTCGAATTGGTGTGGGGAATAGGAGGCTTCTTTTCAGATTTTAAAACAGTATTCATTGTGACGATTTTGGCAGCCGCGGCTGCGAAGGTCCGACTTTCTCTTGCTTCTGCATTCGCTATCGGACTGATTTTTATAACTCTGCTGTTCTTCGGTCTCGTTTGGACAGCCGTGAAGCCAAGCTATCGCTCTTTTGTCAACGGCGGCCAAAATGCCCAAATTGTAACGGTGGGCTATGGAGAAAGGATGTCCAAACTCGCGGAGTTAATTGGTTCTTTGGATATGCAGGCGCTAACGGCTGCTTCGAATGATCTCGTCGAGCGGCTCACTTACGTTGGTTTTTTTGGCGCCGTACTCGAATATGTGCCGAGAGTTGCGCCCCATGAAAATGGCGCGTTATGGGGCGATGCGATTGTTCGGCCGTTTATGCCGAGGCTTTTTTTTCCCGATAAAGCGATCATCGACGACTCGGCGCGCACAAATAAATACACCGGCCTTGGCGTTTCTGGAGCTGACAGGGGGACGTCGATCAGCATCGGCTATTTCGGCGAAGCTTATATCGACTTTGGCCAAATCGGTATGATGGCGCCGATACTGGCTTTAGGCATTTTCTATGGGAAATATTACCGGTGGATGCTGACTATGATTTATTCTCGCGGAGTGCTGGGTATGGGATTAGCTTCGGCAACTCTCCTGGGAGGATTGTTCGCAGAGACAAGTATTACCAAGGTGTTTGGGGGCGTTATTGTCTCCGTATTAGTGAGCTATCTCTTGGTGAGATTTATCGCCCCCAGATTTTTCCCTTGGCTTCAGGTTCTGCCCCAGAGATAGGGCGCGCACGTGAAAATTCTTCACGTTATTCCTTCGATAGCAGCCAGCGAGGGCGGACCCAGTCGAGCAATTGCCATTATGGAGCGCGCATTAACTGCAGTCGGCGTCACCGTGGTGACCGCGACAACAGACGATGGACAAAATAATCGAGGGCCGAAATACGAAGAAATTGCAAGCGGCGGCGGAAAGATCATTCGCTTTTACGCTCGTAAGCGCGCTAACCTATATAAATTCGCTCCCGGAATTGTGCCGTGGTTATGGAGCAATATTAGAAGTTTCGATGCAGTACATATTCATGCGCTGTTTTCATTTTCGAGTGTCGCGGCAGGGGTGATCGCCTGCCTACGCGGAGTGCCTTTTATTGTGCGCCCGCTTGGAACTCTCACGAACTATGGTTTGACGCAACGTGCATTGTTAAAGCCGGTGTCTCTGGCGCTCATCGAAGCACCGCTGTTGCGAAGGGCGGCCGCCGTCCATTTCACGAGCGATAAAGAATTGGAGGAAGCGAGAGAGCTTGAGATTGAGATGCACGGTGTCGTTATCCCGTTGGGGGTAGAGGATGCGGAACAAGGCAATCCCTGTCGGCTTGAAAGCGAGTACCCGCTTCTTGAAGAGCAAAAAGTGATCCTATTCTTGTCCAGACTAGACTCGAAGAAAAACGTCGAAATGTTGCTTGACGCGTTTGCTGCTATTTTTCGGAAGAATGCCTCGGTGGTGTTGGTCATCGCTGGTTCGGGAAAGCAAGCTTACGTTGATAGCCTAAAAAGCCGCGCATCCTCTCTTGGTGTGCGTGATCGCGTGTTGTGGCTGGGGCACGTAATGGGACAGCGGAAGGATGAAGCTTTTGCCAGGGCAGATGTTTTCGTTCTGCCATCGGCATCGGAAAATTTCGGTATCGCTGCAGTTGAAGCAATGCTCGCGGGAATCGCTTGTGTTTTGGGGGAGGGTGTCGCGATCGCCAATGGCGCCGCGGACGATGGCGCCGCATTTGTGGTGGCGGCCAGACAAAATGATATAGCGGACGGTATAATGCGTCTTTTGGCGGATGACGCGCTTCGCCGAGAGATGGGAATGCAAGCACGCGATCACGCGTTACGCAATTATTCAACGGAGGCCATGGCCACGGCCCTCAAGCAGCTTTATTCAAACGTCGCCATTTCCACTTATGGAGTTGGCGATTGAGTTTTCTTGATGAAATTACTGTTTTGGTTCTGACATACAATGAAGAGGCCAATATCGGCCGATCGCTAGGCGCACTTTCCCGGTTTCCGTCCGTCGTCGTGCTCGATAGCGAGAGTAACGATCAGACTATAAAAATGATAGGCACTTTCAGCAATGCACGGCTCTTGATTAGGGAGTTCGATTCTCATGCATCACAATGGAACTTTGGCCTCACCCAGTGCGGGATTTCCACGTCGTGGGTTTTGGCGCTAGATGCCGACTATGTCTTTCCGGTGGAATTAGTTGATGAAATCGCCGGCTTGAGTCCGAAATCGGACGTTGTTGCTTATCGCGCTCACTTCAAATACTGCGTATTCGGGCGCCTGTTATCGGGCACACTCTATCCAGCGGTGAGTATTCTGTTTCGCCGGGATGGTGCGAAATATGCGCAATCAGGGCACACACAGCGCCTTCATATTAATGGCAGGGTTGCAGATTTGCGCAACCGAGCCTACCACGACGACCGGAAATCGCTGTCGCGCTGGATCACTTCGCAGCAGAAGTATGCAAAGCTGGAGGCGGACTTCCTTCTAGATGCTCCGCGGTCAAGCCTTCGTCTCTCAGATAAAATTCGACGGTTGGCCTGGCCTGCACCGATATTCGTTTTTCTTTATACACTGCTAATCAAGCGCTGCATTTTCGATGGGTGGCACGGTTGGTTCTACGTTCTGCAGCGCACCATAGCCGAAGCACTGATCGCTTTAGAAATTACGCACGCACGCGTGCGTAGAGCAGCGGACCATCCCCGCGCGAAGTGACACCGTCTGAGGTTGCCGAACATCTGGGAGAGAGAGGGACCTGAAGGCGGACCTTGTTCAATTCACGCCGCCGGACATCTTCTTTGGCGTATTCCGATGTGGAATGACTGCAAAATTGGCAATTCTGAATCACTGAATGAACGCTTATGAAAATATGCCTCCGCCGTTTTGACAACTCACAGTTCTGTCGCGGACGCCCGAGACTGGTGGAGTTGCTTTGGCTGATTACGAGCGCTCTCTTTATAGAATCGAAGCTGCCAGGAAGCGCCCACAGGCGTTTGTTTTTGCGACTTTTTGGAGCACGCGTCGGAAAGCGAGTTGCGATCAAACCGGGCGTACGGGTCAAATTTCCCTGGAGGCTATGCATTGGCAGCGATAGCTGGATTGGCGAAGACGTCTGGATCGATAACCTCGATCATGTCGTCATAGGCGATAATTGCTGCCTTTCGCAGGGCGCATATATCTGCACCGGAAGTCATAACTGGAATTCGCCATCGTTCGATCTCATCACCCAATCGATTTCGATTAGGGACGGCGCATGGATCGCGGCACGCGCATCCGTCGCTCCGGGCGTGGTTGTAGGCGAGGGAGCAGTTCTATCCATGGGAAGTGTAGGAACAATCAATCTCGAGCCCTGGAGCGTCTATCAGGGAGTGCCGGCAAAGCTGACTAAGCGACGTGATCTCATAACTATGCCCACCCAAATTTAACAATGGATAGACTTTCGCCGCGCGGAGCAACGACCAGAGATTTGCGAGAGCAAGGCAAATGCAAAGGGCAGAAACGCCTTGCTGTTCTGACGTCGCACCCGATCCAGTACTATGCTCCCCTATTTCGAGAGTTGGCGCGCCGGGTCGATCTCCATGTGTATTTCGCGCACAAGGCGACGTCCCAACAGCAGGCAAACGCAGGTTTCGGCATTCCGTTTGAATGGGACGTTGACCTCATCGGAGGCTATGCCAACGATTTTCTGACCAATGTTTCCAGCACGCCCGGCACGGACCATTTCTCGGGCTGCGATACGCCTGAGGTTGGCTGTCGGTTGCGCGAAGGGCGTTTCGATGCACTGCTCATTATGGGGTGGCATTTGAAGAGCTTCCTGCAGGCGCTCTGTTGGGCTAAGCGGATCAGATTGCCCGTCCTGGTACGGGGCGATAGCCATTTGCACATTCCACGATCATGGATAAAGCGGGCCTGCAAGGCGCTCCTATATCCCCCGTTTCTGCGCCAATACGATGCGGCGCTTTATGTCGGACAGCGCTCCCGCCAGTATTACGAGAGTTACGGTTATCCTTCGAGCCGCCTCTTTTTCTCGCCCCATTGCATTGATGCCACTTGGTTTGCCGCCAGAGCAAGTGGTCAAGCGCGCGCCAAATTGCGCACGAAGCTTGGCATTCCAACCCAGACCAAGGTCGCACTACTTGCCGGAAAGCTCGTATCATTAAAGCGACCGCTCGATCTTATCGCTGCGATTGCGATCATTAGAGCCGACGGTTCGGACGTAGAAATCTTAGTGGCCGGCGACGGTAATCTCAAGGAGGAGATCAAACTGGCGGCGCGGTCGGCCAGTGTTCCGATTCACCTCTTGGGATTCTGCAATCAGCAGGATATGCCTGCAGCCTATGCCGCTTCGGACGTCCTTGTTTTGCCTTCAGAACACGAAACATGGGGCCTCGTTGCCAACGAGGCGCTTGCTTGTAACCGCCCAATTATAATTTCTGATGCTTGCGGATGTGCGCCGGATCTCGCGTCGGACGGTTGGGTCGGAAGAACCTACCAACGGGGCAATGTCCATGATTTGGCCGCTGCAATCAAAATGACGTTTGCGGATCCGCCCTCGCAGGAGGCAATCAGCGCGCTGTCAAAGAAATTTAGCATCACGGCTGCCGCTGATGGCATTGTGACCGGTATCGAATATTGCTGCTCGGCTTGAATGGAATCTTCTGCGGGTCGCATTGTGCGCCTTGATGGCGACCATCGACGCGACTGTTGTCGACAGCGATGCTGTAGCAGCGAAGGCTTCTACAGGACGCCGATATGAAAATAATTGTCAACGCCGACGACCTCGGCATGAGCCGGCAAGTAAATGATGCCATTTTTGCGCACATGGCGGCGGGACGCGTGACCTCGGCCACTCTCCTGGCGAACGGAGAAGCTTTCGAAGATGCCATAGAGCGTGCGCGCGCGTTTCCGCGCTGTTCATTCGGCGTGCACTTAAATGCCTCGCAGTGGCGCCCAATTACAAATGACGTCGGATTGCGACCAATTCTCAATGCAGACGGCTGCTTCGCTGGGAACAGGCTCCGCGAAGTTAGAATTGATGGCTCGCTAAGAACAGCGCTGTTGAATGAATGGTCTGCGCAGATCGAGAGGGTTCAGTCCGCATCCGTGCATGTAAGTCACATCGACAGCCATCATCACATGCATACAGTGCCAGGCGTGTTTATGGTTTTAAAGCGCCTCCAACGGAGATACGGGCTGCGCAAGGTGCGCCAGACGATGAATATCTATCCCCCGGATTTACCTGCCCCGCCCTTGCTCCTCGCCAGGAAATTTATCTGGAACGTCGCCCTACAAAAATACATCCCGACGCGAACGACAGAGGGGTTCACATCACTCGCCTGCTTCCACAACAACGGTGAGCGGTTAGCAGGGAAGTTTACGGTGGTCGAACTGATGGTGCATCCGGGTAACGATGGGTATGTCGACGAAACTCGTCTGCTGACTGGAGAATGGTGGCGATACCTCGGATTTCCCACGGAGTTCATCAGCTATAATGAACTCTGAGTTGATTGCGTAGATGTCGGAGCAACGCAACAGCAATCCTCAGGTTAGCATCAGTCAACCGGTCCTACTCGGCGACAGCAATCAAAGTTCCTTGCGCGCAGTAAAAACGTCCTCGGCCATTCCGAGAAAATCCGATAGCTTGCTCGATATTTTGAGAAGGGAAGATTGGGCACCGATCGGCGCTTTGCTGATCGTCGGCTCACTCTTCCTAGGATTGCTTCCGCTACTTTTCAATGAGATTCCGCCCCTCGTCGATTACCCCAATCATCTGGCGCGAGATGTGGTCCTCAATGGCGGCGAGCTACTTCGAGTCAGTCGCTTCTACTCTGCGAACTGGACGATTGTGCCAAATCTCGGCGGAGATATCTTACTCATCGGGTTGCTTCGCCTGTTCGAGCCAGCTGTCGCCGGACGCATCCTTCTTGCGATTGTTATCGCGGTCGATATCCTCGGAACAGTACTGTATTCGCGCGTCGTTTTTGGTCGTTGGAGCTGGTGGTCTCTCGGCGCTGTACTAACGGCGTACAACGGCCTGTTCCTCTTTGGCTTCGTCAATTTCAGCCTAGCCTGTGGGTTAGCATTTTTGGCGGCCGCCGCCTGGCGAGCTCTTCGCGAGTCCCACCCTTTGACCGCGGCAATAGTTGTCGGTCACGCCATGGTCGCGATCTGGTTTACCCATCTGGACGGCGCGATCCTCGCATTGCTGCTGATCGGCGCGCAAGAAACGACGGTCGTTGTGCGCAATGCGACAGGCCCTTCAGCGCTGGTCCGTTTGATGGCGACACGACTGCCCCCAGCTCTCGTATTGGTTGTCATTCCACTCGCCCTTTACTTCATTTCAGACATCAGCGCCGTAGACACAGGTGTAATATGGGGCTGGTCAGAAAAGTGGCGTCGGCTCTTTCTCCCAATCGCAAGCTATTATCCGTCCGTGGATTTTGTGGTGGCTCTATGTTCATTGGGGGTACTTGCATTGGCGGCGGCGCGAAAGCGTCTGCAATTCGATCCTGCATCAGTTGGGGCTTGCGCTGTGTGCTGTCTACTATTTGCGGCCTCGCCGCTAGCTGTGAAGTCGGGATATTGGGTCGACGTCCGATTTGCAGTCATGGCCTGGATGCTGATTTTCGCTGGCTTTATCCCGGCGTTCGATGGTGGCTTGTTGGTGAGATCAGCAGCGCTACTCGCCGGCGCGGCCACCGTCAAAATTTTTGCTGTGACAATAGCGTGGAACCAGGCAGGGCATGATATCGCAGATACACGACATGTGCTCGGATGTGTGCCTGCTGGTGGGCGCGTAATCAGCGCACTTAGAACTGATGGCAATGCGGTGCCGAGATACCGTGAGTTGGCGTTCGTTCGGTATGGAATTTACGGCCATTTGGGTGCGTGGGCCGTTATCGACGAGGATGCATACTGGCCAGCGCTTTTTGCTTACCGGGGTCAGCAGCCGTTAGTGCTGAGGCCGACTTACGCTACGACGGATCGTGCTGCGTCATTGGGGGCACTTCCGTTCAAGGTCCTGCTGGAAGCGGTTGGCGAAGGGGGGCGACAGAGGCTCACCCCATTCGCGCGTACATTCGATTTTATTCTCGTCTCTGGGAGTAAAGGAACTGTCCCTCAACAGATCGAAGGAGCAGAAATTGAGGCCGATTCGGCGTTTTCCACGCTCCTCAGGGTTGCGCGATCTACTTCCCCGAAAAAAACTTGTCGATGAGGCCGCATCTCTTCTAACGCTTCCGAGCGGAATCAGCGCCGCGTCGCTGCCTTTTTGAGCTGCGTACAGAAGCGCTAAGGCTTCCGGGCAGAAATCGCTAGTTCTCTCATTCCAATCGCTGGATCAAAAAAGCGGCCTGTCTCTTCAACTCGTGCAAACATCGGATCATCGGAGTCGCCAAAATCACAGCGTCTAACATCAACAAAACCCGTCCGCTCGAGATGAAACTTCATGGACGGTTCATCCCAAATCCACAAAGATGAAGTCCGTCCATAGACGGTGCGAGCCCGGCCTAAAAATCCTTTAGCTCTTTCCTCTATTCCAAGATGCGTCGCTTTCATAAAAGCGGCATTAGCATCGGAGTTGCCATTGGAAACAGCTTGAACATAACGGCGCGCCCGCTCTTCGAGATCGGGCACGACAAGGCGAAAAAGGCCGCGAGAACTTAACATCCGAAACGTATTTTTAATCGCATCGCGAAACTCATCATAGCTCAGCATATTAAGAACATGAGATGCGTAAACCCCGCGAACCGTCCCGTCCGCAATGGGCAGCCCCTTGCAAATGTCGCCATATTCTACGGAGCTGGGAAATGTTTGAGGATTTCCCGATATGCTTCCCAACACCGATCCTACTATAGGAAGACGCTCAATTCGAAGAGTAGGGGAAGCATCAAAATTGCGCCAACCGCTTCCCGGGGAAAATCCACTTCCATACTGCACATATAATGAAGGCATTTCCCTCCTCCTTCACTCAAGAAGCTCCAACCAATCGGAAAATGCAGGGTAGCAAATCCACTTATTCGGTCCAAGGTCGTAAAGGTGTCGAGCAATATCTAGCAATGCGGAAAGTATTTCCGCGGTGCTGGCGGTCTCCTGTTTCATGAACTTGTCATCAACGCCCTCACGGCGTTATCTTATGTCCACTGGAGCACACGCAGCCTCTCTTGGCGCCGATAGGCAAGCTCACAGACCTCCTGCTCGCAGCGCTAACTCTGGGCCTAACAGTTATATTCGCCGTCGTTCTCCAGCGGATGCTCGACGACGTACTTCGCATCGTGTTGGCGACGAACCGTCGGCCTACGACATCACCGTGCAGCAATCGATGATGCTAGGCTTACTATGTAGTTGAGGTGGCGTTGGGTTAGCCTTTTGGGATGGGCTGCGGATTGACTGCTCATCTGAAATAGATCGGGCCGAAATGTGCAACCACAAACTGATGACGAATAAGCTCGTCTAAATGCGGGACTTTGCAAATAATTTTGCGTTCTCTCCGTACTCTACCAAGTACGGAGAGAACGCATCTCCTAGTCCTGCATACCAGTCTAATCAGACTTAGCCCAGGATCATCCCTTCAGCGCGCTCTTCCAGCCGGTCTCGAGCGACATCGAATGGCTCGCGGCGATCAACTAATGGCGCGAACGCGCTCCGCATCCTTGAACGCAATTCTGCGCGGCCGCCGTTGAGGCTAAGTATCGGCGCGAACGGGGCAAGCGATAGGTGCGTTTCGGTCGGATAGAGAAGTTCGTACTCATGATGGTTGTCGAATTGAATTCGGCGCGCATCGCCCAAGAGCGTCTCCGCAGGCAGTCCTTCGGCAAATAGGACGTCATGGGTTGCAAGTTCGATGTGGAAGTAGTCGAGCTGCGTTTCAGAACTCATCCGCTCTTGTCTGATAGTGATGCCGTTCACGAGCTGCCCGCACGGGACAAGATAACCGTCCAATAAGAGCATATGCGCCGGCGACAGCAAAACGTCGGTATGCGGGACGCCATCCGCGATCGCCGATCGGGAGATCCTGATCGGCGCGACACCTTTCCCCCAGGACTTGTCCTGTCGGCGGCTGAAGCTCATGCGTCCGATCCAGCGGATCGGTTGCACGTCTCCGGAAATTGTCAGGATGGGGTCGCCTATTTTTAGTGATTCAATGGGAATATCGCCTGTCGGCGTGCTTATGCGCGTCCCGCGCAGGAAACAATGGCCCCAACGATCACCGGGATCATGGGGGTCGTGGTCACCGCCTGGGCCGTCCCAGCCGCCACCGCGGCCATCGCCGCCGCGGCCGCCGTCGCCACCGCGGCCATCGCCACCGCGACCGCCGTCGGCCTTCGCGGGGCTTGCTCGTGAACCAACTGCCAAGCTGAGAACGGCCGCCCCACCCACCAAATTGCGAATGACACTCCGGCGTGATCTCAATTTATTGCTGCTCAATTGCGCAGAATCGTCATCAGAAGAATGAGTACGCATATCAACTCCCCGCTATAAATTGATTTGAAATAGTCTCTGTCAGAAGCTCGATTAACCGCGTTTCCGTCAAGCGGACTCGCTGTGTCTATGCAATATGACGAATCAAATGTTGCGGCATTGCCACGAAATAGCCAATTTGTGAAAATTCGAAAAATATACCCCGGATCTTCCGAAAAACATTGTTCACATATCTAACGACGCTAATGAACGAATATCAATATTGGCTTTGGCATTTCTGCCGAGCAATTCGAATAGTACGACGATCCGATCTGCTTCATTCATACCGACGATGCTTGCGATGATTCCATCGAAAGGACCAGCGGTAACGCGAACTTTTTGTCCGATTTCATACGGATTGGCCGGACGGATCACAGCTCCATCGATTTCACGTGCTTTGAGAGCCTGGATGAACTCATCCGCGACTAGACTAGGTGCTCCGCCAAAACTCAAAATACGTCTCACGCCTAACGTCGAATGAACAGGGTGCCAGCGTTGCGATGGGTCGAGCCCCACAAATATATATCCGGAAAACATCGGGCGGAGCACTTCGCGCCGAACCATCCGCTTGCGGACCATTGGGCAGTAGCTGAGATAGTCTTGCCGTTTGAGGTTCTCCATCGCTAGAGATTCCCGGTGTGGCTGCGTATTGACGGCTAGCCAAGCCTTGTTCCTCGTATCGGTCAAACGGACCTCACTCATCGAATTTTTCCCTACGCACCACGCGACGTTAGTTCACGTCGAGACAATTGTGCACTTTTAAATTACGGTGTCGACTGACGAAGGCAAAAAGCAGACGAGCACCCGGTCCACGTTTTTCGGGCACAAGTTAGGGCCTACCGCTACTTAGAAGTTTTGTAGAGCCTGATTTTTAGGCGAGTAGGCATGCGAGTAGTCTTCCTAAATCGATTTTTTTATCCGGACCACTCGGCAACAAGCCAGATGCTTTCCGACCTGGCCTTCGGGCTTGCGCGTGCCGGCCATTCGGTAGCCGTCATCACCAGTCGCCAGCTTTACGATGCGCCCCGCGATCAGCTTGCCGCGCACGAGCAGATTGAAGGCGTTGACGTTTTCCGGGTTTGGACGTCGAGATTTGGCCGTTCCAACCTCGCACTTCGCGCGATCGATTATCTAACCTTCTATTTGTCCGCGAGCTGGGAATTGCTCTTTCGAGTGCGCAGAGGCGACGTTGTCGTCGCCAAGACGGATCCCCCAATGATATCCGTCTTGGCGGCGCCCATAGCGAAACTTCGTGGCGCGTTCTTCGTGAACTGGCTTCAAGATATCTTCCCGGAGGTCGCCAAGGCCGTCGAAGTCGGCGGCGCGTTGACGGGATGGACGTACCGTCCTTTGCAATCTCTGCGGAACGCGTCGCTGCGGGCTGCCGATATGAATATCGTCATCGGCGATCTAATGGCTGAGAGGGTGATGTCGTTGGGCGTCGATAACTCGCGCTTGCGCATAATTCCGAATTGGACGAATTGCGGTGATATACGGCCAATTGATCACGATTCAAATGGTCTGCGTTCCAAATGGGAATTGGGCTCGGCATTCGTGGTGGGTTATTCGGGAAATTTGGGGCGGGCCCATGAAATCGATACCATTCTTGCCGCAGCGGCATCGATCGAGCAAAAGCGCGGCCGATCCGAAGAAGCTTCCCATATCGTCTGGCTGTTCGTTGGGGGAGGGGCGTTGTTTGAACCCTTGAAACGGGGAGCCCAGGCCCGCAAGCTCACGTCTTTGCAATTCGAGACTTACCAGCCGCGCGAAAAACTCGCCGAAGCGCTGTCGGTTGCCAACGTCCACTTGGTCTCCCTCAAAGCGGAGCTCGAGGGCCTCATCGTGCCCAGTAAATTTTACGGTGTCGCGGCAGCCGGACGTCCGACGATATTTATCGGCGATAGGGATGGAGAGATCGCCCGGTATCTTTCACGAATTGGCTGCGGTTTCGTCGTCGACATCGGAGACGGAGAGAGCCTGGCGAAARGGATCCTGGAACTGGCTGAGAACGGGGAAGCGGCCAAGGAGATGGGCCGGCGAGCCCGAGAATATTGCGAACAGCACTTCGACAGGAAGCAAGCGACTTTGGCGTGGGACGCCCTGCTGAAAGAATTGCGAGTAAAGAAGAATTATCAAGAATCGCCGAGTATGATAGACTCGTCAGCTTCTTGATCGACGTCCCTAAGCTATGATGCAGTCACGAATGCTCGGGCTTCAACGCCTATTGATATCGGTGGTGGCCGCGATAGCCGCCGCCGGTGCACTCTCGCTGTTGCCGATCGGCGAAATTCTCATTCGTCCCCTCGAAGCGCGCTTCCCTCCAGGCAGGTTGGCGCCGGGCCAGCCGATCGATGGAATTATTGCGCTCGGCGGCGACGACGCAAGAATTAGCGCCGCTGCAGAGCTTGCGCGGCTTTATCCCGATGCAAGGGTCGTGGTCACCGGAGAAGACCCCGGAAAATCCCGCAACATCATGTTGGGGCACGGGGTCTCTGCGGCGAGGCTTACGATGGAGCCCTACGCCTCGAACACGTTTGAGAATGCGACCTTCTCAGCTGCGCTTCTGAAACCTCGGCCGTCCCAGCAGTGGGTCCTCGTCACCTCGCAGTCCCACATGCCGCGCGCCGTAGGCTGCTTTCGGAAGGCGGGATTTACCGTTTTGGCTTGGCCGGTTATTCGAGCAGCCTCGGCAAACAGATGGACCGATCGCATGGCCCTTCATGAATGGGCAGGGCTACTCTTCTATCGGCTACTCGGAAGGATCGACGCATCATTTCCGGGACCGAACGTCGTAGCCGGCTCCTGATCCAAGGCCGCGCTCTCGATAGGTCCCTTAAGCAGCCAATTTCAGTGGTGCGCGCTCGGGCGAACATCTTCCGGGCTGCGCTTCGTCAGATCGGGAGGATCTTCTCCAAGCGCGGTTGCAAGATCGATCTGGTGATCTTGCTCGTCGACGAGGATTTCGCGGATTTGTTCCGCCATGGCGTATTCACCTAAGGCCTCGCACTGCCGCACACGCTGACGGTAATTCATGATGGTTTGGTTTTCGTTGTCGAGATCGTATCTCAACATGGTCTTGGGATCATCCGAGATCCGTACCGGCTTGGGGTTAGCGACCGGCATTTTTCCAAGATAGTCCACCTGCCGCGAGATAATCAGAGCGTGCTTCAGTTCTTCATGGGCATGCGTTTCCAACTGATCCGCAATGTTCATGTACTGCGCGCCTTTGAGAACCTGCGAGTACACTGTGTAGGAGATGATCGCTTGATACTCGCGAGCAAGATCCTCGTTCAGGAGATCTGCCAGTTCGCTTCTCGTGATAGGTCTTTCAGAATCTCCGCTGGTGGCCATGGCAACATTCCTTCATTCGGATCTGATGCGCGGCGGGGCGTTGGGTTGCTGCAACTTTAAGGTGGAGACCGCGCGTTAAGAGCCCGTGAAAATGAAACCGAACAGTGTTTGTTCTAAACGCATTGAGGACAGGGGAGTTTCGGAACGGGCCGGAAGTTCGATATGTTGTCGCCAGCCCTTGTCAGCGTCGGCAACCACAGATGCGGGCAAAGTCGCAACTTCCGAAATAATAATCGTGCAAATACTCGTGCCAGATCTGTCAATCGCTCTCTCTGGGGTGTATGCGGACTTATTGGCTCATATCTAACTTTATTTCAAAAATCGGACGGGTCGCGACCCGAAAAAATTGAGTTTAGTTCGAACGACATCGGCCGTTAGGTCGAGGCTGAATCAAATTCAATTCGCTAGAGTGGGCAGGGCACCGGGCCCGCACGGGAAGAAAATGATAAGTGTGTGCAAAGCGGGGCTACTCGATTTTACGAGATCAGGCGTATACGGACATGTGTTATGCGTTAGGTGAGTTTAACGAAGCCTCTGAAAGGCATTTTTTATGGATAAATTGCCGATCTCCTGTTTCATCATCGCAAAAAATGAAGCCGATCGCATTGCCCGTACCATCCGATCCGTTCGCCCGTGGGTCGATGAGATTGTCGTCGTCGACAGCGAAAGCACTGACGACACGGTCCGCGTAGCGGCATCCGAAGGGTGCCGCGTGATCACCCAGCGATGGTTGGGCTTCGGCGGACAAAAGCGTTTTGCGGAAGATCAGTGCCGTAATGACTGGGTGCTGAACCTTGATGCTGACGAGGTGGTCACCTCGGCATTGAGGAGAGAAATCGTCTCGCTCTTTGCGCACGTCGCTCCGCGTTTCGTCGCCTATGGCATGCCAATCGAACTCGTCTATCCGAACACCTCCCGGCCGAGGCGGTGGGCGCGTGATCACTGGTACGTGCGATTGTATGATCGCCGGAAAGTAAGGTTCCGCGATTCCATAGTGCACGATCTCGTCGTAACCGACGGCCACGCCGTGGGCATACTTCGCGCACCCGCCTACCATTACTCGTTCCGGAGCTACGAGGACCTGAAGCGAAAGCTCGCCGAAAGGATGCTCCTCTCAGCGAAGCACGCCACCTCGACTTCACCAAAGCTCCTGGTGCGCATGGCCATCGAGTTTCCAGTCAATTTTTTCAAGTACTATATTGGCAGACGGCATTTCACGGGAGGCATGAACGGCCTCCGGTATTCATGGGTTCAGGCAGACTATCGGCTGTTGAAAATTTTCCACATGTGGCGGGACAGAAGCACTAAGTCTCGGGCCGAGGCCGATAGTAATGCCGATGGCCAAGGAAGTGTCGAAGGTCAGGCCGACACCAATGGCGCAGCGGTTTCTCCGGCGGCAGAAATGCCACTGTACGGGTAGCAGCCTTCGCCGTACTAACGGGCGGCGCGCGGGGGCATCCATGTATGATGCGGAGAGCCGCAACCGTTGACTTTAGCCGGGGCGCAAATCAACGTACGTGTAACGGGCGGAAAACTCACAAATTCATCGACGGGCGACATAGAGAAACTTATGCCGACGACCTTTGATCTCCTGAAGCGGCTAATGAATGAAAACGGCCGGGAGTATGCCCCGCAGTATGCGCTGGTGGTCGTTTGTATGTTGCTGGTCGCGGCCATGACATCGCTGAGCGCGTACGTGCTGAAGTACGTGATCGACACGATTTTCGTGCATCAGAATCGTGCAGCGCTCGTCGGCATCACATTCGGTATTGTCGCGATATTCGTGGCGAAGGGGTTCGCCGCCTACTTCTCCGAAGTTGTTCTGGGCACGATCGGCAATCGTCTTGTCGCGCAGACGCAAAAGCGCATGTTCGAGCATATGATGAAAGTCGACGTCGCGTTCTTTCAGCAATACAGCTCGAGTGAACTCGTCACCAAGATGTCGTATAACGCGAACGCCGTTCGAGACATGCTGAACATGGTGTCTCTGAATCTCGGGCGCGATCTCTTCACGATCATCGGTCTCGTCATCACGATGATTGCGCTGGATCCGATTCTGGCGGCCATTGCGCTGATCGGCGGCCCGGTGGCTGCCCTGTCGTCGCGCAAGATGGTCGAACGTATCAAGAAGGCGACGCGCAGCGAGGTTCATTCGCTAAGCGGCATCGTTCAGATTACGCGAGAAGTCAGCCAAGGGGCGCAGGTCGTAAAATCATTCCAGCTCGAAAATAAGATGCGAGCGCGAATGTTCGATGCGATCGAAGCTGTCCAGCGCCTGTCCAACAAAATGCTCCGCATCGGCGCCGGTGTGAACCCGCTCATGGAAACGATCGGCGGCTGCGCAGTAGCGGCTGTTGTTTTCTATGCCGGCTGGCGAAATCTCTATCACGGAGAAAGCCCCGGGCAGTTCTTCGCCTTCATCACGGCTCTTCTGATGTGCGCAGATCCCGGCCGCAGGCTCTCGCGCGTTCAATTGCAGCTCGCAACAGCCGCCGTCGGCGTTCGCATGATGTATGAATTGATGGACAGCCCCGCACGCGAGGACGAACCTCCGGGGCGGCCCGAGCTTGTGATCAAGAGCGGCCAGATCGCGCTGCGCGATGTCTCGTTCAGATACGTCGAGAACAAGCCCGTCATCAATGGAATGTCATTCTCGGTTCCGGCCGGCAAGGTGACGGCGCTGGTCGGCCATTCCGGTGGCGGAAAATCAACCGTATTCGCGTTGCTGCAAAGGCTTCGGGAGCCGGATTCGGGCGTTATCGAGATCGACGGCCAGGTGATCGCGGATGTCTCTCTCAAATCGCTTCGCCACAACATCTCGGTTGTGGGCCAGGATGCATTTCTGTTTGAAGGTTCGATCATCGATAATATCAGAGCCGGTCTCGACAACGCTTCCGACGAACAGTGCATCGAGGCGGCCAAATCGGCCAGCGCTCATGAATTCATCATGTCGTTGCCGCGCGGATATGAAAACCCGGTCGGTGAGCTCGGAGCCCAGGTCTCCGGCGGCCAGCGCCAGCGCATCGCTCTTGCGCGAGCCTACCTGAAGAGTGCGCCGATCATTCTCCTCGACGAGCCGACGTCCGCGCTCGATAGCGAAACCGAGGATGCAATTCAGCGCGAGCTACGCAACCTGACGAAGGGAAAAACCACGCTCGTCATCGCTCACCGCCTGTCGACCATCCTGCACGCTGATCTCATCCATGTGATCGAAGCTGGACGCGTCATCGAGAGCGGATCGCATGATCAGTTGATCGCGAGCGGAGGCGCATACAATCGCCTCTTCAAGCTTCAATTCGCGAAATACCTCGAAAACAAACAGCCGCTGGCCGAAGCGGTCTGATTTCTTCTCGCGCGTGTCCTGACGGCTGACGCCCGCCCGGCGCACGCGATTGCGCCGACTGTTGCTCTAGTGCAACGGAAGATCCCCCGCAATTCCGCTATCTCAATACCTGAGAGTCAGCGTGGGGATTGAGTATGCCGGATCAAGCGCAGCCAAACCTGATCAGCAGAACGATCGATTACATCCTCGGCCGAAACACGCTGATCGGCGTCGCCTCGTTCATGCTGCTGATCATCTCCGGATACGCGACTTGGCACGGCATGCGCGACTTCATCGTCGGTGTCTCCTCGACGCCCGCCGCGCCCACCGGCGGCATTTCGATCTCGAATGACGTTCTCGTCGCCGCGGTCGTCGTCGCACTCACGTTTCTGCTATGGCTCACGCTGCGCGAGACATTCGGCGCCAAGCGGCCATTCGGCCAGCGGCTGGTCACCGGCGTGCTTTACGTATTCCTCGCCATCTGGTCGATCGGCTTCGGCTACGGGTTCTGGTGGAGCTTGATCTCGGGCGAAGAAGCAACGAAGACGGGCCTTGCCGGCCTCCAGGAGGACGCACGCGACGCCAGCGCCGCCGTCGCAGCACGGCTCGACGCCGTACGCGGCCAGCTCGACAACGTCGTCACTTGGTCAGACAGCCAAATGACGCGTGAGGAGACGAGCGGCGGCAGTTGCGGCGTTGCATCCGGGGCGGGGAAGGGGCCGCTCTACAACGCACGCAGAAGTGTGCGCGACGCCGTCAGCGCGCTGCGCGACGGCATGACGAAATCGTGGCTCGAACCGGTGCAGGCCGATGTTCAGTCTCTGCGCCAGGCAGCGGATGTGCTCGGCGGCGCGACGATCGAGGAACGCCAGCGCAACTTCGAGAACAAGGCGTCCGAAATTCGCGGCCTCGCGCGCAACATTGCAGTCCGCAGCAACCAGCTCGGTCAATCGACGGCGTCGGAGATGCGCGCGCTCGCCGATTCCGTATCGCAGCCGCCAGGAAAATCCGGGTCATCGTGTTTCGATCCCACGCTCGCCGAGCGGCTGCGCGATGCCGCGGCACAAGCTGACCAACCCGCCGAGCTGAAACTGCGCGAGGCCGTGTTCAACGAAGGGCCAGCCGGCGTTGCGAATGCCGTCAAAAATCTTTGGAGCAATATCGGCGCCTACACGGCGAGCGCGTTCCGTTACATCGTCTCGGGCGGTAAAGTCATAACGGCCGGGCACACCGATGCAGGCGAGCCGATAACCGGCCGCGATGTCATCGCGCTTCTGGCGACGATCGGCATCGACATGGGCCTTCTCGCGTTGGCGATCATCAACCCGCCGCGCGAGCCGCCGTCCGTCCGCCCATCCGGCACGCTCGCCCGGCAAATTCGCGATGCGATCGACACCGCAATCAATCGGGCGCCCGGCGCCGATCTCGAATGGGTGCGGCGGCACTTCGTTCATCACAACAAGGCGTCGTATCTGGTGATTCCAAATCTCTACAGCTGCGATCCCGATAATGAGGACGAAGCCGCGAAAGGAATGGCCGTCAATCAATTGGCCGGCGTGCTGAGCGACCTCGATCTCGTTCGCTGGCCGAAGGGGGGCAAGTGGTGGCTCTTCCAGGAGAACGAATTGCAGAAATTGAAGAAGGAGGAATCGCAGGGAAGCGATACCGACCTGACCGCGATCCGCAAAAAATGGGCGGAAGAGCAGGGGCTGACGGGCGAGGATCTAAAGCAGTATGTCGATAAGAGAGCCGTTCGAAATCACGGGCTCTTCTCGAAAGCCGAACGCGCGCTCGAGATCGCCGGCTGGAGCGAAAAGGCCCGGAGTGACATCGAAATCTTCAAGCTCGTCGATACCGATGGACTGACACCGCTTCTGATGGTCCTGAATGAACCGAGCGGCGCTCGGAACGAAGCTCCGGCGCAAGCCGAAGCGGCCTAGCTAGCGGGCGTCAGATGTTTGCGATTTTTTGGAGCCAGTCGAGAACTTCCGGGGGTCCGTAGAACGAAGACTCGGACTCGGAGAAATTTTCGCCCGCAACCTTGAGGCCAAATCCGCCGAGATCTTCGGCCGCTCGAAACGCGTCCACATCGGCGATATCGTCGCCGACCATCACGGGAATTTTGTTGGCAAACGCGGGCAGCGTCGCGAGTTTTCTGAGCCCGCGTCCCTTCGAGAAACCGACAGGCAAAACCTCGACGACCTTGCGGCCTTCGCAAATCGAAAATTCATTCGGATATTTCGGCACGAGTGTGCCGAGCATCATCAACAAGGATGATTGAAGCTCCGGAGCGAGGCGATAATGCAGGGCGATCCCGCTGCCCTTATCCTCGTAGACGATTCCGGGCAAATCCTCGGCGATCTTTTTAAGATCCATCGTCAGCGCCGGATTGAATGCCGGGGTGAGCGTTTCAATCTTGCCCCTATCCGCAAATCGCATCTGTCCGCCGTGAACGCCTGCCGCCACGAATTTCGCAGGATGGAGCAGGCGGTCAACTTCTTCCAACGGCCGCCCGGTCACGATTGCCAAAGCGCCGTGCAACCGTTCGGCGATCTCATCGAGCAGCTTCGGAAGGTAAGCGGGCACGTGCACCGTCGAGGGCGTAAGCGCAACGTCGAGAAGAGTTCCATCGACGTCGAGAAAGAGCGCGACAGGCTCGCCGTTGGCGATGAGACGCTCGACCGATTTGCGCGCAGCGATCGCACGCTCCTCGCTCAACACGGCGTTTTCGCTGTGCGTGGCGCTTTTCTTCGGTTGCTGCGTCAAGAAATTTCCCCTGCTTAGATGGAAAAGCTGAATAACGGCGCCTCGCTCGCGCGTTCGATCTCTCGCTCTAATGCCGCCCTGGTGAGGAGGCCAGTTTGGGTGTCGATAAATTTCACGACGCTGGCTGCATTGATTGCTGCAGCACTGAGTGCTCGCCCTGGGTCTTGAGTGTCTGCAAGATAGCACGCGAATGTTGAGGAAAAAGCGTCGCCGGCGCCCGTCGTTGCCGCTGCGACGACATGCTCCGCAGTGCGGTAATGAAGTTCCTGAGCTCGCGCGATGAATGCGCCATTCGCACCGTCGGTGAGCACGATCACGCCGACGCCGAGTTCTATCAGTGTGCCGAGGAACTTAACCAATGACATTTCGTAGCCGCCGCTGCGCAAGCCGCGCTTGGCAAGAGGCGGAATGGGCTCGTCGTTTTTCGCAATTAACGGAGCGCCGCCGTCTCCGAACGACTGCAGGAGCCGCGGCATCAAGGTCTGTGCTTCGGCACGGTTTACGCAAAGGATATCGATATATTTCAGGCTATGCCAAAAGTCGTCGAAACGGGCGGTGAGTTGGCGCACTCCGGGATTGACGGCAAGAAGCGCGCCTGCGGCCTTCGCGTGCTCGACGACAAGCGGATAACAATTCGCCGACTGATTGCTGAGATTGGCGACGTAAACCAAGTCGCGGCCTGCGAATGCCTGGTGCGGCAGATCGTTGGCTTCGACTCTCGTGTTCGCGCCGCGGTAAGTAAAGACCGCCGCGTTCCTGTCATGCGATGAAATGATGACGGACGATCCCGTCGGCTCGCGCTCGTCGACGGCAATCCACGAAACGTCGACGCCCTCGGCGCGGAGCAGGCCGAGTATCGTCTTCCCTTTATCGTCTCGCCCGATCTTGGCAATGATGGATGTATTGTGTCCGAGGCGGGATGCGGTGACGGCCGCGTTCACCGCGCCGCCGCCGCAGCTTGATGCGATTTCTTCCGCCTCCGTCTTGTGTCCTTCTTCCAGAAGAAGGAACGAGCTCTCGGCATTGCGCATCTTGACTTGTTCGATCTTGTCGCTCGCAATCGTGACGATCGTATCAACCATTGCGCCGCCAATGGTGAGGACGTTCATCTCGACTCCGTACGTTCCCCGACGAGATTGCTCGACTGCCTGAACCACTGATCCATTTCAGACCGCCAGAGGCGCGCACCGCCTGCAATTCCGCTCGCTGGCGGAACGACGCTGGCCCATGGCGGCAGCGCGAATGTGATGCGCCTCGAATTGCCGCCGCCGATGTAGAGATGATCGACGTTGGTCAGAGCCTGCACAGCGGCGAGCACACGCTTCGCCCGCTCATTCCAAGCCTCGTCGCCAAGTTCCAGATACGCGGCGTGACCGATATATTGGTCGTAGTTGAGTTCGTCGTTCGCATGGTGCTGGCCAAGCTCGAGACCGAAGAACGCTGTCCCATTGCAGAAAAGTGCACAACCCATGCCGGTCCCGAACGTCAGCACGCATTCGCGGCCCGGCCCCTTCGCAACGCCCAAGCCATAGACGATGGCATCATTCAGCACGCGAACCGGCACGCCGAACGCCCGCCCGAGTTCGTTCTCGAGGTCGAAGCCGTTCCAATGATGCGTGCCGAGATTAGGCGCCGTCTTGATGTGCTCTCGTCCAACCACGCCGGGAAAGCCGACCGAAACGCGCCCGAACGTCGGTAACGTCTTCACGATATCGGTAATCAGGCTGACGAGTGCTTCCGGCGTGCTCGGTTTGGGCGTCTGCGTTGTTATAAAATCCGATATCAAAGTACCGGAGGCGTTCACCGTCGCCGTTTTGACCAGCGTGCCGCCGATGTCCACGCACAGAATGTTCGGATTGGACATGGCTTCATCCCGGTTGGGAATGCTTATTCTATCCATGATGACACCCATTATGTCACCACGTTGGCCGTTAGCCGGCTCGGCGGGAGGTTTTTTTTGGCTGAACTCTGCAATCGTTCGAGAGCTTGCCCCATCTCGGGCGATGACTTCGGCGACCGGGCGAGGCGGCGTTGCCCGGCCTTCATGAGCGCGGAGAAATAGCTGCGGCTCCATTCGTTTGAATCGTTCTTCCGGATGCCGGTGAGTAACCGGTCGTGCCGGGCGCGTCGTTCGTCGAGCGGCATTTCGAGAGCAATCCGCAGGCCCTCCACCATGTCGTTGACGTCGTACGGATTGACGAGGACCGCGTCCTCGAGCTGCGCCGCGGCGCCCGCAAACTTCGACAGAATGAGGACGCCGGGATCATCCGGATCTTGGCATGCGATGAACTCTTTCGCGACGAGGTTCATGCCGTCCATAAGCGGCGTCACCCACCCGATTCGAGATGAGCGATAAACATCGCGAAGCTCCGCACGGGGAATGGTCCTGTGGATGTAATTGATCGGCACCCAGTCGAGTTCGCCGAAGCGGCCGTTGATCGAGCCGGCGAGAGATTCGAGCTCGGCCTTGATGTCGGCATAGGCTTCGACGCTTTCACGCGTCGGCGGCGCGAATTGCGACAGCACGATACGACGGCGATAGTCTGGATATTCGTCGAGGAATTTTCCGTATGCGCGGAATTTCTGCGGAAGACCCTTGGTGTAATCCAACCGGTCGATGCCGATGATCCGATTTGTCTCGGATGTGTCGGCCGCCTTCAATGCTTCGGCCTCGCCGGGGTTGAAGGCGAAATCGGCAGGATCGATGCCGACAGGGAAACATCCGATATCGAGTTCTGCCTCGAACACGCGAATGCGGCCGGAGGGCAAGAGCCTCCCGAAGACGCTTTGCTGAAGAAAGTCGATCAAATTGCGCACATCTGACTGCGTCTGCAAACCAATGAGATCGTAGGCGCTGAGCGCCCGGGCGATCTCCTTGTTTTCCGGAATGGCGAGTAACGCCTGGGCTGGCCCGACGGGAATGTGCAGGAAATAGCCGATAGGATTTTCAATGCCGAGCTTGCGCAATTCGAGCGCCATCGGCAACAGGTGATAGTCGTGCACCCAGATCACGTCCTCGGGCTCGATGAGCGGTGCCAGATGGGTCGCGAAACGCTCGTTCACCGCCACATAACGGGAATAATAGCCGGCCTCGAACTGCGCGAGATCGAGACGGTTGTGAAACACCGGCCACAACACCGAGTTCGAATAGCCGAGATAATATTCGGCATAATCCGCTGGCGTCAGCGGCTCCGTTACCGTCGTATGGCCGTCTGCGCGGGAGACTTTTATCTCAGCGCAATCGGCATCGACGATTTGTCCGTCCCAACCGAACCAAAAACCGCTCTGACGCGCGAGAGTGTTATAAATCGCAACCGCGACTCCACCTGCCTGCTGAGCCACGTTGAAGTCGATGACCCGGTTCGAAACCATGACAAGCCTAGCCACGATAGCTCCTTCTGATCCGACGCGCGAGCTTGGTAAAAGCTTGGTAAAAGCCAGACCCCCGCGTGGCATTGCACCTGGGTGTAAACCCCCGGGATTGCTATGGGTTCCCTCGTTCCGCCGGACGTAGCGTTCCAGGCATGTTCTGCCGGGGGCGCCGTCGCGAAGATGTCGGCGTTGACGCCATTCTTTGCCACAACAGGCAGTCCAGCCCTCGCAAGCGCGTGCAAACCATGATAGCTACAGGGTTTAACGCAAATGGGGGACGGCGACGGCTCTTGAGCGCCGCCGGAATGCTGGACGGAGGCGCTGTGCCGTTCGTGGGGCGAATGGTTCAACTCGTCGACAATCTGATCGAACGTGTGTTTCCGCGATTGCGGCGCAGGGCACGCTACGCTTATCCGATAGGCATCGCGATTTTTGCCCTTGCCGCGTTGACGCGGTTGGGACTGTCGAGATGGTTACAGGACACCGTCCCTTTCTTGACGTTCTTTTTGGCGATCCTCGTCGCGGCTCTGGTCGCCGGAACCGGACCCGCCTTGCTGGTCGCCGCGGCGTCCTTTTTCTTTAGCTGGTATTTTTTCCTTCCGGGTCCCGGATGGGGCGAGATCACCCCCTCCACGATCGTTGCTCTTGGAAGCTTCGCCGTCCTCTCGTTCTTCATCATCGCAGTCGTTCATCTCCTCAATCGAAAGGTCGAGAGTCTGATGAATGAGCGGGCGCGCAACGAAGCCTTGTTTCAAGACAGCGCGCTGGGAGAACTCCAACTCGAGCAGCTCAACATCGAGCTTCGCCACCGCCTGAAAAACACCTTCGCGGTCATCGCCGGTCTCGTCAGCCAATCGGCGCGGTATAGCCGCGACGTAGATGCCTTTGCCAAATCACTCGCAGGGCGTCTCTCGGCGATGGGTAATGCGATGGACCTGATCGCGACGCGCAGTTTTGTCGGCGCCTCACTGCATGAGCTGATCGCCGAAACGTTGAAGCCTCTGGTGCCGCCCGGCGCGCAACGGTTTGACATGGGTGGGCCAGATACGATCATCCCCGGCGACGTCGCGAGTGCGCTCGCGCTGACGCTTCACGAACTCGGAACGAACGCGATCAAATACGGCGCTTGGTCGGATGCACGCGGATCGGTAAGCGTGAAATGGACCCTGAGCAAAATCGATGAAGACGAATTGTCCTTCGAGCTTGTCTGGGACGAGAAGGGCGGCCCGCGGGTCTCGGCCCCGGAACGGCGCGGGCTCGGAACCACGTTGATCGATAGCGGATTTCCGAGCGCGCAGGTGGAGCGAGAGTTCAACGAAAACGGGGTTCGCTGCCGCATCGCCGCCATCGTGAAACAGACGACGACGCGGCGCACGCGCGGCCGGGCAGCCTCGCTCTACTGACGTCGAAGCTCAGCTGACGTTCAGCGATCGGCGCGGCAGATGCAGACCGGTGGCCGAAGGTTCACGCTCGGTCCGCTCCTGTTCGATGGAAGTCATATCGTGTTTTGGCGCCGACCCCGACCAAGCCTCTTCCCACGTCTTCGATAATGTCATCGCCGAATTGATCATCCCTGCCATGGAATAGGTCTGCGGGAGGTTGCCCCAGAGTTGCCCCGTCGCGGGATTGAGATCTTCGCTCATGAGGCCAAACGCGTTGCGCTTCTTGAGAAGTTCGCAGAATAGTCCGCGCGCTTCCTCTTTACGCCCGACGGATTCGAGCGCGTCAATGTACCAGAATTGGCAGGCGAGAAACGCCGATTCCGGTAAGCCGAAATCGTCCTCGGCCGCATAGCGCAACATCAAACCGTTACGCATCAATTCCCGGCCAACGGCATTGACCGTCTTGACGAACCGGGGATCGCTCGGTGGCAGAAAGCCAAGATCGGCCAACAACAAGACACTGGCGTCGAGTTCTTCGTGATCGAACGCGCCGGTGAACGAGCCGCGCTTATCGCTCCATGCCCGGCTCAGAATTTCTGCTCGGATTTTGTCGGCGGATTCTTTCCAGTAGACGGCACGTTCGCCCAATCCCAAAAGCGTGGCTATCCGGGCCAGGCGGTCGCAAGCGACCCAGCACAACACCGCCGAATGCGTATGAATGCGCATCCGGCCGCGATACTCCCAAATGCCCGCATCGGGTTCCAGATAGAGACGACGGGCATGCTCGCCGAGATATTCAAGCTCGCGGAAAAGGCTGACGTCGCCCATCCGCGGCAGCCGCTGATCGATGAACATCTGCGCGACGCCGAGTATGACGCTGCCATAAGCATCATGCTGCAATTGGTCGGACGCGAGGTTGCCGACGCGCACCGGACCCATGCCGAGAAAGCCCTGCAGGTGAGGGGCAATACTCTCTTGAGCCGCATCATTGTGGACGATGCCGTACACCGGCTTCAAAGGGCTCTGCGTGTCGGAGACGACGGTCGTGATGTAGTCGAGATAGTTTTCCATCGACTGCGTGGCGCCCAAACGATTGAGCGCGCGGATGACGAAATAAGCGTCACGCAGCCAGCAGAACCGGTAGTCCCACGTTCTGGGAGTATTCGGCGCTTCCGGTATCGACGTCGTCAAGGCCGCTGTGATTGCGCCCGTTTCCTCATAGGTGCAGAGCTTCAGCGAAATTGCGGCGCGTATGATCTCGGGCTGCCATTCGTAGCTGACGGCAAGTCCGCGCACCCACGTCACCCAGAAATCGCGCGTGCGTTCCAGAAACTCTCGCGACATGGAATCGATCGAGCTTTCGATCGGTTCGTCCGCGCCGATAACGAGTGTCGCCGGATGCGTCAGCGAAAACGATGTCTCGTGCGCGATATAAGATACGGGAAGATCGGTCGTGACGCGAATGGACGAGGAACCGCAGAGATAGCGAACGTGGTTCGATCCGTACGACGAGTTGGTCACAGGCTGCCCGTAATTGTACGTTGGCCTGACGCGCACGGAAATTCGCGGCCGTCCTCTCAGCGGCTCGATCCGGCGAACGAGCTGTGCAGGATGGAAGGGGCGATCGTAGCGCCAGAAACGCGGGCAGAAGTCCGTCACTTTGACGCTTGCGCCATTCTCGGCAATCAGGATCGTCTCGAGAATGCTCGTGTTGCGAATGTAATACGATGTCGCAGAGACCTGTCCCTCAAGCACGACATCGCAGAAGCCCTTCTCCTCGTCACCGGCAAGCAACCGGCAAAAGATCGGATCGCCATCCAGCCGCGGAAAGCACCACCAGACGATGCGCGCGCCTTGATCAATGAGCGCAGCGATGCGCCCGTTGCCAATCGCCGCGACGTCGAGTGACGAGCGATAAGGAAGGGAAGTCGACAGAGTCATCAGGTCCCCCTAGGGAGTGAAACTTGCAAACGGGAACAACTCCGAAGCGACGGCGTTGGTTGCCTTCGGCGCACAATGGCAGGACCGACGTCCGGACCGCCGAGCGAATTCCCGCAGGCCTTGAAGCTCGGAGGCGTGCTTCACGGGACGAGCCTGCCTCAGGGCGTCCGGCTCAATTTATAATAGTATGCGCCGCGAAGGCGATGGCTTCGAACGAGATCGGGCCAGAAGATCCGCTCGCCGTATTATACGACGTTGGCCCTCCACCCAAATCCAAACCGGATGTCTTGCTTTTGACGGGCAATTTTAAGCAACGATGACGRCTCGCCGGAACTGAGCGGCGCAACGCTTAATTCAACAATCCCGTCGTCGACGCGCGCAAATTGGAATAACGGGCGAGGGCGGCGGTTTCTACGCGACTTGATTGGAGGCACTATCGGCTGAGCGGCGCTCCTCGGCGCCGTGGGCAAGCATGTTTACAAGATCCTTCACATCAGCCGGATTGTAGGGCTTCGTCAGATGCGGGTAATCCCGCAGCCGCGGCGGTAGAAACACGAGATCGTTGTATCCCGTCGTGAAAGCAAACGGGATCCGGCGCCGGTCGAGGATTTCAGCTATCGGCGCGCTGTTGTCCGCACCGAGATTTATGTCGATTAACGCAATGTCGAAATTGGAATCGGCGGCAGCCTTGAGGCCGTCGGACAGCCGCCCGATCGGCCCAAGCACGGTATGACCTTCCGCCTCGAGATCGAGCTTCAGCTGCATGGCGATGAGGGCTTCATCTTCGACGAGCAGGATGCGACAGGGACGATGGGGCGCCGGTATGTTGGCCGCCATCAGCGGCCCACGCGCTTTCGGAACAATCGCGATGTGGCGGGTCCCCACCATGTGTGTCCGTGTCGACAGCTCGCCCTGGAAGTCGAATTGAAAACCTTCCGGCGCGAAAGTCATTTCTGCAACACCGCCGCATTCCGATGCAGCGCTGCGAATGACCGCGAGCCCAAATCCGTTGCGCTCTGGTTTGGCGCAAAGCGGTCCTCCGCTCTCCCGCCACGAGAAGCCGATCTTGTCGCCGTCCGGCGTCCCGATCCGTGACCAGTTGATGGCGACCCTTCCGCCGGGCGCCGAAAGCGCCCCGTGTTTTACCGCGTTCGTCACGAGTTCGTGCAGCACGAGAGCCATGGACTGACCGAACTTCGATGTCAGCCGGACGCGCTCGCCGTCGACGACGATGTCGTTGTCCGATCGCGAGCGGAACGGCGCCAGCGCACCCTGCACGAGTTCGTGGAGATCGACGCCCGTCCAGCTGCTCTGCCGCAAAAGGTCATGCGCAGCCGACATTGCATGAATGCGCCCGTCGAGCGCCGACGCGAATGATCCGACTGAAACCGCGTTGGAACTCGAGAGCCGGGCAATCGCCGCAACGTTGGCGAGAATGTTCTTCACCCTGTGATCGAGTTCGGCCATGAGAAGCTGCTGATGGCTCTCGGCGGACTTGCGATCGGTGATGTCGAGCAGAGTACCAAGCACGCGCGGCGTCTCGGCGTTGCCGGTGCTGAACGCGCGAGCGCGGGCGAGAATCCAAGCAACGCCGCGCGCACCCGTTACGCGAAATTCCAATTCGGCGGTCGTTTCCGCGTAATTTGCGGTGCGAACATAGCTGCGGACCATTTCGCGGTCGTCTTCGTGCACGAACTGAACGAACGACTCGAAGGTTTGATGTTCCGGCAGGTTGCTGTGAAGAACCTCGGAGATATTGGCTGACCACTGCAGGGTCTGCGCCTTCTGGTCGAATTCGAAGGTCGCGAGGTTCGCGGCCTCACTCGCAAGGCGAAGCCGTTCCTCGCTCTCTTGCAGGCGGGCGTGCGATTCTTCGAGCTGCAGCGCGCGTTGGCGCACGCGCTCCTCGAGCTCGGCGTTGAGTGTATCGAGTTGCCGGCTCTTTCTATAGAGCTCGACGAAAATCTGGACTTTCGCCTTGAGGATTTCCGGCACGACCGGAACCGACACGTAATCGACCGCGCCCGTCCGGTAACCTTTGAGCAGGTCATCGATTTCAAGGCGAACCGCGGAGATGAAAATGACGGCGGTCTTCTCATGCCGCGGGTGGTCGCGGATCATCGCGGCCAGCTCGAAGCCATCGAGATCCGGCATGCAAACGTCCATCAGGATAACAGCGATGTCCGTTTTGAGCAGCGCAGTCAGCGCTTCTTCTGCGGTCGTCGCCTTGATGAGGTTAGCATCGAGGCCATCGAGAACGGCCTCGTACGTCATCAGCTTTCCCGGCTGATCGTCGACGAGAAGAATGTTCACGGGTTCTGTCGAAGCGGATTCGCCTGTCATGGTTTCCCCGTTAACGGTGCAGCCACATACGCAACGCGGAAATCAACTGCTCCGTATCGACAGGCTTCGCCAGATAATCGGATGCGCCGGCTTCGAGACATTTCTCGCGATCACCCTTCATCGCTTTGGCAGTGAGCGCAATGATGGGCAGCCGTTGGTTTTTCTCGCTGCTCCGAATTTTCTGCATCGTCTGATAACCGTCCATCTCCGGCATCATGATATCCATCAAGACGATCGAAACATCGGTCGTGCTCAAGGTTTCGATCGCTTCCAATCCGGTAGTCGCCGTCAGGACTTCCATGCCGCGACGTTCGAGGAGACTGCTCAACGCGAATATATTTCGCGCGTCGTCGTCAACCAGAAGAACCTTGCGTCCGATCAGATAGTCGTCTGTATCGTGCAGCCGAGACAATAGTTCCTGCTTCTCGGCCGGAAGTTCGGTAACGACACGGTGCAGGAATAGCGCGGTTTCGTCGAGAAGACGCTCGGGGGATTCCACGCCCTTGACCACGATCGTACGGGCGTATTGCCGGATCTGCAAGTTCTCCTCGCTCGACAGCTCGCGCCCCGTGAACACAATGACGGGGATATCCCGCATCGCATCTTGACGGCTCATGTGTTCGAGGATTTCGAAGCCCGACATGTCGGGCAGTTTGAGGTCGAGAACGACGCAATCCACGTTCTCGTTTTTCAGAATTTCGATGGCGGAATTCCCGCTCGATGCCGTCAAGATTTCGACGTCGCTGTCTTCGAGCAGCACCGAGACGCTCAACAACTCGGAAGCGTCGTCTTCGATGATCAGCAATTTCTTGGTTCTGGAAGCTGAGAAGGTACCGATCTTGCGTAACGCCGTTTTGAGTTGCTCGGTCTGCAGAGGCTTCGTGAGGAACGAATATGCGCCGCGCGCCAATCCGTGATGACGATCGTCGTCGAGCGTGAGGACCTGAACCGGAATGTGCCGGGTGAGCGGGTTGTGCTTGAGCTGACTGAGAACCGACCAGCCGAGCACGTCCGGAAGATGGATATCGAGGGAAATGGCGGTCGGATTGAAATCGGTCGCGAGCGCCATGGCATCGATGCCGCGTTGGGAAACGATGCCCTTGAATCCCGTCTCGTGCGCCGCGTCGAGCAGTATCCGCGCGAAGTTCGGATCGTCCTCGACAATAAGAAGAACCTGATCTCCGGCCGCGATGTTGTCGCGATCGTCTTCGATCGGCGGCGGCAGCGGACCCGCGAGTGACATTGGGACCGGCACTGGAGCAACCGAATCGGGCTTGGTCCGAACCTCGCTCGCCAGCATCGCGTAGCGGAGCGGCAAATAAAGCGTGAACACGCTGCCGACTCCGGGTTCGCTTCGGAGCTGGATCTCGCCGCCGAGAAGATGGGCGAGTTCGCGGCTGATCGCGAGACCAAGCCCGGTACCGCCGTACTTTCGGCTCGTACTCGCATCGGCCTGTTGAAACGCTTCAAAGATGAGCTTCTGTTTGTCGGCAGGAATGCCGATCCCTGAGTCTTGCACCTCGAACGCCACGATGGTCTGCGCGGCCGAGAGGATGGGATGATCGGGCCCCCACTTTCCGGTCGCAGGCTTGACTGTCAGCCGAACGTGGCCCTCGCGCGTGAACTTGAACGCGTTCGACAGCAGGTTTTTCAGAACCTGCTGTAGGCGCTTCGAGTCCGTAAAAATTGATTTCCCGAGATCGGCGTTGAAGATGACCTGGAATTCGAGCGCGCGGCGCTCCGCCTCGTGACGGAACGGCCGGGCGACGGCTTCGATCAGGCCGTTGAACGAGATCTCTTCGGCGTCGACCGACACCGTTCCGGATTCGATCTTCGAAAGATCGAGAATGTCGCTGATCAAATTCAGAAGATCCGTGCCCGCGCCATGAATTGTCCGCGCGAACTCGACCTGCCTGTCGGAGAGGTTGCCGTCGGGATTGTCCGTCAGTTGCTGCCCAAGAATAAGAATGCTGTTGAGTGGCGTCCGAAGCTCGTGAGACATGTTCGCGAGGAACTCGGATTTGTACCGCGATGTGAGCGCGAGCTCTGCAGCCTTCTCCTCGACGGCGCGGCGGGCCTGATCGATTTCTTCGTTCTTACGTTCGACTTCGACGTTGCGTTCAGCGAGCTGCTGCGCCTTCTGCGCCAGCTCCTCGTTCGTTTTCTGCATCGCCTTCTGCTGGTCTTGAAGCTCGGCCGCGAGCTGTTGCGACTGCATGAGCAGGCTTTCCGTCTGCATCGTCGCTTCGATACTGTTTAGAACGACGCCGATGCTGACCGATAGCTGTTCGAGGAACGTCAACTGCGCCGGCTCGAAATTCTGCAGCGAACTCAGCGAAATGACGGCCTTGATCTGATCTTCGAACGTGATCGGATGTACGATGACGCTGCGGGGAGGAGCCTTGAACACGACAGCGTCGATGCTGGCCGTCGGCTCCGGAATGTCCGTTAGGACGCGGCGTTTCTTTTCGATCGCGCATTGTCCGATAAGGCTCGAACCAAGCTCGAGCCTCTCGGGATATCGAACGTCCACATCGTCGGCATACTTCGCGAGAATCTTGAGCTCGCTTCGCGTAGCATCGAACTGGTAGATCACGCCCTGATGCGCATTTATCAGGGGCACAAGCTCCGACAGCAGCTTTCTCGCGACGGTGATGACGTCACGCTGCCCCTGCAGCATGCTCGTGAAGCGGGCGAGGTTTGTGTTTAGCCAGTCCTGTTCGGTGTTGAGCTGCGTGGTCAACCGCAGATTTCCGATCATCGTATTGATGTAGTCTTTGAGTTCGGCCACCTCGCCGCGCGCGTCGACCTGAATGGAGCGCGTCAAGTCGCCTTTCGTCACCGCCGTCGTCACTTCCGCGATCGCGCGGACCTGCGTCGTGAGGTTTGCTGCGAGCAGGTTGACGTTGCCGGTGAGATCTTTCCACGTACCGGCGGCGCCCGGAACGTTCGCCTGGCCGCCGAGCCGGCCTTCGACGCCGACTTCGCGCGCGACCGTCGTCACCTGATCCGCGAAGAGCGCCAGAGTGTCCGTCATGTCGTTGATTGTCTCGGCGAGTGCCGCGACTTCGCCCTTGGACTTGACCGTCAGCTTCGGCTTGAGGTCGCCGTTGGCAACCGCGGTCACGACTTTCACGATGCCCCGAACCTGCTCCGTCAAGTTCGCCGCCATGACGTTGACGGTGTCGGTCAAGTCCTTCCACGTGCCGCCGACGCCGGGCACGGTGGCTTGACCGCCGAGACGGCCTTCCGTGCCAACTTCGCGCGCAACGCGCGTCACTTCCGAGGCGAAGCCGTTGAGCTGATCGACCATCGTGTTGATGGTGTTTTTGAGTTCGAGAATTTCGCCTTTGACGTCGACGGTGATCTTGCGCGAAAGGTCGCCGCGCGCGACGGCCGTCGTCACTTCGGCGATGTTGCGAACCTGCGTCGTCAGGTTTGCAGCAAGCAGGTTGACGTTGTCGGTAAGGTCTTTCCACGTCCCGCCGACGCCCGGCACGACGGCTTGGCCGCCGAGACGCCCTTCGGTGCCGACCTCGCGGGCAACGCGCGTCACCTCGGCCGCGAACGAGCGAAGCTGCTCGACCATCGTGTTCAACGTTTCTTTGAGCAGCAAAATCTCGCCGCGCACGTCGACAGTGATCTTTTTCGAAAGGTCGCCGCTCGCGATAGCCGTTGCCACTTCCGCGATGTTGCGGACCTGGGCCGTCAGGTTGCCGGCCATGAAGTTGACGTTGTCGGTAAGGTCCTTCCACGTACCGGCGACGCCCGACACTTGTGCCTGTCCGCCGAGCTTGCCTTCGGTGCCGACCTCGCGCGCAACGCGTGTCACTTCGGAAGCAAAGGCATTGAGCTGATCGACCATCGTGTTGATGGTGTTTTTGAGTTCGAGAATTTCGCCTTTGACGTCGACGGTGATCTTGCGCGAAAGGTCGCCGCGCGCGACGGCCGTCGTCACCTCGGCGATATTGCGAACCTGACCCGTCAGGTTGCCGGCCATCGAGTTGACGTTGTCGGTCAAGTCTTTCCACGTTCCCGCGACGCCCGGCACGGTCGCCTGTCCGCCGAGCTTTCCTTCCGTGCCGACTTCGCGCGCAACGCGCGTCACTTCCGAGGCGAAACCATTGAGCTGATCGACCATCGTGTTGATGGTCTCTTTCAGTTCCAGCACCTCGCCGCGAACGTCGACATCGATCTTCTTCGACAAGTCGCCGCTCGCAATGGCCGTCGAAACCTCGGCGATATTGCGAACCTGCGTCGTGAGGTTCGAAGCCATGGAGTTGACGCTGTCGGTCAAATCTTTCCAAGTTCCCGCAACGCCCGACACCTGCGCCTGTCCGCCGAGCTTGCCTTCCGTGCCGACCTCACGCGCAACGCGCGTCACTTCGGAAGCAAACGCATTGAGCTGGTCGACCATCGTGTTGATGGTTTCCTTCAACTGTCGGATTTCACCCGACACGTTGACGGTGATCTTCTTCGACAAGTCGCCGCGCGCGATTGCCGTCGCGACCTCGGCGATGTTGCGAACCTGTCCGGTCAGGTTGCCGGCCATCGAGTTGACGTTGTCCGTCAGGTCCTTCCACGTACCGGCGACGCCGGGCACCGTGGCTTGACCGCCAAGGCGGCCTTCCGTGCCGACTTCGCGCGCAACGCGCGTCACTTCTGAAGCAAAGCCGTTGAGCTGATCGACCATCGTGTTGATGGTGTTCTTGAGTTCGAGAATTTCGCCTTTAACGTCGACCGTGATCTTGCGCGAAAGGTCGCCGCGCGCGACGGCCGTTGTCACTTCGGCGATATTTCGAACCTGTGTCGTCAGGTTTGCAGCGAGCAGGTTGACGTTGTCGGTGAGGTCTTTCCACGTACCGCCGACGCCGGGCACGACGGCTTGGCCGCCGAGACGCCCTTCGGTGCCGACTTCGCGGGCGACGCGCGTCACCTCGGCCGCGAACGAGCGAAGCTGCTCCACCATCGTGTTGATGGCTTCCTTCAGCTGCAGGATCTCGCCGCGCACGTCGACCGTGATTTTCTTCGACAAGTCGCCGTTCGCAACCGCGATCGTAACGTCTGCGATGTTGCGGACCTGAGCGGTCAGGTTCGAGGCCATCGAGTTGACGCTCTCCGTCAGGTCTTTCCAGACGCCGGTGACCTCACGGATCTGCGCCTGTCCGCCGAGCTTGCCTTCGGTGCCGACCTCGCGCGCAACGCGCGTCACTTCGGATGTGAAGACCGAGAGCTGCTTGATCATCGTATTGACGATGGTCGCCGAACGCAGGAACTCACCCCTGAGAGGACGCCCGTCCACGTCGAGACGCATCGGCTGCAAGAGATTGCCTTGCGCCACGGCTTCGATCGTGCGCGTCACTTCGGTCGTCGGCTGCAGCAGGTCGTCGATGAGCGAGTTGACCGACTGCTCCATCTCGCCCCAGGCGCCATGCGCGAGTCCGAGCCTCACGCGCTCGTTCGTCAGGCCGTCCTTGCCGACGACTTGGCCGACGCGCTGAAGCTGGTTGGCCATGCGCTGGTTGGTAATAATAATGTCGTTGACCGTGTCGGCGATTTTACCGGGGAGACCGTCCCAATCGCCGCGCATGCGGACGCTGAAGTCGCCAGCTTTAACCGCTTGAAGTGTCTGGAGCATCTCGAACAGAATGCTGCCCGGCCCCGAAGTTAAGCGGTCGGACCCAACGGCGACGATCTGCTCCGACATACACAACTCCCCTCACGTCGCAATTAACCCCAGACAACGCCCGGCGCCGAGAAATAGTTCCCCGGCTCCCCGGTCAGCACGAGTTCGGGCTGTTGAGGCTCGTTTTCCGTCTTTTTTTATTCGGCGCCGCCCCGTTTGGGCCCGAGTGACGCGGTCTCAGCGACTGGTCGAAGTTTTGAACGGCTCGTGGCCGTGATCTTCCGTTGCCGGCCGCCCTGTCATCTCCTCGAGCAACCGGCTGCGAGCCCGATTGACGCGGCTCTTCATCGTACCGACCGCGCAACCGCAGACCCTCGCAGCGTCTTCATAGGAAAATCCTTCCGCCGTGATGAGCAGTAATGCCTCGCGATGATCGGCCGTCAATCGCATCAGGGCTTTCTGCATATCGTCGAACTCGAGGTGGGTAAGTTGCGTGGCCGGAACGCTGGCGTTCATGGCCGCGTGATCCTCATCGAGTTCTTCGCGTTGCGATTTGCGGTAATGCGTGAAGTATGTGTTGCGAAGGATGGTGAAGAGCCAAGCCTTCAGGTTAGAATCGGGCACGAACGAGTCTTTGTGCGTCCAGGCCTTCAAAAGCGTTTCCTGCACTAGGTCGTTCGAGAGCTGCGCATCGCCGCTGAGCGAATGAGCGAATGCCCGGAGATTTGGGATCGCCTGTATAAGGGCGTCGCCGAAGCTTGGAGTTTCTGTCACGTTGACTGCTCCTTGCCCTCGAGCTGGCGAACGAGATCGAGAAGGTCGTCTGGCACAGGTTCCTGAGCGATGATGTCGTACATGGCTCGCATGCGCTGCCCAATCAGCTGCGCCGCGAAGCCTGGAAGCCGCGGAACCGCGGGCCGTGCAACATCGAGTTCCGGATGGCGCTCGGAATTCGGAAATTCCTCTTCGGTCCGCGCGCTATCATCAGGCGAGTCGAGGCGCTGCTGCATGATAGCTATTTGCCCTTCAATTTCATGATTGGCCCCGATTGGGACAAACTCCTTGAAGAAAGTTCTGATGTGGGGCTCGTGTGGCGAACGTGGTGCGAGAGAATTTGTTCCTGGGGGGGAACCATCCCGATTGGCCCTGCGTTAGTGTTACGGTGCATATTGGCCGCCATACAGAAACCCGCGGTGGAGCTGGCGGTTCCAGAGAGTTGAAAAAAGCTCGGCTGGCTAATTCGGGAGGCTCAGGAATTATGTCGATTGCCCAGACGATCCGCGTGCATTTGCCGTATCTCCGGCGGTTCGCGCGCACGCTGACAGGCGCTCAGCAAGCGGGCGACGCTTACGTTGCCACGCTGCTTGAAAGCTTGGTTTCCACGCCGTCCGATTTTCCGACGAACATGCCGCCGCGCATGGCACTCTACCATATGTTTTTGCGGGTGTGGAATTCTGTCCGTTTGGACGGACAAGGCTCGGAGGACGGCCCGAATTCTCTCGGCGCCGCCCAGAGGCGCATAAATTCCATAAGCTCGCTGCCGCGGCAGGCCTTCCTGCTGGTCGCGGTCGAGGGTTTCACGTCCTCTGAGACGGCTGGAATACTGGAAGTCGGCGAGCCGGAAGTTGAAAAGCTGCTCGAGATCGCGGGGCAGGAAATCGCTCACCAGGTGGCGACAAACGTCCTGATCATCGAGGATGAGCTGCTGATCGCGATGGACCTCGAAACGATCGTGACGAGCCTCGGTCACACCGTGCAGGACGTCGCGACGACGAAGAATGAGGCGCTCGACGCGGTCAAACGCCAGATGCCGGGACTGATCCTGGCCGACGTCAAACTTGCTGACGGTAGCAGCGGACTCGAGGCTGCCAAAGAGATCGTCGCCGAGCGCGAAGTCCCGATTATTTTCATTACGGCCTACCCCGAGAAGGTTCTGACGGGCGAACGGCCCGAGCCGACCTTTCTGATTTCAAAGCCCTTCCAGCGCGACACGGTCATGGCCATCATCAGCCAGGCGCTGTTTTTTGACACCAAAGCCCACCCGAGAACTGCGGCCGCTTAGAATGTTTGGGCGACCCACGCTGGGCCCGTGCCGCGCCCGTTCGGGAGATGTGTCTCCCGCGTCGGCGTGGAAAACTTCCTTGTAATAAAGTAACACGGTTGTGAATGCAGCCACCTGCGTTTTTTCGGTATGAGCGTAGGGCAAAAAAGAGAAGGGAGTTACGTCAAATGAAATTCGCACAGGGCCTTGTGATCGCTGGCGCGGTTGCGGGAATGCTAGCCGCTGCGCCGCATGCCGACGCCGCAAGCCTCGCTGTGGGCAAGAAACTCGAACTCAAAGTCGACGCCGCGAAAATGAACGAAGAGCGGACGAGGCTCTGGGCTCAGTTCGGCGGCTGGTGCGGGATCAAGGATTGGCATCCGGCAATTGCGAGCTGCGAGGAAGTCACCGAAGGTGACGCGAAATTCCGTATTTTGACTCTCAAGGACGGCGGCAAGATCAAGGAAAAGCTTCTGGACGAGAAGCCGAACTTCTATCGCTACGAGATCATCGAGAGTCCGTTGCCCGTCAAAAACTATCAGGCGCAGTTCGCGCTGACGCCCGACGATGACGACGAGGACGAGATCAACTTCGCCTGGTCCGCGGTGTTCGACGCCGACGGCAAGCCCGATGTGGAAGCCAAGGGTGTCATCGAGGGCATCTTCAAGGCCGGATTGGACAACATCAAAGCGACGGCCGGCGCCAAGCACGACGACTGATCGCCGGAAGCAATCTCGAAGCTATCGTGCTGACGCAGAGAGCACGCAAAAAGGCGCCGGTCGATCCGGCGCCTTTTTTGTTCACGTCTTCAGCGTCTCGATTGCGAGGCGGATGAGATCGGCGGTGCGGTCGACGCCGAGCTTCACCTTCATCTGCGTGCAAATGTTGGCGACCGTCTTGTACGCGATGCCCAGATTGTCGGAAATCGCCGTCATGCTCTTGCCTTGCCCGAGCATTCTCAGGATTTCGACTTCGCGTGTTGAAAGCGATTGCAATGGATCGTCGGATGAAATTTGGCTGACCGCAATGCGAGATGCGAGATCGCGGTCGATGTATTGCTCGCCCGCGCGGATCTTGCGAATGCCTGTGATCAGTTCCTCGACAGGCGCGCTCTTGCTGACATAGCCACGTGCCCCGCCGCGAAGCGCCCGGACGGCGTAGATCGGTTCGTGATGCATGCTGAAAACGACGACGCGCGCCGCACTGTCCGCCGCCACGATCCGCCTCAGGACTTCGAGCCCGCCTGCACCTTCAAGATTGAGATCGAGCACGACGACGTCCGGACGCTCGGCCGCGTAAACCGCGAGCGCATCCTCGAGGCCTGCCGTTTCGATGACGGTTGCTTCGAAATGGACGACGAAGAGCTTCCTCAAGCCTTCGCGAACAACGCCGTGATCGTCAACGATGAGGATTTTCATGCCGCGCTCTCAGATAGGGGTTCTTGCCGCGCGGCACTGCCGGTCGAGGCGGGGAGGGGGAGTTCAACAATCAACATGACACCTTTGCCTTCTTCACGATCGGCAATGCTGAGCCGCCCATCGAGCGAAGCAACGCGCTCTCGCATCCCGGGGAGCCCGAAGCCTCGTGTTCCTTTTGCAGTAATTCCAGAGCCGTCATCGGTGACGACGATGCGAAGCATTCCGTTGTCCGTTCGACGCGCGGCGAGCCCGATCGACGCCGGTTGCCCGTGGCGAACGGCATTGCTCGTACCTTCTTGCAGAATGCGGAATGCCACGTCCTCGATGGCAGTCGGATATCGCGCGTCTTCAATATCCATGCGAAATTCGATTTGAGGACGCCGCGCCTTCCAAAAGGCGACGAGGTTCTCCACCGCATGCGTCAGTCCCTGATCGATCAGGAGCGCCGGCCTCAGACGGCTGAGGACACCCCGCAAATGCACCTGCATATGCTGGACGGATTGCCGGATAGCCTTGCTGCGATCCATGGCCTCATCCGCGTCGCCCCGCGATACGAGAAGAGGTATCGCCTGCGCGTCGACGTCGGCCGCGAACAGAAATGGCCCGATCTCGTCGTGAAGATCGCGGGCGATCTCCGAGCGCTCTTCTTCCTGGACTGTCGACAGCTGTTCGTTGAGCCGTTGGTTTTGCTGCTCTGACTCCTGCAGCTGTCCGGCCATGCGGTTGAAGGCGCGATAGATGAGCTTCAGATCCTCGGGGCCGTCTTCCGAGACGTGCGCCGTATAATCTCCCTCGCCCACGCGGTCGAGCGCTGAGGAAAGCTGCTCCAGAGGCCTGAGCGCCCGCCCCAGAGAGGCGTAGATGAGGGCCAGCACGACAAGGCAAAAGCCCCCGATGATTGTGAACTTGAGTTTGAGATCTTCCCAAACCTCGCCCACCTCGTTGTGAGAGTCCGAAGCGATCGTGATCGTTCCGAATTGCTTCAGTTCACCGGGCATGTCGAACAAGCGCGCGCGCGGTGAGCCGGAAAGCAGCGAATAGAGCCATCTCGGTGGAGGATCTAACGGTGGCCGAAGGCGCGAAGCGCTGGTGACCTTTCCGTCAGGAGAGACAAGGCGCGCGGAGAGGTGACGATCGCCGTCAAACGACGAAATGAGCCTCTGCACTTGATAGAGAGCGTCCGCGCTGGAGCCGATCGTGGACAACGCATCGCTGACGTTGCTCGAGCCGACGTCGATCGCCGACGACATCTCGAGATCGACCTTCCGCAGCCCGTGCCAATAGGTGAGCGCTCCTCCGGCGATAAGGCAAAACGCCAGGACGAGGGCGACAAGCGCGAGAAGGCGACGTCTGAGATGCATCCGAAAATCGCTAGAGCCTGTGTAACATTATAACTTTGAGCCACGCGGCATTTGCCGTCAAGCCACACATATATAGGGAAAAATTCCCGAACCGGCTCGCTGGCAGAGAACGTGCATCCGTTGCGAGGACAGGCACGCGAAAGCGCATCCGAGACCGGGAACGTACCGTTTTATGTCAATGCATTTTAAATCTTATGTCTCGAATTTGAACCGCGTGCGCTTCGCAGAGCTGATCGATCATCATGCAGCTCGCATTCGCCATGCCAAGGTACGGCTCTCGATCGTGAACAATCCCCCGATCAACCTGCCGCGCGCCGGCAACGATTGCGAAACAACAGCTACCGAAACCGGCACGCAGGCGTCGTTAAGGACGTTCCCTTAACCGCGCTGTCCGAGCAGCTTCGGAATCCGAAGCGGCAGCCGTGTCCGGCGGAACGAGGCCTCTTCATAAAAGTCGAGTACCGCCTCGGTCATCGCAGCAACCGTGAACGTCTGCTCGACCTTTGCTCTGACGCGGCCGGCGCGTTCTGCCGCCGCGTCGAGATCGCCGAGCGTATCGGTGAGAGCGATCGCAAGCGCGTCGACGTTCCCCGGTTCGATGAGTCCCGTATCCGTGCCGGCGACGATTTCGGGAATGCCGCCGACGTTTGTCGCGATCAGAGGAAGCCCAGCCGCCGACGCCTCAAGCACGACGTAGGGAAAGCTCTCCGCCAGCGAAGGGACGACCATGACGCGACCGAGTTCGAACGCATCGCGCGCGGGCATGGCGCCGGCGAAATGCACGATGTCATCAAGTCCAAGGCTCGACGCCAAGCTGCGAAGCGTCTGGCCATCCGGCCCCGAGCCGACGATTGTCGTTGTGACGGCCCGTGAAGGCCTGAGCTTCGCGATCGCCTTGAGAAGAATGTCGACGCCCTTGATCTGACGCAGCTCGCCGATGAAAAGCACGTCCGTCGCATCAGCGCGCGTCGCGGCGCGTTCGAAGTCCCCACTTCCCAAACCGTTCGGAATGACGCGCCGGGGTGCGCCCGCCGTTCCGACGTGGGCGGCATATTTGTCGGCGGCGTACTGGCTTTCGAAGATGAGACCGGTCGTCATGGCATCAAGGCTGCGCTCGACGGAGAGGAAAACCCGGCTTTCGAGCGTGCTGGGTTTGAAATTCAAGCTACCGCCGTGCGGTGTGTAGAACGACTTCACATCGCGCCCGGTAACGGAAAGGCCGTAGCAAGCAAGGCGCGCATAGGCGCCACCCTTTGCGCCATGACCGTGCACGATGTCGAGATCGAGTGAGCCCGCATGCCGGAAAGCGGCGTGGACTGCCGCGAAGTCTCCGAGACCCGGCATGCGCTTCATCGGAATGCGCGAAATCCCGAGCGTGAGCTTCGGAGCAAGAGCGGCGAACCTTCCCGACGTCAGACGGTCTTCAGCTGTGTTGCCGGCGAGAATGCCGACATCGTGACCGCGGTTCGCCTGTTCCTCGGAGAGGTCGAGAACATGGCGAAAGAGGCCGCCGACGGGCGCCCGGAGACAATGAAGGATCCGCATCTTTTCTCAACTCGACGATTTGTGGGGAACGGCGGGTGAAGAAAAGTACAGATCAGAAGAACCTCTCGAACACGTAAACGGTGTCGCTCGGCTTCACGAGATAGTCGGCCGGAACGTCGAGTTCCTGAACGAAACCGTTCTGCCGCCGCTTGATGCGGAAGCTGCGATCGCTGGCGCGTTCGGTGTAGCCGCCTGCGATCGCGACGGCAGTTTCGACAGTCATCCCGGAAACGTAGGGATACTGACCCGCGCTCTTGACTTCTCCGAGAATGAAAAACGGCCGGTTCTGCTGAATATCGACGTTGACTTGCGGATCTTTGACGAACTCGGTGCCGAGCCGTGAGCGTATGAGCTTTTGAAGTTCGTAGGTTGTTTTTCCGCGAGCGCTGATATTGCCGATCAACGGCACGGAAATCTTGCCCTCTTGATCGACGATGTAAATGCGCGAGAGATTTGGCTGGCCATAAACGAAGATGCGAAGCCGGTCGCCGGTATCGAGCCGGTACGACCCCTCGTTGTCCTCGGCAGCAACCGTAAAGACAGCTGGCCTGCCCCAGGCGACAGACTCGGCCGAAGCCGGCACGACCGGAACCGGATATCCGTCCGCCACGGGACCGCTATCGCCGCCAATCCGGGTGTTGAGATGCGCGAGGTCCTGATCCGGCGCACACGCCCCGGCAAAGACCGACAGAGCGGCGGCACAAAACGAGATCAGGCGGACGGACATCAGCAACTTTTCCGAGACAATTGAACACCCGGAACATTAGGTCTGTGAGGTTAACAAAACCTAAGAAGGTGTATTTTTTCGGTGCGCTTAAGCAGTTGCTAACCTCGGCGACCGCTTACTCTAGCTGCGCTGAAACCCTTGACCGAGCACCACATATGCCGCCGCGAGCCCCCGCTTCGCCCGACGAAATTCAAATGTCGACAGTCTTCGACGCCTTGAAGCGGAAAGGCCGATGGCTCGTGCCGCTGTCTCTCGCGCTCGGCGGCGTTACGTTTGTCGTGCTGATGATGATGGCGCCGCGCTATCAAAGCGAAGCTGAGCTTGCCATCGTCGCAAAAGGCGCATCGAGCACATTTTCCGATCCGCGCAGTGCGTCCTCAGGCCCCGATCTGGTCACGACGCGAATGGATAAGGAAGCCATCAACACCCACGTCCGCGCATTGCAATCATCCGATCTGATGCTGCAGATTGCCAACGACCTGAAACTCGCCGAGCGGCGCGAATTCAACAGCGCGCTGGGGCCCGTCGATCAGCTCGACGCCGCGCTCCGCATGATCGGCATCGGCGGTCCGCGCGGCGGCGAAAGCGAACGAGATCGCGTCATGTCGGCTTTCCGCAGCCGCCTCGAAGTCTACACCGCGAAAGAAAGCCGTTTCATCGGCATTCGCATGACGTCGATCGATGCGGACCTCGCGTCGAAAATCGCCAATGCGATGGCCGAGAATTACCGCGCCTCCCTCGCCGAGCAGGGCGTGACCGAAATCGATGATCTTCAGACTGTCCTGAAAGGCAAGATCGATAAGCTCGCAGCCGAATTGGCGACGGCCGAGACTGAGATCGATCGCTATCGCGGCAAGATCGACGGCTTCCGCGGTGGAGCGCAGAACACCGGCCTTAACGAACAGCAGATGTCGGACCTCACCGCCGAACTGTCGCGCGCCAAGGCGGCGCGTGGCGAGGCTGAGGCCCGCGCCGCATCCGCACGCGAGATGATGAAGGCAGGTACGGCCGACGCCCTGGCCGATGTGCAGAAGTCGCCGCTGATCCAGAATCTCGTGCAGCAGCGCGTCCGCATCGAGCGCCAGATCTCTGAACTTTCTGCGACGTTGCTTCCGGCCCATCCGCGGATGCGCCAGCTCAATGCCGATCTCGCAGGGCTGAAGCTTCAGATCGATTCCGAAATTTCCAAGATCGTCTCGAGCCTGGAAAAGGAAGCGAAGGTCGCGCAGGGCCGCGAAAGCAGCATTGCGCAGAGCCTCGCGGACATCAAAAATCGCGTTGTAACGAATGCGCCGGAAGAGGCTCAGCTACGGCAACTCGAAGCCAACGCGAAAGCCAAGAGAACCGAGCTCGAAAATCTCCAGGCCCAACTCGAGGCCAATCGCAAGAAACTCGATACGCGCGCTCAGCCGGTCGAAGCGCAGATCATCTCCAAGGCGCAGGCCGAGAGCGTCCCGATCTTCCCGAAAAAGTTCCAGCTTTCCGCCTTGGTGGCGTTCGCGTCCCTCATGTTCGGAACGGCCTGGATCGTCATGGGAGCGCTGTTCCACGGCGTGCCGCCGCAGGGATACCGGAAGCGTAACGCTTCGGATCGCCGCCATTCCGAACCCCCGCTGTTGCGGGAAGAACCGCTCGTCAGCGAAATGCCGGAGCCCCAGCCTGAGCCCGAGCCCGAGCCTCAGCCCGCATTCGTCGCCGCGCCAGCTCATGCTGCAATTGCCGGTACGGCGTCCGAGCCCGCTGCAAAGGAAGCATCGTTCGCGGCTTTCAACGACGGCGAGATGGAAGAATTGGCCGGGCGTCTCAAAGCGCGACGGAGCGTCGGAGGCGGCTTCCGCACGCTGATCACTGGCGAGACAGACGACATCGTTCCCTATGCCGAAGCGACCGAGCTCGTGAAGGCGCTGGGGAAGAGCGGCGTTCAGCCGATCCTCGTTGACTGGAGTCCGAGCGGCGAAGGCTTTGCTCGTGATGCGGGCCTCGACATGAACGCCGGCTTCAATGATTTGCTGACCGGCCGCGCTGGGTTTGAGGACATCATTCAACGTCTTCCGGGAACGACCGCGCACGTCGTCGCGAGCGGTCGAGCCGTGAGCGAAGACGAAAGCGAATTCGACGTCGATCGCTTGAACCTCGTGCTGGACGCGCTCGACGAGGCTTACGATCACATCGTCGTAGTCGGACGTCACGATGAGGCGCGCAGACTTTTTGAAGGCATAGAAGGCCGCTTCGATGCTGGAATTGCCGTCGCGTCGTCCTTGCGGAGACCGGCGGAACCCGAAGATCGCGACGGCACGTTCCTCGGCTTCGAAGTCGCCGAAATTGACGTCATTCGTTACGAGCGGCGCGAGGCCGTGGCGCCGGCGCTCATGCAACGCTTGGCGCGTGTCACGCAGAACCAAGCAGCAGTCGCGCGTCAGGCGTAGCGTTAGTCAATCGAGTTTGAGTAGGGGCGTATGGGGCGCAGAACAAACGAGTTTTTGAAAGCGACCCTTGCTGCTCTTCACTATTCCGGGGCGGCCAATCTCGCAGCCCGTAATATTCCCAAAGCCGGCGTCATTCTGATGCTTCATCACGTGACGCCGGAGAAGCCGCCAGGCTTCGAGCCGAACGGCATCCTGAAAGTCACGCCGGAATTCCTCGATGCGGTGATCGATACCGTACGCGGCGAGGGCTTCGAGATTATCGGGCTCGATGATGTCAAGGCGCGGCTCGAGAACGGTCGATCGGCTCGAAAGCCGTTTGCTGTTTTCACGCTTGACGACGGCTACAGGGATAATCTGGATTTCGCCTACCCCATCTTCAAGCGCCACCACGCGCCATTCACCATCTATGTGCCGACGGCCTATGCGGATGGTGACGGCGATCTCTGGTGGCTGGTGCTCGAGGAAGCGCTGAGGCGGCTTCCGAGCCTGAAAGTCGATCGCGACGGCCGGCCACAGATTTACGCGCTCGGGACGGATGCTGAAAAGACGGCCGCGTTCGAAGACATTTACTGGTGGCTTCGCCGGATGCCGGAGGCGCGTGCTCGCGCCATTACCCGCAACCTCGCTTCGCAAGCGGGCTTCGATCCGCTGGCGCTCTGCCGAAAACTGGTCATGAACTGGGACGAGATCCGCGCACTCGCACGCGATCCGCTGGTCACGATCGCCGCCCACACTTGCAACCACTTCGCGCTCGCCAAATTGCCCTTGTCCGAGGCGACGCGTGAAATTGCCGACAGCGTGGCGCGCGTAAGCGAAGAACTCGGCCAACCTTGCCGGCACTTCAGTTATCCCTACGGCGACGAAGGAAGCGCGGGCGAGAGAGAATTCGAAATCGCCCGGAATCTTGGGATCGAAACCGCCGTCACGACACGCAAGGGCCTCGTTGGCAAATCCAATGCTTCGACGATGACGGCGCTGCCGCGTCTTTCCCTCAACGGAGATTTTCAGGATCAGCGCTCGGTCAAGGTGTTGCTTTCGGGCCTGCCCTTCGCGCTCCGCAACGGCGTTAAGCGCGCGCTGTCACCGCTGCGGCGCGGCGGCCCCGCAACGTCACGCGTCGGGGCGCTGCATCCAGGCGATGAGCCAGCCGGCGGGTAGAACCCAGAGAAGCCCGGCGATGACGTAGTAAATGAGTTCTACGGTCGTGCTGACATTGCGGACTTGTAAGACGACCGCGACTGCGACTGCCAAGACCGCATAGGCGGTAATCAGCACCAAAAGCGCAACCGTACCCACGAGTTTCCTTTTGCGTTGCGTCATCTGTTTTGAAATAGCCCCTGAACCCTAGATTTCCATTCTGCCGCGCCTCATGGGCGCATTTGCCCTGTGCGCATGAAGGAGTATCACACGCCCTTCAAGACGGCCCGAGGATATGTCCGAGCAATGACGACTGCGCAACTTTCTGTAAAACGAGAAGCCGCTGCAACGCTCGGAAAGAATTCCGGCAATCGCGCTGTGTCGCTTTGGCTGTGGTTCGTCGCTTTGCTCGTTTTCGCGATGGTCGTCGTCGGCGGCGCGACGCGGCTGACGGAAAGCGGATTGTCGATCACGGAATGGCAGCCGCTTCTCGGCGCATTCCCGCCGCTCACGGAAGCCGATTGGATGACGGCCTTCGAGAAATATAAGCTGATCCCTCAGTACACGGCCTTGAACCACGGCATGTCGCTCGAGGAGTTCAAATTCATTTATTGGTGGGAGTGGGGTCACAGGCTTCTTGGCCGCCTCATCGGCGTCGTTTTCGCTTTGCCGCTCGTATTCTTCTGGTGGACCGGCCGGCTCGATCGCGGGACCGGAATGAAGTTCCTTGGCATCCTCGCGCTCGGCGCGCTTCAAGGCGCCATCGGCTGGTACATGGTGAAGTCGGGTCTGAGCGACCGCATCGAAGTCAGTCAGTATCGTCTCGCCTTGCATCTCACGACGGCCTTCATGATCCTGGGCCTGCTTGTCTGGCTGGCGCTCGATGAGTGGCCGGCCGAGCCGCACGTCACCGGTGAAATTGCGACGCCGCTCATAAAGCGGATGGCGACGATCATCGTCGCCTCTGTTCTCGTGCAAGTGGTTCTCGGAGCGTTCGTCGCGGGCCTCAGAGCCGGGCTCATCTACAATACGTGGCCGACAATGGACGGCCAGTGGTTCCCGAGCGACTATTGGATCAACCCCGCATACCTGAGCTTTTTTGAAGGCCACGCCGCCGCGCAGTTCAACCACCGTCTGGTGGCCTACATCGTCACCGCGCTCGTGCTGGTGCAAGTCTGGTTGACCTACCGGACGCCGGTCGACGACCGCATTCGCTTGAGCGCGCTTTGGCTCGGCGGCGCGGTCATCCTCCAGGCCGTGCTCGGCATCGCGACGCTTCTCGCGCACGTTCCGCTGCATCTCGGCCTATTGCATCAGGCTGGCGGAGCGGTCGTGCTCGCGATAGCGGTCGTGCACCTTTATGCGACGCGGCGAGCGGGAATAGTGCCGCGCGATTTCTCTAGTCGAGGCCGAGCATCAGCTTGATGTTCTGAACCGCGGCGCCGGCGGCTCCCTTGCCGAGATTGTCGAGCCGCGCGACGAGCACGGTCTGATTGAGTTCGGGCTTCCCGAACACGAAGATTTCGAGCTGGTCGGTGCCGTTCAAGGCTTCCGCTTCGAGACGGCCGGCTTTTGCCGCGGCTCCTGTGACGACGCTCACGAGTTCCGCCGATTTATAGTAATCGGCGAGCACGGCTTCGATATCGGCGAGGCTCGGGCGGCCGCTCAGGGCATCGAGGTGCAGCGGTACGGACACGAGCATACCCTGCCTGAAGTTGCCGACACTCGGCACGAAGATGGGCCGCCGCGTTAGTCCTGAATAGGTTTGCAACTCCGGCACGTGCTTGTGCTCAAGGCCCAGACCATAAAGCTCGAACGACGGCGCCGTTCCTGCCTCATAAGCCTCGATCATGCTGCGTCCGCCGCCCGAATATCCCGACACGGCGTTGACGGTGATGGGGTGATCGGGTGCGATGATCCCCGCTTCGACGAGGGGCCGAATGAGCGCAATCCCGCCCGTCGGATAACATCCGGGGTTGGCGACGCGAGCCGCAGTTCTAATGGCATCGGCCTGCCCGGGCGCCATTTCGGCGAAGCCATAGACCCAGCCGTCGGCAACGCGATGGGCGGTCGAAGCGTCGACGATCTTCGGAGCATTCGGGCCAAGCCCGTTGGCAAGCGCCACCGCCTCCCGCGCCGCGTCGTCCGGCAGACAAAGCACCACGAGATCGACATTGCTCAGCATTTCGGCGCGGGCGGCCCGGTCCTTCCGCTTCGCCGGATCGATGCTCTTTACCTCGATCGGAGCGACGCCGGCGAGCCGCTCGCGGATTTCGAGGCCCGTCGTGCCCGCCTCGCCGTCGATGAAGACGCGCGCAAGTTTGGTTTTCCCCGCTGTCACTGTCGTAGTTGCCGTTGCCGTCATTTTAACCGCCGAACAAGAGGCCAATCCGGTGCTTGATGCCCTGGATGATCGTTTCCGAACAGCCGACGCCGTAGGTCTCGCAGAAGATGCGATGGCTGTCGCGATAGATCATATCGGCCGCCACGTAGAGAATGATAAGGAGGCCGATCCAGGCAATCCAAGGATACTTCGCGAGGAGCTTGGCGATAAACGTAGAGGCGACGGCCATCAGGATGATGGCGAAGGCGAGCCCAATGACCAAGACCAGCGTGGATTCGCCCGCCGCACCGGCAACCGCCAGTACGTTGTCGAGCGACATCGAGAGGTCGGCAAGGATGATCGTCCAAAGAGCACTCCAGAACGTCGTCTCGTTGGGATGAGGGGCATTGGAGGCGAGGTTCTTTTCCACCTCATGGATCGAGTGCGTGTCCGCCTCGACGATCTGCTTGTACATCTTCCAGCAGACGAAGAGCAGCAGAATGCCGCCGGCCAGCGTCAGGCCGATCACCTGCAGCATCTGTTGTGCGATGCTCGAGAAGATGATCCTGAGGACGACAGCTCCGAGAATACCCCAGAAGATCACCTTGGCCCGCATGGACTTTTCAACGCGCGATGCCGCCATGCCGACGACGATGGCGTTGTCGCCCGCGAGCGTCAGGTCGATCATCAGGATGTTGAAGAGCGCGACCGCATGCGTAGACCACCACTGTGGGGATAGGAGCAGGCCAATGTCGGTCACAAGTGTCGAAAACAGCTCATGCAAGCCGTTCAGAAGCCAATCCATCGTATCCCAAATCCCTCATAGCCACGGCCAAGCCGCGCTGGCACATGGAGCGGTATGTGGCACTGGGGCGGCAGGACCGCAACCCGTCTGCAACACGAAATGAAACAGCCCGCCGATTGGGCGGGCTGTTTTTTGTCTCAGGTATCCGGAGCGGCTTAGCGCTTCGAGAACTGGAACGATTTGCGGGCCTTGACCTTGCCGTACTTCTTACGTTCGACGACGCGGCTATCGCGGGTCAGGAAGCCCTGCTTTTTCAGGGCACCACGAAGGTCCGGCTCATAATAGGTGAGCGCCTTCGAGATGCCGTGACGAACCGCACCGGCCTGACCCGAAAGCCCACCGCCTGCGACAGAAATACGAATGTCGTATTGCGTCGAGCGGTTGGCGAGGTTGAGCGGCTGCTGCAAAAGCATCTGCAGCACGGGACGGGCGAAATAAGCCTTGAAGTCCTTGTTGTTGACCGTGATGAGGCCCTTGCCGGGCTTCAGCCAAACGCGGGCAACAGCGTTCTTCCGCTTGCCGGTTGCGTAAGCGCGGCCGAGCTTGTCGAGCTTCTGCGTCCGGACAGGCGCTGCCGCCTGCGGCTCGGCGCCCTTGACGGTGGCAAGATCGGCCAGGGTCTTTGTTTCAGTAGCCATGGATCTCAGACCCTCACATTCTTACGGTTGAGCTTCGCGACATCGAGCTTTTCCGGGTTCTGCGCCTCATGGGGATGCGCACCGCCCTTATAAACTCTGAGGTTGCGCATGATCTCACGGTGCAAAGGACCGCGTGCGAGCATGCGCTCGACGGCCTTTTCGAGGATCCGCTCGGGATGCTTGCTGTCGAAGATCTGGCGCGGCGTACGCTCTTTGATGCCGCCCGGATAGCCGGTGTGCCGGTAGTAGACTTTGTCTTCACGCTTGGCGCCGGTGAAGACGACCTTCTCGGCGTTGATGACGACGATGTTGTCGCCGCAGTCAACGTGAGGCGTGTAAATCGGTTTGTGCTTGCCCTTGAGGCGCGTCGCGATGAGAGCGGCAAGTCGGCCGACAACGAGCCCTTCGGCGTCGATGAGAACCCACTTCTTCTCCACCGTGGCCGGCTTGGCGACATAGGTAGACATTATTGAAGCTCCTTGGCGGATGGCTGCGCACGCTTCAAACGTCTACTGCGCGCTGCATTCCGAGAAGGCGCGTGCATACGCGAAAACACGAGCGAGTAGCAAGAGGATTTTCCATATGGCAGGAATATTATTCAGAATCAATGAATTAGGTGGTGTGGTAGCATAATACCGCCATGTGGTATTACTATACCGCCAATGGCGCTCCCCGCGCAGAGATCCAGCTTGTTCATCGGCGATAAATCCAGCATGCGATAGATCTCGGGACGAATTCGAGGCGACACCCTCCCGGAAATGGGAACCAAGAGGTGTGCAACGTTTCTTATTCTTGTCTTAGTCGGCGTATCAGTTCGAACGGTAAATCTCGCTCGCGGGCTGCGAGCGCAATGTGGAGCAACACGATGGCGGTCTCTCTGACCCGTACGGCGGCTGGCGTTATCATCGGAGCATTTGGCCTATGCGCGGCGATCGCGATGGCCGCAGCTCAGGACGCGGCCGCGCCGCAAGGCACGCCGGCCGAGCAAGGCGCGTCGGCTGCGGCCGGCACCAATCCGCCCTCGCAGGATGACGTGAAGCAGATCAAGCTGACGGACGAGCAGGTGACGCATTTCATCGCCGCTCAAAGCGATCTCGCATCCATCGCCTCGAAAATTCAGTCGGCCGGCGACAAGCCCGACCCCGCGCTGCAGGCCGAACTCGAAAGCATTGCGACGAAGCACGGCTTCACCAATTTCGCCGAGCTCGACGACGTGGCGGCAAACATCTCGATCGTCATGGCAGGGCTCGACACCACGACCGGAAATTTCGTCGATCCCGTTGACGCGCTGAAGAAGGAGCGCGACGACGTCCAGAAGGACGCGAGCATTCCGGAAGCAGACAAGAAGCAGCTTCTCGATGAGCTGAACGAAGCGATCAGCACGACGCCGAACCTCAAGTTCAAGGAGAACGTCGACTTGGTGAAAGCGCATCGCGCCGAAATCGAGAAGGCGTTGCAGCAGTAGGAAAGCGCCCGCTGGCTAGCGGTGAGTTGCCCAGAAAATTGGCCAGAAAGCCGGCCAGAAAATCGGCCAGAGAATTCGGCCAGAGAATCGGTAAGTCCGCATGCAAGATCTTTCGCCAGCCGGCGCGCCATTCGTCCTGACCGACGTCGTCGAGCCAGGCGTTGTCCGCCTGACAGTGAACCGGCCCGAGGCGCGCAACGCTCTTTCGCGCGCTCTGCTGGATGACGTGCATGCGGCGATCGTTAAGCTGGGCCAGGACAAGTCGGTCGCCATCATCATCCTTGCGGCGGCGGGTAAGGTCTTTTCATCCGGTCACGACCTGAAGGAATTGACCGCGCACCGCACGGACCCGGACGGTGGCGAAGCCTTTTTCCGCGACACGATGAACGCATGCTCGGCGATGATGCGCACGATCGTCGCCTGCCCGAAGCCGGTCATTGCGGCCGTCCAGGGACGCGCGACTGCAGCGGGCTGCCAGCTGGTCGCCACTTGCGATATGGCCGTTGCCGCGGCGTCGGCGGACTTCGCCACGCCGGGCGTCAACATCGGGCTGTTCTGCTCGACGCCCATGGTGGCGCTCTCGCGAAATGTTCCCCGGAAGCGCGCGATGGAAATGCTGCTTCTCGGCGAAGCGATCTCGGCGGCCGACGCGATGGCCTACGGTCTCGTGAACCGCGTCGTCCCGGATGGCGATGTGATGCGAGAGGCTCTGCACATGGCGCGCGCGATAGCATCGAAATCGAAAGCAACGGTCGCGATCGGCAAGGCAGCTTTCTACAGGCAAGCCGAGCTGCCGCTCGATGAAGCGTACGCGTACGCGAGCGAAGTGATGGTCAAAAATATGATGGAAGCAGACGCGGGTGAGGGCATCTGTGCATTCCTCGAAAAGCGCAAGCCAGAATGGAAGGACAGCTGAATTGGAGCCGCGGCTTTCTTTTGTCACGCTCGGCGTCGCCGACGTCGCAAAGGCTCGCAAGTTCTACGAAGCGATAGGCCTTCGTGCGTCCGCCGCAAGCAAGGCTGAGGTGGCGTTCTTTGACCTCGGCGGAATAGTTCTTTCGCTGTTCGGCCGCGAAGCCTTGGCCGATGACGCAGGCGTGCCCGCCAGCAAGCCTGGATTTTCCGGCATCTCTCTCGCCCACAACGTCAACTCGGAAGCCGAAGTCGACCAGGTTCTGAAGGAAGCCGTCTCCGCGGGTGCAAAGCTGTTGAAGCCCGGGCAGAAGGTTTTTTGGGGCGGGTATTCCGGCTACTTCGCCGACCCGGACGGCCACCTTTGGGAGGTTGCCTACAACCCCTTCATGCGGCTCGACGCACAAGGCCGCGTGTCTATTCCGGCACCCGCATGATGACGATTGACGGATTGAGCGACGACGAAATCCGCAGCCTCCTGAAGCGCGTGAAAACATTCGCAGTCGTTGGTGCGTCTCAAAAGTCCGAACGCCCGAGCAATGGCGTCATGCGCTTCCTCATCGGCGAGGGTTACATCATTAAGCCCGTCAATCCAGGCATCGCCGGTAAAACCATTCACGACCAGTTGGTGTACGCGCGCCTCGCCGAGGTGCCGGCACCCGTTGACGTTGTCGACGTCTTTCGAGCGTCGGAGGCGGTGACGGACGTCGTGCGCGACGCGATCGCGGTCAAGGGAAGCACGGGCGCAAGCGTGATTTGGATGCAGCTCGGCGTCATTAACGAAGAAGCCGCAGCGATGGCGCGTGCAGCCGGCTTCACCGTCGTGATGGACCGTTGCCCGAAAATAGAAATCGCCAGATTGATGCGGCCAGATTGATGCTGAAAGGCAAATGTCGAACAGACTGACACACCGGACACGGATGCGATGCCGGAAACCTCTCAGAAAGCGGACGGCGCGCCATTCTTGGCCGCGGCATCCTGACATTCTAAATCTTCAGGGCGAGCATGCCTAAGTAAACCCGTTACCAGACACAATCCGGCTGGGCTGTTCCCTTAGGAACATTGCTCAGCCGTGCAGAGGTACGAGACTTTGCGTTCCCTCGGCAAATGAGGCATATGCCTTTGAAGACCCCGGAGCCACGGTAACAATGAAGTCGGGTACCTTGACGTCTATCAAACTGCCAGCGGACTGGTCGGTGGAAACCATTCTCCCGATCGAGTTCCAGGGACAAGAGCTGATGCTCGAAGCCCATGCCTATCGCGGAGAGACCGATGAAGAGCAGATCTTGGCGCTCGTGCATCGCGATGCCGCCAAGTTCAACGGTTCAGCGCCGATCCCCGTCGTTCGCGTTCATTCCGGCTGCGTGACGGGCGATATCTTCCACTCGCTGCGCTGCGACTGCTACCAGCAACTTCAGGCCGCTTTGAAAATCATCTCCGGCGTCCCCTATGGCGCGATTATTTACGTGCCGTACCACGAAGGGCGCGGCATCGGCCTGTTCAAGAAAATCCAGGCCTATGCGCTGCAGGACCAGGGGCTCGATACCGTCGAAGCCAACATCGAAGTCGGCGCGCCGATCGATAGCCGCGACTATGGCCTGACCGCGCGCGTGCTGAGTGATCTCCAAATGCCGGAGATCAAACTCCTGTCGAACAACCCGGCAAAGGAGCAGGCGCTCAAATCGCACGGCATCCGCGTCGTCGAGCGGCTGCCCATCGTCGCCCTGCCGAACAAGTTCAATGAGCGCTATCTCGAAACGAAGCGCGCCCGCATGGCTCATAAGCTCTAGGCCCCACACGCTCTGGGCAACGGTGCTAAGCGATCGGCTCGCGTGGTTTCTCTGTCGTCTTCGGAACGGTGAACCCGCCCTCGGCGACGAGACGCGAGAAGAGGCCGCCGCTTTCGGCGAGTTCGACGAACTGCCCGCGCTCCACGATTTCCCCCTGATCGAGCACCAGGATCTGATCGGCATCGGCAACGGTTGATAGCCGATGCGCGATGACGAACGTCGTGCGGCCCGCGCGCAGCGTGTCGAGTGCTCGCTTGATCTTGGCTTCCGTCTCTGAATCGAGTGCGCTCGTCGCCTCATCGAGAATGAGGATCGGCGCATCCTTCAGAATGGCGCGCGCAATTGCGATGCGTTGACGTTCGCCGCCCGACAGCGCCAAACCGCGTTCGCCGATCATGAAGTCATACCCACCGGGCTTCCGCATGATGAAGTCGTGCGCTTCGGCGAGGCGGCTCGCGTGCTCGACTTCCGCATCCGTCGCACCGGGCCGGCCGATGCGAATGTTTTCGCCGATGGAACGATTGAAGAGCCCCGCGTCCTGAAAAACGACGGCAATCGCGCCTCTGAGCGATTGCAGAGTAACTCCGGCGATATCCTGGTCGTCGATCAGGATACGCCCGGATTTTGGCTTCAGGAAACGTTGCAGCAAGCCGATCGTGGTCGACTTGCCCGATCCCGTCGGGCCGACGAACGCAATCGTTTCTCCAGCCTTGACTGCGAACGAAAGATCGCTGATGCCCTGCGACGCGCCCTCGTAGCGAAAGGTCACATCATCGAACGTGACCGCGCCTTCGACCGTACGAAGCGGTTTGGCGCTGGGCGCATCGACAGGCGCGCCCGCTTCATCGATGAGACGGAACAACGCTGAAAGCGTCGGAGCCTGCTGGTCGATGCGCACCGCAAAGCCCGACAGCGCGTCGAGCTTCGATATCAAGAGAGCCGCAAAGGCGACGAAGCTGACGATCTCGCCGACGGTCAGCTCGCCGCGCCCGGCGAGGACGGCGCCAGCAGAGAAGATAATGACCATCGTCAAGGTCGCGGCCGATCGCTGCAGGACGGTCAGCACGCCCCACCACGTCAGCACCGGGTATTGAGCGGCAAGAAGATCGTTCGCCAATCCTCTGAGCGCATCGGCTTCGGCCTTGAGACGCCCATAACTTTGCACGACGGTCACGTTTCCGATGACATCGACGACGCGGCTGGAAAGCGCGGTCTCGTGCTCCTCGACGGCCGCTTGGCCAACGGCCGTACGCTTGACGACGACCACGTGCATCAGCGTGTAAACGGCCGCGAGCGTCACCAGAATGACCGACATCCGGACGTCCATTGCGAACGCCGTCGGCACCAGCAGGATGATGCCGAAAACCGTCGCGAGCTGCTCGCGCATGACGCCGAGCCAGAGCCAAAACAGCGCACTCATTCCGGAAAGGATCGTCCGTATGGTCGCCCCCGACCCGCGAGTGGCATGCGAACTTTGCGGCAACGCAATCGATTTTTCGAAAATGCTTGCGAGGTGAGCCATCTTCTGGCGATGCGCGAGGCGATCGGCGTTTATCCCGACGATGACACCGGCGAAGATCCCGAAAAGACCGAGGAGCGCCCAGAGTCCGATGTAGAAGAAAGCGCTTTCGCCTTTGCTCAGGGCATCCACAACCCGCCCGAACAGGATGGGTTCGGCAAGTTGGGTAACCGCGATCACCACGCCGGCTGCTGCGAGCCCCATGGCGAGGTATTTTTCGGGAGCTAAAAGAGCGAGCGCGCGCGTATAGATTGCAATAAGGCCAAGCGGCTTCGAATTCATGTTTGGATGCTATGTAAGATGAGAGGAAACGAATGCCCTTAGCGAGGAGTGCGAAATCCCGATGGCGGCCCGAGGGCGTTACGATCATTCGACTGCGTTATATCACTCCGAGATCTCATGACACCCGGCAAAATTAGTAATGACGGTTCTGCGCCGGGCGGTAGCGGCAAGCCCGCCGGGACGGGCGGTCTGCCGCAGTCGATTTTCGATCCTATCGTCAACGCGCCGGCGGAGCGGCCGTTCATCATCGCGCAGCTGGGCCAATCCCTCGACGGACGAATTGCGACGGCGAGCGGCGACTCGCGCGGGATCAACGGCGCAGCCGGCCTGGACCACCTGCATCGGCTGCGGTCCAAGGTCGATGCCGTCGTCGTCGGGATTGGAACGATCATAGCCGACGATCCGCAACTCACCGTCAGACGCGTCGACGGTCCGCAACCGGTCCGCGTCATCATCGATCCGAGAGGACGCCTCCAGGCGTCCGCACGCTGCCTCGCGACGGGGGAAAGCGACTGTCTCGTCGTGACGAGCGCCGAGCAGCTCGTGCCGAAAGGCGCCGAAGGGCTCGTAATAAAAGCCACCGCGCAGCGGATCGAGCCTGCCGACATCGTCGAAGCGCTTTTCAAGCGAGGGCTTAAAAAAATCCTGGTGGAGGGCGGGGGAACGACAATCTCGCATTTCATCAACGCTGGAATGGTGGACAGGATTCACATCCTCGCCGCTCCGCTGATCTTGGGCTCCGGAATTCCCGGATTGTCACTGATGCCGATCGGCAGCGTCGAGGAGGCGATACGGCCGGAAACGGCAGTGCACGTTCTTGACGGCGGCGATGTGCTGTTCGATTGTGATCTGAGGCATCAGCGGCGAGGCTAGCGCATGGCTCAAGATCCGAAGTACGATCTCCCGACGTACACGCCGACTGCTCGCGGATTACATTGGCTGATAGCCTTGCTCGTTCTCATTCAGCTGCCCCTCGGCTTCTACATGGCCTACCGGGGCAACGAAATGCCCGGCGTCAATGAAAAGGGCGAACCTGTCAAAGGCGTTTGGGACGCGCTGACCGGCGTTCTGTACAGTTCGCATAAAGTCATTGGGCTGACGATATTGCTCTTTGTTATCCTGCGGCTGCTCTATCGTTTGACCCGTGGAGCGCCGCGTTCCGATTCGACTGTTCCACCCGCACTGACGGGCGTCAGCCATCTTGTCCATTGGAGCCTTTACGCGCTGCTGATCGCGGTTCCGGTCATCGGCTACACGGCCATTTCCTACGGCGGCTATCTGGAGGTCTTCGGGTTCCACCTTCCGGCTATTACCGAAAAGAACGAAAACGTCGCGAAGGATGTCTTCGAGTGGCACGAGACCGGCGCAATCCTGATCATCGTGTTCGCCACGATACATATCGCAGCTGCCGTCTATCATCGGTTCATTCGCAGGGACCGTGTCGTCGAGCGAATGATCCCGAAGCGAATAGCCTAGACGGCGGCGCCGGTTTCAGGGTGGTGCGGCGAAGACGTCGATGTGTCCGACAAACGCTGCAGTCCGCGTAACGTTCAACCAACCGACAACGGCCTTAGCGTCGACGCCACCGCTTTCAGTCACGGCGACCGCGTGTCCGCGGATCAATTCGTCTATCAGCATCCGGTCGTTGCGCTCGAGCCGCCATGGGCTGTCCCCCTCGACGACGACGTGCCCGTTGATGCGGAATTGATCGACAAGGTGCGAACCCGCGAGCGGTCCCGCAGCCGGACCAAAACCTTTGTCCCGCATCTGGTGACGTTGAAAGGCCGCCGTCATTTGATTGTCGGCGGGCCGGTGTGGCGTCCACTTTTGCAGGCCGTTGTAAGTCAGCGTCGCGTAGAACGCCGCGCCCGCAGCAGCGACGGCTTTCGCCAGCGTCCGTATGTAGTCTTCCGACGTCAGATCGAAGAAGGCCGAAGCCGTGACGAGCTGAGGCTTCTCATCGAGAAGCATTTGCGTATCGCGAGCGAGATCGGCGGTCTTGAAGGCGACAGTGATCCTGAGGCGCCCTTTTTCGAGCTGTAAGGTCTCACCCGTTTCCTCGTGGCGGTCCGCCCATCTGATGAGCTTTGCTTTCGCCACGTCCAATAAGGCCGGGTCGTGATCGACGAGCGTCCATGTCTGCCGCTCCGGCAGCAAAGCCGACGTCGCCCTGAGATTGGCGCCGGTCCCGGCTCCAAAATCGAGAATGCGGAGATCGCCTCTGAGCGCAAAGCGTGCTGCCACCGCATTGGCAACGCTCGCGTTGCGCGCGCGCGCGTCGGCGGCTTCGCGCAAATCGAGCCATTCGGCTGAAAAATCGCTCACGGGCGTAATCCAAGAATGACGGCTGCAATGCGCCGCGCAGTTTCGTGCCAGGTCGGCAAGGTGCGGCCCGCTTCCCAGGCCGCATCGGCAAGTCGGTCGCGAAGTTTCTTATCGGTCAACGCGCGCTGCAGCGCCGACGTGAGCTGGCCGACGTTGCCCGCCTCGACGTGAAGCGCGGCGGCTTCGCCCGCCGTATCGGCCGCAGCGCCCCCGGCAGCCAGCACGATCGGCAGGCCGCGAGCCATCGCTTCGGCGAGGACCATTCCGTATCCTTCAAACAGCGACGCCGAGACGAAGAGATCGGCACAATCGTAGAACCGCTCGAGCGTCGCCGGCACGACCTTGCCCGCGAGCGTAACGCGATCTTCAAGACCGTGCTTGGCTATTGCGCTTTGCACGGCGTCGACGGCCTGCGGATGACGGTCGAGAGCGCCCGCGATCGTCAATCGCCAATCGATTGTGTCGAGCGGCGCCAGAGCTTCGACGAGCAGATCGTAACCTTTGCGCGGCATGACGGCGCCGACGGCCAGAATCTGCAATGGCGCGCCGGTGCCGGTTGCCCGCTGCGCTGGGTCCGTTCCAGGCTCCGCGATCGTGATCTTGTCGGGCGCAATCGACATGTTCTCAGTCAGAATGCGTTTCGTCGCGCGGCTCGTCACGATGATGTGGTTGGCGCGCTGAAGCGCTCGTTCTTCGCTGGCTTTGAGCTCGACCTTGCGCGCGTGCGGCAGCCCGGTTTCAAGAAACAGCGGATGATGGACGAGGCCGATGACGCGTCCCGGAATTTTACTGAGGATCGTGTCGGGAAAAGCGCCGTAGGCGAGACCGTCCACCAGGAGCACCGAATCCGCATGCCGCGTCTCGAGAATGCGGCGCGTAACGTCGAGATCGGTCTTCTCCGGATTTGGAAACGAGCCGGGCAACGAGAGAACAGATACGGGAACGCCGAACGCCGGCAACAGCTCGATCACGCGGCGATCGTAGGCATAGCCTCCGGTCGTCGCTTTCAGATCTCCCGGGATGGCGAAAGCGGCTTCAGCCACCGATCGATCCCTCGTAGCTGGCGCGCGCCAAATCGGTTTCCGACAGCGTCACGCGAATTCGTGAAAGCGATTTTCCATCCTCGCCAAGCGCCCCCGAAGCGGCGGCCTTCGCGATGCGGTCGAAAACATATTTGCAGAGAAATTCCGTCGTGGTGAGGGCGCCCTTGAATTGCGGAAGTACGTCGAGGTTCTGATAGGCGAGCGGTTGCAGCGTCGTGCCGAGCACGCTCAAAGCCGCGCCGATATCGACGACGACGTTCTGCTCGGTCAGCTTTTCACGAAAGAACGCAACGTCGACGACGTAGGTCGCGCCGTGAAGGTTCTGCGCCGGTCCGAAAAAGGGATTGGGCAGCGAATGGGCGATCATGATGCGGTCGCGAACTTCGACGGAGAACATGGGTGGCTTCAACCTGTGCGAATTAATAGCGGACGATGGGCGGAAGGTCGGACGACGACCAGATTTTCGGAAGCGCGGAGGGCAGATCCTCGAAATTGACGGCATCGGCGACGAGCGCATCTAGACGGTCGTCGTCGAGCATGGCAATCGCCCGTTCGAGGCGGTCTTTGTGTTTCAGTTGGTTGCGGTGGAGAGGCGCCACGTGCCCCACCTGCGATGAAATGATCTTGAGGCGGCGGCTATGGAATGCGCCACCGAGGTTCACGGTCACGGGGTTTGTCCCATACCAGCTCATCTCGATCACGCTGCCCTCGAAGGCGCAAGCGTTGATCGCGGTCTCGAGGCCAGCTGACGTGGCGCTCGCGTGAAACACGATGCGGTTGCCGGCGGGGACGTCCGTGTTGGACACAAACTTGATCCCGAGCTTCTCGGCATATTTCGCCCGCGCCGGATTGATGTCGGTGATCGTGACATCCGTTCCCGAAATTCGGCTCGCGAGATGGGCGGTCAGCAATCCGACGATGCCGGCGCCGACGACGAGAACACGGTCGCCGAGCGTCGTGCCCGCGTCCCAATGGGCATTGAGCGCTGTCTCCATATTGGCCGCGAGCACGGCGCGGCGCGATGGCACGTCGTCCGGGAGGATTGCGAGCAGCGCTTCCGGAGCGTGAAAATGATCCTGATGTGGGTGCAACACGAAGACGCGCTTGCCGACAAATCTCTCGGAACCCGCCGTCACGACCCCTGTCGCGGAATAGCCGTATTTAACGGGAAAGGAGAAATCTCCGGCTTGCAGCGGGGCACGCATTCGTGCCCATTCGCTTCGAGGGATTTCGCCAAGCGCGACCATACGTTCGGTGCCGCGGCTGATTGCGGAATACTCCGTCGCGATGCGTGCTTCACCCGGTGAAGGCGGAGAGAGGCGTTCGGGTCGAACTTCCGCAATGCCGGGTTTGACGTACCAGAGGGCTCGGGCAACCACGATCTGGCCTTGGCTGCGCCTTAAGCGCTGGGCATTGGAGTCGAAGCTGCTCTGCGGGTCACTCATTGCGAAGGATGGTCCGTAATGACGATCGGTGCCGAGCACGACGGGGTGTCGGACATTAACAGAACGATTGTCGTCGAGGTCCCAAGCCTTACGACTCCCGCAGGCCTGGACGCAATAGCCACGCTGAACAAGCGGCGGCGCGTCGTCCTTTTTCTCAATCTTGCGACGTGGCTTCTCATCGTGCTCGCCGCCGGCGCGATTTTCACGAGCGGGGGCTGGACTGTCGTCGGCCTCACGATGGTCATTTGTTTGGCGCTCGGCGCCCCCTGGCCGGTTCTTGGTTTCTGGAATGCTGTCATCGGCCTGTGGCAGCTTCATGGGACAAGAAGGAAAACGCACGCCGAGCCGTATTACGAAACGAAGGGCGATCAGTCGCCCCTTACGGTTAATACCGCAGTCTTGATGACATTGCGTAACGAGGATCCGGCTCGGGCGTTGCTGCGTCTGAAAACCGTGAAGGCAAGTCTCGATCGGATGGCGGAGGCAGGTCGCTTCTCCTATTTCGTGCTGAGCGACAGCGATCGCGATGAGATCATCCAGCGCGAAGAGGCGGAAGTCGCCGCGTGGAAGCAAGCCGACCAGGATCCCGACCGGATCGTCTATCGCCGGCGAATTGGCAATGCGGGTTTCAAAGCCGGCAACGTCCGCGAGTTCGCCCTGCGCTGGGGCTCCAATTACGAGTTCATGTTGCCGCTCGACGCGGATAGTCTGATGACGGGCGAAGCCATCGTTACGCTCGTGCGCATCATGGAGAAGCATCCTCGCATCGGCATTCTGCAAAGCCTTGTCGTCGGCACGCCGTCGTCGTCGGCGTTCGCGCGCATTTTCCAGTTCGGCATGCGGCTCGGGATGCGGACTTACACGATGGGCCAGGCCTGGTGGGTGGGAGACTGCGGACCGTTCTGGGGCCACAACGCGCTTCTTCGCGTCGCGCCCTACGTCGAGCATTGCGCCCTGAAGGGGCTGATGAAGAGCGAGACGATCTTATCGCACGATCAGGTCGAAGCCGTTCTCATGCGCAAGGCGGGCTACGAGGTGCGCGTGCTGCCGGTCGAAACGGGCTCTTACGAGGACAATCCGCCCGACGCGCTCGAATTCATGCGCCGTGACGCGCGCTGGTGTCAGGGCAACATGCAGTATCTGCGTCTGATCGGAATGCCCGGCATCGAGCCGGTGAGCCGCTTTCAACTCTTATGGGCGGTCCTGATGTTTCTCGGCGTTCCGGCATGGACGCTGCTTGCCGCCATCCTGCCGCTCGCCATGCTGAGCGCGGAACGCCAGAACGATTTCCCCTGGTTTGCCGTCGAGACGATATACGGCCTCCTTTTGTTGATGCATCTCGCACCGAAGCTTGCGGGGATAGCGGACGCCATCCTGACGCCAGGCGAGATCAGCCGCTTCGGTGGCCGCCTGAAATTTGCATCGAGCGCGATCATCGAGATTTTGTTCTCGCTCATTCTTGGCGCGGTGACGACGATACGAACGTCGATTTTCATGGTCGGGCTATTGTTCGGCAGAACGATCGTCTGGAACGGCCAGCGCCGCGACGGCGGGGGCGTGACATGGGGCGACGCCATAAGGTGGCTTTGGCCGCAACTCCTCTTCGGCGTGCTGCTCTACGCGGCCATCGCACTCGTTTCGCCCGCTGCCCTCCTTTGGAGTTTGCCGCTGACGGCGGGTTACGGGCTTGCGGTTCCCTTCGTCGTTTTCACCGCGAGCCCGGCAGTCGGCCGCTTTTTCCGCCGTCATGGCATAGCGGGAATCCCTGAGGACTTCGCGCCGCCCGCCGAAATCCGAGCCATCCAGGCGGGGAACTGACCTGATGGCGTCACCGGCTCTCGAAGGCGTATTCCGGTCGCTGCGGATCTATCTCGGACCTGAGGCTCCGCGCAGCGCCATGGACGCGCTCTATCGCCGTTTCGTCGAACCGGGCGATCTCGTGTTCGATATCGGCGCCCATGTCGGTGATCGCGTAGCCTCATTTCGCCGGCTCGGTGCCCGCGTCATCGCGATCGAGCCGCAACCGCTGCTCTTCTCCGCGCTAACCCACATCCACGGGCGAGACCCCTTGGTCGAGATCATCGACCGTGCGGTCGGCGCAGAAGCAGGCACCCGCGAGCTTTTCATCAACACGGCAAACCCGACCGTCTCCACGTTGTCTGAAGAGTTCGTCCACCAGGCAGAGGGCGCAAAGGGCTGGGAAGGCCAGATATGGGACGGGCAAATCCCGATCGAAGTCGTGACGCTCGACGGCCTCGTCGCGCGTTACGGATCGCCGTCGTTCGTCAAGATCGACGTCGAAGGCTTCGAAGACGCGGTGCTGCGCGGCCTGTCGCGGCCGATAACGGCTCTGTCCTTCGAGTTCACGACGATTGCACGCGATGTCGCGATGGCCTGCTTCGACCGGATGTCGGCCCTTGGCACCTATGGCTACAACGTCGCGCTGGGCGAAAATCAGACTTTGTCATTCGATCGCTGGCTTTCTGATGAAGAGATGGCTGGCTATCTCAGCAATCTGCCGCACGACGCGAACTCAGGTGACATCTATGCGGTGCTTCAGCCGTGATAGACTGGGCAAGCACGAAGTGGGTCACGCCAAACGCGTTTCACGAAATCTGGTTGAATTAAATTGGAGTGGGGAATGCCCTTGTACGTTCGTCTGATCGCCACCGCGCTGCTGCTCATGGCGGCGCCACTAATGCCCGCGCGCGCCGCGTCGCTGGACGGTCTTGCCGTCGACGTCGTGAACGAAAGCGAGCCGGTGCTTTGTGCCGAGAAGGACAACGTCGCAGTCTCGTTCTCCAACCAGAACGTACGAGCATTTCGCGTCGAAGCGGCCCACCCGGTTTATCTGACCCCGAGCATGCGCGCAAACGTCGAAGCCGACTGGACTGCGTGCGATATGGCGTCGGACCCGAGCTATGCGGCGCCTAACCCGCCCAAAATGGTGACCCTTTATGAGGACACCAAGCTTTGGATCGTCGGTTTCACGTATCCCTCCTTCTGGCGTCCTGCTGTGACGACCGTGCGCGTTGGAGATCACGTTGAAAGCGGCCTCCACCTGTTGCAGGTCTGGTTGAAGCGTGACGATGGCGCCGAAGAAGTGCTCGTTCTCTATCCGCAGGACGGTTACTGGCGCGCCCGCCCGCTGACCCCGTCAACCATGCGCAATACCGCCTATGGCTCGTCCTTCATCGTCGGCCCCATCGAGCATGACGGCCGGCCCTTGGTCAAAATCAAGGAAGTGTCGTTCGATCCGGCAACACGCACATTCAATCTCGAATTCGAGAAAGGTGGCTCGGCGTCCGTACGGATGGTCTCCGTCGACGACAATCGCCAAGCCATTGACGTCGTCTTCGATCATGGGATCAGCGGCGGCCCGTTCGCGATGTTGAGATCGATGTACATCACGGAATTCAACAACGACACGGCGCGCATCGCTGTCCGCGAGCACGGAGGCAAGGGCTGGCGCGAGGATAACATCATGAAGTTCGATCACGCGCGCGCAACCGACATCTGGATCGGCCGGCTGGTGCCGTCCCAGCACAACACGACATCGCCCGATGTCGTGTTCAACAGCTTCTCGGATGGCCCGGCGCCGAAGCGCCCGAAAAGCGAGCCGCCGCCTCCGCTCCCCGTAACGAAGGCTGAGTGAGCGGAACAGTTACCAGGCGAGTTCCAGCATGGCGCCGAGAGCCGGCGGCGCGCCCGGTCCAAACAAATCGCTAAGCTTCGTTGCCGAGAGATCGAGCCCTTCGACGGTCTCATGGCGATGAATGCCGGAAGCAATGAAGAGCGCGTCGCAACCGTAGTTCTGCGCGCCCTTCAGGTCCGTTCGTAGCGCATCGCCGATGACCAGAACCTTGTCACGCTCGACGTTGGCGTTGCGAAGCGCTTCCGCCTTTTGATGCGCCGTCTCGTATGTGTTGAGATACGGCTTTCCGGCCCAGAAGACTTCGCCGCCCATGTGGACATAGAGGTCTGCGATCGCGCCGGCGCAATAGTAAAGCGTTCCACCGACGTCGACGACGAGATCCGGGTTTGCGCAAACGAACGGCAGGCACTTCGCGAGCGCATCCTCGAGAAGGGGCCGGTAATCGTTGGGCGTCTCGTTCCGGTCGTCATTGAGCCCGGTGCAGATGATCGCCTCCGCCTCCGCAAGCGGAACGGAACGGGCGCGAAGCGCCGAGAACAGAGCCTGGTCGCGATCCTGAGGGCCGATGCAGTGCAGCGCTTGAAACCCGCGTGCCGTCACATGGTCGAGGGCAAGATCGCCTGATGAAACGATATCGTCCCAAGCTTTCGCCGGAACCTTTCGTGCCGCGAGCATATCGGCAACGCGCCGCTTGGGAACCGGCGCATTCGTCACGAAGATAACGGTGCCGCCGCCGTCGCGAAATTTTTCGAGCGCCCGGCAGGCCCCCTCGAATGCCGTTTGCCCGTTATGGACGACGCCCCAGACGTCGCAGAAAATCACGTCGTAACGCGTCAAGATCGGGCCGGCGTGCGCCAAGATCGATGGAACGTTGGGCCCGACGCGGGGCGAAGATGCTGACAAGCTTTGTCTCATTCATGTGCTGGCGTGAGGTGAACTAGACACGCGGTTTTGATTGATTCGATTGGAGCCGAAGGGATAGCCGGTGAGTTAAAGGCCATCGAGTTCGCAATCAAGTTCATTTCGGATGAGCCAAATGAACCGATTGCCCAGCATATTGCCCAGTATCCGGATGGCTTCAGCTCAACCTGAGGCTCGAAAGCAGCCGTCTGGTGAAGCAGGCAAGCCCCGCTACGCTGAGCATAACATTTATGCCGCGATGTGACTGGCTAAAGCGCCAGTAGCTGCATGACTCGCGTACACACACAACATACGCAAAATTATTGCTTCATTTGCATACTGACGAATTTTCGAAGACGCGATTTCTCGGATTAATTTGATGAAGCCCGGCGGCCGTCCGTCCTCTAAGCCTATTACGCCACGCAACGCTAACATCCCTTCCCGTCCAAAAGCCTCCAAAGCTAGAGCGGCGCGTGGGTTCTCGAGGTCGGGGAAAAAGCGCGTCGAAAAACCGAGCGGGCTCTTCGCTCGCGCCATCAATACCATGATCCGCGGGTTGTCGATGTTCGACAAGGAACAGCGGCTCGTCGTCTGCAACAACCTCTATCGCGAGCTTTACGATTTGCCGGATGCGGTGACGGAGCAGGGGACGGCATTTGCCGATATCGTCGCCTATGTCGTGTCGAATGAAGCCGGTCATACCGCGAAAGAAGCTCACGCAATCCAAGAGCAACGGACCAACGATCATCTGGCCGCACTCGCGGAAGGCAAAACTTTTTCCGAGGTCAGACATCTGAAGAACGGCCGGATAGTTCTCGTCACCAGTCAGCCTTTGTTGGACGGCGGCTGGATCAGCATACACGAGGACATCACCGAGGAGCGGCAAACAGAAAAAAGGATCGAATGGCTCGCGTGCCATGACACGCTGACTGAACTCTATAATCGTGCTTACTTCCATCAACAGCTTCAGGGCGCCCTCGCAGGCGGCAGCGAAATTGCTGTTCTCTGGATCGATCTCGACGGCTTCAATAGTGTCAATGACACGTTCGGTCAGCCGGTCGGCGATGCGTTGCTGAAGAGCGTCGCAAGGCGCTTGACCAGGGTCGTTCGCAAAACCGATGTTTTGGCACGGCTCGGCGGCGACGAATTCGCGCTGATAAGGTTCGGCGTAGCGACGCACGAACAATTGGAACGCTTAGCGCAGCGGCTGCTGGCAACGATCGGCACCGAACACAGGCTCCTGGGTCGCAAGGTACATATCACCGGATGCTTGAGCGTCGCGCATGCCCCCGAGCACGGCCGCACGCCCGATACGATCATGAAAAATGCGGATCTGGCGCTCCATTATGCGAAGACATCGGGGCGCGGCAGCTACGCATTTTACGATCCGGAGCGCGATTATGAGAGCGGCCGCGTGAAGCGGCTCGATGCCGACTTGAAGCTCGCCTTGAAGAAGAAGCAATTCGAGCTTCATTACCAGCCGATCGTCGATATCCATGCTCAATGCGTGAGCGGCTTCGAGGCGCTGATACGCTGGCGTCATCCAGAACGCGGCATGGTTTCGCCGGCCGATTTTATTCCGTATGCGGAAGAGAGCGGCTGGATCGTGGAGATTGGCAATTGGGTGCTGTCGCGCGCGTGCAAAGATGCGGCAGCGTGGCCGGCCGAGATAAAGGTAGCCGTCAATCTATCATCAGTTCAATTTGAGAAAGGCGATCTCTACGGCGCCGTCGCCGCGGCACTTTCCGCGTCGGGTTTGCCGGCAGACCGGCTCGAGCTCGAGGTGACGGAATCTGTCCTGCTGCGCGATCATCCGAAGACGCACGATCTTCTGCATCGGCTTCGCGCGCTGGGTATCAAAATCCTGCTCGACGATTTTGGGACCGCATATGGGGCGCTCAGCTATCTGCGGAGCTTCCCGTTCGACAAGCTCAAGATCGACCGCTCTTTCGTGCGGGATTTTGGAACGCCCAACGAGCGCGATTGCGCAGCGATCGTCCAATCCATCGCCGAACTCGCAAAACGCCTGCGCATGACGACGGTCGCAGAGGGCGTGGAGACGAAAGAGCAGCTCGCCATGGTCACGAATGCGGGTTGCGAAGAGGTCCAGGGTTTCCTTTTCGGCAGGCCGGTCCCAGCCGGCGAAATCGCCGCGACGATCACCCGGGTTTGGCAAATTTTCCCGCGGGCGCTCGAAAAGAGCGCCTGATGGATCCTGTCCGACGCTTGCGGGAAGATTCGCCGAATTATCGCTTCGGCGGTCGTAAGGAAGCGGATCTCGCGTTAGCGTGCGATTCATCGGGGAGGTTCGGCGCCATGCCGGACTGGGATGAAAGGGAGCGCCATGCTGGTCGTGACAACGAACGACATTCCAGGGTACCGCATTGTCCGTCATTTGGGGCTTGTACGCGGGCTGACGGTCCGCTCCCGCAGCGTCGTCGGCAACATTGGCGCGGCGATCCAAATTTTCTTCGGCGGCAATATCTCGGTCTATACGCGCCTTGCCGAGCATACGCGCCAGGAGGCTTTCGACCTGCTGGTCGAACACGCCCAAAGCATGGGCGCCAACGCGGTTATCGCTATGCGATATGATGCGAACGAGATCGCCGCGGCGGTGACGGAAGTTCTGGCCTACGGCTCGGCCGTCGTCATCGAGCCGATCGCTGGTTCGGGCGAGACATCGAGCGACACAGGAGGACCCTGGACAGCCCCGCGGACGGTTCGATAGAAAAAAGGCGTCGCCGGGGCTGACAAGGTCGAAAACATCAGTTAAGGGTGCACGCCCCGAAAGAGGCTGCTCGACGATCGGGTTTTCGCTCGTATCGCGTTAGGGGTGTAGCTCAATTGGTAGAGCGTCGGTCTCCAAAACCGAAGGTCGGGGGTTCGAGACCCTCCGCCCCTGCCAGCCTCGTGACGGTTTGATCTGCCGACCGACCCGGTAAAAAACCGCGGTCGGGTGCGGCATGTTGTCGCTTATGCGCACGGAAAGCAGTTTTGATGGCGAAGTTCAATCCCATAACCTTTATGCAGGAAGTTCGGCAGGAAGTCGCAAAGGTTACCTGGCCGACTTGGAAAGAGGTGTGGATCACGACTTTGATGGTGCTCATCATGGTCGCGCTCGCCTCTGTTTTCTTTTTGCTCGTTGATCAAGCGTTGAGCCACATCGTGCGTTTCGTCCTAGGGGTGGCCAGCTGAAAACCGGCTCGCATATTCGATTTGAGTGACGCGCCAGAGGGCCTTTAAGAATGGTTGTCGCGCAAGAACGCGAAGATAAAGCTACGGTTGCCGGCACGCGCTGGTACATCGTGCATGCTTACACGAATTTCGAACGCAAGGTCGCCGACGCTATACGCGAGCGGGCCAAGGCGGGCGGTCTCGATAATCTCTTCGAAGAGATCGTCGTGCCGACGGAAGAAGTCGTCGAGATCAAGCGCGGCCGGAAGATCCCGACCGAGCGGAAGTTTCTGCCGGGCTACGTGCTCGTCAAAATGAAGATGACCGACGCCGCGTTCGTCATGATCAAGAACACGCCCAAGGTGACGGGCTTCCTCGGCGCGGACAACAAGCCGATGCCGATCCCCGAAGCTGAGGCGATGCGCATCTTGAATCAGGTCAAGGAGGGCGTCGAGCGGCCAAAGCCGACGATCACCTTCGAGATCGGCGAGAACGTCAAGGTGGCCGACGGCCCGTTTGCCTCGTTCACCGGCGTCGTCGAAGAGGTCGACGAGGAGCGTTCGCGCGTCAAGGTCGCGGTGTCGATCTTCGGACGTCCAACGCCGGTCGAACTCGAATTTACGCAGGTTGAGAAAGTGGCTGCCTGACGTCGCCGTTTCGGTGCCGCAGGCAGAAGTGTTCCGGCGCTGTGCCGCCGGAAACCGCATCGGGATTTGAATTCCGGAGCGGTGATGTGCGGGAGGACAAGCCATCCGTTGCGGAGGCCGGTCCGTTTGACCGCTAACCCTGAGCCCGGCCATCCGGCGCGGGCTCTAACGCTGAAGGGGAACTATGGCGAAGAAAATAGACGGCTTTATCAATCTTCAAGTACCGGCAGGGGCGGCCAATCCGTCGCCTCCGATCGGTCCCGCGCTTGGTCAGCGCGGCGTCAACATCATGGAATTCTGCAAGTCCTTCAACGCGAAAACGAAGGACCTCGAGCAGGGTACACCGATTCCCGTGAAGATTACGGTCTACTCCGATCGTTCATTCACGTTCGAGATGCGCCAGCCTCCGGCGACGTATCTGATCAAGAAGGCAGCCGGCCTGCGCCCCACGGGCAAAGGCGGTCAGGGCTCGAAAGAGCCGGGCCGTATCGTCGCCGGTCAGGTGACGATCGATCAGCTGAAAGAGATTGCCAAGGGCAAGCTCAAGGACATGAACACCGACGACCTCGACGCCGCCGCCCGCACGCTTGCGGGTAGTGCGCGTTCGATGGGTCTGAAGGTGGTGGAGTAGTCCGATGGCAAAAGCTCAAATCAGCGCTGAGAAAATCAAAGAGACGCGCGATGCCGGTGGCAAGCGCATGGAAGCGATCAAGCAGGGTCTTCCGGCCGGCAAGTCTTATGGCGTCGACGAAGCCGTGAAGATCATCAAGGATCGCGCCAAGGCGAAGTTCGATGAAACGATCGAGGTTGCAGTCAACCTCGGCGTCGATCCGAAGCACGCCGATCAGATGGTGCGCGGCGTCTGCAACCTGCCGAACGGTTCAGGCCGTACGGCTCGCGTTGCCGTCTTCGCGCGCGGCGCCAAGGCCGAAGAAGCCAAGGCCGCCGGAGCCGATATCGTCGGAGCCGAGGACCTCGTTGAAATCGTCTCGAAGGGCACGATCAATTTCGATCGCTGCATCGCGACGCCAGACATGATGGGCCTCGTCGGCCGCCTCGGTAAAGTGTTGGGCCCGCGCGGCCTGATGCCGAACCCGCGCGTCGGCACGGTGACGATGGACGTCGTGAGCGCCGTCAAGGGTGCGAAGGGTGGTTCGGTGGAGTTCCGCGTCGAGAAGGCTGGCATCGTTCACGCCGGCATCGGCAAGGCAAGCTTCACCGAGGAAGCTCTGGTCCAGAACATCAAGGCGTTCGTCGATGCGGTCGTGAAGGCCAAGCCGACGGGCTCGAAGGGCACGTACCTCAAGAAGGTTTCGCTGTCTTCGACGATGGGGCCGGGATTGAAGCTCGATGCGGCGACCGTCACATCGGGACCAGTCGTCTAAGTTTGAAGCATTCCGGGGCAACCCGGAAAACCCTGAACCGGGGCTTCGCGCTTCGGTTCAGCACTGTCCGAGATTGCGGGTGCCGTTCCGGTTCGCCGGGAAGCCTAAGTCTCTCTTTCTAGAGGCCTGCATGAGACAGAAGTTGATCGGATTTGAGGCGAGAGCCCCGAGTTCGGTTTGAACCTTCTGGGTCAGCACCGTGCCGCTTATCACTCGCGGTCCACGGGAACGAGGACAGACTAGAGTCGCCCGATCCTAACTTGGAGACGGCGGCAAAGGTGCAACCCGCGGAGCTTCGTAATGAAGCTTCGCAGCAAGGAGACGAGACGTGGATAGAGCCGCGAAACGTGAGCTCATAGATCGCCTCCACACAGAGCTGAAAAGCACTGGCGTGGTTGTGGTCGCCCACAACACCGGCATGGTGGCTGCTCAATCCGCAGAGTTCCGCAGGCGCGTCAAAGACGCAGGCGGCTCTGTGAAAGTGGCCAAGAACAAGCTGGCACAGCTCGCGCTCAAGGATACCGACGCCGAAAAGCTTTCAGATCTTTTGAAGGGGCCGACCGTTCTGGCCTTCTCGAAGGACCCGATCGCCGCGGCTAAGGCGGCCGTCGCTTATGCCAAGGGTAACGACAAGCTCGTGATCCTGGGCGGCGCGATGGGCAAAACCATCCTTGACGCAAAAGGCGTGCAAGCCCTTGCCGATCTGCCGTCGCTTGACGAACTGCGCGCGAAGATCATCGGCCTCTTGAATGCTCCGGCGACGAAAATCGTCCGGACCATCGCGGAGCCCGGTGCCCAGCTCGCACGCGTCATCCAGGCGAAGGCGTCCAAGGAAGAGGCTGCTGCTTAGCCGAAGCCGAGTTGTGGGGCCTTTGAGCCCTCGAAACCCACACGCAGCACAGCCCAACGGGGGTGCTGCAATTCAACCTCTAGGTTCAAACCGTAAGGACACTATATATGTCTAAGATCGAGAAAATCGTTGACGACTTGTCGAGCTTGACCGTGCTCGAAGCTGCAGAGCTTGCCAAGGCTCTGGAAGAGAAGTGGGGCGTCTCGGCTGCAGCAGCAGTCGCAGTTGCCGCACCCGCAGCAGCTGCCGCAGCGCCCGCTGAAGAGCAGACGGAATTCACCGTCATCCTGAAGTCGGGTGGCGACAAGAAGATCAACGTCATCAAGGAAGTTCGCGCCATCACGGGCCTCGGCCTGAAGGAAGCCAAAGACCTCGTCGAGGCCGGCGGCAAGACCGTGAAGGAAGGCGTCTCGAAGGACGAAGCCCAGAAGCTCAAGAAGCAGCTTGAGGATCAGGGCGCAGTCGTCGAGGTGAAGTAATCGACTATCGGCACCGGCTAGGACCTCCTGGCCGGTGCCGATGCGTGCTTCCCGCCCGGCGGCCGGGCGTGACTGACACATACCGCGCCTTCCGGCCGGCTCCCCGCAGGGGAGTCGGGAGGCGCAAAAAAGACGGTTTTCCGGAGGGTCCCGGGGTTCGCTAGAGCCTCAAAAGGACCTTCCGGTGAACCGTTTCAAGAGGTCCCGGTTTTCCAGGGACCCTGAGCGCGTCGAATTTGAATCGCGGGTCTGCCCCGCAAACGAGAGCACGAAGGGACCGACATGGCTCAAACCCTCACCAGCCGTAAACGCCTCCGGAAGCAATTTGGACACCTCGGAGAGATCGCGAGAATGCCGAACCTCATCGAGGTTCAGAAAGCATCCTATGACGACTTCTTGATGGTCAAGGAACCTCCGGGCGGCAGGCTGGACGACTTCGGCCTGCAGTCTGTTTTTCGTGGCGTGTTTCCGATCTCCGACTTCGCCGGCAAGTCGACGCTGGAGTTCGTGAGCTACGAGTTCGAACCGCCGAAATTCGACACCGACGAGTGCATGCAGCGCGATATGACATACGCAGCGCCGCTCAAGGTCAAGCTGCGCCTGATCGTGTTCGACGTGAACGAAGAGACGGGCTCGAAGTCGATCAAGGACGTCAAGGAGCAGGACGTCTACATGGGCGACATGCCCCTGATGACGTTGAACGGCACCTTCATCATCAACGGCACCGAACGCGTTATCGTCTCGCAGATGCACCGCTCTCCGGGCGTCTTCTTCGACCACGATCGCGGCAAGACCCACTCGTCCGGCAAGCTGTTGTTTGCGGCTCGCATCATTCCCTATCGCGGTTCGTGGCTCGATTTCGAGTTCGACGCGAAGGACAACGTCTATGTGCGTATCGACCGCCGGCGCAAGTTGCCGGTGACGACGATGCTGTATGCGCTCGGCCTCGATGACGAGGAAATCCTCGGGCACTTCTATAAGCACATCCCGATCAAGGAATCGAAGCGCGGCTGGAAAATGCCGTATGTCGCCGAGAAGTTCCGCGGCGTGACTCCGCAGTCGGATATTGCGGACGCCAAGACGGGCGAGGTCATTGCACGTGCGGGCGAGAAGATTACCGCGCGTCGCTCGCGTGAAATCGGCGAGAGCGGCGTCAAGGAAATCCTGATCTCTGCGGAAGATCTCTCCGGCCGCTTCATCGCCGAAGACATCGTCGATCTCGAGTCCGGCAAGATCTTCGCCGAAGCCGGCCAAGAGCTCGACGCCGAACTTCTGGCCGAGTTCAAGGAACAGAAGGTCAAGGAATTCAACATCCTTGACATCGACTACATCAATACCGGCGCGTTCATCCGCAACACGCTAAATATCGATAAGAACGCCAATCAGCAGGAAGCGCTGATGGACGTCTACCGGGTGATGCGCCCGGGCGAGCCGCCGACCATCGAAGCGGCAACCGCACTGTTCCAAGGCCTGTTCTTCGATCCGGAGCGGTTCGATCTCTCGGCCGTCGGCCGCGTGAAGATGAACATGCGTCTTGAACTCGACGCGCCCGACACGATGCGCGTGCTCCGCAAGGAAGACATCCTCGCGGTCGTGAAGACGCTTGTCGATTTGCGCGACGGCAAGGGCGAGATCGACGACATCGACCATCTCGGCAACCGCCGCGTTCGGTCCGTCGGCGAGCTGATGGAGAACCAGTACCGCGTTGGTTTGCTCCGCATGGAGCGCGCCATCAAGGAGCGCATGTCGTCGGTCGATATCGACACCGTCATGCCGCAGGACTTGATCAACGCCAAGCCGGCAGCCGCTGCAGTGCGCGAGTTCTTCGGTTCTTCGCAGCTCTCGCAGTTCATGGACCAGACGAACCCGCTCTCCGAGATCACCCACAAGCGCCGTCTTTCGGCACTTGGACCGGGCGGCTTGACGCGCGAGCGTGCGGGCTTCGAAGTCCGCGACGTGCATCCGACGCACTATGGCCGTATCTGCCCGATTGAGACGCCGGAAGGCCCGAACATCGGTCTGATCAACTCGCTCGCGACCTTCGCACGCGTCAACAAGTACGGCTTCATCGAGAGCCCGTATCGCAAGGTCGTCAACGCGCGCGTCACCGACGAGGTCGCCTACCTCTCGGCCATGGAAGAGATGCGCCATCACGTGGCGCAGGCCAATGCCGTCATGGACCCCAAGGGCAAGCTGACGGAAGATCTCGTCACGGTCCGCCACAACGGCGACGTGATGCTCGTTCCGACGGATAAGGTCGACTACATCGACGTTTCGCCGAAGCAGCTCGTGTCGGTCGCGGCCGCGCTCATTCCGTTCCTCGAGAACGATGACGCCAACCGCGCTCTGATGGGCTCGAACATGCAGCGTCAGGCCGTTCCTCTGATCAAGGCGGAAGCGCCGCTGGTCGGAACCGGCATGGAAGAGCGTGTCGCGCAGGACTCTGGTGCCGCGATCGCCGCGCGCCGGACCGGCATCGTCGATCAGGTCGATGCAACCCGTATCGTCGTTCGCGCAACGGAAGAGCAGGATCCCTCGAAGCCGGGCGTCGACATCTATCGTCTTCGCAAGTTCCAGCGTTCGAACCAGAACACCTGTATCAACCAGCGGCCGCTGATCAACGTCGGCGACATCGTGAAGGCCGGCGACATCATCGCGGACGGTCCGTCGACCGAACTCGGCGAGCTCGCGCTCGGCAAGAACGTGCTCGTCGCGTTCATGCCGTGGATGGGCTACAACTTCGAAGACTCGATTTTGATGAACGAGCGCGTCGTCTCTGAAGACGTGTTCACCTCGATCCACATCGAGGAATTCGAGGTCATGGCGCGAGACACGAAGCTCGGGCCCGAGGAAATCACGCGCGATATTCCGAACGTCTCGGAAGAAGCGCTGAAGAACCTCGACGAAGCCGGTATCGTCTACATCGGCGCCGAAGTCCACCCGGGCGACATCCTCGTCGGCAAGATTACGCCGAAGGGCGAAAGCCCGATGACGCCGGAAGAGAAACTCCTCCGCGCCATCTTCGGTGAGAAGGCGTCCGACGTGCGCGATACCTCGCTCCGTCTGCCGCCGGGCGTCTCCGGAACGATCGTCGAAGTTCGCGTCTTCAACCGTCACGGCGTCGAAAAAGACGAACGTGCGATGGCGATCGAGCGCGAGGAGATCGAGCGTCTCGCGAAGGACCGCGACGACGAATTGCAGATCCTCGACCGTAACGTCTACGCGCGCCTCAAAGATGCGCTGATGGGCAAGGAAGTCGCCAAGGGTCCGAAGAACGCTCGCAAGGGCACCGTGATCGACACCGCGATCCTCGACGATATCCCCCGCAGCCAGTGGTGGGAGATCGGACTCGCGAACGAGAAGGCGCAGGCCGAAGTCGAAGCGATCCAGAAGCAGTACGAAGATGCCAAGAAGGGCTTGGGTCTGCGTTTTGCCGACAAGGTCGACAAGCTTCAGCGTGGCGACGAGCTGCCGCCGGGCGTGATGAAGATGGTCAAGGTCTTCGTCGCCGTGAAGCGCAAGATCCAGCCGGGCGATAAGATGGCCGGCCGTCACGGCAACAAGGGCGTCGTCTCGATGATCGTCCCGTCGGAAGACATGCCGTTCCTGGAGGACGGCACGCCTGTCGACGTCGTTCTGAACCCGCTCGGCGTGCCGTCGCGCATGAACGTCGGACAGATTCTCGAAACGCATCTTGGTTGGGCGTGCCGCGGCCTTGGCCGCCTGATCGACGACGCAATTCATCAGTTCCACGAGAGTGGACAGGCGAAGGCGCTCCGCGATCAGATGACGAAGGTTTACGGCGCTGAAGTGATCAAGCCGTCCATGAAGGACGACGAACTCCTCAGCATCTCGGAGAACCTCAAGACCGGCGTTCCGATCGCGACGCCCGTGTTCGACGGCGCACGCGAAAAGGACATCGTCGAGATGTTGCAGCTCGCAGGCTTCGATACCTCGGGCCAGTCGACGCTGTTCGACGGGCGCACGGGCGAACCCTTCGATCGCAAAGTCACGGTTGGCTACAAGTACGTCCTGAAGCTGCACCATCTTGTCGACGACAAGATCCATGCTCGCTCGATTGGTCCGTACTCGCTCGTCACCCAGCAGCCGCTGGGTGGTAAGGCGCAGTTCGGCGGACAGCGTTTCGGCGAAATGGAGGTCTGGGCACTCGAAGCTTACGGCGCCGCCTACACGCTTCAGGAAATGCTCACCGTCAAGTCGGACGACGTTGCGGGCCGAACCAAGGTTTACGAGGCGATCGTCAGGGGTGACGACGCGTTCGAGGCCGGCGTTCCGGAAAGCTTCAACGTGCTCGTCAAGGAGATGCGCGCACTCGGCCTCAACGTCGAACTCGTCAATAGCGAGGCGGAAGCGCCTCAGCTGGTCGAGCGCGAAGTCGCGCCTGAGGAACCACCTCAGGCACAGCTGCCGCCGGCGGCCGAATAAGGAACATCCAAGACGGCCTCCGCTCGGATGAGAGCGGAGGTCTTCACGACTCGACCACTAGATTCCACGGGCGCGGCTACCCCCGCCGAGCCCCCGAGGAGACAGCCGATGAACGAAATCACCAACATCTTTAAGTCGCAGGCTCCGGCTCCGGTGTTCGACCAGATCCGGATCTCGATCGCTTCCCCCGAGGACATCCTGTCCTGGTCATATGGTGAGATCAAGAAGCCCGAAACGATCAACTACCGCACGTTCAAGCCGGAGCGGGACGGTTTGTTCTGCGCGCGCATTTTCGGACCGATCAAGGATTACGAATGYTTGTGCGGCAAGTACAAGCGCATGAAGTACAAGGGCCTGATCTGCGAAAAGTGCGGCGTCGAGGTGACGCTCGCAAAGGTCCGGCGCGAGCGCATGGGCCACATCGAGCTCGCAGCCCCCGTTGCCCACATCTGGTTCCTGAAGTCGCTGCCCTCGCGCATCGGCCTGTTGATGGACATGGCGCTCAAGGATCTCGAGCGCGTTCTCTATTTCGAGAACTACATCGTCATCGAGCCGGGCACGACGCCGTTCGCCGAAAGACAGCTCCTCTCGGAAGAGGCGTACAACCAGGCGATCGATGAGTACGGCGCAGACACCTTCACCGCCGGTATCGGCGCGGAGGCGATCCGCGAACTCTTGTCCGCAATGGACCTGCAGAAGATCGCGATCCATCTTCGCCAGGAAATCGCCGAAGCGACGACGGAGCTGAAGCCGAAGAAGCTCGGCAAGCGCCTGAAGGTCATTGAAGCCTTCATGGAAAGCGGCAACCGTCCGGAGTGGATGATCCTGACGCAGGTTCCGGTCATCCCGCCGGAACTGCGTCCGCTCGTTCCCCTCGATGGCGGCCGTTTCGCGACGTCCGATCTGAACGATCTTTATCGCCGCGTCATCAACCGTAACAACCGCCTGAAGCGGCTGATGGAGCTGCGCGCGCCCGACATCATCATCCGCAACGAAAAGCGGATGCTGCAGGAAGCTGTCGACGCGCTGTTCGACAACGGCCGTCGTGGCCGCGTCATCACGGGCGCCAACAAGCGTCCGCTGAAGTCGCTCGCCGACATGCTGAAGGGCAAGCAGGGCCGCTTCCGTCAGAACCTGCTCGGCAAGCGCGTCGACTATTCGGGCCGTTCGGTCATCGTCGTCGGTCCGGAGCTCAAGCTCCACCAGTGCGGCTTGCCGAAGAAGATGGCGCTCGAACTGTTCAAGCCGTTCATCTACGCGCGTCTGCAGACGCTTGGCCAGGCAGCAACCGTCAAGCAGGCGAAGAAGCTCGTCGAAAAAGAGAAGCCCGAAGTTTGGGACGTTCTCGACGAGGTCATTCGCGAGCATCCGGTGATGCTGAACCGCGCGCCGACGCTGCATCGCCTCGGCATCCAGGCGTTCGAACCACAACTGATCGAGGGTAAGGCGATCCAGCTTCACCCGCTGGTCTGTGCTGCCTTCAACGCCGACTTCGACGGCGACCAGATGGCCGTGCACGTTCCGCTGTCGCTCGAAGCGCAGCTCGAAGCGCGCGTCCTGATGATGTCGACGAACAACATTCTGCACCCGGCGAACGGCCAGCCGATCATCGTGCCGTCGCAGGACATCGTGTTGGGTCTCTATTACCTGTCGATGATGCGCGACGGCGAACCCGGCGAAGGCATGTTGCTCGGCTCGATCAACGAGGTGCTTCACGCCCTTGAATCGAAGTCGGTGACCCTGCACGCCAAGGTCAAAGGCCGCTTCACATCCAACACGCCAGCCGGCGAGAAGCTCGTTGAAGTCCACGAGACGACGCCGGGCCGCATGCTGCTCTCAGAGCATCTGCCGAAGTCGGGCAACGTCACGTTCTCGCTGATCAACCAGCTTCTGACGAAGAAGAACATCTCCGGCATGATCGACGCCGTGTACCGTAACTGCGGTCAGAAGGAGACGGTGATCTTCTGCGACCGCATCATGGCGCTCGGCTTCCATCACGCGTTCAAGGCGGGCATCTCGTTCGGTAAGGACGACATGTTGATCCCGGAGACGAAGGAAAAGATCGTCGAGACAACCAACGTCGAAGTGCGCGATTTCGAGCAGCAGTATCAGGACGGTCTGATCACGCAGCTCGAGAAGTACAACAAGGTCGTGGACGCCTGGTCGCGCTGCACGGATTTGATCGCCAAGGAGATGATGGACCGGATCTCGGCTGTTCATAAGGACCCGGTCACGGGTCGCGACAAGCCGATCAACTCGGTCTACATGATGAGCCACTCGGGTGCGCGCGGTTCGCCGGCGCAGATGAAGCAGCTCGCCGGTATGCGCGGCCTGATGACGAAGCCTTCGGGCGAAATCATCGAGACGCCGATCATCTCGAACTTCAAGGAAGGCCTCTCCGTTCTCGAGTACTTCAACTCGACGCACGGCGCCCGTAAGGGTCTGGCCGACACCGCCTTGAAGACGGCAAACTCAGGCTACTTGACGCGCCGTCTCGTCGACGTCGCGCAGGACGCCATCATTTCCGAGGTCGATTGCGGAACGGACGCCGGCATCAACGTGCAGGCGGTGGTCGACGCCGGTCAGGTTATCGTGTCGCTTGCGGCACGCGTACTCGGCCGTACGGCTCAGGAAGACATCAAGCATCCGCTCACGGGCGAAGTCATCGTCCCGAACGGCGAATTGATCGATGAGAAGCTGTCCGAAGCGATCGGCAAGTCCGAGATTCAGGAAATTCGCATCCGCTCGGTGCTGACGTGCGAAACGATCAACGGCGTATGCGCCAAGTGCTACGGCCGCGACCTTGCTCGCGGTACGCCGGTCAACATCGGTGAAGCTGTCGGCGTCATCGCTGCGCAGTCGATCGGTGAGCCCGGCACGCAGCTGACGATGCGTACGTTCCACATCGGCGGCACGGCCAACCTTGTCGACAGTTCGTTCATCGAGAGTAACTTCAACGGCACGGTAAAGCTCAAGAATCGCGCCATTGCGAAGGACTCCAAGGGCCAGAACGTCGCCATGACCCGGATCATGTCCGTCATCATCGTCGACCCGTCGGGCAAGGAACTCGCGACCCATAAGATCAGCTATGGTTCGCGCATGTTCGTCGACGAAGGCGATACCGTGAAGCGCGGCACCAAGATCGCGCAGTGGGATCCCTACACCCGTCCGATCCTGTCGGAAGCCAACGGTACGGTCGATTTCGAAGACTTGATCGAAGGCTCATCGGTCCGCGAGCAGACGGACGAGATGAAGGGCACGTCGAACCGCGTCATCGTCGACTGGCGTACGTCACCGCGTGGCAACGAGTTGAAGCCCGCTATCGTGATCAAGGACTCGAAAGGCAAGCCGATCAAGGTCGCGCGTGGCGGCGATGCCCGCTACCTGCTCTCGGTCGAGGCCGTTCTGTCCGTCGATCGCGGCACGGAAGTGAAGGCGGGCGACGTTCTTGCTCGTATTCCGACGGCGTCCGCGAAGTCGGGCGACATCACCGGCGGTCTGCCGCGCGTTGCGGAACTGTTCGAGGCCCGGCGTCCGAAGGATCACGCGATCCTCGCGGAAATCTCCGGCACCGTCGAGTTCGGCAAGGACTACAAGAACAAGCAGCGCATCACGATCAAGCCTGATGACGAGACGCAGGAAGCGGTCGAATACTTGATCCCTCGCGGCAAGAGCCTTGCGGTTCAGCACGGCGATCGCGTCGAGCGTGGCGACTTCGTGTACGACGGCAATCCAGCGCCGCACGACATCTTGGCCATCAAGGGCGTCGAGGAACTCGCGAACTACCTGATCAACGAGATCCAGGACGTCTACCGTCTGCAGGGCGTGACGATCAACGACAAGCATATCGAAGTGATCGTTCGCCAGATGCTGCAGAAAGTCGAAGTCACCGATGCGGGCGAGACCGAGCTCATCAAGGGCGAGCAGCTCGACCGTATCGAGTACGACGAGGTCAACGCGCTGGCTCAGAAGGCGGGCAAGCGCGCAGCATCGGCGACACCGGTTCTGCTCGGCATCACCAAGGCGTCGCTGCAGACCCGGTCGTTCATCTCGGCTGCGTCCTTCCAGGAAACCACGCGCGTGCTCACCGACGCGGCCGTCAACGGCAAGTCGGATACGCTCGAGGGCCTCAAAGAGAACGTCATCGTCGGCCGTCTCATCCCGGCGGGCACCGGCGGCATGCTGCGCCAGCTCCGTAAGATTGCGACGCAGCGTGACGATCTGATCGCCAAGGAGAAGGCCAAGACGACCAACCTGCCGTCACCCGACGCGGGAGCCGGCCCTGCCGCTCGCCGCCGCCGGCGGCCTGCTGAGGAGGCTGCGGAGTAAGACTTCGCTTGCCTCTCGGTATCCAGCGTTGAAATGAAAAGCGGCCGTCTCCACCTGGGGGCGGCCGCTTTGGTCTTTAAGCTCGGAGCGCGCCTTCCGAAGTTTGATTCTCAGCTTGACACCTGGGGAATTTGATTCTTGGGGAAATGCCGCCGAACGCTATTTCTCGGCCATGAAAAGGCGCTAAGCATGAAACCCGACAACGGGTCGCAGGTCGACTTTGCCCCGTGGCAGCGCATTCGGCGAAAATAATTTCGCAACCTCTTCGAGCGCCTGTTGACCAATATGGCGCGTGTGTATATAGCTCCGCCCACTCTCACGGGTTGGTGGTAGGTCCCTCGGCGCTTTTAGCGCCAATTTTGGCCCTAAACGCTCCCGTCAATAAAGCAGAGCACATCGACGGGCCATGATCTGCTCCCCTCCGGGCAGCACGATCCTCTGGTTTTTTCCTTGCTAGGGGCGGACTTCGCGCACCTGGCAGGTTTGCTTGGCGCATTTCCGCTTCGGAGATGTGTCGCGAAGTCAGGATTGGGCGAATGCCGACGATACAACAGTTGATCCGGAAGCCCCGGGTAAAGCCAGTCTACCGCGAGAAATCGCGCCATATGGAAGCTTGCCCGCAGAAGCGGGGCGTCTGCACGCGCGTCTATACGACGACGCCGAAGAAGCCGAACTCCGCTTTGCGTAAGGTCGCCAAGATCCGGCTGACCAACGGCTACGAGGTTATCGGCTACATTCCAGGCGAAGGTCACAACCTTCAGGAACACTCCGTGGTCCTGATCCGTGGCGGCCGCGTCAAGGACTTGCCGGGCGTTCGCTATCACATCATTCGTGGCGTGCTTGATACGCAGGGCGTTGCCGCCCGCCGTCAGCGTCGTTCGAAATACGGTGCAAAGCGGCCGAAGTAATCGGTCTCGTTTGGGCCGGTTTAACTGGCCTGTAAGATTTAAGAAGAATTCGAAGCGAAGGGTCAGTCAGGATGTCTCGTCGTCACGCGGCGCAAAAGCGCGAAGTGATCCCCGATCCGAAGTTTAACGACATTGTCGTCACCAAGTTCATGAACGCGGTGATGGAGCACGGGAAGAAGTCGGTTGCTGAGCGCATGGTCTATGGTGCGTTCGACAAGATGGAGCAGCGCGGCAAAGCGAATCCGATCGACCTCTTCCGTCAGGCGCTCGATAATGTGATGCCGTCGGTTGAAGTTCGTTCGCGCCGCGTTGGTGGTGCGACGTACCAGGTGCCGGTCGAAGTTCGTAACGAGCGCCGTCAGGCGCTTGCTATTCGCTGGCTTATCGCCGCGGCTCGTTCGCGGAATGAATCGACGCTGATCGACAAGCTTTCGGGCGAGTTGCTCGACGCCGCAAACAACCGCGGCACGGCAGTCAAGAAGCGCGAAGACACACATAAGATGGCGGAAGCCAACCGCGCCTTCTCGCACTACCGCTGGTAGGCTGGACGCAGGACAAAGTTACAAGGATTTCGAGGCACAGATGGCCCGACAGTACGCAATCGAGGACTACCGCAATTTCGGCATCATGGCCCACATTGATGCCGGGAAAACCACGACTACGGAGCGCGTCCTCTATTTCACCGGCAAGTCCTACAAGATCGGCGAAGTCCATGACGGCGCCGCGACGATGGACTTTATGGATCAGGAAGCTGAGCGTGGCATCACGATCACGTCCGCTGCAACGACCTGCTTCTGGCCCGGTCGCGACGGTCGCAAGCGCCGCCTGAACATCATCGACACTCCAGGCCACGTCGACTTCACGATCGAAGTCGAGCGTTCGCTGCGCGTGCTCGATGGCGCCGTGTGCGTTCTCGACTCCAACCAGGGCGTCGAGCCGCAGACGGAAACCGTCTGGCGTCAGGGCGACAAGTACAACGTTCCGCGCATTATCTTCTCCAACAAGATGGATAAGACGGGCGCTGACTTCTACATGTGCCTCGCCGACATCAAGGACAAGCTCGGCGCACGCGCAGTGCCGCTGCAGATCCCGATCGGTGCTGAATCCGAGTTCCGCGGCGTCGTCGACCTTATTCGTATGGTCGCGATCACCTGGGATGGCGATGGCAAAGAAGCTGTGATGACCGAGGGGCCGATCCCGGCCGACCTCGCCGACAAGGCTGCCGAATTCCGCGCAGCGCTCATCGAAGCCGCCGTCGAGATGGACGATACCGCTCTCGAAGCCTTCCTTGATGGCAAAGAGCCCGACGAAGACACTTTGCGGAAGTTGATCCGCAAGGCCACGGTGACGCGCGCCTTCTATCCGATGATGTGCGGCTCGGCCTTCAAGAACAAGGGCGTGCAGCCGTTGCTCGACGCCGTCGTCGACTTCCTGCCGTCGCCGCTCGATCGCGAAGCCTACACCGGCATCGATCCGAAGACGGACTTGGAAATTCTGCGCAAGCCGTCGGACAGCGAGCCGCTGTCGATGATCGCCTTCAAGATCATGAGCTTCGAGCACGTTGGTTCGATCACGTTCTGCCGCATCTACTCGGGCAAGCTCGAGCAGGGCATGGCGCTCGCGAACACGACACGCGACAAGAAAGAGCGCGCCGGCCGCATGTACCTCATGCACGCCGCTGACCGCGAAGAAATCAAGGAAGCTTTCGCTGGCGACATCGTCGCTCTTCAGGGCCTGAAGGATACTCGCACGGGCGAAACGCTCTGCGATCCGCAGAAGCCGGTCATTCTCGAGAAGATGGACTTCCCGAACCCGGTTATCGAAATGAAGGTCGAGCCGAAAACGAAGGCCGATCAGGAAAAGATGGCGATCGCGCTTCACACGCTCGCTCTCGAAGATCCGTCCTTCCGCGTTTCGGTCGATCCGGAATCGGGCGAGACGATCCTCAAGGGCATGGGCGAGCTTCATCTCGACATCAAGGTCGACATCCTGAAGCGCACCTATGGCGTCGAAGCCAACACGGGCGCTCCGCAGGTTGCCTATCGTGAGACGCTCGCGCGTCCGACCGATATCGACTACACGCATAAGAAGCAGACGGGCGGCACGGGTCAGTTCGCGCGCGTCAAGCTGAAGCTCGAGCCGAACGAAACCGGCAAGGGCAACGAGTTCGCGACGACGATCGTCGGCGGTTCTATCCCGAAGGAATACATTCCGGGCGTCGAAAAGGGCGTCAATTCGGTTTGGGACAGCGGCATGCTCATCGGCTTCCCGATGGTCGACATGAAGGTCACCCTTTATGACGGCGCGTTCCACGAAGTCGACTCGTCGGCAATCGCCTTCGAAATCGCGACGCGTTCCGCCATGAAGGAAGGCTGCGAGAAGGCTGGCGTAAAGCTGCTCGAGCCGATCATGGATGTCGAAGTCGTCTCGCCTCAGGATTTCGTCGGTGGCGTCATCGGCGACATCAACTCCCGGCGCGGCCAGATCCGTAACCAGGAAATGCGCGGTAACGCGGTCGTCATTCGTGCCTACGTGCCGCTCGCTAACATGTTCGGCTACATCAACACGCTTCGCTCGATGTCGACAGGTCGCGCGCAGTACACGATGCAGTTCGCGCATTATGCGGAAGTTCCGCGCAATGTGGCGGAAGAGGTCAAGGCCAAGTACGCCTGATAAGAAGTTGGGCCCGACCGGCGAGATCACTCGCCATCGAGCTCGAAGAAACGAAGCCTGAATGCCCGGATCGGAAGATTGCGGGACCTGATAGTAGGACTAAGGAGAGCCAACGATGGCGAAGGCAAAATTCGAGCGGAACAAGCCGCATTGCAACGTCGGTACGATCGGACACGTCGACCACGGCAAGACCACGCTGACCGCAGCCTTGACGAAGGTTTCAGCCGACCGCGGCTGGACAGCGACTTCGATCGCTTATGACGAAGTTGCGAAGGCTTCCGAGAGCCAGGGCCGCCGCGACCCGACCAAGATTCTGACGATCGCCACGTCGCACGTCGAATACGCGACGCCGAACCGTCACTATGCACACGTCGACTGCCCCGGCCACGCCGACTACGTCAAGAACATGATCACCGGTGCCGCTCAGATGGACGGCGCGATCCTAGTTGTTTCCGCTGTCGACGGCCCGATGCCCCAGACGCGCGAGCACATCCTTCTCGCTCGCCAGGTCGGCGTGCCGAAGATCGTCGTCTTCCTGAACAAGTGCGATATCGTCGAAGACGAAGAACTCCTTGATCTCGTCGAAATGGAAGTCCGCGAACTGCTCTCGAAGTACCAGTTCCCGGGCGACGACACCCCGGTCATCCGCGGCGCAGCCGTCAAGGCCCTCAACGGTGAGAAGGGCCCGCTCGCGGACGAAGCTATCCTCAAGCTTTACGAGGCGATGGATACCTTCATCCCGATCCCTGAGCGTCCGAAGGATCAGCCGTTCCTGATGCCGATCGAAGACGTGTTTTCGATCTCTGGCCGTGGCACCGTCGTCACCGGCCGTATCGAGCGCGGCGTCATCAAGGTCGGCGAAGAAGTCGAGATCGTTGGTCTTCGCGACACACAGAAGTCGGTTGTCACCGGCGTCGAAATGTTCCGCAAGCTCCTCGACTCTGGCGAAGCTGGCGACAACGTCGGCTGCCTCCTTCGCGGCATCGACAAGGAAGCTGTCGAGCGTGGCCAGGTTCTCTGCAAGCCGGGCTCTGTTAAGCCGCACAAGAAGTTCGCTGCCGAAGCCTACATCCTGAACAAGGAAGAGGGCGGCCGGCATACGCCGTTCTTCACGAACTACCGTCCGCAGTTCTATTTCCGCACGACCGACGTCACGGGCACCGTTAAGCTCGCCGAAGGTACGGAAATGGTTATGCCGGGCGACAACGTCTCGGTAACCGTCGAGCTCGTGCAGCCGATCGCAATGGAAGAGAAGGTCCGCTTCGCCATTCGCGAAGGCGGCCGCACCGTCGGCGCCGGCGTGGTTACGAAGATCCTCGAGTAGCAGGCATTTCAGGGGAAGCGTCCCTTCGGTTCGCTTCCCCCAATCTTTTTTCGCGAGAAGTGAAAGCAAAAAGCCATGCACGGCCAAAACATCCGCATCCGGCTCAAAGCCTTCGATCATCGAATACTCGATGCGTCGACCCGCGAGATCGTGAATACGGCGAAGCGCACTGGTGCTGAGGTTCGCGGTCCCATTCCGCTGCCGACGCGCATTGAGCGCTTCACGGTGAACCGTTCGCCGCACATCGACAAGAAGAGCCGCGAGCAGTTCGAAATGCGGACCCACAAGCGTTTGCTCGACATCGTCGATCCCACGCCGCAGACGGTCGATGCCCTCATGAAGCTCGATCTCGCAGCCGGTGTCGACGTCGAGATCAAGCTCTAAAAACCAGAACCAGAACTTACGGGCCCTCTGGCGGTAACGCGAACGGCCCCAACGATAGGAAGGAATGCAAATGCGTTCCGGAGTGATAGCACAGAAGATCGGTATGACCCGGATCTTCACCGACGCGGGCGAACACGTTCCCGTCACGGTGCTGCGTCTGGAGAACCTGCAGGTTCTCGCGCACCGCACTGAGGAGAAGAACGGCTATACCGCAATCCAGGTCGGCGGCGGCACGAGGAAACCCTCGCGTCTGACGAAGTCCGAACGCGGCACTTTCGCGAAGGCTGAAGTCGAGCCGAAGCGCAAGTTGGCAGAGTTTCGTGTCAGTCCTGAGAACCTCATCGATGTTGGCGCGGAAATAACCGCTGACCACTTCGTGCCTGGCCAGTTCGTCGACGTGACGGGCACCACCCAGGGTAAGGGTTTCCAGGGCGCCATGAAGCGCTGGAACTTCGGCGGTCTGCGGGCAACTCACGGCGTCTCGGTCACGCACCGTGCCCACGGTTCGACCGGTCAGCGCCAGGATCCCGGCAAGGTGTTCAAAGGCAAGAAGATGGCCGGACACATGGGCGACGAGCGCGTCACGACGCAGAATCTCGTCGTTGCCAAGATCGATAAGGAACGTGGTCTCGTGATGGTTCGAGGCGCGGTCCCGGGTTCCAAGGGCGGCTGGGTCGTCGTTCGCGACGCCGTCAAGAAGGCCGCGCACGCGGATGCTCCGAAGCCCGGCGCATTCAAGGCGCGCGGCGAAGCGAAGAAGGAAGGCGCGTGATGAAAGCTGAAGTCACCAGCCTCGAGTCCGGCAACGCCGGCGATATTGAGCTTGCCGACAACATCTTCGGTCTTGAGGTTCGTAAGGATCTCATCCACCGCATGGTGCGCTATCAGACCCTGAAGCGTATGGCCGGCACGCATCACGCTCAGGACCGCTCGGAAGTCGCGGTCACGGGCAAGAAGATGTACAAGCAGAAGGGCACCGGCGGCGCCCGTCACGGCGACAAGTCGGCTCCGCAGTTCCGCGGCGGCGGCAAGGCGTTTGGCCCGAAGCCGCGCTCGCATGCGATCGACATGCCGAAGAAGGTGCGCGCACTCGCTCTTCGTCATGCGCTGTCCTCGAAGGCCAAGGCCGGCGAGATCATCGTCATCGATAAGGCTACGTCGTCCGAAGGCAAGACGGCTGCGCTGAAGGCTCAGTTCGCCAAGCTCTCGCTCGTGAACGCGCTCATCATCGATGGTGCCGACCTCGAGCCGACCTTCGCACGCGCCGCTCGCAACATCCCGAACATCGACGTGCTCCCGATCCAGGGCATCAACGTCTACGACATTCTTCGTCGTAAGAAGCTGGTGCTGACCCGGGCCGCCGTCGCAGCGCTGGAGGCGCGCTTCAAATGACGAGCAAACGATCCGCTTACGACGTCATCGTCGCGCCGGTGATCACCGAGAAGGCGACGCTCGCCTCCGAGGCGAACCAAGTGATCTTCAAGGTCAGGCGCGACGCGACGAAACCCGAGATCAAGTCGGCCATCGAAGGCTTGTTCAAGGTCAAGGTGAAGGGCGTCAATACGATCGTCCGCAAGGGCAAGCAGAGAACGTTCAAGGGCATCAAGGCGCTTTTGAGCGATACGAAGAGGGCCATCGTGACGCTCGAGGAAGGTCATTCCATCGACGTGACGACAGGGCTCTGAGGATAACGCACCATGGCGCTTAAGACATACAACCCGACATCGCCCGGACGTCGCCACCTGATCCAGGTCGACCGTTCGATGCTCTGGAAGGGCGGTCCACTCAAGACGCTCGTCGAGGGCAAGACCAAGACCGGCGGTCGCAATAGCGATGGCCGCATCACGTCACGCCACATCGGCGGCGGCGCGAAGCAGTCCTATCGCCGGATCGATTTCCGTCGCCGGAAGTTCGATTTGCCCGCAAGTGTCGAGCGCCTTGAGTACGATCCGAACCGGACCGCGTTCATCGCTCTGATCAAGTACGAAGACGGCACGCAGGCCTACATCCTGGCGCCGCAGCGCCTGGCCGTTGGCGACAGCGTCGTCGCGGGACCGAAAGTCGACGTGAAGCCCGGCAACGCGATGCCGCTTTCGGCGATGCCGATCGGCACGATCGTGCATAACGTCGAGATGAAGCCCGGCAAGGGCGGTCAGGTCGCACGTTCCGCTGGTTCGTTCGTTCAGCTCGTCGGCCGCGACTCTGGTTATGCAGTGTTGCGCTTGAACTCGGGCGAGACACGCAAGGTCAGCGCCGATTGCATGGCGACTGTCGGCGCGGTTTCGAACCCCGACCACATGAACACCGTCACGGGCAAGGCTGGCCGCACGCGCTGGCAGGGCCGCCGTCCGACGGTTCGCTCGATCGCGATGAACCCGGTCGATCACCCGAACGGTGGTCGTACGAAGGGCGGCAAGCACTGGGCGACGCCTTGGGGCAAGCCGACCAAGGGCTTCAAGACTCGCAAGAACAAGACGACCACGAAATACATCGTACGCTCGCGCCAAAAGGCGAAGAAGTAGCGGCGAACTGAAGGAGATCGACTTTGACACGTTCAGTCTGGAAAGGTCCGTTCGTTGACGGCTACCTCCTTAAGAAGGCGGACAAGTCGCGCGCATCGGGGCGCAACGAAGTTATCAAGATCTGGAGCCGCCGCTCTACGATCCTGCCCCAGTTCGTCGGCCTGACCTTCGGCGTGCACAACGGCCAGAAGCACATCCCCGTCAACGTGACGGAGGACATGATCGGCCACAAGTTCGGTGAATTCGCACCAACCCGTATTTTCCACGGGCATGGCGGCGACAAGAAAGCGGTGAAGAGATAATGGGCAAGCCAAGCCATGAGCGGCGCCTCCCCGACACCGAGGCCCAAGCAGTTCTCAAGTCGCTGCGCATTTCACCGCAGAAGCTCAACCTCGTCGCGGGCTTGATCCGTGGTAAGAAGGTTGATCAGGCGTTGGCCGTTCTCGAGTTCAGCGAGAAGCGGATCGCCGGCGACGTCCGCAAATGCGTGATGAGCGCCGTTGCAAACGCCGAGAACAACCACTCGCTCGACGTCAACGATCTGATCGTTGCTGAAGCGTTCGTTGGCAAGAACCTGGTGATGAAGCGCTTCCACGCTCGTGGCCGTGGCCGCGGCGCTTCGATCATGAAGCCTTTCTCGCAGCTGACCGTCATCGTCCGCCAGGTCGAAGAGGAAAAGACCGAGAAGAAAGCCGGAAAGAAGTCCGCGTCGAAGCCCGCCGCGGCGGCCAAGGAGGCCAAGTAATATGGGTCAAAAAGTCAATCCCGTCGGCCTCCGTCTCGGTATCAACCGGACATGGGACAGCCGCTGGTTCGCCGCTCGCGGTGAATACGGCAGACTGTTGCACGAGGACCGTGCGATCCGCGCTCACATCATGAAAGAGCAGCGCGAAGCTGGCATCTCCAAGGTCGTCATCGAGCGCCCGCACAAGAAGTGCCGCGTCACGGTCATGACTGCCCGTCCCGGCATTCTGATCGGCAAGAAGGGTGAGAAGATCGAGCGCCTCCGCGCTGATCTCGCAAAGCTGACGAGCTCGGAAGTTCACCTGAACATCCTCGAGATCCGCAAGCCCGAGATCGACGCTGTGCTGATCGCCGAAGGTATCGCCCAGCAGCTCGAACGCCGCGTCGCGTTCCGCCGTGCAATGAAGCGCGCCGTTCAGTCGGCGCTGCGTCTTGGCGCGGTCGGTATTCGTATCAACGTTGCCGGCCGCTTGGGCGGCGCTGAAATCGCTCGTACTGAGTGGTATCGTGAAGGCCGCGTGCCACTACACACGCTCCGCGCCGACATCGACTTCGGCTACGGCGTTGCGCGTACGGCCTACGGCATCATCGGCATCAAGGTTTGGGTCTTCAAGGGCGAGATCATCGAGCACGATCCGATGGCCTCCGACCGGAAGCTCACTGAAATGCAAGAGACCGGCGCACCGCGCCCCCGTCGTGACGATGACCGCGGCGATCGCCGTGACCGTCGTCCGGGACGCGGCGGACGTGGTGGTGGACGTGGCCCAGGCGGTGGCGGTGGTGCAGGCGGCGGCGGTAACGCGCCGGCGGCCTCGGATGCCGGCTCATCGACGCCAGAAGCGTAAGGATCCTAGAGGCAACTCATCATGCTGCAACCGAAACGGACGAAGTTCCGCAAACAGTTTAAGGGCCGGATCCACGGCGCCGCCAAGTCGGGCACCACGCTCGCTTACGGCGAAGTGGGTCTGAAGGCCATGGAGCCGGAGCGCCTGTCGGCGCGCCAGATCGAAGCCGCGCGTCGCGCCATCGCTCGTCACACGAAGCGTGCCGGCCGCATGTGGCTCCGCATCTTCCCGGACGTGCCGGTGTCGAAGAAGCCAGCCGAAGTCCGCATGGGCTCCGGTAAGGGTTCGCCCGAGCTTTGGGTGGCGCGCGTCAAGCCTGGCCGCATCATTTTCGAGCTCGGCGGTGTCAATCAGCAAGTGGCGAAAGAAGCTCTCATTCTTGGAGCCGCCAAGCTGCCCATCAAATGCCGCGTCGTTACGCGGATCGAATAGGCGAGGTGATAGTCATGGCCGACAATTTAAAGGGCATGTCGCTCGATCAGCTCGATGAACAGCTGGCGAAGCTCAAGAAGGAGCAGTTCAACCTGCGCTTTCAGCGGGCTTCTGGCCAACTTGAAAACACGGCGCGCATCCGGCTCGTCCGTCGAGATATCGCGCGCATGAAGACCGCAGCCGTTGCCCGGCGCGGTGGCAGCGTCAAAAAAGGCGCGTAAGGGAGAACGAGATTATGCCGAAGCGCGTGCTGCAGGGAGTCGTGGTATCCGACAAGAACGACAAGACCATCGTCGTTCAGGTCGAGCGTCGCTACACCCATCCGCTGCTTAAAAAGACCGTGCGCCGTACGAAGAAGTATCACGCACACGATGAACAGAATTCGTTCAAGGTTGGCGACCAGGTCTCAATCGAAGAGACGCGGCCGATTTCCAAGAACAAACGTTGGATTGCGATAGCCAGTTGAGGTTATAAGCCTCGATTCGCCGAGCGATCGAACGCCGGGAGCCGCCTTTCGAGCCGTCGGAGAGTTGGGAGATTTTCCCAAGACCCCGCGAGCCAGAACGGCAAATGTAGAGATGGGCTTCGAGAGCAAGGCTCTTGAGGCCGTGAAAGAAGGAACGACGCGATGATCCAGATGGAGAGCAATCTCGACGTCGCCGACAACTCGGGCGCGCGCCGCGTTCAGTGCATCAAAGTGCTGGGCGGCTCGAAGCGCAAGTACGCGACGGTGGGTGACACCATCGTTGTCTCCGTCAAGGAGGCGATCCCGAAGGGCCGCGTCAAGAAGGGTCAGGTGATGAAGGCCGTGATCGTTCGCGTCGCGAAGGGTATCCGCCGGGCCGATGGCTCGCTGATCCGCTTCGACCGCAACGCCGCCGTTCTGATCAATGCCAACGGCGAGCCTGTCGGAACGCGTATTTTCGGACCCGTAACGCGTGAACTTCGCGCGAAGAACCATATGAAGATCGTATCGCTTGCGCCGGAGGTCCTCTGATGTCGGCATTTAAAATCAAGAAGGGCGACAAAGTCGTCGTTCTCGCCGGCCGCGACAAGGGCAAGCGGGGCGAAGTGATTGAGATCCGCCCGAAGGAACACCGCGCACTCGTTCGCGGCGTCAACATGGTGCGCCGTCACCAGCGCCAGTCGGCGTCGCAGGAAGGCGGCATCATTTCCAAGGAAGGTCCGATCGACCTCTCGAACCTCGCGATCGAGGACCCTAAGGACGGCAAGCCGTCGCGCGTCGGATTCAAGTTCCTTGAAGACGGCAAGAAGGTCCGCATCGCAAAGCGTTCGGGCGAGCAGATCCCGGAGAAGAACTAGGCCATGGCAAAAGATACAGCAAAAGGCGCCAAGCCTCAGGGCGGCTCGCCGCAAGGCGCAGGCGAAGCAAAGAAGGCTCGGGCCGACAAGAAGGCCGCTGCTGCAGCTCCGCGCGAGCCTGCGGCTCCGCGCCCCGCTGACTACAAGCCGCGCTTCAAGTCTCACTATGAGAAGGTCGTTCGCGACGCTCTCAAAGAGAAGTTCGGCTACTCGAACGTGATGCAGATCCCGCGTCTCGAGAAGATCGTGATCAACATGGGCGTCGGCGAAGCCGTCAACGACCGCAAGAAAGTTGACGTCGCAGCATCGGATCTCGCTTTGATCGCCGGCCAGAAGCCGGTTATCACGCGGGCCCGTAAGGCGATCGCCACGTACAAGCTTCGCGAAGGCATGGCGATCGGCGCCAAGGTGACGCTGCGCGGCGACCGCATGTACGAATTTCTTGATCGGTTCGTAACGATCGCTCTGCCGCGGGTGAAGGACTTCCGGGGCCTGAACCCGAAGAGCTTCGACGGCCGTGGCAACTACGCGACCGGCCTCAAGGAGCACCTCGTGTTCCCCGAGATCGACTACGACAAGGTCGACAACGTATTGGGCCTCGACGTGATCGTTTGCACGTCGGCCAAAACTGACGAAGAAGCCCGTGAATTGCTCAAGGGCTTCAACTTCCCGTTCCGTAGCTAGAGGACCTCGGCAGAAAGCCGAAAGGCCTTTGGAGGAGATGAAATGGCTAAGACCAGTTCGATTGAAAAGAATAACCGGCGTCGCAAGATGACGGCCGAGCAGGCTCCCAAGCGCAAGCGCTTGAAGCTACTCGCCAAGGACAGGACGAAGACGCCGGAAGAGCGTTTCGCCGCGCGCCTTAAGCTTGCCGAGATGCCGCGCAACGGCTCGAAGGTTCGCATCCGCAATCGTTGCGAGATCACCGGCCGCCCCCGCGGCAACTACCGCAAGCTCAGGATGTGCCGCAACCAGCTCCGCGAGCTGGCGAGCCAGGGCCGTATCCCGGGCATGGTCAAGGCGAGCTGGTAAGAGGAAGCATCAATGTCCGTGAATGATCCGTTGGGCGATATGCTGACCCGCATCCGGAACGCGCAGATGCGTCGCCGGCCGAAGGTCGCCACCCCCGCTTCTAGCCTCCGCGCCCGCGTCCTCGACGTGCTCGCCGAGGAAGGTTACATCCGTGGCTACAGCCGCGTCGAATTGAAGGGCGAACTGCCCCAGTTCGAAATCGAGCTCAAGTATTACAATGGCCAGCCGGCCATCCGTGAGATCGAGCGCATTTCGAAGCCGGGCCGTCGCGTCTACTCGGCAGTAAAGGGAATTCCGATCGTCGCCAACGGCCTCGGCGTTGCTATTCTGTCGACGCCGAAGGGTGTCATGTCGGACTCGAAGGCGCGCGAAGCCAACGTCGGCGGCGAAGTCATCTGCAACATATTCTAAGGCTGAGGCCCAGGCCTCGGCGAAACAAGGTTCGAATAAGCCATGTCGCGCATCGGTAAGAAACCCGTTCCGGTCCCGTCGAACGTGACGGCGACGATCAGCGGTCAGACCGTCAAGATGAAGGGTCCCAAGGGCGAGCTCGCCTTCACGGTTCCCGACGCTTTGAAAGTCCAGCGGTCGGATGAAGGCATCGACGTCAGCCTTCTCGAAGACACGAAGGTTGCACGCTCCGAGTGGGGGATGTCGCGGACTCAGATCGCGAACCTCATAAAGGGCGTGACCGACGGTTACAGCCAGGATCTCGAGATCCACGGCGTCGGCTTCAAGGCCTCGATGAAGGGCAAGGACACGCTGACGCTTTCCGTCGGCTACAGCCACGACGTCGTGCTTAAGATCCCGGCGGGCATCGACGTAAAGGTCGGCGGCGCCAAAAGCGAACTGGTGTCGGTCTCCGGCATCGATAAGCAGGCGGTGGGCCAAGTGGCATCCATCATCCGTGCCTCGCGCAAGCCCGAGCCCTACCAAGGCAAAGGCGTACGCTATAAGGGCGAATACATCCTCCGCAAGGAAGGCAAGAAGAAGTAGGACCGGCACCGATGGCCAACATCAATTACAAATTTACGAACCGCAAAGCGCGTGTTCGCAGAAGCCTCAGGGCCGCCTCGAACGGTCGTCCCCGGCTTTCCATTCACCGCTCGTCGGAGAATATCTACGCGCAGGTGATCGACGACGTGAAGGGCGTAACGCTCGCATCGGCTTCGACGCTTGAAAAAGACGTCAAAGGCTCGCTCAAGACGGGTGCCGACAAAGCAGCAGCTGCTGCTATCGGCAAGCTCGTCGCCGAGCGCGCCGTCAAAGCCGGCGTCACTGAGGTCGTTTTCGACCGCGGCGGCTTCCTGTTTCATGGGCGCGTCAAGGCGCTCGCCGATGCCGCCCGCGACGGCGGCCTGAAGTTTTAAGAGATACCCGAGAGGAACCGAAACGTGGCACGTGGACCCCAGAGAGACCGTGGCAGAGATCGCGAGGAGCGCGATAGCGAGTTTTCCGATAAGCTCGTTCATATCAATCGTGTCGCCAAGGTCGTCAAGGGCGGTAAGCGCTTCGGCTTTGCTGCGCTCGTCGTCGTCGGCGACCTGAAAGGCCGCGTCGGCTTCGGCCACGGCAAGGCGCGTGAGGTTCCGGAGGCGATCCGCAAGGCGACCGAAGCTGCAAAGCGCAACCTTCTTCGCGTACCGCTCCGCGACGCTCGCACGCTGCACCATGACAGCGTTGGCCGCCACGGCGCCGGCAAGGTCATCCTGCGCTCGGCTCCGGCCGGTACGGGCATCATCGCAGGCGGCGCAATGCGCGCCGTGTTCGAGATGGTCGGCGTGCATGACATCGTTGCGAAGTCGATGGGTTCGACGAACCCCTACAACGTTGTCCGCGCGACGTTCGACGCCCTCAAGGCGCAGGAAAATCCGCGCGGCGTCGCAGCTCGCCGCAACAAGAAGGTTTCCGACATCGTGTCGCGTCGTCGCGACGGCTCGGCCGCGGCCGAGGCTGGTGCGGACGTCTGAAAAATATAATGGAAGCGCAGGCTCGTCCTGCCGCTTCACAAAGGACCTGAGGTTACGATATGGCGACGAAGAAGACGATCACGCTGAAGCAGGTGCGGAGTGCCAACAGGCGCCCCGAGCGGCAGACCGGTACGCTGATCGGCCTCGGGCTGAACAAGCTCGGTCGCACCTCCACGCTTGAAGACACGCCGGCCGTACGCGGCATGCTGAAAAAAGTTCAGCATCTCGTTCAGGTCGAAGAAGGGAAATAAGCACCATGCGGCTGAACGGCATTAAAGATAACCCAGGCGCCAAGAAGACCCGCGTCCGCATCGGTCGCGGCATCGGCTCGGGTATGGGCAAGATGGGTGGCCGCGGCGGCAAGGGCCAGACGGCTCGTACAGGCGTCGCGATCGGCGGCTTCGAAGGCGGTCAGATGCCCTTGCATCGTCGTCTGCCGAAGCGCGGCTTCAACAAGTGGCGCCCTGAGCATTTCAACGAGATCAATGTCGGCTCACTGCAGCAGGCGATCGAGGACAAGCGCCTCGATGGCTCGAAGCCTGTCGACCTGGCGTCGCTGATCGAAGCTGGCATCGTACGCCGTGCAAAAGACGGCCTTCGCCTCCTCGGCGACGGCGAGATCAAGTCCAAGATCTCGATCACCGTCAATCACGCGTCTGCAAAGGCTAAGGAAGCGATCGAGAAGGCCGGCGGCAGCGTCACCGTGATCGAGCGCAAAGTTCTCGCCGCAGACGAAGAAAAGCGCAAGAAGTCGGCTGACAAGAAGGCCGCGAAGGGCAAGAAGCCTGCCGGCGCCGCGAAGTCAGAGGAATAAAAGCGGGCGGTCGATCGGGCTTGGGGGACCGGCCTAGTCGGGCGTTCGAGGCCGGAAGGCGCCGGAAACGGCGCTATCCGGGCCCAGGTTGCGATAGCGCTTTTTGGCGCGGTCGCAACGGTTAGGAGAAGAGACCAATGGCTTCCGCTGCTGAGCAGCTTGCTTCGAATCTGAACTTCTCAGCCTTCGCCAAGGCGGAGGATTTGAAGCGGCGCCTATGGTTCACGCTTGGCGCGCTGATCGTTTTCCGTCTCGGCACGTTCATTCCGCTGCCCGGCATCAATCCGGCGGCATTCGCCGAAACCTTCAAGTCACAAGCCGGCGGCATCCTGGGCATGTTCAACATGTTCTCGGGTGGCGCCCTCGAGCGTTTGGCGATTTTCGCGCTGAACATCATGCCGTACATCTCGGCGTCGATCATCATGCAGTTGATGAGCTCGATCTCGCCGAAGCTCGAAGCTTTGAAGAAGGAAGGCGAGGCCGGCCGCAAACAGATCAACCAGTATACGCGGTATCTGACGGTCGTTCTCGCGGCACTCCAGGCTTATGGCATCGCCGTCGGTCTCGAAGGTTCGCGAAACGCGGCCGGCACCGTCGTTCTGGACCCGGGCATGTTCTTCCGCTTGACGACGGTCATCACGCTCGTCGGCGGCACCGTCTTCCTGATGTGGCTCGGCGAGCAGATCACGCAGCGCGGCGTCGGCAACGGCACATCGCTGATCATCTTCGCCGGCATCGTCGCGGGACTTCCCGGAGCGTTGGTGCAGCTCTTTGAGCTGTCGCGCACCGGCTCGATCTCGCCTGGAATTCTCGTGTTCTTCCTGACGTTGGCTTTGGCCGTCGTCGCCGCGATCGTGTTCTTCGAGCGCGCGCAAAGACGCCTGTTGGTCCAGTATCCGAAGCGACAAGTCGGGAACAAGATGTTCCAGGGCGAAGCCTCGCATTTGCCGCTGAAGCTCAACTCCTCGGGCGTCATTCCGCCGATCTTCGCATCCTCGCTCCTCCTGCTGCCGATCACGGCCGCGCAGTTCACGGCAGGGCAGGGACCGGAATGGCTGAACACTGCGGTCGCAGCACTTGGTAGCGGCCAGCCGCTCCACATGCTCGTCTACGCGCTATTGATCCTGTTCTTCGCGTTCTTCTACACGGCGGTTGTGATCAACCCCAAGGAGACAGCGGATAATCTCCGTAAGTACGGCGGCTTCCTTCCCGGTATCCGTCCGGGCGAAAAGACGGCCGAGTATATCGACTATGTCTTGACCCGCATCACCGTCGTCGGCGCTCTCTATCTGGCCGCGGTCTGCGTACTGCCCGAGATCCTGACGTCGTATGCCGGTATTCCGCTCTACTTCGGCGGCACCTCGCTCCTTATCGCCGTCAGCGTCACGATGGACACCGTCGCCCAAGTACAAAGCCACCTCATCGCTCAGCAGTATGAGGGCTTGATCAAGAAGGCTAAGCTTCGCGGAGCGCGTCGATGATCCTGATGCTGCTTGGACCGCCGGGGGCGGGCAAGGGTACACAGTCTCAGCTGATCTCCGAGCGCCTCGGACTGCCGCAGCTTTCAACCGGCGACATGCTGCGCGCCGCCGTTAAGGCGGGTTCGCCGGTCGGCCTCAAGGCGAAGAAGATCATGGCTGAAGGCGGTCTCGTCAGCGACGAGATCGTCATCGGCATCATCGCCGACCGGATTTCCGAGCCCGATTGCGTCAAGGGATTCATTCTTGACGGGTTTCCGCGCACGCTGGCCCAGGCCGACGCGCTCGACGACCTTTTGAAATCCAAGGGCCGCCACATCGATTGCGTCATCGAACTCAAGGTTGACGATACCAAGCTCATCGAGCGGATAGAATGTCGCGCCCGGGAGACGATCGCGGCCGGCGGCACCGTTCGGGCCGACGACAACCCCGAAGCCCTGAAAACGCGCCTGATCGCCTACTACCGCGAAACGGCGCCGTTGATTGGCTTCTATTATGCTCATCGGTTGCTGAAAACGGTGAACGGCATGGCGCCGATCGCCGAAGTCAGCCAGCAGATCGGCGAAGTTTTGAATCATTTCCAGCATGCGTGACACAAAGAAGCACGGATTGACGGAAGGGATGACCCGAGGTAGAAGACACAACTTTCTTTTAGGGCTCAACTTGATCCGGACCAGGGAACGAAACCCCGGTACTGCGGTCGTTGCGCCTATTTGCACTTGAGAATTCGTCAAAAACGGCATCGTTAATCGGCTCGAGATTTAAAGGCAGGAGACTAAAGTGGCCCGCATCGCAGGCGTCAACATTCCAACGGGTAAGCGCGTCGAGATCGCGCTTCGTTACATCCACGGCATTGGCCCGAAATTCTCGAAAGAGATTTGCGAGAAGTGCAGCATTCCGGCCGATCGCCGCGTCAGCCAGCTGACCGACGCCGAGGTTCTGCAGATCCGTGAAGCGATCGACCGCGACTACACGGTTGAGGGCGACCTTCGCCGCGAAGTCCAGACGAACATCAAGCGTCTGATGGACCTCGGTTGCTACCGCGGCCTCCGTCACCGCAAGGGCCTGCCCGTACGCGGTCAGCGCACCCACACGAACGCTCGCACCCGCAAGGGCAAGGCTGTTCCGATTGCAGGCAAGAAGAAGGCGACGAAGTAGTTCGTCACCAACGGATTTCATGCGCGCCATCTGGCGCGCTCAACGATTTACGCCTCCGCTTGAACGAGGCATGGAGCAACGACGGTAATGGCCAAGGAAGCAGCGGCAGCACGCGGCAAAGTTAAGAAGCGCGAGAAGAAGAACATCACGTCGGGCGTCGCACACGTCAACGCGTCGTTCAACAACACGATGATCACCATCACGGACGCCCAGGGCAACACGATCGCATGGTCGTCTTCGGGCACCAAGGGCTTCAAGGGCTCGCGCAAGTCGACGCCGTATGCCGCTCAGATGGCCGCCGAAGATGCCGGCAAGAAGGCCCAGGAGCACGGCATGAAGGTACTCGAGGTCGAGGTTTGCGGTCCGGGTTCGGGTCGTGAATCGGCACTCCGCGCGCTCCAGGCTGTCGGCTTCCAGATCACCTCGATCCGCGACGTGACGCCGATCCCGCACAACGGCTGCCGCCCGCGCAAGCGCCGCCGCGTATAAACGAAATTTTGCGCGCGCCGGGACCGCTCGGCGCGCTGCCACTTGTGAATAAGTACCGCCAAGAGATTCCGCGGCCCGCTCCCCCGTCCGCGCAAAACTAACGAGGTTTCTCGTGAATGTTCTCCAGAAGAACTGGCAAGATCTGATCAAGCCGTCGAAGCTTGAAATTCAGTCCGGCCGCGACCGCTCACGCATCGCGACCGTTGTAGCAGAACCCCTTGAGCGCGGCTTCGGCATGACGCTCGGAAACGCGCTGCGCCGCGTGCTGCTGTCGTCGCTTCAGGGCGCCGCCATCAAGACCGTGCAGATCGACGGCGTGCTGCATGAGTTCTCGTCCGTTCCGGGCGTCCGCGAGGACGTGACGAACATCATCCTCAACATCAAGGAAATTGCGCTCCGCATCCATTCGGAAGGCGTGAAGCGCATGGTCCTGAAGAAGGAAGGCGCAGGCCCCGTCACCGCCGGCGACATCGAAGCATCATCCGAAGTTGAAGTTCTGAACCCCGAGCACGTGATCTGCCACCTCGACCAGGGCGCAGCGATCCGCATGGAGTTCACGTCCGACATCGGTAAGGGCTACGTTGCCTCCGACCGCAATCGTCCCGAGGACGCGCCGATCGGCCTGATCCCGGTCGACAGCCTCTATTCGCCGGTCAAGAAGGTCTCCTACAAGGTCGAGAACACCCGCGAAGGTCAGATCCTCGACTACGATAAGCTGACGATGGTTGTTGAAACGGATGGCTCGATCCGTCCTGAGGACGCGGTCGCTCTCGCAGCCCGTATTCTCCAGGATCAGCTCGCGGTCTTCATTAACTTTGAAGAGCCGAAGAAGGCACAGGAAGAGCAGCGTCATCCGGAGCTCGCGTTCAACGCCGCGCTGCTCAAGAAGGTCGACGAGCTCGAGCTTTCGGTTCGCTCCGCGAACTGCCTGAAGAACGACAACATCGTCTACATCGGCGATCTCATTCAGAAGACCGAAGCCGAGATGCTTCGCACGCCGAACTTCGGCCGGAAGTCGCTGAACGAGATCAAGGAAGTCCTGGCGACGATGGGTCTTCACCTCGGCATGGAAGTGCCGAACTGGCCGCCGGACAACATCGACGAGCTGGCGAAGCGCTTCGAAGACCAGTACTGAAGCACTACCGGGCCTAGCGGCCGGCTCTCCGGAGGAGAGTCGCTAGCCGCAAACTAAGTACTACCGCGCTCGGCGGCTAACTCTCGGAACGAGAGACACCGAACGCAAACTAAGCCGAACGCAAACTAAGAATGGCTGCGCTCGGCGGCCGGCTCTCGGAACGAGAGTCGCCGAGCGCAATCAAAGACAGGCGAAGGTGAGGCCATAGAACCTCCCGCGCCGAACCGGATGGCGAAGGCCGACGGTCAATACAAGCCTTGCGGCATGTGCCGCGGGCCAACAATGTAAGGAAGAAGACACTATGCGACACAAGAAGCTTGGCCGCCGCTTCGGCCGTCACGTCGGTCACCGTCAGGCAATGTTCTCGAACATGGCCGCAGCTCTCATCAAGCACGAGCAGATCGTCACCACGCTGCCGAAGGCGAAAGACCTGAAGCGCGTCGTCGACAAGTACATCACGCTCGCGAAGCGCGGCGACTTGAACTCGCGCCGTTTGGCAATTGCCCGTCTCCGCGATGAAGACATGGTCAAGAAGCTCTTCGACATTCTCGGACCGCGTTACAAAGACCGCAACGGCGGCTATACGCGCGTGCTGAAAGCCGGTTTCCGTTACGGCGATAACTCGCCCCGCGCCGTCATAGAACTCGTCGATCGCGACGAGAGCGTGAAGGGCGCCGAGGACAAGGCTCGTCACGAAGCGATGCTCGCCGAGCAGGCCGCTTCAAACTGAGCTTCGTAAGCTCGTCCCAGTTTTAAAAACCCCGGCGCTGGAAAGCGCCGGGGTTTTGCTTTGAGGGCTCTGGCGCGATCGGATCGCAGGCGCGGGATTTAGTCTGCAGGCGATGCGCGCAACGATGTGCCCTCTTCAGCTGAGGCGCACACTAAGACCCCTGTTATTGCAGGCGTGTGACGCGCTCCCGCCGGGGTTGCGTCCCGGGCAGGGCAGCGCCTGAAACCGAAATTCCAGGGCCATTTTGTTGCCCTTGCCATTCGGGCGCATTCTGCAACATTATCCGATAGATCGGAGCGCACGGGGCGCACCGGCGGCCGATAGGTGTCTTGCGGATGGCAGCAAATCCTCCGGTCGTCGTCACCGGCGCAAGCGGCCTCATCGCCAAATATACGATCGCCGAATTCCTGCGGCGCGGCTTCGCGGTTCGGGGAACGCTTCGGAGCATGGAGAAGGCGGACGAAGTCCGTCGCGCGGTGGCCAAGCTCGGCTGCGATCCCGAGAAGGTGTCATTTATCGTTGCCGACCTTTCAGTGGACGGCGGCTGGGATGAAGCCGTCGCCGGCAGCGAAATCGTCGTTCATACGGCGTCGCCGTTTCCGATCGCCCAGCCGAGCGATCCGGAAGAGGTGATCCGTCCGGCAGTCGACGGAACCTTGCGCGTGTTGAAGGCCGCGACGCGAGGCGCCGTCCGGCGCGTGGTTCTGACCTCTTCGACGGTTGCGATCTTCTATCCGAGTGATGTTCCCAAGGGGCACATCTATTCGGAAGCCGACGTCACGGATGAAACGCGCCGCGATCTCACGCCCTACATAAAGTCTAAGACGATCGCCGAAAAAGCGGCTTGGGATTTCACAGAATCCGAGCCTGGCGCCCCCGGGCTCGTCGTCATCAATCCGAGCTTCGTGCAGGGGCCCGCGCTCGACGGCGATCTTTCAACGTCGCACGAGCTTTATCGCGTCATGGCGCGGGGCCTCTATCCGGCCGTCCCGAGGATCAGTTTCCCGGTTGCCGACGTGCGGGATGTGGCCGCAGCGCACGTCAAAGGCGCACTGACGCCGGAGGCGGAGGGCAACCGCTATCTGATCGGAGAAGGGCAGATGAGCCTTTACGGGCTTGGCCGGATCGTGGCGCGCGAGTTGCCGGATCTCGCCTCCAAGGTCCCGAAGTTCGAGCTTCCCGATTTCGCCGTGCGGGCCCTTTCCACCGTCGACAAAAGGATGCGAACAGTTCTCCCCGAGCTCGGCGAGCAAAAGGCTTACAGCAACGAGAATGCAAGGAAGGGCCTTGGCCTCGACCTGCGACCTGCGGACGAGGCCGCAACGGCCGCGATCCGATCATTACGAGAACTCAAGTTGATCTAGCCGGGCTCCCGGACATATTTCTCCCGGCTGATTGAACTAGATCAGGGCCGCGCGATATTTGACCACCACGTTTCCCACCTGGAAGAACTCATCGATGACTATGAAAAACCTCGTTCTGGTTTGCGCCGCAGCCATCTTGGGCCTGAGTGTCGCGCCGAAGCTCTTCAGTCCGGCCGAGGTCTCCTTTGCCCAGGAGAAGCTGCCGCCACCCTCGCGCGAAGCCGCGCAGTATTCTTTTTCACCGATCGTGAAAAAAGCGGCGCCCGCAGTTGTCAACGTCTATGTCCGAACCCGCGTCCAGACGTTCGACTCCCCGTTCGCCAACGATCCCTTTTTCCGTCAGTTCTTCGGCAGGGCGCTAGGCCGTCCGTCGGAAAGGGTGATGAGTTCTCTGGGCTCCGGCGTCATCGTCAGTCCCGAGGGCCTGATCGTAACCAATACCCACGTGATCAAGGGCGGCGGCGATACGGCGATTCGCGTCGCGCTGGCAGACAAGCGCGAGTTCGATGCAAAGGTTATCGCTCAAGACGAGAAAGCCGACATTGCCGTCCTGAAGATCGACGGCGCTGAAGGAAGCTTCCCCTATCTTCGCTTCGACGATTCCGACAGCCTCGAGGTCGGCGATCTGGTGCTGGCGATCGGCAACCCGTTCGGCGTCGGCCAGACTGTGACGAGCGGCATCGTATCGGCGTTGTCGCGCTCCGAGGTTGGACAATCCGATAGCCAAGTCTTCATTCAGACCGACGCCGCCATCAACCCGGGCAACTCGGGCGGAGCGCTCGTTGATATGTCGGGCCGCCTCGTCGGCATCAATACGATGATCTATTCGCAATCGGGTGGCTCCGTCGGCATCGGCTTCGCGATCCCGTCGAACCTGGTACGCCTCTACGCGGACAGCGCAGCCGGAGGCCGGAAAGTCGAAAGGCCGTGGATCGGCGCGAAGCTCGAAGCCATGTCCCACGACATCGCCCAAGGCCTCGGCCTCAACCGCGTTTCCGGCGCCGTCGTAACCCGCCTTTACGATAAGGGCCCTGCAGCCGACGCCGGCCTGGAAGCGGGCGACGTCATCACCGCCGTCGACGGCGTCGAAGTGGTCGACGCGCGCGGCGTCTACTATCGCCTCACCACGAAAGGCATTGGCCAGAGCGCCCGCCTGACCGTCCTGCGCAGCAACAAGCCGGTCGATGTCAATCTGCCGCTCGTCGGCGCGCCGAAGCCCGGCAAGGACGACGCGAAAAACCTGTCGGGCAATCATCCGCTCGATGGCGCGAGAATCTCGAATATCCTGCCGTCGGTCGCCGACGAATTGGGGATCGACCAGTCGGAGGGCGTTGTCGTCACTTCCGTGCGCGATGGATCGACCGCCCAGACGTTCGGCTTCAAGCCGGGCGACATCATCGCCGCAATCGGCACGGATCAGATCGCCAACGTCGACGAAGCGGAAAAGGCCCTCTCGACCCGCAAACGGCTATGGCAAATCTCGGTCAAACGCGGCGAGCGCGTCCTGCAGCTCCAGGTGCCCGGCTGAAACAAGTGCGCTGCCTGAAAGTGCCGAACAGAACCCTCGTCACGGTAAGGTTTCGTTAACCGTGTGGCTTATCGACGGCCCGGTCCGTCGATAAGCTGACAAATTCATGGCCGACGGTGCCCGGGCGGCGATGCCGCGATAAAGAGTAGTTTGCGTAACGGGGGTTCGCCGATGGCCGATAATCGTGGTGTGCTGATCATCGGCGAGGGCGCTGTCCTCAAGGGTGAGGTCAAGAGCGGCGGCCAGAAAGTCGAAATCTGGGGCTACGTCGAGGGCAAGGTTTCCGCGTCCGAAGTCGTTGTACAGGAAGGCGGCCAGCTCTTCGGAACCGTCAATTCCGACACCGCCGAAATCCGCGGGCACATCCAAGGCGATGTGCGGGTTCAGCAACTCATCCAGATCAAGAGCACAGGCCACGCCGCCGGAAAAATTAAATACGGCCGCCTGTCGATGGAAGAGGGCGGCGAGCTATCCGCACACGTGCGTAACATTCCCCCGACGATCGGCGGCGACCTGGATCTCACCGTTCCGAAGGGCGGCGCGGTCCGTATCACGACGGCCGACCTCAACGCCCTCGATCCGGACGACAAGCCCGAGGATCTGCATTTTCAAATCTCGAACGCCGCCGGCGGCTATCTGGCGCTGTCGAGCAACCCGAAGCTTCCGGTCAGCTCCTTCTCCCAGGCCGACCTGGAGAGGGGCGTCGTCTATTTCGCGCACGACGGCTCGGATGCTCAGAAGGCCCGGTTCAACGTCCAGGTAACGGACCTCTCCGGCTCGAGCTCCGGCCCCGCAAAGACCGTCAACGTCGCAGTGCGCGATTAGGACGGTTTGATCCGTGGTGGAGCGACAGCTTTGCCATTTGGACGGCGGCCCGGCGGCCATATATAAACCCCGCATGGCCAATCTCTTCGAAGCTGCCGGACTTGAAAAAAGCGCGCCGCGTCCGCTTGCCGACCGGCTGCGCCCGAAAACGCTCGCAGAGGTCGTCGGCCAGGACCACATCGTCGGGCCCGACGGCACGCTGACGCGCATGCTGAAAAGCGGCCGCGTCCCGAGCCTCATTTTCTGGGGACCGCCGGGTTCCGGCAAGACGACGATCGCCCGCCTTCTGGCCAACGAAACAAAGCTCGCATTCGAGCAGCTTTCCGCGATCTTTTCGGGCGTCGCCGATCTTCGCAAAGCGTTCGAGCGCGCCAAGATGATGCGCGAGCAGGGCAAAGGCACGCTGCTCTTCATTGACGAGATCCATCGCTTCAACCGCTCGCAGCAGGACAGCTTCCTGCCGTACATGGAAGACGGCACGATCACGCTCGTCGGCGCAACGACGGAAAACCCGTCGTTCGAACTCAACGCCGCTGTTCTGTCGCGCGCCAACGTCCTGGTGCTGAACAGGCTCGATGATGCGAACCTCGAGACGATCCTGTCTCGCGCCGAGACCGAGGTTGGCCGCCCGCTCCCTCTGAACGACGATGCCCGAGACGCGCTGAAAGGCATGGCGGACGGCGACGGCCGCGCCATTCTCAATCTCGTCGAGGACGTATTCGCCGCCGCACCGGCGAAGGCCAAGCCGCTCGACCGCGAAGCCTTGGTCAAGCTCGTGCAGCGCCGCGCTCCGCTTTACGATAAGTCGCGCGAAGGCCACTACAATCTGATCTCGGCTTTGCATAAGGCCGTGCGCGGATCAGATCCGGATGCCGCCCTCTACTATTTTTGCCGCATGCTCGATGGCGGCGAAGACCGTCTCTTTCTCGCCCGCCGCTTGGTGCGCATGGCGGTCGAGGACATCGGCCTTGCAGATCCGCAGGCGCTCGTCGTCTGCAATGCGGCAAAGGACGCTTTCGATTTTCTCGGCAGCCCCGAGGGCGAGCTGGCATTGGCCGAAGCGGTCATCTACGTAGCGACGGCGCCGAAATCGAACGCCAACTATGTCGCCTTCAAAGCTGCGATGCGGGCGGCGAAGGAGCACGGCTCGCTGGCGCCGCCAAAGACGATCCTGAATGCGCCGACGAAGCTGATGGAGGAGGAGGGCTACGGCTCCGACTACCTTTACGATCACGATCAGCCGGACGCCTTCTCGGGCCAGAACTATTTTCCTGACGAGTTCCGGAAGCGCCCGCAGTATTACGATCCGCCCGAACGCGGTTTTGAGCGCGAGATCAAGAAGCGTCTCGACTACTGGGCGAAGCTCAGAGCCGAACGGAACAAATAATTAAAAACCCGATGAAGCGTTCCATCGGCCCGAGATTTGAGGTCGATCTTTAAGTTTTGGTAAGTCCGTTAGCGGTCGAATTCCGCTACAAGCAAAGGACTGGGCGATATCTGCCTGTGATTTTCTTATAATACGTTTTTCGTCGAAGCTTCACTTCCGGCTGCATTCTGGATGGTCAAGATGGCTCAAGCAGATTCCACGACCGCGTCTCAATCCCCGGCGCCGACGCTCCACCCCATTACAATCTCCGAACTTCGTCCAACGCAAATGACCGTCGGTATGCGGGAGGTGGAGCAAAAGCGTCAGGACTGGCGCGGCCTCGCGCCAACGAAGTCGGGCCAATTTCTCGGCCGTCACATGATCCCCGTCGTTCGCGGGCCTAAAGGCCGCTACTACGTCGTCGATCATCACCATCTTGCGCGCGCCCTGTACGAAGAAAAGGTCGAGCAGATTCTGATCTCGCCGGTCGCCGATCTCCGCGCACTTGAGAAGGATGAGTTTTGGACGTTCATGGACAATCGGGGCTGGATGCATCCCTTCGATGCCGACGGCCAGCGCCAACCCCGCACGGCTCTACCCAAAAGCGTTGCCGATCTCGTAGACGATCCCTATCGCAGTTTGGCGGGCGAGCTGCGGTTCGCGGGTGGCTACGCCAAGGATACGACGCCCTTCAGCGAATTTCTCTGGGCCGACGCGCTGCGCCGCCGGGTCGACGCCAAGACGGCAAAAGACGATTTCGAAACGGCATTGCAGAAATCCCTCGAATTCGCCAAGAGTCCCGATGCCGCCTATTTGCCGGGATGGTGCGGCCCCCACACCCGCACGTAATCCAAAGCCCTGGACTCGGAAATGGAAGCGAAGCAAGCCGTGGCCGTAGCCGAACAGCACGTCGTCGAACGAATGAACTGGCTTCGCGCGGCCGTGCTCGGCGCGAACGACGGCATACTCTCGACCGCCAGCTTGATAGCTGGCGTCGCGGCAGCCGATTCCTCGCCCAAAGCGATTGTAATTGCGGGCATCGCCGGGCTCGTCGCGGGCGCTCTCTCGATGGCGGCCGGCGAGTACGTATCCGTCAGCTCACAGGCCGATGCCGAAGGAGCCGACCTCGCGCGCGAACGCAAGGAGCTTGTCGAACAGCCGGAATTTGAACTGCAAGAACTCGCCGATATCTACGCAAAACGCGGCGTCGAGCCTGCGCTCGCCCGCCAGGTTGCCAAGCAGCTCATGGCCCACGATGCCCTCGGCACCCATGCGCGCGAGGAGCTTGGTATTTCAGAAATGACGGTCGCCCGCCCGATCACCGCTGCCCTTGCCTCGGCGACGTCATTCGCTGTTGGCGCTTCAGTGCCGCTGCTGGCCGCGATTGCCGCATCCGGCGGCCGCGTGACGCTGATTGTAACCGTCGCCTCGCTCATATGCCTTGCGGCGCTGGGCGTGGTCGGAGCCCGCATCGGCGGCGCAAATGTTTGGCGCGCCACCGCCCGCGTCACGTTCTGGGGCGCCCTGGCGATGGCCTTGACCGCCGCTATCGGCCATCTTTCGGGATATGCGGTTTAACCCCGTCCAGGATGCCGCTCTTCCTATGCGAAACCATCAGAGCTATACGGACCCTTATCTGTTATTGGGATTCCGTATGAGATTACTGCTTCTTGCTTCGGCAGGCGGTGCGATAGGCACTGGCTTTCGATTTTTGATTAATCGGGTGTTCGCCCACGCGGGCCTGATCGAATTTCCATGGGCGACGCTGACGATCAACATCGTCGGCTCGTTCCTGATGGGCGCGCTGATCGAGACGCTTGCGCTCCGTTTCGATGCCTCGAACGAGATGCGAACTTTCCTCGCCACCGGCATCCTCGGCGGATTCACGACATTCTCCGCGTTCTCGCTCGAGTTCGCGACGCTCTATCAACGGGGCACCATGACCGCAGCGTTCGGCTATGTTCTGGCGTCCGTGGTTTTGAGCCTGTTTGCGATTTTCGCCGGACTTGCGACAGCACGATGGGTGCTCGCATGACCACTGCATCTGCCAAGGTCGAGACACTGCGCGTCGCCGATAGCGAGGACGATATGCGCCTCGACCGCTGGTTCCGCGTGCACTTCCCGGAAGTCGGCTACACGTATCTGCAAAAGCTTTTGCGCTCCGGCCAAATTCGCATCGATTCCAAACGCGCCCAAGCCAACGACCGCGTGCGCTCCGGATCGGAAATCCGCGTGCCCGCCGTCGTCCGCCAGCCCAAGAAACAGGTAACCGGATTGCGGGCGCCTCCGGGCGTCTCCAAGGGCGACCGTGACATCATCGAGAAGATGATCATCTTCGAGGACGAGCATGTGCTCGTTCTCAACAAGGTGTTCGGCTTGCCCGTGCAAGGCGGCACCGGCACGAAGAAGCACATCGACGGAATGCTCGAAGGCATGGCGGACCGTTTCGGCGGCGAACGCCCGCGCCTCGTCCATCGCCTCGACCGCGATACGACGGGTGTGCTGCTCGTTGCGAAATCGCGCGACATCGCAGCGAAGCTCGGGCGCACATTCCAGACGCGCTCCGCAGCGAAAACGTATTGGGCGCTCGTGAAGGGCGTGCCGAAGCCGCCCCAGGGAAAAATCGAAGCCGCGCTGGTGAAGGCCTCAGGCCCCGACGGCGACAAGGTTCGCAAGGCGCGCCCCGGCGAGCAGGAAGTCGCGATGCACGCGACGACGCACTATTCGGTCATCGATCGCGCCGCGCGGAAAGCATCCTGGGTTTCGTTGAAACCCGTGACTGGCCGACAACACCAATTGCGCGCGCATATGCATCTCATCGGCCATCCGATCGTCGGCGACAACAAGTACGAAGGCGACGTGGATATGCCGGCGGAAAATATGGATAAGAAACTTCACCTGCATGCCCGCCGTCTCGTCATTCCGCATCCGAGAGGCGGAACGATCGACGTCACCGCGCCTCTCCCCGAGCATATGCAGAGGACGTGGGACCTTCTCGGGTTCGACGCGCAGAAGTTCGAGTAAATCGAAAAGCATGCGAGGCTCCGGACGCTTGGTTTGCTGCCTGGAGCCTCGACGCCGTCATCTCTCTTGAGCCTGCAGAGCTTTCACGTCCGCCGTTGTCAGGCCCTTGCCGCCAATGCCCCAGTTTCCGCTTGCGACCTCGTGCACGCGCACCCAGGTTACGCCGCGCATGGCCTCACCTTCGATTTCGACCATCGCATCAGTGATTTTCTTGATCATGGCCTGCTTCTGGCTCTTGTCGAAGACGCCTTCGATGAGCTGGATATCGATGAGTGGCATAATGGTTCCTTTTCGAATGTTCAGTTGGGCGGCGCTTTGGGGATTTGTCCCGCCGCATGACCGGACATTTCACGTTCACTGACGAAGCAGCTAGTTCACGAACTGAATCACACCAGTACAGATCCTGAACTGGCGTGGCGGGTACACCTCGCGTACTTTGGCGCCCGAAGCTGCGTCAGGGAGCGACCCATGGCCGAGACGAGCTACAATCAGTTCTGCCCTGTTGCGATGGCCGCGGAGATCCTTGGCTCCCGCTGGACTCTTGTTCTTGTTCGCGAGCTTGTCGTCGGGTCGACGCGGTTCAACGAGTTGCGGCGCGGCGTGCCAAGGATGTCGCCTGCACTTCTCTCGAAGCGCCTGAAAGACCTCGAAGCCGCGGGTATCGTGTCGCGCGTTCAAGTGCCGGGCGAGCCGGATACGTTTGAGTATCGCTTGACCAAGGCGGGAAGCGATCTGCGGCCTGTCATCGAAGCTGTCGGCGCTTGGGGGCAAAGGTGGATCGAGACCGAAACGTCATTGGCCAATCTCGATCCCAATCTTCTGATGTGGGATATGCGCCGCCGCATAGATCCCAAGCCCATGCCGCGCCGGCGGAGCACGATCCAGGTCATGTTCAAAGATCAACGCGAGGCGCAGCGAAATTGGTGGCTGATTGTCGAGCCGGGAAAGCCCGTCGATTTGTGCTGGGTCGATCCGGGTTTCGACGTCGATCTTTACCTGTCGACCGATCTGAGGACGATGACCGAGGTCTGGATGGGTTATACGACGTTCGGCAAGGCTCGAGAGGCAAATAAGCTCGTCATCACAGGAAGCAAGCAGCTCGAGGCCAGCTTGGCGTCTTGGATGTGCCTCAGCACGTTCGCCAAGATCGGCAAGCTGGTCGCGTAGAGGTGGTCGGATGCTAGAGCTCAGACCGGCTTGTGAGCATTGCAATCGAGCGTTGCCGCCCGAGGCGACAGAAGCGCGGATTTGCTCTTACGAATGCACGTTCTGCGCGGAGTGCGTGGACAACGTCCTTAGCAACGTCTGCCCGAATTGCGGAGGCGGCTTTGCGCCCCGGCCAATCCGTCCATCCGTGAACTGGAACGGTGATAACTATCTCGGCAAGGACCCAGCCAGCACGGTCATTAGGCACAGGCCGGTGGACCTCGCCGCACATGCGAAATTCTTGGCCAAAATCAGGGGTATACCGCCCGAAGATCGCTGACGTTGCACAGCGGCCCCCGCGTCGCTAAATACCCCCCATGAAGCTCATTGTTTTCGATTGCGACGGCACGATCGTCGATAGCCAGGCTGGCATCGTGCTGTCGATGGATCACGCATTCTCATCGCTAGGTTTGGTCGCCCCGTCGCGTGCCGCCACGCTCTCGGTCGTCGGCTTGTCGCTACCCGAAGCGTTTGCAGCTCTTGCGCCCGATCACGACCGCGCAACGCGAGCCGAACTCGCCGAGCGCTACAAGTCAGCCTTCCGCGATTTGAAGCACGATCCGTCGGAAACCGAGATCCTGTTCCCGCTCGCCAAGGAAACGATCGCGCAACTTGCGTTGCGCGACGATCACCTTTTGGGGATAGCGACCGGCAAGTCACGCCGTGGCGTCGACCGGCTGTTCAGTCGCGAAGGCTGGCACGAGAGCTTCTCGACAATTCAGACGGCGGACGATCATCCGTCGAAGCCGCATCCATCGATGCTGCTGCGCGCCATGGCTGAAACCGGCACGACGCCCGATCTCACCGTTATGATCGGCGACACGACTTACGACATGGAGATGGCGCGCGCCGCGGGAGTGGCTGCGATCGGTGTCGCCTGGGGCTATCACGAAGTTCCCATGCTGACGCAGGCAGGTGCGCATGTGATCATCGAACGCTTCGAGGATCTGCCCACTGCAATCGAAAACATACTCGCGACTGAAAGGTGCGAAGCATGAGCACCGGGAACGGTAATGGTGATGCCGGCGCGTCCGGCGCGGATCGCCCTTCGGGCAGCCCCCGCGGTCCCATCACCGATAGTCTCAAGAAGCCGCTCCCGAAGCGCTTCTATAAAGATGTGAGCGTCGGCGACGTTGCGCCATTTCAGGTTCTTCTGGATGGCCGCGCGATCAAAACGCCGAAGAAGCGGCAGCTCGCCCTTCCAACGCGAGCGCTGGCCGAAGCCATCGCCGTCGAATGGCGGGATCAGGCCGGCGTTATCGATCCGGCAAAGATGCCGCTGACGCGCTTCGCCAATACTGCAATCGATGCGGTCGTCGATACGATCGAAGCGGTTGCAGCCGACATCACCGCTTATGCGGGAAGCGATCTCGTCTGTTACCGGGCACCGATGCCTCCGAAACTTTTCGAAAGCCAATCCGAGCACTGGGACCCGATCGTCGCCTGGGCGAACACGACGCTTCCCGCGCATTTCGAGGTCGTTGCGGGCGTCGTGCATGTTGCCCAGCCCGAAGCCTCGCTCGCCGCATTCTCGAAGGCTTTGCCGCACGACGCGTTCCGGTTGACGGCGCTTCATGTGCTGACGACGCTGACTGGATCGGCATTGATAACGCTGGCCGTGTTCCGGCAGTGGCTGAGCCCCGACGCCGCGTGGAAAGCCGCGCACGTCGATGAAGATTACCAGATCTCGGTCTGGGGCGAGGATGAGGAAGCCGCAGCGAGACGCCACGGCCGCAAGGCCGAATTCGATTCCGCAATCCGCTTCCTGGAGCTGACGGCTTCGACGTCCTAGGGCGCGCGGCGGCGCAATTGTGTCAAGCGGCTCGCCAGGACCTTGTCTATGCGCCGGCCGTCGAGATCGACAACCTCGAAGCGCCAGCCGGAGATGTCCACGTGTTCGCCGGTTTTCGGAATGTGCTGCAGCTTCGCCAGCACAAAGCCGGCGACAGTCTCGTACGAACGGCTCTCGGGGAGTTCGATACCGATTTTATCGGCCATTTCGTCGACCGGCATCGACCCCGACAAGAGCCACGAACCGTCGTCGCGCTCGACGGCATGCGGCTCATTACCTTCCGCGTCCGATTTGAATACGCCCGCGATCGCTTCCAGAATGTCGGCTGGCGTCACGAGGCCTTCGAATTCCCCATATTCGTCGTGGATCAGCGCCATCGGCACTTCCGCATCCCGCAACACGGATAGAACATCGAGCGCCGACGTCGACTCGGGAATCATCGGCGCTTTGCGGATATAAGCGGCGACCTCGAACGCCTTGCCCGCAAGAAGACCGGCGAGCAGTTCGCGCGTCTGCACCACGCCGATCAATTTGTCGGTCGAGCCTTCGCCAGCTGGCAAACGCGAGTGCGGTGTGGAAATCAGCCGCTCTTTGATGTCGGTTTCGGACGCGTGGATGTCGATCCAGTCGACGTCCGTACGCGGCGTCATGAGGCCAATGACAGCCCTGTCAGCCAAGCGCATAACGCCCGAGATGAGTTCGCCTTCGCCGCTCTCCAGGACGCCAGCGGTTTCGGCCTCAGAGATCAACGTCTTGATCTCTTCGTCGGTGACGCGGCTTTCTCTTTCTCGCGAAAGTCCCAAAGCGCGAAAGACCATCCGCGTTGACCTGTCGAGCAGCCAAACCACCGGCCCCGCGGCACTGGCGAACGCCGTCATGATGGGCGCAACTGCGCAGGCGATGCCCTCAGAATTGCGGAGCGCCAAAGTCTTCGGCACCAGTTCGCCGGCGATGACCGAAAGATAGGTGATCACCGCGATAACGACGCCGAACCCCACCGGATCGGCCACCGCTCGGCTAAGTCCGAGATCTTGCAGGTATTCCGATGCGTATTCGCCGAAGGTCTCGCCCGAATAAGCACCGTTGATGATGCCGATCAGGGTGATCCCGATTTGAACCGCGGATAGGAAGCGCCCGGGATCGGCAGACAGCGCCAGGGCGCTGTGAGCGCCGCGATGGCCTGAGTTGGCCATAGCCTGAAGGCGCGGGCGGCGGGCGGAAACGACTGCCAGCTCGGAAAGCGCAAAAAGGCCGTTGAGAAGGATGAGGCCCAGGACAATGAGTAGTTCGGTCACGCGATTCTCGGCCGACGGATCGCGTCCAAGCCACTCCAAGCTGTTGAACGAAGCTATTTATGGGTTCGTGGACTACAAATCAAGGGCGGACGCCTCGCGCCGGTTGCCCGCGGTTTGGCAATCGGCGAGTTGCACGCGAGACCGGCTTGCTCTTAACGCGCATTTCGCGCCAACATTTCCCACACTGATTCGGGTCGACGGAACCGATACCCATGCTCAATGCGCCGCGCATTCCAGAGCTAGCGCAACGCGACCGGTTCATCCGCCGGGCGGTGGGCGAAGGCCGCGTGCTAACCCTCGCCGACGAAGAGAACGCTTCCGTTCCGTCGCAGAAAGTTTCGGGGCGCACGGTCCAGCTCTTCTGGTCGAGCCCCATCGAAGCCGAGCGCTGGGCCGAGGCTCTGGCCGGCAACAGCAAGCTTCAGGACATCACGCTCGAAGTCTTCGTGACCGATATTCTGCCGGGTATCGCGACGGCGAAAGGCTTCGCCGGGACCGATTGGGTCTCCGACCCGATCGAGGCCGAGATCGATCCGCGAGACCTAATTATCCGGCTGAAGTTGGAGGCCGTGCCTCTCTACGCCGCGGCCGCCCGCCAAAAAGGCGAGGTCTATTACGTTGGCGGGGAGGACAGCCCCATGTTGACGCCGGGCACGGAGAAGCCTCGGTCAGCCGAACGGCTGCACGTCTTCTCCACCCGTTCCGACGCAGAAGCTCACATGAAAAAGCTGGCCGGGAAGCGCGTCATCGCCGATCCGATCGCCGACTTCGTGGGCTCGACATTGGCTTGGGCGGCCGGGCGAGGGCATGCGATCGTGATTGAGCCGATCCGAGGCGCGGGCTTCGTTGAGGTAAAGATTGCCGATCTTGCCAGCCGTCTCGCCAGTGACACGGCCTCACACCCCTGAAAAACGGCTGATTTCGGGCCTGAGGCGACCGCCGAAAGCTCTCGCCGGGGTTCGCGACAACTCACCGTTTGCGCTGCATCGGAGCCATGCTAGAGAGCCGTTCCAGCATATTTCTCCCGAGCCAGCCCAGGGGTTCCATGAAAGACATTATCGATGAGCTTGAGAAGCGTCGCGACAACGCCCGTCTGGGCGGTGGCCGCGCCCGGATCGACGCCCAGCACGCCAAAGGCAAGCTGACGGCGCGCGAACGCATCGAGCTTTTGATGGACGAAGACTCGTTCGAAGAGTTCGACATGTTCGTCGAGCACCGCTGCACCGAATTCGGGATGGAAAAGACCAAGGTTCCGGGAGACGGCGTCGTAACGGGTTGGGGCACGATCAACGGCCGCGTCGTTTACGTTTTCGCCAAGGACTTCACGGTCATGGGTGGCTCGCTCTCCGAGACGCACGCCAAGAAGATCACCAAGATTCAAGATATGGCGCTGAAGAACCGCGCGCCCATCATCGGTGTGTTCGACGCCGGCGGCGCCCGCATTCAAGAGGGTGTCGATGCCCTCGGCGGTTACGGCGAAGTATTCCAGCGCAACGTTCTCGCATCAGGCGTCATTCCCCAGATCTCGGTGATCATGGGCCCGTGCGCAGGCGGCGACGTCTACTCGCCGGCGATGACCGATTTCATCTTCATGGTGAAAGACACGAGCTATATGTTCGTCACCGGTCCCGACGTCGTCAAAACCGTGACGAACGAAAACGTGACGGCGGAAGAGCTCGGCGGCGCCAAGGTTCACACGACGAAGTCGTCGATCGCCGACAAGGCATACGAGAACGATCTCGAAGCGCTCCTGCAGATGCGCCGGTTGATGGATTTCCTGCCGTCGAGCAACAAGGCCGGCGTCCCCGAAATTCCGACCCACGACAGTCCGGAACGCATTGATTACTCGCTCGATACGCTGATCCCGGATAATCCGAACAAGCCCTACGACATCAAGGAGCTGATCCTGAAGGTCGTAGACGAAGCCGATTTCTTCGAAATCCAGGAAGCGTTCGCGAAGAACATCGTCACGGGCTTCGCGCGCATGGAAGGCTCGACCGTCGGTATCGTCGCGAACCAGCCGATGGTCCTCGCCGGCGTTCTCGACAGCGACGCCTCGCGAAAGGCCGCCCGCTTCGTCCGCTTCTGTGACTGCTTCGACATCCCGATCGTGACCTTCGTCGATGTGCCGGGCTTCCTGCCCGGAACCGCGCAGGAATATGGCGGCTTGATCAAGCACGGCGCCAAGCTGCTCTTTGCGTTTGCTGAAGCCACAGTGCCGAAAGTTACGGTCATCACCCGTAAGGCCTACGGCGGCGCATACGACGTCATGAGTTCGAAGCACATTCGCGGCGATGTGAACTACGCATGGCCGACAGCGGAAATCGCCGTTATGGGCGCCAAAGGCGCTGCGGAAATTCTCTATCGCTCAGAGCTTTCCAACCCAGTGAAAATCCAGACGCGCATCGACGAATATAAGAAGCGCTTCGCAAATCCGTTCGTCGCGGCCGAGCGCGGCTACATCGACGAGGTCATCACACCGTCAGCAACGAGAAAACGTCTCTGCCGCGCGCTCAACATGCTGCGCAACAAGACGCTCGAAAATCCGTGGAAGAAGCACGACAACATTCCGTTGTGATCTACCGCTTCCGGCCGGCTGCGCGGAGCGCTGTCGGAAGCGGCAACTAAAACTTCGCGCGAGCAGACGAAACATTGATGTCATCCTCGTGCTCACCCCGAGGATGACATTTTATTTTGCGCGCTTGGCGAGCTCGTAAATCTTACAAGTCGACCCACACGCCGCCACGCCAATAGCCGTGGCCCTCATGTTCGCGCCACCTGTGGTGCGAAGCATCGGACTCGCGCCACTTCCAATCGTCCGGATGCACCCGAAGATGCAATTCCGGGGCGTATGTATGACGTGCCTTCACGTGCCAGCAGTCGCCGTCACCGTTGCAGACGATATCGGCCGATGCCGTCGTCGCCGTGAACGCGAGCATGCTCGCGCCCAAAAGTGCAGCCGTAGTCGCAAGCTTCATTCGTCATCTCCTTTGCGGTCTGTCCAACCTCAAAGCAAACCAGCTCGCGGCGTCATGGTTTCAACGTGCTAACCAGTTTTCTTGCTGTCGGCCGAATCCGCCCGAAAAGATTGGAAAATCGGGTTTTACTCGAAGCGATTATGCCCGCAGCAATCGCCGCACAAATCAGTCGGCGGCGCCGTGGGCGACTAAAGCCGCGAGCTTTTTGTCGAGATCGAGCGCCGCATCAAGCAGCGGCTTGTTCTCCTCGATGACCATAAGTGACGACGGCAGCACGTACGTTATCGTCGAGCCTCCGCCTTCGGGATTATCCGTCACCAGCAGCTCGACGGGCGCAAAAAGTCCCGCAGTTATGTCGTGACGGATCATTGTGATCGCCAACAGCGGATTGCCGAGGATCCAACGCACGGACCGCCGCTCGATACCGTAGATCGGAAGCCAGCCGCTGTGATCGATGACGTGAAACAGCATGAAGCCGCTTTCACCAACAAAACGCTCTTCGGTTTGCCGCGCGAACTCCGCTTCGCTCGGCTGTGCCTTCGCCAAGGCCAGGATGTCGGGAACGGTGGTCGTTCCCATGACGCTGCGAAGCCGGTTCAGCACCTCATCGACGCCGCGCGGTGTTCGAACGACGATGCGCTTTCCTGTGAACGATAGTGTTTCCATCTTGGCCTCGGCTTTCATTTTTATGCGTTCCTCACACTGATAGAAACGCATTCACGTCGGCGGCGAACTCTCCATGGTGCTGCCAGAGGAAACCGTGTCCGGCGTCAGGGTAGATCTTCACTTGGGCGTGCGGAATGAGACCGCCCATCAGATGCGTGAGGCGCGTCGGACACATGAAATCGGCGTCGCCATTCGCGACGAACGTCGGCTGGGTGATAGCTGCGAGGCGCTGCAACTTATTGTGATCCGGTATGCCCCATTCCACTACCGCATCGTATTGCGCGTCGCGTGTCGCTAGTGTTCCCGGCGCGTCGCGATCCTTCCGCTCCATGAAGCGGCCGAGATATTCGTTGCCCTTCGCCTGGCTCGTCGGCGTCTGCTTGAACATGATGTAGAGCAGGGTGCCGGCCCCAGGATTATCCGCATGCGTAGCATTATAGATATCTTGCCGCCAACCATGAAGCCCCGGGCCGCCCTGCGGCGCGGTTCCGGCGAGAATGAGACGACGCACGAGGTGAGGACGCGCAAGTGCGATGTCCTGCGCGATGAAACCGCCGAGCGAAAACCCGAGAATGTCGATTTTGCTGAGTTTCAGCGCGTCGATGAAGGTCAACGCATCGCGCGCCATCTGCCGGACCGTGCTCGGCGTGGTGCCGCTGGTCGAGGCGATGCCGGTATTGTTGAAGATGATAACCTCGCGCTCGGCCGCGAGAGCGTCGAGCAATGCCGGATCCCAGAAATCGAGCGTGCCGGTAAAATGCTGAAATAGAACGAGGGGAACGTCGCTCGGATTGCCAAACCGGCGATAGGCGTAGCGAACGCCGTTCGCGCCTTCGATTGTCTGCGTTGCAACGGTCGTCGCGGTCACTTTGCCGAGCATGAAACATCTCCTGGATAAATACTGGCATATGCCAGCGATTAAGTGCGGGCAGGGGCGGAAATCAAGCGAATTTTTATCACCGTTCAGGCTTTCACCACAGCCGCGCAGGATTTAGCCAAACAAAAACAGTGGCATATGCCTTGAAATTTTTTCGCGGTTACGCCACATTGTTTCACCGAGGTTACAAATGACACGCGAGTGCAATAATTCGATGCTCCGCCGCGCCAGCCGCATGCTGGGGCAGGTCTATGACGATGCACTCGCGCCGAGCGGTCTCCGCGCGACGCAGTTCGGCCTGCTGGCCCAAATCGACATCATGGGAGATCCGGCGCTGCGCGATCTCGCGGCGGAAATCGTGATGGACTTGTCGGCGCTGGGTCACACCCTCAAGCCGCTCATCCGCGATGGCTACGTCGCCTTGGTGCCCGACAAGAAGGATCGCCGCGTCAAGCACGTGACGTTGACAAAGGCCGGCCGGAAAAAGCTCGAGCAGACGAGCAAGCTTTGGGCCGATGCGCAACGGCGTTTCGAAAAAACGTTTGGCGATAAGCGTGCAGCCGATCTGCGTGCCGTCCTCGAAGAGCTATCGTCCGAGGATTTCCGGAGATCCTTTACAGGCCGTCTTTAGCGCTGCAGCGGCGTCAGCTGAAGCTTTCCCCGTATTGCGTTTGAAGTTCCCCATTGCGGTGCAGAAATTGCTTTTTCGCGCCTAAGGAACCCGATGAGTCCGGCGCGCGTTGCATCCCCGAACAAATTGATATGGAGGACCACATGGGTGGTAATCTGATTTATTACGCGATCGTTTTTCTGATTGTAGCGATCGTTGCCGCTGCCCTCGGCTTCGGCGGCGTAGCGGGCACGGCGATGTCCGGCGCTCACCTGCTGCTGGTGGTTGCCGTGGTGTTCATCGTTGTGGGCCTTCTCGCAAGCGTTCTGCGGAGAGGCGTTTAAATATCTTTGGTGACGAGCCGAAGGTGCGGTTGTCCGATGGAACCGCTCTAGGCCCCGGCGCAGCAGTGCCGGGGCTTTGTTTTGCTATGACCTCAATTCAAACCGGACCTAATTCGAAGTGGGCTTAAGCATCGCGTAGCCAGCCGCTTTGCGAAACCGCTCCCTGCGCGCCTTCGACATGAACAACGTTTGTATGATGACCATAGCCTTCCCGAGCAGCGGCATCTCGATCGGCCTGCCGAGGCGGTCGCCTTCCTCGCCCAGATAGCGCAGTTCGTCTGTACGCCAGCCGCGCGCTTCGAAAAACCCGAACCAGTCGGAGGGCTGAAATCGGAAGGGCGCATTCTTCAATCGGCCGGCCATCATCCGCTCGCGCATCTTGATCAGCTCCGGCGAAAAGAAATCGACAATCCAACCTGCCGCACGATCGAGAGTTCGCAGATCGTCGGCGAGCGCACCGGCCTGCTCGGGGCTCAAATACGGAACGACCCCTTCGGTCAAAACAAGCAGCTTCCCGGCTTGCGCATTCGTCGAGGCAAAGAGCCGCCGCCGCGCGTCGTCATCCGCCAGATCGCATTTGATGCGCGTGAGTTTGAAACGCGGCGTTTCTCCCGCGAGCCGCTCTTCCTTGTACGCAATCACGTGCGGATAGTCGGCTTCGATCCACTGAAAGGAGGAGGGGAGGTCCATGCGATACGGACGCGTGTCCAGCCCCGCGCCGAGATTGAGAACGGTGTCGACGCCTTGCGCGACGGCATCGTGAATGAAATCGTCGATGATGCGCGTCCGGATCGCGATGACCCAGGACGTCATGAAGCCCCGGGGCATGGCGTCGGCGATGGACTTTCCGCGGTGCCCCGCAAGGACCCCCGCGAGCGGATCGCGAAAAAGCGCGTCGTTCCGCCTAGTCTCGATGCTTCGGTAATGCGCAACCCAAAAAGCGGTATCCGAGACGTTCTCGATAATGGCGTTTGTCACGAGCGTCTGTCCTGATCTGTACGCTGCGTGATTCTATATTCCCAGATTGCGGTGCGATTTTGGGCCCAGACACTCAAATCATGCGTAGATCATCTTCACAGTCATGCCGCCGTCGATCGTGATGTTCTGGCCGGTCATGAAATCGGCGCTGTCCGCAAGAAACAGGCACGCCTTGGCGATGTCCTCGGGCACGCCGACACGACCGGCCGGGTGCTGATCGTTGTCGGCCTTTGAATGGTGAGGTTCTTTCGCGCGCCCTGAGAATTGCCAGTCGCTCGTCTCGATCCAGCCCGGGCTTACCGAATTCACCCGAATGCCGGCTGGGCCGAGACTGATCGCCATGCCGTGCGTGAGCGCGGAGATTGCACCCTTCGACGCCGTATAAGCCTCTGTACCTGGCTCCGACATGAAGGCGCGCGTCGAGGAGATATTGATGATTGCGCCGCCGCGCTTGTGTTTCACCATTTCTCGCGCAACCGCCTGCGAGCAAAGCACGGTGCCCCGGACGTTGACGGCTTGCACGCGATCGAATTCCGCAATCGGAAGTTCGAGGAAAGGCCGATTGGCGAGGATGCCCGCATTGTTGACGAGCACATGCGGACAACCAAGATCTTTGACGGTCCGGGCGATCCAGCGCTGAACGTCGATCTCCTGCGACGTGTCCGCGCGTTCGTAGAGGCACCGTGCGCCGAGCTCTCGAATATGCGCCGCCGCTTCCTCGCCGGCATCCTCAGCGGGATCGGCGATCGAGACGGCATATCCCGCTGCTGCGAAAGCGTAGCTGACGGCACGGCCGATGCCCTGAGCACCGCCTGTGACTGCAACGACCTTTGCACTCATGTGTGAAATCCCGATTGGCTGTCGACGCGGCGATATCAGTTGACGCGCTGTGAATGACGATAGTTGCGTGAATGCGTCAACGAAGTTCGAGCGTCGCCGGCATACCGTACTTGGGCGGCAGCGTGATTTGCGGCTTGATATCGATCACCGCATCGGGAGCGATGGTGAAGCGGTATTTTTGCCCGACGGCCGCAAGGACAATCGCCGCTTCCATTGTCGCGAAATGGCTTCCGATACATAGGCGCTGGCCACCACCGAACGGGTAATAAGCGAATTTCGGGAGCCGCGTCGCCAACCCATCGAGCCAGCGCTCCGGCAAAAACCGCTCCGGTTCCGGAAAATATTTTGGATCGCGGTGACTGACCCATTGGCTCATCAGGATCGTATAGCCGCGCTTGACGCGGTATCCGCCGAGTTCGAGGTCGGTCGTCGCTTCGCGGCCGATGGCGTAGACGGGAGGATAGAGCCGCATCGCCTCGTTGATGACGGCCGCGGTGTAGGGAAGGGCTGCGAGGTCATTGGCTGTCGGAGTTTGTCCGCCGAGTACCCGGGCCCACTCGTCGGCGAGCTTCCGTTCGGCGCTCGGATGCTGGGAGAGCAGATACCAACTCCACGTCAGGGTCAGCGCCGTTGTTTCGTAACCGGCGAGATAGAGCGTCATCGCTTCATCGCGAAGCTGTTGGTCGGTCATCCGCGAGCCGTCCTCGCGCTGGGCCATGATCATCGTCGAAAGCAGGTCGTTGCCAAGCGGACGAGATCTTCCCCGCGCAATGAAGTCATCGATGAGATCTATGACGCGCGCGATGGCTCGGCGTATCTTGATGTTGGCCGGAGTAGGAAAAGAGATCGGCAATTTGAAAGTCGCGTCGAGCCGGACTGTCAGGAGATCGAAAGCCTCCATCAGACTTCGATAGACGCCTTCGTGATTGCCACGGTCATCGAGGCCGAAAAGCGTTTTGAGCGCGATTGCGCTTGTCAGTACGCTGAATTCGTACTCGAGATCGACGGCCCGTCCGGGAGCCCATTTCGAAACCATCGCGTTCGCAAGGTCGGCCATGATCGGCGCGTAGGACAGCACTTGCGCCTTGAGGAATGCGGGCTGCATGAGCCGGCGTTGGCTGAGCCAGAACTCGCCTTCACTCGTCACGAGACCGTTGCCGAGGATCGGCTTGAAAGCGCGAGCACCGAAATGCTTGACGTAGTGCCGCGCATCGGTGACCAGAACCTGCTGGATAAGCTCGGGATCGCTGACGAGAAAGAGGCGCCACCGGCCGGCCCGAAAACTGGCGATGGAGCCATATGTCCGCGCAAGATCGAGAAAGAAATCGACGCGGCGCGGCCCGATCTGGGAGACGTTGCCTCCAATCAGGGTGCCCTTGGGGCCCGGCGGAAGGCCGGGTTTTGCAATCGTGATGGACCTGCTCATGGACAAGCACTGCCTCAGCAGAAAAGCCGACAATCAGAAGAGCACGACCCCCTTCCGAATTTCGAAGGCCAATAGAATTTAAAAAAAATTGCGATAGCCGCCGACCGCGTCCGCTATCTCTCTCGTTGCAAAATATCCGGCTTTGAGCGCCGCGATGCAAAGAAAAATTATGCGCCCCCTGCGTCCTTTGCGGCAAGCCCACCGATCGCGGACCAATCGAGATTGTCGCCACCGTGGGCGAGCAATGTCAGAAAGCGATCCCGCAACAGGCTGGCTATCGGCAGAGGGACACGCAATTCCTGGCCCGCGGCCAAAGCAAGTTCGATATCCTTCAATCCAAGCGGAGCGGCAAAGCCTGCCGGCTGGAACTTGGCGTCGGCGAGCAGCGTCCCGTAAGTCTTGTAGATTGGTGCGCCGAACAGCGTCGACGTCAGAACCTCGAGATACTGATGCTTATCGACGCCCGCTTTCCCGACGAGCGCCATCGCCTCTCCAAGCGATTCAATCACCGTTGCGATGAGGAAATTGCCGCTGAGTTTGACGATGTTCGCCGCTTCCGGCTGGTCGGAAATCGTGAACGTCCTTTGCCCAATAGCGTCGAGGAGAGGAGAGACGCTGTTCAAAGTTTCGCCTTTCCCTGCGGCGACGACAAAGATCTTTGCAGCGGCAGCCGCATCCGGACGACCAAACACGGGTGCTGCAACGTAGCGCTGGCCTTTTTCGCCGTGGTCATCCGCGAGTTTCTTCGACAGGGCGACGCTGATCGTGCTCGACGAAATATGGACGGCGCCCTGTCTCAACGACGCGAGCATGCCGTGGTCTTGGTAAACCACCTCCTCGACCGCCCTGTCATTTGCGAGCATCGTGAAAACGGCGTCGCCCTTGCACGCGTCCCCGGGCGTCAGGGCGACCTTCGCCCCTTTGGATGCCAGCGCGTCGGACTTCGCGCGGGTCCGATTGTAGACGGTGACATCGTGTCCGGCCTTGAGCAGGTTCGCCGCCATGCCGGAGCCCATATGCCCCAGCCCGATAAAACCGACGTTCATGATGCCTCACAGCTGAGCTGGTGTCTCTTAGGGGCGCGTGCGGCCCATTTTTCGGCCGCTACAACGCGGAAAGGCGGCACGCGGCCTTGCCCGTACCCATCAAACTCCCAAATAGACAATTAGGCTTTATGGATCGTTCCAGAGCCCCCAAACGGAACTCTTTGCCGGGCTTGAAGTAAAAAGTTGATCAGAAGCTAAAAACTAGCGGTATCCAACCGGGCTCATGCGTGCTATCGACGGTTCATCGAACTTTGGCCGGATATTGCGAGGCACTCCGCCTCTGGCGCAGCCAAGCGCACAGACGTCTTTCCAAAATCGAACTGAGGCCGGCACAGGCGATCATATTGACGCATGCGTCAGCCTCAAAAAACTAAGGCTTAAAAGGAACATTCTATGATCACGGGTACCGTGAAATTCTATAACGACCAGAAGGGCTTCGGCTTCATTGCTCCGGACCAGGGCGGAAACGACGTATTCGTGCACGCGACCGCTCTTGAGCGCGCGGGCATGCGCGGCCTTTCGCAGGGCCAGAAGGTCGCTTTCGAAACGGAAACCGATCGCCGCTCGGGCAAGATCGCCGTTAGCGTCATTCAGAACGCTTAAGTGACGTCCGACTGCCGGTAGGACTACAAGTCTGACCAGCAGCCACGTTTCGCTTACGAGTTAGATGATATAAGGCCGCGGGTACGCATGCGTAATCGCGGCTTTTGCATGTCTGGAGACTGTCACGCCCGCCCAGAGTGCAAGCCGGGCACTGTCTTGAGCTCCGCAATCGTCTTGCGAAGTTCGTCATTCTCGGCGCGCGCATAGGCATCCGCGGCGTGCTGGCCGAGTTTCACGAGCATTTCCCGCTCATTGGAATCGATATCGGTCCCCGACACGTGCGGACCGTAAAGCATCACAGCATAGCAGTGGACGCGGTTCGCAGCCGGAACCGCCAGGATGGGCAAATCAAGCCCGCTCGGAAAACCGGCTTCCGTGGCGGCGGTCGTATCGAGACGGCTTGCCTCGCCTTGGCGCAGATTTTCCATTGCCGCGCCGCTGATGCGGAGATCGCGTACGGCATTATCATCCCAGCCGGCACTGTTCTCGAAGCGTCGAAAAGCCGTGTCCGTGCCGCGAAAGGTCGCCGCGGATGACAGTTTCAACGCCCGCAGGACGCCGTCCGCCAGAAGCCGGTCGATCTCGGTTGGCGTCTTCGCCCGCAACAACGCCTCTCCGATCGCTTTCGCCGACTTGTCGAGCGAGCGGTTGAAAAAACGGTCGGCCAGCTCGACCGACCATTCATGCAGCCGGCCGATGACGTAGAGAACGAGTGCGCCTATGCCGAACCACGACCAGCCCGGAAGTTCGACGAGCTCATGCAGATGCTCCGCCTGCTGATGGAGGAGGAGCGCCGGAACGCTCATCAACAGAGCCAGAAGGGTGACGCGCCGCAGCGGTATCGCGACGCTCACGACGCGGTCGCGACGCACGGCTTCGACGACGAAGAGGCACAAGACGCCGTTGAGCAAATAGAGCAGCCCGGCGACGTCCTCGGACATCACGAGCCCGTTCCAGTTGGTCAGAAGCGTCGTGTACTCGTTGAGATCAGCCAGGACGAACGCCGGCAGCCCGATCAGACAGCCCCACATGACCCATCTGAGACGCTGATTGTCCTTGGGCGAAAGGGTTCGCCGTCTCGCCAGCAAGATAGCGACTGCCGTGATGCTGACGATAATGCCGAAGAGGATCGTCACACGGCTCACAAGCTCGGTTTGAAAGCCGAATGAGCTGCCATAGGCCGCCATCAGCGCGACCGCTACGACGGGGGTAAGCGCGAGAATGGCCCTCTCGAACCGCTCCCATGGCGGGTGGATGGAGCCGGTCGGCGCCCGCATCACGAACACGAGAAGTCCCGCATAACCCACTGCTTGCGAAATGCTCCCGAGTGCGTTTTGCCCCAGAAGCAAAAGCGGCCAGCGCTGCAACTGCGCATAAAACTCGTAGGCCTGCCCGGGATTGTACCAGATCACATAGAGGAAAAAGCCCCACGTCATGCGGCTTGGCCGCGTCCAGACAAGCCAGCCGGCCCCGAGGATGACCGCGATGCCCGCGATCTGATCGAGGATCAAAACCAGACGAGCGAACCAATTCGTCGGGCGCGGCTCGGCGATCAGTGTCACGTCCCGCGCGCCCTCAGTCGCCGTCGGCAAGAGGTCGATGGTCGTCTGCCGACCTGGCAGCACATATTCGTTGCCGCCGACGGACGTTATCGTGCTGGCGCAAACATACGGATCGAAGGGAATGCAGCGCATCCGCGAGAAGTCGAGGCGATCTCCGGGGCGCACGCCCGCTCGCCAGGCTGGAGACTGGGCTTCGCTCGCGAAAGGCCCCGTAACGTCGTAAATCAAGCCGTTGCTGTCGGCGTAAAATCCGAACGAACCAAGCGGACGCACTACCCGCGCGAAGTCCGGCACGATCATCGCGAGCGCCCAGATGAGAAGTGCAATAAACAGCAGGCGGTGGCGTGTCATGGCAATCCACCGGTTGTTGACACTGTTGACGCGTGGAAAATAGCGGGCCCGAAGCTCATCGACGAGAGGTAAAACGACGGTGGCTCAAACGGCAAGATGGCGTCGAATTTACGCTGCTGATGAAGTTAATGATTTCGATTGTCGCGACGGCGGATGAATTTGGAGCCGGCAACAGGCATCCGAAATCTGACGTGCCGATCTTAAGACCGGAGGAATTCCGCGATGGAAATGCACTTACATCCCACCGCCCTCGATATCACGGTGCGTTTGGTGCTAACGCTGATTGCGAGCTTCTTGATCGGTCTGAACCGGGAGAGTGCCAGCCACAGTGCGGGGCTGCGCACCACAGTCCTGGTCGGTCTTGCCGCCTGCATCGCAACGAGCCAAGCCAACATCTTGCTCGGTCTTGCAGGAAAGACGCCAGACACGTTCACGACCATGGACGTGATGCGTCTGCCGCTCGGCATCCTCACGGGCGTTGGCTTCATCGGCGGCGGCGTCATTCTGAAACGCGAGAATTTGGTCTCGGGCGTCACGACGGCTGCAACAATTTGGGCAGTGAGCGTCGTCGGCATCTGCTTCGGCGGTGGCCAGCTGTTACTCGGCTCGGCCGGGACGATTTTGATTATTCTGACGCTCGCGGCACTTCCCTGGATCGACATCCGCATCGCCCGCGATCAGCGGGCGCAGCTCGTCGTTGCGTCGACCGCCGACCGTCCTCCGTTTCCCGACTTGGACGAGCTTTTGCGCGGCTCGGGCTTCAGAGCGCGATTTCAGGGAGTAAATCACGCCAAGGAACCAGGGCGCACCCTGCTGACGTTCGATCTCCGCTGGAGGCGGCCCGAAATCGACGAGCCGCCACTCGAGTTCCTGAACAATCTCCATCCGGACTATGAAGTGCGGTCGTTCGAGGTGATCAGAGAGGCAATGCATTGAACGCGTGCGTCCTTTGCCGGAAGATCACGACGAAACATTGCGGCTAGCCAATGTCGGTGTGGCGAAGCCGAAGCGCATTCGCGATCACACTCACCGACGACAGCGCCATCGCCGCCGCAGCGATGATTGGGGAGAGCAGCAATCCGAAGACCGGGTACAGGACACCCGCTGCAATCGGCACGCCCGCCGCGTTATAGACGAAGGCGAAGAACAGGTTCTGCCGGATATTCGACATCGTCGCTTCCGAGAGTTCCCGCGCTCGTGCGATCCCTTCGAGGTCGCCTTTCACGAGGGTAATGCCGGCGCTTTCGATAGCAACGTCCGTGCCGGTTCCCATCGCGATCCCGACGTCGGCCGCGGCGAGCGCCGGCGCATCGTTGACGCCGTCGCCGGCCATCGCCACCGCGCGACCCTTGCGCCTGAGTTCAGCAACGAAATTCGCCTTATCCTCCGGCAAAACGTCGGCCTTAACGTCGTCGATGCCGAGCTTGGCGGCGACGGCCTTGGCGGTCGTCGCGTTGTCGCCCGTAAGCATGATAACGTGCACGCCGTCGGCCTTGAGCTTGCGAACCGCTGACAGCGTCGTCGCCTTGATCGGATCGGCGACCGCAATGATGCCCGCGGCTTTGCCGTCAATCGCGACGTAGACGGCCGTCGCGCCGTCGCTCCGAAGCGCGTCAGCATCGGCGGCAAGAGCCGACGTATCGATACCAGCCTCGTCGAAGATCGTACGATTGCCGATGACGACGTTGCGATTGTCGATGACGCCGGACACGCCTTTGCCCGATGGAGAAGCGAAATCGCGAACATCCGATAGTGCAATATTCCGATCCCGCGCTTCGAGCACGATGGCCGCACCGAGCGGATGCTCGCTCGCCTGCTCGAGACTGGCCGCGAGCCGCAACAGATCGGCCTCGCTGATCGATGACGCAGTGCGGATCGCCGTCACCTTGGGCTTGCCTTCCGTGAGCGTGCCGGTCTTGTCGACGACGAGCGTGTCGATTTTCTCCATGCGCTCGAGAGCCTCGGCATTCTTGATCAGCACGCCGGACTGCGCGCCACGGCCGACGCCGACCATGATCGACATCGGCGTCGCGAGCCCGAGCGCGCAAGGGCAGGCGATGATCAGAACGGAAACGGCAGCAACCAGCGCATACGAGAAGCGCGGTTCGGGGCCGAACGTCATCCAGGCGGCGAACGCAAGCACCGCAACGGCGATGACGAGCGGCACGAACCATCCGGCAACTTGATCGGCGAGGCGCTGAATGGGCGCGCGGCTGCGCTGGGCTTCGGCGACCATTTGCACGATGCGCGCGAGCATCGTATCGCGGCCGACCTTTTCGGCTCGAACGATCAGCGCGCCCGATCCGTTGATCGTGCCGCCGATGACTTTCGCTCCAACACTTTTCGAAACGGCAAGCGGTTCGCCCGTCACCATCGATTCATCGACGTTGCTTTTGCCATCGACGACGCGGCCGTCGACGGCGATGCGTTCACCAGGACGAACGCGCAGCCGGTCGCCGACAGAAATCGCCTCGATCTGCACCTCTTCGTCCGAGCCATCGGCTTTCAGAAGCCGCGCCGTCTTCGGAGCAAGATTGAGAAGGGCGCGGATAGCCCCGCTCGTTTGCTCGCGGGCCCGAAGTTCCAAGACCTGTCCGACGAGAACGAGCACGGTGATGACTGCCGCAGCTTCGAAGTAGACGGGTACGGCGCCGTCCATTCCCCGGAGCGACGGCGGAAAGAGGCCCGGGAACAGCGTGGCGACGACGCTATAGATCCACGCGACTCCCGTGCCGAGCGCGATCAGCGTGAACATGTTGAGATTGCGCGTCTCGAGCGATTTCCAGCCGCGCTCGAAGAACGGGAATCCCGCCCAGAGCACGACGGGCGTCGCGAGCGCGAACTGCACCCAGTTCGATACAGTCGGACTGATGATGTGATGCAAATTGAAAAGATGACTGCCCATCTCGAGGATGAAAACGGGAAGGGTGAGCGCCGCGCCAATCCAAAGCCGCCGCGTCATATCCTGAAGTTCGGCGTTGGGTTGGGCTTCGGCGGTAACGAGTTCTGGCTCGAGCGCCATGCCGCAGATAGGGCAGGAGCCCGGACCGGCCTGTCTGATCTCCGGATGCATCGGGCAAGTGTAAATGGCGCCCTCCGAAACGGGCTCCGCTTTCGCCGTTTCCGGTTTCAGATATTTGATTGGATCGGCGACGAACTTGGTCCGGCATCCGGCGGAGCAGAAGTAATAGGTCTTTCCATCATGATCGGCATGATGCTTCGCCGTAGTCGGATCGACGGTCATGCCGCACACCGGATCTTTCACGTTGCCGGCGGGAGTGGGCGCTGCGTGATTGTGCGAACAGCAGCTCTTTGCAGGAACGCTCTGCTTAGGTTCTGTCCTCGGTTCGTCAGCGGTCATGATGCAATTCCTTGCTGAACCCGGGCGCGCGGGGGCGTCGGGACCATCGTCGTTGGTCATTGACAGATATACCCCCATGGGGTATGCGTCAAGACATGGAGAAAGAAACCAAAGCCGCCTGTCTGAAGCGCCTGAGCCGCATCGAGGGTCAGGTTCGCGGCCTCGCCAAAATGGTGGAGGAGGGGCGTTACTGCATCGACGTCGTGACGCAGATTTCCGCCGTCCGGGCCGCTCTCCGCCGCGTCGAGGAAGAAGTGCTGCGCGATCACGTAGCCCATTGCGTGGAGCACGCCATTCAGAGCGGCGATACGGCCGATCAGCGCCGGAAGGTTGCCGAGCTGATGGACGTTCTGGGACGAACGTCGCGCTGACCGGGCAACGAGCCGGAAAACAAGGCGGCGAAGAACGCGATCTTGTCTCGGCGAATTCTTGCGCACCCGTTGACCTAACGTCTTTCCCGAACTCTGGGTTTCGTAACGGAATTTGTAATCCGGCCCCGCCCGCTGCCATCGGTTCGCCACGCGATTGACCACATCCAGCGCCAACGATGAGGCATGGAACGGTCAGGCTGCGTTGGTGTTGGTTGTGTAGTGGTTAAGCCCAGCAGTGGGTAAGCAAAGTTACGCGGGGGTTCTATGAAAGCCTTCTTTTTTGCGTTCGTCGCTGCAACGGCGATAGCCGGCGGTGCAAGTCATGTATCGGCGCAGCAGTGGGACCCTTGGGACGGTCCACGCCGTCCACCCCTGCAAGTCGTGCCAGACGACGATGATCGCTACACCGATCCCGCGGAGAGCGATCGCGATTCCGACGATCGCTACTTCGATCGTCGCGAGGGGCCGCCGAGAGCCGACGACCGTGCCGACAATCGTGCCGGAAATCGCAATGACGATCCGCGCCGCTACGATCCGCGTTACAACGGCGATCCCGACGACGGCGATGATCGAGCCGGCCCCCGTTACGACGGTCCTCGTTACAGCGATCCGAGACCGACCGATCGGGATTACTTCAACGATCAGCGATATCCGGCATCGCGCTATGACCAACGCGATGATTATGGCGCGTGGGACGCCGCACCCTCCGCTGACGAAGAAGCCCGTCTCAGCAAGACACCCGGAAGGAATGGCGGCGACAAACCCTACATCCGCGCCGTCGCGCCGGCACAGGTGGCATTCAGCGGACCCTATTCCCCGGGGTCGATCGTCATCGATACCGGCGCGCGCAAGCTCTACTACGTGCTGAGCGCGACGTCGGCCTACGCCTATTCCATCGGCGTCGGCCGCCAGGGCTTTACGTGGACCGGTAAGGAAAAGGTCTCACGCGTTGCCGATTGGCCGGATTGGTATCCGCCCGCCGACATGCGGCGGCGAAAACCTGAGCTGCCGGAGCGCATGCTCGGCGGTATTCGCAATCCGCTCGGCGCAAAGGCCATCTATCTCGGCAATACGCTTTACCGAATTCATGGCACCAACGACCCGAAGTCGATCGGCAAGGCGGAATCGTCCGGCTGCTTCCGCATGCTGAACGAGAATGTTCTGCATCTCGCTTCGCTCGTGCGCGTTGGCACCGAAGTGACGGTCGTCCGTTCGCTCGGTGGCAGAGTAGCGTCAAATGCAAAAGCCTCGGCGTCTCGAGCGGCGACAGAAAAAGCCGCGCCGCGCGCGCGAACGTATGCTCGCGGCGCGACGGCGCCGGCCGACGATTACGATCCTTACAACGGCTGGCACTAAGCGCGTTGCGCGGCGTGGAGGGCTTTGAACTCCTCCATGCCGAGTGTCGCAATCGTATTGAGGTTGTCGTCTAGAATTTCGTAGACGACACCTTCGATGTTGCGGTTGCTGAAGAACGCGATCACATCCTCATCACCTCCACCTTCGCGATGCGGCTCGCCGTTCGCCGCCCCGGCAACATAAGCCCCGGTCGGGCGGATCTCCTTCAATTGGCCGTTGGCGTCGTAAATGTGCAGCTCCCCGCGGAGCGTCAGCGTGATGTAGTCGGCCCTGTGCCGGTGGAGCACGATCTGGGCATTGGCGTCGAACTTGAACAGAATATCGACGATGCGCTTTTGCTCATCGACTGCGCAAATGTGATAGGCGAGGTGCGGAAAACCGTCGAGCGTATGCCAAGTGATATGATCTTCGAACGGAACCGTCATCGCGGGTGTCGCCTGTAGGACAGTGGTCATGGGTCACCCCGGTTTCTTGGTTAGGACGTGAATGCGCGCATCGATGATGCTCGCTCATAACGCCAACGTGACTTGAAGCCCATTCGCCCGCTTGCCATTTTGCGCCAAATTCGTTGGAATTTGCATTGGGCAGTGTGCATGGCGCCTCGTCTTTCAGGAGTAACACGAGCGAGTTCCCTGGGCCCGATCGCGACTTTCATGGAATGCCAGGGCGGGTCGATCGCACGCGTTCTTCGCAAGGTCGATTTGCCGTTCGCAATTCTCGAGCAGCGGGAATTGATTGTGCCGCTCCGGGAACAGTTTCGGCTGCTCGAGAAGGCGGCCCGCGATACCGGCGACGCTTATTTCGGCGCGCGTCTCGGCCGAGCCGTGAAGAGCCAGGATCTGAGCGCGTTCGGAGCTTGGGTATGCAAGGCAGAGACACTGAGCCAAGCGATGATGCGCGCCCACTCCGGCCTGAACGTTATGCTGCAGACGTCGACCGTCCTCACCGTCTCGCGTCACGGATCGCGCGTCCGCTGGTCGATCGAGTTCATCGAGCCGGAGACGGAAGGGCGTCACCACAACGAATTTCTCGCATTGGGATACGCCATCGATATCGTGCGCGGTTATGCGGGGCCCAGATGGCGGCCGAGCGTGGTGATGACGGCGCTTCCCCTCTGCTCACCCCGCGCTCCCCTTGAAGACATTTTCGGAGCGAATGTCTCGCACGGGCATGCCGTTCCGGCGATCGAGTTCGATGCGTCCCTCCTCGGGAACACGATCTATTCGGGAGGATCGGTATCGGATGAATGCGATGCCCGTAGCGAGCCGCCCGGCCCCCGCCAAAGCGACGTCCTGGCGACGACGGCGGCGGTGACCGAGCTTGCATTGCACGAGGGCTATCCCCGCATCGATTGGGTCGCCGCCAAGCTCGGAACGACGTCCAGGTCGCTTCAACGCCGGCTGAGCGCGCACGGCACCTCGTTCATCGAACTGGTGGACGATCTGCTGAGCCGCAACGCGAAGCGGTTGCTGCTGGAGAGTGAAACGGCGGTGACCGATATCGCGCTGAGGCTCGGCTACTCTGACCCGGCGCATTTCACCCGCGCGTTCCGCCGGTGGACGGGGCTATCGCCAAGCGCATATCGCCAAGCGGCGCTGCGCATCTGAAGGCAGCCTTTGGCCCGCCGCATCCGGTGGCTAGCCGTTCTTGGTCCAGGTCGTGAATGGCGTGCGGGCGAGGCTCGAATTTTCATAGCGGGGATTGTTCGTCACCTCTTCACCGATCCACGGAGGAAGGGCGATCGACTGATCGGCGCTCTTCAATTCGATCTCGGCAAGCACCAAACCGTCGTTCGCGCCTCCGAATACGTCGACGGTCCAGATGTTGCCCTTGAAGGGGACGTCGTAGCGAACCTTCGTGATGGGCGGTTCGATGCTGAACTCGCGTATCATCTCGACGGCGTCGGCCTCCGGTATTTTATATTCGAATTCGTGGCGCGACAGTCCGCCTACCGCGCTCTTCAATGTGATGTAGGCGTTGTCGCCAAAAATGCGGATGCGGCCCTTGACGTGCGGCGTGCGCGCGAAATAGGCCTGCTCGATAGGCGCGGAACCGATCTCCGATTGCCGCCAGCTGTCGTCGCGTACAACAAATTTTCGTTCGATCTCGATTGCCATTCGATCTCCGACCACCTGCGTGCGTTAAACGGCTGACGCCTCCAGACAAGTGGGGCGGCCGATCGTCGAAGTCCACCGTAGCGGATGTATGCAAAGATTGCGTATCCGCCGTGATGGTAAATCGGCGTGATACCGAAACTTCGCCCGTGCTAGAGCTCACGGGGTACACGTCGCCACGAAAGCCATTTGAAATTATTCAAATTCCGGCCTGAAACTGCATCAATGACAATTGGATTGATCCCATGAAGGTAGACCTCACGAATATGACGGCGGTTGTGACGGGATCCACGGGCGGCATCGGCCTCGCGATCGCAAAGGGCCTGGCGCACGCGGGAGCGAAAGTCGTGGTCAATGGCCGGAAGCAGGAAACGGTCGATAAAGGCATCGCGGCGATCCACGCCAGCGTCAACGCCGCGGCCGTCACCGGAGTTGCCGCCGACGTATCGACAGCCGCGGGCTGCGACGCGCTTGCGAAGGCGGTGCCGTCCGTCGACATCCTGATCAACAATGCCGGCATCTTCGAGCCGAAGCCGTTCTTCGAAATTACAGACGCCGACTGGTCGCGCTATTTCGAAACGAATGTGATGTCGGGCGTGCGTTTGTCGCGTGCCTACATGCCCGGCATGCTCGAACGAAACTGGGGCCGCATCATTTTCATATCGTCGGAGTCGGCCGTGAATATCCCGCCGGAGATGATCCAGTACGGAGTGACGAAAACGGCGCAGCTCTCGCTGACGCAAGGCCTTGCTCAGCTGACGGCCGGAACGAATGTCACCGTCAACGCCGTGCTGCCAGGCCCGACGAGATCCGAGGGCGTCGATCAATTTCTGAACGAGATGGCCGCCGCTACAGGCAAAACCCCCGATGAAATGGCTGCAACATTCGTGCAGACGCATCGGCCCGCGTCGCTCCTCCAGCGCTTCGCGACCGTAGAGGAAGTCGCGAATATGGTCGTCTACGCCGCGTCGAAGGAAGCCTCCGCCACGAACGGCGCGGCTCTTCGTGTCGAAGGCGGCATCCTGAGAACAATCGGCTAGGTCGAAAGAAAAAGCCGTCCGTCGTTGGGCGGGCGGCTCATAAGCGTGGCTCGACTGAACGCCTAATCCGATGGCGCGCTGCGGGGAACGTCGATTTTTACGCCGGGCGCCTCTACGCGCGTTCCCTGGCTGTCTTTTTCGACGTGCGCGAAGGGCGCATCGACTTTCGTCTCGCCAGTCGCCTTGTTGGTTTCGACGCGAACGGCAGGGATATCGACCAGCACGTCGGATTGAGTGCGCTGATACGCGGCAACTCCGCCGACGACTGCAATGACAGCCAGGGTGCTTAGACCCAGGTAAATCATGAGGTGGCGTGCTTCCATGATGTTTCTCATTCCCGTTTCAAAGAATAAGTAGAAACGCTGGGGCTCCGAAAGTGTTCCTCGCCGGAAGAGATGCCGCGGCCGCTAAGGAGTTTGCCCGTGCGCGGAAACTTCCAACGTCGTCCCGCCGATGGCGGTCGATTTCAGCGTGTAAACCTTCTTGTTCTCAGGACGCGTACGGCCGATTTCCGTCGCGTTCGAAAACCACCCGCCTTGTTTCGATAGGACGAGTTCCCCCTGAGAGCAGGCGGTGATTGAAACCGATGTGTTGGGTTTCAAATCGCGCGTCTTACCGTCGAACGAATAGCTGACGCCCGTGTTCGATAAATTGAACAGCTTGAAGCTGTAGATTTCTGTCGCAGGCCGTCCGAAGAGTTCGACGGCAATGAACTTTGGCTTCGGCCCAGGCGCACGCGCAACGCCAACGCCGATTTCGGTGACGGAAGCCCTCATGATGTTGGCGCGGTGCGGTGGTGAATTCATCCAGCCCGCAACCGCTTGGAGAGCGAGAGCGCCGGTGTCGAAGCCCCGGCTGTCCTGATCCATCGCGAGATTTTCGGCAATATCGCAATGCTTATAGCCGGCGCTTTCCGCGCGTTGAGCAGGCGTGCGGCCGTCGGCGGTATGAGAGAACGTGCCGCTGCGCGCCACCCGCTCGGCGTAGGCGCGCGCCGCATTCGCCAGCAACGCGTTGATTTTTAAAGCCGGCTGTTTCTGTTCTTGCCGCGCCTTATTCGTGAGTTCGACGATGTGCTGTTCGACCTGCGGCAGGTCGGGCACCAGTGCAGCCATTACCGATTGCGTTCCTGCTGAGCTTCAGGTGTCGAAGATCTAGCCGCGGGAATACCTTGGCGCCATCGGTCGCGTCCAGATGCAAATCCCCTCATTGTGGAACAGTGGCCGCCAGGCACCGGCTGCGGCATGCCAACTTGCGCCCAAATGGCGCGGCGCGTGCGTCTTAGCTGTTGGCGGTCACGACCGAAGGTCGCCCATGGTCGCTCAGAACTTGAGAGCGCCTCGGAGGCACTGTAGGGATGCGCCATGACCACAAAACCGATTCTGCCGGGCGAGGGCCCGATCGAGCCAGTCGAGCTCCGGACCGCTCTCGAAGAGCGTTATCTCGCTTATGCTCTGTCGACGATTATGCACCGCGCGCTGCCGGATGTGCGCGACGGCATGAAGCCTGTCCATCGCCGCATCCTCTACGCGATGCGCGAACTGCGGCTCAATCCCGAGGGTGGCTACATCAAGTGCGCCAAGATCGTCGGCGACGTGATGGGTAACTACCATCCGCACGGCGATATGGCGATCTACGACGCGCTGGCGCGCCTCGCGCAGGATTTCGCCGTACGCTATCCGCTTGTCGACGGGCAGGGAAACTTCGGCAACATCGACGGCGATAACCCGGCCGCCGGCAGGTACACCGAAGCGCGCATGACCGAGACTGCGGCGCTGATCCTCGAGGGCATCGACGAGGACACGGTCGACTTCCGCCCGAACTACGATGGCCGCGTCGAAGAACCGGTCGTCCTGCCGGCAGCCTTTCCGAATCTGCTCGCCAACGGCTCTACCGGCATCGCCGTCGGCATGGCGACAAGCATCCCGCCGCATAACGTCGACGAGCTGTGCGCGGCGGTCTTGCATCTGATCAAGCACCCGAACGCGACGATCGAGAAGCTCGTCGAAATGATTCCGGGACCCGATTTCCCGACGGGCGGCGTCATCGTCGAGCCTCGCGAGCAGATACTCGAAGCCTACAAGACGGGCCGCGGCGGCTTCCGCGTCAGGGCGCGATGGACGAAGGAAGAAACCACGCGTGGCGGCTATCAGGTCGTCGTCACCGAAATTCCCTATGGCGTGCAGAAGGCGAAGCTCGTCGAGAAAATCGCCGACCTGATGAGCGAGAAAAAGTTGCCGCTCCTCGGCGATGTGCGTGATGAAAGCGCGGAAGAGATCCGTCTCATCCTCGAGCCGAAGACCCGCGCCGTCGATGCCGTTTTGCTTATGGAAAGTCTGTTCCGCCTGACCGAGCTCGATGTCCGCGTCAGCCTCAACATGAACGTGCTGTCGAGCGGCCAGATCCCGAACGTGCTCAATCTGCGTGACGTGCTCTGGCAGTGGCTCGAGCATCGCATCGAGGTTCTGGTTCGCCGCTCGACGCATCGGCTGCAGAAGATCGAGCATCGCCTCGAAGTTCTCGCTGGCTATCTGATCGCCTTCCTCAACCTCGATGAGGTGATCCGCATCGTCCGCTACGAGGACGATCCGAAAGCAAAGCTGATCTCGAAATTCAGCCTCAGCGAAGTGCAGGCTGAAGCCATCCTGAACTTGCGGCTGCGTTCGCTGTCGAAGCTCGAGGAAGTCGAGATCCGCGCCGAGCACGATAAGCTTTCGAAAGAGCGCCGCGAGCTGAAACAGCTTCTGAAATCGGAAGAGCTGCAGTGGGAGCACGTCGCCGCAGAGGTCAAGGAGACGCGCGAGAAATACTCGAAGAAGACGGCTCTCGGTAAGCGCCGTTCCACGTTCGACGACGCACCCGAGGTCGAAGTCGATCTCGCGGCCGCCCTCGTCGAGAAGGAACCGGTAACGGTTATCCTGTCCGAAAAGGGCTGGGTGCGCGCGCTCAAGGGCCATCAGGACGACCTGTCGAAACTCGAATTCAAGCAGGGCGACGAACTGAAGCGCGCCTTGAAAGCCTTCACGACGGATAAGCTCGTCCTGTTTGCGACCAACGGCCGGTTCTTCACTCTCGAAGCCAACGCCCTTCCGGGCGGCCGAGGCCACGGCGAGCCGTTGCGCCTCATGATCGAGCTCGAAGAAAACCACGACGTCGCGGAAATCTTCGTTCACGATCCATCGCGGAAGCTGCTCGTGGCGTCGACGGGCGGCTATGGATTTATCGTCCCCGAGGAAGAAGTCATCGCCTCCACGCGCAAGGGCAAGCAGATCCTCAACGTCACGGAGCCTGAGGAGGCGCGCGTCTGCGTTCCGGTCGAGGGCGATCACGTCGCGACCATCGGTGAAAACCGCAAGCTCCTGATCTTCAAGCTCGACGAGGTCAACGAAATGACGCGCGGTAAAGGCGTCATCCTTCAGCGCTTCAAGGACGGCGCGCTGTCCGACGCCCGCGTCTTCAAGAAATCCGCGGGCTTGACCTGGCTCGACAGTGCGAGCCGCGAATTTACTCTGTCTTGGAGCGAACTGAAGGAGTGGGCTGGGGAGCGCGCGCAGGCGGGCAAGGTGGCGCCGAAGGGTTTCCCACGCTCCAATTCATTCGGGCCGCGCTTTTAATTCAGGGTGTTGATTGACGGCGCTTGTCGCTTTGCGTGCGCAAAGCTACGACTGCCGGCATGGGTGGGTTCAGAGGACGGGCGGCCATCGCCGCTGGAATAGGTATGGCGATCGTTTCGTGCTGCTCCGGTCTTCGGGCAGACGAAACGCCGGCGACCTGCGCCAAGGAAGATTTCGAGTCTGTCGTCGAAGTGGCATCCGGCAGCCTACGCGACTTGAACAACCAGAACCGGCCCGTCTTTCAGGAGAAGCTGCGCGAGCTCAAGGACAAGCGCAACTGGACGCACGACGACTTCATCGTCCAGGCAAGGCCGTTCGTGAAAGACGAAAAGACGGCTGTTTACGATAAGACGGCGGACGAATTGCTATCCGCGATCGCGTCGATGGGCCAGGAAGGCGCCGCTGCCGAATCGCCCGACTGCGCCTTGCTGCTCGAGCTTCGCGCACGCATGAAGATGCTGGTCGACACGCAATCGGCGAAGTGGGATTACATGTTCGAAAAACTCGATGCCGAACTCGCGAAATAGCAACTTCGGCTTCAGTCTTCGTCGCGGCCTTCAACGCGTTCCCACCGGTCGGGCCCAAGGCGCTCCTGCGGTTTGAAGCGGGTTTTGTAGGCCATTTTACGCGAACCATCGATCCAGTAACCGAGATACACGTGCGGTAGCCCGATGCGTCGGGCGAACGCGATGTGCTCGAGGATCATGTAGGTGCCGAGGCCGGCGTCGGCGTCCGCGGGATCGTAAAAACTGTAGACCATCGAGATGCCGTCCGTGAGCCGGTCGCAGAGAGCGATAGCCTTCAGCGGCCAAGAGTCGAAATCGAGATCCGTCGCGTCCGCCGGCTTCTGCCGGTATTCGGTGAGGAAAGTCTCGATCACCGTATCTTCGACCATCATCCGATAGTCGAGGATCGTCATGTCCGCCATTCCGCCGTCGCTGTGCCGCGCGTCGATGTATGCGCGGAAGAGCTTGAACTGCTCCATCGTCGGCGTCGGCGCCGTGCGCTGTGCGATCAGCGAAGAGTTTCTGTTCCAGCTCCTGCGCATAGACCGGTCCGGCTGGAATTCATCGACGAGCACGCGCACCGAGATGCAGGCCTGGCAGCCTTCGCAATAGGGCACGTACGCAATGTTCTGGCTGCGCCGAAATCCCGTCGTCAGAAGGCGGTCGACCAGCTCCGGCGGCTTGTCGTGGGTCAAATGCGTGAAGAGCTTTCGCTCAAGCCTGCCCGGCAAATAAGGACAAGGCTGCGGAGCGGTTACATAGAACTCTGGAAACTTCTTTTGCTGCTCCGTCATTCCGACGCGTCCCTCGGGCTCGAACCGATCGCAGATGATTGGAGTAAGAAGAGCCCAAATTCAAGGTATCGGTGATAGCCCCGCAGCAACAATAATGAACCCGCAGGCAAATTTATCCGGTTGCGCGAGAAAAGATTAGTTATTTCAAAAATTGGTCTAATGCGGTGAGAACAACCCACTACTAATTGCAAGCAAAAGCCCCCTACCATCCAGGAAGATGCAAAACTGGATTGCACCATACCAAGCCCGTGCTGAACGCGGCATGAAAAACGGCGCGCAGCGAAAAATGGCATAAGGGATCGCAAGCGGAGCGCAGCACGTGTCGCGCTCCAGCGACAGGCAAGTCGACCTGCAAGCGATGAGTAGCTGATAAAACTTGAGGCCAGCTAAACCTTGAGCGTCGGTCCCGCGGTGCCACTTGGCGCGTCGCGGATGTCATCGGCTCCAACTTGGCTTGCGAGCGCGTAAAGCGTGCACGCCAGCACGACGGCGACGATGATGATGCCCATCCAGAGCGCCGAGCGCCGGACAAACCAACCGACGGTTGGTGTTTGAGATGCGCGTACGCTGTCGAACGCTGCACTTTGGGCTGCCTCAGCCCCTTGATTAATCATATGCCGATCTGCCGCCTTACAAGTCCGCCCCGCGACTTTACCCCGGTCACATCGCTCCGACCCCCGACTTCGCACAAGATCGGTCTTGGTCGTTCCGGCAAAATTCGAATCAATTGTTGCCTTCGCGCTGCTTATCGAATGCGATGCCCATCCTGACAAGGCAAAACTGTGGCGCATGCGATACGATTTGCTGCGCGTTGCGGGGTGTTTCGGCAACATTGCCGCGACAAATGTAACGTGACTTCAAAATAGGCAAGGACTGCGACAGCCGTGTTCTTGTGCAATGCATTATTTCCTACATACTTTGGCTATTCTTCCCGCTTCTTCCCGGGAATGAACAAAAAGCAGACTCGAGGAAACCGCCCAGGGCTAAACGGACCGCTTTAACGAGCGGTCGGCAGACCTACACCTGGAGGTCCTATGATTGAGCTTGTCGTCGCCGTCTGCATGGTTGATCAGCCGTCCCGTTGCAGAGATGTCACCCTGAATTTCGAGGGCGAGAGCGTCAGCGCGCAGCAGTGCATGTCGAGCGGCCAGATCGAGATGGCGAAATGGATCGGGGAACACCCCAACTGGACCATTCAGAAGTGGCACTGCGGGATTGCCGGGCAATTCGCAAAACTTTGAATCGGTGTGGACGAGCTTAACCAGTTGACAGGCGAGCCCTGACTCGGCTCCTCCTTCGCGGCAACTTCGCGACCAGGAGCCACAGGTTATGTCGTCCACGCCAACCCAGAAATTCGCGACTGCTGCAGTTCATGCAGGGGCGACACCTGATCCGACGACCGGCGCGCGCGCAACGCCGATCTACCAGACCACATCCTACGTATTTAACGATGTCGACCACGCCGCGGCGCTGTTCGGGCTACAGGCGTTTGGAAACATCTACACCCGCATAACGAACCCCACACAATCGGTGTTGGAGGCACGCCTCGCAGCGCTTGAAGACGGTTCCGCCGCACTTGCGGTCGCGTCCGGGCATGCCGCGCAGCTCTTGACGTTCCACACGCTTCTCGAGACGGGTGACGAGTTCGTGGCTGGACGGCAGCTCTACGGCGGCTCGGTCAATCAGTTCAATCACGCGTTCAAGAAGTTCGGCTGGCAGGTCGCATGGGCCGATGCCAAGGATCCGGCATCCATCGCCGCCGCGATCACGCCTCGGACGCGGGCCATCTTCTGCGAGAGCATCGCCAATCCCGGCGGAATTGTCGTTGATCTTCCAGCCATCGCTGCAATCGCCAAAAAGGCAGGCGTTCCCTTCATCGTCGATAACACGCTTGCTACGCCCTATCTCTGCAAGCCCAAGGATTTTGGCGCCGATATCGTCCTCCATAGCCTCACGAAGTTCATCGGTGGCCATGGCAACTCGATCGGCGGCGCCATTGTCGATTGCGGAACCTTCGACTGGCAGGGAAGCCGCCATCGCTATAAATCGCTGGTCGACCCGAACCCCTCCTACAATGGCGTGAAGCTAGCGGAAGCTTTCGGCCCGATGGCCTTTGCCATCGCCGCGCGCGTCCTGGGACTGCGCGACCTCGGCCCCGCGATCTCACCATTCAACGCCTTCCTCTTACTGACCGGTGTTGAGACGTTGCCGCTTCGAATGCAACGCCAGTCGGACAGCGCTCTGGCCGTTGCGAAGTGGCTCAATGCCCATCCCAAAATTGCCTGGGTCAGCTACGCTGGGCTTGAGGGAAGCCCGAGCCACGAAATCCAGAAAAAGATTTGTCCAAAAGGTGCGGGAGCCGTCTTCACCTTCGGCGTCAAAGGCGGATATGAAGCGGGCGTGAAGCTGGTTTCGGGGTTGAAGCTCTTCAGCCTTCTGGCCAACATCGGGGATACGCGAAGCCTCGTCATTCATCCGGCGTCGACGACGCATCGGCAGCTACAGGATGACGAGCAAATAGCCGCCGGAGCGGGGCCTGACGTTGTGAGGCTATCGATCGGTATCGAGGATATAGACGATATTATCGGCGATCTTGAACAGGCGCTCACTGCTGTTTGAGACGCCGGCAGGAAAGGAACCATGAACCATCAGCTTGTCCTCCAGTTTCAGGGCGACGACGACGACACTCTCGAGAGGGTCATCGCGCTCGAGGATCGCCTGATCGAAGCCCTAGGCAACTCGACCTCGGCTGAAGTCGACGGCCACGAGCCGGGAGAAGGCGTCATCAATCTCATCCTGCTCGCGAAGAATGCAGCGAAGGTCTGGGAAAAGATCGAGCCGATCGTCGAGGACGCGGCCGATGAGCTCGACGTGAACGCCGTCGCATTCCGGGCAATCGACAGCGAAGAGTTTACCGTGCTCTGGCCCGTCGACTATGAAGGCGAATTCGAGTTGGCCTGATCGTCATCGCGTGTTGGGCGAGCGTACGGCGAAACGGCCGCCGCAGGCCCCAAAATCGAAGGCTAGCGAGCCTTGACGTAGGAACCAGGCGCATCCTCGATGATGCCGAGCTTCGCTCCCGGTGTGCGGGCCGGAACCCAGCCGCCGGACTGCTGCGACAGCCAATCGATCCAGTACGGCCACCACGATCCGGGATGCTCCGTGGCCGACGCTTCCCAACTGCCGACGTTCGTCATCGCCTTGCCGCCGGTCCAGTACTGGTACTTCACTTTTTCCGGCGGATTGACGACGCCCGCGATATGCCCCGAACCGGCGAGCACGAACTCGACGGGTCCGCCGAACATCTGAATGCCGCGGAAGACGGAAGCGGCCGGCGCGATATGATCCTCGCGCGTTGCGACCGAGAAAATCGGCAGCTTGATCTTTTTGAGGTCGAGCTTGATGCCGCCCAGCGTCATCTCGCCTTTCGCGAGCCGGTTCTCGTTATAGAATTCCCGTAAGTAATATTTGTGGTTGGCAGCCGCCATCCGCGTCGAGTCCTGGTTCCAGAACAGGAGGTCGAACGGGAACGGCTTCTTGCCGAGGAGATAGTTGTTGACCACGTAAGGCCAGATGAGGTCGCGCGGCCGCATCATATTGAAGACGTTGGCCATGCGCGAACCGTCGAGAAAGCCGCGCTCGTTCATCAGCGCGTCGAGGCTCGCGAGCTGCGTATCGTCGGTGAACAGCAAGAGATCGCCGGCAAGCGAAAAGTCGACCTGAGTCGTCAGCAGCGAGCAGCATTTGAAAGGCTCTTCGCCGCGCTGGGCGAGGTAAGCGAGGCCCGTCGAAAGCGCCGTGCCGCCGACGCAATAGCCGAGCGCATTGATCTGCTCGACGCCTGTCTCCTCTTGAACGGCGCGCACCGCTTCCAGAATGCCTTCGAGCACGTAGTCTTCGAACGTCTTATCGGCGAGGTGCTCGTCCGGATTGACCCACGACACGACGAATACCGTGAAGCCCTGGTCGACCACATACTTGATGAGGCTCTTCGAGGACGTCAGATCGAGGATGTAGTATTTGTTGATCCACGGCGGCACCATGATCAACGGCCGGGAACGAACCTGCTCCGTGGTGGGGGCATACTGAATGAGCTGCAAAAGCGTATTCTGAAAAACGATCTTGCCCGGCGTCGTCGCAAGGTTGCGGCCGAGTTCGAATGCGGTCGGATCGGTCTGGCTGATTTTCATCAGGTCGCCCGAACGCTTCAAATCCTCAGCCAGCAGGTTCGCCCCGTTGAGCAGGTTCTGAGCGTTGGTCGCAATCGTCTCCCGCAAGACTTCAGGATTGGTCACGGGAAAATTTGACGGAGAGTAGGCGCTCGTCAGCTGCCGCAAATAGAACTCGGCGCGATGGCGCTCGTAGGGCTCGAGGTCCGGCGTCGCCGCCAATTGATCCTCTGCCCACTTGCAGGCAAGGAGATAGGCCTGCTTGCAGAAGTCGAAGTACGGGTTGTTGTCCCATTCCGGATCTTTGAAGCGATTGTCGCCCGCGCCCGGCCGAACGAGCGGCGGCACGCCGAACCCCATCATGCGTTGAAGCACGTTGTTCCAAAGCGCCGCGAACTGCCTGACGAACTCCCCCTGCGCCTCGGTAAGCTTGACCGGATCGGCAAGCCATTTCCGCACCAGTGCTGAAATCGTTTCGGTGGCCGCGGAAAACTCGCTCGCCGGTGTATAGGGGCCGATTTTCGAGTCCGGGCGCTCGGCGAGCTGAGCAAAGGCCGCGCTTCCCCGTTCGAACGCCTTAAGCAGGTTCGACGCAAACGTTTCGGGGTCCGAGATATGATACGGAGAGAATGACGGCGGCTCTTCGTGGCTGTCTTGCGGCATGGCGACTTCAGAAGCTTTCTATTCTTGTCCCGTCGACGCAGGCTAGGCGCCCGTTCGTACCGGAACCCTGACCGACAGTGCAGTCAAGGCAGACGTCGAATCAAGGGCGAATCGGACATGCCGGCGTTTCCGATTAGGTAAGCGGAGATGGCATTACCGTGGCCGCGGCACGTTTGCTCCCGCGTTGCGAAAAATAATTGGGGGACCTGGATTTGAGGCCGTTGCATGTTGCGGCGCGCTGCGGACTGGACGGGACGTAGGGCGCAAGCGTAAAGAGGCATTCGCCGGGCCCTGTCGCGAAGAAACGCCCGGTCCGATTTGGTTCCAGCCGGGACTTTCGAGCTTCGCGCGAGAGCCGACACTAACTGCCGCCTGAGCTGCGGCGCCGAGGGGTAAAGATCTTTGAGCGAAGAGTTCCACCGCATCAAGCGCCTACCCCCTTACGTCTTTGCGGAAGTGAACCGTTTGAAGGCGGCGGCGCGCGCGCGCGGCGCTGACATCGTCGATCTCGGCATGGGCAACCCGGACATGCCGACGCCGCAACATATCGTCGACAAGCTCATCGAAACGATCAATAAGCCGCGCACGCATCGCTATTCTGCGTCGAAAGGCATACCCGGTCTCCGCAAGGCGCAGGCCGCCTACTATGAACGGCGTTTCGGTGTGAAGCTCGACCCCGAAACCGAGATCGTGGCGACGCTCGGATCGAAGGAAGGCTTCGCCAATATCGCGCAGGCCATCGCCGCGCCCGGCGACGTCGTTCTGGTGCCCAATCCGACTTATCCGATCCACACCTTCGGCTTCATCATCGCCGGCGCGTCCGTGCGCCATCTCCCGGCGAGCAACGGCGAGGATTTTCTTCGCGCGATCGAGCACGCGGTAAAGCATTCGATCCCGAAGCCGCTGGCGGTCGTGATGTCGTTCCCGTCCAATCCGACGGCGATGGTCGTGGGCCTCGATTTCTACAAAGAAGCCGTCGCGCTCGCAAAAAAGCTCGACATCATCATCCTGTCGGACATCGCCTACGCCGAACTCTATTACGACGACGTGCCGCCGCCCTCCATTTTGCAGGTGCCGGGCGCCAAAGACATCGCCGTCGAATTCACGTCGCTGTCGAAAACCTACAACATGCCGGGCTGGCGGATGGGCTTCGCCGTCGGCAACGAACGGCTGATCGGCGCGCTGGCGCGGGTGAAGTCGTATCTCGACTACGGCGCCTTCACGCCAATCCAGGTCGCAGCCGCAGCCGCTCTCAACGGTCCGCAGGAGTGCGTCGACGAAATTCGCGCGATGTACAAGAGCCGCCGCGATGTGCTCGTAGAGAGCTTCGGCAAAGCAGGCTTCCCCGTTCCGCCGCCGCCCGCCACGATGTTTGCCTGGGCGCCGGTGCCCGAGCGTTATCGGCATCTGGGCTCGGTCGAGTTCTCGAAACTGCTCATCGAAAAAGCCGATGTCGCCGTATCGCCCGGTATCGGCTTCGGCGAATATGGAGAGGGCTTCATTCGCATCGCTCTCGTCGAAAACGAGCAGCGCATTCGTCAAGCAGCGCGGTCGATCAAAAAGCTCTTTTCGGAATCAGCCGAACCTACGCAGCCCGTGTCTCATCCCAGAAAATCCGCAAGCCAATAATCATCAGCCATGAAACCTCTCAAACTTGGTATAGCCGGACTTGGCACGGTTGGCGGTGGCCTGCTGGGGCTTCTTCAGGCCAACGGCACTCACGTCGCGAACATTGTCGGCCGCGAGATCCGCGTAACCGGCATCTCCGCGCGCAACAAAGCCAAGGAGCGCGGCATCGCGGTCGATGGCGTCGAATGGTTCGATGATCCCATCGCGCTCGCACTCGATCCTTCGAACGACGTTTTCGTCGAGCTGATCGGTGGCGAAGATGGTGTCGCGAAGGCGGCGGTTGAAGCGGCATTGGGCGCCAAGAAGCATGTCGTTACCGCCAACAAGGCGCTGCTCGCAAAGCATGGCGTCGAGCTTGCGCGTCTCGCCGAAACGAACGGCGTCGCGCTGAATTTCGAAGCGGCGGTCGCAGGCGGCATTCCGGTCATCAAGACGCTGCGCGAAGCGCTCGGCGCCAATCGCGTCAAGCGCGTCTACGGCATCCTCAATGGCACCTGCAACTATATCCTGACGCAGATGCAGAGTGAAAATCGTGCGTTCGACGATGTTCTGAAGGAAGCGCAGGCGCTGGGATATGCCGAGGCTGATCCGACATTCGACATCGGCGGCTTCGACGCCGCTCACAAGCTCGCACTGTTGACGAGCCTCGCCTTCGGAACAAGGGTCGCCTTCGAGCAGATCCACGTCGAAGGCATCCAGTCGATCACCCAGGCGGATATCGAGGCGGCCGACAGCCTCGGCTATCGCATCAAGCTGCTCGGCGTATCGATGGAAACCGAAGCCGGCATCGAAGCTCGCGTTTCGCCTGTCCTGATCAACAAGGATTCCGCCATCGCCGAAGTTTCCGGTGTGACGAACGCCGTTGCGATCGACGGTAATTTTTCCGGCAATATTCTGCTCGTCGGACCAGGTGCCGGCGCGAAGCCGACCGCGTCGGCCGTCGCAGGAGACATTCTCGATATCGCGCGCGGTCTCGTCGTGCCGCCGTTCGTCACGCCCGTCGCACAGCTGAAGGCGCACCGCCGCGCCAAGCTCGATCAGCATTACGGGTCCTATTACGTCCGGCTGGCGCTCTACGATAAGCCGGGCGCCATGGCGAACGTCGCGAAAGCTATGGGCGACCGGGGTATTTCGCTAGAAAGTATCGTACAACATCGTCCGCAGACGCTGCATGCGCCGCGCGCGAGTTCGCGGGTCCAGAACCGCGCGGATCAACCGGTCATCATCATCACGCATGAGACGACCGAAGAAGCGATGCGGCTGGCTCTCGAAACGATCGAGAAGGACGGCAACGTCACCGAGCGTCCGCAGATGATACGAATTGAAGAGCTTTAGGATTTCACATTTAGCCCCCGCGAGAAGGACAAGGATATGAGCAGAGCTGAGCAATCGAACGGCACTCACGGGCCGGGTCTCGATCGGATTTTGGTGCTCGAGCTCGCCCGCGTCACCGAAGCCGCCGCAATCGCGGCGGCGCACCTACGTGGTCGCGGCAACGAGAAGGCAGCTGACAAGGCGGCCGTCGATGCCATGCGCCGCGAACTCGGCCGCGTCGAGATCAGGGGCACCGTCGTCATCGGCGAAGGTGAAATGGACGAGGCGCCGATGCTCTACATCGGCGAGAAAGTCGGAACAGGTGAGGGGCCGGAAGTCGATATCGCGGTCGATCCGCTCGAAGGCACGACCATCTGTGCGAAATCGATGCCCAACGCGCTGGCCGTCCTCGCGATCTCCGAGAAGGGCGGCTTGCTCCATGCGCCCGACATGTACATGAGCAAGATCGCCATTGGCCCCGGCTACGCCGAAGGCGTCGTCGATCTCGACGCATCTCCGGCCGAAAATCTGAACGCGCTTGCCAAGGCGAAGGGCGTGCCGATCCATGAGATCATGGCCTGCATTCTTGATAGGCCGCGCCACGCCGAACTGATCCGCGCCGTGCGTGAAGCGGGCGCCGGCGTGCAGCTCATTCCGGACGGCGATATCGCTGGCGTCATCTGGACGACGGACCCCAAGGAAACCGGCATCGACATCTACATGGGTTCAGGCGGCGCTCCGGAAGGCGTCCTCGCAGCCGCCGCATTGCGCTGCATCGGCGGCCAAATCCAGGGCCGTCTCGTGCCGATGAAGGACGAGGAACGCATCCGCGCCGAGAAAATGGGCATTTCCGACATCAACCGGAAGTTCAAGCTCGAGGACATGGCATCGGCCGACGTCGTCTTCTCGGCGACCGGCGTGACCGACGGTTCGCTGCTGAAGGGCGTCAGGATCCGCGGCGATTACGCCGAGACAGAAACGGTCGTGATGCGCTCGAAGACGGGCACCGTCCGCCGCATCAAGTCGACGGTCCGCAACGTCGGAACGCGCTTCATGTAATGCTTCGCCGGCATCGGCGGCTCACGTATTTTGTGGATACAACGCGAGCCCCTGCCGCTGCCCCGACCGAATCGACCTACAACCTGAACAGTTCTATGCGCAGGGCGGCCGGCTCCGCGCAGCGGTGTCGCCCGCGTGAACAAACGGCCGCGCACGGCGGCCGGCTCCCCGGAGGGGAGTCGCCGTGCGCAAATAAAAAAGGGTGATCGATTGCGCTCGAATCTCGCGGCGATTGACTTGGACGGCGGCGCCGAAGAGCGTGCGTTTCTCGGCGTCGGCAAAAGCGCGCGCGGGTTCGCCTGGCGGGAGCGCTTGCCGCAAAACTTAAGGCCGCTCGGAACGGCGATCAGTCAGCGGCATGGATTGCCGGACTTGATGGGACGCGTGCTTGCGGCGCGCGGCGTCGCGCTCGATGACGTCGCAACCTTTCTCGACCCATCGCTCAAAGCGCTGATGCCCGATCCGAGTTCGCTCCGCGACATGGAGAAGGCCGCAGCACGCCTCGCCGACGCTGTGCAAGCGAACCAGAACGTCGCGATCTTCGGCGACTACGATGTCGACGGCGCGTGTTCGTCCGCCCTGATGAAGCGTTTTCTCGAGCATCACGATACCCCGGCGCGCATTTACATCCCGGACCGCATTTTCGAAGGTTACGGACCGAACGCGGCAGCCATCGAGACGCTCGTCAAGGAGGGCGCGAAGCTTATCGTTACGGTCGACTGCGGAACGACGAGTCACGAGCCGCTGGCGGTCGCGCGCAAACTCGGCGCCGACGTCGTCATCATCGACCATCACCAGGCGGACGAGCGGCTGCCCGACGTGCAGGCCATCGTCAATCCGAACCGGCAGGACGACATTTCAGGGCAGGGAATGCTCTGCGCCGCAGGCGTCGTGTTCCTCGTGCTCGTCGCGACGGCGCGGGAATTGCGCAAGCGCGGTTACTACGGCGCGTCACGCGAACCTGACCTCCTGGCTCTGCTTGATCTCGTTGCGCTCGCAACGGTCGCAGACGTCGTGCCGTTGATCGGGCTCAATCGCGCCTACGTCAAAAAGGGCCTCGCGGTGATGCGCGCGAGGGAGAATGTCGGCCTCACGGCCTTGGCAGACGCTGCAGGACTGACGGTCGCGCCGACGCCCTATCATCTGGGTTTCATTCTCGGGCCGCGCATCAACGCTGGCGGCCGCATAGGCAACGCCGCGCTGGGAGCGACGCTCCTCTCGACATCAGACCCGGTCGAAGCGCAACGCATCGCCGAGCTGCTCCATCGGCTCAACAAAGAGCGCAAGGACATCGAAACGCTGGTGCTCGAAGAAGCGCTTGCGATTGCCGATCGTCAGGTCGCCGATGATCCCTCTCGGGCAATCCTCATCGTTGCTTCGGAGACGTGGCACAAGGGCGTTGTCGGTCTCGTCGCCAGCCGCCTTGTCGAACGCTTTCGGCGGCCCGCGTGCGTCATCGCCTGGGAAGCCTCGGCAATGGGTACGGGCTCGCTCAGATCCGTCCCCGGCATCGATCTCGGAGCGGCCATCCGCGCGGCCGTGACTGCAGGCCTGTTGGCGAAGGGCGGCGGCCACGCGATGGCAGCCGGCCTGACCGTCGGCAGAGACGGCCTCCCGGCGCTCGAGCAGTTTTTGCTCAGCAGCCTTGGCACGGCTGCAAAGGGCGTGGGCGATACCGCGCATCTCGACATCGACGCCTCGATCGTCGCGTCCGGCGCGACCCGCGAGCTGATGGATCTGATCGAGCGTGTCAGCCCGTTCGGCCAGGGCAACTCGGAAGCGCGTTTCGCGTTGCCGGCACATCGCGTCAAATTCGGCAAGCTCATCGCCGAAGCCCACATCCGCGTCATTCTCGAAGGCGGCGATGGCGCGCGACTCGATGGCGTCGCGTTCCGGGCCGCCGGGCAACCATTGGGCGATCTTTTGATGTCGGCGAGCGGAATGCCGCTCCACGTCGCAGGCCACCTGCGCCGCGATACCTGGGGCGGCCGCGAGCGCATCGAGCTGCAAATTGAGGACGCCGCCGACCCGCGCAGCCAGTAAAATATGACCCGCGTCGATTATGTCCATCCTGTCGCAAAAAATGCGAGCGCGGTCGGCTTGCCAAAGACGGTCAAAGCCGATTATAGGGTGCGTTCTCAAGTCGAGGGCCGCTCCCTTCGTCTATCGGTTAGGACGTCAGATTTTCATTCTGAAAAGAGGGGTTCGACTCCCCTAGGGAGCGCCAAGACTATTTTCCGGCATTGATCTCATTGAATTTTTTTAACGATTTGTCTCCCTCGAAAGAAGGGAGTGCAAAGCGAGCGGTCGTGCAGTGGACCCTCATATCATCATCGTTGGTTACCCGTTGTCCGCAGCTGGGAAATTTCGGCGTTCCAGCACACGGACTTGCGAACCTTCAAGTAACAGTCCATCACGCGTGGGCGCAGGATAGAAGGAAGATCCAAAAAAAAGCGCGCGTTGGGGAGTGCGAATGCCTCTGATCGTGTCATTCGTCAGTCAAAAAGGCGGCGTCGGCAAAAGCACGCTCGCCCGGGCCCTCGCCGCGGTCGGCGCGACGGGCAGGTTGAAGGTCAAGCTCGCAGACCTTGATGTTCAACAGCAGACTTCCGTCAGATGGGGCAAAGCCCGCAAGCAGAGACGGACTGCTTCTCCCATCAACGTAGGCGCCTTCCGTACATTTGAAGAAGCACTCGTGGATAGTGAAGCTTTCGATCTCATCATCGTTGATACGCCTGGCCACACGAGTCCGTCGACAGGCACAGTGGCCCGCGCCTCGAACGTTGTCGTAGTGCCGACCAGCGCCACCATAGATGATTTGTATCCGACCGTTCTCCTCCTTCGCGCCTTGGAGGAAATAGGAATTTCTCAAAGTCGCCTGGCGGTTGCCCTCTGCCGTGTGTTGGAAGCAAGCGAGGAGAAGGTCGCGCGAAACTACATTGCCGCTGCGGGCTACGAATTATTGCCGGGGTTCATCCCGGAGCGCGCCTCGTACCGGAATGCGCAGAACCGTGGGCAAGCGCTGACCGAAACAATCGATGGGGCGGCCAACGAGTCCGCGGATGTACTCATAGAAAGTTTGCTCAGAAAAATAGCGGAGCAGTCTGCGGTAATGCAAAATGGAAACGGTGACTGAAGCCGGCTGTCGGCTCGATTGAGCACCGGATATTCGGCACAATTGACGTAAGTCAATTCATCGACTGGGCACCGCTCTAAACTCGCCTCACTCTTCTAAGGGAGGCGACAATGACGACATTCGAAATGTACTATCTCGTGGTGTGTCTCGCGGCGTTTGCCGGGTTCGGAATCGCGTTGGCTTACACCAGCATGAGCTGGGAACAATGGCGGTCGAAGGCAAGCAATGCTGCCGGGCGTTCTGGATACCCTGCGGGTCACGCAAAATTGGCGGCGTAAGAAAAGGCTTCGAACCGGTCGGCATCGACATGAGTCCTAGGGGGCATATGACGCCCCCTGCCGGCCGGTGCCGCATCCCACTCAAAACCTGAAAAAGCGGGTCCGGCTCCCGTAGGGAGCGCCGGCCCCTTGGAATCTGGCGAACGCAAGCCTCTGCTCCGTCTTGGCCGCCTCGAAACGCAGCGCGCAACGCGTTTCCCCAACCTCACCATTTGAGAACGAATGTCGCGGCCGCCCGGAAGGCTCTTCCGTGGGCTCGACGCATGGACTAAGGGTGCCGAACAACCGTTTGTCCGGGGCCTGTGCGCACGGTGACTCGGCAGCACGAGCTGTCGCAGCCAGCGCCAAAAAAAGCGCGCATATGATTCGTCTCGATTCCATCAGCAAGCAGAACGGCCACCAGATCCTCTTCATCGAAGCGTCCGCCGCCCTCAACAAGGGTGAGAAGGTCGGCCTCGTGGGCCCGAATGGCGCCGGCAAGACGACGCTCTTCCGGATGATCATCGGCCAGGAGCAGCCGGACGAGGGCCAAGTCTCGACCGATCGCGGCATCACGATCGGCTACTTCAGCCAGGACGTGGGTGAGATGTCGAGCAAAAGCGCCGTGTCCGAGGTGATGGACGGCGCCGGCCCGGTGAGCGTAGTCGCGGCCGAACTGGCGGAGCTCGAGGCCGCCATGGCCGATCCCGACCGGGCGGACGAGATGGAAGAGATCGTCGAGCGCTACGGCGAAGTGCAGGGCCGCTTCGAGGAGCTGGGCGGCTATGCCCTCGAAGGCCGCGCACGCGAAGTGCTCGCGGGTCTCTCCTTCAGCCAGGAAATGATGGACGGCGATGTCGGCGCTTTGTCGGGCGGCTGGAAGATGCGCGTGGCGCTGGCACGCGTGCTCCTCATGCGCCCCGACGCCATGCTCCTCGACGAGCCGAGCAACCATCTCGACTTGGAAAGCCTGATCTGGCTCGAAGAATTCCTCAAGGGCTACGAGGGCGTCCTGCTGATGACCTCGCACGATCGCGAGTTCATGAACCGCATCGTCACCAAGATCGTCGAAATCGATGGCGGCTCGTTGACGACGTACGCGGGCAACCACGAATTCTACGAGCAGCAGCGTGCGCTCTCCGAGAAGCAGCAGCAGGCCCAGTTCGACCGTCAACAGGCCATGCTCGCGAAGGAGATCAAATTCATCGAGCGCTTCAAGGCGCGTGCGTCCCACGCGGCCCAAGTGCAAAGTCGCGTCAAGCAGCTGGCGAAGATCGATCGCGTCGAACCGCCGAAGCGCCGCCAAACTGTCGCCTTCGAGTTTGCATCGCCACCGCGTTCCGGAGAGGACGTTGTCAGCATCAAGGGCGTGCATAAAAGCTACGGCAGTCGCAGCATCTACGAAGGTCTCGATTTCCATGTTGGCCGCAAGGAACGCTGGTGCGTCATGGGCGTGAACGGCGCGGGCAAGTCCACACTTTTGAAGTTGATCGCGGGCAAGACAGAGCCGGACGCGGGCACGGTCAAAATCGGCGGCAGCGTGAAGATGGGCTATTTCGCCCAGCACGCCATGGATCTGCTTGATGGCGACAGCACCGTGTTCCAGTCTCTGGAAGATTCGTTCCCGCAGGCGGGCCAAGGCTCGCTGCGTTCGCTGGCCGGCTGCTTCGGCTTCTCCGGTGATGACGTGGAAAAGAAATGCCGCGTGCTCTCCGGCGGCGAGAAGGCGCGTCTGGTCATGGCGAAGATGCTCTACGATCCGCCGAATTTCCTGGTGCTGGACGAGCCGACGAACCACCTCGACATGGCGACCAAGGAAATGCTCATCACTGCGCTCTCGCAATACGAGGGCGCCATGCTGTTCGTCTCGCACGACCGCCACTTCCTTGCCGCGCTATCCAATCGGGTGCTCGAACTTACGCCCGACGGCATCCATAAATACGGCGGTGGCTACACCGAATACGTCGAGCGGACCGGCCAGGAAGCTCCAGGCCTGCGTAGCTAAATCCGTCCCGGCGGCCGCGAGCCCGAGCGCGCGCTATGGCTCAGGGGGTGGCGTCGAGGCGTCGCTTGGCGGCAGGATCGGGTATGTGACCTTCGGCTGGTCGCCCGTCAAAGAGCGCAAGAACGCCGTGATCTTCGTGATTTCGCTGTCTGTCAGCTTTTCACCGAGCTGACTGTTCCCCATCACGGCCACGGCTTGCCGAAGATCCCAGGCTTTCCCACTATGGAAATACGGCGGCGTCAGCTCGACATTCCGCAGCGGCGGCACGCGGAAGACGTACTCGTCGCTCGCAGTCTTTGTCACGTCGAAGCGGCCTTTGTCCTTCGGCGGCAGCAATTCAGCGCCCGGCTTCTCGACCACGCCGAACGGCGCGTACATCTGACCGCCGACGTTGATGCCGGAATGGCAAGTCGAGCAGCCCTTGCTCATGAACAGCTGCAGACCTTCCCTTTGCTCGGATGTTAAAGCGTTCTCGTCGCCGCGCAGGAATTTGTCGAACGGCGCATTGGGCGTGATGAGGGTCGCTTCGAATGCCGCGATGGCATCCTCGACATTTCCTATGGTGATAGGGTCTTTTTCCGAGGGGAAAGCCGCTTTGAAAAGCTTCTCGTAACCGGGAATGCCTTTCAACGTATCGATGGCGTCCTGATGACTGGTGGCCATCTCGACGGGATTTTGAATCGGACCGCCGGCCTGTGCCGCTAGATCTGCAGCGCGCCCGTCCCAGAATTGCGCGATGTTGAATATGGAGTTCAATACCGTCGGGGAATTGCGGGCGCCGTGTTGCCATTTGTGGCCGATGGAGGTGGGCAGCATGTCGACGCCGCCGAGGCCGATCTGGTGGCATGTGTTGCAGCTGATGTTGTGGCTTTGGGATAGCCGGGGATCGAAGTAGAGCGCCTTGCCGAGTTCGACCAGTGCGGGACTGGCGGTTACACCTTTTATGGGGGGCGGTGTGAGAGGAATCGGCGCGAATGTCGATTGAGCTTCCTTCATCACCGGGTCTTCTTCAGCGATGAGGAGCCCAGCGGTAGAAGTCAGGAACACCACCGCCGCCAAAACAACAGGTACGCGCATAGGCGCCTCCAAGACGTGGGTCTGGTCGCGCTTTGTGCGAGGGCTATTGCTAAGTTGGCGCGAACGTGGCGCGTACGAATTGACCTAAGTCCAATGCACCCGGGCCCCAGTGAAAAGACCCCAGTGAAAAGAACGGAACGCTTCGGGACGCGCGCCGTTTGGCCAAATGGCATGGATAGTCCGTATGCATCGCGAGTGGCTGGGCGGTAAAGAATGGCATATTTTGTAACGTTCGGCGCAATCCCTGTAGCAATAGGCAGCGAACATCCGACCCTTGATGCAGCATTGGAGGAGGCTTGCCGGCTGATCGCCGGCGGTCAATCCAACGTCGCGATACAGTTTGGCGACGGCAGGTCGATTTCGGGCAATGACCTCATTAGGTGCTGCGCCGGCGAGCAGACCGTAGGCGACCATTTATTCAAGAAGAGCCCTTAGCCGTCCAACGCCGTTTGGATTTCCATCGCGCTCGAAATCACCAGCAATTGGCCGCTTGCCAGAAGGAATTTCTCCTCTAAAGCGATGTTCGGCATTAGGAGTCGGCGACCGCGCCCCAGAAACGCGACGCTACGGATACCGCGCTGTCCGGCCGGTCTGAATGCGTCGAACAATCGGCGCTCTCAGCGTACATGTGTGGTGGGATTGAAGTCGGGTCCTGATTCTCGGGAGCGAACCAAAGGAACCGGGCCATGAACGGTGCGCAGGCACTCATCACCACCGCTTTGAACGAAGGCATCGAGGTCTGTTTCGCAAATCCGGGCACGACGGAGTTGCCGTTGGTTCTCGCGATGGATCAGGTCGCCGGTCTGCGCGGTATCCTTTGCCTCCACGAGAACGTCGCGACCGGAGCGGCCGACGGCTACGGCCGGATGATGTCCAAGCCGGCGATGTGCCTGCTCCATTTAGGCCCCGGCCTCGCCAATGGCCTGACAAATCTGCACAACGCGCGACGCGCAGGAACGCCGATCCTGAACGTCATCGGCGAACATGCGACTTGGCATCGTGCGGCCGATCCGTTGTTGGCATCCGACATCGAAGGGCTCGCCCATACGGTCAGCGCATATACGAAGAGAAACGTAGATGCTGCAGCGTTAGCGTCGGATCTGGCCGAAGCGGTCGAGCGCGCGCGGGCCAACGGCGGCGGTATCTCGACCCTGATCGTTCCGCACGATTGCCAGCAGGCTGAGGCGGGCAACAATGCTCCTTTCGGGCGCGCCATACCGAAAGTCAGCTATTCTCCGGCGAATGTGACGGCGGCAACGCGGGCGCTGAAGCGCGGAAAGTCAGCGATACTGTTGGGCGGCGAGGGCTTGTCGGAATCCGGCATGCGGCTCGCAGGCAGAATTGCTGCCGCGACTGGCGCCGATCTTCTCTGCGATACGTTCTTCGCGCGCATGGAGCGCGGCGGCGATTTACCCGCAGCAACGAGGCTCCCATATTTTCCCGACCAGGCGCAGGCGCTGACACGCCGTTACGAAAGCATTGTGCTCGCCGGCACGCGCCGTCCCGTTGCGTTCTTCGGATATTCTGAACAGCCCAGCTATTTGACCAGCAAAGAACAGACCGTCACGCTGGCGACCCGCGGCGAGAACGTTCTTGGAGCCCTGGAGGCAGTCGCGGCCGAGCTTCAGGCTTCGCATGATGTTCGCCGTCAGCATGGTGCGCCCATCTCGATGCCGCGCGGGGGGCTCGACGCAAAGTCCGTCACCGCTGTCATAGCGCTGCTGCAGCCGGAAAACTGCATCGTCATGGACGAGGCGTTGACCGCCGGCACGCCTTATTTCGAAGCATCCCGGAACGCACCACGCTTCAGCCATTTGATGTTGACGGGCGGCGCCATCGGCCAAGGCCCAGGCGCGGCAACAGGGGCTGCCATCGCATGTCCGGACCGCAAGGTCATCAATTTCGAGTCCGATGGATGCGGCGCCTATTCCGTGCAGGCGTTCTGGACGCAGGCACGCGAGAACTTGGATGTCGTCACGATCATCGGCTCTAACCGCAGCTACAACATCTTGAACGTGGAATTCCAACGGGCAGGCGTAACGGCGCCGGGGCCTGTCGCCCGCTCGATGACAGGGCTGGATCGTCCCAATCTCGATTGGGTAAAGATCGGAGAAGGTTTCGGCGTGCCGTCCGTCGCCGTCGACAATGCAGAAGCGCTAGCACGCGAGTTGGAAAAGGCGCTCGCTCAAAAGGGACCTCGCCTGATCGAAGCGATCATGTCGTAGAAAGATCGATCGCCGATTGGCGCGATCAATGTTTCTCAGGCTCGGCCGTGAGTAGTTTGTAGAAAATAGTCTTGTCCTGAAGGGTGCGCAACTTCTGCGTGACCTCGCGGCTGCGCATCCGCCGCGACACAGCGGCGAGCATGTTGAGGTGATCGCCTTCGGCAGCAGACGGCACGAGCAGAAGAAAAACGAGATCGACCGGCATGTTGTCGATCGCTTCGAAATCCACAGCCGGCTTAATGCGTGCAACGAGCCCGAACGGCTTTGTCAGTCCGATATAGCGAGCGTGCGGAATTGCAACGCCGCCGCCCATGCCCGTCGATCCGAGCTGCTCCCGTTTCATGAGTTCGGTGACGATGACGTCGCTGCTCAGCCCGACAGACGGCGCCGCACGTCGCGCGAGATCTCTCAGCAGAGAGATTTTGTCCGGCTCGCCGACATCGAGAAACACGTCGCTGGGCGAAAGAAAGCTGCTGATGCTGGTTGCCATTTAGGGCCGCTCTATAATTCGTCGGGAATGCGCAGGCGATAACCGACGCCCGTTTCGGTCAGAATGTATTCAGGGCTTTCCGGATGCGCCTCGATTTTTTGCCGGAGCTGACGGACATAGACACGCACGTACTGAGAATCCGCTGATGGCCCCCAGAGTTCCCGCAGCAACAAGTTATGCGTGAGAACTTTTCCAGCGTGCTGAACGAACAGCCGCAGCAGATCGTATTCCTTGGGCGAAAGCTTAACCTCGCGGTCGCCGACTTTAACGATGCGCCTGACGAGATCGACGCTCAGATCTCCGACACGAAAAATAGGCCGCTCACCATGGCTTTGCAGCTGGTGGCGTAGAGCCGCGCGGATGCGGGCAAGAAGCTCATTTATGCCGAAAGGCTTCGTAACGTAATCGTCGGCGCCGAGATCGAGGGCATGAACTTTGGCGCCTTCGTCAGCCCGGCTCGAGAGCACCACGATGGGAACGGATTCATTCTTCGCGCGAAGGGCGCGCAAGAGATCGAGACCCTGCATGTCGGGAAGGCCGAGATCCAGGATGATGAGATCCGGCTTCGTATCCATGAGTTCCAACGCGACTTTGGCGTTGGGCGCGTCCGTCACTTGATAGCCCTGTGTCGCAAGACCCATGCGCAGCAGCTTACGAATGGGTGGCTCGTCGTCGATGATCAGAACGTTGAGAGGCGCGCTCATGCGGCGTGATCCAACGTTTCGCTCTCGAAGCCCGCCGGCAGGGAAATCGTGAACACGGCGCCGCTGCGATCGGGCCGGTTTGCGGCCGTTATCGTGCCGCCCATGATCTCGACGAATCCGCGCGAAATGGGAAGCCCAAGTCCCGTTCCGGCGCGCACGCGATCACCTTTGGAGGATCGATAGAACTTATCGAAGATCCGCTCAAGATCTTCCGGTGGAATTCCCGGGCCCTCATCCGATACCTGCAAGGTGATCCGGTCGTAGTCTTGCCAGGCATCGATTTGTATTGCGGTGCCTTCCGGCGCGTATTTGGCGGCGTTGTCCAAAACGTTGAAAAGCACCTGCTCCAGGAGGACCGGATCGGCTCTCACTTGCGGATTGCCGGCTACAGGCGCGTACTGCACCTTGTGATGGGCTAGGATCTTCTTCGCTCTCTTGAGAGCCGCATCGACGATCTCGCTGACGTCGTGCACCTCAGCCTTCGGCGTCACGGCGCCAGCCTCGAGCTTGGTCATATCCAGGAGATTGGCGATGAAACGATTGAGACGCTCGGATTCATCTATGACCGTCGACAGAAGCTCGTCCCGCTGCGCCTCGTCGAGCTTGTCCGCGACGTCGCGCAACGTACTTGCCGCGCCGAGGATTGCGGCGAGCGGCGTCTTGAGATCATGCGACAGCGAAGTGAGCAGAGCCGCCCGAAGCCGCTCGGTCTCCATAGTGCGCTTCGCTTGCTCGATGTCCGCGACAAGTCGCACGCGTTCGATCGCAAGCGCTCCCTGGTTGATCAGGGCATCGAACAGGCGCCGCTGATCGGGCGTCAGCAGCGGGCCGGGATTGTCGCTATCGATACCAACGACGCCGACGACGCCACGCGCCGTGTGCAGCGGCAGAAAGAGGCGCTGAGAGCCGGGCAGCGTATCGGCTCCGCGCCCCGCCGGCCGATCATTCATCCATGCCCACGTGGCTGCCGCCAAATCCGACGCATCGAGAGTATCCTCCGGCGGATAACCGGCTTTGACCGCGATGGAACCATTGTCGGGCAGAAGCAATACGACGCGAACCTTCAACATTGACGCGATCTGGAAGGCGGTCGCCCACAGCACGTCGTCGAGCGTGGCCGTTGCGGCGAGCTTCCGGCTGAAGCCGTAAAGCGATTCCGTTGTGCTGGCGCGATTGACCGCAATGACCGCCTGGCTGCGCGTCTGTGCCGCGATGTTCGATACGACGATTGCGACGACGGCAAACGATACGAACGCTGCAACGTTCTTTGGGTCTGAAATCGTGAACGTGTAGAGCGGTGGAAGGAAGAAGAAATTGTACGTGAGCGATCCCAAGATGCTGGCGAACAGCGAAGGCAACAGGCCGTAGCGAACCGCGACGGCGATGACGCCCGTCAGGAAAATGAGGTCGACGCTCTCGACGCCGATCCAGGGCCTGATCAGCCACGCCAAACCAAGTGACGTCGCCACCGCGGCTATGGCAAAAATATAGGCGAGGATATTGTTGGAAGTCTTCTCGGGCGCGGCGCGCACGGCCGGGCGCGGCTGCGCGCCGTTGGGAAGCTGCTCGCCCGAAATGACATGCACGCTGACGCTGGCCGATTGCCTTACCAGATCGTGAACGACGGAGCCGTTCAGAATTTCGAACCAGCGCGGCCTCTCGGATTTGCCGATGATGATCTGAGTGACATTATGTTCTCTCGCGTAAGCCATAATGTCGTCGGCGATCCTCCGCGAGCTTCCCGGAATGGTGAGAGTTTCCGCGCCAAGCTGCTCGGCGAGCCGCAGCGCTTCGGCGATGCGGTTTCGCTCCTCATCGGAAAGGCGGATGCTGCGGCGCGTCTCGACCGTTAACGCGGTCCACGGTGCGTGCAGGCGATCGGCGGCCCGTTTCGCGTACCGCACGAGCCCCGCCGAACGCGGATCGTCGCTGATGCAAACGAGCACGCGTTCGCAGGCGGCCCACGGCCCCAACATGGCTTTAGCGCGCAGCTGCGTGACAAGCTGCTCGTCGACGCGCTCAGCGGTTTGCCGCAACGCTAGCTCGCGCAGCGCCGTGAGGTTGACCGGCGAGAAGAAGTTCTCGAGCGCGAGCTGCGCTTGCTCGGGAACATAAACTTTCCCTTCCTTCAGCCGCTGGATCAGATCCTCAGGCGTGATGTCGACGAGCTCGACGTCGTCGGCGCGGGCGAGAATGGAATCGGGAACCGTCTCGCGCACGCGGACGCCCGTAATCTGCGCGACGACTTCGTTGAGGCTGTCGATATGCTGAATATTGACCGTCGTGTAGACGTCGATGCCCTGATCCAGCAATTCCTCGACATCGAGATATCGTTTCGGATGCCGGCTCGACGGCGCATTCGTATGAGCGAGTTCATCGACCAGCGCGATTTGCGGGCGGCGCGCGATAAGCGCATCGAGATCGAGCTCGTCGAGCTCCTTGCCCTTATATTCGATCTTTCGCGGCGGGATGATGGTCATCCCGCGCAGGAGCGCCTTCGTCTCCTTACGCCCGTGCGTCTCGACGACGCCCACGACGACATCCGCGCCGTCCTTTATCTTCGAGCGAGCCGTGCGCAGCATCTCATAAGTCTTTCCGACGCCTGGCGCGGCGCCGAGAAAGATCTTGAGCCGGCCCCGGCCGCGCGCTTCTCGTCGCGAAATCTCGAGAAGCGCGTCTGGCGATGGCCGTTTGTGCTGTGCGTGGGTATCTTCCGCCATCGAGGCTATTCCGAGAGCGACTGCCGCCGCTCCACCTTCATCGCGCCGCTACGCGATCCAGATCGAGGTTTAGCGCTAGAACATTGATATGGGGTTCACCGATTAAACCAAAAAGGCGGCTTTCGATATGCCTATCGACGAGTTGCTTAACATCGGCCTCCGGCAGATTGCGGGCTTTGGCGACGCGCGGCACCTGGAAGTATGCGGCGGCCGGCGAAATATCCGGATCGAGCCCGCTGGCAGTCGTCGTCACGAGGTCGAGGGGGACGGGCGCCGAAGGATTCTCAGCCCTGAGCTTTTCCACGTCGCCCTTGACCCGATCGATCAACGCCTTGTTCGTCGGGCCAAGATTCGAGCCCATCGAGTTCGCAGCATTGTACGGCTGCGGCACGGTTTTGCTCGGGTCAGACGGATCGGTGCCGGTTGTCGCCGACAGCCGGCCCCGGAAATAGCGGTCGCTCGTGAAATTCTGACCGATCAGTTCCGATCCGATGACCTTGCCGTCGCGCACGATAAGGCTTCCCTGCGCTTGCTTTGGAAAGAGAATTCCGGCGAGCCCTGTCATCGCGAGCGGATAGATGAGGCCGGTGATGATCGTCAGAGCGGCCAGCAATGCGAACGCGGGGCGTAAGAGTTTGAGCATTGGAGTTCCCTATCAAACGAGGTGCAGAGCGTTGACCGCGATGTCGATGGCCTTGATGCCGATGAAGGGGATCAAGACGCCGCCGAGGCCATAGATCAGCAAGTTTCGGCGAAGCAGCGGGCCCGCGCCGATCGGGCGATAGGCGACGCCTTTGAGCGCGAGCGGGATCAAGGCGATGATGATCAGCGCGTTGAAGATGATCGCCGACAGGATCGCACTTTGCGGGCTGCCGAGGTTCATGACGTTGAGGGCTTGCAGCTGCGGATAGAAGGCGAGGAACATCGCGGGAATGATCGCAAAGTATTTTGCGACGTCGTTTGCGATGGAGAACGTCGTCAAGGCGCCGCGGGTCATCAGGAGCTGCTTGCCGATTTCCACGATCTCGATGAGCTTGGTCGGGTTGCTGTCGAGGTCGATCATATTTCCAGCTTCACGCGCGGCGACGGTGCCGGTGTTCATCGCGACCCCGACGTCGGCCTGCGCGAGCGCAGGCGCGTCGTTGGTGCCGTCGCCACACATCGCAACGAGCTTGCCCTTGGCCTGTTCGTCGCGAATGAGGCGCAACTTGTCCTCAGGCGTCGCCTGCGCGAGGAAGTCATCGACGCCGGCCTCTGCCGCGATCGCCGCCGCCGTCATCGGGTTGTCGCCGGTGATCATGACCGTGCGGATGCCCATCCTGCGGAGTTCTGCGAAGCGTTCGCGAATACCGCCTTTCACGATATCCTTGAGATGGATGGCTCCGAGCAGCCTGCCATCCTTGGCGACGGCCAGCGGCGTGCCGCCCGATTTGGAGATCGCGTCGGTTATTGCCTTAATCTCGCGCGCGGTTTCAGTGCTGATCGCCGGCCGGAGCGCTTGCGCAGCAGATCCGGCCGATAGCGGCGCGGCGCCAAGGGAATTGACGTATCGAATGACGGCATCGACAGCGCCCTTACGGATGGATGAATCGTCGGTCTCGACACCGCTCATCCGGCTCTGCGCGGTGAACGGTATGAAGCGCGCCTTGACATCGCCGATCTCACGACCGCGAAGTCCATACTTCACCTTCGCGAGCACGACGATGGAACGGCCTTCCGGCGTTTCGTCGGCCAGAGACGAAAGCTGCGCGGCATCCGCAAGCTCGGCTTCGCTGATGCCCGTCAGCGGCAGGAATTCGGTTGCCTGCCGGTTGCCGAGCGTGATCGTGCCGGTTTTATCGAGAAGCAGCGTGTCGACGTCGCCAGCTGCTTCGACCGCACGGCCGGACATCGCCAGGACGTTGAAGCGCACGAGGCGATCCATGCCCGCGATGCCGATTGCCGAGAGAAGCGCGCCGATCGTCGTCGGGATGAGCGTCACGAACAGCGCAACGAGCACGACGACCGGGATGGTGCCGCCGGCATAATTGGCGTAGCTCGGAATTGTGGCCGTGGCGAAGACGAAAATGATCGTCAGGCCGGCAAGCAGAATATTGAGAGCGATCTCGTTCGGCGTCTTCTGGCGTTCCGCGCCTTCGACGAGCCGGATCATGCGGTCGAGGAATGTCGATCCCTGCGCCGCGCTGATGCGGACGACGATCCAGTCGGACAGAACCTGCGTGCCGCCGGTCACTGCCGAACGGTCGCCACCGGATTCGCGAATGACCGGGGCCGATTCCCCCGTGATCGCGGATTCGTTCACCGAAGCGATGCCCTCGATGACCTCGCCGTCGGACGGAATGGTATCGCCGGCTTCGACGAGAACCACATCGCCGACAGCGAGCGATGTGCCCGGGACGAGCTTGAAGTTCTTGGCCTGGCCGCCCATCAGCTTCGCCTGCGTCTCTGTGCGTTGCTGGCGAAGGGCATCAGCCTGCGCCTTACCGCGCCCCTCGGCGATCGCCTCGGCGAAATTCGCGAAGAGGACGGTGAACCACAGCCAAACGATGATTTGGAACGTGAAGGAGAGGTCGTGTCCACCTTCGATGACGTCCCGGACAAAAATGATCGTTGTCAGAACGGACACGACCTCGAGCACGAACATGATCGGGTTCTTGATCAGCGTTCTGGGATCGAGCTTCACGAATGCCGACCCAATCGCGGGAAGGACGATAGCGGGATCGAGCATCGTTGAGGTCGAGCGCTTCTTGCGCACGGTAGTTTCCATAGCGAGTGTCTCCGGAACCATCAGAAGAGCATGTTTCTGGTCATCGAGATCTGCTCGACGATCGGGCCAAGGGCGAGGGCAGGGAAGAACGTCAGGCCACCGACGATGAGGATGACGCCGACGACCATTCCGACGAAGAGACCGCCGGTCGTCGGAAATGTGCCAGCCGACGGTGGAACGGTCTTCTTCTCGGCCATGGAGCCCGCAATCGCGAGCGCCGGAATGATCATGAAGAAGCGGCCGACGAACATCGCGATAGCACCCGTGATGTTGTAGAACGGGGTGTTGCCGGTGATGCCGCCGAACGCCGAGCCGTTATTCGCCGTCGACGATGTGAAGAGATAGAGCATCTCCGAAAAGCCGTGCGGTCCAGGGTTGGCGATGGATGCCAAGGCGGACGGAAGCACCGCCGCGACGGCCGTGAAGCCCAGGTACATGAGCGGAAGGACGAGGATCGCGAGCATCGCCATCTTCACTTCCTTCGCCTCGATCTTCTTGCCGACGTACTCCGGTGTGCGGCCGACCATGAGACCGGCGACGAAGATGGCGATCACAATGAAGATCAGCATGCCGTAGAAGCCCGCGCCGACGCCGCCAACGATGATTTCGCCGAGCTGCATGTTGATCATCGGGATCATGCCGCCGAGCGCAGTAAAGCTGTCATGCATGGCATTGACGGCGCCGCAAGACGCCGCGGTCGTGATGACGGCGAAGAGCGCAGAAGCGACGATGCCGAAGCGAACTTCCTTGCCTTCCATGTTGCCGCCCGCCAAGCCGAGCTCATTGATGCCCGTAGTTCCCGCCGCTTCCGCCCAGTAGCAAACGGCCACGCCCGCGATGAAGAGCACGCCCATCACCCAAAAGATGGCCCAGCCTTGCTTCTGATTGCCGACCATGCGGCCGAAGACGTTCGTAAGCCCCGCGCCGAGCGCAAAGATTGCGACCATCTGGATGAAGTTGCTGAAGGCCGTCGGATTTTCGAAGGGATGTGCCGCGTTGGCGTTGAAAAAGCCGCCGCCGTTTGTGCCGAGCATCTTGATGGCGACCTGCGACGCGACGGGCCCGACGGCGATCGTCTGCTTGGCGCCTTCGAGCGTCGTCGCGTCAACGTACGCGCCGAGCGTCTGCGGTATGCCGTCCCAAACCAGGGAGAGCGTCAAGGGAATGCAAATTGGCAAGAGGACATAGAGCGTGCAGCGCGTGATATCGACCCAGAAGTTGCCGATATTGCGCGTTGACGCCCGCGCGAAACCGCGGATGAGCGCAATGGCGACGGCGATGCCTGTCGCGGCCGACAGGTAGTTTTGATGCGTCAGCCCGAGCATCTGGGTGAGATACGAAACGGTCGTTTCGCCGCCGTAGTTCTGCCAGTTCGTATTCGTGATGAAGCTGACGGCGGTGTTGAACGACAGATCCGGCGCGACTGCCGTCATACCCTGCGGGTTGAACGGCAAAAAGCCCTGCGTGCGCAGCAGCACGTAGAGGATAAGAAAGCCGCCGATGTGGAACATCAGGATCGAGACGGCGTATGTCAGCCAATCCTGCTCGGAGCGCTCGTTGACCCCGGCGATTTTATAAAGAAAGTTCTCAACCGGCCGAAGAACCGGCGAAAGAAAAGTTCTCTCGCCCGAAAACACGCGGTTCATATACCAGCCGAGAGGCTTCACGAGCGCAATGACGACTGCGCAGAAAAGGGCAATCTGCGCCCAACCGACGAGGGTCATTTGGGGTGTCTTTCAGAAGGATTCTGGACGCACGAGCGCGTAGATGAGGTAGACGAGGAGGCCCGCGGTGACGACCGCCGCCAATGTGTAATCGAATATCATGGGACCCTCACAGATGGTCGCATGCGAAGGCGTAGGCAATCGACGCCGCGAAGAGCGCCATACCGCCTGCCACAAGGATGGTGTCGAACATTTGATGTTTCCGATCCTGAGCTAATGATCTCGCGCAAGGATGGATGGGCGAGCACGGGGTTAGGTGCCACTCGCCGCATATGAATTCGAGCTGACAGGGCGGAAGGACTTATAGGAATCTCATAATGATGCCGGGGCTTGACTTCCCCGAGCCATGCAACCAGCCGTCGCCCGCCAATGGAAATATGATGAATTCTGAAAGGTGCAGGAGCTGCCCGATCTCGAAATCGCACACAGTTCTTCAGACCGCCTTTAGCATGTGCGATGCAGCGACGATTGTTCGTGTGGTGATGTAATTGGGCTTGATTGAACTCCGTGCAGATGCATAGTTTCTCTTACCGGGACCGTTGAAAAGTTTTGTCAGCACGTTACCCGGTCGCGTTGCTGTCATCCTGGGACGGCTCGAACAATACATCGGTTCGAGCTCCAAGCGGAAAGCGCGACCGTATCGCGCCGCAAGGTACCCACTATGACGTCTCTGAAAAATCTCTCCGTGCTCATCATCGATCCGAACGGCGAAGTGGCTTTCGACTTGCGCCAATCGTTCATCGCGGCAGGCGCCGCGACCCACGTGGCCGCAAGCTTCGCGTTAGCCGGAAAACTGCTCGATTTAAAAGCGATCGACGCGGTCATTCTTCCTTATTCGCAAGATCCGGAAACCATCGCCTTCTGCCGAGCGATTTCCGAGCGGAACATTCCCGCCGTCTTTACGTCGGAGCCGCCTGCGCGCTATTCGGCAAACCGCCGGATGTCGAGCGCAATCATCGCAGTCAAGGGGCTCATCGCAGAGCAGAGCGCACAGACATACCGCGCCATCCATTAGCGAAGTCGGTCATAGGTGAGAAGCGAAACCGGGTGGCCCTCCGCCCGGTTTCTATCGATCGTCGATATCGTCGCTCAAGCGATCGCGCTCAGCATCATGATTCTCGATTTCGACGTCGATCGCGACGGAGTGAGGGTCCGTCTCTTCGTCGGGAACAGCCTCGTTCTCGTCTTCCCGCTCATCATCGGAATCGTCATCATCTCCCGGATATGATGGCACGCTCTCGGGCCTTCCCGGTAGCGGCGCCCGGACCGGCGACGGCTCGTCCGGATCGAATGCTTCCGGCTCGACGATTTGCGCTTTGCGTTTACCCATTGATGGTCCTCGATCTCAAGATGTCTCTCGCTCGATAACGCTTCGAGGCGATCGGGGTTCGCACCAAGCCTCACATAAGGCGGACGAGGGATGCCTCCGGCGCGCCGAGATTGGATATCAGGGTTTTTACGAAGGTGTCGTTGCCGCCCGCTACGATATGCGTAAAGCTCAAGGATCTGATGGTGGCCGCGTCCTTTGGGTCACCGGAGAGAAACCGCCGAAAGGCCGACCGATTGAAGACGCCGTCTTCGAATATCTCGGTCATGGCCGGGCAATCAAAGTAAAAATATTCGCGCTGACCATCGATGGTGTCGAGGAAAATGGAACCCAAGGCTTCCATAATGGCTTTCCGGTTCCGGTATTCTTCACTGCAGGCAATGAACACGCGAGTTTGAGCGGCGATAGGCTGCTGATCGGTCATTTTAAGTAAATTCCAAAAAGTGGTCGGAACCCCAAACCGCCTTCAGCCATTTTGCGCATGGCTGTCGCCGCGTCTCGGAGAGACGCGCGGATTGGAGGCATAGCGATGAAGCTGAACGCAAGGCGAAGTGGCCGAATAATGGCAGGCAAAGGCGCCGAATACTAAACTGCAAGTATTGGTGTCGGCAATTCGGAGCGCTGGACCGGCGAAAAATACAATGGACCATTGAGGAGCATTGCTGTGGAAATTCGGGTCTCGCAATTGGAACGTGCCTTTGAACTTGCGCGCTCTGGGCGTTGCACGTCGGTCGCGGATATTAAGCGCAAGCTTCGCGAAGAGGGCTATCAAGATGACCAGGTCGAGGGACCATTGCTCTTCGGTCAGCTGAATTCGCTCATGAGGAAATCGGCTTCCGAGTCCGAGTCGGAACCCGGCTCATCGCGAACCGCCTAGAGTATTTCCTACGCGAAACTAGAGTATTTCCAACGGGAAAAAGGGAGGCACCCCGATCCCCTGCCAAACCGGGGTGCTCCTTTTAGCCACGGCATTGGGGGCAGCCGCACTAGGGTAAGTGCGTGCCGTGGCGGGGACTTTACCATCGCGTGGTCCAACAAGTTCCCTCCGCTTTCAAATTCCCTCTGCTTGCAAACTTTCCATCAATCCGATGGTTGCAATTGTTCGGAACTCGAACCGGGAAGATCTCGTTGCCCTGTATACGGCCAGTAGGTGAGCTGATCTCTGGCCCTACGGTGGTCGCGAAAGGAATGATAATGCGCGGTCATAGTTGGTCGGTCGTGTTCTATGCATTCATGGCATTGACCGCTTGTTCGATCTCATCGGATGTGAAAGCTGCAAGCGCGGACGCGACCGCGCCGCCTGCTCAATCAGCGGCGCCTCAAAAGGCCAATGACGCTGCGGATGCGAAATCGGCCGATATCCCGCTCAGCAAAAAGCTCGACGAGAACAAGGGTGTTCTGAAGCCTCCACAGGGTGTCGATCCTGGAATTCATCAGCCACCGCCCGCGCAAACAGGCGACAAGATGCCGGTTATCGTGCCGCCAGGCGAGCCGGGCGGCGATCAAAGTATCCAGCCCAAATAGCGACAAGCGAATGCCTATACAGGGCGAACTCTTCGCGGATGTCCGACTTTACTTTTCGGTAAGCTCGTTCGCGCGAATTGACGATGCCGGATCAAATTGACGTATTAATAAGTGCACCAATCAAAGTGACGGCCGGCATCGCCGATCGTCCTTCGGCAATGATGGAGGAAACTATGAGAATCATCCTTGCGGTCATCATGAGCGTATGTCTGACCGGCGCATCACTGGCTGCCGATATGTCCTGCAGTGCAACTGCAAAGGATAAAAAGCTAGCAGGTGCGGCGCTCAAGAGCTTCATAACCAAATGCGAGAAAGACGCGACGGCGAAATGCGACGCCGATGCCAAGGCCAAGAATTTGCACGGAGCCGCACAGACGAGTTTCACAAAGAAATGCGTTAAAGACGCCTCTGGCGTTTGAGTTGGAAAACAGAGCAGGCTGGTCGATTCAATAGGGCTGTTGCCTCCGAGGACGAACAACACCAGGCCCGGAACAACACGGGCGCATCCGGCGTTTCAAAAGACGTTAAAAAAGATCGTGGCGGGCGCGCCTCTCGATGCGCGGACTTTATGCGCTGAGGGTGCGCCTCGCTCGCCGGTGCTACCAACATGACCATCACAACTCAACACATTCCGGCTGAGCCAACCGAACGCACTCAAGCCGTGCGGCTTGGATGGCGCCAAAAAATGTTGCGCGGATTTTCAGAATTTGCGGGCCGATCCGCAATCGTCATTGGCTCGGCCTCGGCTTTCGTCGTCGCGACGATTTCAGTTCTCCTCTGGGCTGTAACCGGTCCTTATTTTCATTATTCCGATACGTGGCAGCTCGTGGTGAACACAGGCACGACGTTGGTGACGTTCCTCGCCGTGTTTCTCATCCAGCACAGTCAGAATAAAGACGGCAAAGCTATTCAGCTGAAGCTTGATGAGCTCATTCGCAGCACCCAAAGTGCGCGCAATATTCTGATAGATCTCGAGCACGCGACCGAGGAAGAGATCGCCAAATTCGAAGCGGAATTTACAAAGCGGCGGCACACCTAGGCCCCGCTATCGGAACAATGTCTTGCAGGCGGCGTTGGCCTTGAGCCTCCGGATACGGAAGAAGGAAACCAACAAAATGCAAGCCGAAAGCAGATTTTTGGAGACAAGCAGGGTAGCAGGAACTGCCGTCTATGATGGAGCCCACGCGGAAATCGGCAGTGTGGATGATTTGATCATCGACACGATGACGGGAAAAGTCCGCTATGCTGCGTTGAGCTTCGGCGGATTTCTCGGTCTCGGAAAAAGCCAGTACGTGGTTCCGTGGACAGCGCTTCGCTGGGACTCTGAACTCGAAGGCTATGTGACCGGCATCACGGAGCAACAGCTCCAGGCCTCGCCCGATCTTGATCCCCTATCGTTGCGAAATCGCGATGCGGAAGGCCGTCTGCACGAAGCATATGGTGCACCGGGGTACTGGGAACTCGAGCCGCGCTAGCCCGCCGCAATGGAAACCGGCTCCGATGGAACACGTGAACGTAAAGTACTCGAAGGGTTTTCACGTCCTCACTGGAGACGGCCGCTCGCAGGCCGCCTCCATGGTGATCGAACCCGGCGAGAGCGAAGGTGGGAAAGATAACTTCCACAAAGGAGCCGACCAGTGGCTCTATGTCGAAAGCGGAAGCGGAAAGGCGATCGTCAACGGACACGCTTATCCGCTTCAGCCGGGGTCGCTCATCCTCATCTCCCACGGTGAGTCCCACGAGATCCGCAATACCTCAAGCGTTCCAATGAAGACTCTGAATTTCTACGTGCCGCCCGCCTACACCCGCGACGGAGAGGAACGCCGGGCAGGCAAGGCCGGGTGAATACGGCGCGATTGTCGCGGGTCAGAATGGAGCGGAATCGAAACTTAGCGGAACGGCTGTGCGTTTATCTCCTGGCATTCTAGGAGAACGTCAAATGCACCCCGCAATGGCACTCTGGATTTGGTCCGTATCGATGTCTCGAGTTTGGCAGACATCGCTTTCGGGTGAACAATTCTTGCCGCGACCGGACGAGAAGCCGAGGGTAGCGGACCCGGCTTTTGTAAGAGCGAACAATTATCTCTACTCAGAGGTCGCGAAAAATCCGCTTCCCGATTCTATCCTCGACCGTCTCGCCGACCTGTATTGGACGGAGCGAGACGCCGATCTTGCTATTTAGCGATAGCGCGCAAACCTCATCGCTTGCGCGGTGACACATCTTTGGCGTTAAGATCATCGGCTTGAGGATCTTCTTCCGCTCGCAATTTCTTTAGGCGCGACGCGATTGCCGGCGGTAAGCCATCGAGATTGAGTTCAAAAAGCTCTTTCAGGCGAGGTGCGACCTGCCGCTCGAAATGAAACATCCAATCATCAATATCGCGCGCCACAACTGTCACTTTCCTTTTCTGTTTGCGCTTCCCACTCATTTCGTAACGTACGCATACCATCAGTGTTCCCGCGTGGTTTTGGCCGCCCGTAGCAAGCGAAGCACCGCCGTCGAGACGACGGCGATTGTGGCTGCCGCCAGCGACCGCGATCCCGCGCCCTCAACCGATTGACGGCGTGCGCCGCCCGGCCCCGCTCCAAATGTGCTCGCGTCCAAATGTGTACGTCCGGCAACCGAACGTGACGTTGGCTTGCCAACTCGTTGCCGCATTTTGCGCGAAAAAAGTCCGAACGCACAAAACGGGGTGTGTGTCATGGCCACAGTTAAAGCCGCAGATCGGATCGTCAAAAGCCTGAACTTAATTCGGGGAGAGGCGTCGCGCCTCGATTCCGCGCGGGTCGAAGGCAAGTCCTTCGAAGCCAAGATGGCGCTTAAGACGATCAACGACGAATGCTATGACTTGCGTCAGTTCCTTCACGAGCTGCAACAGAACGGTAAGCTCGACTGACATTCGATCGCTTCGCTGGAACTCAGTTTGCGAGCCGTGGTTAACCACGTCGAACCGAGCAAACGGAGGTGCCTGCTATGCGCAAGAAGGCCGTCAATCAAGTCTACGACGTTCTGAAGGCGGTATACGAGCTCGAGAAAGAGCTGAAAGCAGCGCCGGCTTATCTCGATATCGCCAACCCTGTCGATTGCACGAGGCACCTGCGGGAGGCTCGACACCAGCTGCATCAGGTGTTGGACGAAGTCTACGCTTCCGACTTCCGTAACCGCAAAGTCGCCGCCTGAGATCGGTCCCGCCGCGGACGCTCCGCTAGTGCTCCGTTTCGCCATAGCAACCTTCCCGCGCTCGAAACTCAGCGCTCCAACCGCGTCGAACAAAATGCCTCTTCGCGCGTTGTGAGAACGCCGTTCTTTGGGTCGCGGCAAGAGGTGGCGGAAATGGCGAAGCAGAAATTCGCGTTAGCCTTGGGCGGAGGAGCGGCTCGGGGATGGGCACACATAGGCATTCTTCAAGGGTTGGCCGAGGCTCGACTGGAGCCTGAGATCGTTGTTGGAACCTCTATCGGCGCAATCGTCGGCGGGCATTACGCGGCGGGCCGGTTGAACGACCTCGCGGAGTTTGCGCGCCAACTCACGCGCCGGCGCGTCTTCAGCTTTTTGGACTTGAGTGTTTCGGGTTCGGGCCTGATTGCCGGACAGCGGCTCTTCGATCGCTTCGACGATCATTTGCGCGGCCTGACGATCGAGCAACTCCCGGTTCGGTTCGCCGCAATCGCGACCGACCTCGCAACGGGCCATGAAGTATGGCTGCGGCGGGGTCGCGTCTCCGAAGCCGTCCGCGCATCGTCCGCCATCCCGGGGATCGTTCGGCCCTTACACCTCAATGGCCGCTGGCTGGTCGACGGCTGCCTCGTCAACCCGGTGCCTGTTTCCGTGTGTCGTGCTCTCGGCGCGCGCATCGTCGTCGGCGTCAACCTGACGAGCGAATTCGGGCGGGGCGGGATCTGTATTGGCGATGACGAAGACGACGAGGACATCCCGGGCGAAATCGTCGTCGAGGAAGCTCCGATCACGCGATGGAACGGCAGCGGCGCGCTTCAGCTGCTCCATCGGCAAATCTTTGGACAGCGGCAAGACGGCGCGCCGGGCATTACGTCCGTTATCCTGAACTCATTCAGTATATTTCACGACCGCATCGCGCGAGCCCGCCTTATGGGCGACCCGCCGGATTTGCTCGTTACGCCCGATCTCGCCGATATAGGCGTTCTCGACTTTCATCGTGCTGAAGAAATGATGGACGCCGGACGAGCAGCTATCGAGCCGCACATCCCGATGATCGAGAGATATTTGAAAACGCCCCCGCCGGCGCTTCTCAACACGCGGCTGTTTGCTGGATAACGACAGTTCACGACGCGGGCCTCGGGAAATCTCGGACAACGTCCAAAGCGCTTCAAACTAAGTACGCCTTGGCAACGAACGGGTGACCCGTTTGCTTTATTGTCGCTGTGCTGACAGTTCCCGCTCCAAACTAGGGCACATTGCCACCGTTTCGAAACCGTACCCGCTCGGTCAGCGTCTACTATCCGGCGATTGGATGAGCAATCGTGCGGACACTGACGATGGCTTTGAGGAGAGACTTAACGGCCCCCGATGCTGGTATCAGCCACCATACATGATGCGAGAGATTTCGCGAATGCGAAGCACAGCGGACAAGTGCGCAAGCATGACGGGCGCCCGTACATCGTGCATCTCGATGCGGTGGCGGCCATCCTCGAAGAGTACGGATATAAAAGTTCAGAAATTATCGCGGCCGCGTTTCTTCACGATACGATAGAGAAAAGCGACACGACTATAGAAGAGATCCATCAGAAATTCGGCGAGGCCGTTGCTGAACTGGTCTATTGGCTGACCGATACCGAGAAGGGAAGTCGCGCGTCACGGGCAATACAAGCCGCGTGGAGACTGTCGCGCGCCCCGTGGGACGCAAAGCTCATAAAACTCGCGGACATCATCGATAACGGCTCGCAGATCGTGCTTCACAATCCCTCTTTCGGCCCGACATTTCTCGAGGAGAAGCGGCTTTGTCTGAAGAAGATGGCGGAGGTGGAAACCAGCCGCTTGCTGAGGCTGCCGCTTTTCCAGAAGGCGGCGATCGTGACGGAATCTGCGTCTCTTTGAATACGTAAAGTCTAAAATAGGAGACCATCAATGAGACGCGCCGCGATTATCTCTGCTGCATGCCTGATGATGACGACGGGCTCGGCCGCATTCGCCGACGATGTCAATCGCACCGGTCAACCGCAGGCGAACGATTCGGGCAAAGCGGGAGCCGCATCGCAGGGCGGTGACGCGAATACGATGGGCGGAGCGACAACCGAGCGGACGTTGCCCTCGGAACAATCCAAGCAGCTACCGCACGACGAAAATAAATCGAGCGACAAGAAGACGAACAATTCCAAGCCGGCATCGCCTTCGACAGGTGACCACTGAGCTTCTGTGCGTGTCGACTGAATGTCGCGGGAACGTGTTTTTCGGCCGCAAGTAGTATCGGTATCGCGGTAGCACTTCCCCCCCGTGTGCTCCTTTCAGCCGTGAAAACCTAAGCACCCTGGCTCCCCCCGCCAGGGTGCTTTTCTAGTTTGCGATTGCGCGTCGCGCACGGCCTTACGAGCCAGTGAATGGCCGTTGAGTTTAGAGCTGCGTGCAAACGAACAGCACATCAAGCACTCTCATTTAAAAAACATTCCGACTGAGGACAAAATTATTTCAAATCTCGTGCGGCGAGCCGAGTGAAATTTGCGATATCGCGCGCGAAAAAAGCGGAACGAAGCATTCTGATTGGTTCACCACCCGGCGCTCTATTTGGAACGCGCAGCGATGAGTGTGGTAGGCCGCGAGCGATTAGCTCACTCGAAAGAAAAACTCGGAAACACATAATCGGAAAAACACAAGGAGAGGCCTCCAATGATGACGCGTCACCTTTCATTTGCGCTCGCTCTAATTGCCACTCTGTGCATGCCGCTGGCGGCAATGGGTGGACATGGCGGTGGAGGAGGAGGCGGCGGGGGTGGCGGCGGTGGAGGAGGTGGTCACATGATGGGTGGAGGAGGAGGTGGCGGCGGTGGTCACATGATGGGCGGAGGGGGTGGCGGCGGTGGTGGTGGATTTCGTGGGGGCGGCGGTGGTGGCCCTCATGGTCAATTCCGTGAAGGCGGACCCCGAGGCGGCGAAGGTTTTCGCAGGGGAGAACATGGTGGAGAACGTTTTCGCGGCGGAGAACGGTTTCGCGGTCGAGACCACGGCCCGCGGGGCGGTCACGGCCGCCGCTTCTGGCACGGAAGGTGGTACGGTTACGGCATAGGGCCTTGCTGGCGCTGGTCAAATTATTATGCCGAATTCATCTGGGTCTGCTACTAGAGCCCCGCAAGATCCCGGGCTGACAGCTATGGCGGCTCGGGATCGCTCACCACAAGCCGAGGAGTGAACTTATGCCTAACATGTCCGATAATCGCCGGCGCCGCATTGTCGCCCGTCAGAAGAAGCTCGAGAATGCTGAGAAGCGCACGGAAAAGGCCGCCAAGCGCGCACGTAACAGCGAAGGCGTGAACGTCTCCGCCCGGGCCGCCGTTAAGGCTGCCAGATAAGCTGCTCGTTTCTTTCGAGAATGCCTGCCAGACGCGTGACGGCGCCAGCGTGCTGACTCAAGCGATCTTCCAAAGCAATCATCATGCTGGCCTTGACCGTGTCGGGCCAGTGCATCGTTTGGACGGTATGAAGCTCGATCGAAAGCTCGGTGATGATCTCATTGTGCCAGTAGATCGCTTCTTCGATCGTATAGGCGTCTAGCGCCTTTTCGCGACATATTTCGAGATAGTCGCTGGCCCTGATCGTGGCAGGAAGTTTTTCGTCTTTCGACATGTTCCTTGAAACCGTGCGTTTCGCTGCGAGCGTATGGATGAACAGACGAAAATTCACGCGATCGCTGAGCCAGTGGAGCAGGGAACTAGGGCGAGAGCCAGTAGCCCGGGGGCCTGACCGATCTCCATCCGCCGCCATGACGACGCTCCCAGTGTCTTGCCCCGTGGCTTGATTGCTTCGGGCGTTCACCGCCGGTGCCAGTGCGGCCCGGCGGTGAACGTGATGATGACGCGCGACCATCGGTGTTGGTTCCGGCGAACTCCGCAAATTCCCGGCAAAGTCCCGCCGCGCCACAGTGCGCTACGGAGAGGAAACCATCCGGTCGCTGTGAGGTAATGCAGTCATACCGCGTGCCTTGCACGTGGGATCAGGAGTTCTAGAGAGTATCGGTCTTCACAAACTTCGCTTCGGCGGAAAGATACTTGTGAGAACACACCTGATCGCCGGCGAAGAGCTGGCGCATGGCTCCTAGACGTGGGGTCGTGGAAGGCCTCGGGACCTGCGGAAACGCGGGGACCGGGGCCTTTTTCTTGGCAACGGCTGGATAAATAAATTTGGCTCAATTGCGAAAGGCGTTGTGGTCGCCACCACCGGCCGGGAGAGCCGATCGGGCGCGCTGATTATTCCTCTGGCAGAGGTGCTCCCGGTGACGCATCGTCGTAATCATCTTCGGCGAGACCGCTTTCGCCTGAACCGGCGCCTTCTCCGCTGATGTCGATACCGTAAGGGTCGGGTGCAGTCGCGATTTCATCGGGTTCGTCCTCTGACGGCGTCCCGAACTGTTCGTCCGAATAATATGGAGCATCCACGGGGCTGGCATCGTCATCGGCCGCATTTTGTGCGAACGCGGCCGGAGCAACGGCAAGCGACGTCATTAACAGCGCAGATAAAATCAGATTTCTCATGGAACGACCTCGCGAGGACCGAAACGATACGCGAGCAGTACACACGCGGGCAGGGTTCGTTCCCTCGAACTCGCCCCAAGTGTCCCGCTCCTCTCAATGTGAAATATCGTCGGAACCGGAGCTTCGGCCCGCACGTTACCAGCCCGAACGCCGCACAAAACAGAGGAGGAATTTCATGAATTGGGATCGCGTTGAAGGCAATTGGAAGCAGTTCTCGGGCAAGGTGAAGGAGAAGTGGGGTCAATTGACCGATGACGACCTCGCGAAGGTGAACGGCAACCGCGAGCAGCTCGAAGGCATCCTTCAGGAGCGCTATGGCTACGCCAAGGATCAGGCAAAGAAGGAAATCGACACCTGGTCAGGCTCGCTCTGATAGAGTTATCAGCACTTTGACGAAGGAAGGCCCAATTTTTGGGCCTTTCTTTTTGCCTCGACCGGCTAGAATGCGTATGAACGCGCACGATACTAGTGTTGAGGAAAGCAGGAATGTCCAAGACGTTTTGTGCGGAGATGCTGACGCGCTCCGAATTCGACCGCGCCAACGGGCGGTTGGAAATCACGGTTTGCAACGCCGCTGGAGAGAGCCAAACGATCTCCATCAACGCGCGTATCGCCGAAACGCTTTCCTCGGTACTCGGCGATCATTTTCAGGCAGCCTCGGCTTTTGGCGACCTTACGAAAATTCCTGACCGCTATGCCGTTGGTCACGGACGCCACGAGCCCGTGGTCATGCTGCGTTTCGAGGATGAGCCGGCATACGGTCTGACCGCCGATCAGGCACTCGATCTCGGCGAGGCGCTGATCGACGAAGTCGGCGCGATGACGAAAGTGAAATATCCCGCTCGCCAATAGAGCGCGGCCAAATCGGTAACGACTCTAAGAAAGCTCTCGTCTGATGTCGTTGCAGAGAACCGCCATGGTGGCTTGAGTTGCAGGTTTTGCCAAGAAGCGCGCGCCGATGGGCAACGCCGCAACGCTCGGTAGAAGCTTTCCCGAGCTGATGATTATCACCATGTGTGGCCAGTGCTGCCGGATGTAATGCGCGAGCGTCAGGCCATCCATATCGCCCGGCATATTGATATCCGTAAAGACGACCTTGATGCCCGGCATGGTCCGCAGAATATGCAGCGCATCATAAGCGGTGCCTGTCTGCACGACTTCATAACCGCCGTCTTGAAAATCGGCGACGAGTGCCATTCGAATGAGCATCTCGTCTTCGACAATAAGAACCTTGGTGATCGTCAAGACACTTTCTCTCGTCCAGTACCGCCCAATCGCGGCTCGTTGCACTTCTGTTTGCCGCCGCCGTAGGCAGAGACGAAAAATCAATGCGCCAGGTTTCGCGCAGCCTTCAAATCGCGAACGAAGTCGGCGAATGCGTGTGTGCGTGCATCATGATCCGGCGTGCGGAGCAAGGCAGATGGGTGAACGGTGACGAAGCCCGGCATCTCGCCGAACTGATGTTTTCCTCGCGATTTTCCGATGGCGACCGGCGCGCCTTCGAGAGCGGCAGCCGCCGTCGCCCCGAGTGCCACGACGAGGCGAGGGTGAACGAAGCCAAGCTCCTTCAGTAGCCACCAGCGATAACGCTTCACCTCGCCCATCGTGGGCTTCTGATGAATGCGCCGCTTGCCGCGCTCTTCATGCTTGAAGTGCTTGACCGCGTTGGTCACGTAGGAGGCCTTCCGATCGATGCCGGCGGCCACTAGCGCCTTGTCCAAGAGTTGCCCGGCGGGCCCGACGAACGGCCGGCCCTGCAGATCTTCCTGATCGCCCGGCTGCTCGCCAACGAAAGCCAGGGCGGCGCCGGCCGGACCTTCGCCAAGCACGGCCTTCTTGCCGCCGGGAACCATGGGCTTGGCGGCGGTGATGATCTTGTTGAGTTCGGTAAGGCTTCTGGGTTCCGCGGCGTCAGGAGCCGGAAAGAGATCGCCGTTCGCGGCGGCGGAGTGAGCGGACGGCCCGGTCGAGTGCTTCGGCATGGGTGTCATGATGCGCTCGCTGGTTGGCTTTATTGCCCGACGCGCGATCACAACTTTTAGTTCCGCCGGCCCGTTTCTGCTCGCTTGCTGGAAGTTCAAAATATGTGGGAGTGCAATTCAGGAACCCTAAGGTTGGGCGCCGGAACTTGGGGTTCCGGCGCCCGCGTCTGAGGCAAGTCAGGGAGCACCCACTGCCACCTCAGTCGTGGCCAAACCTTCAGTCGTGGAAGGTCTCTCCGTGGAGAGCAAGATCGAGGCCTTCGAATTCTTCAGCTTCGTTGACCCTGAGACCGATGGTGTACTTGATGAGGAGCAAGGCCACGACACTGACAACCGCCGACCAGACGATGGTCAAGCCGATGCCTTCGATCTGTACCCAGACCTGATTGAGGTTGCCTTCGATCCAGCCGGATTTTCCTTCGCCGCCGACTGCCTGAACGGCGAAGACGCCGGTGAGCACTGCGCCGAGGATGCCGCCGATGCCGTGGACGCCGAAGACGTCGAGTGCATCGTCATAGCCGAGAGCACGCTTCAGGCCGGTGACTCCCCAGTAGCAGACGACGCCCGCCGCAAGACCGATGATCAATGCGCCGTCGACAGCGACGAAGCCGCAAGCCGGCGTGATCGCCACGAGACCGGCAATCGCGCCGGAGACAGCACCGAGAAGGCTCGGCTTGCCCTTGATGATCCACTCGACGAGCGTCCACGAGACGACAGCACCCGCAGTCGCGATCTGCGTGTTGAGCATGATAATGCCCGTGCTTGCGCCAGCGCCCAGTGCGGAGCCGACGTTGAAGCCGAACCAGCCGCACCACAGCAAAGAGCCGCCGATCATGGTCAGCACGAGGTTGTGGGGTGCCATCTGCTCGGTGCCGTAACCCTTGCGCCTGCCGACGATGATGGCAGCGACGAGACCAGCGATAGCCGAGTTGATGTGAACGACGGTGCCGCCGGCGTAGTCGAGAACGCCTGCGCCGCCGAGGTAGCCGCCTGGGCCCCACACCATGTGGGCGATCGGCGCATAGGCGAAGATTGCCCAGAGTGTGACGAACGCCATGGACGCCGAGAACTTCATGCGGTCAGCCGGTCCGCCAAGGGCAATGATTGGCGTGATGATGAAGAACGTCATCTGGAACATGACGAAGAGGAACTCAGGGATGCCCGCAGCGGCAGGCGCTGGGGTATCCGGCGCAATGCCGGCGAGCACGACCTTCGAGAAGCCGCCGAAGAACGGGCTGCCTTCCGTGAAGGCAATCGAATAACCGACCACAACCCACACGATCGATAGGAGGCCGGCGCCGAACACGCATTGCATGAGAACAGCGAGCGCGTTCTTCTTGCGCACCATGCCGGCGTAGAAGAGTCCGAGGCCCGGGACGAGCATCATGAGCACGAGCACGGACGACGTCAGCATCCATGCGATGTCGCCGGAGTTGAAAGCTGGTGCCGCGGCCGCCGCCGGTTCGGCAGCAGCGGGTGCCGCTTCCTGGGCAAGCGCGATTGCCGACGTCGCAAGGAGTGTCACTGCGCTGAGAGCCGTGGCTCCAAGCGAGGGTCGAAGTCTTGAAGTCATTCCTAGTCCCCCAATGTTGGTCCCGATCGTTCCATGCCGTCCGACCACAGCTTGTGCGGGTTCTTGCTGCTTTCTCATCAGGCAGGGGGATGTTCGCAAGGAATGTGCCAAATGAAACAAATTCGCGTTTCATTGGTATGTCTGTACCAAGAGGGGGGCGAGATAGGTCAATGCCTAGGCACTTTGACTAAACCGGAGGCAAAGGCAGTGAGCGGATGATATCCAGCTCGACGATGTTTTAGCCTGGCGGCGCGATCGGCCATTCCGCTTCGACGTATTTCTTGAACCACGCGCTGAAGCACTGAGGCTCGGCCTCCACCTGCTTGCGGAAGACATCCGGGCTCGTCCAGCTGTAACCATCGCACTCGACGGGGTTAGGCGCGATCACGCCATCGTAGCGGCCAAGGAAGACATGTACGAACTCGTGCTCGGTCAATCCGGCGTCGAGTTCCGCGCGATAGGTGAAGGTGCCGATCGGCGTCAGGGCGCAAGTGAAGCCCATCTCTTCATTGAGGCGCCGTGTTGCGCCCGCCAGCGGCGTCTCGCCCGGCCGCGGATGTCCGCAGCACGTGTTGGTCCAAAGACCGCCGGAGTGGTATTTGCCGATCTGCCGCCGTTGCAGGAGCAGACGATCGTTACGGTCCCAGACCATCACGGAAAAGGCACGGTGAAGGACCCCCTGGCGGTGAGCCTCGAGCTTTTCCTCAACGCCTATTTCGTTGTCATCCTGGTCGACGAGGATGACGTCTTCCTGCAGCATGTTTGGCACTTCCCCGCATGGCATTCCACCCGCGCCCAACATAGCGCCGCGGCCGCTGCGGGATAACCCCCTATGCTCAATGTTTATAGAACGTCATCATGCGCGTGAAACTTTGCATGATCTCATCGGCGGGCCGATCGAAAACGTCGAGCGGAATGCGAATGATGTTGCCGGATATGGTCCAGGGAAGCCGCATCAGGAAGCGGTAAAAGGGGCGGCGGCGCCAGTCGACGAGCAATGCCCGATCCAACGGGTCTTCGAGGGTGATGCGCAACTCGTTGTTTGTCGATCCGCGGATATCGACGGCGATCAACTCGATTTGCTTGATCGACCGCCAGGTAACGATCCCGAGGCCTTCCGCGAAGACGCCGTATTGCCCCGACCCGATCCGCGGTTTCCCCGTCTCGAGCAGCGGATAATTGTAGTACGCGAACCCTAACGCGAAAAGCGCAAGAGCGATGAGAATGATGTTGTCGATCGCGATGCCGATCGTCCCCAGGCACGCACCGATCAGGCAAACGACATAGACGGGAAATTGGATTTCTTCTCGTTCGTAGGCCACCGTGTAGCCATGCATGTCGTCCTGGCTCACGGGTGACGCACCTGCATGTTCAAATTTCAATTGTAGCGAGCGGACTCAAATTATGTGCCACCGCTGCGAATGACAACTAACCCCCTGATCGATTTCAAGCAATTTTCGAGGCGCGGGGTGAGCGCTGGGCCTGACGCTCAGAACTTGCTGAAGTCATAGGCCGTCCACAGCGTCATTGCCGGAATTTGAGGCAGTCTTTCCCGCAGCGGCGTCGCCGAAGGAGGTGAGCCAGAGCACGGACTGGCAGCGGCTATGAGCCGCCGAGCCGCGATCGTATTTATTACGATCATCATCTTTAGACGAAGCGACGGAGGTGCTATCGGTCCGCGTCGCCTGCAGGTGGAACCGAACGCCAACGGACAATTGGAGATACGTCGATGATCTTGGGAATGGATACATTCACCTTCATACACGTCGCGCTGAGCCTGATCGCCATCGCGGCGGGCGTCATCGTCTTTCTGGGATTTATTGCGGACGCCGCATTGCCCGGGTTGACGGCTCTCTTTCTGCTGACGACGGTTCTGACCAGCGTCACCGGCTTCGGGTTTCCGTTCACCAATCTGCTCCCGTCGCATATCGTCGGGATCATATCGCTCGTTATCTTGGCGATAGCGCTTTACGCCCTTTACGGAGCCAACCTCCGAGGCGCATGGCGCTGGGTCTATGTCGTCACAGCATCGACCGCGCTCTATCTCAACGTCTTCGTGCTCATCGTCCAACTCTTCCAGAAAGTTCCGGCCCTCCACGCGCTGGCACCTACGATGGGCGATCCGCCGTTTATCGCAGCCCAAACCGTCGCATTGCTCGTGTTCCTCGTGCTGGGGTGGTTGGCCGTTCGCAATTTCTACGCGGGCAGAGGAGCACCCGTAGTTGTGCGGGGCACCGTGTGATCTTTCAGTCGCCGCGCTGGACTTCCGTCCGTCTTCCGCTCAGGGGACGTTGCGTTATAGCCAAGATGCGACTAAATGGGCTTACGCGATGTTTCTCCGCGGAACGCAGCTAACAATAGACGATCGTCGATGCACCGCTACGTCAATCTTCTGATCGTTTTTGCGTTCGCGGTACGCAGCTTTTTGCCTGTGGGCTTCATGCTCGCGGCAACGCCTGCCCACGGCGGACCGGTCGAGATCGTCATCTGCACCGGCCACGGCCCGCAGAATTTGATTCTGGACGAGAAGGGCGTTCCGCAGCCCGCAAAGCCGCCAATAGCGGACAACAGCACGTGTCCGTATGCACCGGTTGGCGCTGTTGCAGTCAATCACGAAACGCTGCATCTGCTTTCGCATAGCGTACGCTACGCCTCGGTCACCTATGCGATCGCGACCGAGATCTTCCGCGCGACTCCGAAGCCCGGAGCACAATCCGCGCGTGGTCCCCCGTCCTCACTGACCTGAAGCCTTCGGCATTTCTGACGAGTAGCGCCGCGACGAGCCTCGAGCCGTTGCCCCGCGATCTCGCCAAGCTCAGATCAGTTGGGAATTCTGCAAATGCAACTCTTCGCACCCCGTGCTCGGGCGACGCCTCGCCTAAAACGCATCGCCGTCATGTCTTCCGTGGCCGTATGTGCCATCAGCTTCAGCGAACACGTACGCGCCGATCATGACACGGATCCGCAAACAATCGATTTGCCGGACGTTACTGTGCATCAGGCCTCGCCTTCAGCCCGGCCGGCTGCTGCTGGAAAGCCGAAAGCGAAAACGGGACCCAAGCCGGCAACCGCCGCAGCAAAGCCGCCGAACGCTGCGAAGCCGCCGGCAAGCGCCACGTCCCCGCCAGCGATCGTCGCCGCATCGCCGCCGATTGCCGCGCAACCTCAACCCACTTCCGGAAATCCCGGAACGCCGTCTGCGGCAGTTGCAAGCGTGCCCGGCGCATCCGGCGCTGGCGCCCAAGCTGCCGCCGCCGTGGATATGAAACGCTTCGAAAGCGCGCCGGTATTCTCAGTCACCGACATTCTCCGCGAAGTCCCAGGTGTCTCGCTGAAACAAGGCAACGGCCCGCGCGACATGGGCATTTCGATCCGCGGATCGAACGCCAGGAACGGCTTCGGTATCCGCAATATCGTTATCCTGGACGACGGCTTTCCGGTCACGCAGCCCGACGGGCTTTCACGCAGCGACCTGATCGACCCGCACGCCTACGCCGGCGTCGACGTTTGGCGCGGACCATCCTCGGCGCTGTTCGGAAACTACGCGACCGGCGGCGCGATCAACTTCCGGACCTTTCCGGGCGGCGCCATAGACGGCGTCGAGTACGGCATCGACGTCGGCAGTTTCAATTACCTCAACAACTACGCGATCGGCGGCAAACGCGGAGCCAACTGGGAAGCGTCGGTCTTCACGAGCGATGTCCGCGGCGACGGCTACTTCGGCTACAGCGCCTTCGATACGCAAACCGTCAATGCGCTCATGACGTGGAAGCCGTCTGCGACCGACACGTTCACCTTCAAGTTCATCAACAACACGATTGAAACGGAACTGCCGTTCCGGATGTCGCTCAATCAGTTCAAGCAGAACCCATTACAGAAGGGCTGCGCGACCGCGGCAACGGCCGCCGCTGGATGCGCGACGAACAACTTCTCGGCGACGGGCTCCGGAACGTTCGTGAAACAAACCGCTGAGGAAGCCGGCGCGAACCGCGATGACCGTCGCACGATCGGCGGTTTCCGGTGGGAGCACGCCTTCGACGCAGCGACGACGGGGCAGGTGCAAGTCGTCGTCGACGACCGCAACATCAACCAGCCGACGGGAACGACGAGCGCGGTCGGCGATTATCTTTCCTATAATGTCTCCACGGGCCTCACCAATCGTTCCGTGTTTGCCGGACTGCCGACGCTTTCCTACCTCGGCGCTTATTGGAATTATCTGCCCGTCGACGGCAAAACCTACAACGTCGCGCCGGGCGGAAATGCAAGATTGGGTTTGCTCCAGTCCGAGACCACTGGCTCGACCACGAACTTCGGCGTCCGGGCGCGCGAGGAAGTACGCGTTGCGAACGACGTCGCCGTCATCGCAGGCGCCGCCATCGAGCGGACAACTCTCGACGGTGGGCAAACGAGCTTCAAGTATAACGCCAACGGCGATCTGACGAGCATGGCGATCTTGTCAGCCGAACGTCAGATGACGAACGTCGCGCCTGAAATCGGCGTCCTCTATACACCGTCGCGCGAATGGCAATGGCGTGCACGTGTCGGCACCGGTTACGGCACGCCTCAGTTCTCGAATCTGTTCGTCAATTCCGAAGGTCAGCCCGGCAACAACACGGATCTCAAATCGCAAAGGAACGTCGGCTTTGACGTGGGTGGAGACTGGACGCCAGCGCCCGGCATGACCTTTAGCGTAACCGGCTTCTACGAGTTCTTCCGAAATGAACTCGTTTCGCAGTCTGCCGGTCCTGGCACGCAGAATTTCACGTTTAACGCTCCGGCATCCGAGCATCGCGGCATCGAAGCCACTGCCGATATCGCACTGGGAGGCGGGGTACGCCTTACAGCCAGCTATCTCCTCAATGATCAAGTTTATACCGATTATACCGAGACGTTGACCGGCGTTCCGCCCAATTCGCCTCCGCAGACGCCGTCTCAGCTCATTCCTTACGACAGAGGCGGCAACAGAATTCCGGGTGTCTCTCCGAACGAGTTCACGACGCGCCTGAGCTACGATCTGGCGAGTGGACCATTCAAAGGCGTCGGTGCGTTTGCGGAATACGAATGGCACGACAGCTTCTTCATGGAGAACGCAAACGCCCTCAAAGCTCCCGGCTACCAGCTGGTCAATGTCAACGTTCACTACAAGACGGAATTCAGCAGCGGACCGGTGCGATCGCTGATGACTTACTTCGAGATCCGGAACCTATTCGACGAAACGTACATCTCATCTGCAAACAACGTCACCGATCGCGTTGGCGCGACAGCTGGCGATCTGGCTGATCTTTCAGGCTCGATCTACGCGGGCGCTCCGCGCACGTTCTTCACCGGCATGAAAGTGAGGTTTTGAGTCATGCGCGATCATTTTCGAATGACGATATTGCTGCTCGCAGCGATCATCCCCGGATCGGGTGCCGCGGTCGCACACGATGCGAACGCCCATCACGGCGCCCCCGCAGCTTGCCACACGACGGCGCTCGCATGCGCCAGCGTCGCGACGGGCGCTTTCGGCCCGGACGGAAAGTTATGGGTGACATGGGTCGCAGGCGGCCGTGTATCGGTTGGAAGTTCAGCCGATCTCGGCAAGACATTCACCGATCCGGTGACGCTGCCGAAAACCGATTTGCCGCTCGATGAGGGGCCCGACGCCCGTCCGAAGATCGCTATCGGACAAGCCGGCCGAGTGATCGTCACGTATGCGTCGCGCGATGAAAAATACAATGGTCACGCCTTCATCGTGCGATCGGGTGACGGCGGAAAGACGTTCTCGAACCCGCAGCCGATTACGTCGGGCTCTCCGAGCCAGCGCTTCGAGACGGCCGCGCTCGATCAGGATGGCAGCGCGTTCGTCGCCTGGATCGACAAGCGCAACGTGGCGAAAGCAAAGATGGATGGCAGACCCTACGCCGGAGCCGCGCTCGCCTTTGCATGGGATGATCGGCCCGGCGGAACGCTTCAAGCGGCAACGATCGCGCGTGATAATTCCTGCGAGTGCTGCCGCATCGCCGTCGCGTTCGCAGGGCCGGGAAGGCCAGTCGTTCTCTTTCGCAATATTTTCGACGGCGGCATTCGCGATCACGCCGTCATCACCTTTGCGGACCCAAAGACGCCAGGTCCGCTCTACCGGGTGAGCGACGACGATGCGAAGATCGACGCCTGTCCCCATCAAGGCCCGAGCCTCGCGATCGGCCCGGACGGCGTCTACCATGCGACGTGGTTTGCGCTCGGACGCAAATTGAAGGGCCTCTACTACGCCCAATCGAGCGACGGCGGAAAAACGTTTTCGGAGCCGATGCGCCTCGGCGATCCGAACGCGCAGACGTCGCGGCCGTACGTTCTGGCCACGCATGGCGTCGTCTATCTCGCCTACAAATCTTTCGACGGCGCTATGACGACAATAGATCTCATCACGTCGCACGATGCCGGAAAAACCTGGAGCGCGCCCCGCAGCGTAGCGATGACGCACGACGCGTCGGATCATCCGTTGCTGATAGCAAGTCCGGCGGGCGCGTACCTGTCGTGGCTGACGCTGCAGGATGGATATCGGCTCATCCCGTTGGAGCCCCAATCATGAGGCACAAGTCATGAGGCTTGCTTCGATACTCGTCGCGCTGTTCATCGCCGCGATGCCGATTGCCGGTTCAGCGGCGAGCCCGGAAACCGCTCCTCAAGCTGCCCGTCCGTTCGAGGCGGATAGCCTGAAGCAAATCCTCGACGCGCATCAGGGCCGTCCACTCATCGTCCACTTTTGGGGACTGACCTGCAGCAATTGCATGCCCGAGCTGAAGGACTGGGGCGCGTTCACGGGCGCCCACCCCGATGCCACGCTCGTTCTTGTGAATTGGGACCAACGCGGCGCGCGGCCGGCTGAAATCAGCCCCGCACTTCAGAAAGCAGGTCTCGGCTCAGTGTCGAGCTTCGCTCTCGGCAAGGGTTTTGAAGAAAAGCTGAGGTTCGCCGTCGGCCAGGACTGGATGGGTGAGCTACCCTACACGCGTCTCATCGCGGGCGATGGGTCCGTCACGGCGTTCTCCGGGCCGGCGGATTTCGAGCAACTCGAATCGTGGCTCGCGAAGCAATCGCAATAATCGGGCAACAGCGGTAAAGTGTTCCTGTCGTCGGCGGACGCGGCTGGCAGGCTGCGCGGTCGTTGGTTGTGGCTCCGGGGCATCAGATCCCACGGGAAAGCTCCGCACTTCCGAAGAAATCGCTGTCGCGCGATGACCTTCGGGACGTCGCCGGTTTTGCGCCAGTCGCGAGATAACGAGAGAAACTTGCCAGCAGACGTTTTGACGCGGATGATAATACCGTGTGGCGTATCGCGATTCGTGAGCGTGCTCACAGGGAGAAATAAAAATGGATCTCCAAGCACTGATCGTCTGGTTGATCATCGGCGCGATTGCCGGTTGGCTGGCTGGGCAAATAATGAGTGGCGGTGGCTTCGGCTTAGTCGGAGACATTATCGTCGGTATCATCGGAGCGTTCATCGCCGGCTGGCTATTCCCATATCTTGGGCTTCATCTAGGTGCCGGCATCATTGGTGAGATCATCGCTGCGGCCATCGGAGCGATCATTTTGCTGTTCGTCGCGCGATTGGTACGACGAGCGTAGCGGCGCGGATCTGATGAACGTTTAGACGGGCTGTCGGCGGCGACGGTGACGGCCCGTTATTGTTTCTGCGGTTCCTGACACGCTGTCGCATGTGCCACCATAATTACAACCTGTGCAAACATCGTATTGCGAAGTTGCATCTCGGCTTGAACGTGCGTACGGGTTGTGCGAATCGCGAGGCAGGGTGAGCGGCAGAGTGATGCCTAAGGTACCAATTTCCTGTTTCATCATTTCTAAGAACGAGGGCGACCGTATCGCCCAAACCATACGATCCGTGCGCCCATGGGCGAACGAAGTTGTCGTGATCGACAGCGAAAGCACGGACGATACGGTGAGCATCGCGCTCGCCGAAGGATGCAGGGTCATCACGCAGCCGTGGCTGGGGTTCGGTGCGCAAAAGCGCTTCGGCGAAGAGCAATGCCGCAATGACTGGGTCTTCAATATAGACGCCGACGAAGTCGTCACGCCGGAACTCGCGCGGGAAATCATCGCCACGTTCAAGAACGGCAACCCGAAATTCGTGGCTTACGGACTGCCGATAGATTTGGTGTATCCCGGGGCCGAGGCACCGCGGCCGTTGGCGCGAGATCATTGGTACGTGAGGCTCTACAACCGACGGTTCATCAGGTTCAGGAATTCGAACGTTCATGATGCTGTCGTGACCGACGGCGTCGAGGTGGGCGCGCTCAAATCCCCCATCTATCATTACTCGATGCGCTCTTTTGCCGATATGAAGCGCAAGCTCGACGAGCGTACGTGGCTCATGGTCAAAAATGCCGGAGCGACCTCTCAGGGCGTGCTCGCATCGCGTTTGGTTGTCGAGCTGCCGATGAATTTTTTCAAATATTACATCGTCAGGCGCCACTGGACCGGCGGTCTCGTGGGCCTGAGATACGCATCGATCCAGGCGGGCTTCAGATTTCTGAAAGTCTACCGCGTCTGGCGGTCGGACAAAACGAAGACATCGGCGCGGGGTGTGACAGCCTGAACGGCTGGAGCAACGAATTCACGCGCAAATTCCTCCGGCAGCAGCCGGGATCGGCGTGAAGAGGGGTCTTTCATCCGGCGGCCGTTTACGAGTATAGACTAGCCACCTTTGGCCCCGTAGCTCAGCTGGATAGAGCGCGAACCTTCTAAGTTCGATGTCGCAGGTTCAAATCCTGCCGGGGTCGCCACCCACTTCGGCAATTTTTATCCGCGACGTGAACGAGAAGACGACGGACCTGCTTCCCGCGACGCCGCCAACGGCGGTCGTCCTGTGCGACGCCCAGTGGATGCCAGCCACCACCGGGCTTTTCATGCCGAGCTTGGCCGCGGAGATAATGCGCATCGCGCTAAAAACTTCGGGCTCAAACTGGAGGTCCAGCGTTGAGCCCGAAATCAGGTCGTCAGACGTTTCGTCAGCGTCAGCCGTCGAACTTCAAAGTGAAGCCGCCCATGATGGTGCGTCCGAGGCCCGGCTTGATGCCGTCCGAGCGATCCGTGATGTAAAGCTCGTCCGTCAAGTTCTGGCCGGACACGAACAGCGTGAGCTGATCCGTGACCTTGAGGTTGGAGCGAGCAGACAGCAGCCAGACGTCTGGGATCTCGCCTCCGTCTTCGTAGGACATATTCAAAGCGTCCGTATGGAATGCGCCGCGATAGGTCCAGGTCAGGCTAGCGTCCCATCCGATGCGATGCTCCACGCCGACAGTGAGGTTGGCGAAGTGCCGGATCGATTCCGGTACGCTGTTTCCGGAAACGTTCTGCAGTTCGTCGTCGTCGTTCAGCCCTGAGCCCTTTTCGATCTCCGCGTCGGCGAACGTATAGGTCGCCTCACCGAAGACGTTCCACGGCCCGCCCGTGAAGGGCTTGCTGTCGAGCCTGGAGTAGAGTTCGAAGCCGCTGATCGAGACTTCGTCGAGCGACGTGAACACGCGGTCCCCGGCCTCGTTCTGGAACGCTTCACCGAACTGATAATTATCGATCCGGTTGTAGAAATACGCGGCATCAAGGGTCAAACCGCGGAACGCAGTCGTGCGAACACCGATTTCGAAGTTATCGCCGATCTCCTCCTTGGGAGCGAGGAAGGATTCAAGATCTTCGTTCGCGTCGCGGATGATGTGCGGGGTAAGACCACGGTGATAGCCGCCGTAGACTGTTGTCCGCGGTGCTGCCTCCCATGCGAAGCCGAGCATCGGCAGCACTTGGTCGTAGCTTTTGCTTCCCCTGATCCCCTCATCGAGATCGTTGAACTCGATCTCGTAGTTTTCCAGGCGCACGCCGGGCGTAACCGTGAACGTCGGCGTTACGTGGATCGCTGACTGGATGAAGGCTGCAAATGAACGCGCTTCGAGCTTTGTCGGATCGCCGTCGCGTTCGCCTCTTCTGTTGAAGTTGAGAGCCTCGCCAACCGAACCGATTCGGTTCTGATTGTTGAAGTACTGCTGCTCGTAGCGGATACCGGTTTGCACGTCGTGCCGCATGCCGCCGAACAGAGGCAAATTGGCGAACTCGACGCGTGAATCCGCCCCGTAGTTTTGATAACGGCGGTCACGGCCTTCCATCAGGATGTCGGCCCGCGTGTCGCCCTCAGCGTCTTCGCTGTTATAGAAGCGCGCGCGCTCGTGATCGCTCAGGAAGAAGCGAGACGAAACCGTCGTGTTCTTGTCGACGTAGTAGTTGTGCGCCACCTGAAGACGGTAGAAATCAGCATTGTAGTTGCTGAGATCGTGGCAGCACGGAGCCTCGAAGTTGCCCGCCGCCACGCCTCTGGTCTTGTTGTGGCCGAACCTGAAGAAGTCCGCGTACGAGCCGCCGAAGTTGTCTTCGTCGTAGGTATCGCGCTGACGGAAGTAGCCGCCTGAGATCGTGAGATCCTGGTTAGTGCCCCTGAATCCGATCGCACCGTAGAAGTCGTTGTAGCCGAGATCCTCGACATTCCACGAACCGCCGGCGTCAGCACCGGAGTACGAGGCGACGACGCCGACGTTTCCAAGATTCTGCCGCGTATGAATGTGGCGGTAGTTGTTGATGTCCCGGTCACTGCCTTCCGTCGTGCCGATCGCGCTTTTGATCACGGTCTCATTGGCGCCGAACGGAGAGAGATTGCGGAAGTTGATCACGCCGTGGTTGGTGAGTGGGCCGTAGTTGACGATCGGCCCGCGCATGACCTCAATGCTGTCGATACGCTCGAGCGGGGGCGTGTAGTGGGTGGACGAGTCGAGATAGGTCGCGAAGTTGATCGGCACCCCGTCCTCCATGACGAGGACCTTGCGCGAACGGCGGAAGGGAGAGCCGCGAACACCGATGCCGCTGTGGCGCGACATGCCGTCGTCCGTGACGGTTACGACGCCCGGCACGCTGGCCAGGGCTTCATGGGTTGTCAGCGGGCGCTGCCCTTCAATATCGCTGGCCGTCACCTGGGTGGCGGAGCCAGCGAAATCCGCCGGATTTTCCGGAAGCATCGCCTTGGCGTTGATAGGCGAAATCGCTCCGCTCTCGGCACGTGCCGCCGCCCCGCCGCTTGCTGCAGCGCCATAAGGCGAGTTTTCGAGGACTGTGCGTCCGGTGCGGCCGCAGCGGTCGGAGTGGGCGCCGGTTGGGGCGTCGCAGCCTGCACCGGTGCAGTCTTCTTCTTTGCCGTTGGAATCGGCGTTTTCTTTTGCTGAACAACCTCGACGTGCGGCAGTTCGGATTGGTTGGAAGGCTCGGCGGTTGTCTGCGCCCCCCCGGGCGACGCCATAAGTCCGACCGTACCGGCCATAACCGTAAGCTTCAGTTTCCTACGTTTCAAAATTCAGTCCCCTTCCCCGATTAACTCCTTATTGGTCCTGGATAAATCCCCCCGCGTCTGATGCCGGCGAAAGCCCAAGACATGCTGAGATATAAGATAACATTACAAAGTATCAACGCAGCTCGGCCGTCTGCACGCCACACGCGACATCACAATTGGTTGAATGCGCTGGGCACGGGGCGCGACGGTCTCGGGACCATCATCGTCGATGCTGCAGTCAATGCTGCCAGTAACGTGGACGCTTCGGGTTAGCAGCAGCGTCTCAAACGTCATTGGCGGGCGTGAAAACGCCGGCCATTTCCGCGGGCAGTTTTTGCGCCGCCTTTCGCGCCGCCCTTGACGCCAAGTGTCTTCGCAGCACAATTTTACTTTCGGCTTGGTGTTGCGATGCGGGCCGCCGGCGGGGGAGGGTGACTGTCCATGACGGTCAATGCAGAAGACGATTTCACCAAAAAAGTCGAGCGCGCCTATCAGGGCGAAGTCTACGGCGAAGCGCTCTACCGCGGCATTGCCGACGCGATGGATGATCCGGCCCGCGCCGAGAAATGGCGCGTCCTGACCGAACTCGAGGTGGTGACGAAGGCCCGTATGCGCGACCTCGTGGCCAAGCTCGGCGGCGACCCGCGCGAGAGCGACGCCTACCGTCAGAAGGGCGCCGATCACGTTCACAAATATGCCAGCATGCCGTGGACCGATTTCATGAAAGTCTTTAGCCGCGAGCTTGATCCGATCATCGAGCGCTATGCCGCCCTCGAAGAGCGATGCGCGCCGGAAGACATTGAGACATTGCGGTTCCTGACGGAGCATGAAGTCGTGACCAAGACCTTCTGCGACCTGGAATTAGCGGGAAGGTCCGATATTTCCATTGAACCGGCGCGCGAGCTGATCGCCAAGATGCGCGCGGCCTAGAACGGGCGGGCGTACTGAGGCCGCGGGCGTCCCGAAGCAACGGATCGAAACGTGTCGCAATTAGCAAAGTTTGCGTCTTCTGCGGCAGCACGGAAATTGCGCCCGCCGCCTAACTAACGCATGCATCTCGACAAATGGTGGCCTAGCACGCGCGTCGCGTGATGCCTGTGGGGAGTTTTGATGAGGAAAGATTACTCTTCCTGGTCGCTTTTCACGAAGGGCCTCAGGCACAACGAAGGCTGGGATCCGGCGTGGCGCAGCGCCGAGCCTAAGCCGTCTTACGACGTCGTCATCGTTGGTGCAGGCGGCCACGGACTGGCAACGGCCTATTACCTCGCGAAGGACCACGGCGTTCGCAACATTGCGGTCATCGAGAAGGGATATCTCGGCGGCGGCAACACCGCGCGCAACACGACGATCGTCCGTTCCAATTATCTTTGGGACGAAGCGGCCCTTCTCTACGAGCACGCGCTGAAGCTTTGGGAAGGCCTGACCGAAGACCTGAACTTCAACGTCATGTTCAGCCAGCGGGGCGTGTTCAACCTCGGACATACGCTGCAGGACATGCGCGATATCGAACGCCGCGTGAATGCCAACAACCTCGACGGCATCGACGCACTGGTGCTCGACACCGCCGAGGTGAAGCGCCGTATCCCGATCCTCAATACATCGAAGTCGGCGCGATATCCGGTCCTCGGCGCAAGCTTTCAACCGCGCGGCGGCGTCGCTCGCCATGACGCGGTTGCATGGGGCTTTGCGCGCGCGGCCAGCAAATACGGTGTCGATATCATCGAAAATTGCGAAGTCACCGGCATGGATATCGCGAACGGCCGCATCGCGGGGCTTGAGACGACGCGCGGCACGATCAGAAGCGAGCGCGTCGGCTGTGTTGCGTCAGGCCACTCGTCCGTCCTCGCAAAAATGGCGGGCATTCGCATGCCGATCGAGAGCCATCCCCTCCAAGCATTCGTATCGGAATCGATGAAGCCCGTCCTCGATACCGTCGTCATGTCGAATGCGGTGCACGGCTATGCGAGCCAGTCGGACAAGGGCGAACTCGTCATCGGTGCGGGCATCGATCACTACACGAGCTATACGCAGCGCGGCAGCCCGCACATCATCGAGCATACGGCCGCCGCGATCATCGAGCTCTTCCCGATGTTTTCGCGCGTGCGCATGAACCGCCAATGGGGCGGCATCGTCGATACGACACCCGACGCGTGTCCGATCATCAGCAAGACCAAAGTGAAGGGCCTTTACTTCAACTGCGGTTGGGGAACGGGCGGCTTCAAAGCAACGCCGGGATCGGGAAATGTCTTCGCCCATACGATTGCGCGCGACGAGCCGCATCCGCTCAACCGCGCATTCGATCTCGCACGCTTCTCGACAGGGCATCTTATCGATGAGCACGGCGCAGCCGGCGTCGCTCACTAATTCAGGACCGCACGATGTTTGTGTTGTTTTGCCCGCACTGCGGCGAAAAACGTGAAGAGGAAGAATTCGGATACGGCGGCGAGGCGTTCATTCCGCGTCCCGCAATTCCCGAAACGCTCGATGACGAAGCTTGGGGCGACTATCTCTTCATGCGCAAAAATCCCAAGGGCTGGCATTGGGAAATGTGGTCGCACAACACGGGCTGCCGCAAGTTTTTCGTCGTGAAGCGCAACACCGCGACGAATGCCATTGCCGGATCGTGGACGCTGGCCGACGGCCGCAAGGCCTATGATGCGGAGGGCGGCTCGACGTGACCAGTTATCGGGTCCGCCGCCCTGGCGCGCGGGTAGATTTCGACAAGCCGCTGACGTTCTCCTTCGATGGCCAGAACTACGATGGCTTTGCTGGCGATACGCTAGCCTCGGCGCTGCTCGCGAATGGCACGCGAATGCTTGCCCGCAGTTTCAAGTACGGCCGCCCGCGCGGCATCGTCGGGAGCGGCCCCGAAGAGCCGAACGCGCTGATGCAGATCGAAACCGGCGCGCATACGATACCCAATCTCAAGGCGACGCAGGTCGAGCTTTACGACGGGCTCGTCGCGCGCCGGACGACAGGCTGGCCGTCACTGGAATTCGATCTGAAGAGCATCGGCGGACTGTTTTCGCGGTTCATGCCGGCGGGCTTCTATTACAAGACGTTTCAAAACCAGAAACTCTGGCCGAAGTTCGAGCACATCATCAGGCAGGCCGCGGGCTATGGCAGCGCGCCTTCGGACCCGGACCCGGAAACGTACGATCATAGCCATCGGCACGCGCAAGTGCTCGTCGTCGGCGGAGGTGCGTCTGGATTGCTCGCGGCGCTGCTGGCAGGACGCGCCGGGCTGAAGGTCGTGCTTCTCGACGAGCAGAACGAATGCGGAGGCTGGCTCCTGTCGTCGCCGCAAAGCGTCATCGGCGGGGAACAGGCAAGTGCTTGGCTGAAGTCTGCGGTCGGCGAACTGCAAAGCCTGCCGAACGTGCAGGTGCTGACGCGCACGAGCGCCTTCGCGCTCCACGACATGAATTTGGTGCTCGCCGTCGAGCAGCTTCAGGATCATCTGCCGTTAGCCGAGCGCGTCGCCCATCAACCGCGCCAGAGACTGCATCGCATCCGAGCTGAGCGTGTCGTATTGGCGACGGGCGCGATCGAGCGGCCGCTGGTGTTCGGCAACAACGATATTCCGGGCATCATGACGGCGTCGGCGCTGACGACATACCTCAATCGCTACGGGGTTGCCGTCGGCAAACGCGTTCTTCTGCAAACGAGCAACGATCACGTCTATCAGGGCGCGTCCGATCTTGCGCGCGCCGGCTGCGAAGTCGTGCTTGCCGATACGCGCACGCGCATAAATCCCGCCTGGGAGAAACGTGTGCGTGCCGCCGGCGTTGATGTCAGAACAGGCTACGGCATCGCCTTTGCGCGGGGAGGGCGCGCGGTCACCGGCGCGCAGCTGGTAAAGCTCGACGCCAAACGAAATGCCGTTGTCGGCAGCGGCCCGTCAATCGACTGCGATGCGTTGGGAAGTTCGGGCGGCTTATCGCCAACGGTCCATCTCTACTGCCATGACGGCGGCCGGCCCCATTGGGACGAAGAGAGATTGGCCTTCGTCGTGCCAGAAGCGGGCCGCGCGAAATCGGGCATCTACGGCGTTGGCGCGGTGACCGGCGAATTCGGCTTGCATCACGCGCTCGAGCAGACTGCGCGCGTGATGCGCGATCTGCTGTCATCGCTCGGCAAGTCCGCACCCGCGTCGCCGGTCAATCTGAGCACCGATGAACCGGATGCGATTCCGGCGCGGCGCATCTTCCGAGTACCGGACGGACGAGCCGAGGGGCACGGCAAGAAAGCCTTCGTCGACTTCCAGAACGACGTCTCGGCCAGCGACATACATTTAGCGGTGCGCGAGAACTATCGATCGATCGAACATATCAAGCGATATACGGCGCTCGGGTTCGGGACGGATCAAGGCAAGCTCTCCAACGTCAACGGCTTCGCCATCGCAGCCGATGTTCTTGGCAAGAGCATCCCCGAGGTCGGGACAACCACGTATCGACCTGCTTATTCGCCCGTCACGTTCGGCACGCTCGCAGGCGCTCACGCAGGCGATACCTTCGAGCCGCGGCGCTATTCGCCAATGCATGCAGCTCACGATGCGCGCGGGGCTGAGTTCGAGCCGGTCGGCCAATGGTTGCGCCCCTGGTATTTTCCAAAGACGGGCGAAGACTTGCACACGGCGGTGCGCCGTGAATGCCTCGCAGCGCGGCGAGGGGTCGGCATCATGGATGCCTCCACGCTCGGCAAGATCGACCTTCGCGGCAAGGACGTTCGCGAATTCCTCAACCGTGTCTACGCCAACGCCTGGACTCAGCTTGCGCCCGGCAAATGCCGTTACGGCCTGATGCTCGATGAGAACGGCATGGTGATGGACGACGGCGTGACCGCGTGCGTTGCCGACAACCACTTCCTCATGACGACGACGACGGGCGGCGCCGCGCGCGTTATGACGTGGCTCGAGAAATGGCATCAGACTGAATGGCCCGATCTCGACGTCTACATGACGTCGGTTACGGATCACTGGGCGACCGCTGCCGCCGTCGGACCGAAGAGCCGGCAAGTTCTGGCGAAAATCTGCAGCGACATCGACCTGTCGCCGTCGGCTTTCAAATTCATGGATTGGCGCGAGGGAACCGTCGCCGGCGTTCCCGCGCGCGTGTTCCGCATCAGCTTTTCGGGCGAACTGGCGTTCGAGGTCAACGTCGACGCAAATTACGGCCATCACGTTTGGGAAGCGCTGATGGACGCGGGTCGCGAGTTCGATATCACGCCCTACGGCACCGAGACGATGCACGTCCTGCGCGCCGAGAAAGGCTTCATCATCGTCGGCCAGGACACGGACGGATCGATGACGCCGCTCGATCTCGACATGGCGTGGGCCGTCGGCATGAAGAAGCCATTCAGCTTCATCGGCAAACGTTCGTTCGCGCGCAGCGATACGGCGGGCCCCAACCGCAAGCAGCTCGTCGGTCTCCTGACGGACGATCCGCAAATCGTGCTCGCCGAAGGCGCTCAAATCATCGAGCGCGCCGATGTCGCGCCACCGGCCGCGATGCTCGGCCACGTCACGTCGAGCTACTACAGTCCCGAACTCGGCCGCTCGATTGCGATGGCCGTCGTCCGCGACGGCATCGCGCGAAGAAGCGAGGACGGACGCAAATCCGGACGAGACCTGCTCTACGCATACGCCGGCGGCAAAACGCACAAGGTGACGGTCGTCTCTCCTGTTTTCGTCGACCCGAAAGGAGATCGGCAGAATGTCTGAGCCAACCATGCGGTCGCCGCTCCATTCGTTCGGTCTGGGAGAGGAGGCAAAGCCCATCGACGGCAGCTGCGGCGTCTGGGCGAACGAGATGCCATATCTCGGCTACATCAGTCTTCGCGGCAACGGTGTCGATCCCGCATTCCTCGCCGCTGCATCGACATCGCTCGGCGTTTCGCTTCCGCTCCTGCCATGCACGCTCGCTTCATCGAACGGGAAAACGATTTTGTGGCTCTCACCGGACGAGTGGATGATCGTCTGTCCGCGCGCTCAATTGTCCGCGCTGCAGGGAAGTCTGCGTCAAGCTCTGACGGACGTGCGCAGCCAGGTCGTCGATAACTCCGGCGGCTACACCCAAGTCATCCTCGAAGGTCGGAACGCCGTCGACGTTCTGCAGCACGTCAGCGTCTATGACTTCGCAAGCCTGGAACCGGGACGCGTCGTCGGCACGACATTCGGCAAGTCGTCGGTCTATGCATTTCGCCACGGCGATGGTTACCGCCTGGTGATCCGGCGCAGCTTCGCCGACTACATTTGGCGCTCTCTCGTCCGCGCTGCAACGCCCTACGGATTGGGCATCGCCGATCTCGCGAACAGCCGTTTCACTGAAGAGGGAGCGCCCGCATAATGCGCTACCCTTCGATCTTCACGCCGATCAAGCTCAACCAATTGACGCTGCCGAACCGCATCTACTCGACAGCGCACGCCGAGGTCTATGCGGAAGCCGGAGGCATGCCGGGCGACCGCTACATTCGCTATTACGAAGAGAAGGCCAAGGGCGGCCTTGGCATGGCGATCTGCGGCGGGTCGAGCCCTGTGTCGATCGACGTTCCACAAGGCTCGTGGCGGCCCGTCAATTTGACGACCGATCGCGTCATCGAACCGATGGCGCGGCTCGCGGAAGCGGTCCATCGCCACGGCATGAAGATCATGATCCAGGCGACGCATATGGGTCGCCGTTCGGCTTATGCCGGCGATCCATGGCCGCATCTCGTTTCGCCGTCAGGCGTGCGCGAGTTTGTGCACCGAGGCAATGCCAAGGCCATCGAAATCGAAGACATCCGTCGCATCATCGGCGATTTCGCGGCAGCCGCGAAGCGCGTGCAAACATCGGGTTTCGATGGCATCGAGATCTCGGCCGCCCATCAACAGTTGATCGACCAATTCTGGTCTCCGCGCTCAAACATGCGCACGGACGAATGGGGCGGCAGCCTTGAGAACCGCCTGCGGTTCGGCTTGGAGGTGCTGACCGCCGTGCGCGAAGCCGTCGGCCGCGATTTCTGCGTCGGCCTCCGGATGTGCGCCGACGAGTTCCATGAGGACGGACTTGATCACGAAGTCCTCAAGGAGATCGCACAGCGCATGTCCGAAACGGGCATGATCGATTTCATCAGCGTGATCGGTTCAGGTGCGGATACGCATAACACGCTGGCGAATTGCATGCCGCCGATGGCGTTGCCGCCCGAGCCGTTCGTGCATCTTGCGGCCGGAATCAAGTCCGTCGTGGACGTGCCCATCCTGCATGCCCAAGGCATCCGAGATATCACGCAGGCGGAGCGCATCCTCGCGAACGGCCTCGTCGATATGGTCGGCATGACCCGCGCGCACATTGCCGATCCGCATATCATGAAGAAGGTGCGCGAAGGACGCGAGGAACAGATCCGCCAATGCGTCGGCGCCAACTATTGCATCGACCGGATGTATTCTGGCTCCGATACGCTATGCATACAAAACGCTGCGACCTCGCGCGAAGCAACGATGCCGCACGTCATTACACCGGCCAAAGGCGCGAGGAAAAGGCGCGTGGTGGTCGTCGGCGGTGGTCCGGCAGGGCTCGAGGCCGCGCGCGTATCGCGATCACGCGGCCATGACGTCGTTTTGTTCGAGCGCAATTCGGCGGTCGGTGGACAGATCAATCTCGCAGCGAAGGCGCCGCAACGCGAGCAGATGGCCGGCATCGTCCGCTGGTTCGATCTCGAAACGAAACGCCTGGGCGTCGACCGGCGACTGGATACGGAAGCGACGCCCGAGATGGTTCTGAGCGAGCAGCCCGACATCGTCGTCCTCGCGACGGGCGGCCGAAGCTTCACGGATCAAGTCGCGAACTGGGGCGCGAAAGACGGGTTATCCGTCAGCTCCTGGGACATCCTTTCGGAGAAAGTCGCGCCCGCCGAGAACGTGCTCATTTACGACGGCATCAGCGCGCATGCGGGGTTCGGCACCGCGGATTTCCTCGCAAGCCGCGGCGCAACCGTCGAGATCGTAACGCCGGATGCGAAGGTTTCCGATGACGTCGGCGGCACGACGTTCCCGATCTTCTACCGGCGCCTCTATGCGCAAGGCATCATTCCGACACCTAATTTCTGGCTGGATCGCGTCTACGCGGAAGGCAACAAGAAGGTCGCCGTGCTCCGCAACGAATATACCGACGAGCTTGAAGAGCGCGTCGTCGATCAGGTCGTCATCGAAAACGGCATCACGCCGAATACAGAGCTTTACGTATCGCTGAAGGACCGCTCTCTCAATCGCGGCCAGATGGATCTCGCATCGCTGTATGCCGCCGAGCCGCAACCCGCGCTCCAGGAAGCAACGGACGGCGAGCGCTTCCTTCTGTTTCGCGTCGGCGATTGCGTTTCGATGCACAACATTCACGCCGCCATCTACGACTCACTCCGGCTGTGTAAGGATTTCTGATCGTGTCCGTCGCGGTTGCCGTCACGGTACTCTTTTGGGTGTCTGTCGCGACGCTGGCGATAGGTCTGGCGCGCCGGGCGAGGCTGTGGCGAACGGGCCGGGAAGCCACCGTCGAATGGACGGGCCTCTTGGCTGTTCCCAAACGGTACTTCGTCGATCTGCATCATGTCGTCGCCCGCGATCCTTACATCGCGAACACGCATATCGCGACGGCAGGCGGTGCATTTGCAGCCCTGGTACTCGTGGCGATCAACTACGGCCTCGGACTTTATACGCCGGTATTGGACTGGGCCATTCTGCTCGCCGGAACCGTCATGCTGACCGGCATATATTTTGTCTGGATGAGGCGGCGTCATCCGCCTCTGCGGCTGTCCGGCGGCGCTTGGAACAGGTTGCCTTACACATTAGCCGCGTTCGCGCTCGGGCTTGCTCTTCTGACGTTGATCCCATCTCAGACGCTGTCCGCTGGAATAGCGATCGCTGCACTCGCGCTTCTGCTTGCCGGATCGGCAGAACTTGCGCTCGGCATCGGTGCGGGCGGTCCGATGAAGCACGCGGTTGCAGGGCTGCTGCATCTCGCATTCCATCCCCGGCCCGAGCGCTTCGCGGGCTTGCGATCGACCGCGCTCTTACCGCTGGCATTGAACGATCACGATTTTGGAGCGCGTAAGCCGTCTGATTTTCTATGGACGGAGCTCTTGAGTTTCGACGCGTGCGTGGAATGCGGAAAATGTGAGCAGTCCTGTCCGGCCTTTGCGGCGGGCCAGCCGCTCAATCCAAAAAAGCTCATTCAAGATCTCGTCGCCGGGCTATCGGGCGCGAGCGACGTAGCGTACGCAGGCAGACCATATCCGGGCATTCCGATCGGATCGCATCGCGGGTCGCTTGCCGAGGCGATTGTTCCGAAGCTCATAGAAGCCGAGACGGTGTGGTCCTGCACGACATGCCGGGCATGTGTCGAAGAGTGCCCGATGCTGATTGAGCACGTCGATGCGATTGTCGGTATGCGCCGCAGCCTCAATCTCACGCAGGGCGAGGTGCCCGGATCCGCGCCCGAAATGTTGAGTAATTTGCGCGAGACCGAAACTCAGGGAGGCCACGCGAGAGCGGCGCGATACAACTGGGCCGTCGATCTCGATGTGCGCACGGCCGAACCGGGCCAACCCGTCGATCTGTTGCTCGTCGCAGGCGAAGGCGCATTCGACATGCGCTATCAGCGAACCCTCAGAGCGCTCGTCAAACTTCTGAAGGCTGGGAGAGTTGACTTCGCCGTCCTCGGCGAGCGCGAATGCGATACCGGCGACACCGCGCGCCGTCTCGGCGATGAGGCGACGTTTCAGTCTTTGGCAAAGCGGAATATCGAAACGTTTGCGTCGCTCGATTTCAAACGCATCGTCACGTCCGACCCGCATGTGCTGCACAGCTTGCGCAACGAATATCCGGCGCTCGGCGGAAAATATGCCGTCATTCATCACACGGCGCTTTTGGCCGAGCTGGCCGAGCGAGGAAAGCTGCAGTTCGCAAAATCGCCCGAGGCGAGGGCGCTGACCTATCACGATCCCTGCTATCTCGGCCGCTATAACGGCGAGACGGAGGCCCCTCGTGATCTCTTGCGAAAGCTCGGCATTGAAGTGCGCGAAATGCAGCGCTCAGGTCTGCGCGGCAGATGCTGTGGAGGCGGAGGCGGCGCGCCGCTGACTGATATTCCGGGCAAGCAACGCATTCCCGACATTCGAATGGCGGATGCACGCGATGTCGGTGCCGAAGTCATCGCCGTCGCATGCCCACAATGCACCGCCATGCTGGAAGGCGTCGCCGGCGCGCGCGCCGAAGTGCTCGATATTGCCGAACTTGCCGCAGCCTCGCTGGAGGCTCGTGCATGAGCGACGTGAAACGCATCAATCCGCGCCGCTCCTATCGCATGTCGCCAACGGGGTTGCGCCGTATCGTGCTGGGAGAAATCGCACCCGGTGATCCGCACATTGGCGTGACAGCACATGAGAGGCAGCAGGTTAAACCGTTGCGCACGCGCGAGCCGGCAACGCGCTGGCATATGGCCGTCGCCCATTCCCATCGCGGCCGCCTCGACGATCACGCGCGCGAAGCTATAGCCGCTGCGAGCATCCTTGCATCGGCGGACACGGGCGTCGTGGCGCTGATCCTCGGCGAACTTCATGAGAACGTGGGAGAACTCGGCGCAGATAAGATTGTCGTTGTTCCAGACCTCGACCCCAGCCGATTTCAGCCGCAACGAGAAGAGGCGGTTGTTCAGACGCTGTTGGATGAGTTCAAGCCCGCGCACATCTTCATGCCCGACAACATGTCTGGAGATGGCGACCTCGGTCGTCGTTTGATCGCCAACAACGAAGCCTTCGCAGCAACGCACGTGATCGAATTGGACGCGCGACACGTCTCGGTGGGCTGGCCCGGAGGCGCAGCAATCGCGAAAGCGCCGTTGCCGCGTTTCGTGCTCCTCGCACCAGGTGCGGTGGACGCGAAGCTGCCGTTCGCCGGCGCCGGTGAGCTTTTACCGGCTCCGAAACTGCCGAGCATAGCCGAGGCTTACCGCGACCTCGGGCTTGAGCCGACGGAGACCGCAGACATTGCACTCGAAGAAGCGGACTTCATCGTCTCCGCCGGGAACGGCGTAGAGAACGTCGAGACGCTCGGCACGCTCGCTCGCACGCTCGGCGCTGCGATCGGCGCGAGCCGCGTCGCAGTCGATGAAGGCAAATTCTCGCGAGACAAGCAAATCGGCGCATCTGGAAAATCGGTGAGCGCGACGACCTATTTCGCAATCGGTATTTCAGGAGCGGTTCAGCATCTGCAAGGCATCAAGGGCTGCCGTCACGTCATCGCCATCAATCGCGACGGCGGTGCGCCCATCGTGAAGCGCGCCGACCTCACCGTCATCGGCGACGCCGAGGAACTCATGCAGGCGCTGATCATGCGGGTATCGCAAGCGCGCGAGCAGGGTGAAATTCCGAGGTTGAAGCCCGAGGTCGACGGATGAGTAATGCCTTCACAGTCGCGGCTCTCATATCGGCCGGCCAGCATCCGGTGAGCGGAGCGCCGCGAGCTTGCCGCGGTGATGCTGTTGCGATGGCATTGGGTCGCCGAATAGCCGGTGATGGCCTTCGTGTCGTGCACGCCGGTGCCGCGCAAGAACCATCGCTTCAGGACTATCTGGCGCTTGGCGCAGGCACGATTGAGGCATTGCCGCTCGATCGCAGCGACGATGCCGTCGCGGCGCTCGCCGCTCACCTGAAGAATGTCGATATCATCCTGACGGGTAGCAACGCGGAGTCGGGCGCTGGCAGCGGGCTGTTGCCGTATGCGCTGGCACGGGCTCTCGCGCGCCCTGTCGTGGCCAACGTCCTCGACGCGCGCGTTCATAAAACTAGAGACGAGGCCTTGGACGTCGAAATTCGCCAGTTCTTGCCGAAGGGACAACGGCGGCGGATCGGTTGCGCTCTGCCGCTCGTGATTGCCGTTCATCCGCTCGCGCCGGTTCAACTCAAATATGCATATGCCCGGCGCGTCTCCGGCCACATCGAACGGTTTCCGGAAACGCCCACAGACATTTCCGTCGTTCAGCCCGCTTGGACCGTAGAAACGGCGTCACGCCGTCCCGTTCGGCTCAAGGCGCGGGAAACAAAGTCCGGACACGCGCGCATGCAGGCGGCCGTCGTCGCCGAGGCGAAAGGTGGCATTGTCGCTTTTGAAGGCTCAACCGTCGATAAAGCACAAGTGATGCTGAACTATCTGAGAGAACATCGGCTCATCGATTTCTAGCATGCCCGTGCGAAGGGAGGATCACATGCAAATATCCAACGAACTGCGGGCGATGATCGGACGCCGCCGGCCGGGGTATAGCCTCGAAGCGCCGTTCTATCGGGACAAAGAGGTGTTCGACCTCGATATGGACGTCATTTTTGGGCGCCACTGGATCTATGCCGGTGTTGAACCGGACATTCCGGAACCCGGAGATTATTTCACGGTTCCGCTGGGTCGCGCGTCGGTCGTCGTGGTGCGCGACGACGATATGACGATCCGCGCTTTTCATAACGTTTGCCGCCATCGCGGCGCACGCCTCTGCGACGGCGACAAAGGCAGCGTCGGCAACGTCGTTTGTCCCTATCATCAGTGGACATATGATCTGACGGGCAAGCTCATTCACACCGAGCACATGGGCGACGAATTCGATCGCAGCCAATTCAGCCTGAAGACGGTGCATGTCGGGAATGTTGCGGGCCTCCTGTTCATATGCCTCGCCGACGAGCCGCCAGCCGATTTCGAACAGATGCGCCGGGAAATGGAGCCCTATATTCTCCCGCATCGGATCAGCGACTGCAAAATCGCGTACGAGGAAGATCTCATCGAGAACGGCAATTGGAAGTTCACGATGGAGAACAATCGCGAATGCTACCATTGCAAGGCGAACCATCCCGAGCTCACTGTCTCGCTCTACGAATTTGGCTTTGGCTACCAGCCGTCCCCGGAAAATGCCGATGAGGTCCAGGCGTTCCGAGAGTTGATAGAACGCGAGCACACGCGGTGGGAATCGTGCGGACTTCCCTCCGTCGAACTCGAATTCCTCGATAGTCGCGCCACGGCCTTCCGTACCGAGCGTCTGCCGCTCGATAAGGCCGGTGAATCGCAAACCATGAACAGCAAAGTCGCATGCCAGAAATTGCTGGGTGATCTCACGCAACGCAATCTCGGCGGATTGTCGTTCTGGACCCAGCCGAATTCCTGGCATCACTTCATGAGCGATCATATCGTGACCTTCAGCGTGCTGCCGATCGATCCCGAGCGCACGCTACTCAGGACGAAGTGGCTCGTTCACAAGGATGCGGTCGAAGGCCGGGACTACGATCCGAAGGAGCTGAGCGAAGTGTGGCATGCAACTAACAAGCAGGACGGGTCGCTTGTTGAGCGCACGCAAATCGGTTCGCAAAGTGCAGCCTACCAGCCCGGACCGTATTCGCCCTACACGGAGGAGCTGGTGGAAAAATTCATGTCCTGGTACTTCAAGCGGCTCCGTACGGAAACGGGGCAGGAATCCGCAATCGTCAGCCCATTTGCAGCGAGCGCCTGATCGATCATGAGTGATAAGGGGCGGCCGAGCCGCCTGGGGCCGGAACTTTGGGACGCGACGCCCGGCAAGTGGAACGCCGATGAGGACGATACGCTCGTGTGCGCGCACGTGCGCCAGGAGACGCACGACGTCAAGAGCTTCCTGTTCCGCACGCTGTCGCCGCGTCTCTTCCGCTTCCGGCCCGGCCAGTTCATCACGCTCGAACTCGAGATCGATGGCGCGGTGATCAATCGCTGCTACACGATCTCTTCGCCGCCGACGCGACCCGACACGCTGTCGATTACGGTGAAGCGCCAGCCAGGCGGCAAGGTCTCGAACTGGCTGCATGACAATTTGAAACCGGGCGCGAAGATAAAGGCGCTCGGACCCTCGGGCGACTTCAGTTGCACGCTGCATTCAGCCCCGAAATACCTGTTCCTTTCGGGTGGCTCCGGCGTGACGCCGTTGATGTCGATGGCGCGCACACTCTACGAACTCGGCGAGGATCACGATGTGGTCTTCGTCCACAGCGCGCGATCGCCACGCGATATCATTTTTCGCCACGAGCTGGCGATGATGGCCCACGGCACGAGCCACTTCAGAACGGCGTTCGTCTGCGAGCAGCAGGGCGAAGCGCGTGACTGGAGCGCACCGACAGGCTATCTCACGTTGCCGCTTCTGAAGTCGATCGTCCCGGATCTGGCTGAACGCAAGGTCTTCTGCTGTGGGCCGGAAGCTTACATGGCGAACGTACGCGCGATGCTGCGAGACGCCGCTTTCGATATGGCGCACTACCACGAAGAAAGCTTCTCGTTCGAACGCCAAGGCGTGCCGCTGATCGAAGCCGGCGCCGCAGCAGCGGGAGCGGAAGCGCCGGCTGCCAGCTTCAAGATAGAATTCACGCGATCGGGTCGCACGATCGATTGCCGGCCCGACCAGTTTATTCTCGATGCGGCGCGAGCCGCCGGAATGCGGCTTCCGTTTTCCTGCAGCAAGGGCGTGTGCGGCACCTGCAAAAGCAAGAAGCTCTCCGGTCAAGTAGAGATGAAGCACGGCGGCGGAATTCGCCAGCGCGAGATCGACGCCGGGATGATCCTGATTTGCTGCAGCAAGCCGCTCGAGAACATCACGATCGAAAAGTAATCCGCGCTCATCAGTCCTTGCGTCGCAAGATAGCCTGCAGGACGTCGCGAATGCCGATGGCGCCGACGAAGCGATCCTCGTCGTCGAACAGTGCGACGGGCGCGGTGCCCGACTTGTGCATGGCGAGAATGACTGTTTTCAGGCTCGTGCCGGGCCTCGCCCAATAAACGGGCGAAGAGTCTTCGCCGACGTGCTTTTCGCACTCGCCGCATGTCACCCAGGCTGCTTGGCGACCGTCACACTCCGCCGCCTGCACTTTGCCCCCGGCATCGATTTGGAATCGCGTGGTCTTTCGCCGGTCGAGCCAGATCCAGTCATCGGCCGTACGCTCGAGGTCCCGCATGTCGCGCATGACGTTCCATGCGGTCAGCACCGACAACGGATTAACATTGGCAATGAAATCGCGGACGTAATCGTCGGCAGGTTGCAGCACGATCTCTTCCGGCGAGCCCGACTGCACGATCCGCCCGCCTTCCATGATGGTGATGCGATTGCCGATCTTGAGCGCTTCCTCGAGGTCGTGACTGACGAAAATGATCGTCTTCTTGATCGACTTCTGCAATTGCAGGAGTTCGTCTTGCAGCTTGGTGCGGATGAGGGGATCGAGCGCCGAAAACGGCTCGTCCATCAACAGGATCGGGGCGTCCGTCGCGAATGCGCGGGCGAGGCCGACGCGCTGCTGCATACCGCCCGAAAGCTCATGCACATACTTATCGGCCCACGTGTCGAGTCCGACCAGTTTGAGCTGACGGTCCACGCGCTCCGTGAGTTCCGCATGCGGCACGCCGGCGAGTTCGAGGCCGAGCCCCACGTTTTCCCGCACGGTCCGCCACGGCAGCAGCGCAAACTGCTGGAAGACCATCGCGACCTGCTTCTGCCGCATATGACGAAGCGTAGCGGCATCACACGAGGCGATGTCCACCATCCGGTCTCCGTCCTTCACCAGGACAGCGCCGCGCGACACCTTGTTGAGCCCGTTGACGGCGCGCAGCAATGTCGATTTGCCGGAGCCCGAAAGCCCCATCAGGACGGATATTTCGCCTTCATTCACGGTGAGATTGGCGCCGGCCGCGCCGAGCACGGCGCCGGTCTTGGCAAGGATTTGAGCGCGTGTCGCGCCCGCATCCACCATAGCCAACGTCTTCGGGATGTCCTTGCCGAATATGATATCGACGTTCTTGAAGTCGACCGCGATGTTCATTTTCGCACTCCCGCGTTAACGGAGAGCGCGCGATCGAGGATGATGGCGAGAATGACGAGCGCGAGACCCGCTTCGATGCCGAGCGGAATATTGCGGTTGGCGAGCGCCCTGTTGACCGGATTGCCGAGGCTCGGCGCGCCGATGAGTGTCGCAAAGACGACCATCGACAGCGAAAGCATGATGCACTGCGTCAGGCCGGCCATGATGGAGGGAAGGGCCGCTGGCAACTCCACCTTCCACAAGAGCTGCCGCTTCGTCGCGCCGAAACTTTCGCCGGCTTCGAGCATCGGCTTCGGAATGGATGTCAGGCCGAGATACGTCATGCGCACGGGCGCCGGCATGGCGAAGATGATCGTCACGATGAGTGCGGGCGCGGCTCCGAGCCCGAACAGAATGAGAATGGGAATGAGATAAACGAACGTCGGCATCGTCTGCATCAGGTCGAGAAGCGGCTGCGCCACCTTCCAGACCCTTGGGTTATGAGCAGCCCATATGCCGAGCGGCACGCCAATCGACATTGAGAGAGCCGTGGCCGCGACGACGAGAACCAATGTCTGGACCGTCTCTTTCCAAAGGCCCTGGTTCAGAATGAAAAGAAAGCCGAGGAGCACGCCGATTGCTAGCGGTTTGGATCGCCTTAGCCAGTAGGCGAACCCGGCGAGAGCGACGGCAAGAATGATCGGCGGGATTTGCAGAAGGAGCGCGGATGTCCCGTCGACGACCGTCCCGAGAATTCCCGAAATGGCATCGAACAGCCACTGGAAATAGTCCGTGACGAAATCGAATACGGACTTGCCGAGCTGGCCTATCGGAATTTTCCAGGCGGCGATCAGCTTCGATACGGGATCCATCGGCGCTCCCCCTGAGCTGAAGCTCATCCCCGCATCGGACGGTCGCTAGATGCGGCCGTCCGGACTTGTCGGGTGAATTTCGTTGATGATGCTATTTCGCGAGCGCGGCTGCAACGGCAGCCTTGGCGTCGCCCCCATCGACTGTCGTGACACCTTCAAGCCATGGCGTGGCGGCGTTGGGGTTGGCCTTTAGCCACGTGAGAGCGGTTGCCTTGGGGTCGGCGCCGTCCTTCAGAACCGGGCCCATCATCGCGCCTTCCATAGCGAGATTGAACTTGAGATTGCTGAGGAATTTACCGACGTTGGGACATTCCTTCTCGTAGCCCGCGCGCACGTTCGTGCTGACGGTCGCGGCGCCGAAGCCGCTGTCGCCCATGCCGTCGAGATAGGCGATCTTCATTTCGCCCATGACCGGATGCGGCGTCCACCCGAGAAACACGATCCACTCGTTCTTCTTCATCGCCTTTTCGGCTTGCGTCAGCATGCCGGCTTCCGAACTTTCGACGAGCTCGAAGCCTGCCAAGTTGTTTTCCGGTTTGGCGATCATGGCGCTGATGATGCGATTGCCGTCGTTGCCAGCTTCGATGCCGTAAATCTTGCCGCCGAATTTATCCTTATGCGCGCCGAGATCCTTCAGGCTCTTCACGCCCCCATCCGCCACGTACTGCGGAACGACCAGGCCATAACCAGCATCGCTCAAGTTGACGCCGATCGTCTCGACGGATTTGTCGTCCACATAGGCTTTGATGTCGGCCGTCATGCTCGGCATCCAATTGCCGAGGAATACGTCGATGTCTTTGTTCTTCAATGAAGCGTAGGTCACCGGAACCGACAGCGTTTTGACCTCAGGCTCGTAGCCGAGGGCTTCGAGAAGGTTCTGAGCGGTAGCGGTCGTGACCTGAATGTCAGTCCAGCCGACATCGGCGAAGCGGACTTTCTTGCAGCTCGCACTTTCTGCTGCGTGGGCCGTGGTTGCGGCCAGACCCAGGGCAAGGGCGACCCCCATCGCGATGCGTGTCATGACAACTCCTGTTGTTGGCGGGACCAGGTGTTACGGACAACAGACCCCCTGATCGGGATCGGAGCAACAGCCGGTGATCCTCCTGCGCTGGCAATCTGTTGAAGGCGTCACCCGAGATGGTAACCCCTGAAGCTAAGCACGGCCACTAGCCGTCGATTTCACAATTGCGACGCGATCTAGCGTTTACGCGCCTAACGGGATACTCCTTTCACTTTGAAAGTAGTTTCTGCACTGCCGGGTTTGAAAATCGCGGCCTCCCCAGAATGGCAAACTCAGATCGACGGCAGTCTCGCGCGGCTCGTTTCGCGTCGGAGCGCCGGCGAGGCGTTGAACTCCTGCGGCTCGGACTTCTGCGGCTGACGCTCGCTTCGCGGCGTGCGTCCGTAAAGGGCGCGATAGGACTTGCTGAAATGGCAGGTCGATTGGAAGCCGCAGGAAACGGAGATCTGCGTAATGGACATCTGCGACTGGAGAAGCAATTCGCGCGCGCGCCGTAGCCGAAGCTGCAGATAATATTTCGTCGGCGTCGTATCGAGCGTCTCCTGGAACATCCGCTGAACCTGACGCAAAGACAGTCCCGCCAGCTTGGCGAGTTCGACAGCGCTCAACGGCTCCTCGAAGTTGGCTTCCATGAGCGCCGCGATGTCGACCAGGGCGCCGTGGTTAAATCCGAGGCGTGCTGCCAACGGAATGTGCTGCCGGTCATAGCCATCTCGCACGCGCTCGAGAATGAATTGATTGGAGATCTCGGCGACTAGCGTCTTGCCGAAGCTGCTGCGCACGAGGGCGAGCATCATGTCGATGGGCGCTATTCCGCCCGTGCAGGTCATGCGATCGCGATCGATGACGAACAGTTCTTCCTGGAACTTTACCCGCGAGTGAAACTCGCGAAGTCCAGCCATATTTTCCCAATGGATCGTGCACTTGTAGCCGTCGAGAAGACCGGATTTCACGAGCGCATAAGTGCCGGTGCACAGCCCGCCGAGCACGACCCCGTCACGCGCGATGCGGCGGAGAAGATTGACGACCTTGTCGTTGACGAAGTTCGCGACGTTGGTGCCGCCGCAAACGAGCACCATGTCGAGGTCGTCCGCTGCATCGTAGGTGGCGGCGCTCGAATACGACATGCCGTTGCTCGACGGCACAGGCCGGCCATCGAGTGTAAGAATTGTCCAGGAGTAATGGGTTTGGCCGCTTAAGCGGTTGGCCATCCGAAGAACTTCGATCGCGCTTGAGACGGCGATCATGGTGTATTCGTCTAAAGTCAAGAACCCGATCCTGCGGATCGCGCTCAACTTTGCCGGAACTTCGTTCACGTCGCAAAAGCTCCCACGTCAAACGGGAAGGCTAGATTATGTCGTGATCGGTGCGTCTGGGGCTTGCCGCTCCCGGCATAAAACCAAGGCGACAAGGTTTGCGAGCGTAACCCCGATATCAAATAGTAGCACCAAGTCGCATTTTGACAAGTTCAGATAGCGCGTTCCGGACACATTCGGTCGACGCCGGTTGAGTTTACGTTCGTTGTCGCCGCCGAAGTCATTTGCGTCGTATCTGAGATAGCTCGGAAAAGGCACAGGCGGCATAGGAAAGAGCGCTTTGGGAAGCGGCGGAAACGTGCGCACTAATAGCTTTTACCATGGGCGAGAAAGACATCTCGCTCAGCTGAATTCCTAGGCAATTGAGTACTCATGGTGCACGTGCTGCAGAGCTACATCGGGGGCAGGTTCACCGCCTCCAAAGCCGCCGAGACTTTCGACAACACGAATCCCGCAACCGGGAAGCTGATCTCGCGAGTTGAAATCGCGCTTGAGCCGGAGGTCGATGCTGCACTGCGTTCGGCTGAGGAAGGATTAAAGCTTTGGTCCGCCATATCGGGCGCCGAGCGCGGTCGCATTCTGAATAAGGCCGCCCGCATATTACGCGACCGCAATAACGAGCTAGCTCGCCTCGAAGTCCAAGACACCGGCAAACCAATTCAGGAGGCGGAAGCTGTCGATGTCGTGAGCGGCGCCGATTGCATCGAATATTTCGCAGGCGTCGCCGGCTCATTGCGCGGCGAGCAGATCGCGCTGAATAACGCCTTTGTTTATACGCGCCGCGAACCCATCGGCATATGTGTCGGCATCGGCTCGTGGAATTATCCGATCCAGATCGCGTGCTGGAAATCGGCGCCCGCATTGGCCTGTGGCAACGCGATGATCTTCAAGACCTCCGAACTGACGCCGACGACATCCGCGAAGCTCGCCGAAATCTACACGGAGGCAGGCGTCCCCGATGGCGTCTTCAACGTCCTGCACGGCGACGCGCGGACGGGAACGCTTCTGACGACCGACCCGCGTGTCGCCAAGATCTCGCTGACGGGCTCTGTCGGAACGGCGAAGAAAATCCTCGCGGCAGCGGCAGCCTCCTTGAAGCGAACGACGATGGAACTGAGCGGCAAGTCGGCGCTGCTCGTCTTTCCGGATGCGGATCTGCGCCAGGCCGTATCGGCGGCGATGCTCGGCAATTTCTATACGCAGGGCGAAATCTGCACGAACTGCACCCGCGTCTACGTCCACGAGGACATTCACGATCGTTTCGTCGACATGGTCGTCGAGCGCACGAAGAAATTGCGCATCGGCGATCCTTTGGCGCCTGAGACGCAGGTCGGCGCCTTGATCTCGCAAGTGCACATGGATCGCGTCTTGGGCTTCGTCGCGGCGGGCCAGAAGGAGGGAGCGCGACTCCGCTACGGCGGGGAGCGCGTCGACGCGGACGAACTCGCCCGCGGGAATTTCGTACGTCCAGCCGTGTTTACCGAATGCACTGACGATATGAGCATCGTCCGCCAGGAGATCTTCGGACCGGTTATGTCGGTTCTGAAGTTCCGCGATGAAGATGACGTCGTCACCCGGGCGAACGCCACCCGCTATGGCTTGGCAGCCGGCGTCTTCACGCGTGACCTCTCGCGCGCGCATCGTGTTGCCGCCCGTCTCGAAGCCGGGATCTGCTGGATCAATAACTACAATGTGACTCCAGTCGAGATGCCGTTCGGCGGCATCAAGGAGTCGGGCTTTGGCCATGAAAACGGACAAGCCGCGATTGATCATTACACGCAGTTGAAGAGCGTTTACGTCGAACTCGGCGACGTCCAATGCCCCTATGAATGATAAGAATATTAGGCTCCACTCCTAAGACCTGGGGATCTGTCCAGAGATGAGCACCACCCAAGACTTCGATTATATCATCGTCGGCGCTGGATCCGCCGGATGCGTGCTCGCCAATCGTTTGACGGAAGATCAGGGTGTCCGCGTATTGGTTCTGGAGGCGGGGCCGCAGGACCACAGCATCTTCATTCACATGCCGTCCGCATTCGCCTATCCGCTGGCTGGCACCAAATATAACTGGTGGTACGAGTCGGAGCCGGAACCGTTTCTCGATAACCGGAAGATGTACTGTCCGCGCGGCCGCGTTGTCGGTGGTTCGTCATCGATCAACGGCATGATCTACATTCGCGGGCATGCCTTCGACTATGACGCGTGGGCGCGGCGTCAGGGTCTCCAAGACTGGAGCTATTTCGATTGCCTCCCATACTTCAAGAAATCCGAGACGCGGCTCAAAGGCGGTGATGCCTATCGCGGCAATTCTGGGCCGCTCTTCGTGACCACGGCACCGTGCACAAATCCATTGTACGACACGTTCATCAAGGCGGGCGCTGAGGCGGGCTATCCCGTCACCGACGATATGAACGGCCGCCAGCAGGAAGGCCTCGGCCGGATGGACATGACCGTCTACAAAGGACGGCGATGGAGTGCCGCGAAAGCTCACCTGCGCCCGGCGCAAAAGCGCGGAGGCGTCGAGGTCAAGGCGAAGTCTCTGGTCACGCGCATCCTCTTCGAAGGCAAGCGAGCGGTCGGCGTCGAATATAGCCGGGGTGGCCGTCTTCAGTCCGCCCGCGCCACGCGCGAAGTGATCGTCAGCGGCGGCGCGATCAATTCACCGCAAATTTTGATGCTGTCGGGCATCGGCAATGCCGACGAGCTGAAGAAGCTCGGCATCCCGGTCGTGCAGCACGTGCCCGGCGTCGGCGAGAACCTGCAAGACCATATCGAAGCCTACGTACAATACGAATGCAAAGAGCCGGTCTCGATTTACAGCGCCAACAATCCGCTGGCGAAGCTGAAGATCGGCATCGAATGGATTTTGACGGGGAAGGGCCTCGGCGCGACCAACCATTTTGAATCGGGCGGCTTCATTCGCAGCGAGCCCGGAGTCCTGCACCCCGACCTGCAATATCATTTCTTCCCGATGGCGATCAGCTACGACGGGACCTCAGCCGCCAAGGGCCACGGTTTCCAGGCGCACATCGGACCAATGCGTCCGACGAGCAGCGGTTACGTGAAACTCAAATCTTCCGATCCGCGCCAGTACCCGCGCGTGCTCTTCAACTACATGCAGACGGAACAGGATCGCAAAGAAATGCGCGCGGGGATCCGCCTGACGCGCGAGATATTCTCTCAGAAAGCATTTGATCGTTATCGCGGTGATGAGCTGACGCCGGGCCCGGCGAGCACCAGCGACGCGGATATCGATGCATTCATTCGGGCGAAGGCGGAAAGCGCGTACCATCCATCCTGCTCCTGCCGGATGGGGACGGACGACATGGCGGTTGTCGACGGCAAAGCGCGGGTCCACGGCATCGAGGGCTTACGCGTCGTCGATGCCTCGATCATGCCCGACGTCGTGAGCGGCAATCTGAACGTCCCGACGATCATGATGGCTGAGAAGTTGGCCGATGTTATACGGGGCCGGGCGCCGCTGCCGCGCGAAGAAGTTCCGGTGTGGGTCAATCCCAACTACCAAACCAGCCAGCGTTAACAAATTTTTCCTGAAACGGCGAAACGGCTGGCGCATCGCTGGCCGAGTCACACGCGTTATGCTCTAGGATGAATGCCGGATTAAGCTTACCTCCCCGGCCGGAGATGCGTGATGAGATGGTTGCTGGTCGAGCGAAAGCCCGACGTCGTGTATGCGGGACGGCCCGACGTCTATCTGGGCTCGAACGGCGAGGAAACAGGCGATCCAGCCACGGCGCTGACGTTCCAGACGCGCGAAGCGGCGGAGGCCCACCGCCGGCACTTGAAGCACCCGTATGATTGGGTCGCGACGACCGCCGGGAGTTGACGCCTGTAACTCGCGACCAGGGAACCCCGAACGTTCCGACTGCGTTCCGACGGAAGCCCAAAGCGTGCTATCCTGTTACCGTGTACTGCGTTCTCGAGGAGTTTGACGATGGCAACCGCGCGGTCCTTCTGGAAAGGACATCTGCGCCTGGCGCTCGTTACCATTCCCATTCGGTTGGTTAGCGCGACCGCATCCGAAGACAAGATCGCCCTGCATCAGGTCGACAAGAAATCGAAGCAGCGTATTCGATACCAGAAAGTTGCGGGCGAAAGCGGCAAGGTCGTGCCGCAGTCCGACATCGTGCAGGGCTACGAGCTCGACGACGGCAACTACGTTCTCTTCGATGCGGATGAACTCGACAAGCTGAAGCTCTCGACGCGCCACACCGTCGAGCTGACCGAGTTCGTAGAAGCCTGCTCCATCGATCCGCTGTACTTCGACAACCCGTATTACGTGCTGCCCGATGGAGACGTCGCCGAGGAGGGATACCGCATCATCCGCGACGCGCTCCGGGCCACCAAGAAATACGGTGTCGGCCAGCTGACGCTGCGAGGCCGCGAGAACCTTATCGCGATGAAGCCTTGCGGCGACGGATTGATGATCGAAACGCTGCGCTACGCCAGTGAAGTGCGCGACGCCGACGAGATTTTCGACGGGATCGGCAATGAGAAGCTTCGTCCCGAGCTCGTCGACATGGCGAAACAGCTGATCGACGAGCGGACGCGAAAATTCAATCCGGCCGACTTCAAGAACCATTACGCCGAAGCGTTGCGCAAGCTCGTCAAGGAGAAGGTTGAGGGCGGCCTCTCGACCGAAGTTTCCGGTGGCGACGAACAGCCGTCAGGTGGAACGGTCATCGATTTCATGGAGGCTTTACGCCGCTCCACTGAAAAATCAGGATCGAAGCCGGCGGCGGCATCGAAAACCAAAACCGCAGCGTCCCGCCAAAAGCGCGAACCGGTGAAGCGCGCTCCTGCAAAGACGCCGAAGAAAAAATCGCGCGCACGCGGATAAAAAGACGGAATCCAACAGACTCGTGCTACTTTGTGTGCGTCGCGAAGTTCGCTGCTCGATCATATTATCGATGTCCATGAACGCCGCGTCTTATCAATAAATGTGAGTACACGAAGCGTTGTTGCCTGATTGCGTTGGCAATTTCAGGAGGTTTCCATGCACCCCATTTTTGCGCTCTGGATGTGGATGATGATGATCCCGCATTTCACCCAGCAGCTGTTTCTGCCGTTCTAGCCAGCTTCAACCGCTGATGGATTTGACGACGGGGCGGCGAACGTCGGTCGCGGGCTTGTCTTCACGCAGCCCCTTGAAGGCCGCGTGTCGCAGCAGGCCATCGGAGGTCCAAGCGCGATATTCGATTTGCGCAACAAGTGCGGGCGTAACCCACGTCACGTCTCGTCGCTGCAGGCTCGTGAGCGACGAGACGAAAGAAGGAGCATCGATGTGTAGCGGCTTCAACGTACGCATCAAACTGCTCGCGGTCTTGTTCGTGTATCCCGTGCCGACACGCCCCGCATAGATGAGCCGTTTCTTATCGTAATAGCCGACGACGAGCGCGCCGATCGCATTGGGTGCGGCCTTGGACTTGAGATATCCGAGGATGACGAATTCATCGACCTGGACACACTTCGATTTGAGCCAGTCGTCATGGCGGCCCGAGCGGTAGGGCCGGTCGATGCGTTTGGAAATGATGCCTTCGAGCCCGAGCTTGCAGGCATGCGCGAGCATCTGCGCTCCGTCCGCCGCAAGGTGATCGCTGTAGCGGATTTGTTCGGTCTTTGATTTGCCCGAAAAGAGCCTCTGCAACGCGGCTTTGCGATCACCGAGCTTGGCGTCGAGCAGGTTCATTCCGTCCAGATAGAGAAGGTCGAAGCAGTGCAGCACGAACTTTTCGCTGCGTCCGCTTTTGAGCGCGTCGGCGAGAGCTGAAAAACTCGAATGCCCTGAAGCGTCGTCGACGACGAGTTCTCCGTCGATGATCGCCGAGCCGTCGTGAAACGCGGCGAGAAGCTGCGGAAGTCTGCCGAAACGCTCAGTCCAGTCGAGGCCGTTCCGCGTCAGCATCCGCACCGACTGCTTCTCGATGCGCGCCTGAATGCGATAACCGTCGAACTTGATCTCGTGGACCCACTCGTCGCCCACCGGCGGCTTTGCAACAAGCGTTGCAAGACAAGGCGCGACGAAGTCCGGCATGGCCGATTTGATCGCGCCTGGAGTCTTCAGCGGGCGTGCAGCTGAGCGGCGCCTCTCGATTGCCGGCACAGTCGCGTGCTTCGATAGGCCCCGAGAAATGTTGGTCTTCGCGGTCACGCGCTCAGGATCCGACGAGCTTCTTGATCGCGCTTCTGAGCGAGCGATCCGACGAATCGTAATCCTCCCAGGCAGTCATCTTTTTGAGCAGCGAAGGGACGGTATGCACCGTAAAGCGCTTGGGATCAAGCCCTTGTTTGACCTGACGCCAGGTGAGCGGCATCGACACGGGAGCGCCCGGTCGCGCCCGCGGTGAGAGGGGCGCCACAGCCGTCGCCATGCGGTCGTTGCGAAAGTAATCGAGAAAAATCCGGCCCGTTCGAAGCTTCTTCGTCATCTTGATGAGATAGTCTTTCGGGCTGTCGGCCGCCATTTGTTGGCAAATGGCGCCAGCGAACATCTTCGCGTCAGCCCAGTTCGCAGCATCGCCGCGGTTTGTTTTGAGCGGGGTGACAACGTGAAGGCCTTTGCCGCCGGTCGTCTTGCAAAAGGCGACGAGACCGACCGTCTCGAGCCGTTCGCGAAGCTCAATGGCCGCACGCACGACACGATCAAATTCGACATCCGGCGCCGGGTCGAGATCGAAGACGAGGCGGCCTGCGATATCCGGCTCGAACTCCGCGCAATTCCAAGGATGAAACTCGAGCGCCGCGATCTGCCCAAGCGCGATCAACGCCGCTTCCGAGTTCACCTCGATATAAGGTTCGCGATCTCCCGAAATGCGAACGAGATCGATCTCGGGTGACATGCCCTTCATCGCATGGCGTTGAAAAAACGTTTGGCCGGTTATGCCGTCCGGCGCGCGGATCACCGAGCAGGGCCGACCCTTGATCTGCTCGAGCATCCACGCGCCGGCTGTTTCGAGATAATGCGCGAGATCGAGCTTCGTAACGGCGGCATCGTCATCAGCGGGCCACAGGACTTTCTCGGGATGAGAAATCGTAATTCCCAAAACGGCGTTCGCCGATGTGCTCACCGCAGCGGCCGCTGCCTTTTTCGGTTTCGCCGCTTTTCGAACCGGCGTTCGCTTGAGCGGTTTCGTCGAAGACGGATCAGGCTGTGGCTCGGGATCGTCGTTAGATGATTGATTGGAATTCCAAACGGCATTCGGGCTTGCAGCCGTCCGCCGCCGCGTGATGAAAGGCTCGGGGCCCTTGCCCTGTCCGGCCGCGATCTGCGCCATCGTGCGTTTCGACGCGACCGAGCGATCCTTCGCAAGTATCGCGTCGGCATCCCCAGAATGCGCGCCCTCATCGCGATGCTTGATGAGAAGCCAGTTGTTACGCTTCCCGCCGAAGCGGTCGTTCTTGATTTTGACGAGCACCCAGCTGCCTTTGAGTTTATCGCCGGCCAGGATGAATTTGAGCTCGCCCTTGCGCAGCTGTTCCTCGGGACTTTGATCGCCGACCGGTGCCCAGAACCCGCGGTCCCAAAGCATCACCGTTCCGCCGCCGTACTGTCCTTTGGGAATGGTCCCTTCGAAATCGCCGTAGTCGAGCGGATGGTCCTCGACTTCGACAGCGAGGCGTTTGTCTTTGGGATCGATGGAGGGACCGCGCGTCACCGCCCATGATTTGAATACGCCATCGAGTTCGAGACGAAGATCGTAGTGGAGATGCGAGGCGTCGTGCTTCTGGATCACGAAGCGCAGATACTTCGCCGGACGGACATTCTCGGTGCCGCTCGGCTCCGCGGTTTTGGTGAAATCACGCTTGGCGCGATACTCGGAAAGCTTTTTCTTTGCCATTCGAAGGCATCCCACCCGGTCAAGGTCGCCCGATGAAGGTCGGAATTCCGAGGTCGCAAATGTCGTTCAGGCTTGAGGCATCGAAGTCTTAAGTCTCCGGCGTCTCAAGTCAAAGCAAAGCCGCCGGAAGCGTAAAGCTCCCCAGCGGCCTGGGCACCTGGCTTAAAGGCGCCTGGCGCACGCTGGTGCATGCGCCTGGATGAGCAACGGTTGAGAAACGCAATTTGTTCCCAAACGCAGCCGTCACGCCCACGCCGTCATATCGCTATTCAGCAGCTGCATCTTCAGAAGATCGCGGTTGACGTCGTCATTGTGGATCGATGCCAGCACCTGCTTGGCCAACCAGTCCCGGCACTCCAGCCCGTGCGGTCCGCTTCGGACGCCGCTCGGAAGCGAAGTCCAAACTTCGTTCAATACGCTTTCAGCCAGCGCGAGGTCTTCAGGCCCAAAAACATTGTAAGCGACAGACATGTCAAACCATCCTCCGCGTAAAAGTCACTGTGCGCCGCTTCTCGTCTCCTGGAAATCCCTCAACTCAGATAAGCAAGCACCATGCTGTTACGGAACGGTTTATGTCGAACCGTGTTTTGCAGGCGTTTGATGAATACCTGCAACCGAGGAAGACACGATCGCCGTCGACGGCTGGCGCTATGAGTGGCTGTGTCCGGCCGCGGACCCGCAATTTGCCAGCCATTGAACAATCGCTTTGCCGTTACAATCGCTTTGAATGTGGGGCAAGACACACACCGAACCCCGCGAGTTCCAAGCCCGAGAGTTCCTAGAATGACGGCCTTAGTGAAGGCCGCGCCGGTCGCGACGAGCGACATGATCGACGCAGGGACGCCTAACTTCCTCCCAGAGCAATGTGCTAAGGTCGAACAGCTAGCCATCTCCGGTTAGTGCTGTCCGGAACTGCAGCATTTACCCACCCGTTATTACAATGGATGTCGTGGGGGCGTCCGTTTGAGAGAGACCTAGGAGCGTTCTAGATGAAGGTAAAAAGCGTTGCTGCGCTGGGAGCGATCCTGCTCCTCGCGCTGGGGACGACTGTCGCCGATGCGAGACACGGCAACGGCGGCGGTGGCGGCGGCGGAGGCGGAGGGGCCCGTTTCAGCGGCGGTGGCGGAGGTGGACCACACTTCAGTGGTGGAGGCGGCAATTACCGGAGCGGGAATTTTTCCGGGCGGGCATACCGCGCGGGTCCGAACTTCGGCGGTGGCAATTTCCGTGGCCACGGGCCGCGCGGTCCGCGGATGGGTGATCGCGGCTACCGGAATTTTTCCGGCAATTATTACGGAAACGGCGGCCGGCACCATCACCGCCGCGGACGGTTCATCGTCGGCTATCCCTACTATTCTTACGGCTATTACGACAACGGCTACTATGGCTACGATTGCGAATGGCTGTATCGCAGAGCCATCGAGACGGGCAGTCCGTATTGGTGGAGACGATATCAGAATTGCGACTACTGATTGTGCAGCGCTGAAGCTGATGAAGGTTCCGGGGCTTCCCGGAACCTTCAACGTATTACCCGAAGGAACATCACGGGCTAGAGGTGCCGGTTCCGGCTGGAGATGTCGGAGCGCGAGCGTCGGGATTGGAGCCCGCGGCGGGATCATTCGGCGTATTGGTCGAAGGACCCGGTTGAACATTTTCATTGGTCGTCGGATCTGCCGGAATGCCGGCCGGGCTCGATACGCCCGTGTCGCCGCTACTTGCGCCGTTCGACGGCGCGGGAGTTACCTGCTGAGTCTTGGTCTGCGGCGTTAGCGGCTGTCCGTTATTATCGTAGGTCGCCTGCGCCGTGGCACTGGCGGAGCCAGCGGCGAGCAGTCCGAGAGTCACGACAGCACCTTTAATAACCTTCATCTAAATCTCCTTTTCTTGTGGACGTTCCCCATGGCAAACGGCCTCTCGTCGCCGTTGGTTCCGCGCAAATAACGGGCGATCCATCGATGTTCATCGGGAGCGGCTAACCATCGCAACGAGGCAAGAGTTTCTTCGATCAATTCAATTCAATGTCACTCGCGGTTCGAGCACAGTGACGTCCAATCGCGACAATCCGGCCGGGGAACAGGGCGACCGAAACTACGAGTGGCCCCATTGGTTCCACTTATTCCGTTTTGCCGCCGCGCGGATTGTGCGATCATCCGCTGAGAATCGGGCTCTTGGTGATTTTTCGTCGCAAAGATCGAGACGGTTCTTCGGCCGAATGGCGTGGCGCAACGGTCCCGTGGCTCAATGGATAGAGCGTCGGAATTCGACTCCGAAGGTTGCAGGTTCGAGCCCTGCCGGGATCGCCACAAAATTCATCGCCACCAAATTCATCTCTAAAAAGCTTGATGCAGAAATGTGCATTCGATCGCGCGGTCGCGAGATTGCAAATTCAATCCGTCACCTACATTTAACCACGGACTGCATTTTCTCAAACTAACTCTAGCGATGAGTCGCGACTGCATTAGTTTGCCTTCCACCGGGGTCTTGAAACAGACAGTAGAGAGTACGTCGCAATGACCATGTCTCTCCGCCCCCCTCATCGTCCGGCACACAAAGGAAGGATCTTTGCGCTGAGCATCATCGGCGCAGTGCTCCATCCTTCACTGACGAGAGCGCAAGATGCCCCTGTTACGCCGCCGCAGGCGCCAGTCATTGAATCCCCGGGCGTCGAAACCCCGAGCCTCGAATCCAGTGTACCTCAGGAGCCGCTGACGGGTACCGCAGCCGTGATCTGCGCGAAACTCGCGACCAAACCCGCAGCACCGTTTGAAGAGAACGATAGCGCCGCCGTTTCGACGTTTTATCAGGCCCGGCAATGCCGGCCGTTGTGGGTCGATGAGCAGGGGCCGACGCGTGCGGCAACGCTTGTAATGGCAGAGCTGGGCCGGGCTGAGGACTGGGGTCTCAAGGCGTCGAACTTCGAACTCGCCGCCGTAAAGGAGCCGACGCTAGCCGGCAGCTGGACTCCGGAGCAGACGGCGCAGGCCGAACTCGAAATCAGCGCCGCTGCCTTGCGGTACGCTCACGAAGCCGAGGGCAGCCGCATTTCAGAGCCTGAAAAGCGCCTCTCCGGCTACTTGGATCGCGCCCCCGTCATCACCGATGCAGCGTCTGTACTTACGCGTTTGGCCGCCGCGCAGAACCCTGACGAGGCGTTGCGCGCGTTTCAACCGTCGCAGGATCAATTCCTCAAACTCAAGGCGCTTCTCGCACGGTTGCGGGGCCACACGCCCGCGACCGAGCCCGCTCGCTTCGATATCCCGCGGCGAGGCGCGACGCTCCAGTCCGGCGGGCGCGATGCCGATGTCGCAACGCTGAAGCAGAGATTTGGAATTGCCTCGGCTCCCGGATCTGAACAGCTGTTCGACGATCCGCTGGCGGCAGCCATCAAACAGTTCCAGGCATCGAAGTCACTTCACGCTGACGGCGTCGTCGGGCCGAGCACGCGAGCAAAGCTTTCCGGCGAAGACTTTGTAACGACTCCCGAGAAGATCGCGGCCGTGGTCGCCAACATGGAAGAGTGGCGGTGGATGCCGCGCCAGCTCGGCGCGACCCACGTCTTCGTCAACATTCCAGCGTTTTCGATCGTGCTCACCGACAACAACAAGCCCGTGTTCGAAGAGCGTGTCGTCGTCGGCACGCCGAGCACGCAGACGCCCGTGTTCTCTAAGGATATGACGAAGATCGTCCTGCGCCCAAGGTGGAACCTGCCGGACTCGATCAAGATGACGGCTCTGCGAACCGGCCGCTCGATCGAGCGGCAAGGCTACGTCGTCATGCACAACGGGCATGTGATCAACAGCAGCCGCGTGAACTGGTCGAAAGCCAAGCTCAGCAATTATATGATCTATCAGCCGTCGGGTGACGACAACGCGCTCGGCCTCGTCAAGCTGCTCTTTCCGAACAAGCACTCGGTTTATCTCCACGATACGCCCTCGCGATATCTCTTCAACGAACGCGTTCGCCTGTTCAGTCACGGCTGCATGCGCGTGCGAAATCCCCAGCAGTTCGCGCAACTCGTCTTCAATATCGACCGTGGACACTCGGGCCCGAACGTCGGGCAGCTCGTCAACAAAGGTCCCATGGACAATCAAATTGCCCTGAATACGCCCATCCCCGTCCATGTTGGATACTTTACGACCTGGGTCGCGAACGACGGCACGCCGCAGTTTTATGAAGACTACTACGGCCACCAGAAGCGCATCACGCTGGCGCTCGCAGGCAAGTGGAAAGACATCGACGTCACCCAGGAGCATGTGACACCCGAGACGCTCGAAACCTCCGCGGTCAAGAAGGTGCACTACCGCTCCGCACGAAGAGACGAAGACGACGACGGCGACCACAGGAGGCGTGGTGGCGGCAATGATCGCCGTGGCGGATACGGAAGATACGGCGGAGACATGGGACTGATGCGCTCCGGCCGAGGCTACTCGGACGGCAACGCGGTGGGCGATGTGATCCGCCGGGCGCTCGGATTCTGAGTTGAATTTTGAACTGCAGCAGTTGCGGCAGTTGCGGTTACCGCGCGCTCTCGAGGCGGGCGAACCCTTCGCTGAGATCGTGGATCAGATCGTCGACGGCCTCCAGGCCGATGTGGAACCGAAGCGCCGGCCCCGGTCCGCGCCAGCGCGTCGCCGTCCGGTATGAAGTCGGATCAAACGGGATGACGAGGCTTTCGTAGCCGCCCCACGAATAGCCCATGCCGAACAGCTTGAGCCCGTCGAGAAATGCAGCGAGCGCTTTCTCGGGGACAGGTTTCAGGACGGCCGCGAAGAGACCGCTCGCGCCGTTGAAATCACGTTTCCAGATCGCGTGGCCGGCATCGCCCGGGAGCGCCGGATGCACAACCCGGTCAACCTCGGGACGGGCAGCCAACCACTCCGCGACCGCGATGCCTGATTGCTGATGCCGCTCGAGACGGACAGCTAGCGTTCTGAGACCTCTGAGAGCGAGATACGTCTCCTCCGAGCCGGGGCACGTGCCGAGCGTTTCCTTGGCGTTGTCGAGATACTTCGCGGCGCGCGCATTGGCGGTGACTGTGCCCATCATCGCGTCGGCATGGCCGACGATGTATTTCGTCGCGGCTTCGAGCGATACGTCGGCGCCGAGCGATAGCGGTTTGCAAAAAAACGGCGTCGCCCAGGTGTTGTCCGCAATAACCCAGACGTTCTTGGCACGGGCCGCAGTAGCGATTGCCGGGATGTCCGGCATCTCGAACGTCTGCGAGCCGGGCGCTTCGACCAGCACGAGTTTCGTGTTGGGGCGGAAAAGTTCGGCGATGCCGCCGCCGATGAGCGGATCGTAATACGTCGTCTCGACGCCCAGCTTCTTCAGCATCTTGTCCGCGAACGCGCGGCCTGGCTGATAGACGTTGTCGGGCATCAGGATGTGGTCGCCGCTCTCGGCGAATGCCAGCACCGCGGTCGAGATCGCGGCGAGGCCCGACGCCGTCAGAACAGTCGCCGCGCCGCCTTCGAGATGCGTTATCGCGTCTTCGAGAGCTTTCGTCGTCGGCGTCGCACGCCGTCCGTACGTGAAGGGCTGCGTCCGCTGCTTGATGGCATCGAGCGTCGGATAGAGAACCGTCGATCCCCGGTATACCGGCGTGTTGACAAATCCGTGCTGCTCGAACGGTTTGCGCCCGAGGTGCACGACCTCGGTTTCAGGCTGTTCGCCGCGATCGGAACTGTCGTTTTTTTTCGCCATTTTCAACTTCTCCGGGCGGTTCGCGTCCTCGTGGCGCAAGTTTCGTTCATGGTCAAGGCCTTGACCATTCGGCGTGGGCGCGGGATGTGTGGCGGGGCGAGCTACTTATGGGCGGGCGCGCCCGAGGCCGTTGCTTTCGTCTGCTCGAAGGAAAACGAAGAGACTTCAGTGAAGCATTGGCCGAAAGAGTACAGATGAGAAGTGTGTCGAGGCTCTGGGCGGCAGCGGTATCGCTCGTTGTCATGGGCGTTGGACTGTCCTCCGAGGCTTGGAGCGCGGCGGCCAGCACTCTCGATGCTGTTCGCGCCAGGGGCAAGGTCGTTTGTGGCGTTTCCGACCGTGAGGCGGGCTTCAGCGAAGTCAGCACCCGCGGAACCTGGAGCGGGCTCGACGTCGAATTCTGTTCCGCCCTGGCGGCGGCAGTGCTTGGGAACCGGGACGCGGTCAAATATCTCAGCCTGAACCCCGGCGATCGCTTCAAGGCCCTGCAAGACAACGAAATCGACGTGCTGCTCGGCGCAACGACCTGGACACTAACCCGGGATACGGAACTGGGAGCGCGCTTTACGAGCCCTCTCTATTACGATGGCCAGGGCTTCATCATCCCGCGAAACCATTCGATCGCGAGCGTCCTCGAGCTTTCCGGCGCCTCGATCTGCGTCTTGACGGGTTCGAGCGACGAAACCGCGATCGCCGATTTCTTCGGGTCGCGAAAGATGCGCTATCAGCTCATCACGTCCGACCGGTGGGACGATTTGGTCAAGACCTACGCGAATGGCGGCTGCACCGTCCTGACGGGCGAGGTCTCCCTTCTTGCATACGAAAAAAGCCGCATGTCGAACAGTTCTGACCAGATGATGCTGCCGGAAATGATCACGAAGGAGCCTTACGGGCCTGCCGTGCGCACGGGCGACGACGGCTGGTTCGCAATCGTGCGCTGGACGTTCATGGCGCTCGTCGCCGCCGAAGAACTGAACATATCGAGTTCCAACGTCGACACGATGAAGTCGTCTCCCTCCCACGAGGTGCGCCGTTTTCTCGGTCTCGATGCCGATCTCGGCGCGCCCCTGGGCCTGGCGCGTGATTGGGCCTATCAAGTCGTCAAGCAGGCCGGCAATTATGGCGAGATCTTCGAGCGGACGCTCGGGCAGGGGTCTTCGTTGAAGCTCGATCGCGGCCTCAACAATTTGTGGAGCAAAGGCGGCCTGATGTACGCGGCGCCCTTCCGCTGATAGAAGTCGTGCCAAGGTTGCCGGGCAGAGACTGCCGGAAAAAATGCACGCGAGCTCGTGAACCACGAGGTTAGTCATGGGCGACAAGGCAACGCTTGAAACACTGCTGAGCGCCGCCGTTTTTCTGATCCCGATCGCGGTCCTTTTCACCCTCATTTTGCTGTTGTCGCGGCGTCGACGGCCAGCCGCGCAATCTCAAGCCGCGCAATCTCAAGCCGCGCAATCTCCAGCCGCGCTGCCTCAAGAACCGTCGGACGAACCAGCGCAGGCCCAACCGCTGCACGCATTATCCCGCACGTCTGCTGGCGTCTCTTTTCAGGATCAGCAAGCCCAAACGCCGCTTGCGCCTGTCGAGAGCGTTGAAACAATCCTAGAGAAAATTGAGACGGCCCTCGCTCGCGGTGAAAAGACCGCGCTTTCCGGCCTCTACTGCGAGTTGGCGGCCGGACACGCGCGCCTAGGTAAAGCCGAAGCGCGTATGGCGGCGTTGCGGTCGGCAGCCGGATATGGCGCGCTTCACGGGCCGCCCGGCGCACACGCCGCAGCTCGCTTAGCGCTGGGCGAAGCAGCGCATAGCGCGGGCGACCTGACAACGGCTTGCGAACAGTGGCAAATGGCGCGCACGGCGTATCTTCAAGCGGGCGAGGCCGAGCATCACGCGCGCATCGAAAAGCGGATGCGGGACAACGGCTGCCCGACGGACTGGGTTCTCACTGATTTTTGAAATCGAGTGTCGAGCCGCCTTGCGACCCACCTTGTTCCGTCGGCATGATCGTCGTTGCGCCGGTGGAAGACGGCTGGCCGCGCTGTTCATGTGACACCACCATCATGACCTCGACGTTGACGTTGTCGCCGTCTTTGATCTGAAAGGCCTTCTGGAAAATATGTCCGCCGGAAGAGGCCGTCACTTCATATTTTCCCGGCGCCAACACATGCGTCGGCAGCGCGCCGACGCTCTCCTTGATCGTCTCGCCGTCCTCGGTCTGGATCGTCCAGCGCGTGTCGGGCATCGCTTCGCCGCCGGATCGTGTGACGAGCTTGAACGTCGCCTTGCCGCCTGAATGCGTGACAGTCGTCTCCGTCAACTTGCCCGCCTCGACGGTGATATCCGTTTCGATTTTTGCGTTGGCATCGCCATACAGCGAAACGACACGGTAGATGCCGGAATTGAGCCGGATGATCAGGTTCGGCTTTGCCCCCGTGATCACGGCCGAATGGCTTTCGAACTGATCGCGATCGTCGGCGAAAATGGAATAGGTCACCAAACCAGCCGGCGCAGGCTTCGCGCCGATCAGCGCCGAAAGCCGCAAGCCCCCCGCGTTCAGCACGAACGCTTCGAACGGCGGACCATCGGCAGCCTTGACGACGATCTTGCGGGTCAGATTGGCCCGTCCGAAAGCGGCGTTGACGGTGTATTCGCCGGGATTGAGTTTGAGGAACGGACTAGCCTCATGTGACTCCATGAGCAGTTTCGATTTTCCCGACTGACCGGACGACTGAAAAACCCGCCACACCAGTCCTTGATCGATCTGCTGGCCGTCGCCCGTCAGCAACGCAACGAACTTGACGCCCGGGCCTTTCGCGGTCTTGCCGCGTTCGACGGTGGTGGTGTTCTTACGCTTCTCGATCGATGGACCCCACGCGCCGGTCGGCGGCCCGTCCGGGATCGGCTCTTCCGCGAACGAAATCGTCGCCCCGGCAATCGACAGAAGCGCGACGAGGAGCAGAGCCGCAGTGCCGCCGATCATTCCGCGCCGTTGCCGCTCAACCCGCGATCCGCATGATTTCACAGAAGCTTCGGTCATCCTGGTCCGATCTCGATCTTCTGGCTTTCACCGGCGCGAACTTCGAATGAAGCCTGCCCGTGCTTGCCGCGCGCTTCGAAGCGCACCGTGTATCGGCCCGGAGCCAAAAGCGCCGTCGCCTCCGTGCCGGTGGCACGCCATGTCGGCATGCCGCTCTCGTCGGCGACTTCCCAATAGACGTCGCCGGCAGGGAGCGCCGCGCCCGCGGGCGGAGCGAAGTTCACCTCTCCGGCGGCGATGTCGATGGTCGCGGTCTGGGGCTTCCTAGCCTCTACGACGACTTCTTTGGTCGCCGAGATATGTGAGACGACGAGCGACGCGGTGATCCGGTAACGCCCCGGCGACAGGTCGAGCGAGAGATCCGGACCCATCGCGCGTGCGATACCGGTGTGATCGCCATCGATGCGGTCGACGCGATAGAAAATATTCTGATCGGCCTTTGCGGGAGCGCCCGCGACGAGAGCCGAGACCTTGAGCGACGTGAGGACGAGTTCCAGCGTTTCGCTCACGGTTTGCCCGGCGCCGACGGCGATACGCTTGCGAACGTCGCCGCTCTTCGAGCGCGCGCTGACATAGTAGGTGCCCTCCGGAAGGGTGAAACTCGCGTTCGGACTACGCGATCGCGCGACCTCGCGGCGGCCGTCCGGACTTTCGGGATCGTCTGCGGAAACGGCGAATAAAACGTCTGCAATGCTGGCGCCGTCTGCAGCGGCCGCGGAAAGATCGAGACGTCCTGTTCCGAGCGATATGTCGAGCGGCTTGGCGTCTCCGGCGGCGAGTTGAATGGATTGCGACGCGCGCGCCGCGCCGTCGACCGCGGTCAGAGTGTAGGTGTCGGGCGGCACATAGAGATCGAGCGCGCCGTTGCTCGCGATCGCGACCGGCTTATCGCCGATAGAGACGGTCAAAACGGCATTGGGAGATGGGTTGCCGCCCTTGCTCGAACTGACGTGCGCGACGAGATGCGCGGCGTTGAACGGCACGATGATGCTCTGCTTGTCTCCATCCGCCATCGTGAGGTCCTGACGCGCCGTCAGCGAGCCGAACTCGGCCTCGACCTCGTAGCTGCCGGCGGCGAGCTTGGCGGTGATGTCCTGACCTTCCGACTGGGCCAGCGGCGTTTTCTCGCCGCCTTTATAAATGCGCCATTTGATCGGAACTGTGAGAAGCGCGCCACCGTCGGCAAGCGCGGCCGATGCTCGGAGCGATGCGCCCTCGGGAGGCGGCGGCGCCGTCGGCTTGCCGTCGCCGGGATTGGTGCCGCCCGCAATCGGCGCGCCCGGCGTTAAAATGGCGAGCCGCGTCGCCTCGTCGATCGCCGCAGTGAGACCGTTGGAATCCACGATGTCGTAGTAATGGCCGCCCGTTGCCTCGGCGATGCACGCCATGCGCGGCCGTTCGTGGGCCGGAATGCCGATGCCGATGACTTGAACGGCGACGCCCGGTGACGTCTTTGCGAACCCGGCGGCGACGGCGCACGTATCTTGCCGGCAATTGTCTGCACCATCTCCGATGAAGACGATCTGCGCCGGACGCGATTGTCCGATCGCGGTCATGGCAACCGTGAGCGCCGACGTAAGAGGGCCGGGGCCTCGCGGATTGAGCTTGGCGATCGGATCGAGAACGGCTTGGCGCGGACTGTCGGGCCCGGCGATCAATTCCACGTCGTTGCAGTCGCCACGGCGGCGGTGCCCAAACGAAACGAGGCCAAGCCGCGTCGAATTCGGCATGGCGAGCAGGTTGCCGAGTTTCTCGCGCACGATATCGATCTTGGCGCGGTTATCGGGCGGCAGGCGCGCCCACATCGAACCCGAGCCATCGAGCACGACCATGGCTGTCGGCGCATCGCCGCTGACAGCCGGCCCGGCGGCGATAAAAGGGACGGCCGCAATGACAGCCGCGACAAATTTCAAAAAATCCCGGCGCATTTTATCTCCACGCCCATTTTTCGCTCATTGTGTCGATTCTGACTGTAATGGGCCGCTTGTAACAGGCCGGAGCCTCGTATAGCGAGACGGACACGAATTAGTACGGAACATGACATGAATCCCGATATTTTTGAATTTCTTGCGGCAAGACGGTCAGTGAAGCCGGATAGGCTCGCAGCACCGGGACCGAACGCCGAGGAACTGCAGAAAATCCTCACGACCGGCGCGCGCGTTCCCGACCACAAGAAGCTGTCGCCCTGGCGCTTTATTGTTTTTGAAGGCGACGCCCGCAAGGCGGCCGGCGAGATCTTCGCCAAAGCCTGTGAGAAAGAAGACCGCCAGGCGCCGTCGCCGATCCGCCTCGAAACCGAGCGCGGCCGGTTCCTACGCTCGCCCGTCGTCGTCGCCGTCGTGTCGGCCGTGAAGCCGAAGCCCGGCGCACCGGAATGGGAGCAGGTGCTGTCGGTCGGCGCGCTCTGCTTCAATCTCTGTCTCGTGGCGAATGCGCTTGGTTTCGGCACGTCGTGGATCAGCGAGTGGATCGCCTATAGCCCGACCGTCCGCGAGGGGCTGGGCCTTTCCGAAAACGAGAAGATCGCAGGCTTCATCTACATCGGGACGCCGATGGAGAAGCCTGAAGAGCGGGAACGCCCGAACATCGACGCGCTTGTCAGCCGCTGGCCGGCCTCAGAAGCGGGTTAACACCCTGTTAACCACAACGTGCGACGGTTCGGAAATACGCGTTAGCGATCCTGATTCGTGGCGGCGGGATCAGCACCGCCATGCCCGAAGAACGGGATGCAGCACTTGACCAAATCATGGCCCTCCGCCGGTGCTCCGAGGCACCTGTAGGAGGGCCAGTCGGTTTTTGGGCTCGGTTTATGCGCCCGGCGGCCGGCTCGCGGAACGCGAGTCGCCTGGCGCCACTAGAGATTGCCTGGCGGCCGGCTCGCGGAACGCGAGTCGCCCGGCGCAATCAAAATTTGCCCGGCGGCCGGCTCGCGGAACGCGTGTCGCCTAGCGCAACCTAAAACCTGAACTGCTCCGCCAGGATACGCTCTTCGAGCCCATGTTCGCGGTCGAACATCATGAAGAGTTCGATGGCGCGGGCCAGCTCGATATCGACCTTCACGACATGACGCGTCTCGAAGTGATCGGCAACGGCGCTGACCGGCCGCTTCGCATCTTCGAGAACGGTGATCGTGATGTGCACCCGGTTAGGAACGAGGGCGCCGCGCCAGCGCCTCGGCCGAAAAGGACTGATGGGCGTTACCRCCAGAAGCTGGGATTTGATCGGCAGGATGGGTCCGTGGGCCGATAGATTATAGGCGGTCGAACCGGCGGGCGTCGAAACCAGGACCCCGTCGCAAATCAGCTCTTCCAGGCGGACCTTGCCGTCGATGGCGATCTGCAACTTGGCGGCCTGATAACGCTGGCGGAACAGCGAGATCTCGTTGATCGCCAAACTCTTGTGCGCCTTGCCGGCCGCATCCGTGGCGATCATCGACAGCGGGTGAATGCGGCTGATCTCGGCCGCCTGCAGCCGCTCGATCAGGTCGTCTTCCTTGTAGTCGTTCATGAGGAAGCCGACCGAACCCCGGTTCATGCCGTAAATCGGTATCTTGTCGTTGATGAAGCGGTGTAGCGTCTGCAACATGAAGCCGTCGCCGCCGAGGGCGACGATGGCATCGGCTTCGTGGGGTTCGGTTTCCCCGTAACGCTTGATCAGGGCCGCCTGCGCTTCGATCGCTTCGGGAACCTCGCTCGCGACGAAGGCGATGCGTTCGAATTTGTGTTTTTCTTTCGGCATCTAGGCCCTTCGATTTATGAGGGGTCGCGCAGCAAGGCAGGGAAGCTCGCCCAAGTGTCGACAAACGACAAGCCCCCCTCGCGGGATATCGAAGAGAAGCCCGCGACGCCAGCCGGCGATGTGGTGATGATTTACGCCACGTTCCCGGATCGGTCCGCGGCGATGGCTTTGGGCCGGGAGCTGGTCGAGAAGGGCTTGGCCGGATGCATTAACGTACTGCCCGCGATGACGTCGATCTATATCTGGAAGGGCGAGACGGAAACCGCAGAAGAAGCCGTGCTGATCGCCAAGCTCGCCCGCCAGGGAGCCGACCGCGCCGTCGCGCATATCGTCGCCAATCATCCCTACGAGACGCCCGCAGTCCTTGTCGTTCCGGTGGTCGGAGGAAGTTCCGATTATTTGAATTGGGTCATCGGCGGCACGCGGCCCTGACGACCCGCATCTGACGACCCGGATCTGGCGATCAATAGATGCCGCCAAGCGACTGCATCACATTGTAGCGCATGGTCCCGGGCCGGGGATCGCCACGCCGACCTCGCCCGGACGAAGCATATTTTCGTCTCGGCCGGTCTTCGTCATAGGAACGCCGGGAGGACTTGGACTTCACGGCATGCGCATTGGCGTCGTGGTCCTCGATGGCGATGGGCACCGCGTTGGTGTCCGCACGCGCGTCAGCTGAGAGATCGTCCGTATCGCCGCTCTCGCCAAGAGCTGCAACTTTCGGAGAGACATCGGCCGCCGTATCGGTCGACGGCCGGACGGGCGTGATGATCTTCCATCCCTGAGAGGCCGGTGGGACGCTCGCTGCGGCACTGTTCGACGGAGGCAGCGGCGCAGTCTCGACGGTCGCGGCTCCGATCGACATCCGCCCCGGCGGCAGCTCTGGGCGCGGCACAGCCGCAACCTCGACCACATTCTCATTCTGGAGCCAGGGAAGCTTTTCAGGCTCCGCCGTGACCGTCGGCTGGTCATTGCCGGAGAGACGAGCCGCGGCCAGTCTGCGCTCATCGAGGCGCTTCGACCGCTTCGTCGCCTGAGCGACGACCGCGCGCGGCACGCAACGGCCGCCGTCCGCGATCTGGCCAGCTGGACATTCGGCGGAGCACACAACGTCATGGTGGCTCTGCACGAGGGCGAGCAATACGTAATCGGGATTGTCCGTCGGGAGCGTGGCGTTGGCGCGATCCATGAACGCCGCCAGGGCATGCCGCGTCGCACCGTTCCATGCGCCGGTGATCTCTCCCTCATAGCAGCCGACGCGTTTCAACTCGCGCTGCAGATCGCTCGCCAGTTCGGCGCGCGTTTCGGGATCACCGGGCTCAGCCGATTTGAGAGGTGTCGAGACGGCACGCGCCGACGACACCACGGTGGTCCACATTCCGGGCTTCGGCGGAGAAGCAACCGCAACACGGGCGCCTTCGTCGGGGATCACCTCGTGAAACACGGGCGACGCTGCCGAAAAAATCCGAGTTCCGCTATCGCTCCGATAGTCACGGTCCGGCGCCGCCGAGATGCGCGTGACTTCGGTGAGGTCTGCAGTGTGATCGGATGCTGGAAAAAGATAGCTGTATGAGACGAGCAGGGAAGTCGCCGTCAGCAACAGCACTCCACCGAGACGCGGCATGGCGCAAACTCCACTCAACTTTACTGCACGTGGCTTGCACCGATAACGCCGGGCGCGAAGCTTCTGACGTGCGCCATGGACAATGCATCGCCGGCGAGACTTGGTAAACGGGAATTGCGAGCACCCCGCGTCGGCACGGTGGAGGCGTCCCTAAAGCCTCACCCTGCTGTTGCGCCAGAACGTCGCTTTGTGCGCATCGTCCGCCACATTTCAGCCGTGCATAAGCCTCGGGCGACCGGTGCAAAACCTCTTGATAACCGGCGCTTTTCAACCGCTCGCCGCGCTGGGAATACTCAGGCTGAGACCATCGCGGAACTCAGGCAACCGAATCCTAGAATTTTGATTCTTCTCGCGATTCGATGATTCCCATCGCGGTCCGACTCAGTTACGCGTGAAGGGGAGGGGAGTTTAATTGCGTAGTTTTCCACCCTCGGCCTGTCTTGAGGAAAAGATTTATCCACCTCTGATTTCTTGCGGCGAAATCGTGGCGATACTTTGAGGCAGCGTTGAGAGTGGCAGCTCTGGTTTGCTTGGTTGCGCGGTCTCCGCGTCGCTCGTCTGCCGGTGTCATGGGGATGACATTGGAGCTCACAGCCGAACGAAGTGGACATCATTGGCAGCCACGCCCGTTGTGCGTTCCGGAGCCTGGTCGGCGTCCCCCCTCGGACGCAAGGACCACAACGAAATGGCCGGTGTGTATTCGCGTAACGTAACCGGCCTCTCACAGGAGAGGGCACACGATGAGACACGTTTTAGGCGTGTTGGGGGTTCTAGCAGCAGGCGTATTGCTCGCCGTATCAGCTGCGATGAACTGGCGTTTCGGCTTCAGTCTCGGAAGAACCGAGCTTGACGGCGAAATCTACGGCGCAGCTTCAGCTGCGGCCGACTGCATGAAAGCACTGGTACCGTTTTTCTTCTTTGCCGCAGTTCGAAATAGAATCTGGTCGCAGGCGGCTGCGTCGGCGCTCGTCTGGGTGGTCGTGACGGCCTACTCAATGACATCGGCGCTCGGACACGCAGCGTTGAACCGCTTCGATTCGACCGGGCAGCGTGCTCAGGAAGCTCAAGCCTATCAAGATTTGAGAGGCGAGCTGAAGCGTGCGCAGGAGCAGGCCGGATGGATCCCTCAGCATCGACCCTTCGAGGCGGTGCAGAGCCAGATCGACGGCATGAAAATGCAGAAGGCCTGGCAATGGTCGGACGGCTGTAAGAAAGTCAATTCGAAAACCGAACGGACGTTCTGCCAACAGCTGACGGCTCTCGACTCCGAGCTCGCATCCGCAAGCTCGGCGAAGCAAGCCGACGCCCGCATGGCCGAGCTTAAAACGAAGATTGATGCGACCGCAGGTACGCCTGCTCTCTCCGAAGCCGATCCGCAAGCCAAGGTTCTGACCGAGCTTGCGAATGCGTTCTTCCCGAACATCAAGATCGAAAACGTGCAGATGGCTTTGACGATATTCGTCGCGCTGCTGCTCGAGGTCGGCTCTGGGTTCGGCATGTACGTCGCATTCAGCCAGTGGCGGCTCTATGATCGCCAGCCAATGCCTGTCACGCCAAGAATGGCGCTGACGGAGGGAAGCACCGCTGCGGCAGCGGTGGCGGTTCCGGTGCTCACACCGATTACCGTTGAAACGAAAAAGCCGCGTTCAGGCGCCAACGACAACCGGTCGATCGAGATTCCTCTCGAAGTACCCGTTGCCTCGACGCCCGCTATCGAAGCTCAACCCGCAGAAGTGCATCAGGTTGAGACGAAGGTTGCAGAAAGCCGCAGCACGTTGCCCGTCAGGCGTCTTGCCCCGGAAACCAACACTGAACGTTTCTACAAGGAGAACATCGAGGTCCGCGACGGATCAAGCGTCACGGCTACTGAACTCTACGAGGATTATTGTTCGTGGTGTGAATCTAAGAACAAGGAACCCGCAGCACTTCCGAGCTTTGCAAGAGAATTTGCAGACCTTGGCGTGAAGAAGGAAAAGGTAGCCGGCCGAGTGCGCTACATCGGTATCGCACTGAAGTCCGACATGGTTCTCGAGGAGGCTATGAAACCGCCTCTCTTCGGCACCGTTGCAGCCTAGCGCTGCTTCGTGAATGTGAGGCCCGCCTCGGCGGGCCTTTTTTTTTCTTGCAAGTTTCCAACTTTCGACGGCCCGCCCAGTGCGGGCCTTTTTTTGTTTAGACCACTGTTTCTTGAATGTCCCGCCCCGCGCGGGCCTTCCGCTTTTAGGCGTCCACGGATTTTCACATTTTCGAGTTGTGCAATGTTGTGATCGGGGAACCGGGCGTTCCCTCCTGGCGCTTGTCGGGACAGTGTGAAAGAGTTGGCGCACACGCCGCAGGTCTAATGCGACGCGCCCTCCAACACTCAAGAGGTTTGCTATGGCCAAAGGCCAACAGCGTTCGAACAAGGAAGTCCGCAAGCCCAAGAAGAGCGCCGCTGCGAAATCGCAGCCCGCGACGAGCTCCGTGACGGCGACGTTTGCGAAATCGCAGAAGAGCGGAAAGCGCTGACCCGCCGATCCCAGTTTATCGAAAAAGGGCCTGCTGCAAGCGGGCCCTTTTTTGTTTCGCGCTGAACGCCGCGAGGAAGCGCCGAAGTCCGGCACGAGCAAATTGGCCACGGACTTCTTCGGGCGAAGTGGGTTCTGGCCCACAACTATATTGCCTCTTGCGTATCGCTTGAATTGCAAACGGCCCTGAAAAAAGAGACTTACGAAAAGCTCGCGCCAAGCGAACATCCAAGCGAAGGATCAGAGAAACGAGCATGCGCATTCATCCGCCCGAACTCACGGTTGGAGAGGGCCTCGTCACCGTGCGCGCCCGCGTCGAGATAGAGCGTGACGGCGAGGGCTTCCCGGATGAACTGTGGTTCTCGGTTCCCGAGCGCTTCGAGCATCTGTGCGCGGGTGGGATCGAGCCGTTCGTCGTCGCCCTCAGTCCGCTCGCCTCTCTCCTGAACGAAGAGATCGTGATTGAATCCACGTTCTCGGAACGCTTGAAATATGGGCTTGATGAATACTGGAAAATCATCAACGCGTGGCTTCCGGAAAAATTTCACACCGTGCGGCTGCATGGCGCGGAACTCATCGCAGATATCCAGGCGCCGGGTTCCGCGGCGGCCGCATTTTCCGGCGGCGTCGATTCCTTTTTCACGCAGTTCACGGAGCGGGATCGGCCGCCCGGCTACCGCACGAAATTCGCAGTGTTCGTTCACGGCTTTGATATACCGCTGGAGCGAGTGGACGTCTTCGAACGTGCCGCGGCGGAGTACGAGACGGCGCTTCGCGCATCCGGCGTCGAACTCGTTCGCATGAAAACCAACGTCCGAGCCTTCGCGCCGGATTGGGAGTTGGGGCATGGCGCCGCGCTAGGGGCGGTCGGACTCGCATTGGCAGGGGGTGTCAATCGCTTCCTCATTCCGTCATCGATGCGTTACACGACTTTGAGGCCCTGGGGCTCGCATCCCATGATCGATGGGCTTTTATCGACGGATAGGGTCCAGATCGTCCACGACGGCTCGTACTATTCGCGCTTCGATAAGATCAGCATGATGAAGGATTGGGAGCCCCTCCGGAAGCTCTGCAGGGTGTGTTACGAGGAATCGGACACCATGCAGAATTGCGGCCGTTGCAACAAATGCCATCGTTGCATGACGATCCTCGACAGTCTCGGTGTTCTTGAAGACTTCAAAACGTTTCCTGCCGCACCGCCGCCGTTCCAATATCTGAGCTGCCTCTGGGAAACACCGCACGAGCGCCTCTACGCTGCGCAGGCGATCGCCGCCGCAGAAAAAAGCGGACGCCGCGGTCTGGCTTGGGTCATACGCATCGCGGTGCAGAGAACCAAGATTGCCCAGTCTATCAGACGCGCACGGAAGCTCTCGCGTCCGCTGCGCCGCCGTCGGCTTCCGCGTCCGCGAGGCGCCCTGCGCGCATGATGCGCTGACTAAGAACGGGTCATTGGCTGCGGAGCCGCTTAAGACCCGAGCCCCGCCACCTTCACCGCAAACGCGTAGTTGAAAGCCGTATCCTTCAGCCCGTCGAAACGGCCCGACGCGCCGCCGTGGCCGGCGCCCATGTTGGTCTTGAGAAGCACGAGGTTGTCCCTCGTGTTGAGCGGTCGCAGCTTCGCGATCCACTTCGCGGGCTCCCAATAGGTCACGCGCGGATCGGTAAGGCCGGCGAGCGCGAGGATGTGCGGATAATTCTTCGCCTCGACATTGTCGTAGGGCGAGTAGCTGCGGATGTACTCGAAGTCCTCTTTGCTCGCGAGCGGGTTGCCCCATTCGGGCCACTCGGGCGGCGTCAGCGGCAGATCCTTGTCGAGCATCGTGTTCAACACGTCGACGAACGGCACATCGGCGATGATCGCGAGGAAAAGCTCAGGCGCCATGTTGGCGATTGCGCCCATCAGCATCCCGCCCGCCGATCCGCCGTTGGCGACGATCCGGCCACGCTGCGTGAAGCCTTCCGAAATCAAATATTCGCCTGCAGCGATGAAGTCGGTGAACGTATTTTTCTTCTTCTTCATCCGGCCGTCGCTGTACCAGCGATAGCCCTTGTCCTTGCCGCCGCGAATGTGCGCGATCGCAAAGATGAAGCCGCGGTCGACCAGCGATAGCCGCCCCGTCGAGAACGCCGCCGGCATCGCAATGCCATAGGCGCCGTACCCATAAAGAAAGAGCGGCGCGGAGCCGTCGAGCGGCGTCGTCTTCTTGTACAGAAGCGTGACAGGAACGAGTTCGCCGTCCTTGGCCGGCGCAAGCAGCCGCCGCGTCACGTAGTCAGACGGATTGTGCCCACTCGGAATTTCCTGCCGCTTGCGCAACGTCCGTTCGCGCGTTGCCATATCGTAATCGTAGGTCTCCGCCGGCGTCGTCATCGACGAATAGGTAAAGCGGATGCGTTTCGTATCGAACTCGTATCCCGAGCTCAGCCCGAGCGCATAAGCTTCTTCGTCGAATGCAATCGTATGCTCGCCGCTGTAGTCGACAAATTCATCGTCGTCAGGCTTCAGCGGCGTGACGACGATGCGCGGCAGGCTCTCTTCGCGTTCGAGACGCGTCATGAAGTTTTGAAACACGCCGACGTCGATGATCAGACGCCCGGGCTTGTGTGAGACGATTTCCCGCCAGTTCGCTTCCCCCGGATTTTCGACGGGCGCCGTGACGATGCGGAAATCTTCCGCGCCTTCCGAGTTCGTCGCGATAACGAGCTTCGCGCCGTGATGTTCGACGTTGTACTGGTGTCCGACGCGCCGGGCGGCAACGAGCTTCGGGCCGGCTTCCGTCCTCTCGGCATCGATGAGCCGCACTTCGCTCGTTTCGTGATCGTGGATGTCGATGACGATGAACTTCCGCGATTGCGTCGACGACAATCCGACGAAGAACCCGGAATCGGGTTCGGCGTAGACGAGTTTGTCTTCCGAAGCCGGTGTTCCGAGCGCGTGGCTGTAGACGAAAAGCGGCCGCTGATGTTCGTCGACCTTGATGTAGAACAGCGTCTTCCCGTCGCTCGACCACTCGAGGCCGCCGTGGGTGTCGGGGATCTCGTCGGCGAGATCGTTGCCCGTCGCGAGATCGCGGACGCGGACTGTGTAGAGCTCTGAGCCTTTGTCGTCGATCGCATAGGCGAGGAGCTTATGATCGCCGGAGTGGGCCGTGGCGCCGAGATCCCAATACCCTTTCCCCTCGGATTCCTTGTTGCCGTCGAGAAGGACTTCCGGCTCGTCCACCGAGCCGCCGCGGGGAATACGGCAGAGTTGCGCGTATTGCCCGCCTTTGACGAAGCGCGGGAAGTATTCGTAAGCACCGTCGGGCTGCGGAACTTGCCGGTCGTCCTCCTTGAGACGCGCCTTCATTTCCTGGAACAAGGTTGCTTGCAGCGCTTCGGTGTCGGCAAGCATCGCCTTCGTATAGGCGTTCTCGGCTTCGAGATACGACCGGATGCTGGCGGCAAGGACATCGGGCTTGCGCATGACCTCTTGCCAGTTGGCGGCGCGAAGCCAGCCATAATCGTCGCTGATGGAAACGCCATGGTGCGTCACGACCGTCGCCACGCGCTCCGCAACCGGCGGGCGCGGCTGAGCCGCAGCCTCGTCTTCGATCGCAGCAGGCGTTTTCGTTTGGCCGGTCATGGTGTGCGGACCTTTTTCGATGATGAGAACGGAATTGCGCTTCTTCTCGACCGCCCGGGCGCGCGCGTCAACGCGCGAACATGCCCGAGTAATGATCAAATGAAGAAGCGGGATCGCCAAGCATTAGCGATGTCGTAATCTAAACAGAGGCCGAGATTGACAGGGAAGTCGTCCTGTAGTCAAAGCTTTCGCAAGTGAAATGGAGTTGATCTCCTAGTCTTCTAAGTGGTTTTGAGATCCGCGACGGGCTTTGCCGGTAACGGTTAGACAAGGCAAAGGCGGGATGTGGACATGGATGGACGCGCGGTACCGGGTACTCGGTCGCCAGAGGAAGCGGAAGACAAACGAATGGAAAGTTCAGGCTCCCCCGAACTCGTGACGATCACGGCGACGATCGTCGCCGCCTACGTCAGCAACAACCCGATCTCGTCAACCGAACTGCCGGGTTTGATTGCTGAAACCCACGCCGCTTTGAGCCGGGCCGCGGGCCGCGCCGTTCCGCAGGAGCGGGAAGAGGCGAAGCCGAAGGTCGCGGTGAAGAAATCGGTCATGCCGGATTTCATCATCTGCCTGGAAGACGGCAAGAAGTTCAAATCGCTGAAGCGTCATTTGCGGACGCACTACAACTTGTCGCCGGAAGAGTACCGCGAGAAGTGGGGCCTGCCGCCGGACTATCCGATGGTCGCGCCGAATTATGCCAATGCGCGCTCCCAGCTCGCCAAGAAGATGGGCCTTGGCACCCGCAGGGAGAAGTAGTGGCACCCGCAGGGAAAAGTAGCGGCACCCGCAGGGAAAAATAGCGGCCGTCGAAAATATCAGCTTGGGCTAATCGAAGGACTGGCGCTGGGCGATGACGCGGCAACTATCGTTTGTGAGTTAATTGTTCCCCGCCGCCCCGGACACGATTTCCGATTTCGGAAAGTTCCAGCGCGGCGAGGGATCGACGTTCTTCCTTGAGCAAATGATTGAGGCCGGCGTGGCGAGCCACGTCATATGCCGCGTTGCATGCGAGCCCGCGCCGTCGCTCCTTTCTGATCTCGCGCTCGATGAGGGCGACCAGCTTTCGTCTGCCCTCTGGAGTTCGGTCAGCGAGATCTTTTGGCCAGACCGGTAAAAGCTGCGCAGCGTCGCGTGCACAACTGGACTCTGAATTAAGATGACTTCCGCGCCGCGTATTTCTACGCGCTCTGGTGTCTCGTATCGAAACGCGATTTTGCATGCCGCCGACTGTGCGGCGGTCGCAAGATGCGGGGATATCTTTTTAAGAATGCGATCCCGTTAGGGTGAATGCAATTAGCGACAAAAAACTTATCCCCGCGATGTGGCACGGCCGTATTCTTCTCATGCAATGGAACAGATAGCGTCTTCAGTTCTGACCCGGGACATCGCCGGAGCTACCGCCGAGGATGGCAGCATCGATGCCACGATACTCGGACCACGCGTGCGCTTGATCTTGCGCGGTTCGGCGTCGCCTTCGCCGGCGCAGCAAGATCAGCCCACGTCCAATCTTAATCTCACGCAGGAACATCGCCACCGTTGCGCGCGCGTGGCGATCGATATCGCGATTTCGAACGTCTTCGGCATCGGTTCGGAAGGACTTTGGCACTGTACACGCGGCGTCAAAGACGTCGCGGAGGCGCGGCAGGTCGCCATGTATCTGGCTCACGTCTGTTGCCGGATGACGCTGACTGAGGTTGGAGCCATGTTCGGCCGCGACCGGACGACGGTCGCTCATGCCTGTCTCAAAGTCGAATGCCGGCGAGACAATCCAGCGTTCGATCGCGCGCTCGACGTGCTCGGATGGGCACTGCCGACGCTGGTGATGCGCGAAGTCCGCTCCAGCGCCCAGAATTCCGGCGACCAGAATTCCGGCAACCAGAAATCTTCTCCCCACACCGAGGATCAGGAATGCAAGTAAGATCGTCTCGCGCTCGTAGCGTTTCGCAGAGTGCGGAGCATCAAGCGCCCGAACGCAATCTCGCAGAAAGCCCGCTTGCGTGGCTCGCGCGGCGCAAGGACAAGGACGGTCAGCCGATGCTCACCGATGCCGAGTTCGATGCGGGCGAAAAACTCCGCGCCGATTTCTGGTTTGCGCAAATGACCCCGCGCGTCACGACCAACTGGTCGGCGTTCCTGAGTGGAGGAGGCGGTGGAAGAGGCGCGCCGGACATCAGGCCGGATATTCGCGATTCCGTTATAGCAGCGCATGAGCGGGTCAAGCGCGCGCTCGCGGCCGTCGGACCTGACCTCGCCGGCGTTCTGATCGACGTCTGCTGCCATTTGAAGGGCCTCGAGGCGAGCGAGAAGGCGAGCGGCTGGCCGCAACGGTCCGGCAAGATCATTCTGCAAATCGCGCTACGCCAGCTTGCCCGGCACTACGGAATGCTTCCGCCGCCGCCGGAAGCGAATGATCGACGACCCGCGCGCGTAAGGCATTGGGGCGCGAGCGACTACCGCCCCGCGATCGACCCAGGCCAAGTCTGAGCCCAGGTCTGAGCCCAGTCTCGAGCCAAGTCTTCAGCGTGCTTCGAAGTTAAGCCGCGAGCATCTCGGTTGCGTCCGAGCGGATGCGCTTCACCATCGAGGCGAGCCCGTTCGAGCGTTGCGGCGTCAGATGATCCTTGAGGCCGAGGCTCGCGAAAATGCCTTCGGCGTCGGTCTTCAGGATCTCGTCGAGTGTCTTTCCCCGGTAGATGATGAAGAGGAGGGCGATCAGGCCCTGGACGATGTGAGCATCGCTCATGCCCTGCATTTCGAGCTTGTCGCCGGCGCTCGGCCCACCGGTCGAGGCGACGCGGTCAGTCGCCAGCCAGACCTGGCTCGCACAACCGCGGACCTTGTTGGCGTCCGTTCGAAGGGCGTCCGGGAACGGCGGGAGCGCGCGCCCAAGCTCCATGACATAGCGATAGCGGTCCTCCCAATCTTCGAGGAGCGCGAAATCGGCGCGGATGTCGTCGAGGGTCATCGGGAAAGTCCAGCCTGCAACCCGCTTAATCGGGCATTCACCCACAATACACATAGGTATGTGGGCTGGTCGAGGGCAAGGCCGTACGCGCTCGGGCCAGAACCCAATCGCTTGAACTCAATCGCCTAAGTATTTCTCAAACGCCGCTCTTGTTGGTGTTCTTGCCGCGCCAGTCCGGCGTTTTGTCGACCGGCGTCAGAGTGCCGCTCTCTCGCTCCAGAAGAGCAGGCGCAACCCGGCCTTTGCTCTCATCGAGGTGCAAGTTCGTGTTGGCGAGGCTCGACGCCTCCCGTTCGCGGATCATGTCGTAGGCGAGCTTGGCGCCGAACTCGGCCTTGGCAACGAATTGTGACCACAACTCCGAGCCTTTCGCGCACGTCGCAGCGTTGCGGTCGCAGAATGTCACGACCCATTCCGCCGTCGACCCGGCGCGATCATAGAGACGCTGCTGCTGTTCCCGGTCGGACGGAAGCAGTGCGACGGCGACCGCGGCAAACGTAACGATACGCAACAAACCCATAACGCAAACCTTCGCATCTGCGGCCGAACGCGGTTCGGCCGTTGAACGGACTGGTAGTGAGGCTCTTACCCTCGCTGCATGGATACCAGCCCCGGCTCAAGGTCACGCTAGTTTGTGCAATGCAATTCGAACCGTTTTTGCTTCAAGTTTTAGATAAATTGGATGTGCTTCGCCGGCCGAAATTCCCGACGGTTAAGGAGGTCTTAACGGCTGACTCGCCATACTTCGAGCTTGGGGAACGAGCAACGGGCGTCAGCATGACCGAGAGGGATATTAAGCTCGCAGCTGTCATATCGCTGCTGGCGACGACGAGCGTGGCTTTGAACATGTTCGTCTTCCAGAACACCACCAAGACGAGCGCCATCGAAACGGGCGGCATCGTGACGGATCGCACCTCGTGGGTCGATGGGCCGGGCATTGCGCTTGGACCGACGTCGCCCGGTCCCGCCGCCGAGCAGCCCGCAGCCGACGGCGTTTTGCCGCCAGCGCCATTGGGCCAAAGCGATGATGCCAACCGCGCGGAACTGACGAAGGGCATACAACGCGAACTCGGCAACATCCGTTACGAGCCCGGTCAGCCCGACGGCGTTTTGGGAATGGTCACGCGCGCGGCGATTTTCGCATACGAGTACGACAACGGCCTCGTGTTGACGGGCGAGCCGAGCGAACAACTTCTGAGCCAGCTCATCCTTGGTTCATCGTCGATGTCGCCGAGCGCGGCGCGGCCCGGCAAGACAATCACGGCGGATGGCGAAAGCCTCGTACGCTCCGTCAAGCAGCAGCTCGCGACGCTTGGCTATCAGACAGGCGTTCCGGGTTCCGCGATGACGCCCGAATTCGCYCGTGCCGTCCGCGAGTTCGAGACCGACCAGAAGCTGAAGGTCACCGGCCGCATATCAGGTCCGTTGATGAGCCGGTTGATCCGTCTGCAGGGCGAGCCCAAGGCACGGCGCGAGGCGATTGCGAAGGCAGCGAAGCACTAGGGTTTCCTTGGTGCTTGCTGCTAACGTACCGACATGCGCCTCAAAACCGAAATCTGGGTCAAAGCTTATCTGCGCCGCTGCCAGGTCAATGGCGCGCATGGCGTCGTCGCGCGTCATGGCGACGACGATGCGGGAGCGGTCTTCATCAAGATCGTACGTCCCGATCAAACCGCGGCCGTTTTCTCGCCCGCACCGGCCGGCCTCGACGACGCCGACGTCGACCGGCGCTGGGTCGCACGATTCAAGCAGGACTTCGTGCCGGAGGCGGACGCCGAGAAGCTTCTGAAACGCGAAGCCGAATTCGACAGCGACGTCTGGATCGTCGAGATCGAGGACCGCGAAGGGCGGCACTTCCTCGGTGACGAATTGATGAGCTAGCAACGCTACCGGACGTTCAGGAATTCGTTTTACCGTCCGTTAAGAACTCCCGGACTCTACTCCATTGATTGCGATGATTCTGGCGGCCGCATTGCATTCACGCCACTAGTCAGTGCACGGACAGTATTTCGTCCGTGTCCCGTGGCGGGAGTCTTCAAGGCGGGAAGTGCCGTACGGCATGGGCAGAAGCCCGCGCGCGGGGGACACAAATGGCAACGATTATCGCGTTCAAAACCACGCCTAAACCGACAGCGGCTTCGGTGCTCGCGGCATACGGAGCAGGCCAGTCGGCCGAGATCGTGTTTTTCCCGGGTGTGCGCTACGAGCGGCTCGGCGACGAACAGCCAAATAAGCCGAAGAGGCCCCAGCGAAGCTTGCGCGATACGCTCAACCTCGACACCGAAAAGAAATCATAAAAGGTTCTCTTCCGTCGCGTGCGGCCGGCTCCCCGCAGGGGGTTAGCACGCGACGACTAAAAACTCTTCACGCCCCGCCAGGAGCGCACGACGCCTTGGCGAGGATCGCTTGTTCGTCCGCGCGGTAAGGATCGCCCTTGTCGGGAGCGCGAACGACGACCAATCCTTTTTCCGCTGCGATCGACTGCTGCGTATCGACCGCTTGCGGCGTGACGCCGGCTTTCGTGGAACTCGATTGCGGCAGCCCGAGAAAGCGATCGTCAGCGGGCACTATGGACAAATCGACCGTCGTCTCCCGGTCAGCTGAGGCGGCCGCAAAATAAAGATTGTGTCCGTCGGGCGCGTAGATGCCGATCGTCCAGCCGAGATCGGGAAGCAGCGCACGAACGCGTATCGTCGTATCGGTGGTATCGAATAGACAGAACGCGTAGTGCTCGTCGGGCGCAAGGAAAGGCAGCGGCTGGTGCTGCGGCGTGACGGGGGCGGCAATCGTCATCTGATTTTTCGGCAAAGAGCGCGCAAGCCGAGTATAGGGCGATCCGCGCGCATCGTTGACCGCCATGAATGTCGCGATGAGATGCACGATCCCCGCAACCAGCAGGAAGATCGCGAGAAGCCGGAAGTCGAAGCGCTGCAGCAATCTCACGAGCATCCCTCCCGCATGATGACAGGCAAATGCTTGTTCCGCTCCGCGCGTTCGTCGGCCGAAAGACCCGTCGCCGGATCGAGCACGGTCAAGACGAGCACGAGACGTCCTGCGCCGCTTGTCGGCAACCAGTTGCCCGGTCGCGCGTCGCGGCCGAGCGTGACGACGAACGAGCCGTTCGGATTGGGGGCGATCGTGTCGGCTGTGAACTCGTATCGGTCGGCGTCATTGCTGATGAGATTGCCGCGCGCATCGAACACGGCGAGGCTCCACCATAAGCCGCGCATGTTCGCGCCTTCGACGACGTAGTTGCATGACGAATGGAGCCGCGCCCCTTGCGAGTCCGTGCGCGCTTCGAAGGTGCCGGCGCTGTCGGCTGAAATCCTGAGCTTCCCCGTCGTGACGACGTGGGCCCTGGTGTAGGGGTCCGCGTTTTCGCGGCCGATGTCGCGCCACTGTTGCCAGGGCCCGTACATGTCCGTCGACAGCGGCGAACCGCGCGCAACCATGTACCGGCTCGACCAGACGCCGACGGTGAAGGCGAGGACGATCGTCAGAATGAGCCCGATCGCGCGCAGCAGGATAGCGAAGATCGTGCGCATCACGCTGTTGCGCGATTGCGGCGATGCCGCCGCTGGCTCAAGTTCGACCGATGCCAAGTCCGTGGCTTCCTGTTTCAATGGGGGGCTGGGGCCGGTGACTTTGTCGGCGCCGCGGGCGGCGTTGCTGCCGGAACTGAAAGATCGTCGTGAGACGTGTCAAGCAGTGTCGCGCGCCGGTCGGTCTTCGGAGCCTCCGGCCGGGTCGCAGGCTGCGGGGCCTCCTGTTTCGGATCGATCGGCGACGCTGGGGCATGCGATGATCCGGACGCGGCCGCAGGCGCAACCTCCGCTTGGCCGTTCGCCTTGCGAAGCGCCGAGACGAGAACCTTGAGAGCATCGCGCGTCTTTGACGGCAGCACGGCCTGCGTCTTCGCGTCCGCTGCAAGCTGCGCCGGTTCGATGCCCGCCGCGACTTGCGCTGCTCTGACTTCCGCAAGGCGCTGTTGCTCGGCGACCTGACGCGGATGCGGGGCGAGGCCCGGAATGGTCGGAATATTCATGTCGGTGTGCGCGACCGTCATCAGGTCGCGCCAGATCGGCGCCGCCTGATGGCCGCCCGTGACGCCGGCGCGCATCGGCCGGTTGTCGTCGTTGCCGAGCCAGACGCCCGCGACGTATTTACCGGTGAAGCCCATGAACCACGCGTCCTTCGGACCGGTAGAGGTGCCGGTCTTACCCGCGGCGTTGGTGAAATCGAGATTGGCCATGCCGCCGGTCCCTTCCGTCACCACGCGATTGAGCATGACGTTCATCTCTTCGGCGACGTGCCGCGACACGACCTGCCTCGGCGGGGCTTCGTCGCGTTCGCGCGAATAGAGAAGATCGCCCTTCGATGTCGTGATGTCGAGAATGCCGTAGGGCTTGGCGAGCTTGCCGCCGTTCGCGAATGTTGCGACGCCGCCGGTATGCTCGAGAACGGTGATGCCGCCGTCGCCGAGCGCCATCGAGCAGGTTTTCTTGACGCCCTCGATGCCGACACGCTTGGTCATCTCGACGACCTTTTCCCGCCCGACGACGAACGACAGCTCTGCCGCAACCGTGTTCAACGACTTGGCCAGCGCCATCCAGAGCGGGATCCGCGAGCCCGAGCCGCCGCCGCCGCCGTAGTTCGACGGCGACCAGTTTCCGCACGAACGCGACGCATCACGGACGATGGTCTCCGGCGTGAAGCCGTTCTCCATCGCCGTCGCGTAAACGTAGATCTTGAACGACGAGCCCGGCTGGCGCTTGGCGTGGGTCGCGCGGTTGAATTGACTCTCGCCGTAGTCGGGCCCGCCGACGATCGCCCGGACTTTTCCATCCGTCTCCATCAGGACGATCGCGCCCGAGGTAAAGTGAAGATCGCGGCCTTCCTTGCGCAGAGCCGCGGCGAGAGCCTCTTCGGCCTGCCGCTGCAGCGTCAGATCGACCGTTGTCCGCGCAGTCAGCACGAACTGGTTTTTACCGTCGGCGAGGCGCTGAACTTCTTCGAAGGCCCAATCGAGATACCAGTCGGGGCTCGTCGAGGTGCGCGCTTCGACGATCTTCGCCGGGTTCATGCGCGCCGAATGCACTTGGCCCGCTGTGTAATATTTGGCCTCGACGAGGTTATCGAGAACCTGATTGGTGCGCGCGCGCGACGCCGCAAGATCGACGAGCGGCGAGTACTTCGTCGGCGCCTTGAAGAGACCGGCGAGCACGGCCGCTTCCGACATGTTGATGTCGCGCACGGACTTGCCGAAGTAGTATTGCGACGCCGCTTCGACGCCGAACGTGCCACCGCCCATATAGGCGCGATCGAAGTAGAGCTTCAGGATTTCCCGCTTCGAGTAGCGACTCTCGAGAAGGAACGAGAGAAACAGCTCCTTGATCTTTCGCTGCAGCGAGCGCTCCGACGACAGGAACAGGTTTTTCGCGAGCTGCTGCGTCAGCGTCGAGCCGCCCTGCACGACCTCGTTCGCCTGCACGTTGGTGACGAGCGCGCGCATCGTGCCGAGAACGTCGATGCCGTAGTGCTCGAAGAAGCGCCGGTCTTCCGTCGAGAGCGTCGCCTTGATCAGGACGTCAGGGATATCTTCGAGCGGCACCGCGTCGTTATGGAGAATGCCGCGGCGGCCGATCTCGTTACCGTTGACGTCGAGGAATTTCACCGCGTAGCGTCCGGTCAGAAATTTGCTCTCGTCGAATTCCTCGAATGCCGGAAGCGCGAGCCCATAAAGAACGACGAAGCCGCCGAACAGCATCGTCAGGCTTTCGGAGGCGAATTCGTTGAGGAGGCGGCGCCAGCCGACGAGCTGGAATCGGGCAAAGTAGCTCGATCCGGCGTTCCAGTAGTCTTTGACGCGCGACCATGCTTCCCCGAGCGCGGAATTGATCTGCGAATCGAGCCTTAGCCAGTCGATGAAGCGGTCGCGGCCGCCCTGTCTGTGAAACCAGTCGTTCAAGAAACGGCCACCCTAACGACGTCGCTCTTGTCACGCGTGAGACGTGGGCTTAAGCCCTCAACAGCGAGAGTCTTTCTTGCAACAACAATCGCGACGCTTCCAGTGGGACGCGCCGCTTAAACCGATTAGCCGACGTTACACGTCGCAAGTCGACGAAATTGTGGTTATCCCGACTGAGCAGACAATGGAAGAGCAAGACTTGATGTCGGACGGCAACGATCCACCGTTCTGGCGCACCAAAACGCTTGAGCAGATGAACCGCGACGAGTGGGAAGCTCTGTGCGACGGCTGCGGTCGGTGCTGCCTGGTTAAGCTCGAGGACGAGGATACGGCCGAGGTCTACTTGACGCGCCTGTCGTGCGCACAGCTCGACGTCCGGACCTGCCGCTGCAAGGACTATCCCAACCGCTTCAAGAAGATGCCGGATTGTCTTGAGATCGATATTGCACGCGCGCGCGAGCTTTCCTGGCTGCCGAAAACCTGCGCTTACCGCCTCGTCGGCGAGGGCCAGGACCTGATGTGGTGGCACCCCCTGGTTTCAGGTTCGCCCGATACGGTGCACGAGGCCGGAATTTCCGTCCGCAGCTTCGCCATGAGCGAACGTCGCGTCAAAGAAGAGAATTATTGGAAATACATTATTCCGGATCTGAGACCCGAAGAGGATGAAGATCAAAACCGCCGTCGTCCCGGCGCCCCGCAAATTCCATCCGAACCCGCCGAATAGCACCTGAAGTTTCCGCTAGGTCGTCGACTGAGCCGCCGCCATCCCGGCATGATGGTGGCTAGGCCAGCGCGAAGGTGCGTTCGCTCGGAGCCACCGAATCGTAGAAAGTACTCACGCAGAGCGAAACAGGAAGTGGGGGAGGTTCAATGCTATCCGTTCCCGAGCTTTTTCGACGAGCTTCGATTGAAATGCGCGGGCCCGTGCCGTGGGGCAGTCCTGTAGGCGACGCCTCTTCCGGTGTTTATGTCATCGCCCTTGCGGAGCCGCCAGCAAACTTCACGGAGAACTTGTCGGAAGCCCAACTCAAGCGTTGGAATGCTGACGAAGAGATCATCTACATCGGAAGAGCGACCCGGCTTCGGAACCGTATCGCTCAATTTTATCATCACGAGTACGGCAGATCGAGCCCGCATAGAGGTGGTCAGGACATCAAGTTGCTGACTGGCTTGACCCAAGTCTACTGGGGTGATGCGACGGATTTTGCGAATGCAGAGAAAACTATGATCGATGCATTTCGGAATGAGGTCGGCGCGTTGCCGTTCGGCAATCGAATGCGGGCGGCTCAGAAGCGAGTGTTGTCGAATTGAGCCGGAGAACGCCGTTTCTCGATTAGCTCCGTCATCCCGGCGCAGGCCGGGATCCACGCAAGCCAGCTGCATAACGGCTGCAGATGCCCGTTGTGAGTGGCCGACCTTCGTCGTCATGACGAAAATTTTCAAAATGCGTGGAAACTTATCCTCGCTCTCGCGCACGAACTTATAATCGGAAAGTTTGTCCTGGCGTATGCGATTTTGCTAAATAATTTCAATGAATTATAGCGCTTTTGTCGTTGACAGCGTAACGCTCTTCGGGTAGGTTTCTGTATAACGCGGAAAGTGTGAGGGGCCACCGAGACGGCCTCGGAGATCTACGTCCACGCTCCGCGGCGATAATCACAAAATCCAAAAAGGCAGTGTGCATGGCGGCGGCATCGATCGTGCGGCGAAAGACTTCGCGCGTCCTCACGACGAAGGCGGCTGCAACGAACGACGACGATCCGCCGGAGGAAAAGCCAAAGGCGAAGCGCGCGGCCTCGAAGGGCGCGAGCGCATCGACGGCGAAATCTGTCGCGAACGAGGTCGCAGCAAAACCCGCGCGGTCCGCTCCTGCTCGGAAAACGGCGACAAGCACGCGCGCCAAGCCGCCCGCGACGCGAATGCGAGCAAAGCCTAACGTGCTGGTGCAGCGCGTCTACAACACGATCGATGGCGAGCTGACGAAACTCGAGAAGCAAAAAGGTCTGACGTCCCAGGATCGCGAACGAGCGTCCCGCGCCCTGTCGCAAATGGTCAATGCATTGGAGAAAGCTGTTGAGATGCAACGCGTGATGACGAAGCGGAAGCCAACGGGAGGTGACGCCAAGAGCAAGGAGGCGCTCGCCCATGCGGAAAACCTACGCCGCGAAATTGCGGAACGTCTTGAACGCCTCAATCACAAACGGTCGTCTCAGCGAAATCCTGAATGAGCTGAGCGCGGACGAACTCGAGTTCATCTCTCACGACTGGGAGCTATGGGCCCGCGACGAGCAGCTCGCGCCTTTGTTGATTGCGCCTTGCGACTCTGCTTCGCAGAGCCGGCCGCAAGGCGCGGGCTTGTTGGACGAGTCTCGTGCAACATCAAGCGCACCCGGCGGCCGGCTCCATGTGGCCGCCGCTTCCGGCCGGCTCGAGGAACGCGAGTCGGAAGCGGCAAACCAAGCATGGCGTGTGTGGCTGCTTCTCGGCGGCCGCGGATCGGGAAAAACACGCGCGGGAGCGGAGTGGGTGAGGTCACTCGCTCTTTCTTCCGCGACAGACGAAGCAACATCCCCGCTCACGGCGGCCGGCTCCCCGCAGGGGAGTCGCCGTGAGCAACAAAGAATTGCGCTGGTCGGCAAAACACTCGCCGACGTGCGCAACGTCATGATCGAAGGCCAGTCGGGCTTGCTCGCGATCCATCCGGCGAAAGAGCGGCCGCTGTTCGAACCCTCGAAGCGGCGCTTGACGTGGCCGAACGGCGCGGTCGCGGAACTGTTCTCGGCTGACGAAGCCGAAGCGCTGCGTGGCCCGCAATTCACGGCCGCCTGGTGCGATGAGCTCGCGAAATGGCGCGGAGCGGAAAGGGCCTGGGACATGCTGCAGTTCGCGTTACGCCTCGGCGAAGCGCCGCGCGTTTGCGTGACGACGACGCCGCGCGCGACGAAACTTTTGAAACAGATCATTGCCGACGAGGCGACCGTGACCGTCAACCTGGCGACCGCCGACAACGCGACCAACCTCGCGCCGACGTTCCTCGCCGAGATGACGCGCCGCTATGCGGGCTCCGCGATCGGCCGACAGGAGTTGTTCGGCGAGATCGTCGAGGATGCGAGCGACGGCCTTTGGCGGCGTCATTGGATCGAAGAGGCGCGCGTCGAAAACGCGCCAGAGATGCAACGCGTCGTCGTCGCCCTCGATCCGCCGGTGACGGCGACGGCATCGTCGGACGCTTGCGGGATCGTGGTCGCGGGATTGGGCGTCGACAAGCGCGCCTACGTCCTGGCGGATCGCACCATCCAGGGCCGCACGCCGGAACTCTGGGCGCGGGCGGCGCTTGGTGCATACGATGATTTCGAAGCCGATCGCATGGTGGCGGAGGTCAACCAGGGCGGCGACCTCGTGATCTCGGTGCTGCAGCAGTTTCGCGAGAATTTCCCCGTCGTCAAAGTCAGAGCGACGCGGGGAAAATGGGTTCGTGCCGAGCCGGTCGCGGCGCTCTATGCGGAGGGCCGCGTCGCGCACGTCGGGCGTTTCGATGCGCTGGAAGATCAGATGTGTGCGTTCGGTTCGGACGGCACGGTCAAAGGCCGCAGCCCCGACCGCGCCGACGCGCTCGTCTGGGYGCTCACGGATTTGCTTCTTGGCGATACGACGAAACCATCGGTCAGGATGCTCTAACGCCTTCCGTCATCCTCAGTCGAGCGCAAGCGAAGACTGGGGATCCAGCGTAAGATTCGTCGCAGACACACTATCGAGCCTTCGGCACTTCTGACGCTGAATCCCCGGCCATCGAGGTAGCTCCGCTGCACTCGGCCGAGGATGACGAAGAATAAATTTAAACCGTCATCCTGGCGCAGGCCGGGATCCAGCCGAACATCAACATAACGCGTGTGGATCGCTGACTGGGTGCCGGCCTTCGCCGGCATGACGGTGTAGGTGGCACACACCTCAGGCGCCTCGCACAAATTTAATAAGGACAATGCATGTCGCTGATCTCGGAAGCGCTGACGCGCTGGCTGCCGATGCAAAGACGCGTGCCGAGCGGCCGGCTCGCGGAACGCGAGTCTGGCGCAACATCCCTCGCACCCGGCGGCCGGCTCCCCGCTGGGGAGTCGCCGGGTGCAGACGAAAAATTCTTTCCGGGCGCAATCAAAGAAGAAAAAGGTTCTTCCATCGGACCCTTGATCGCCTATCAAAATCTCGGCGAGCCCGTGTGGGCGCCGCGCGACTATGCAGCCTTCGCCCGCGAAGGCTTCATGCAGAACGCCATCGTCTATCGCTCCGTGCGCATGATAGCGGAGGCCGCCGCCTCGATCCCGCTGCTCCTCTATGAGGGCGCGAACGAGATCGAGGATCATCCGCTGATCGATCTGCTCCGGCGGCCGAGCCTCGATCACACTGGAACGGACTTTCTCGAAGCCTGGTACGGCTTCCTGCTCGTCGCGGGCAACGTCTACGCCGAAGCGGTCGCGCTCGACGGCGACATCCGCGAACTGCACATTCTGCGCCCCGACCGCATGAAGGTCATCCCCGGCACCGACGGCTGGCCGGAAGGCTACGAGTACACCGTCGCGGGACGGTCCGCGCGCTTCATCGACGAAGTTGCAAGCGGCGTGCGCCCGATCCTGCACGTGCGCCTCTTCCATCCGGCGAACGATCACTACGGCATGAGCCCGATCGAAGCGGCGGCGACCGCGATCGACATCCACAACACGGCATCGAGCTGGAACAAGGCGCTGCTCGACAATTCCGCGCGGCCCTCGGGCGCGCTGATCTACGCGGCCGCCAACGGCCAGATGACGGAGGAGCAATTCACGCGGCTGAAGACCGAGCTCGAGACGAACTTCCAAGGCGCGCGCGCTGCCGGACGTCCGCTGCTGCTCGAAGGCGGCCTCGACTGGAAGCCGCTGTCGCTGACGCCCAAGGACATGGACTTCATCGAGGCGAAGAACACTGCCGCCCGCGAGATCGCACTCGCCATCGGCGTGCCCCCGATGCTGCTCGGCATTCCGGGCGACAATACGTACTCGAACTATCAGGAGGCGCAGCGCGCCTTCTGGCGACAAACCGTACTGCCGCTCGTGAACCGCACGGCGCGGGCACTCTCGTCTTGGCTCGCCCCGGCGTTCAACACAGGGCCCGTGCCCCGCGGCCGGCTCCCCGGAGGGGAGTCACGGGGCACAAGCTTAGAACTCAAACCCGATCTCGATCAGGTCGAAGCGCTCGCCCCCGAACGCGATGCGCTCTGGAAACGTCTCGAAGGCGCGTCCTTCATCACCGACGACGAGAAACGCGCCGCAGCGGGATATACCGCGCTCGGCGGCCGGCTCGCGGAACGCGAGTCGCCGAGCGCAAAATTTAGAGAAAACCAACCGCGCGTCCCGGTAGGCAACCCTGATGGCGGGCGGTGGACGGATGGTGATCGCGTCGCGATGGCGAAGATCATCCAGGGTGCCGCGCGCTACCTGCTGCGGAACCCAAAGGTTCTGAAGCCCGCGGAAAGGACGCTTGAGGAATTGTTGAAGCCGGGTGGAAAAGAGTTGGGAGTTCGTAGTCCAGGTGCGCCTAAGGGAATTCGGACCGTCGACCAAAGCGAATTTGAAAAGTTGAAGTCCGATCTCCTCGACGGCACGATAGAAGTGACGCCATCAGAAAGTTATGATGGAAGGGCCTTCCAGCGATCGGACGGCACCATAATTGGTGTTCGCCAAAGCGTTGAGCACGGCGAGACCCTTGATGTATTGAAATCGTCCGACGAAACTGTTCTCAAGAATGGCTATAAGGTCCACAAGAAATGATCGATGAACCGCGAGATAAGGAAACGGGCGAGACAGTTAGTGAAGCCATATCACAGTATCCGGCTGAACTCGATCTAGATGCTGTCGGAATATGGCAGATCGTGCCTGGAGGGCGCGTTGATTTTGGACTCACCGGCCAAGCATTGGCCGATTACGTTCGTCGAGCGATCTATGCCCTTCTGGATGCAGGGGCCGTACCGGTGCGACATGTCCCGGATAGTGGGTTCCATTGGACCCACCAGAAGCAATACGGCTCGACGCGAGAGGAAATCGCGGAAGCAATAATTAAGGAGTGGGAACCTGTTCCGTATGACTCCTTTTCGATGATCGAGCATTGCCCCTGGTTTGCAAGGCCTCGGCCGAACAGTCCAAATTATGTGAAGATGGATTGATCGAGCATGGACGTGCCGGAAGAATTCAAGCGCCTAACACAATGTTTTTGGCAAGGAAGCGAACAAGAGGCTAAAGACGAGGACGACTGGATTGCTCGATCACTCCGCTTATGTGGAGAACGCGAGCAAGCCATCGTAAAAGCATTTCTTGCAGACCTCCTTGCTCGAGACCCAAGTGTCGCAGAGTTGAAGAAAATCTGGCAGAGCGGCGGTCCAAGCTACGGCATAACGACGAACATGCCTTCAAATTTTTTGAGAAGATTCGCGATATGGCTAAAGGTCGAGAGCGCGACAATTGAATAAGAAGCGACACGAGCAGATAGATATGCCACCCGAGTTTCGCAAGGCTTGCCGCAATCTAGGGCAGGATCTTGCGAGCAAGGCCAGGGCTATGAGTGAGGCTGATGCAAATTCACTTCTCGTGCAGACGGCGATGATCGGCATCGATAGAACTGAAGCAAAAGCAATTCGCGAGTTCATTGGAGAATTCTTGAATAGCGGTCTGACGCCAAATCAAATGGTAGAATTCTGGCGGAAAACCCCCGCGGAAATTTATTTCTACGACGGTGGACAAGTTGAAGGCTTCCTAAAACTGCTAAGCGTCAACCTAGCCCAGCCACTGTATCGATAAGTCTGATCTGAACGCGACGCACTCTGGAAACGCCTTGAAGCCGCGAGCTTTCTCACCACCGACGAGAAACGGTTGGCAGCGCGTAGGCCGCTAAGCCAGACTTTTCGAATTTCAAATACCGCTAGGCTCAATTGACAACGGAGTGCAAATGCACGCGACCGAACGATTTCTGCTGCCTGCTTCGTTGTCGAAACGGAGCCGGGCGTTGCCGCTCGATACGAAGTCGCTCGGCGACGGAGTCTTTGAAGGCTACGCCAGCCTCTTCAATCGCGAGGACCTCGGCCACGACGTCATCGCACCAGGAGCATTCCGCGAAAGCCTGGCGGGTCGCGGCGCCGCGCGCATCAAGATGCTGTTCCAGCACGACCCGGCCGAGCCCATCGGCGTGTGGGATGAAATTCGCGAGGACGCGCGCGGGCTGTACGTCCGCGGGCGATTGATGACCGCGGTCTCGAAGGCGCGCGAAGTTCTGGAGTTGATGCGGGCCGGTGCGCTCGATGGACTTTCGATCGGCTTCAAGGCGGTGAAGGCCCGGCGCGATGCGGCGTCCGGCGTGCGCCGTATTGAGAAGGTCGATCTCTGGGAAATTTCGGTCGTCACGTTTCCGATGCTGCCGGGCGCGCGCGTCGAAAGCGTGAAGGCGCGGCCGTTCGTGGCCGGCGCTCCGACCGAACGTGAATTCGAGCGTTGGCTCACGCGGGATGCTGGGCTGACGCGGATGGAGGCGAGGGCGGTGCTCCGCTCGGGCTTCCACGGTCTCAAGGCTTTGCGGGATGCGGGCCGGACCTTCGGCGACGACGCCACGCTTGCTTCTCGTTTCCGCGAGGCGGCGCGGCTGATGTCGGCAACGTAACCCACCAATTCGTCATCCTCGGTCGAGCGCAAGCGAAGACCGGGGATCCAGCGCAAGACTCGTCGCAGACGCAATATCGAGCCTTCGGCGCTTCTAACGCTGGATCCCCGAACGGGCTTGCTACGCCCACCCGTTCGAGGATGACGGTAGGACTTCATTTAGCTCCACAGGACATCACATGACCAACACGACTTCCCTCGAAACGAAGGGGGCGGGCGGAGAAACCGCGCGCGCCTTCGAAGAATTCCTCGAAGCTTTCGAAGCCTTCAAGGAAACGAACGATCAGCGCTTGAACGAAATCGAGAGCCGCGGCACGACGGATACGCTCGTCGCCGAGAAGCTGGCGCGCATCGAGGAAACTCTCGATTCCACCAAGCGTGTGGCCGATAACCTCGCGCTGAAGTCGGCGCGCCCGCATCTCACAGGCGGCGCGTCGTCCACGTCGGATCTCGCGCACAAGTCGGCATTCGACGGCTACGTTCGCCGCGGCGATGCGCAACGTCTCGCGCGTATCGAAGAGAAGGCATTGTCCGTCGGCTCCGGCGCGGATGGCGGCTATCTCGTGCCGGCTGAGACGGAAGCGGCCGTCAATCGCGCGCTCAAAGCCATCTCGCCGATGCGCGCGATCTCCGGTATCCGCCAGGTGTCGGGCTCTGTCTATAAGCGGCCGTTTGCAACTGCAGGTGCGGATACGGGTTGGGTCGCCGAAACGGCGTCACGTTCGCAGAGCACCGCGCCGACGCTCGCAGAGCTGCAGTTCCCGACGATGGAACTCTACGCGATGCCGGCAGCGTCACAGACGTTGCTCGACGATACGATCGTCAACATCGACGAGTGGCTCGCCGAAGAAGTTCGCCTCGCCTTCGCCGCGCAGGAAGGAACAGCCTTCGTCACCGGCGACGGCACCAACAAGCCAAAGGGCCTCTTGAGCTACGACACCGTCGCCAACGGCTCGTGGGCCTGGGGCAAGCTCGGCTTCGTCGCGACGGGCGAGGCAGGCGCATTCCCCGAGAACGATCCCGGCGACAAGCTGCTCGATCTCGTCTACGCGACGAAGGCGCCTTACCGCGCCAACGGCACGTTCCTGATGAGCAGGTCGACGGTGTCGGCCGTACGCAAACTCAAGGACGGTCAGGGCAACTATCTCTGGCAGCCAGCCAACGCACCGGGCGAATGGCCATCGTTGCTTGGCTACCCGGTCGCGGAAAGCGAAGACATGCCGGCGATCGGCACCAATGCTCTCGGCATCGCGTTCGGTGATTTCTCGCGCGGCTATCTGATCGTCGACCGCGCCGGCATTCGCGTGCTGCGCGATCCCTACACGGCCAAACCCTACGTGCTCTTCTACACGACGAAGCGCGTCGGCGGTGGCGTCCAGGATTTCGACGCCATCAAGCTTCTGAAGTTCGCAGCTTGATGATTGCGTGCCGAGCGGCCGGCTCGCGGAGCGCGAGTCGCTCGGCACAAACAAAATCACTTCGATGCGGCGCGAGACTCGTCGAAGACGCAATCGTGCGCCTACGGCTCTTTTAACGCTGGATCCCCGGACTTCGACGCGGCTTTGTCGCGCTCGTCCGAGGATGACGAAAGTAATTCCCGCGCGGGTTCCCCTCCCGCCCGCGCGGAAACCTGCGGGGCTGCTGCTCACTCCGGCAGCCCCGCATTTTATTTCGCGCTTGGCGACACGGGTTCCGCGCGCCGGACGCCGAGCGCGCGTGATGTTGCGCCGAACTGCTTCACCAAGGCCGTGCCTTGCGGCCGGCTCCGCACAGCGGAGTCGCAAGGCACCACCAAAAAAGGAAATCTCATCCCATGTCTCTCGTGATGACGGCGCCGCCGGCGGTCGAGCCGGTGACGGTCGCCGACGCCAAGGCTCACATGCGCATCGACGGCAATGACGAGGACGTTCTGATCGCGAGCCTGCTGCTGACGTCGCGGCTTCATATCGAGGTGGCGCTGTCGCTCGCGCTCATCACGCAGTCGTGGACGATGACGCTCAATCGCTGGCCGGGCAGCCGCGATGTCGAGCTGCCGCTGACGCCGCTTCGCTCGATCGATGAAGTTCGCGTGAAGAACGCGGCCGGCGTCGCGCATGTGGTGCCGGCGGAAAGCTACCTCGTCGATCTCGCGTCGCGGCCCGCGCGGCTCGTCTGGAACAATACGGCGCGGCTAGAACCGCAAGTCCGCGCCAACGGCATCGAGATCGATATGACGGCTGGGTTCGGAGCCACCGGCGATAGCGTGCCTGCGCCTTTGAAGCACGCAATGCTGATGCTGACGGCACATTGGTACGAGCACCGCGACCCGGAAGAGATTGGATCGGACGACGCGCGCATCCCCGATGCCGTATCCGCCCTCATCAATCCATTTCGGACGATCCGGCTATGAAGGCGCCCATCAACGCCGGCGATCTCCGGCACCGCGTGACGATCGAAAGCCCCGAGCGAACGAGCGACGAAGCAGGCGGCGCGACGATTGAATGGCAAAGCGTCGCTGAAGTCTGGGCTGCCGTCTGGTCGCGATCGGCRGGCGAAAATTTTTCAGCTGATCGCATCGCGGGCATAGCGACGCACGACATCTGGATACGCCACCGCAGCGACGTAACACCGGACATGCGGATTCGCTACGGCAACCGTGTCTTCGCCATTCTTGGCGTGATCGACTGCGACAATCGTGGGCGCTGGCTGAAGTGCCCATCGGAGGAACGCGATCTATGAATGTGCATTGCACAATGAGCGGATTCAATTCCGCAGCGCGGCAACGGGCATTGATGCTCGTTCGCGATGCAGTGGCGAAACGCGAGGCAATCCTCGCTTCCGCATGGGCGGGCAAGCCCTTGATGCCCGCAGATAGCATATCAGACCCGCTTTCCCCGCAAGGAGGCAAATGATGGCGAGCGCAGCCTTCGCCCTTCAGCAGGCGATTTTTTCGAAATTGACCAGCGATGCCGCAACGACATCGGCATTGGGCGGTCCAAGGATTTATGACGACGTCCCGGCCCGTGCAGAATTTCCATTCATGACGTTTGGACAGTCGACGGAACGCGATTGGTCGACCGGAACAGAAGACGCCTCCGAGCACGTCGTCACGCTTCACGTGTGGTCGCGAGCGCGCGGACGCAAGGAAACGCATGCCGTCATAGCCGCCGCGCGGCACGCATTACACGACCAGGATCTATCCCTCGAAGGACACCGACTGGTTAACCTGCGCCACGAATTCTCCGAAGCGAGACGCGACAACGACGGCGAGACGTTCCACGGCATCTCCCGCTTTCGCGCGGTGACCGAGCCGGGCTGACGCGAAGCTGCGTTAGCGCGAAAGATAGACGCCACCGATGTCATCCTCGGGCTCGTCCCGAGGATCCATTCGAATGCTCGCTCCGCACCCGCTGATCAATAGAACCTCGGCATAAAGCCGAGGATGACAATACCCCCGCATCCAAAACTCCAACTCCCTCAACAGCCCTTTGCCCGGCGGCCGGCTCGCGGAACGCGAGTCGGCAGACACTGGGCGGTCAGCAACTCCCACTCCCTCAACAGCCCCGTGCCTGGCGGCCGGCTCGCGGAACGCGAGTCGCCAGGCACCAACCAAAGAGTCCCTCACACATGGCAGCACAGAAAGGTAAAGACCTTCTTCTGAAGGTCGATACGACCGGCGCGGGCGTCTTCGTGACGGTCGCCGGGCTTCGCGCACGCGGTCTATCGATCAGCGCAGAGACGGTCGAGATAACCAACACCGAAAGCGCAGGCCAGTGGCGCGAGCTGCTGACCGGCGCGGGCGTGAAGTCGGCAAGGATCACCGGTTCCGGCGTTTTCAAGGACGGATCGTCCGATACGACGATCCGGGATTACGCCTTCAACGGTACCGTCCGCGACTGGCAGGTGATCGTGCCCGACTTCGGCATGATCGCAGGTGCATTCCAGATCACGTCGCTTGAATTCAGCGGTCGCCACGATGGGGAATTGACGTTCGACATCTCGCTTGAAAGCGCAGGCGAGCTGACGTTCACCACAGCAGCTTAAGTCCGCGCCCACCGGCCGGCTCCGCGTAGCGGAGTCGCCGAGCACGTTTGATGTTGCGCCGAACTGTTCCGCCAAGGCCGCGCTCGGCGACCGGCTCGCGGAACGCGAGTCGCCGAGCGCAAAAAGAAAAGGAATCCCTGCACATGGCGAACAGGCACCGCGGTGAGATCGAGGCGATCCTCGATGACCGCGCCTATAGGCTCGTGTTGACGCTCGGCGCGCTCGCGGAACTGGAGAGCGCCTTCGGCGACGACGACATGCTGGCGCTCGCGGCGCGCTTCGAGAAGGGGCGGCTTTCCGCGCGCGATTGCGTAAAGATCATCGCAGCCGGGTTGCGCGGGGCGGGATGCGCGGTGACGGACGACGAAGTCGCCCTGATGCGCGTGGACGGCGGCGCCGCCGATTACGTCGACATCGTCGCCCGGCTTCTGAATGCAACGTTCGGCGGAGATGATCAGCGGGAAGAGGATGCACAGAGGCGGGAGGGCGGCGGCGAAACGCGCGCCCCTTTCGCTGGGCGCGCGTGATGGAGCTCGGCCTCGGTGTCCTAGGCATGATGCCGGCGGTTTTCTGGTCGTTGACACCGCGTGAGCTGCAGGCGGCGCTGGCAGGCAAATTCGGCGGGGTCAGCGAAATGACGCTCACGCGCGGAGACCTCGACACGCTCATGCAACGCTTTCCGGATGAAAGTGCAACCTATGACAATGAATGACGATCAACTCGAGACCTGGAACGTCAAGGTCACGGCCGACACGAGCGATCTCGAGACAAAGCTCCAATCGACGTCGCGGACTGGAAGGCAATTTGCCAACACACTGGTTTCCGCGTTCGACGATATCGCGATCAAAGGCAAGAACGTCGGCGATGTCTTCAAGTCGTTGGCGCTCAGCATCTCGCAGATGGCGCTCAAGACCGCGCTGCAGCCACTAACGTCCGGCCTCGCATCGATGTTTCAGGGCGTCATCTCGGGAGCGACGCCGTTCGCGAAGGGTGGCGTCATTCAGAGCGGGACGCCGGTGCCGTTTGCAAGCGGCGGCGTCATCGCAAGCCCGATCTCATTCCCGCTGGCAGGTGGCGCGACGGGGCTCGCCGGAGAGCGCGGGCCGGAAGCGATCATGCCGCTGACGCGCGGTTCCGACGGCCGGCTCGGCGTTGCGATGTCGGGTGGCGGTGGGCAGCAGATCACGATCAACATCTCGACGCCGGACGTCCAAAGCTTCGGCCGCTCGCAATCGCAGATCGCCGCGATGATCGCGCGCGCCGCCGCGGCCGGCCAGCGAAACCTCTAAAGCGCGACCTCTATGTCGCCTCCTCACAAAAAAGCGAATCCCACATGTCCTTTCACGACGTCAGATTTCCGACGGCGATCTCGCGCAATGCGCAAGGCGGACCAGAGCGGCGCACCGACGTCGTCGTGCTTGGATCGGGATATGAAGAGCGCAACAGCCGCTGGGCAGACAGCCGGCGAAGCTACAACGCGGGGTACGGCGTCAAATCGCTCGATGATCTCTATCAGATCATCGCATTCTTCGAAGAGCGGCGCGGACGCCTTCACACGTTTCGTTGGCGCGATCCGATGGACTGGAAGTCCTGCGCGCCGAACGCGACGCCGAACGTACTCGACCAGGTCATCGGAACGGGGACGGGCGAACACGCGGCGTTCCAGTTGAAAAAGGTCTACGGTAGCGCCTTCGCGCCGTGGACGCGCGACATCAAGAAACCAATCGCGGCGACTGTGAAAATCGCTGTCGCCGGCGCGGCGCAAACCGCGGGCACGAATTTCGCGATCGATGCTTCGACCGGCGTCGTGACATTTCTCAGCGGTCACATTCCGGCAAGCGGAGCGAGTGTAACGGCAGGCTTCGAGTTCGACGTGCCCGCGCGCTTCGATACCGACAAGCTCGAGATCAACCTCTCGGGCTTCACCTCTGGCGCCATTCCCAACATTCCGATCGTCGAGGTGCGGCTGTGAAAACGTTATCGCCGGAATTTTCCGCGCATCTCGCGTCCGGAGCGACGACCCTCTGCTGGTGCTGGCGCATCGAACGTCGCGACGGAACCGTCCTCGGTTTCACCGATCACGATAACCCGGTCGCGTTTGACGGCACCACCTACGAGGCGGCAAGCGGCTTCACCGCGAGCGATATCACCGATGGGCTCGGCCTGTCGGTCGACAACCTCGAGGTCACGGGCGCGCTGTCGTCAGGAACATTGACCGACGATGACCTTGCCGCCGGCCGCTATGACGACGCGCGGATCGCGATCTATCGCGTCAACTGGGCGGACCCGAGCCAGCGCGTCCTGATGCGGTCCGGCAGCATTGGCGAAGTGCGCCGCACAGGCGCGAGCTTTACGGCCGAGCTTCGCGGCCTCGCGCACTATCTGCAGCAGCCGAAGGGACGGATTTTGCAGCGGACATGCGACGCCGATCTCGGTGATGCGCGCTGCGGAATTGATCTTTCATCGTCAGCCTTCCGAGGCGTGGGCGCGATAGTGACCGCCGCGTCTGCAAGGCGTTTCACGGTCTCCGGCATCGACGCATTCGACACGCGATTTCTCTCGCGCGGTCTCTTCGCGTTCACGTCCGGAGCGTCAGTTGGTCTCAGAATCGAGATCAAGACGCACACGAAGCTGCCAGCCGCCGTCGAGATCGAACTCTGGACGGATGCCGAAGGACCGCCCGCCGCGGGCGACGAATTCATTGTTACCGCCGGCTGTGACAAGCGGTTCGAGACATGCAAGGCGCGCTTCTCGAACACGATCAACTTTCGCGGCTTCCCGTCGATACCCGGCAATCAGTTCCTGACGAAAATCGGACGCGCGAGCTGAAGATGCAGCATGTGACCCGAAGCAGAATTGTCGAAGCGGCGCGCGGTTGGATCGGCACGCCCTACCATCATCAGGCGAGCGTTCGCCACGTCGGCACCGATTGCCTTGGGCTGGTGCGCGGTGTCTGGAAGGAGCTCTACGGCGCCGACGCGGAAAAGCCCCCGGCCTACAGCCGCGACTGGGCGGAAGCGAGCGGAAGCGAGGCGATGCTCGAAGCAGCCAACCGGCATCTTGTGGCGAAGCCAATCGCTTCTATGAGCATCGGCGACGTCGTCGTTTTCCGGCTTCGCGCGGGAATGGTGGCGAAGCACGCGGCCATCGTCACAGCGCCCGCAATGATGGTCCACGCGATCGAAGGCGCGCCGGTCGCCGAGGTTCCGCTGACGAATTGGTGGCGGCGCCGGATCGCGGGCGCGTTTCAATTTCCTGATATTTCGAAAGGCTCCTGACATGGCGACGCTCGCTCTTGCAGCCGTCGGTGCAGCCGTCGGCGGCAGCATGCTGCCGGCTGGCGTCGGCCTGCTCGGCGTCACGCTCTCGGGCGCGGCGATCGGATCGCAGATCGGCGCATTTGCGGGATCGTATGTCGACAATGCGCTCTTCGCCCCGTCCGGACAGACGCGCACGGTCGAAGGTCCGCGCCTTTCCGATCTCCGGCTGACCGCGTCAACCGAAGGTGCGCCGCTTCCGAGGATTTATGGTCGAGCGCGTGTCGGCGGACAGATCATCTGGGCGACCGATCTCGAAGAAGAGATCGTGACGACGACACAAGCCGCGGGCGGCGGCAAAGGAAGCTCAGGCAACAAGACGCGCCTCGCGCAGTACAACTACTACGCCAATTTCGCGGTCGCGCTCGGCGAGGGTGTGGTGACGCGCATCGGTCGCGTCTGGGCCGACGAGCAGGAACTCGATCTCGCCCGGACGACATTTCGCCTGCACACCGGCACGGAAACGCAAGACGTCGATAGTCTCATCGCGGCGCGCGAAGGCGCGGACAATGCCCCGAGCTATCGCGGCGTCGCCTATGTCGTGTTCGAGCACTTCGCGCTCGCCGATTACGGCAACCGCGTTCCACAGCTGTCGTTCGAAATCTTTCGCAGTGTCTCGGATGCCGATCAGGACATTCGCGGCGTCGTGATGATCCCAGGTTCGGGCGAGTTCGTCTACGCGACGGAACCCGTACATCAGACGTTCGACGACGGCGTTTCGCAGTCGGAGAATGTCCATCAATTGGTCGGCCCTACCGACTGGCAGGTTTCGCTCGATCAGCTCGAAGCGGCGCTGCCGAACGCCAAGTCGGTGTCGCTTGTCGTCAGCTGGTTTGGAACCGACCTCCGCGCGGGCGCGTGCAAGATCATGCCCGGCGTCGAGACGCGCCACAAATGGACCGCACCACTGAGCTGGTCCGTCGCCGGAGAAACCCGGGCGACCGCGCATCTCATCAGCACGCGCGACGGCAACGCGGCCTATGGTGGCACGCCGTCCGACCAGACAGTCGTCGCCGCCATTCAGGATATGAAAGCGCGCGGATTGAACGTGACGCTGACGCCGTTCGTTCTGATGGATGTTCCGGCGGGCAATAGCCTTCCTGATCCCTACGGAGGCGCGAGCCAACCGGCATATCCGTGGCGCGGACGGATTGCGTGTCACCCCGCGCCCGGCCAGTTGGGAACGCCCGACAAGACGTCAACCGCCGCGACGCAAATCGCGAGCTTCGTCGGCTCCGCCGCGCGATCTGACTTTTCCATCTCCGGCGCATCCGTGCATTACACGGGACCGGACGAATGGTCGTACCGGCGCATGATCCTGCATCAGGCGCATCTCGCTAAAGCGGCTGGCGGCGTCGAAGCATTCGTCATCGGCACGGAGCTGCGCGGGCTGACGTGCGTCCGATCGAGCGCCAACGCGTATCCATTCGTCACAGAGCTGATCGCGCTGGCCGATGACGTGAAAGCGATCCTTGGCTCCGGAACGAAGGTGCTCTACGCGGCAGACTGGTCGGAATACTTTGGCCATCAGCCTGCCGACGGTTCGGGCGACGTTTATTTCCATCTCGACCCGCTGTGGTCTTCGTCGAACATCGACGCGATCGGCATCGACATTTATTGGCCGCTCGCTGACTGGCGCGATGGCCGCGATCATCTCGACGCGGTCGCCGGGACAAGATCAATTTACGATCCGGCATATCTCCGTTCGAACGTCCATGGCGGCGAAGGCTTCGATTGGTATTACGCGTCAAGCGAAGATCGCGATGCGCAAATCAGAACGCCGATAACGGATGGCTCCGGAAAGCCGTGGGTCTTTCGCTATAAGGATATTCTCTCGTGGTGGAGCAACGCGCACTATAATCGCCCCGCAGGCACCGAAAGTGCGTCGGCGACGGCTTGGGTGCCGCAATCTAAGCCGTTCTGGTTCATGGAGATCGGCTGCCCCGCGGTCGACAAAGGTGCGAACCAGCCGAATGTCTTCGTCGATCCGAAGAGTTCGGAATCGGCGCTTCCCTATTATTCGCGCGGCATCCGTGATGACCTGATGCAGGCGCGTCATCGCCAGGCGCTCACTGACGCTTTCGATTGGACGAAGCCGGCCTACGTCGAAGGTCGCAATCCGGTATCGGCGGTCAACGGCAAGCGCATGGTCGATCTCGATCGCATACACGTCTATTGCTGGGACGCGCGTCCCTATCCGGCGTTTCCGGATGCAACGACCTATTGGGGCGACAGCGAAAACTGGCAGCTCGGACATTGGCTCAACGGCCGGCTCGGCGGCGCGGCGCTCGATGACGTCGTCTCGACCATCCTGCGCGATCAGGGCTTCGCAGATTTCGACGCATCCGCGTTGACGGGGACGGTGCCGGGCTACGTCATCGACCGGACGATGGCCGCGCGCGATGCGATACAGCCGCTCGAACTCGCATATTTTTTCGATAGCATCGAAAGCAACGGCAAGATTGTGTTTCGCCATCGCGGCCGTGCCGCGCCTGCGATGACGCTCGCGCAGGATGCGCTCGTCGAAGAAAGCGCGGGCGATGCGCTCTACGAGCTGACGCGCGCGCAGGAAACCGATCTCCCGGCATCGGCCAAGCTCCGCTACATCTCAGGCGTTGACGATTATCCGCAAGCCGTCGCCGAAGCGCGGCGACTGACAGGGGCGAGCGGGCGCGTCGCGGAAGCCGATCTCCCGATCGTGCTCGACGACAGCCTTGCAGGAGCGATCGCCGAAAGCTGGCTCTACGAAACGTGGGCGACGCGGGAATCCGCGACATTCAAACTGGCGCCGTCGACACTCGCGCTCGAGCCGGGAGACATTGTCTCGGCCGAGATCGGCGGACGAAGCCGCTTGCTGCGATTGACCGATGTTTCGGAGCACGGGGTTCGTGACATACGAGCCTTGAGCATCGATCCGGGCGTTTACGATCAGATCGACGTCGCGCCGCGCGTCGCCGCCGAGCCTGCACAGGTTCAGATCGGCTCACCTGCCGTTGCGTTGATGGATCTGCCGCAGTGGAACACCGCTGCGGATGCGGCGGCAGGATACGTCGCCGCGATGCAGAAGCCATGGCCCGGCAGCGTCGCTCTCTTCGCGTCTCCGCAGGAGACCGGATATCAGCTCAAGGCAATCGCTGGCGCACCCGCAACGCTCGGCGTGACGTTTGACGAACTCGCGTCGGGCCCCGAGGGTCGCATCGACCACAGGGCGTCCGTCCGCGTGCGTCTGACGAGCGGAACGCTGTCGTCCGTTGATCTCGTCGCGATGCTGGCCGGCGCAAATCTCGCAGCACTTCGCAACGCGAGCGGTAATTGGGAAATCGTTCAGTTCCAAACCGCCGAACTCGTCGATGTGCAAACGTATCGCGTCAGTGGACTTCTCCGCGGTCAGTTCGGAACAGAAGGGGCGATGGACGATGCGCTGCCTGCCGGTGCGCAATTCGTTCTCCTCGACGGCGCGGTGACGTCCGTGCCGCTCAGGGAGAGCGAACAGAAGGTGTCGCTCAATTGGCGCTATGGGCCGGGCAACCGCGATATCGGCGACGCGTCGTACGTAACGTCGCCGTTCGCCTACCAGGCGCTCGGGCTTCGGCCGTTGTCGCCGGTTCGCGTCAAAGGCGTGCGCACGTCGGGCGACCTCAGCATCTCTTGGATTCGGCGCACGCGCAGCGGCGGCGATAACTGGGAGCTGCCGGAGGTGCCGCTCGGCGAAGAAAGCGAAAGCTACGAGGTCGAAATTCTTGACGGCGCCACGGTGAAGCGCACGCTCGCAACGTCGTCGCCGAGCGTCGGCTATTCGAGCGCGAATCAAATCGCCGACTTCGGAGCCGCGCCCTCGAGCGTATCGATCAAGATCTATCAGACAAACGTAATCTTCGGCCGGGGCGCTCCTCGTGCGGCCACCGTCTAAAACGTAGGCAGGACCGCTCAACATCGTCATCCGGGCGAGGGCCGGGATCCAGGCAAGCCGCAACGTAACGCATGCGGATTGTTGGCGGGGTGCCGACCTCCGTCGGCATGACGAGTGTGGGTGATCACCGGCTGCGCACAAAAACAAGGGCATAAAAATGGATCAACCGGCGTGGCTCGCTGCCGCGTGGGCCGAATTCGGCGTGCGCGAAATTCCGGGCAAGGACAATTCTTCCGAAATCCTCCGCTACTTCCGCGAAGCTGGCGACATAAAGGTAGAAAGCGAAGAGACGCCGTGGTGCGCCGCGTTCGCGGGCGCCATGCTGAAGCGCGCCGGATGCCAGGGTACCGGATCGCTCATGGCGCGATCCTATCTCGATTGGGGAATTGGCCTCGATGAGCCGCGCTTTGGTGCGCTCGCTGTTTTGGCGCGGGGCGACGATCCGACGGCCGGACATGTCGGCTTTCTGATCGGCTCGGCGGCGGGCAAGCTCTACCTCCTTGGCGGCAACCAGGGCGACGCGGTGACGGTCTCAGCCTTCGACGCCGCGCGCCTCCTCGGCTTCCGCTGGCCGGACGCCGAGATCGAGGCTGAAAGCTTGACGGCCGACGACGGCACCTTCGCAAAGGCGCTCGCCCACGTCCTCGAAATGGAAGGCGGCTTTTCGAATGATCCGTACGATCCCGGCGGCCCGACCAATCGCGGCGTAACGCTCGAAGTCTACGCCAACTTCAAAGGCAAGACGCTCGACGCCGGCTCGCGCCCGCGGCTCATTTCGGAGTTGAAGTCCATCCCCGAAGCCGTCGTCGAGGCCATCTATCGCCGCCGGTATTTCGACCCCGCTCAATGCCCGGCGTTCACCGGACCGTTAGCGCTGATGCATTTCGATGCCGCAGTGAACCACGGCGTCGGCGCCGCGACCCGGATGCTGCAGCAGGTGGTGAACGTCACGGTCGACGGCGAGATCGGCCCCGAGACGCTTTCTGCAATCGGCAGCCGAAGACTGACAGATCTGATCGACGAGTACGCGGAAATCCGGCGCACCCGGTACAGGGCGCTCCCGCATTTCTGGCGCTTCGGACGGGGCTGGCTGAAACGCGTCGACGCGACATTGGCCCTCGGAAAATCCTGGGGCGCGGCTGACGGCATTACCCGCGGGCTCTTGGAGCCGGCACAAATCGCAAAAGGAGAATCCAACATGAGCAATCAAGCAGCGGCTGGGAAGACGATCGACGATACGGCGAAATGGTGGGCCCAATCGAGGACGCTTTGGGGAACGCTGATTACCGCCGCGGCGACCGTGCTTCCCGTCATCGCCCCGGCAATCGGAGTGAGCCTGCCCGCCGATCTCATTCAGACTTTCGGCAATCAGGCGGTGATCGCCGTTCAGGCGCTCGCCGGCTTGTTCGGGACGGCGCTGGCAATCTACGGCCGGTTCAAGGCGTCCTCGGTCCTCAGCCTACGAAAGAGTTGAACAATATCAGGGACCCATCCTCAATGGCTCCCGTATTCATCGGCGGTTCAACACGCTATGTTAGACCGTCGGTTTTCCGGAAGAACGCGGATGGTCGATTTGGGAAGAGCGGTGGCATTGGTGGCTGCGGCAGTGGTACTGCTGCCGTGCGCCGCCTCGCGCGCTGACGACTGCCTGACCGACTGGGGCATGGCCGGCCAGATCGTCCGCCGGGAAAATCTGATAACCGTCGAGGAGGTATCGCGCTCGCTTGCAGCAGATGGTATCGGCAAGCTCGTAAAGACCACGCTGTGCCGCACGGAAGCCGGATATTTTTATCGTCTGGTCATCAGAAGTCCGACGGGACAGCTTAGAACGACCGTTATGACAGCGAGGGGCCGGTAGTCGGTCCGTCGTTGCGGGATGGAAATCTCTCGCCGAGATCTCCGAGCGTCCGCAAGTCGTGCAGGAGGGGGACATACCGTGCGAGCGCTCGTCGTCGAGGATGACAACGACCTGAATCGTCAGCTTTCGACGGCTCTGGAAGACGCAGGATTTGCCGTCGATAAGGCAGCAGACGGAGAGGAAGGCTATTTCCTCGGCGATACCGAGCCGTATGATATCGTCATTCTCGACATAGGCCTGCCCAAGATGGACGGCATTTCCGTCCTCGAGCAATGGCGGCGAAGCGATCGCAAGATGCCCGTCATCATTCTGACCGCACGCGACCGCTGGAGCGACAAGGTCGCTGGAATGGATGCCGGCGCCGACGACTATCTCGCCAAGCCCTTCCACATGGAAGAGTTGCTGGCGCGGGTCCGGGCCCAGGTCCGCCGCGCGTCGGGCCATGCGAAATCGGAAATCGAATGCGGCCCCGTTCGTCTCGACACCAAATCGGCGCGCGTGACGTGCGAGGGCTTGCCCGTCAAGTTGACCTCGCATGAATTTCGCCTGCTGGCCTATTTGATGCACCACAACGGCCGGGTGGTTTCGCGGACCGAACTGGTCGAACATCTCTACGATCAGGATTTTGATCGCGATTCGAACACGATCGAAGTATTTATCGGCCGACTGCGGAAGAAAATTCCCGGCGACGTGATCCAGACGGTCCGCGGTCTCGGATACCGCATGAGCCAAGGACCGGATGAGGCTTAACTCACTTGCGCTGCGCCTTTTTGCAACTTCGGCAGCGTGGACGCTTTTGGCGCTGCCGCTCGCGGGCTACATCATTTACGCGCTGTATCGGGACGACGTGCAGCTGAGCTTCGACGCCCAGTTGAAGAAGCTGCTGACCCAGATCACGATCGATAGCATGAGCACGATGGGCGACGAGCCCGTCAACCCGCCGAACCTCTACGAGCCCCTTTTCGAAGTCACGCAGTCGGGCTGGTATTGGCAGATACGCCCGATTGACGGCGCTCCCGGCCGCACGCTCGTATCGCCCTCACTCGCAACCGCCATGTTACCTTCCCCCTACGACAGAAAATTCCCGACCGACGACACGGGGACGCGATGGATGAACGTCCCCGGCCCGACCGGCTCGACGATCCGCATCCTAGAATTCATCGATTCCCCCGGTCACGATCCCGAAAAGACGAAGTATTCGATCATGGTCGCCGGTCCTATGGACTGGTTCGAGGAAACCGTCGCCAAATTCCGCGCCCGCCTGACGAGTGCGCTTTCGCTCGTCGGTCTGGGGCTTTTAGCGGCGACCGTTTTCCAGGTTCGTTTCGGTCTTTTGCCGTTGCGCCGGATCGAACGAGGATTGGCGAGTATCCGTTCCGGCCAAGTCGAACGCCTTGAAGGCCAATTGCCGGCCGAGATCGAGCCGTTGCAAACCGAACTCAATGCATTGATCGATTCAAACCAGGACATCATCGACCGCGCCCGCACGCAGGTCGGCAACCTCGCGCATGCATTGAAAACCCCGCTCGCAGTCATCACCAACGAGGCGCGGGAAGATCAAAGCGCGTTCGGCTCGAAGGTCGCCGAGCAAGCGCATCTGATGCGGGATCAGATTACGCATTATCTCGACCGCGCGCGTATCGCCGCGAGAACGAACACCATTGGCCGCGTCACACCCGTCGATGCGACGGCCGAGCCGTTGGTCAGAGCTATAGAGCGCATCCATCGCGAAAAAGGCATATCGATCGACTACGCGGTTCAGCCCGGCGCCAAGTTCCAAGGTGAAAAGCAGGACCTCGAGGAGATGTTGGGCAACCTGCTCGACAACGCCTGCAAGTGGGGCAAGCACAGGGTTTATTTGACGGCAACTGTCAATAATCAGGAGGCGACCGCCCGGCGAAGGCTCACCCTGACCGTCGAGGACGATGGCCCGGGCCTCTCGGCGGAGCAAAGAGCCAAAATCGGCAAGCGCGGACTTAGGCTCGATGAGACCAAACCCGGCTCAGGGCTGGGACTTTCGATCGTCACCGATCTAGCGGCGTCGTATCGAGGCCGGTTGAGGCTCGATGGCTCCGAGCACGGCGGCCTGAAAGCCGTTCTTGAACTCCCCGCCGCCTGACACGCGCTAATTCCGCATCGCAACAGCGGATGGAGTGGGGATTTGCCCGAATTGTGGTGGATTTCCGCCTTGTCGACGGCGCAATATCGGTCTAGCGAATATTGCAGGATTACGCGCCGGTGGGGCCAGCGGCGTGTCGGGGGATGCCACAAATGGGGTTTACCATGCGCACCGCGCGCCTTTCACTGCCGCTTCTGGCAGTCACCTTGCTTTGCGCTTGCAGCAACGGCCAGGGCGGAGTGGACAACACCGGTACCGGCCTCGTTCTCGGCAGCATTGCCGGTGGCGTGCTCGGTAATCAGGTCGGCAAGGGTGACGGCAAGGTAGCCGCGACCGTCGCGGGCGCCGTCATCGGCGGCATCGTCGGCAGCCAGATCGGCAAAAACCTCGACGAACGCGATCGCCGTTTGGCGCAAGAAGCGGAATATGACGCTCTCGAGCGCGGCCAGTCCGGCAATCCGCGGCAGTGGCGCGATCCCGATTCCGGTCACTACGGGGAAATCGTCCCGAGCAAACCGTATAAGCGCGGCGTCGCCGATTGCCGTGATTACACGCACACCGTTTACATCGACGGCCGTCCGCAGAAGATGCATGGTACTGCCTGCCGGAGCTCGGACGGAAGTTGGCAGAACGTCGGTTGACGCGCTGCAGCGGCCAACTCTCTCCCTTTCGCTAAGTTAATCTCATCCGCGACAGATGGGCTAACTTGAGCTTTGTCTGCTTGCCTCGGCAGGCGTGCGATCCTATTCCCTGCAGCGAAGCTTGAGGATCGCGCAGCGATGGTTTTCTGGATTCTAGTGGCTGGATTAGTGGCAGCCGTGACGCTCGCCATCACGCGGCCGCTGATGCGTCCGTCTCCGCGGTCAACAGATCCCGCCGGCCCAGATATCGCTGTCTACAAAGACCAGCTCAAAGAGATCGATTCCGACGAGGCGCGCGGCGCTCTTGGCGCCGCAGAGGCGGAAAGCGCCCGCGCCGAAATCGGCCGCCGGATTTTGCGCGTATCGCAGGACCATCCGAAAACCGGCGCGCACGCTCGCTCCGCTGACCGCAATCGCTTCGTCGTTCCGGTATCCATCGCCACTGCCATCGCGCTGCCGATTGCAAGCATGGGCCTTTATCTGACGTATGGCGCACCCGGCCTGCCGGCGCAGCCGTTGAGCGAGCGCCTCGCCGAAGCGTCGGACGCCAACAAGCCCAACGATCTCATCGCCAAGGTCGAAGAACGGCTGCGAGACCATCCGGAAGACGGTTCCGGATGGGATGTCATCGCGCCCGTCTACTATGCAATGGGACGGTATGCCGATGCCGCGACCGCCTACCAGAATGCCATTCGGTTGATCGGCGAAAACCCGAAGCGTCTACAAGGCTTCGCTAACGCGCGCATCCACATCGAGAACGGCGTCGTCCCGGAAGACGCCCGCAAAGCTCTGGAGCGAATTATCGTGCTCGCGCCGGACTCATCAATTGAGCCGCGCATTTGGCTGGCGCTCGCGAAGGAGCAGGACGGACGCGTGTCTGACGCCGCCGCCGATTATCGCAAGCTCATCGCCGAAGCACCCGCGGACGCGCCTTGGCGCAAGGTCATCGAAGAACGGCTCGCAAATATCGGCAAGGGGATCGGCAGCCCACCGGCAGGCGATGGTAGTCAGGGAGCAGGCGGCAACGCCGGCACCGCTCCAACGTCGGCATCGCCAGCCGCCAATCCTGAAGCCGCCGCGATCATGGCGATGAACCCCGAGGAACGGCGGGCTCTCATAGCGCGTATGGTCGATAGTCTCGCAGCCCGTCTCAAGTCCGATGGAAACGACGCTGCGGGATGGCTAAAATTGATACGATCCTATGAAATTCTCGGTCGCCGTGATGATGCCATCAAAGCTTTGACAGATGCCCGCGCCAATCTCAAAGGCAACCAGGACGGCTTGGCCGAAGTCGAGCATCTCGCGCGCCAGCTGGGCCTCGGAAGCTAACGCAATGCAGGGTCTCTGATGACACGTAAGCAGAAGCGCGGAGTTCTGATCGGCGGAGGGGTCGCGACGCTCTGCGTGGCGCTCGTCCTGGTGCTCTTCGCGTTGAAGGACAGCATCGTCTTCTTCCATACCCCGAGCGATATCGTCGAAAAGGGCGTCCCGCCGGGCCAGCGCATCCGCCTCGGCGGCCTCGTGGAGCATGGCTCCGTCGTTCGCGGACAGGGGACGACGATCACGTTCAAAGTGACCGATACGCTGCGCGATATTCCGGTTACATTTACGGGCGTTCTGCCCGACCTTTTCAAGGAAGGCCAGGGCGTCGTCGCCGAAGGCATGCTCGACGGCGAGGGCCGCTTCAAAGCCGATAGCGTGCTTGCCAAGCACGACGAGAATTACATGCCGCGTGAAGTAGCGAATGCGCTGGAAGCGAAAGGCGTTAAGCTCGGTGCGGGCGCCCATCCGGGCCAAGTGAAGGCAGGGATGCCTTAGAAGGACATGCCGTGATCGTAGAATTCGGACATTTCGCGCTTATCCTCGCTTTACTGGTTGCCGTCGTGCAGGTCGTGGTTCCCGCGATCGGCGCTCACCTGAAAGACGAACGCATGATGCGCGTCGCCGATCCGGCGGCCATTTCGCAACTCTTCCTGATCGCCATCGCTTTCTGCGCGCTGACGCACGCCTATGTGACGTCGGACTTCTCCGTTCTCAACGTCGCCGAAAACTCCCATTCGACGAAGCCGCTGATTTACAAATTGGCCGGCGTCTGGGGCAATCACGAAGGCTCGATGCTGCTTTGGGTGTTGATCCTGGCGCTCTTCGGTGCCGCTGTTGCGCTCTTTGGCAATAACCTCCCGTTGACGCTGAAGGCCCGCGTTCTATCAGTGCAGGCGTCGATCGCGGTGGCGTTCCTGCTCTTCTCGCTGCTGACGTCCAATCCGTTCGCCCGCCTCGATCCGGCACCCCCCGATGGACGTGGCTTGAACCCGATCCTGCAGGATCCGGCGCTCGCCTTCCATCCGCCGTTTCTCTACATGGGCTATGTCGGCTTCTCGATTGCCTTCTCGTTTGCGATTGCGGCATTGATCGAAGGCCGCATCGATGCAGCCTGGGCGCGCTGGGTGAGGCCGTGGACGCTCGCCGCCTGGATGTTTCTCACGATCGGCATCGCGATGGGATCGTGGTGGGCCTACTACGAACTCGGCTGGGGCGGCTGGTGGTTCTGGGACCCGGTCGAAAACGCGTCCTTCATGCCCTGGCTCGCCGGAACCGCGCTCCTGCATTCCGCGCTCGTCATGGAAAAACGCGAGGCGCTGAAGATCTGGACAGTGCTTCTCGCGATCCTGACGTTCTCGTTGTCGCTGATGGGGACGTTCATCGTGCGCTCGGGCGTGCTGACGTCCGTCCACTCCTTTGCCGTCGATCCGGCGCGGGGCGTCTTCATCCTCGCCATTCTGATCCTCTTCACCGGCGGCGGGCTCGCGCTCTTTGCGTTGCGCTCCAAGGATATGCAGGCAGGTGGCCTGTTCCAGCCGATCAGCCGCGAAGGATCGCTCGTCCTCAACAACCTGCTGCTCGTGACGGGTGCCGCAACCGTGCTCGTCGGCACGCTCTATCCGATGGCGCTCGAAGGGCTGACGGGCGAGAAAATTTCCGTCGGGCCGCCGTTCTTCAACATGACCTTCGGTCCGTTGATGATACCGCTGCTCGTCGCTTTGCCGATCGGGCCGATGTTGGCCTGGAAGCGCGGTGATTTTGCAGGAGCGATGCAGCGCTTGGCGTTTGCTTTCGGTGCGGCGCTCGTAGCCCTCGTTGCCGTATTCGCCGCCGAGTATCGCGGACCGTGGCTCGCGCCGTTCGGGATCGCGCTGGGCGTCTACGTCATGGCGGGCGCGATCGTCGAATGGGCGAACAGAGTGAAGTTCGGCTCGGCAAAATCGGATGAAATTATCCGCCGTGCGCGAAACCTGCCGCGTTCCACTTACGGCACCTTCTTTGCGCATTTCGGGATCGGCATGCTTGTGGTCGGCATCGTCGCGACGAGCGCCTACCGCGAAGAGCACATCCAGGCCATGAAGCCGGGCGATCAACTCACGGTCAACGGCTATGACGTGACGTTCGTCGGTCTCGAACAGGCTCGCGGGCCGAACTACGTCGAAGACATTGCCGATTTCAATGTGAAGCGCGGGGGCGAAACGGTGGCGCGGCTCACGCCCTCGAAGCGGCTCTACGATGCCCCGCCGCAGACGACGACCGAGTCCGGAATTCTTGCCGCGTGGCGCGGCGATCTTTACCTCGTCATCGGCGATGCACAACCGAACGGCGGCTACGCCGTCAGAGCCTATTTCAATCCGCTCGTACGCTTCATCTGGCTCGGCGCATTGATCATGTTCATCGGTGGCGGCATCTCGCTGACCGACCGGCGCTTGCGCGTCGGCGCGCCGTCGAGGTCACGTCAACCTATTGCGGTACCCGCGGAGTGAATCGCTTGCGACGTTCAATAATAGCGACGTTGCTGACGGTATGGGCGCTCTTCGCAGCCGCTCCGACGGCGCTTGCGGTTCAGCCTGGCGAGATGCTCGCCGACCCCGCGCTCGAACAGCGTGCGCGGAACATCTCGGCCGAACTGCGCTGCCTCGTTTGCCAGAACCAGTCGATCGACGATAGCGATGCGCCTTTGGCGGGCGACCTGCGCCGGCTCGTTCGTGAACGCCTGGAAGCACACGACTCCGACCAGCAGGTCCTCGACTACGTCGTCGCCCGCTACGGCGAATTCGTTCTCCTCAATCCACGCTTCGAGCTATCGACCATTCTGCTTTGGCTGACGCCGGTTCTCGTTCTGCTCGGCGGTCTCGTTCTTGTTGTCCGAAGCGCCGGAAAAAAAGACGCGTCGTCTCCGAGCACGCCATTGACCGAACTGGAGAAAGCGAAGCTTGATTCCATCCTGACGGACGAGCGGCGCTAGCCGGATTTTCGCGCCCAATCGCCTGCAGATTACCAACAGTTAACGTCGCTGACATGCTGCCGTAATCCGTTCTCCGGTACGCCTCCAGACAAGGCTCGCGAAGCCTGCATTTATCTGGAGACCATGGGATGCGATTGCCCCACCGTTCGTCGACGACCTCAAACTTCAAATTAGCTTCAAATATTGCACCGGCCACGCTTGCGATGGCGGCCGCTGCGATAGTGGGAATTGGGCTCTTCGCGCCATCCTATTCCGTTCGTGCCGATACCCCAGCGGCTCAGACCATCGAGACCCCGTTCGGCCGCGCGCCCGTTTCGTTTGCCGACATCGTGGACAAGGTCAAGCCGGCCGTCGTCTCCGTCTCGGTCGTGAACGACGGCGGCGCCTCCAAGCTCGCGTCGAACGAGAAGGGCGGCAAGAAGGGCGAAAAGGGATTTACGCTTCCCGATCTCCCGCCCGATCATCCGCTCCACGACTTCTTCAAGAATCTCCCCAAGGAGTTCGGACAGCCGGACCAGAAGCCGAAGATCGTGCAAGGTCAGGGCTCAGGCTTCGTCATCACGCCTGATGGCTACGTCGTGACCAACAATCACGTCATCGATGGCGCGACGAAGATCCAGGTCACCTTCGACAACGATGAGACGAAGTACGACGCCAAGCTGGTCGGCACCGATCAGCGCACTGACATCGCCGTCATCAAGATCGAAAGCACCAAGAAGACTTTCCCGACCCTCAAGCTGGCCGACAAGGAATCTCGCGTTGGCGACTGGGCGTTGGCCGTCGGCAATCCGTTCGGCCTCGGCGGCACGGTCACGGCCGGCATCGTCTCGGCCCTCGCACGCGACATCGGCTCGGGTCCCTACGACTACCTCCAGATCGACGCTGCCGTGAACCGCGGCAACTCGGGAGGCCCCACGGTCAACATCGATGGCGATGTCATCGGCGTTAACACCGCGATCTTCTCTCCGTCTGGCGGCAACGTCGGCATCGCCTTCGCAGTACCCGCGAAAACGGTGAAGGAAGTCGTTCAGCAGCTGAAGTCTGGCGGCACCGTCAATCGCGGCTGGCTGGGCGTTAAGATCCAGAACGTCGATGAGGACACGGCGGCCAGCATCGGGCTGCCGGCGGCACACGGTGCGCTCGTCAGCGAAGTGACGCCGAACGGCCCCGCAGCGAAGTCGGGTCTCAAGGCTCAGGACGCAATCATCCAGGTGAACGGTGACAAGATTGCCGACAGCCGCGACCTCGCGCGGAAGATCGCCGAACTTGCTCCGGACACGCCGGTGGACGTGAAGGTCTGGCGGAACAACGCGGAGGAAACCGTTAAGGTGAAGCTCGGGCTGTTCCCGAAGAACGCCGAAGCAGCCATGAGCGGCGAAAACAACGACGAAGACAGCAACGGCAACAACGACGACGAAAACGCCAAGCCGTCGTCGGTCGAGCTGAGCCAGCTTGGGCTGACATTGATGCCGGCCCGTGCTGGCAAAGATGCTCCGGAAGGCGTCGCGATCGCTGAGGTTGATCCCTCATCGGACGCAGCTCAGAAGGGCCTGAAGGCGGGTGACGTGATCCTCGAGGTGTCGGGCCAGACGGTCGCATCTCCGGACGATGTCCTCTCGGGCGTCAAGAAGGCAGAAGGCCTGAAGCGCACGGCTGTTCTCCTTCACATCAAGACGGCCGATCAGAAGCGCTTCGTTGCCGTTCAGCTCAGCTCGAAGAAGGGCTGAGGTTAACCACCCATGAAGAACTCGGGCAGCCCCGTCAGTGAAACGGCGGGGCTGCCTCGACGTCCGGGTACGACCCAGCTACACAGTGAGCGGAGAAAAGGCGAAAGTCGGACACAAACCATGCGCGTGCTCGTGATTGAAGACGATAAAGAAACCGCGCTTTTCCTTCAGAAATCTTTGAAAGAAAACGGCCATACCGCCGATCTCGCGCATGACGGCGAAGCCGGATTGGCGCTCGCGACGGACGGGGCTTACGACGTCCTGATCGTCGACCGCATGTTGCCCCGCCTCGACGGACTGTCACTCATCAAATCGCTACGCTCGGAAGCCAATCGCACGCCCGTGCTCATCCTCTCGGCACTCGGTGAGGTCGATGATCGCGTCAAGGGCCTGCGCGCCGGCGGCGACGACTACCTGACGAAGCCCTACGCATATTCCGAACTTCTGGCACGCGTCGAAGCGCTCGGCCGCCGCACGGCGCCGGAAGAACAGCAAACCCGCTACGCCGTCGGCGATCTCGTGCTCGATCGCCTCTCCCACCGTGTCACGCGCGGCGGTGAGCACATTCTGCTGCAGCCACGCGAGTATCGGCTGCTCGAATATCTGATGCAGCATGCCGGTCAGGTCGTCACGCGCACGATGCTGCTCGAACATGTCTGGGACTATCACTTCGATCCACAAACGAACGTCATCGACGTTCACGTCTCCCGCCTTCGCGCCAAGATCGACAAGAACTTCGACACGCAGCTTCTGCATACGGTTCGGGGCGCAGGATATACAATTCGTGACGGCMCTGCTTGACCGCGTCGCGAAAGCGGCATCGACGACAGCCTTCGGACTGAGCGCGCTGGCGGTAGCCTTTTTCCTTTTTGCGGCTGCAATCGTCGTCGGCGTTCTGTTTTGGCAAACCAACAACCTGCTGACCGATCAGGTTCTGACCACGCTGAACGCCGAGGCTCGCATTCTCTCCTCCGAAATGAAAGTCGGAGGGGAAGCCAAATTGACCGATACGGTATCGGCCCTTTCCCGTCCTCAAGGGATCGGCCTCTATTATCTGGCGGACGCGAGCGGCACGAAGATCGCCGGAAACTTGAACCGCATCCCACCCGAGCTGGAAGGCGAAGGCCACGGCGGCGTGTTCACGTATCAGCCGGCGGCAGATGGCCATGAGAGAGCGCATCTCGCGGTCGCCATTCCCGTCGACCTCGGTTCCCATCTGCGCCTGATCATCGGCCGTGACATCGAGGATCAGCGCGCCTTCGCCGATTCTGTCCGGCTGACGTTTCTTCTCGGATTTGGCGTGTTGTCGATCGTCGGACTGCTCGGCGGCCTCGCTGTCAGCCGCCTGATCGTCAACCGCATGGATGAGATCACCGCGACGAGCCGGCAGATCATGGAAGGCGATCTGTCCCGCCGTATCCCGACGTCGGGCAGAGGCGGCGAACTCGACGCGCTTGCGGGTAGCCTGAATGAGATGCTGGACCGCATCGAAAGCCTGATGAGTGGCCTTCGCGAAGTCTCGGACAACATCGCCCACGATCTCAAAACCCCGCTCAATCGTCTGCGCAACTCGGCGGAGGCAGCGCTCCGCGATCCGCGCGGAGGCGAGGCCTATCGCGAAGGCCTCGAACGAACGATCGAAAAGTCGGACGAGCTGATCAAGACGTTCAACGCCCTGCTGCTGATCGCCCGCCTGGAAGCGGGTCCCCTGCAGGAAAGCACGGAGACGTTCGACCTCGGCCGCTTCGTGGCGGACGTCAGCGAACTCTACGCACCGGCCGCCGAGGAAGCGGGCTTCGCGCTGTCGATCGAGACGGAGCAAGGTCTGTTCGTGCAGGGCAACCGGCAATTGATCGGGCAGGCAATCGCCAATCTTATCGACAACGCGATAAAGTATTCGCGCGGCGGTGAGCCCGGGAGCGCGATCACCGTTCGCGCCTTCCTATTCGAGGGTCGTCCTGCCATCTCTGTCGGCGACCACGGCCCCGGCATCGACCCGGCCGATCGTGAAAAAGCGCTGAAGCGCTTCGTCCGTTTGGAAGCAAGCCGCACAAAACCCGGCACGGGCCTCGGGCTGAGCCTGGTCGCGGCGGTCGCTCGTCTCCATCACGGAGAGGTTCGGCTCGAAGACAATCAGCCGGGACTGAGGGTTGTGCTGCTGCTCTCAGCCAAATGCTTGATCGCAGCGCCGAACGGAGAGGGTGACGCCGAGCCCGGCCTGGCGGCACAATGAAGTCATGGATCAGACCGTCTCCTCGAGCCTCGCTACGCAAATCGCCGAATGGCCGCACGCGCTGCCCACCGGTATCGGTGTCCAACGCTTCAATGCCCTGAAGGGCGAAGCCGAAAGTTCCTGTCCGCCGCTGGCAGGGCTGCTGAGCGATCCAAAGGTCGAAAACCTGCTCAAAGGCGTTTTCGACGGTTCGCCCTATCTCGCAGCCCTTGCCAACCGCGACCTCGCGCGATTGGCGCGTATCCTCGGCGAGCCTCCCGAAACGCGCTTCGCTAAGGCAACCGATGAACTGACCGCCGCAATGCGCGAGGCACCGGATCTGATCGCGGCCAAGCGCGTGCTCCGCATCTACAAGTCGGAGGTTGCGCTTCTGACCGCGCTCGCCGATCTCGCCGGCGTCTGGCCGGTCATGACCGTGACGCGCACGCTTTCCGAATGCGCCGACGCCGCCGTCGCGACTGCAGTCCGCTTCCTGTTTCGGATCGCATCAGCGCGCGGGCAGTGGAAGCCGCTCGATATCGACGAACCGGAGCAACAGTCCGGCTATTTCGTGCTCGCCATGGGCAAGCACGGCGCTTTCGAGCTCAATTATTCAAGCGACATCGATCTGACGGTTTTCTTCGATCGCGACAAGTCCCGCCTCGTCGGCGACGGTGACCTGCAGTCGTTCTTCGTGCGGCTCACGCGCGACCTCGTGCTGCTGCTCGATGAGCGCACGCCCGACGGCTACGTCTTTCGGACGGACCTCCGCTTGCGGCCCGATGCGGGAGCCACCCAGATCGCACTCTCGACCGCCGCCGCGCACGGCTACTACGAGACCGTCGGGCAGAATTGGGAACGCTCCGCGATGATCAAGGCGCGGCCGGTGGCGGGCGATCTCGAAGCAGGGGAAACCTTTCTCACCGAACTCGCTCCCTTCATCTGGCGAAAGTATCTCGATTTCGCGGCGATCGCGGACATCCACGCGATGAAGCGGCAGATCCACGCCCACAAGGACATCGGCCCGATATCCGTCGCCGGACAAAATCTCAAACTCGGACACGGCGGCATTCGCGAGATCGAATTCTTCGCGCAAACGCAGCAGTTGATCGCCGGAGGACGGCAGTCCGATCTCCGCGTCCGCGCGACGCTCGATGCTTTGGCGGCGCTCGAACGGCGCGGCTGGGTAAAGGCCGATGTGCGCGCCGACCTCGATCAGGCGTACCGCTATCTGCGCCGCCTCGAGCACCGCGTGCAAATGATAGCCGACGAGCAGACGCACGATGTGCCGTCCAACCCCGCGGCGCTCGACGCATTCGCGCGGTTCTCAGGCTACGCCGGCACGCCGGAGCTTTCGCGCGATCTCATAGCCACGTTGGAAACGGTCGAAAAGCACTACGACGGACTGTTCGAAGAAGCGCCGCAGCTGGCGCCGAAGGGGACGAACCTGGTCTTCGCTGGCGCAAAGGACGATCCGCGCACGCTCGAGGAATTGAAGCGCTTCGGCTATTCGCAACCGGCGCAGGTGCTGGCGATCGTCAGGGGCTGGCATCATGGCCGCGCACCGTCAGTCAGGTCGCCGCGCGCCCGCGAGCGATTGACCGAAGTGCAGCCGCTGCTGATCGAGGCACTCGCCGACACTGTCGATCCGGATGCCGCGATCGCGAGCTTCGATCGCTTCATCGCCGAGCTTCCCTCGGGCGTGCAGCTCTTTTCGCTGCTCAAGGCGCAGCCCCGCCTGATCCGGCTGCTGGCCGACATCATGGGATCTGCGCCGCGCTTGGCACGCATCCTCTCGCGCCGCCGGCGGCTGCTGGATGCCGTGCTGGACCCGCAAGTCCACGGCGGCGATCTCATCGGCGCGGCCATCGACGAACTGGTGATGAAGGCGTTTCGCGCGGCACGCGCCACGGCCGTCGGCGACCCGATGCAGGAAATTCTCGACACCGCAAGACGGATAGGCAGCGAGCAATCATTCCTTGTCGGCGTCAGAATATTGACGGGCAGCATTTCGGCGACGGAGGCAGGCGCCGCTTACGCGACGCTCGCGGAACGGCTGATCGCGGCGCTCTTTGAGGAAGTCACCCGCGAGATGGAGGAGGATCACGGCCGCGTGCCGCGCGGAGGCGCCGTCGTGGTGGCGATGGGCAAGCTCGGCGGCCGCGAAATGACCGCGGCGTCCGACGTCGATCTGATTCTCATCTATGACTTCGACGCCGAGGCCGAGCAATCGGATGGCGCCAAACCTCTCGCCCCGCCGCACTATTACACGCGGCTGACGCAGCGTCTGATCAACGCCATTTCGGCTCGGACGGCGGAGGGGGCCCTTTATGAGGTCGACATGCGCCTTCGACCGTCAGGGCAGAAAGGCCCGGTCGCGACGCGCTTATCGAGCTTTACGAACTATCAGACGACCGAAGCGTGGACGTGGGAGCACATGGCCCTGACGCGCGCACGTGTCATCGCGGGCTCCCGCGAGCTGGGCGCCCGCGTCGAAGGAGAGATCCACAAGGTTCTGACGGCACGCCGCGACCCGGCGAAGATCACGGCCGACATCCGCGACATGCGCCAGCGCATCGAAGCGGAGAAAGCCACGACCGATACGTGGGATCTGAAGCAGGTGAGGGGCGGGCTTGTCGATCTTGAGTTCATAACCCAGCACCTCCAGCTCGTTCACGCAGCGGATCACCCGGCAGTTCTTAACCAGACGACACTCGTCGCGCTCGCCGCTGCGGCCGTAGAGGGCCTCATCAGCGAGGCGGATTACCTGCGCCTCTCCGAAGGTGGCCAGCTCCTGCACGACCTTACGCAGATGCTGCGCCTAACGCTCGAAGGACGGTTTGACCCCGCCCAGGCACCTGAAGGGCTTAAGGCTTTGTTGGTCCGCTCGGGGGGCGCCGCCTCGTTCGAGGACCTGGAAACAAGGCTGAAACACACCCTCGGCGAAATTTTTTCGGCTTTTAACCGCCTGGTCGCCTAGTGCCTTTGCACTCCGGCGACGGATTGTGGCAGGTTACGACGTTCTTGCGATAACCGACACGGATCCCAGCCTTCGGGCGGTACTCATCCGGGGCGTTAAGCGCGAGGCAGGCTAACAAGCATGTCGAGAGGATTAGTGGCGGCGACGAGGACCGATGGCAGCCAAGCTGCCCCGCGGGCGGCGGCCGAGAGCCGGGCCGACGAGGCTGTGATCGTTGCCGCAGTCGGCAGCGGCGACGGCGACGCGTTCCGGCTGCTCATGGGACGCCACCTCGGCAGCATTGTCGCCGTGGCGCGCCGCATGTTGCGGGACGACGCGGAGGCGGAAGACGTGGCGCAGGAGGCGTTCTTGCGGCTTTGGCGCTCGAGCGGGACGCTGGAGATCGGGCCGGCCGGGATCAGGCCCTGGCTGCGGCGTGTGGTTTCGAACCTGTGCCTCGACCGCGTACGCGGTCAGAGCCGGGTAAAGGTTGTTGATGAATTGCCCGAGGTCCCGGAACCCGCGCGACAGCTGGTGGGACTCGAGAGCCAGGATACGCAGCGCCGTGTTGAAATGGCGATGCAGAAATTGCCGGACCGGCAGCGGTTGGCGCTAACCCTCTTTCATTTCGAGGGATTGAGTCAGATCGAGATCGGTCAGGTTATGGGAGTATCCGATGAAGCGGTCGAGTCGCTCCTGAGCCGGGCGCGGCGCCAGCTGAAGGCGGAACTGAGATCGGATTGGGAGTCGCTGCGTAGTGATGGCGATTTCTAAATGCGGGAGACGGCAGGACGATGTCACGTAATGGTCTAGGCCCCATGGGGCTCGACAAGCTGGAGGCTGCGCTCGACACGTATGGTGCAGACCGTACGCGATGGCCGGCGCCATTGCGTCTCGCTTTGTCAGGTTTGATTGCCGGCAGTGCCGATGCGCAGAACATGCTGAAGGATGCCGAGGCGTTCGATCGTCTGCTCGATAAGGCGCCCCAGTATGATCAGAGCCGCCTCGACACCTTGAGCCGGCGGATAGCCTCCGCAGCCGAACGCCAGCCTCGGATCGTCGCCGGAGGGGCCGCCGTCATCACCGAACCCGCGAACCGCCGGACGGCGTGGCCGGGATCGCGCCGTCATGGCTTTGCGGCAACCGCGCTTGCGGCCTCGTTGGTGCTCGGCGTGTTTGCAGGTCAGCTGAATATTTTGAGCGCGAGCGCAGAGGTGCTTCTCGGCGGCGGCAGTGGAAACGTGAGCAGCACGAGGATGGCCCAATCCGACGAGGCCGACGTTCTTCTCGATGAGGATTTGTTGTGACGGCTGAAGTCAATCACATCCCGCCCGCTCGGCCACGATTTCTTTATCCGGCCTTCATCGCGTCGCTGGCGCTGAATCTGTTGTTCGTCGGCCTGTTCGCCGCCGCGGCATGGCATCATCGCGAGGAAAGCTCCAAACCTTTCGAGCCCGGCATGTTGGGCTTTGTGAGGGAGCTTCCGGAAAGCCGTCAGATTGTAGTCCGGAACGAGATCACAGGTGCGCGGGAAGGGATGAAGGACTTGCGCGCAACCGTGAGAAAATCCTGGACCGACGCCAACGCGCTATTGACCGCCGAGCCATTCGACAAAGCGAAGTTCACCGAAGCGCTGGCGAAACTGCGAGAGGAGGAGAACCTCTATAAAACGGCCATCAACAACGCCATGGCGGAGACAGCTGCAAGTCTGAGCCCCGAGGAGCGAAAAATTTTGCAGTTGTGGCGGGAGAAGCGCCGCCCGAACGTGCTGAAGGCGCGAGGCGAGCAAGTCAAGGATGAGGAGCCGGCCAAGACGAATTAGGTCTGGCGGAATACCCGCTGACCTCACGCGGCAACGATCACGCTGCCAAGAAAAGATCATGCTGCGCGGCAGGCAGAAGCCGTACCGTCCACTTGCGCTCGCCATCACCCGCCGAGGTGGCGAGTTCGGCCCCCGAAAGCTCACAGAGCGTCCGCGCTAAAATCATCCCGAAACCATCGTCGGCCGTAGCGCCGCGCCGGTCGGCCTGAATAGCGATGGACAGGTCTATCGCACCGGCCAGCGATTTCGTTTCGATCCGAAGCGTCGTATTCGCCGCGCCATTGCGAACAGCCTCGCTGAGGAGGTTGATCAGCAGCTGCCGCACAGCCTGATGGTCGCCAAGCACATCGAAGCCGGCGTCGGCGTTCCGGACGATTGAGATAGATCGTGCAGCCAGATCCGGCGCCGCGAAGGCACACGCTTCATCGATGACCGACGTCAGCCGGCTCGTCTGGCGGCCCTTGCATTCGGGAGCCGTCAGCAATGCCGTGATGGCCAGTGCATCCTCGGCGCTTTTGAGCAGGATACGGCCACTCGCATGAATATCGCGGGCGTAGGCGTCGTAGCCGGACCCGAGCGGTCCGAAGACCTCTTTCGTCATGATTTCGGAAAAGCCGAGAACGGCATTGAGCGGCGTCCGAAGCTCGTGGCTCATATGCGCGGTGAGTTTCGCCCAGGCGGCTCGGTCAAGAGCGGAGTCGGTAGCGCCTGCTCCAAAGAGTTCCGGAAAACGCGATTGTGAGCGTGCATCGAAGGCGGAGGGCTGCGAGGGCATCTGTGCCTCTCGCGCGCAGCTCGGCGCCGGCTTTCGAGCGCCCCGTGCCGGAAGCATGACCACCATCGCCGCAAGGCCCGCGCCAACCACGAATAGGAGAGTGGAGAGGGAATCCGCATCGAGCTGCGGCACGACCGCTCCGGCGAGCGTAAGGAGGGCGGCGACGAGCAAAAGGGGACCGCGTTGCGAGAAGCCGGTTCCGTTGGCGATCGCGTTGGCTGACAGTCGCCGCGAGCCGCCGAAGCCGGCATAGCTTTCCCGTTGAGGGACGGACCAAGTCCGAGCCATCTCGAATTCCCTTGCTGAGTTTTGTCTAAGTGCCCGACCATGTAAGGCGGTGGACGATCATGTCCGTGGGCGTGATTCGACATTCGCCGATTTGCGACTCACCGTCGAGGGAGAAAAAATCGCGAAGGAATCAATTTTGTTTCGATGACGGCAGCGCGAGCATAACGGCAGTTCGCTGTGGCAGAAATGCTCAATCAGTCCTCTAGCATCCGCGAGACGATCTCGTGGCAATCGCGCGAGATCGGAGCGGCGGCAACACGCTTCAACGCGGCCCGCGCCAGTGCTTTGCGCCCGGGCTCGAGCGCTCGGTAGCTGCGGAAGGCACCGAGCATGCGCGCCGCGACTTGCGGATTGAGCTGATCGATCTCAAGCACCTTGTCTGCGAGGAAGTCATAGCCCGCGCCGTCCGCGCGATTGRATTGAAGCGGATTGCCCAACGCATACGTACCGATGAGCGCGCGCACCTTGTTCGGAGTCGTGATCTTGAAGAGAGGATGCCGGCAGAGCACCTTGACCTCGTCGAGCACGGTCGGCCGCGGCGATTGCGCCTGCGCCGCAAACCACATGTCGATGACGAGATGATCGTCTTTCCAGCGCTCGAAGAAATCCTCTAGGATCTCGAGGCGGCCCGGCGCGTCGACACCCGCGATCAGGAACAGCGCGTGACACGCGTCCGTCATGTTCGAGGCTTTGCGATAATGGGCTTCGACCCGGGCGAAGTCTTCGCTGGACCCCCGCGCCGTCAACAGCGTCAGCGCCGCGTTGCGCAAGGCCCGCCGGCCGGCATTCTTCGCGTCGGGTGAAAATTTCTTGTTCCGAGATGCGTTCGCGTAGAGGGACTCGAGATCGTCCGTCAGCATTTCGCCGACGGTCCGGCTGAACAAGCGATGCGCGTCGAAGATCCCGGCGTGATCGACGCGGCTCGCCTTCTCGCGGGCGACGTCCGCGACCGACGGCAGCTTCAGCAACTCGGCCTTATAGGAATCGTCGAGTTCGCTATCGCGCAACGCATAACGCAGCGCGTCTGCGAGCTTCGAGGACTTTGCTGCGACCACGGCGTTCCGCCGCTTCGCGCCGAGAAGTCCGATAATGCTGCGTGTCGCGTAGGCATTGCTCGACTGCCAGCGATTGAACAGGTCGCTGTCATGATGCATCAAGAAAGCGAGATCCTGATCCGATATCGACATCGTGACGGTGACGGGCGCCGAGAACCCGCGCAGGAGGGAGGGAACGGGCCGCGAGCTAACGTCTTTGAATTTGAAGCTCGTCGTCCGCTCGGATACGGCCATCACGCCGTCACGGATCTTGATGCCGCCCTCGACCTCGAGATCCATCTCTTGGCCGTTTTCGCCGAGCAAAGCCATGCTGATCGGAATGAAGTACGGCTGTTTCTTCGCCCTGCCTGGCGAAGGCTTCAGCACCTGATGGACGGTCAGCTCGGCGGACTTCTTGCGCCGGTCGTACGAGAGATCGCAAACGAGCTCCGGCGTCCCGGCTTGCGAATACCAGCGATGGAACTGAGTGAAGTCCGCGCCGCTCACATCTGCGAAGCAGGCGATGAAGTCTTCGATCGTCACCGCCTGTCCGTCGTGACGGTCGAAATAGAGATCCATGCCCGCGCGGAATTTCTCAGGCCCGACGATCGTGTGGATCATCCGGACGACTTCGGCGCCCTTCTCGTAAACCGTGGGCGTATAGAAGTTATTGATCTCGACATAGGTTTCTGGCCGTACCGGATGCGCGAGAGGCCCCTGGTCCTCCGGAAATTGCAGGGCCTTGAGCTGTCGGACGTCGGAGATACGCTGCACGGTCGCGCTGCGCAGATCGGCTGAGAATTCCTGGTCGCGGTAAACGGTGAGGCCTTCTTTCAGGCACAGCTGGAACCAGTCGCGGCACGTGATGCGGTTTCCCGTCCAGTTGTGGAAGTATTCGTGCGCGACGACGCTTTCGATCGATTCATAATTGGAGTCTGTCGCGGTCTGTGGCGACGCGAGGATCAGGCGATCGTTGAAGATGTTGAGGCCCTTGTTCTCCATGGCCCCCATGTTGAAATCCGAAACGGCGACGATGTTGAAGACGTCGAGATCGTATTCACGCCCGAACTTGACCTCGTCCCAACGCATGGCGCGCTTCAGGGATTCCATGGCCCAGTGAGCCCGCGATTCCTTGCCCCGCTCGACATAAATGCGAAGATCGACCTCGCGTCCCGACTGCGTCGTGAAGGTCGACGCGACGGGCGAAAGACTGCCGCCGACGATAGCGAAGAGATAGGAGGGCTTCGGGTGGGGATCGTGCCAGATCGCATAGTGGCGCTCGCCGCCCGACAGCGTGCCGCGCTCGACCGGATTGCCGTTCGCCAGAAGTATCGGTGCCGTTTCGACATCGGCCTCGAGACGCACCGTGTATTCCGCCAGCACGTCCGGCCGGTCGAGAAAATACGTGATACGCCGGAAGCCTTGCGCCTCGCACTGCGAGCAGTAGACGCCACGCGAGAGATAAATTCCCTGAAGCGCGGTGTTGCCCTTGGGATTGACCAGCGTCACGATTTCGAGCGTGAACGGCTCTTTGGGCGGAGCCAGGATCGTCAGGCTTGTGTCGTCGACACGATAGGACGACGGCTTGAGCGCGCGCCCGTCGACGGCGATGCTTTCGAGCTTCAGAAGCTCGCCGTCAAGCTTCAACGGAACCTTGCCGGTGGCCTCCGAATTCGGATTCCTCCGAACGGTGAGCTTCGACGTAACGCGCGTCTTTGACGGCGCGAGCACGATATCGAGGTGGACGCTGTCGATCAGAAATTCCGGCGGGCGATAGTCGGCAAGAAGGACTGGCTTGGGGTTCTCTGATTTCATAATACCCGCCGTGAAGGTTATCTTCGGCGGCTCTCGATCAGCGCGCTCAATCGCATCGCAATCGCGGCCACCTCTTCGTTTCTACCCCAGGCGATGGCGGAAATCATCGTAGCCAAATGACCGAAGCGTCCGCGTAGTGCCATCTTCGTCAAGAACGGCAAGATCGGGCAAAGGCACGCCATTGAAGGTGTTATTCTTGACGAACGAATATTGCATCATATCCGTAAAAATCACGCGATCTCCGGTCTTCAGCGGCCGATCGAAGGAATATTCACCGATGATGTCGCCGGTCATGCAGGTCTTCCCGCCAAGGATGTAGGAATGCGGCTTTTCGCCAGGCGGAGCGGCCCCTATCACTTCCGGAGTGTAGGGCACCTCGAGAACGTCGGGCATGTGCGTCGAGGCCGAGGCATCGAGAATGGCGATGTCGCGGCCGTTGTGGTGAATATCGAGAACGCTCCCGACCAGATAGCCCGTATTGACGACCAGACCGGCGCCTGGCTCCAGGACGACGTCGACGTTGAACGCGGTTTTGAACGCGTTGATGGCGGCGATCAACTTTCCGATATCGTAGCCCGGCTTATTGATGAAATGACCGCCGCCGAAATTGACGGTCTTCACGCGGCGCACGTAATCTCCGAACACGCGTCCGACATGCTCGATGAGCCCGACGGATCCTTCATCGCCGGACTCGCAGAGGGCGTGCGTGTGCAGAATGTCGACTTCGTCCCAAGGCACGCGGTCGAGCGTATCGGGCGTTGCGCCGAAACGTGAGTTCGGCGCGCACGGATCGTAAAGCGCGCCGCCGAGCGTTGCGTTGGAATAGCCGGGATTGATCCGGATGCCGACCTTGACGCCCGGATGCGACCTGACAACCGACAAGTTCTTCGCAATCTGCTGGGGCGAATTGAAATAGATGTGCTGCGCGAGTTTCGTCAGCCGCTCGACTTCGCCGGTAGCATAGGCGGGGGAGTAGACGTGCACTTCCTTGCCGAACTCGTCACGGCCGAGGCGCGCCTCGTATTCGCCGCTCGCGGTCGTGCCGTCGAGAACGTCGCGCATCAGCGGAAAGGCCGCCGGAAGGGCGAACGCTTTCGTCGCGAGGAGAATTTTGCATCCCGTTTCGCGCTTGATCTCAGCTGCGCGCGCGAGATTGCGCTTTAGCGCCGCGACGTCGAGAACGTACGCGGGCGTCGCAATCGACTGAGCCCAGTCGAATGACGGCAATTTCAACTTGGAGAGATCGGACAATTCGGGCCACCGGTGGAGTTAACGAAAGCTGTCACTGCGAGACGCGCACGGGTCCCGCAGTCGAGCCCGGCCATCTGTAAATGAAGGTCAGATAGGCGAGCGAGATATAAATGGCCCCGAATGCCAGACTTCCAAGGAGCGCGGATGCCTCATACAGGGTGAACCCGTGAAGCCAATCCGGCCGCTCGTTGCCGAAGCCGGAAATCTCGCTGGCGCGGCTCGCCAGCTTCGACCATGCGTGGTCGGTCCCGATCAGAAGCTCGTTCAGGCCAATCGTCAGTGCGCCCATGAAAGCCAGGCCGCACGACAGCAAGGCGAATGCAAGCACGCGGAGCGAGATTGGCGCTTCCCGGAGGAAGAGCCAAAGCCCGGCAATGTAGGCCGATATCATTCCGAAGCTTACCGAAACCACGGAGACGACGAGGCCCGTCAGCTCGTTGCGGATCGAAAGGATATCGGCTTCGCTCATCAGGTCTCGACCGCGAAAAGCTTCTTCTGATCGGATTTCTCGATTTCCTTCACCTGCCAGGGCAAGCCCTGCTCGGCGAGCTCTTCGAGGAACGGCTCGGGCGGCAGCTGCTCGACGTTGAAAACGCCTTTGCCCTTCCAGATGCCCTTGAACATCATCAGCGCGCCGGTGACCGCGGGGACGCCGGTCGTGTAGGAAACCGCCTGCGCGCCGACCTCTTTGTTGGTCTCGGCGTGATCGCATACGTTCCAGATCATGTACCGCTTCTTCTTGCCCTTCTTCTCGCCCTTGAGGACGACGCCGATGGACGTTTTGCCGGTGTAATTCTCGGCAAGCGAGGAAGGCTCCGGAAGGACGGATTTCAGGAACTCCATCGGAATGATGGGCGCGCCCTTGTGCATGACGGGGTCGATGCGCGTCATGCCGACGTTCTGCAGCACTTCGAGGTGCTTGATGTAATTGTCCGAGAACGTCATCCAGAAGCGGATCTCTTTCAGACCCTTGATGTTCTCGACGAGGCTTTCTTCCTCCTCATGATAGATGAGGTAGGATTTGACGGGCCCGACTTCCGGATAATCGATCATCGTCGAGATCGACAGCGGATCGATCTCGATCCATTCGCCGTCTTTCCAATACTTGCCGCGCTGCGTCACTTCCCGAAGGTTGATCTCCGGATTGAAGTTCGTGGCGAATGCCTTGCCGTGGCTGCCCGCGTTGCAATCGATGATGTCGATCGTGTGGATCTCGTCGTACAGGTTCTCCTGCGCGTAGGCACAGAAGATGTTCGTGACGCCCGGATCGAAACCGCAGCCGAGGACGGCCATGAGCCCCTTGGCTTTGAATTTGTCGTTATACGGCCATTGGTATTTGTAGGTGAACTTGGCCTCGTCGCGCGGTTCGTAGTTTGCGGTGTCCATGTAGTTGACGCCGGCCTCGAGGCACGCGTCCATGATCGCAAGATCCTGGTAGGGAAGCGCCATGTTGATGACGAGGTCGGGCTTGACCTTGTTCAACAGCGCGACCGTATCGGCGACGTTGTCTGCATCGAGTTGCGAAATCTCGATCGGCGTTTTGCATTCGGCCTGGACCTTCTTGCAGCTTTCGATGCGGCGCGAAGCAAGATGGATCTTTTTGAAAACATCGCGGTTCATCGCGCATTTCTTCGCGACGACCGAGCCTGCAGCGCCTGCCCCGATGATAAGTACCTTGTCCAACGAACGCTCCGATGTTGAAAGGCCGGTCTCGCCGGCTCCAGCAAGCGCGTAAAGCTGCGCTGGGGGCCCGAAATAGGGCACGCGGGACATTAATTCAATACTAAGCGATCACGGCCGCCCCCCATGCGGATGGAACGGCAACCGTAAACTGTCACAAAGCGGGTTTGTGACAGTCCCAGAGACGCCATTTACTGCTCCAGGCCAAAATCGTCTTCCGCCGAAAGGCGGGGGGGCCTACGGCCGGCTTCCGGGGGCAGAGTCGCAAAGTCACCGGCGCGGGAACGAAGGCGCCGGGCGTGCCCCCCGCTGCCACAAGACTTCGCTGCTACAGGATCTTGAAAGCCTGTCCTGCCGGACCGTCGACATTCCGGAACGGTTTGCCGTCCTTGCCTCGCTCGACCGCCCAAAGCCTCGTTCCCGGCTTCAACTCTTCGTTGAGTTTGATTTTCACGTCTCGATGATCTCCGCGCGTGAGCGCAGCTGAACCGAGGGGCTTCGCGGACGCGTGTCCCTGCGGATCGACCGCAAAAATCGCCAAAGTGCCGTCCGCGGGGGCAAAGGCGTAGGTAATCGAAACGGATTCGCCCTTCGGTTTTTGGTTCATCGCGATTACCGAGGCGGGTGTTCCTGGATCGGCTGCGAACGCGCCGCTTGTAATCAGCATACCTGCCGCCATCACGGCAGCGGCAGTGGCCGATACTCGTGACAATGTCATGGCTTTCGTCCTTGGATTGGAGTTGCGACTGGCGGGACTTTCGTCAACGCCCGTCAGCAGTCTTGATAGTGGCGTCCTGCGCCAGGCCCCGCTTCGCCAGATGTGGCTCGGGACGTCGCCACTCTGCATATGATGATATTCGGAGGCGCCGCCCGGCTTGCAATATGCGAAGGCCGAGCCTTACGATTTTTTGATCTGCTAAAGGCTCAAATTGCAATTTTCTTCGTGATGTCCGCGGAATTTGAATCACCACGTGAGCCGAATTGCGATGGGGACAACTGGATATCTCCGGCTCACGTCAAAAAATGGCAAGGGCTTCGAGGTACATTTCTGCGAACGATTCGGCTTCTCTGAGTAATTGCTTTTGCGTCACACCCAATCAGCGTCGGGCAATTGCGGCCCATTCAACATTGCTCGTCGCTGCGTATGCGTATTATCGGTCTGCGGATGAATGCACGGGAGGGGGGTGGCGATGAGAATATCTTTCGCGCTTGGGGGCTGGCTCTACGCGATGGCGGCCGCCCCGGCCCTGATGTCGCCAGCCGCCGCCGCTGATCTGGGCGGCGACTGCTGCGCCGATCTTGAAGAGCGCGTCGCTGAATTGGAAGCGACCACCGTGCGCAAAGGCAACCGTAAAGTCAGTCTGACGGTTTCGGGCTGGGTCAACGAGAACCTCATCGTCTGGGATGACGGCACCGAGCATAACGCCTACGTCGGCACGAACTCCGTCGAGCAGTCGCGCTTCAGGTTCGTCGGCGAGGCAAAGATCACGCCTGACGTGTCAGCAGGTTACCTGCTTGAGATCGGCGTGCAGGGCCATCCGTCAAATCAGTGGAATCAAAACTCTCCGAGTTCTTCGAGCAGCAATCCGAATAACCAGGACAATCAGCTTTTGGTCCGCAAAAGCTATTGGTACGTCAAGAGTAAGGAATGGGGACAGGTCGCCGTTGGGCAAAACGGCACCGCAACTTACCACCTTCTCGACGATGCCGATTTCACTTTGACACGTAATGTCGACGACGCGGAAGGCGCCGCCATCTACCTGTCGCAGTTTCAGCTGAGGGCTGATGGAAATCCCGTAGGCTCGCCCGCGCTCAGATGGACCGACATTCTGCGCGGCTTCAATAATTCGACACCGGGCGATAGCGGCCGTCGCAATGTCGTTCGCTACGACTCACCGATTTATCAGGGATTTTCCTGGGCTGCTGCTTGGGGCGAAGCCAGCTTATGGGATATCGCGCTCCAGTACAAAAACACCATCGGAGATTTCGATCTTCTCGTCCGTGGCGGTTATGGCCAAAGCAATAATCCCGGCACCCAGTTCAGCGGAACCCCGAGCACATACGTTGCGGGCGGAACTGCTTGCATATCTTCGAGCACGACGACGGCATCATTGCCGAACTTCCGGTGCGACTGGGGTGGCGCCGCCGCCACGATCATGCACAAGCCGACCGGACTATTCGTATTCGGCGGCTGGGGTACACAGCACATTGATACCGGAAACCCGACCACAGACCAGCAGCTTATAGAGCCTGTTAGCAATGTGTGGTTCATCCAACCTGGTATTGAACAGAAGTGGATTTCGCTCGGCAAGACAAACATTTTTGGCGAGTACCGGCATGACGATGCCGGTTCCAATCCCGGCAAGACTGTCACCTCAAGCGTCAATTTCTGGCAGGGCGGCATCATTCAATACATCGATGCGGCGGAAATGACGCTCTATGCAGTCTACGAGCACGCCGACGGAGATGTCTTCGGTAACAGCGTGACAGCCACCAGCGGCGCCCCAGTTGGGAAAACTTCGCTCGATGCGTTCCAAGCGGGCATCTTTGGCGCGAAGATCAATTTCTGACCGTCGGCGCAAACTTACTTTTTTACGTCGATCCAGATGAATCCGTCGCGGTTCGGCATCCGCACTGCCGCCAGCGTTTTCGCATCCATCTCCGCGCTCTCCGGAATGATCGCATTGGCGGCGAGCAGGTAGGCCGTGACGGCGTAGGTCTCATCCGCGGACAATGAACCCGGAGCCGCAGGCGGCATGCTGCGGCGAACGAAATCGAAGATCGTCGTCGCATACGGCCAATAAGAGCCGATCGCTTTGCTCGGATTGTCCGGCGAGGGTGGCGTCGGCCCGCTGACGAGTTCTTCCGACGTGCCGCCTTCGCCGTGCTCGCCATGACAACTCGCGCATTTCTGCTCGTAGATGACGCGGCCTTCCTTCGCCGAACCTCTACCCGGCGGCAGTCCGCGGCCATCGGGGAAGATCGTGCGATCCCACTTGGCTATATCTTCTGAGGTCAACGGCGTGCCGAGGCGCGGAGCTTGAATGCGGGCATCGTCCGCGAGCGCGCCGGTCGCCGTTATCGACACGAGGATCGCGGCAACGCGGCTAAGCATAGACATGGCTGATCGTACCATCTTCATCGACGGCCCAGCAGACAATCGCGTTGTAATGAAAGTACCCTTCGCGTCCGCGCTCTTTGATCAACACGGCGCGCTCAGGTTGGATGTAGCCCGTTTCGTCCGTCGCGCGGCTTTTGAGCAGCGCAGCCTTGCCGTCCCAAGACCACGGAGAGCGAAAGCGCGTGAAGCATTGCGACATGACGGGGCCCTGCAACTCTGCCTCGGCCCACGATTTGCCGCCGTCCGCCGACACCTCCACCTTGCTGATCTTGCCGCGGCCGCTCCACGCGAGCCCGCGAATTTCATAGACATTCGCCCCGTGCATCTTCTGGCCTGGCGAAGGCGACGTGATCAGCGATTTGGCATCCATGACGAACGTGAACATGCGCGCTTTGCCGGACGGCAAAAGCTCGGTGTATTTCGCCGTTTCGTTGCGCGTCATCGACGGAGCGTCGGTGACGTGCAGGCGGCGCAACCACTTGACGCTGGTGATGCCTTCCCAGCCCGGCACGATCAGCCGGATCGGATAGCCGTTCTCGGGCCGCACGCGTTCGCCATTCTGATAGAGGCCGACGATCGCATCATCCATCAGCTTCGAAAGCGGCAGGCTGACGTTGAGCAGTCCGGCATCGGCGCCCTCGGCGATGACCCACGACGCCTGCGGATCGACGCCCGCCTCCTCGAGCAGAAGGGAGAGCGGCACGCCGGTCCATTCCGAGCACGAAACGAGCCCGTGGAAATCCCCAACCGGACGCAGGATCGGTTCCTCGTGCCACCCGGCGTTGCTGTTCCCGCCGCACTCGATGAAGAGGAAGCGCGAGCGCATCGGATATCGCAGCAAGCTCGCGACGGTGAATTCCAGGGGTCGCTGCACGAGGCCGTGGATGACGAGCCTGTGCACGGCCGGATCGATGTCGGGCACGCCGTCATGATGGCGCTCGAAGTGGAGGCCGCTCGGCGTGATGATGCCTTCGAGCTCTTCCAGAGGCGTCCACGAAACGCCGTCGCCTGCAGACGTGCGGTTGCCGCCCGTGTTGCGAACGACGTGCTTCTCGTATTTTGACGGCGTGCCGTAACCGGTGAAGGGAAGGCCGGTTTTGTGGATCCAGGAGGGATCAGCCGGATCTTCGGCCTTGGGCAGCGATGCTTCTTCCGCCCTGAGGGATGTCGCGGCCTGTGCCGTCGCGAGAACCAATCCCGCCTTGAGGAACAGGCGGCGATGCAAAAGGCCGCCGCCCGCAACCGGTACTAGATCTTCACTTGCAAGCTTGCCGGCCATGAGGCCGTTCCGCAAACGACGTCAGGATTGGCCCGGAGTCGAGTTGCCCTTGAACGCGTTGCCTTGCGAATCTTGGGCATCGACGCTCATCGCGTCAGACGGATTGCCCTGATAGGTGAAACGGAAATTCGGATTCTCGCTGATCGAGATGCCGCCGGTCATCGTGAAGACAGTTTTGCCGCCAGTCTTCACGGCAACCTTGTCCACGAAATGCGTCGGGATATAGAGGCCGGTCAGCTGATCCATCTGCATGCCAGAACTGTTCGGATGACGGATCATCACCTGAGCTTCTAGTGCGGCCGCGTTATCCGGGTCCTTGAAGGCGGTCATCACCTTCATCTTGCCAATCGTCTTCGCGGCTTCTTCCGGGTCCTTGCCGGCCGGAGCCGAGCAGCCGCCCGACGCCTTCACGAACTTGATCGTCATGAACAGTTTGCCGTCGTTCGTCTCGGCAATCGCACGGACATTCGAATATTGATCGATGCGGACGCGCGTGGCCAGAACGCGTTCGCCATTGCCGGCCGCATCACCGTACGTGAACGTCGCGACGACGGGGGAAGGGTTCTTGTCGATGACGAGCGTCAGCGATTTCACGTCTTTGGCGAATTCAGCCGGAAGGCGAATGGTGAGGGGAACCGTGGAGGCGTCTTCCGCCCGGTACGGCGCTTCGAGCGCTACTTTTCCCGCGCCGTCCGCAACGTCGCGCGTCCCGAAGAGATCTGTCCGAATGCTGTCCCAGATGACAGCTGTGTCGTCGGCTCGCGCGCCGGACTGAACCGTGATCATCCCCAGGACTGCTGTCAGTCCGGCAACAATCGTAGAGCGGAGTATTCTGTTGCGCATCGTTTCCTCGCTTGGCGCCTTAAAGGCGATCTCATGCGTCCGGGACGCTAAATCTAAAATAAAAGACTACATTAATATGGTGGAGCGGTCATCTATTTCGCAAGGCGCGGCCGCGCGCGGGCGAACCGCGGCCTAAAACACGGTATTCGCAGCAATTTATTTCATCTGAGCGCCGCCGGATCAGGCGACGGCCGTCCGGCCGAGCCAGGCGCGCCAGCCCCCGAACTCCGTAATGTCCTCGGCGCCGCGAACGGCATGGCATTCACAGAGGAAGCCTTTCACCTGTCGGCCGCCTTCCAGCACAAGCGTCCCGATCCCGAGCGGGGCCGGTATGAGCGCCACGAACGACCCGAACGCGGCCTCGTCCATTTCCCAGATTTCGACTTCGATCGCGCCCGGCCCGGTGCCTTCGAAAACGAGTCCCGGCTTCGGCGGGGTCGTCCCCGGCAAGGCGTAAAGCCGGTATCCGGCCGCTGTGCGCGCTGTCTCCCGGTAGATGGCATCGCGCTCGGTCAGCTGGCTGTTGAGTGGCTGCCCCCTGAGATGCGCGCCGACCACTGCGACCTCGACCGTCTTCTTCTTGGCGGGCTTAGCGGCGACGGGCGCGGCATCCAATAATGCCGCCTGCGTCGCGCCAAGCTTCGCACCATCGAGCGTGCGGTGAAGAGCATCACCGATCGCCGCGAGTTGTCCGTCGGCGAACGCGCGCCCGATCAGTGTAACGCCGAACGGGATGCCGTCCTCGCGAAAGCCCGCGGGAACTGCGAGCGCCGAGAGGTCGAGAAGATTGACGAAATTCGTATACGCGCCGAGGTTCGAATTGAGGCGAACAGGATCGGCCAGCATATCGGCGATCTTGTACGTCGTGCCCGCCGTCGGCAGCACCATCACGTCCATGCGGTTCCACTCGGCGTCCGCCGCGCGGCGATATTCAGCAAGACGATAGAAGCTCTCGAATGTCGCGAGCGCGGATTTATTCCGGCCGCTATGGATGATGTCGCGAACGACGGGATGAAGATCATCATCGTTCATGTCGTCGACGGCGAACAGCCGCTCGGCGACCCACGGACCGTCGTACAGCATGGCTGCGGTGTCGCGAAATGGCGCGAAGTTGAAGGGGGTGATCTCGGCGCCGAGCCCGGCGAGGCGATCGATCGTGTGATGATAGAGGCGCCGGTATTCGCCATCATCGAAGAACGACAGCGGCGCATTGGGAATGCCAATTCTCAGCGGACGCGCGAAATCCTCGACGGCGAATGGCGGGGCGTCGGCCCGCGCGAAGCAGTCGTCCTTGTCGAAGGCGACGGCTATTTCTGCAACCTTCGCGGCGTCCGAAACGGTGAGCGCAAAAATCGAAACCGCATCTTGGCTCTTGCATGCGGGCACGATACCACGTGTCGAGATGATGCCTTTCGTCGGCTTCAGACCCACGATGTTGTTGAAGGCCGCCGGAACGCGGCCCGATCCCGCCGTGTCTGTCCCGAGGGAAAACGAAACAATCCCCGCGGCGACGACGACAGCTGAACCCGAGCTCGAGCCGCCGGAGATGTAGTCCGCATTGAAGACGTTCGCCGGAATGCCGTAAGGCGAGCGCGTGCCGTTGAGCCCGGTCGCGAACTGGTCGAGGTTCGTTTTGCCGATCAGGATGGCGCCGGCAGCTTCGAGCCGCTCGACGACCGTCGCCGAACGCTCGGGCACATAGGCGAAAGCCGGACAACCGCACGTCGTCGGCATACCGGCGACATCGATGTTGTCCTTTACGGCAAATGGAATGCCGTAAAGGGCCCCGCGCGGTGCGCGGCGAACTCTATCGAGAACGCTCTCCTTATCGCGAAGCGCGATCCAGTCGGGCGCAACGCCCTTGTCTCCGATCCGAGCGAAGACCTCTTCGACCGTTGCTTCGGGTGTCGTCTTTCCGCGCTCGTAGAGGGCGGTGAGGTTTGCGATGTCGAGCGATAGGGTCACGCCGTCGCCTCCGCATGTGGCTCTGTTAAGATAACGAGAGCCTGGCCAAGGGCCACAGGGCGCCCTTCGACGCAGCGCACTTCGTGAACGACCCCGCTTTGCGGCGCCGGCACGGCCATCTCCATTTTCATCGATTCGACGATTATCAGCGTCTCGCCCTCGGCGACCCGGGTTCCGGGCTCGACGAGGACCTTCCAGACGCTGCCGGGAACGGGACTTTCGACGGCGGTGGCTCCAGGCGGCAGAACGGCGGTCGCATCCTCTTCGACGCCGCTGTCGGTTGCGCCTGCCGCACCGTCCTGATCGACTTGCTGCCAGCGCGCCCGCTCAGCCTCGAAGGCCGCCTGCTGACGCGACTTGAAGGCGCCAATCGACTCTTCGTTCTCGGCAAGGAAAGCCTGATAGTCCCTGAGACGGAACGTTGTCTCTTCGACTTTGACGTTTGCCTGCCCTTCAAGAAAGCCGTCGCGGAACTTCGCCAGCTCTTCGCACGAGACCGGATAGAAGCGGATCTGATCGAAGAACCGCAAAAGCCACGGCGACCCGGCTTCAAAGTCTTCCGTCGTGCGATACGTGTTCCAGACTTGGCACGTCCGGCCGAAGAGCTGATAACCGCCGGGGCCCTCCATGCCGTAGATGCACATGTAAGCGCCGCCGATGCCGACGACGTTGTCGGGTGTCCACGTTCGCGCCGGATTGTATTTCGTCGTGACGAGACGATGACGCGGGTCGACCGGCGTCGCGACCGGCGCACCGAGATACACGTCGCCAAGTCCGAGAACGACGTAGGTGGCGTCGAACACGATCCGCATCACGTCCTCGATTGAATCGAGACCATTGATGCGGCGAATGAACTCGATGTTGGAAGGACACCACGGTGCGTCCGGTCTGACGCCCTGGATATATTTGTCGATCGTCTTCTGCACCGCGGGGTCGTTCCACGACAGCGGCAGATGCACGATGCGCGACGGCACCTCGATGTCGCTCAAATCTCCGAGTGTATCTTCGATACGCGAAAGCTCCGCGAGTAAATCTTCGAGAGGCAGCACCGTACTATCGTAATGGACCTGCAAGGACCGGATACCCGGCGTCAGGTCGAGAATGCCCATCAGCTTCCGCTGTTCGAGAGCAGTCATCAAAGCGTGCGCGCGGAAGCGTAACGTGAAATCGAGGATGATCGGGCCGTACTCGACGAGCATGTAAGCATCGCCCGCGCGGCGAAAAACGACGCGCGGCTTGTCGCCGGACGCCTCGCGGCCGCCGACGACGCAGTCATCCGCGCCCCACTTCGCATGCGGAAACGACGGAGCGGTGATAGACTTCAGCGTTGCAATCTCTGCGTTCTGCTTGGCAAGGCGCGCGGCCGCCTCGGCAGGAGAAAGACGCGTGAAGCGGACTTTGTCGCCCGGCCGAAGCTGACCCATCTTCCAAAGCTCGGCTTGCACGATGGTTGCCGGACACACGAAGCCGCCGAGCGACGGACCATCAGGGCCGAGAATGACCGGCATGTCGCCGGTGAAATCGATCGTCCCGATGGCATAGGCGTTGTCGTGAATATTGCTCGGATGAAGCCCGGCTTCGCCGCCGTCGGTGCGTGCCCAGATGGGCTTCGGTCCGATCAACCGAATGCCGGTCGGATTGGAATTGTAGTGAACCTCCCAATCGCTCGCGAAGAACGTGTCGATGTATTCCGGCGCGAAGAAATCCGGTGCGCCATGCGGGCCGTAGAGAACGCCGATGTCCCAGGTATGGACGAGGCGAGGCTTGAGCTCTGCCGGAAGACGCGCCGAAGGAAAGCTCGTCGCGTCGCGGCCGATATGAAGCACGTCGCCCGTCATCAATACGCGTCCGCCGTGGCCGCCGAACTTGCCGAGCGTGAACGTGGATTTGCTTCCGAGATAAGACGGAACGTCGATCCCGCCGCGAACGGCGATGTAGGCGCGCACGCCTGGACCCTTCACGCCGCCGATCTTCAGCACTTGCCCGGCCTTGATCTGAATGGCTTCCCAGTAGGCGACAGGCGCGCCGTCGAGCGTCGCCGTCAGCTCCGCCCCCGCGAGACAGATCACGGCGTCGGTGTTGAACTTGAGGGACGGCCCCGCGAGCGTTGTCTCGATCCCGGCCGCGCCCTCATCGTTGCCGACGATGCGATTGGCTAAGCGAAACGACTGCGCATCCATGGGCCCCGACGGCGGCACGCCAACGGCCCAATAGCCGACGCGGCCCGGCCAGTCCTGGATCGTCGTCTGCGTGCCGGGCGACAGAACTTCGATGGTGTCCGCTTTGTAGGCGAATGTCTGCAGCGTCCGCGTCAGCATTTCAGCTTTCGCGAAGACGCTGGAGCCCGCGAGCTGACGCAGATAATCGAGATTGGTTTCGAGACCGCCGATCCGTGTTTGATCGAGCGCCGATCGAAGTCGCGCCTGCGCCTCGTCGCGTGACGATCCTTTGACGATGATCTTTGCGATCATTGGATCGTAGTAGGGCGAAACATCCGAGCCGCTCTGCACCCACGTCTCGATGCGCACGCCGCGCGGCCAGGAAACGTCCGTCAGCCGGCCGGAGCTTGGCCGGAAATCGCGCGCAGGATCTTCCGCATAAATCCGGACTTGGATCGACGCACCCGTTGGGGAAATCTTGGATTGATCGAGCGGCTGCAATTCTCCCGCCGCCTGCTGCACCATCCATTCGACGAGATCGGCGCCGACGACTTCCTCGGTCACGCCGTGCTCCACCTGAAGCCGCGTATTGACCTCGAGAAAATAGAACTCGTTCGTCTCGGCATCGAAGAGATATTCGACGGTGCCCGCGCTTTCGTAATTGACCGACTGGCCGAGGCGCCGCGCTGTCTCCCAGAGCGCCGCGCGCGTCTTCTCGGGGAGGTTTGGCGCAGGAGTTTCCTCGATGACCTTTTGGTTGCGCCGCTGCGCCGAGCAGTCGCGCTCGCCGAGCGAGACGACGTTGCCGCGGCCGTCGCCGAAAATCTGCACTTCGATGTGGCGGCCGCGCGCCACGTACTTCTCGATGAAGATACCGGCGTCCTTGAAGTTGTTGCGAGCGAGGCGTTCGACGCGCTCGAACATCGGTGCGATTTCATCCGCCGCCGATACGAGCTGCAACCCGATGCCGCCGCCGCCCGCCGTGCTCTTGATCATCACGGGATAGCCGATGCGCTGCGCTTCGCTCTTGGCGTGTTCGACATCGCGGATGAGCCCAGAGCCCGGCGCCAACGGCACGTTCGCCTCAAACGCAAGCTCGCGCGCCTTGTGCTTCAACCCGAAGGCGCGCATGTGCTCCGCCTTGGGCCCGATGAACACGAGGCCAGCCGCTTCGCACGCATCCGCGAAATCGGGATTTTCCGACAGGAATCCGTAGCCCGGATGAATGGCTTCCGCGCCGGTCTTCTTCGCAGCGTCGAGGATGGCGTCGAACTTGAGATAGCTTTCGGCCGCAGGTGATGCGCCGATGGCGACGGCTTCACCCGCTTGGCGGACATGCATCGAATGGCGATCGGCTTCGGAATAGACCGCGACGCTCGCGATCCCCATGCGGTCGAGCGTTCTGATGATACGGCAGGCGATGGCGCCGCGGTTGGCGATCAGGACTTTGCGGAACATGGACGTCAGACCCCCTTACCCCAGATGAGAACTTCGATCGGCGTGGGGTTGTAGGCGTTGCAAGGATTGTTGAGCTGCGGACAGTTCGAGATGAGCACGATGACGTTCATGTGCGCGGTCATCTCGACGTATTTGCCGGGCGCCGACAGACCATCCTCGAACGTCAGTCCGCCGTCGGGCGTAACAGGCACGTTCATGAAGAAATTGATGTTGTGCCCGATGTCGCGTTTCGAAAGGCCGTACTGCTCGTTCTCGGCGATCGCGAGCAGATAGCTGTCGCGGCATGCGTGCATCGATTTCTTCTCGAGCGCGTAGCGAACGGTGTTGCTCTCCGTCGCGCAGGCGCCGCCAAGTGTATCGTGGCGGCCAACAGTATCGGCCGTGATCGTCAGCATCGGACGGCAGATATCGGAACGGAGCACCGAACCGGCAGTGAGATAGATATTGCCTTGCTCGCGAATGGTATCGGACGCCGAGTAGCGTTCCGCCGGATCGTCGGCGTTGAAGAACAGAGTATCCGCCGCCTGATTGCCTTCGAGATCGAGAAGGCGAAGCGTCTCGCCCTCGCAGACAACGTGCATCCAATATTCGCCGGCCGGAACGATACGGCGATAGATTGCGTCACCTTCGCGAAGCGTGCTTTCTTTGATCATTGATGCGCGTCTCCACAGCGGCCGGCGAGGAAGATGCGGTTGTTCTCGAAACCGCGCGCATTCTCGGGCGCGGAAAGCCGCGCGGGGTCATCGAGCGCCGCGGGCGGCCCCTCGAAGATCTCGAAGTGCACCGGTTTTCGGGGGTAGGTATTCGCGAGGTTCAAGGGGTGGGGACAGGTGTGTAAGAGAACGAGCGTATCGATCTCGAAGCGCAATTCGACCTGAGCGCCGGCCTTCGCAGCCGAAGTATCGAGCGACATCGCGCCATCGGACGCGACGGCGATCTTGCTGAACCAGTTGACGTTCGCCGCCAAGTCGCGGCGGCCAAGTCCATACTTCGCTCCCTCGACGAGGAAGCTGTCGTGGCCGTTCTGCTGCCAGTCATTGCGCGCCGTCTGATAGTTCTTCTCGCCCCACTTCCGCGCGACGATGGCCTTCGTCGTATTGCCGGTTACGGTATCGTGCCAGCCGAACGTATCCGACACGACAGAGCAAAAGATGCGGCCCATATCCGAGTAAAGGCAATGACCGACGGTGAGCTTGAACGTGTGCTGACATTTCAGCGTGTCGGGCGCGTTGTAGCGCTCGAGCAAATTCTGCGGATTGTAGAAGAGCATGCCGATGTTGGCGCCGCCCTCCACATCGGTCAGGCGCAGCCGCATGTTTCGGCGCATCAGCAGCGACCAGTGCTTGCCTCCTGGCAGCGCATCCCCGTAGACCGAATTCCCCATTTCTCTCTCCCAGCACAGCAGCGTCCCATGAGGGAACGCGGCTGGTGCGCCAGTCCGGGCCGTCCCGGGTTTGTGAGAAGCCGCCGAGGGTCGTCCCTCGCGGAGTGTGAAGACCTAAGAGCGCGGAGCAGAATGCCCGTGACGCGTTAGAACGCCTGGGCTCCCTGCAACTTTCTTCGGCCAGATCTCGATATCCTTGGTGATCGTCGCGCCCTTCGGCAGCAGAGGTGCCGTCGGAGGCGGTGTCGGAATGTCGGCCGATAGCCTGGCGCCATATCGCTCGAGTTCCTCGGGCCGGTTGCGCGGCCGCTCGAATGCGACGATGCGGGTGGCGAGTTCAAAAGCTTCGCTGAGGTCATGCGTGACCATCACGACTGTGAGGGACGATTCATTCCAGATCCGCCGCATCAGCACGTGAATATCGGACCGAATGCCGGGATCGAGCGCGCCGAAAGGTTCGTCGAGCAAAAGCACCTTCGGCCGCCGCATGATCGCCTGTGCCAGTGCCAGGCGCTGCTGCATTCCGCCCGAAAGCGCGGACGGATATTTTGCTTCCTGACCGGCGAGGCCGACAGCGGTAAGAAGCTCGCGCGCGTCGTCTTCCGCCTGTTTGCGCGCGCGGCCGAATAAGCGGCCGAGCGCACCGGCCTTTTCGAACTCCCGGCCGATGATGACGTTGCCGAGAACCGTCAGATGCGGAAACACCGAGTAGCGCTGAAAGACGACGCCACGGTCCGCGTCGGGCTCCGCTTTGAGCGGCACACCTTCGACGAGAATGCTTCCGCGCGTCGGCCGCTCTTCGCCGAGGAGCAATCGCAGGAATGTTGTCTTGCCGCATCCCGATGGCCCGACCAGCGCCACGAACGAGCGCGTCTCGATCTCGAGATTGATCTGCTCGAGCACGACGTGATCGCCGTATTCTTTCCAAACCTTGTCGAAGACGATGGCGTTCATGCTGTTCTCGCTTCGGCAAACCATGGGAACGACTTGCGTTGAAGCAGCCGCAGAGAAAGATCCATGACGAACGCCAGAAGCGTGATCCACGCGACGTACGGCAGGATCACATCCATCGAGAGATACCGGCGAACGAGGAAGATGCGGTAGCCGAGACCGGCATCAGCAGCGATCGCCTCGGCCGCGATCAGGAAGAGCCACGCCGGACCGATTTCCAACCGAACGGAATCGATCAGTCGCGGCAGGATTTGCGGCAGCACGACGCGCAACGCGATCTGCGGCGTCGATGCGCCGAGCGTCTGCGCCTTGATGAGCTGCTCGCGCGGAATGTCTTCGACCCGAAGCGCGATATCGCGAATGAGTTTCAGCGACGTGCCGACGACGATCAGGGTGATCTTCGAGGCTTCGCCAAGTCCCATGACGATGAAAAGAATGGGAAGGAGCGCAAGGGGCGGCACCATCGATAACACCGCCACGACTGGCCCGAGTGTAGCGCTCATCACCGGCAGAACCCCGATGACGATGCCGAGAACCAGCGCGATCGCCGTCGAGATCGCGAGCCCGGCGATGAGACGCGTCAGGCTCGCCGCCGTATCTGCCCAAAGCAGATGGTCGCCTGTGCGGGTATCGGGCTTCATGGCGTAGGCGTCGATCGCTTCGCCCATCTTGGCGAACGACGGGAGAAGCTTGTCGTTCGGATTTTCGGTCAGTCGAATGTCGGAAGCGATAATGTAGGTGAGTAGGAGCAATGCAAATGGCAGGAAGGCGAGGGCAAGGCGCCAGGTCTTGTCCGGTCGAAAGTTGATAGCGCGCATGCGGCCGCCCTCCTTCAGTTTGCTTTGCGAGATGCGGCCGATCAGAGCTTGCCGTCTTCGGCTTCTTTCATGAACGTCGCGTCGTACCGGAACTTGACGTTCGCTTTGTCGCCGAAGACCGTTTTGTCCGGAAACTCGACGCCGATCGCGCCGTCGGATTTCGCGTCCTTGCCGAGCAGGGATTTCTCGAACAGGAATTTGGAGACGCGTTCGGTCGTCGTCTTCAGATCTTTTCCGGTGGTGAAGGCCACGGCGTCTTTCGGATCTGAAAACAGCTTCGTCGTTGCGAGCTGTTCGTCGAAGCCTTTGAGGTCGGTACCCGAAGCTTTGGCCATGGCTTCCTTCGAAACCGTGCCGTCTTTCAGCGTCGCAAGCGTCTCGTACCAGATCCCGGCAAGCGCCTTCGCGAACTTCGGGTTGTCTTTCAGCACGGCCGTATTGACGACCATGAGGTCGATGATCTCGCCCGGAATTTGCGAGCTATCAAAGACCTTCTTCGCGTCGGGAGATTCAAGGATCGTCGAGACGATTGGCTTCCACGTCACGACGGCCGTGACGTCGTGTGTCTTGTAGGCAGCCGCCATATCGGCGTCGGATGTGTTGACGACTTTCAGGTCCTTCTCGGCGAGCCCGACAGTTTCGAGACCGCGCGCGAGCAGGTAGTGCGAGACCGAGAACTCGACGAGATTGACGTTCTGGCCCTTGATGTCGGCGAGCTTGTCCTTGTTCTTCAGGATGACGGCGTCGTTGCCGTTCGAGAAGTCGCCGACGATCACGGCCGTGGTGTCGACGCCGCCGGCGGCCGGAATGGAGAGGGCATCCATGTTCGTCACGGTGACCGCGTCGAACGAGCCTGCCGTGTATTGATTGATGGACTCGACGTAGTCATTGAACTGTTTGACGTCGATGTTGATGCCGTACTTGTCGGCCCATTTTTTCACGATGCCGGAATCGGCCGCGTAGCCCCATGGCATCCAGCCGACATAAATCGACCAGGCGACCTTGAAGTCTTTTTTCTCGGCGGCATGTGCAGGCGACAGGGCAAACCCTGTCACGGCCGCGAGGCCGATCGCAGCCTTCAAAATTTGCTTGACGGAAAAGCGCATCGCCAACCCCTGTCCTTGTGCTGACCACTCAGTGAGGCCGCAAGGAACTTCGAGACAGGAGCGGAAGACCTCGGATGAGCGCCGTGAGAGCGCGCGGAGGGAGGCCTGTCCGTTCGAGCGCCGGAGCAACTCGCGGTGTAGGTCTCCCGGGCTTTTATCCCGCCGTGGCTCCGCCGCGCGTCACGCGAGGCGGGAGAGCCTCTCTCGGACCTGACGCTTGTGAAGCCGGAACCCTAGAGGCGTTATGCACCATGCTCTGCATGGGCCGTGCCAAGGCTTTCTTGCCGGAAAAATGCGGGAAATCTTCGGGTGTTGATGATTGCGCTGCCAGCTGCTTGTGCTGAACGCCTAGTACCTAGGCAGTTGTGCTCAGCGACCAGGACGCATTCGCGTGGCGCGGAAACAATGCGGATCGCAGCTTAGGCATCGACCAACCTCGGCCGCGACGAGAGCAGTCCGCGCAGCATCCCGACGACGCGCGACGCCGGACCCTTGCCGCCACATTGAATGCTGATCCGCGCACCCTCGAACAGAAGAAAGACTTCATCGGCGAGCAAATCGGGGTCGCGATATCGAGCGGCGCGGAATAGTCCGACGAGGCGGTCGTGCTTCCGCTGTTTGTAGGCTTCGATCACGGCGCGGGCCGGGTGGCCGGTATCGAGTTCGACGGCGGCATTCGCCAGCGCGCAGCCGCGCTCCAACTTGTTCGTCAGCACGTCTTCGACAAAATCGACCCAGGCATCGACTTGCTTTTGCGGGTTGTCTGCGTTCTCGGCCAGAATGCGATTGAGTATGTTATCGCCTTCATTTGCGAGCTGCTGGACGTATGTGACGATAAGCTCGTCCTTCGATTTGAAATGACGGTACAATGTCATCTTGTTTGTGAGCGCCGTCTCGGCGATTGCCTCCACGCCGACGGCATGCACGCCGTGCCGGTAGAAGAGATCGCGAGCTGCGATCAAAATTCGCTCTCGGGGTGATTTGACAGCGAGTTGCCCCTCGGCGACCGCCTCTGATTCGCCAGCGCTGCGCAAATCTTTCTCCTGCGCAATGCTCATGCGCCCTTGACGAGAATGTTACCGATCGGTAGCAGTATGTTACCGGTCGGTACCGGGTAACATGACTCTGTCATCTCTGTCACCCGGTACTTAACGCGCGCTGAACTACTGGCGTGCGCCCGTTCGGGGTGGGATCAGAAGGACAATTCACGCGGGCCGAGCGCGATTTCGCTCGGCGCGACTGACGCTGGCGCTCGATATGGAACGCAATCGGTTCCTTCGTGCGCTGATTTCAAATCTATAAGACGGAGACAGAACCCGTGTTCCAACGGTCCGCCGCAATCGCTGCAGTTCTGCTGACTTTATCGGCGGGACTTTCCGCATGCAGCGAAGAGAAATCCGCGGCTCAAGCTGCGCCTCCGCCGCCGCCGCAAGTCACCGTGGCCAAGCCCACGAAGAAAATCGTCGCCGACTACGATGAATACGTCGGGCGTTTTGTTGCTCTCGACTTCGTCGAAGTGCGCGCGCGCGTTTCGGGTTACCTCGACACGATCCACTTCACCGATGGCCAGATGGTCAAGGTCGGCGATCCGCTCTTCACGATCGACCGCCGGCCCTTCCAGGCGGCGTTGGACCAGGCGAATGCCTCCATCGCCCAGGCGGAGGCGAACGTTGCCTTTGCTCAGTCTGACTTGGAGCGCGGTGAAAGTCTCGTTCGCGGCACCACGATCACGCAGCAGTCGCTCGATCAACGCCTTCAGGCGAAGCGCGTCGCCGAAGCCAATCTGACCGCGCAAAAGGCCGCGTCCCGCCAGTTCGCTCTCGATTTGGATTTCACCGAGCTTGCCGCGCCGATCGCCGGAAGAATAGGCGATCGCCGCGTCTCGGTCGGAAACCTCGTGACCGGCGGAACGGCCGGAAGCACGACATTGCTCGCAACGATCGCCTCGGTCGATCCGATCCGCTTCGAATTCACTATGGATGAGGCGTCATACCTTCGTTACCTGAAGGCTGCGTCGGCGAAGGCGGCCGACAGCGCCGGTCGTGGCTTGAGCATGTCCGCTCAGCTGAAGCTTATCGATGAAAAGGACTTCGTCCACGAAGGTCAGATCGACTTCGTCGACAACGCCATCGATAAGTCGTCCGGCACGATCCGCGGCCGCGCGGTCTTCAAGAATGCCGACGGACGCCTCACGCCGGGCATGTTCGGACGTATCCGGATTGTGGCTTCCGAACCGGCAGAGGCGCTACTTGTTCCCGATGCCGCCATCGGCACCGAGCAGGTTCGCAAGTTCGTCTATGCCGTCGGCAGCGACAATGTCGCGACACCGAAATACGTCACGCTCGGGCCGTTGGTCGATGGACTGCGCGTCGTGACGGCTGGCCTCTCGCCCGACGACACGGTCATCGTGAACGGCCTGATGCGCATCCGGCCCGGCGCGAAAGTCACGCCGCAGCAGGCATCCGCTGACGCTTCCACTCCGAAGGACCAGACGGTCCGGACCCAATAAAGAACGGCCCGTCCAATGCGCATCTCGCACTTCTTTATCGACCGCCCGATCTTCGCGGCCGTTATTTCCATCGTGCTCACCATCATCGGCCTGGTATCCCTTACCCGCCTGCCGATCGCGCAATATCCGGAAATCGCGCCGCCGGTGGTGAACATCACGGGGCAATATCCGGGTGCCAGCGCGGAAGTCGTCGCCGCGACGGTCGCGACGCCGCTCGAACAGCAGATCAACGGCGTCGAGCACATGCTCTTCATATCGTCGAACTCGACGAATGACGGCCGCTTCTCGATTTCCGTCACCTTCGACATCGGCACCAATCTCGATATTGCGCAGGTTCAGGTGCAGAACCGCGTGTCGATCGCGCTGCCGCGGCTGCCCGCAGACGTGCGCAACATCGGCGTCACCGTCGCGAAGGCGTCGCCCGACCTCATGATGGTCGTGCATCTGCTGTCGCCCGACAACTCGCGCGACACCCTTTTCATTTCGAACTACGCGAGCGTCAACATCGTCGATGCGCTGACCCGCGTGCAAGGCGTCGGCTCGATTACCGTTTTCGGCGGCCGCGATTATTCGATGCGCGTCTGGCTTGATCCCGACCGCCTGCAATCGCTGGCGCTGACGGCAAGCGACGTCGTGACGGCGCTGCAGGGTCAGAACGTCCAGGTGGCCGCCGGCGTGCTCAATCAGCCGCCGCTGGAAAAGCCGGGTGCATTCCAGATCACGGTGCAAACGCAAGGCCGCCTAATCGATCCGAATGAATTCGGCAATATCGTCGTCAAGCAGAACGCCAACTCCGTCGTCCGGGTGAAGGACGTGGCGAGAGTCGAACTGGCGGCGCTCGATTACGGCATCAACTCGTATCTCGATAAGCAGGCGGCGGTCGGTCTCGGCGTCTTCCAGCTGCCCGGTTCCAACGCCATCGATACGGCGAAGAACATCAAACAAGCCATGGCGGAGATGGCGAAGAGCTTCCCGCCCGGGCTCGAATACACCATCGTCTACAACCCGACCGACTTCATTCAGGAGTCGGTCGACGCCGTCGTTCACACGATCCTTGAGGCCGTCGTTCTGGTGGTGATCGTCGTCCTGCTCTTCCTGCAGACGTGGCGCGCGGCGATCATCCCGATCGTCGCCATCCCTGTTTCGCTCGTCGGCACCTTCTTCCTGATGCAGATGTTCGGCTTCTCGCTGAACAACTTGTCGCTCTTCGGTCTCGTGCTGGCGATCGGTATCGTCGTCGACGACGCGATCGTCGTGGTCGAGAACGTCGAACGCAACATGGCGAACGGAATGAGCCCCAGGGAGGCCTCCTACCGAACCATGGAGGAGGTGGGTTCGGCTCTCATCGCAATCGTGCTCGTTCTATGTGCGGTGTTCGTTCCGTCGGCATTCATCACCGGCATCTCGGGGCAGTTCTATCGCCAGTTCGCGCTGACGATCGCGGGCGCGACGGTGATTTCGCTCATCGTCTCGTTGACCCTGTCGCCCGCACTCTGCGCCATGCTCCTGAAGCCGCATTCGACCGAGCATAAGCACAGCCCACTGACGTGGCCCATCCGCGCGTTCTTCAATTTGTTCAACTGGAGTTTCGACCGGCTATCCAGCGGCTATGGCTGGCTGGCTGGCCGCGCCGTCCGGTTTTCTATCCTGATGCTGGTCCTTTACGCGGGGCTCATTGCATTCGGATTGAACGAATTCCGCAAAACTCCGGTCGGCTTCATCCCCGACCAGGACGGCGGCTATCTGATCACAATCACCCAGCTTCCGCCTGCCGCTTCTTTGGCTCGTACCAACGAGGTCAATAAGCGCATCGTTGACATGGCGCTCACCGTCCCGGGCGTCGCCCACGCCGTCAATATCGTGGGCTTCTCGGGGGCAACGCGCGTCAACGCCTCGAACGCGGGCGCCGTTTTCGTCACGCTGAAACCCTTCGAAGAGCGCTCCAAAGATCCGAACATGTCGGCGAAAGCCATTCAGGGCGCGCTCTTGAAGAAGTTTTCCGCGATCCAGGAAGGCCTAGTGCTTGTCGTTGCGCCGCCCCCCGTCCGCGGCCTTGGTAGCTCCGGCGGTTTCCGCATGATGGTCGAGGATCGATCGGGTGCCGGCTCGGCTGCATTGCAAGCGGCTGTCAACGCGATGATGGGCAAGGCGGCTCAGACGCAGGGCGTGCGGCAGGTGTTCTCGCTCTTCGAGACGTCGACGCCCCAGCTCTATCTCGACATCGATCGCGTCAAGGCGCAGATGCTCGGCATCCGTATCCCGGAAGTGTTCGCCGCACTCCAGACGTACCTCGGCTCGATCTACGTCAACGACTTCAACCTGCTGGGCCGCACCTTCCGCGTGACGGCGCAGTCCGACGCCGATTACCGCCTGGAAGCGAAAGATGCGCTGAGCATTCGCGTCCGCAATTCGAACGGCGATGCCGTTCCGCTAGGCTCGTTCACGACAGTGAGCGATATTTCGGGCCCGGCGCGCGTTCCCCGCTACAACCTTTATCCGGCAGCCGAACTCGATGGTTCCGCGGCTCCCGGATACTCGCAGGGACAGGCGATCGACATCATGCAGAAGCTCGCGGCGGAAACGCTTCCGCCTGGCTTCAGCTACGAATGGACCGATCTCGCCTACCAGCAGATCCGCGCCGGCAACACGGCCATCTTCGCGTTCGCTCTGGGCGTCCTGTTCGTGTTCCTCGTCCTTGCCGCGCAGTTCGAAAGTCTGACGCTGCCGTTGGCTGTCATCCTGATCGTCCCGATGAGTCTCATCGCATCGATCTCGGGCGTTATCCTCCGGGGAATGGACAACAACATCCTGACCCAGGTCGGCTTCATCGTTCTCATAGGTCTAGCGGCGAAAAACGCTATTCTGATCGTGGAGTTCGCGGAGCAACTCGAAGCCCAAGGCCGCACCCGATTCGAGGCCGCGACCGAAGCGGCCCGGTTGCGAATGCGGCCGATCATCATGACGTCGCTGGCGTTCATCCTCGGCGTGGTGCCGCTGGTTTGGGCGGTCGGCGCCGGCGCCGAGCTTCGACAGGCTCTCGGAACCGCGGTCTTCGCGGGTATGCTCGGCGTGACCTTCTTCGGTCTGATCTTCACGCCCGTTTTCTATGTGGTTTGCCGCTGGCTGTCCGATCTCGGCCGCAGGTCACGGGCGCCATCTCACGAGACGCCGCTTCATCCGGCCGAATAGGCGCAAGCCGACTTTCGGGTACCCGCAAGCCTCGCACAGGACGCCGGAGTCAAAACAGACTCCGGCGTTTTTTATAGGCTGATGCGAATCGGGACTGCGGCATGAATCGAAGAGATCGGCGGCTTACGCACGCGACGTCACGGAGCGCACCTCAGCGTGTTGGCGATCCGGAGGCCGCCCGCGATTATCATCAGGCGGTCGAACACCTCAAAAACGGCCGCTTGGCGGAATCGGAAGTTGCGCATCGGCGCGTCCTCTCCCGTCTGCCCACTCATGCTCCAAGCCTGCACCACATGGGCCTCATCGCGTATAAGCGGCAGGAAACGGATGACGCAGTTGAATACATCCGGCAAAGCGTCGCCCATCAGCCCGATTATCACGAGGCATGGCTCAACCTCGCGATCATCCTCGGCGATATGCGTCGATCCCATGAGGCCATCGCCGCCTGCCGGGAGTGTCTCGCGCTGCAGCCTCGGAACGCCGAGGTCCACACGGTGTTGGGCAACCTCCTCACGGTGATTGAGAACGAACCTGAGGCGATAACGACCTATATCAAAGCGCTCGAACTGAGGCCCGATCAGCCCGCCGTGCTCGTCAGGCTCGGCAATCTGATGCTGAAGTCCGGGCAGGTGGAAGCGGCGGCGGCGCACTGCCGGCGTGCCCTCCAACTCGATCCGGACTTCGAGGAAGCACGCAGTCTCGACCGGCGACTATCGGCGATGTCACGCCCCGTGGCGTCGATTGAAGCTAAGATCGAGGCAGAATCGAAGAACAGCGATGAGCTTGCGCGGCGACTCGACGAGCTAGCTTCGTTCCTGCGTCAGGACCGGCGATATGACGAAGCAATAGAACTTTGCCGCCGCGCCACCGGCATCAAACCAGACAACGCCGATTATCATTTCAACCTGGCCCTCGCACTCGAAGGACTGGGCCTCGTTGCAGAAGCTCTCGAGAGTTACCAGGCCGGTCTCGCAATCGAGCCGGACCGCGCCGAAGCTTACACCAGCGTCGGCTGCTTGCTTCGCACCCTGAAGATGGAAGTAGGTGCCATCCAGGCGCTTGAACACGCGATAAAGCTCGACCCAATCTCTCCGCACGCACATTATAATCTGGCGATCTCATACAAGATGCGTCAGCAGTACGATGAAGCGACGGCCGCCTTCAAAAAATGCCGCGAATGCGCGCCCGACGCGTTCGTCAACCGGTTCGAATTTCTAAATCTGCTCCATTTCCAATGCGACTGGGACGGCATGGACGAGGAGGAGCGCTATTGCCTTGAAAACTTCCGGGCGAAGCCGATACATCTCGCGCCATTCCAGCTCATTTCACTGGCGTCGACGCGTGCGGATCAACTGAGAGCCGCTCGGAACTACATCAAGCCCTTGGCTGTGCCGGAGCGGATGCGCTTCAAAACCTATCAGAGCAGTCTTGGAGCGGGGCAGCGCATCCGGCTCGGTTTCCTCTCCTGCGATTTCTTCGAGCATGCGACGGCAATTCTATTCTCCGAAGTCCTGGAGAGGCTTGATCGTACCCGCTTCGAGATCTTCGGATACTGCTTCAGCCCGGATGACGGCAGCGCCATGCGTCAGCGGATGCTGAACGCATTTGAGCACGTCCGAAAAATTGGCGAGATGACCCACCGTGAGGCGGCCGCGACGATCAACGCGGATGCAATCGACATCCTCGTCGATCTAAAAGGGTATACGAAGGACGGCCGTCCAGAAATCCTCAGTTATCGTCCGGCGCCGATCCAGGTGAATTATCTCGGCTATCCTGCAACGATGGGAGCCGACTTCATCGATTACATTGTGGCCGATGCCATCGTGGCGCCGATGGAGCACCAGGCCGACTATTCCGAGAAAATCGTCCAGCTGCCGAATACCTATCAGCCGAACGACGGGCAGCGGAAAATTTCCGATGAACCCATAACGCGCGCCGATTGCGGCTTACCGGAAAACGCCTTCGTATTTTGTTCGTTCAACAACAGCTATAAACTCACCCCTACGATGTTCGACGTCTGGATGCACTTGCTCAAGCAGGTGCCAGGCTCCGTGCTGTGGTTGCTCGTTCCGAACGAGACCTGCGCCAACAATTTGAAACGAGAGGCAGCTAACCGCGGCGTCGATGCGAGCCGCTTGGTTTTTGCGGATCGCATGCCGGTCGAGAAGCATCTCGCGCGGCAGCGCCTCGCCGATCTCTTCTTGGATGCACTTCCTTGTAACGCGCACACGACGGCGAGCGACGCCCTTTGGGCCGGCTTGCCGGTTCTGACATGCCTTGGTGAAACGTTTTCCGGCCGCGTCGCCGGTAGTCTCCTGGCCGCAATGGGCGTTCCGGAACTGATCACCACGGACCTCGATGCCTATGCCGAACTCGCGCTTGAACTCGCACGCGATAAAGGCAAGCTCGAGCGGATCCGGAGCAAGCTCGCTTCGATGAGAGATACCGCGCCGATATTCGATTCAGCGCGCTACGCACGCAACCTCGAAGCATCTTTTGAGAAGATGGTGGAAATCATGCGATCGGGTGAAGCCCCTCGGGCCTTTGCGGTAGTCGAACCCACGACCACTCCGCGGCTGGTGGAGGCTATGAAGCCGAAGCCCCAAGGCCCTCGGGCAATCTACGAAGCCTGCCCGCTTTGCGAAGGCCGCGAGATCTCGCGCGCAAATGAAGCGCGAATAACGAATCATCCAGCTTACAACTCGATGCTTCCGCCGATGCTGAAATGGTGCCGCTGCGGTTCCTGCGCGCATGTCTTCACCGAAGGCTATCTGACGCCGGAAGGTCACGAGATCGTCTTTCCGGCGGCCAAGACCGAACAGAAGGTCGGAAAGGACGCCGAAAATCAACGCAAGGTGTCGGCGAAAATCGTGGCCCGCGTCGCGCGCCATGCGCCGTCCGGCGATTGGCTCGACGTCGGCTTCGGCAACGCATCGCTCCTTTTCACGGCCGCAGAATGGGGATTTTCCCCGGCCGGAATTGACGCAAGCGAAGAGAGCGTCGCGAAGCTCAAGAAGTTCGGATACGAGGCTCACAGCGATCTGGAATCGCTCGCCGCCGAGGACCGCTTCAGCGTCGTCAGCATGGTCGACGTCTTGGACCGCACGCCATTTCCGGCAATAACGCTCGGCGTCATCAACAGGATGATGAAGCGCGGAGGCGCGCTTTTCCTCTCATCGCTCAACATGGATTCGATCGTGTGGCGAGCGCTCGATGCTACGGGAACAAACCCCTATTGGGCGGAGATCGAGCACTATCATCATTTCACGCGCGCCAGGCTCGTTCAGCTACTCCAGTCGCAAGGCTTCACATTCGTCGAGTACGACATCGGCGATCGCCATCGCAGCTCCATGGGCGTCATCGCTTTGAAAATCTGAACGCGCCCCGGCAACGGCTTCGACGAGCACATCCGGTCTTGCACGCGGAGTTACTGACAGAGCCCGCGCTGGGACTTCCGGACTTTCATATCCAGATGAAAATGATCGCGGTGCGCGTCATTGGTGTCAGGCCCGAGTACGGTGCCGAAAATATCGCAGGCGTCATTGTGCGCTTGACGAAGGAACGTTGACGACGCGAGTTTGGCCGCGGCCTCCTTCTCGGCTTCCTCCGACTTCGGCTTGTCTTCGCCCTTTTTTGCTTCGCCCTGTTTTGCGATGTCGTGTGCGCCGAGCTTGGACGCCGAAACAAGAATCTTGTCGCCTTTGATCTTCTCGTCGGCGGGTGCCTCGCTGGATTTGGCGGCGGCCCGCTTCAGGTCGCCGGCGGTCGGGCCCCATCCTTTCGAAATGCGGATGATCCTTCCGTCAGCCAGCACGAATGCCGATACGTCGACCGCATCCATCAAGGCATGCTCGCTGAGCGGCGCCCGCGCGAGGCCATAGCGATTTCGGCATGAGTAGGATTCTGCGATCACGCGCGCGACGGGCGAACCGAAGTTCTTTTGAGCCGCGGGTTGCAGCTTATCGGTGATCCAGGTGCTGAGGCCCGCAATCATCGGACAATTGAGCGTTGCAGGCGGCTCGATCTTCACTTTGCTCTCGCCGACACTCCTGAGTTCGCGAGGCGCCGGCGCGCCGCAAATTCCTTCGCGGGCCGGCGGAAGTTCTTCCGAAACAACCGTGACGTTTGCAAGAAGCTGCGCACATTGGGCTTTCGCGGACGCGATCTCCGCATCCGTCCAAGGCAATGCGGCCTGCTTCGAAGGCGGCAACGGTTTAGCGGGGGCAGCCTGCGGATCTCCAGGCTTCAGCGGCTGCAACGGAGCGGGCGAATCCGTCGCGGGTAAGTCCGGGCCTTTACTGTCAATTGTCTTCGCCGATGGCGGTTCGCCGGTGACCGGCGCCGAGGGAGCCTCTGCTTCAGCGGTGACGCCCCGTGAAACCGAAGGAGCTATGGGGGCGATCTCTGAGCGCGCATGCAACTCCTGCTCGGCGGGCAGGCTCACGCGGCCGGCACGGATGATGTAGAAGCTGTTGGGCTCGAGCAGCGGAAGCAGCAACAAGCCGAAGAACACGACGCGGCTGAGGGTGATCGAATAGCGAATGGCAAGGCTATGTGCCTTGCTTGCGGCCTTGGATCGAAGCGCCATGGCACGGGCTAACAATTCCTGTTGCACGCTCAAGACGGGATCCTACCGGCTGATACCCTTTACAATGCGCCCGCGCGCAATCTTCACTTCTATAGATTGAAATTTTGACCACAGATGGTCTCGGGACGAAACAAAAGTAAATTGGCCTGCGGAAGGTTCCGCAAGCCACATATCGTACCAGAATTTCGTTCAGATTTCGTCAACGGGCGAGGATATTGAGCTTCCTGTAATCGCGTGGCGTCATACCGGTCATCGCCTTGAAGAGGCGGCCGAAGTGCGAAACGTCACCGAAGCCCCATGAGTACGCGATATCGCTGATCTGCCGATGCGCCTGCGCCGGATCTGCAAGTGCCGCCTGGCATTTCTCTATGCGCTGGCTGAACAACAGCTTCTGCAGCGAAGTTTGCTCCGCATCGAGTAATTGATTGGCATATCGAACCGAAATGCCCGCTGCGGCCGCGAGCTCTTCGCAGGTTACGTTGCTGTTCGTCAGGTTGGAATCGACCACCGCCTTGAGACGTAGCAAAGACGCAAGCCGCGCCGACGAGTGGGAAAAAGCGACGCCTTCCATTTCCTTCACCGCCAAAGCGACGAGATCGAGGAATTGCCGCGCGATCTCCGCCTGCGATTGTGTGCTCATGAAGGAGATCTGGTCGGGAAGAACTCTCGCAAATGCAGAAGCCAGCGCACCACCGCCTTGCTTGCCGTCGACACGCCGCGCCGTCCACCGGCTGAGCGGACCGAGACGCGCCTCGCACTCGCGCCGCTGGAATTCAACAACGAGGCAACGGGCGTGCGGCGATTGAATGAACGTAGATGCCCGTCCAGCATCGCTGAGGCAGATGTCTCCGGCCCCGAGTTCCGCGTCGCGACCGTCCTGCCGAAGCTTCACCGTGCCGGAGAGGGGCATGATGATATGAACGAGATCGCCAAAGATGTTGGCCTGACGTTCCGTGCGCCACGCGCGCATGCCGTTGCAGCGGAAGACGATGAGCGACATCCCCGGCACCGGAAGATAGCGCAAATCTCCTTCGAAACCAGCCCGCTGATCGGGGCGGTTCTCGTAAGGTCCCAACACCCGGCGGCTCGACTCGTACCAATATTGGAAACGGTCCCGCGGGTGTACATCGGATGTGTGGATGGAATACTCGACCAAGCCGTCTGACGACGGATTCGGCCAATCCAACTGCGTGCGCAACATAGTCCTCATCCCCTATCACTTTTGGATGATAGGTGGCAATCGCGACACGTCAATTGCAAATTCGCGCGGCCGCCGACATTCTATGGATGAATTGCCGGCGACCTTTGGATGGCGAACAAACTCAGAGCACTACGCGGATGCTGCGTCTTCTGAGTGCGCCGAGAGGATCGTTCTGAGTGTCGAAGCGAACTTTGTCGCTTCTGAAGCAGGAACCGACGCGAGAAGTTTCTTCTCGACCCGCGAGTAGAGGCGGTCGGCGCCGGAAACGGCCTTTGCGCCGCGCTTGGAAAGACGGACGCAGTAGGCGCGGCCATCGAGCGGCGAACGCTTGCGTTCCAGAAGGCCCTTCCGAATGAGGCGGCTAACGATACCTGCGACCGTTGAGCGGTCAATACCTGTGATCGCGACGAGATCGGTCTGGCTCAGGTTCTCTTGACGTGAAATCGCGGTGAGGATCGCAAGCTGACGGAGCGTGAGATCGTTGTCGGCGCTTTCGGTCAAATAGAGTTGGGCAGCGCACTGATCGACGCGACGCAGAAGATGGATAACGGAACGCTGGGGATTGGTAGACGCCGGTTGGCTCATTGAACTTTTTTTCCTCGGTTTTAGTATCGCGCAAGTTGGTCAGCACGCAAATACTCCGTGAAGAAAACAGGTTTCAGCAGCCGCAGTCTCTTCTCATCGGGGGATGAAAGTCGGATCAGAGGGAGATGGCCTCCAAATCGCGGCAAACCATCACGGCGCATTGGGCGCAGCTGTTCTCGAATAGAGACTAAACAGTCGGCGGCGGAGTTGGATTGGAATCGTTCCTGCTCGTCGATCACGCAAATGAGAGGCAAGTGCATTGAAGCCACAGGTGCCTGGATTCGTTGTGTGATGGCAGCTTGCTGTGATGCCGCGTTCGATCCTATGGGGCATCATCCGCCGCCAATCCGGCATGTGAGCACTATTTTTCGCGAGACAAAAATCCCGTAAAGCGAACAAGCGCGGAACGCGATCAATCGCGGTTGCAGGCGACTGCGGAGTGGGGACGGAGGAGGGGGCGTTGGCAACGATCATTGCGGTACACGGCACGTTCGCGGCCCCGACAGCTGCCGGTCCCGACGGCGGACCTCCGCCCGAGTTGCAATGGTGGGAAAAAGGCAGCGTCTTCGAAAACGATATGCGCGCTCTCATCGACGCGCGTGACGGCGAGCTGAACTTCTTGCCCTTTGCCTGGGCCGGTGACAACAGCGAAATGAAGCGGCGCGACGCCGGCGAACGGCTGACCAAGACCATGCGCGAGCTCGAAGCTAAGAGCGAGCCCTATTGCATCGTCGGCCATAGCCACGGCGGCTCGATTCTTTCCGATGCTTTGCTCGACAATGCCGCCCGCAAGAGGCCGCTCGCGAACCTCAAGCGTTGGATTACTGTCGGCACGCCGTTTCTCAAGCTGCGTCGAGAGCTTTGGCTTCTCACTCGGCTGAGTTTGATGCGCAAGGTCATCTTCGTCGCCTCGATGATGTTGCTCTTGATGTTCATCGTCTACGTTCTGGCGACCCAGCTCGGCGGCGACCAGACGATCTTCGGGAGAACTTTTCCGCGCGTATGGGTTGCAACCGGCGTTCTCGCTAGTCTGCCCGCGCTTACATTCTACTTAGCGCTGCGCTGGCTCGATAGCCGGAGCTTGCTGAACTATCATTCGAGGATAACCCGGCGCGCGAAAACCAGCTTTGGGTCGCGCTGGCTGCCGTTGTCTCATCCTGAAGATGAAGCGATCCAAGGCCTCGCGCTACTGCCCGACGCCCGGTTGAACTTTTTCGACAAATCTTTCGCCGTCTCGTCGATCACGCTGCTATCCGTCATCACGCTGCCGCTGATTTATTTTATCATTCTGCTGTCACCTCCCGCGATGGTCGGTATAGCCGAATGGCTCAAGACCGAAATCTACGACGCAAATGCGTCTCCAGAGGCCGAAGCGGCATTGAGCGCGCTCCGGGAGCAGCTCATGGTCGCGCACAAAGGCGATGGTGAAGCCGTAACGACGGAAAGCGGAGCCGCCGTACAGACGCCGGTGGACCGCCAGGCGGCGTGGCGGCAGTATCGCGAAAAGCGCCAGCAACTTGAAGCCCAATATCCGAACCTCGACGCCATCGAGCGGGGCATGCGCTTCAAGAAGCGCTTCTTTGAATCCAGGGGACGCCCGTGCGACGGCGGCACGTTGTGTGGAGGCGGACGTGACGTTGCAACCAACAGCGGCCTCCTGCTTCATGTCGTGACCGACGAGCTATCATGGGCGCTCGGAGCAGCCGACCTCCAGGATCGGCGGAAGCGTTGGTTCTGGTCGCTGTTTGTACCAGCGATCATCGTTCCCGCGATTTTGGGCGTGGTCGCGCTTCTTCTGATGGTCGTCATTCAAGCTTTCGCAACGTTCATCAGCGCTGTCGCGAGCATGTTCTTGAACCGCATCACAAATGCCGAGGTGAAGCGCGCCGCTTACGGTAACGACACCGAAGGAGAAATTGCCATCGGAGCGTTGGATCGCCCGATGTGGCTCGAAAAATCCCTGCCGCGCCTTCCGTCGACCATCGCGGACCTCATAACGGCTTACAGCAATGCAGCGGCGAGCCGGTCGATTGCCAAGTTTCGCCGCGCCATCGGGCAGATCAGGTTTGCGGTTCCCTCGCATACTGCGGACACGGCGATCAGCACGTACTTCACCTGGAAGGAACTCGTGCACGCCTCGTATTTCGACGTTCCCGAATTCCGCAAGTTGATCGCTCAGACCATCAGCCGTGCCGAAGGCTTCGCGCCAAGCGAACGCTTCAAGGCCGACCCGGATTTCGAGCGAACGGCCAAATGGCTTGACGAGATCGAGAATGCGCCGGGCACCACCGACGAACCCGCCGATCGCGAGCCTGGCCCCACGGATTCAAAAGCCGTAGCGGCCGTCGTCGGCTCAACCGTGAAGGCATCGCCATAGACGTTGATTGGCGGCATTCTTGCGATTGCCGCAGCAGCAGCGCACTCCGCAAAAGGCGGAGAGACAGCGCAGCCATGGGCTCGATTACAACAACATACGGCGGGAGCCGCTAGGCATCAACCCTAGCGGCTCCCCGCCGATTTTCCTCACGAAATGGTGCTCACCATGTCGATCACTTGATGTTGGAAGTCAGCCAGCCGAGCAGTTTATTGGCAATCACGTCGCTATTCTTGTCCATCATCATCATGTGGGTATTTCCCCGGAGACCGCTATCGGGCAGTAACCAGAACTTGGCGTTTCCTCCTGCGGAGTTGATTGAGGCAATAGTGGTTTGACACTGCACGTTTCGGTCTGACGGACGGTTGTCCCCGATAATTGCCATGTAGGGAGAGCGAACAAAAGCTGAGGAAATCTCCGACGGTGTCGCGGCACATGACCCTTCGAGGAGAACCAGACCCTTCACGAGGTTCGGTCTTTGCACTGTTGAATTGACGCCGTAGCTGCTTCCCTGCGAGTGGGCAATGATGATGGCCGGTCCGATCTTGTCCAACAGCGCGACAATCGCATCCGTGCTGTTGCTTCCTTGGCCGTCCAGAGTGACCTCGGTATTCGGAACCAATTGTGCAGCGTATTGCTCGAACTGCTCGATTGGAAATTGCGTGCCCGGGTAGGCAACCGGATATTCAGGTCCGACGCGAAAACCGGTCCAAGCACCCTCAATCGTCGTTTTCACTAGGTTTGGAAGGATCGCAGGATTGGACTCGACCTTTGCCCGATTGATCAGGTTAGGATCGAAACCGGATCGGGCGCGCCCAGCATGATCGACGATGTAGACGGGAAAGCCCGCTCGGAGAAAATACGTTGCCCAGCCCTCGCGACCATCCGGAGTCGTCTCGAACGTCGCGCCGGTATGTCCCGAACCGTGGACGAAGATCACGGCAGGCACGTTTGTCTTTGTCGTCGTCTTGCCGTTCTTCGTCTTGTATGTTCGCACCTTCTTTGGGATCATGTAGCGGACATACATCTGGTTGACGATCGTCTTTCCAGGTGTCGCAGGGCCGCTTGCAGCGCTGGGGAATTGCGTGGTGACGACTTTCCCGTTGACGAAAAAGCTTCCCTCTTCCGCTAGAGCGAACGGCGGACGTTTCTGTGATTTTCCCGGGGCCGCGACGGCCGAAACCGCCGAGATCTGCGCAAAAGCGACAATGCTGCAGAGAAAAAATGTCGACCTGCCGAGACCGCTTAAGAGACTTTTCTGGTTTTTTTTGTTCATTGGTACATCCCGTTACTTTGCCAATTGCGTACGCTGGCAAGCGTATGGGCGACGCACCTTGATGGTAATTGCGAACAGTCGGCTGAGAATGTACTTTAATCGCCCTCAGCGAACGCGGGTCGATTGGAGGCCCTTCGCGTTTCAAGAGGCCGGGTCAGCACGAGGCCGGCAAACTCGCGCAGTAGGCGTGCTAATTTCGACGCCACGAGGCATAACGGCCCGTGGCAGCCATTGTTGGCTCAACGGTCAAGGCGAGGCCCTAGCAGCAGGCTCACCAGCGGACGGTCTTGCCCAGATAGTTGAGATAGCTGATGCCGCGCTTGCCTGACTGCGCCGTGATCACGTCGACCACGCGCGGAATGCTCTCGCTGACGTCGAGCGTCGCGTGAGGTCCGCCCATGTTGGTGCGCACCCAGCCCGGAGAGATGATCACCAGAGATCGGCCGCCTTTCCGGTGTTCGGCGGCGTAGCTGCGCATGAACGTGTTGAGTGCGGCCTTGCTGCCGCGATAGACTTCCCAGCCGCCATCCTCGTTATCGGCTACGCTGCCGAGGCCGGACGACATGACGCCGATCGTGCCGGTCGGCGTCACGAGGTCGTCGAGCGCCTCGATGACCCGCATGGGGCCGAGCGCATTGGTGACCATCACGCGGATGAATTCGTCGGTCGAAACGTTTCTCACCGCTTCGCCCGGGCCGTTGGCGACGCCCGAATTGACGAACAGAAGATCGAAGGTCTGGCCCGCGAGCTTTTCGCGAAGAGCCGCGATCTGATCCTGCTCGGCGATGTCCACCGCTTCGATCTGAAGCGCCGTGCCGTGCTTGTCTTTCAGCTCGTGCAATGCGGTCCGGCCGTTGCCCCGAACGGTACCGACGACATCCCAGCCGCGCGACAGATATTCCTCGACCATCGCGAGGCCAAGACCGCGGGACGCGCCGATGATAAGGGCCTTTGGTTTGGCAACGGGCATCGGATGTTATTCCTACTTCGAATTCGGGCTTGATTCTGTCAGACGATATAGAAGTTAATGCGTCAACGTTCGGTAGTCCGCCCCAGTGGGGGCGCCGCCGCGCCCGCCAAAGCATTCATAGCGCATTGCGCACACTGCGAACTCACACTATTCCGTGCCCCATTAGCGCGGACGTTTACTAACGCGGACATTTGAGCCTGACAATCTGCAAGCTTTCGATGCCCGCTGAAATCAGGACCCGGTTTGCAATACCAACCACATAGATTCTCAGTCGCCCCCATGATGGATTGGACGGACAGGCATTGCCGCGTATTCCACCGTGGACTGACGAAGCGTGCGCTGCTTTATACCGAGATGGTAACGGCGGATGCCGTCATTCGCGGCGATCGTCAGCGCCTGCTTGGCTTCTCTCCCATTGAGCATCCGATCGCTTTGCAGCTCGGAGGATCGGACACGGCAAAGCTCGCCGAAGCAGCGAGCATCGGCGCCGAGCTTGGCTATGACGAAATCAACCTCAATATCGGATGCCCTTCGGACCGCGTCCAGGAAGGCCGCTTCGGCGCGTGCCTTATGGCCGAGCCCGAACTCGTCGCCGCATGCGTATCGGCGATGCGGGCGAGCCAGCCTGTTCCCGTGACGGTCAAGTGCCGTATCGGCATCGACGACCAGGATGCCGAAGCCGACCTGCAACGCTTTATCGACGTCGTAGCGGCGACCGGTGTCAGCACGTTCATCGTCCACGCGCGCAAGGCGTGGCTGAAAGGATTGTCGCCGAAAGAGAACCGGGAAATTCCGCCGCTCGATTATCAGCGCGTCTACCGTTTGAAGGCGCGCCATCCCGAACTCACGATCATCATCAATGGCGGCATCGAAACGCTCGATGAAGCTTGCGCGCATCTCGACCACGTCGACGGCGTCATGCTGGGCCGCGCCGCTTATCAAAATCCTTTCATTCTCGCAGACGTCGATAGCCGGATATTCGGCGAGAATTCCGCCGCGCCTTCACGGGAAGAAGCGCTCTCCGAACTCATTCCCTACGCGGAACGCCATATTCAAAACGGCGGACGCTTGTCGAACATCACCAAGCACATCCTTGGCATTTATCATGGCCAGCCGCGCGGACGCGCGTTCCGTCGCCTGCTGAGCGAGCGAGTGACGGATCCTTCCGCCACGGTCGACGTGCTGCGGGATGCGATTGCTCTCGCCGAGCACGGCCTCGGCCGCGAAGACCAGTCCGACGCGGCGTGAGGCAACCAGCATGCCCGCCGCCATCTCGATGGAATATCTGATCGCGTTGCTGGCGCTCCTCGCAGTCGCGGGGCTCCTCGCCGGGTTTCTCTCAGGCCTGCTCGGCATCGGCGGCGGCGGTGTCCTCGTGCCCGTGCTCTACGAAGCCTTCGGGGTTGTGGGGGTTCCAGAGGACGTCAGAATGCACGTCACGCTCGGGACGACGCTCGGCGTCATTGCGCCGACAGTGTTTCGATCCTTCTCGGCATTTCGGGCGCGAGGAACCGTCGATATCGACGTTGTGAAACGCATGGGCCCTTGGATCGTCCTCGGCGTGATCGCGGGCATCGTCATCGCGTATTATGCCAGCAGCGAAGCGCTCCGCTGGATCTGGGTCGTCTTCGGCACGGCACTCGCCGCGAAAATGTTTCTCGGCAGGGATGATTGGCAGATTGCCGACAAGCTTCCGCGGCCGCCCTGGCTCGAGGGCGCGGCAGGCATCATCGGTCTCATCTCGACACTGATGGGGATTGGCGGCGCGACATTTACTGTTCCGCTGCTCAATCTTTACGGCATGCCACTGTTGAGAGCCGTCGGAACCGCGACCGGTATCGGCACGGTCATCGCCGTTCCCGGTATCGCCGGATACATCATTTCCGGCTGGGGCGAAGCGGACTTGCCGCCGCTATCGCTCGGCTACGTCAACCTCGGTGCGTGCGTTATCGCCCCGCTCGCGGTGTTGACGGCACCCTGGGGCGTGAAGGTCGCGCACGGCATTTCGAAACGGACGCTCGAACTGGCGTTCGCCGTCTTCATCTCGACCGTCGTCGCCCGCTTCCTTTGGACCTTGCTGYGCTGAGCACCAGCGCCCAACACAAGGCCGCGCCGGCGTCAACCAAGAAGCCCCGCGCCCGGTGGCCGGCTCGCGGAACGCGAGTCGCCGGGCGCAAAGGTCAGACTGCGATCTTCTGATTGTATTCGCCGACCTCGGGGAAGCGCGCCAGCTGCTGGTCGATGTCCTTGAAGATCGCCTTCATGTTCGCTTCCGACGTCGGGCTTTCGACGACGACGACGAGTTCCGGCTTGTTCGAGGAGGCGCGAACGAGACCCCAAGTGCCGTCTTCCAGCATCACGCGCACGCCGTTGACGGTGATGAGATCGCGGATCGCCTGTCCGGCGACGTGTCCGCCGCTCTCCTTCTGGCGCGTATAATGTTCGGTGATGCGATCGACGACGCCGTACTTCTTCTCGTCGTCGCAATGCGGCGACATGGTCGGTGAACCATAGGTTTTCGGTAGCGCATCCCGCAGATCGGCAACTGTCTTGCCCGGGTTGCGATCGAGCATGTCGCAAACCGCGATGGCCGACACCAACCCGTCATCGTAGCCGCGGCCGAGCGGTTCGTTGAAGAAGAAGTGGCCCGACTTCTCGAAGCCGACGAGCGTTTTGTGCTCGAAATTATAACGCTTGATGTAGCTGTGACCCGTCTTCCAGTATGCCGTCGTCGCGCCGTTGGCGATCAGCACCGGGTCGGTCGAGAAAAGCCCCGTCGATTTCACGTCGACGACGAACTTCGCGTTCTTGTAGATCGCGGAAAGATCGCGAGCCAGCATCACGCCGACCTTGTCCGCGAAAATCTCATGCCCATCGTTGGCAACGACGCCGCAACGATCGCCGTCGCCGTCGAAGGCAAGCCCGACATCCGCGCCGGTTTCGAGAACCTTCGCCGAAACGGCGTGAAGCATCTTCATGTCTTCGGGATTGGGATTGTGGTTCGGGAAGTTGTAGTCGAGGTCGGTGTTGAGAGGCACGACTTCGCAGCCGATCGCCTCGAGCACCTGCGGCGCGAAGGCGCCTGCCGTGCCGTTGCCGCTCGCGCAGACGACTTTGAGGCGGCGCTTGAGCTTCGGACGATCCGTCAGCGATTTGATGTAACGCTCGGCGAGATCCGGCACGAAGATATACCGGCCGCCCGTCTTCGCCTCGAACTCGCCGTTGAGAACGATGGACTTCAATTCCGACATGTCGTCGGGCCCGAACGTCAGTGGACGCGACAATCCCATCTTGATGCCGGTCCAGCCGTTGTCGTTATGGCTCGCGGTCACCATGGCGACGCCTTCGACGTCGAGTGCGAACTGCGCGAAGTACGCCATCGGCGAAAGGGCCAATCCAATATCGTGAACTTCGCAGCCGCCGGCCAAGAGGCCGGTCATCAGCGCCTGTTTGACGGCGGCGGAATACGACCGGTAATCGTGGCCGACCACGAGGCGCTTCGGAACACCGCGCCGGGCGAAGAGGGTCGCCATGCCGAGCCCGACGGCATTGAGGCCCATGAGGTTGATTTCTTGCGGGTAGAGCCACCGCGCATCGTATTCACGAAAACCTGTGGGCTTGACGAGGGGCAGGCGCTCAAAGTCGGCGGTATTCGGCTTTAGGTCGGCGCGTGGCTTCGGCAGCATATGCCTCTCCTCGAACGTGATTCATTCGGGAACCTAACGCGCTGAGACCAGGGCGGGGTTCCGGGTTGCGCTCTATCAGCAATGTTGAGGGCGGAATAGTGGAATAGTGGAACGTAAAATTGCGGCAATGGGGAAAGCTACTCTTGCAGCACGAGCGTTCCACCGCGCATTTCGACACGGGATAGCCGCCCCAGAAATGACATGCCGAGCAGCGTCCGTTCAGACGCGCCACGCTCCGACACGACCCCGGCCACGTTCCGTACCGTTATGTCGCCGATGCTGATGCGCGGAATTGTGACAGGCGCGACGCGGGCTGTACCGTTGGCCGTCTGGGCCGTGTGCGTGAAGTCCGAGGGCTTCACGACAATACCGGCCCGGCGCGCGTCGTCGTAAGTCAGCGCGACAAGGGAAGCACCCGTGTCGACCATCACATCGATATCGCGCCCGTTGATTTCCGCCTCGGCCCGGAAGTGCCCATAGTCGCCGGCGGGCAAAGTCACAGTGCCGGGTTGAACAAGTGTTGCTTCCTGGGCGTCTAGGACGGGGTCATCGCTTTGACCGGCCACTGCCTGAGCGGAGAGGCCCGACGTCGCCTTCGCATGATCGAACGCCGAGACGAGAACGCCGGGATGCATCAGCGTATAGGCGAGGCCCGCTGCTCCGATGGCCGCGAGCGCGAAGGAACCGAAGAGGCTGACTGTTGCCGATGACATTCAAGACGCTCCTGTCCAAGAGAGCAGTTCAAGATCGTGATCGGCGTTCTACTGCCGAAGCGTTGCAAAATTTGCCGAGAGTTCAACAGACGCCAAACGTCTTAAAAAACTTGTACCGAGCAGGTTTTCGTTAAGGGTTCCAGGACGCGCGACGAGCCCTTCGACGTCGTCGATTGCCAAGGGTCCGATGCGTACCGACTTCAAACGAACGGGGGCGAGGTAGCTCGTTCCGTTCGCCGTTTTGAGAGGTGTATCGAAAGCAAGATTGCTGATATCGATGCCCGCCTTCTCGGCGTCGGATTGCCGGAGCACGACCGTCGCCGATCCATTGTCGATCCGCATCGTCATCGTTTGTCCGTTGACTTCGGAATTGGCAAAAAAAGTGCCGTCGTCGTTGCGGCGGAGGCGTACGGATGCGGGCGCATCCCGCCTTGTCGGAGGGGCATCTGCTGCAGCGGTTGCTCCAGCGAAGAGGTCTGCGAGGACCAACGGCGTGCTCTTATTGAAAGCCCCCGCGACGAGCACGGCGCCCGAGATGCAGGCGGCGAGCGTCGGCCACAAAGCAAGTCGCCGTTCGCCGCGATGATTGAGTAGCGTCGCCATATAGATCGCGACGAGTATCGCAATCACCGTCGCGGCAATCGGCAAATCTGGAACGGCATCGAGGTTCACGCCGCCGAAAACGGTCGCGGCGAGAAGCGAGCCGAGACCTAGAATGACCACGAGCAGAAAGCCGAGCATGAACGCCAAACCTCAAACGCAAAACAACTATCGTGCATCGCCCGCAACCCGGTAGGCGACTTGATCGGGAACGCCGGCCGGGGCCATGCGCATGCGCGGCTGGCGCGCCGGCCGCGGCGCGGGATCGCGGTGACGTTCCTGGCCAAGCGGCTGCAAAGGCGCAATGGCATGGAGCACGCGCTGGGGCGGAAGCGTCACGGTAACTTCCGTTCCCTTGCGCAATTCCGACTGCAGATCGAACGTGCCGCCATGCAAATGGATGAGGTTTTGAACGATCGGAAGTCCGAGACCCGTTCCGCCCTCGGCAGTTTCGTGGGCGAGCGAGCCCTGGCCGAAGGCCTGCAGAACGCGCGGAATCTCTTCCTTGGGAATGCCGGGGCCGGTATCAGAGACGGTCAGAAACTGTCCGCCATCCTGCGTGTGGCCCACGATCAGCGTGATGCGGCCACCCTTCGGCGTGAACTTCAGTGCGTTCGACAGCAGATTGAGACAGATCTGACGGAGCGCCCGCGGATCGGCCCAGATATGCGGCAAGTCCGGAGCAAAATCTTCGACGATCGCAAGGGCTTTCGCATCGGCCTTGATCTTGACGAGGCGCTGGCAATCCTCGGCGATGTCCGTGAGGCGCATCGTTTCCTCGTGCAGATCGTAGCGGCCCGCTTCGATGCGCGAAAGATCGAGAATCTCGTTGATGATGCAGAGGAGATGATCACCGCTCTGATAAATGCTGCGCGCGTAGTCGCGGTAAATGTCGTTGCCGATCGGTCCGAGCAGCTCTTTTTCCATGACTTCGGAAAACCCCATGATCGCATTGAGCGGCGTGCGAAGCTCATGGCTCATGGTCGCGAGAAAGCGCGATTTGGCTTTGTTGGCAGCCTCGGCGCGGCGGCGCGCTTCGTCCGAAATGGCGCTCGCTTCCTCGAGTTCCGAGATGAGGTTGTCTTTCTCGGCGCGGAACTCCACCATGGCGAGCGCCGTCGAGTGCAATCCGCGCGCGAGATAGACGAAGAACACATGAATGCCGATCGCCATCGAGGCGAGCGCGAAATAGAACGGATCGCCGAGCGTGAACAGCCGGCCAGCGACCGCGACCGTCATCGGAACGGTGCCTGCGAGGAAAAGCCGGGGGAGTGTCGACGCGAACGTCATCCGGATCGCGAGGACCACCATCAACGTCGCGAAAATGAAGACATGCGAGGAGAATGTCGCTGGCGACGCGCCGTCGGTATTGTGGATCGTGATGCCGATGAGTGCGAAAGCCGCCAGCGCGAACCCGTTGACGAGTTCGATGCGGTTGAAATGGCGGCGCCACTGACCGACGTTGACTTCGGTGCGCGGAATGGAAAGCAGCCGCCGGCACTGGTCGAGCATGTAGACGCGGGAGATGGAAACGATGGCGATCCACGTCGTCGCTTCGGTGAACGACGCCCAGAACATCGACGTGATGTAAAAGATGAAGCAAAGCGCCGGCATCGCGAATGGCGCGCTCGTCTCGTTGCGCGCGAACATCGTGAGCAGTTCGTACTCGAATTCCGGCTTATGGACGGTGCCGTGCGTGAGCTTATCCCGGAATGATTTGAGGTCATCCCGTGAACGGCCTCGTCGCGCCGGGCGAGCTGGCATTTCAGCTGCCGGTTCGACGCTATCGGCGTTATCGTCCATACCGCGAGCTGCGTCCTTTAGATGAGGTCGCACGGGGGTTGTGCCGCGCACCGCCTGTAAATTGGCGTCAATTTGTTAAAGCAAGACTTAAGTCTCGCGGAATTGGTTGAGGGGTTCGTTATGCAACCTATCCCGCCGAAGCGGCGGCGGGCGTCCTCGAGGCGCCCAACATACGCCTCTGTAAGGCCTTGGCGGACTTATGTAAGGCTCGGATTGACGTTAACGCTCGCGGCGGCGGCCATTTTTATTGGCCGCGACCATTGGCGCTTCCGCCGAGCCCAGTACGAACCGATCCCGGCGAGCGTCAGCGGCGGCGCCCGGCCAATCGATGGCGACAGCCTGTTCGTGGGTGGAAACGAGGTGCGGCTTCAGGGAATAGATGCGCCCGAGGGTCGCCAGACATGTTCGCGGGGCGACCTGACATGGAACTGCGGCGAGGAGGCCAAGAGCGAACTCGTCCGCACCATCGGCGGCGAGATCGTCACATGCAACGTCAGCGAACGAGATCGTTATGGTCGGCTTCTCGCTCGCTGCATGGCCGGCGGCCGCGATATCAATTCCAGTATGGTGCGGGCAGGCATGGCGGTCGCCTTTGGCGGCTATAACGACGAAGAAGCCGAAGCCCGGTCGTCGCGACGCGGCGTCTGGTCCGGCGAATTCGAAGCGCCACAACGATGGCGTGCGCAGCATAATTCCCAAGACGCGAGGTAATGAAGTTGCGGATCATCGAGACACATGCAGCGCCAAGTCCGAGGCGCGTGAACATCTTCCTCGCCGAGAAGGGCATCGTGGTCCCGCGGGAAGAGCTGAACATGATGACGGACGATTTGAAGACGGGCGACTTCGCGAAGCTCAATCCCTGGGCCCGCGTGCCGGTCCTCATTCTCGATGATGGCCGCGCGATCTCCGAGACAGTCGCCATTTGTCGCTATTTCGAAGAGATCTCGCCGGAACCGCCGCTGTTCGGCATCGGGCCGGTCGGCAAGGCCGAAGTCGAATGTGGAACCGGCGCATCGAGATCGGATTATTCAACGCGGTCTTTGCGGTCTTCAGGCATTTGCACCCCAGGATGGCGCATCTCGAGGTGCCGCAAGTCGCGGAGTGGGGCGAAGCCAACAAGGACAAGGTCGCGCACGAACTGACCCGTATCGACGCGCGCTTGGCCGAGACACGTATTCGATAGCCGACATAACGGCTCTCGTCGCGATCGACTTCATGAAACCGGCGCGCCTCGGTCCGCCGGACGGTTTCAGCAATGTGATGCGCTGGCATCGCGAGGTCTCGGCAAGACCGAGCGCTCAGGCCTGAGGCGGGGACGGGGCCGGCGTGAGTTTGTCAAACATATGGGCGGTGTTTTAAATTGCTTGCAAGTTCGTCCGGCTGTTGCGGAAAGTACGATATTTGCAGCGCCAATTGGCTTGCTGTTGCTTCGCCTTCCAGGTTTCGTAGTCCGCAAAGAGTGTCCATGGCTCATCCCCCGCCAAAGCTCCTTATCAGGCGGCGATGGTTGTGAAATAGATTTTGGCTTAAGAGGAGATCGACATTGCCGGGCACAGTTGCCGACTATGAAGCTTGGGCGGCCAAGCAACACAAAGACAGCAACTCATCGCGCCTCACGGAATGGCTGCGCAATGATCCGGCTCCGCGCGTTCAGCCGGTAAGTCTCGCTGAGCGTGCTAGCCACGGACTCCCTTTTCTGCTCGCAGCGATCGCCGTCTATTTTCTTTGCCGATGGGCACTAAGAAATGCCAAGCCAGCCATCGTTTACGCTCTTGTTCAAGGGGTGATCGGTTGGAACGCCGTCTCGCAATTCTGGGGCGACATAGGTCGGCAAGTAAGGACGGACGCGGCAGCGCGAGCCAGTCGCCCTCGCGCGCGATCTATTTCAAACCGGGCTGAGCCCGGCCGGTTTGCGCTAGCCGGGCGTTTCCTTTTCAATGTCGCCATCGCTCCGCTGTTGCTTGGGTTTGTTCTGGCAGGGCTCGTTTGGGTCGCAGGTTTGATTATCGATTGACCTCGGTGGCTCACCGGCTGAGAACGAAATCCTCGTAACGCTTCTCGACCTCTTTCTTTAACGGCGCAGTGAATATCGAGAAAATTACCCGCGATGAGCCTGCGCCTCGAGATCGTCGCGAATGAGCCGGAGGTCGAAGCCGCCGGCCCCAACCGTGGAAAGCACCTCGTCGACGGGATGGGATCGCGCCGTCGCAGCAGCCCAGACAATGGCGGCCCGTTGGCCGGACGCACAATAGGCGAGCGTGCGCCCCCCCGATGCGAATTCCTTCGCCGCGAGGTCGACGACGTCATCCTTGAAGAGGTCCTGCCGCGTCACCGGGATCTGCACGTAGTCGAGGCCCGAGCGGCGGGCGGCGGCTTCGGCTTCGGTGCTCGAAATCTGGTCGCGAGCCTCGTTGTCCGGGCGGAAGTTGATCACTTTGTCGAAGCCAAGCGACTTGACCTCCGCGAAGTCCTCTTCGTCCAGCCAACCGCTTATGGCGACGCTGTCAGAGATGGGCCTGATGGGGTGCATCGAGAAAATCCAAGAACCGTTATTGCCGAGGGGGAAGCACCATACATGTGGGAGACACCTTGCCCGATCAAGGTGCAATGTCGCCCAAGCGAAAAAAAATGCTAATTCCCTCATTGACACCGGCAAATTAGAAAATATTAATTTCAAAATCACAGATTACGCAAAATCATGTTTCTTGATCGAAGGGCGGCCGAATGTTGGATGAAATGGACGTTAAGATCCTGCGCCTTCTCCAGCAGGACTGCACTCGCCCGGTAGCCGACATCGGCAAGGAGGTCGGATTATCGACCACACCATGCTGGCGCCGTGTTCAGAAACTCGAGGAATCGGGAGTCATCCAGCGCCGCGTCGCGATTCTGGACGCGCAGCAGGTGAACGCGGGAGTGATGGTGTTCGTGTCCATCAAGACGGACAAGCACTCGCTGACGTGGCTCGAGAAGTTCCACGAAGCCGTCGCCGAATTTCCCGAGGTCGTTGAATTCTATCGCATGTCGGGAGACATCGATTATCTGCTCCGCGTCGCGGTCCCCGACATCGCTGCCTACGACGCTTTCTACAAGAAGCTCATTTCCCGCGTCGACATCGCCAAGGTCTCATCGGCTTTTGCGATGGAGCAGATCAAATACACCACCGCATTGCCGCTGCAGTTCGCGATCACCGAGCGCTCGTCGAAGAGCGAGCGGGCGGAGGTATAATTCGCACGCGAGAAACAAAACCTTTCTCAAGTTTCTTTCTTCGCGTCGAGCCGGGCGATGAGGCTCGATGTATCCCAGCGTCGTCCGCCGAGTTCCTGGACCTCGGCGTAAAATCGATCGACGAGTTTGGTCACCGTCAGATCGGCGCCGTTCGACTGAGCCTCATCGAAGCAGATCGCGAGATCCTTGCGCATCCAGTCGACGGCAAAGCCGAAGTCGAACTTACGCCCATGCATCGTCTGCCAGCGGTTCTCCATCTGCCAGGACTGCGCCGCGCCTTTCGAGATCGTTTCGATCAACGCTTGGATGTCGAGCCCGGCACACTCCGCGAAATGAATGGATTCGGCCAACCCCTGCACGAGGCCCGCGATCGCGATCTGGTTCGCCATCTTCGCAAGTTGTCCCGATCCCGACGGGCCGAGAAGCCGAACGCTGCGTGCGTAGCTCTTGATGAAAGGCTCAGCGGCTGCGAAGGCAGCTTCGTCGCCGCCGGCCATCACCGTCAGCGTCCCGTTCTCGGCGCCCGACTGTCCACCCGATACTGGACAATCGAGAAATTTGAATCCTTGGGCGTCCGCGATCTTCGACAATTCGCGCGCGACCTTCGCCGAAGCCGTCGTGTGATCGATGTAAATCGCGCCGGGTCTGAGCGTCGAGAAGGCGCCGTCCGGCCCAATCGTGACGCTCCGCACGTCGTCGTCGTTGCCGACGCAGGCAAATACGGCATCACAGTCGCGCGCCGCTTCCGCCGGCGTTGCGGCAATGGTTCCGCCGAACTGCTCTTTCCACTTCTCGGCCTTGGCGGTCGTCCGATTGTAGACGACGACGTCGTGGCCGCCGCGCGTTTTGAGATAACCCGCCATGGGATAGCCCATGACACCGAGCCCCAGCCACGCAACTTTCGCCATGTTGTGATTTCCCATCTGCGCCAATCGACCGGGGAGAGCGGCCCACGGGGAGCGCGGCTCGACCTCTGCGGCTGATGGCAAAAAGAAGCCCCGGAATCAACAGATGAATCAACAGATGGAACAACTGAGATGATCGACGGAGATGATCAACAGGGATGGCGGCCCCAGAGAAGCGATCGGGAGAGCGCTCTCAAAAGTGAGTGAAGTGATTGCGAGAGCGTTCTCAATAGTGGCCTTCGCGACGCCATCGTCCGTACCGGTCAAATCCGCGCACAGGCAGCCCACTCGCAATACACACGAGACCTTCGCGGGCATCGGGCCTGCAGTCGACGTGCTTGTTGGCGGCGGTGCGCCAGTGGGCGAACTCGGGGCCGAAGCGATCCGCGACCTTGCTGCGCCACGCTGCGATAGCGGCGCTCCGCGCATCGTGCTCGCGGATTTCGTAGGGAACGTTGCTGTCGGGCGCACTGGCGCGAACTTCGACGCGAGGCAATTCCCGATCGTAATCGCCGGGCGGAGGAGCCCCGGCGGCGTCGTGTGGTGGCGGCGCTTGTCCATCCACAGATGGCGGCGCGTCCGCATCATCGTCGTTGTCGTCAGCGCCGGATTGAGCATTCCCACGCTCGTCCCGGTTGTCGCCCCGATAGTCGTCCCGATAAGCGGGCGCCGCGCTCCTATCGTCAGTAGGCGGTCGTTCAGCAGCGCCCCCGTCGTCGTCGCCGGGGGGATCCATGGCATTGTTTGGTGGGATCGCCTGGCCGCCGCCCCCGGCGTTGTTCGGCGACCCGTAGGGGCCATACTCGAATCTCTGGCCGGTCGAGGCCGCGCTCGAGCTGGAGGGATCGGCTAGTAACGGCCTCAAGGGAAGAACGGCGGCAAGAGTGACGGCTACGGCAAAAACCGTCTTCGCGGGCAGGGCAGCCATGCAATATCTCCGCAGCAGAAGTCACAGACATATTGAATTCCGCGCCCGCAATTGAAACGGACCCTACCTGAGCGGACGCTGAACGGTATAACGCCTCGGCCTCGGCTCCCCTGCGCTAAAGAACTTCGCAAAAAGCGCTGAGGGCCAACCGCGTGCCAGTGTGATACCGAGTGTGATACCGAGTGTGATAAGACCTGCAAAACTGATCAAACCTGCCGGAAGATAATGACCAAATTAGCGACGTTTCATCCGCCTGAGCTTGCCGTCGGCTATGACGACATTGTCCGCGCCGCCGACGCCATTCGGGGCGCAGTGATCCCGACCCGCTTCGAGCAGAGCCGGACACTGAGCACGCTGCTCAACGCCGAGATCTGGCTGAAATTCGAGAATCTACAATTCACGGCGTCCTATAAGGAGCGCGGCGCGCTGAATAAGCTGCTCTCGCTGTCCCCGGCAGAGCGCCAGAACGGTGTGATCGCGATGTCGGCCGGCAATCACGCGCAAGGCGTCGCCTACCATGCCCATCGCCTCGGCATCCCCGCGACGATTATCATGCCGGCCTGGACGCCGACGATCAAAGTCGAGAATACCCGCGGCCACGGCGCCAACGTCATTCTCGAAGGCCAGAGCCTCGAGGAAGCCTATGGCTTTGCCGTCGGTTACGGCGCCGATCGCGGAATGACCTTCGTCCACCCGTATAACGACCCCGCGATCATTGCGGGGCAGGGGACGGTGGCACTCGAAATGCTCGCATCCGCCCCCGATCTCGACGTGCTGATTGTGCCGATCGGCGGTGGCGGCTTGATCTCGGGCATGGCGATCGCGGCGAAAGCGATCAACCCGAATATCAAGGTCGTCGGTGTCGAGGCCCAACTCTATCCTTCGATGCTCAACGCGGTGAAAAAGTCGTCACTGCCCGTCGGTGGCGATACGCTTGCGGAAGGCATCGCGGTCACGGCACCGGGAAGCCTCACGCAGCAGATCATCGAAACCCTCGTCGACGATATCTTGCTGGTTTCGGAAGCCGATCTCGAGCGCGCCGTCTCACTGCTGATAACGATCGAGAAGACCGTCGTCGAAGGCGCTGGCGCCGCGGGATTGGCAGCACTCATCGGAGCCAACAGGCTTTATAAAGGCAAAAAAATCGGTTTAGTGCTCTGCGGCGGCAACATCGATACGCGGCTGCTCGCGAGCGTGCTGACACGCGAACTCGCGCGCGATGGCCGCCTCTCACGCCTCGCCATCGATATTCCCGATCGTCCCGGCCAGCTCGCCAGGGTCTCCGGCATTATCGGCAAAGCCGGTGCGAACGTCGTCGAAGTTTACCACCAGCGCGTTTTCACTGACGTGCCGGCGAAAGGCACCGAGCTCAATCTCGTCATCGAGACGCGCGATAGAAGACATCTCGAGCAGGTCGTCGCTGAGCTCAAGGCCGGCGGCTACGTGGTGATTGTGAAAAGCTCAGGCGCCGGCACGCCTTGATGGACGAGGCCGCCAGTCCTGCAAGCCAGTCGGGCAAGCCGGTCGAGCAGGAAAGAAAAAGGGCCCCGCGCTTGATGGCGAGGGGCCCAATCGGATCGGTATGGATCTAGAAAGTCAGGATCGAGGGAAAAGTCAGATAGACAAGTGAACTACTTCGCAGTGGCAGTGCTTGATATCTGTGCGTCGTGAACTTGAGCGTGTGGCATACGGGCAAGCGTCGTGATCAAGAGTCCTCCAGTCGCGAGGAAGCAGATCATCATGGTCGCTAAAGCCATACGGTCGGCTGGCGAGTTCCGATCCCTTGCTGCCTTGAGGTCCATCGTTAGCTGCCTGCGCCTGTTTGATCGATTGAAGTAAGATCTTTGTAACCGATCTTTGCTTTCCGGTCGATTTTGAAGTCTCGGAATGCCTAACTCGCACTTCAGCGATTTAACGAATTCTTCATCTCTGTTAACGACGGCACGCCGCGGCGACTCGACGGGCCGCGCCACGATGGTGCCGCGCCCGGCCGCTAGGGAGCGGCGGACAAGAAAAAAGACCGGGCGGGGGCCCCAAGGACGTGCGGTTGAGACACCTGATAAATTCGGCATGCCTGCTCGCGAGCCTCGTCGGCTTGGCGCTCGCAAGCAATCTTGCCATCGCTGAGGTCAGTCCCAACGCCACGAAGAACGCTGCCGTATCGGTACCGGCCCGTCCCGACGAGCCGCGCGCCGCGAAGGCCTATAGCGTGCTGGAGACCCACTGCGCCCGCTGTCACCAGGCCGGGCGGCTGGAGCGGCCGCTCCCATCCGGCGGCCTCGCGAACATTCTGGCGATCGAAGATCAGGCGCGCGATCCCGTTCTGGTGAAGGCCGGCCTCCCTGACGCGTCGCGTCTCTACGACGTGTTCGAAACGCGGCATGCGCCGCTCGATGTTTTCACCGGTCCGGACGCCAAGCCTGAGCCGACACCGGATGACATTCTGGCCGTTCGCCGGTGGATCAAGGATCTTGCTCCCACCGTACAGAGTTGCCCGTCGCGCCAGCCCGTGCGCCCCGCTGCGATCGATAAGATGATGCGAGAGGCGCAGCACCTCGAACGCGATCAAGGCAAGGACGTGCGGTTCGTCTCACTCGTCCATCTCTACAACTCATGCGCCACCGCCGCCGAAATGACGGCTTACGGCAAGGCGCTCAACAAGCTCATGAACAGTCTGTCGTGGGCGCCTGAACCGCTAAAGCTGACGCCGCTCGACGACGCAGGCACGGTGCTCTCCTTCCGCCTCGCCGATTACGGCTGGGACGACACGCGCTGGAAGCTGATCGAAAAGGCATATCCTCCGGCTCTCCTGCACGTCGTCGCGCCGGATGTCGTGAAAACCGCCGACAGCCCTGCGGTCATCGTCAACGGCGATTGGCTCGCAGCCGCGGCCGGAGAAACGCCGCTCTATTACGCACTGCTCGGGCTTCCCACAAAGCTCGCCGGCCTCGCGACAATGAACGGGACTGACCTGGATGCGAACATTCGAGCGGGCTCGGTGCGTCGCATCGCAATCCGCGAAAGCGCCGTGACGCGCGGCAACCGTCTGATCGAAAGGCACCCCGGAAAGCCGGCCGGTCTTTGGCTCGCCTACGACTTCGCGACAAGCACTGGCGAGCAGGATGTCTTCGAGCGCCCGCAAGGTCCGAAATCGGCAACGACGGCAAAGCAGCCGTTCAAGCCCGACCAGATACGCGCGCTGTTCGCGCTTCCGAACGGGTTTTACGCGTTCGCGCTTTTCGATGCCGCAGGCAATCGCGTCGACCGTGCGTTGCCGGGAATCGAAAAGCCCTACGCAGGCGTCGAGGCCGATGCCGTCGAACCGGTGACGAAAGCCGGCGCCAATTGCTTTGCGTGCCACACGGACGGATTGGTGCAAGCCAAGGATGATTTCCGCGCCGCTGGCCCAGTCGATATCGCCGCGGGACCGATGGCGCCCGACCGTCGTGCCGCCCTGCCGCTCTTTGGTACCGATAGCGAAAATGCGTTGTTGATGCTCGGCGGATGGGATCGCTATCGCGCAGCCGCCAAGGTTGCTGGCGTCGATCTCGACATGAGAGTGCACGGCGACGAGCTGGTCACGGGCTTGGCGCGCCGCTATCGCGAGGGCGCCGACTTCGAGGTGGCGCTGGGCGAAACAGGTCTTGAGCGTCCGGAATTTCTGAAAGAGCTGGCCGATGCGAAGGGCGCGGCCGCGCCGCTCGCACGCCGCCTCTTGCATGGCGTGCTCTCCCGCAATGAGCTCGAGCACCTCTTTTCGCTTCTGAAAGGTACGGATGCGCCGGTCCAAACCACGGCGTCGGCGGGCTTCCTGCGCGACGTCAAGTCGGAGATCGGGCTGACGATGTGGTTCGACAAGCCGCGGCCCCTGCCAGGCGACCTCGTGACCATCAAGGCCGAGGCCGACAACGAATGCTACCTGACCGTTATCAGCGTCGATGGAGCGGGCGTCGCGACGGTGCTTTTCCCGAGCGACTTTCAAAGCGACAACCTCATCGCCGCCGGTGAAGCCGTCAGCATCCCACCCTCCGACGCCCCGTTTCAGTTGCGCTACAAGGCCGAAGGCAGCGAAACGATCCTCGGACGTTGTTCGACCAGCGCGACGCCGCCTGTCGGTATCGAGCATGATTTCGAACGGCAGCGTTTCACGGTTCTCGGCAATTGGGAGAATTTCCTCCAAGACACACTCGTCACCGATTGGGAGATGCGAACGAGTCCGGAAAAGGCCGAGCGTGCCCGTATCGCGCGATCAGGCGCCCTTCGCCGCCAGCAGGATCGCGGCGAACGCATCCCGGCGCCGCGGCCGGACGTGGCGAGCGAGAAGTCTCTGCGTGACGGGCGCGCGATTCTCGTCCTCGGACGCAGCTAGCCGGCGATTCGCGTTCGCCCGACCTTCATCAAACTGACATGTGTCGCGCGTGAGAGATGCCAAAAGGCATCGCAAGGTGCGTCATTCGTGGCAGTCCCTCGCCACGGAGCGAGAATCCAGCGACCCTGGGAAGCGTTTGGGTTCCGAAAGGCTTTACAGCGGGGGCCGAGATACCTAAATGCACCCCTTCAATATATCATCCAGAGCCGACATTGCTCGGCTGCCGCGAGCGAAACCGGATAGGTCTTCCGCAGGAGGTTCTTTCGCGATGGAGAAGTTTGCCACCGCCCTAGAAATGGTGACCGAGATGAAGCCGGATCTTCCGGTCTTCGCTGCTCGTCCACATGCGGCCGGTCGCGCCGCGCGCTGGTTCATCAAAAATTTTCCGGGCGAGGTGGCCTACGCCTACAAGGCGAACAGCTCCGTCTTTCTGATCGGCGCGCTCTTCGGCGCGGGGATCAAGCAATTCGACGTCGCCTCCGTGGCGGAACTCGAAGACGCCGCGACCATTCCGGGCGTCCGTCTCCACTTCATGCATCCGGTCAAATCCCGCTTTGCCATCCGGCGCGCGTATTTCGACTACGATATCAAGTGCTTTGCCCTCGACAGCGAGGACGAGCTGCAGAAGATCGTCGAGGAGACCGACGGCGCGAAAGACCTCGAGCTGTTCGTCCGCATCTCCGTGCCGGCGAAAAACAGCCGCGTTCCTCTCGAGCATAAATTCGGCATTTCGGGGCAGCGCGCTCAGCGTCTGCTCGTCAAGGCGCGCCAAGTCGCCGACGAGCTTGGCATCACGTTCCACGTCGGCTCGCAGACGACGACGCCGGACGCCTATGCAATGGCCTTCGAGGAAGTGAAGAAACACATCGTGAAAGCGGGTGTGGTCGTTGACGCGATCGATATCGGCGGCGGCTTCCCCTCTCGTTACACCGACAGTGTGCCGGCCCGGCTTTCCGACTTCATCGAGGTGATCAAATCGTCGATGGCGAAGATGCCGGTGACCGAGCATTGCCGCCTGATCTGCGAGCCGGGCAGGGCGCTCGTGGCCGAAGCCGAGAGCTTGATCGTAAAGGTCGATCTCAGGAAGCCCGGCAACCAGCTGTTCATCAACGACGGCTCTTACGGCGCGCTCTTCGACAGCGCGCATCTGGGCTTCATCTTCCCGGTTCGGCTGATCCGCCCGGGGCTCGATCCGAACGAGCCGCTCGAGCCGTTCGAGTTCTGGGGCCCGACGTGCGATTCGATCGATCGCATGAAAGGGCCGTTCATGCTGCCCGCGTCTGTCCGCGAAGGCGACTACATCGAGATCGGCAATCTCGGTGCCTATGCGCGCGCCATGGCGACACGCTTCAACGGTTACGGCGAATACACCGACGTTATCCTGCAGGATGAACCGATGTATTCAATCTATACCGAAGACCTCGAGCCAATGGTCCGCAACGCGTAAGCACTCGACGCCGAAGCATCTTCGGCAACGTCATCCCGGCGACGGCCGGGATCCAGACAACGATCAAATTGGGACTGTCAGTTCGTCGGCTTTGAGGTCGCGACCAACACCGGCGCGGCCCGATAGTTTTGCGGGAAAAGCTTCCTCAGGTTCTCGACCTTCGGCATGTCGTTGATTGCGATGTACGGATAGGTCGGATTGAGCGTCAGAAAATTCTGGTGATAGTCCTCGGCTGCATAGAACGTGCGGCCAGGCTCCACCGTCGTCGCGATCTTCCCTGGGAAGACGTGAGCGTTGCCGAGCTGAGCGATATACGCCTCCGCGATTTTGCCCTGCTCGGGGTTCTGCGGGAAAATCGTCGAGCGGTATTGCGTTCCTGAGTCGGGTCCCTGGCGATTGAGCAACGTCGGATCGTGCGCGACCGAGAAGTAGATCTGCAAGAGCTTCCCGTAGCTGATCGTTTTGGGATCGAATTTGATTTGGACGGACTCGGCATGGCCCGTATCGCCCGTGCCGACGACATTGTAGTGCGCATCTTCCCGCTTACCGCCCGTGTAGCCGGACGTTGCGCCAGCCACGCCTGCAACGTGCTGGAACACGCCTTGGACGCCCCAGAAGCAGCCGCCGGCCAGCACCGTAGTCTCCAAACCGGCATCCGCCGCCGGACGCTCATCGACGACCGGCGCTGGGATAGGCACGCCTTCCTCAGCGACGAGCCGCGATCCGCTCAAAAACGACAAGACACCGATGATCGCGGCGGCGAGTGTGAGCCAAAAAAACCAGCGGTCTGGCTTCGAGAACGATGTGCGGTTCGGTACCATAGGGGTCGCTCCGGCAGTAGGGCTGCGCTGATGCGGGCTCGCTGCATAATGACTACGTTACGGGGTGTACGCTGGATCTACGTGCTTCGTTACTGCCCGGAATTGCAAATGATCGATCCGAGCTAAAGCTTCTTCCGGACGACGGCGTCGATCTCGATTTCGATGTCGTCGCCGACCATCGATTGATACGCCGTCATGTTGAACGCGCTGCGCTGAAAGTGACCTTTCGCGACGAACTCGCGGGCGCCGATCGTGTACTTGAGCGCCGGGTCGTCATGCGGATGAAGCGACACTTCGAAAGTGACAGGCTTCGTGATGCCATTCACCGTCATGTCGCCGGTCATCTCGGCCGTATCGTGCCCGGTCGAGCGGACGGCCCGGCTTTTGAAAGCCATGACGGGATCGGCAATGACGTTGAAGAAATCCCGGCCCTTCAGTTCGTCGTCTACGATCGGCTCGCCGGTCCCGAGGCTCGCCGTCGCGACGGTCGCAACGACTTGGCTCCGCTCCGGAGCGTGCTCGTCGAATTGTACGGTGCCGTCGACTTTGCTGAAGCGGCCCTGCTGCTTCGAAATTCCCATCATGTAGACGAAGCGGACTTCCGTTCGCCGGCTGTCGAAGACATAGGTTTCTGCGTGTGCAACGCCGCTTGCAAGGCCGGCGAATACGATAACGGCGGCGCCAAACGCGCCACCCTTCAAAAATGATTTTTGCATGCGTACCCCTTCGTGAACCGGGGCAGGACAGCATTTTTCTGGCTGACTGGGCTGTTCCGTAGGGAACAGCCCAGTCAAATCCGCGAGAACCGGACTTACTTTGAAATGCGTGAGATCTTCGATCCCTCGAGCGTGAGATTGTACATCAAGCCCTTCGGATCGAGGATGAAGCCGACGACGGGGCTCGTGATCTTGTTGGTATCGATCGAGCCGCCGATGCCGACGGTGATGATGGCGACGGAGCCGTCGACCCCGACCTTCCACCCTGACGTGCGCCGAAACTGATCGAGTGCTTCGGGCGTCATGAACGCAATGATGACGGACCGCTCCTGCACACCAAGCTGAAAGCCGAACGAGGCAGACAGGGTATTGTAATAACCGGCGTTGCGTCCATGTACGAGAAGCGCGCCTTCGCCGTATTCGCCGCCGACGCCAAACCCGGCTTTCACGACGGACGGAAAAACGAGAATGCCGACGGCCTTGTTCGCGAGATCGCGCGCGCCGCCGACCTTGTAGAAAAATCTCTCCATCGTTTCGTGCACGCTGGCGTCGATCTCGTGCGCGGACGCCGCACGGCTCTCGGGCGTAGCCATGACGATTGCACACAGCGCCAGCAACGCGACGCTCATTCCCCTGATAGACATAGTATTCTCCCTCGGGCTCCCCCAGTTGACCTTAGTGACGGCGTTTGATGGCCGAATTTGCGCTGAATGTGGCAAAAGCGGGATAAATGGCTCTCGATGGTACAATTAAACCACTCGCGTCGCCGTTCGCGTGCGCGAAAGGGCAGCCACGTGGTCGAATGCGCGAAGCATTAAGGATGGTGGGCGGTATAGGGATTGAACCTATGACCCCACGCGTGTGAAGCGTGTGCTCTACCGCTGAGCTAACCGCCCGTTTTGGGATGCGCCCTTATGCGAGGCGTCGCCTCGCGCTGTCAAGCGGCCAGGATCGCCGCGTCACGCGGCCGGCGACGCGAAGCGGTGTCGCCAGCGCCATCAAAAGCCTTCGCCCTCAGCGCTTCGCCGCACCGGCAGGTAGGACGGCAGCACTCGACAATATCGCCTCTATCGCGGCGCGGCTCGCGTGGCCATTGTCGATCTCGCTCTTCGGCGCGTAAGCGGTGATGATGGCGGCCCGTTTGGCATCGCCGAGAATCAGCAGGAACCGCGACTCGGATCCCTTGGCCCCAACAGCATCAGCCAGGACGTAGCTGTAGGTGTCCCTCCGGTCCAGCGCACCGGGGGCGTACGCGGCGTTCGTATATTTGAGGCTCGCGAGAAAATCGAGAAACGGCTGTCCCCTGAATTCCTCCAGCGCTTCCGGCGGAAGCTCAGAGACTTCGACTGTGATGCCCGAAGCATCCTGGCGGATGGTCGGCGTTTCAGCGCCCGCGACCTCTTTGAAATCGTCCGCCACCTCGAGTGTGACGGGCCCGACGACCGCCTTTTTCAACGCGAAGGCGCTCGGCACTCCCGCGAAGGCCAAGGCGATTGCGGCAAAGAATACGGTGGCGATAATCGGAAGCGGCGAGGTTCTGAGCATCGAAGATCCTAGATCCAAGGCGATGGGGGGATGAGAATGAGGCTGTTCCACAGGCCGCGGACTTGAAGCAAGGAGAGTTTGCGTATCCGGCGTGATTCGCGTCCCCTCTAACGCGCGTCTCTAGCCAAAGTTGTCGGCAATGCCGGCGCACGCTTGATGACTGCTCATTTACCGCTGCGTTCCATGCGATGTAGTCCTTGCACCCAACCCCAGCAAAATGCGATGTCTCCCGCCAAACACACGCACGATTGCAGGGGACGCAGGGGCGGCTTCTCAAATCGAAGTCGTTGGGGAGGAAGGTTTGGAACCAACGGAGCCGCAACGGCCGCACCTAATCTCGTTGGGCTTGAACAAGCTCGGCCTCGTCGGGATCAAGGCACCGATCCTTTCGACGATCCTCGTGGCGCTCATCACCGTCGTTGCGGTTATGGGCCTTTTGCGCCTGAAGGTCGACGACAGTCTCTCCGAACTCTTCCGCACGAATACCCCCGAGTTCAAGACCTACGAAGAAATCGACCGCCGCTTTCCGTCGAGCGAATACGATGTGCTGGTGGTCGTCGAGGGCAAGAAGCTCTTGACGCGCGAAGGCTTGACAGCGTTCGCCACGGCCGCCGCTGACCTGCAACTCGCCGACGGGGTCAACGGTATCGTTTCGATGCTTTCCGCGCGAGGAAAACCCGATCCCACCGGCTATGCGCCGCCGATCGTCCCGGATGAACTGCCCGAAGGCCCGGCATTCGACCAGATCCTCGACGCTCTGAAGAGCAACGACATCGTCAAGGGCAAGTTCCTGTCGGAGGACGGCCAGCTCGCGCTGATCGTTCTCTCGCTCAACCGTGATGTCGTCGCTGAAAAATCGGCGAAGGCCGTCATCGGCGACATCGAGGAAACCGCGAAGCAGGATCTCGAGCCTGCCGGTCTTTCGGTGAAGCTCGCCGGCGCGCCGGTGATGCAGCTCGAAATCCGCAACGCGGTCGAGCGCGATCAAATCGTCTACAACGGTCTCGGACTGCTGTTCGGCGCGGGGATCGCCGCCCTGTTCTTCCGGCGTGTCTCGCTGATGCTGGTGGCCGCATTGCCACCCGTCATCGCGGTCTGCTGGGCGCTGGGTCTGCTCGGCTGGCTCAACTTCAAGCTCAATCTCTTCCTGAACGTGATGACGCCGCTCATCTTGGTGATGGGCTTCGCCGACAGCATGCAGATGGTGTCCGCCATTCGCATTCGTCTGCGCGAGGGCGATACCAAGCTTCAGGCCGTGACGTTCGCAGTAAACGTCGTCGGTCCCGCATGTGTACTGGCGCATGGCGCGACGCTTCTGGCGTTCCTGGCTCTTCTATTGTCCGAATCGGGCCTCATCCGCACGTTCGGAGAAGCCGGCGCGATGGCCGTCTGCATCTCCTTCGTTGCCGTCATTGTCGTGCTGCCGATCCTGGCACTGCTGCTGATCAGCAATGAAAAGACTTTGGCGCGCGATCATGCGCCTGCCGACGGTATGATGGACGCGCTCGGCACGTTCGTCGGCGCCATCGTCGACCGTGTCGTCAAGCATTCGGTCATTTACACGATCATTGCATTTGCGCTCTTCGGCTATTTCGCCTCGCTCCATCTGCAACTTGAGCCGCGCTACCGGCTCGCCGATCAGGTGCCGGACCGCGAGCAGGCGCTCGCCGCGACGGGCCGCATCGATAGCAAGCTGACCGGCGCCAATCCCTTCCACGTCATGATTCGCTGGAAGAATGGCGCCAGCCTCTACGATCCCGCCACGCTCAAAGTCATCGAGGAGACGCACCTCGCGCTGGAGAAGGCGGCCGGTCTCGGCAACGTCTGGTCGCTCGAAAGCCTCAGGCGCTGGCTGCGCGAAAACGGCGACGACAACGTCGAAACGGTGAAGAAGTACGTCAATCTGCTTCCCGACCATCTGGTCCGCCGCTTCATCGCCAAGGAGCAGGACGCGGTGCTCGTCACGGGCCGCTTGCCGGACGTTGACGCCAGCCAGATTCTGCCGCTCGTCCATAAGGTCGACGAGGCGCTCGATCCGGTCCGCAAAGCCTATCCGGCCTATGAAATATCGGTGACGGGACTGCCGGCGATCGCCGCCCGCAACAGCCACCGCATGATCACGCAGCTTGATGAAAGCATTCCGATTTGCGTTCTTATCGCCGCAGTGCTGCTCGCCGTCGCGTTCCGCTCCTTCTTTGTCGGCTTCATCAGCCTGATGCCCGGCCTTTTCCCGGTCGTCACGACGGGAGCGATGCTGTATTTTCTCGGAGGAGGCCTCGAGTTCTCGTCCGTCGTGGCGCTGATCGTCGTGTTTGGCCTCGGCGTCGACGCGCTCATCCACTTCCTCAATCGCCTGCGATTGGAGGAGAAGCCCGGGGTGCCTCCCGAGCTTGCGATCCGGCGCGCTCGCGTTTTGGTCGGACCCGCGATCATCCTGACGACGATCGTGCTCGCCTTCGGCCTCGGCGTGACGATTTTCTCTGAGCTGCCGTCGCTTCGGCTCTTCGGCCTCGTCTGCGGCGTGACGCTTCTCGCGTCACTCGTCGCCGATCTCGTGTTCCTGCCGGCAACGATTCTCGTCTATCGCCGCTATATCAGCGGTCACGACGTTTGACGAAGCGGGTTGTCGCAAGGTTGCAGCAGGCGTCATCGCGGGCGTAGTGTGTCCCTCATCCTCAGCGGAGCGAGGGGCAACGATGCCGCAGAAGCTCATCATCGTCCTGGCGAACGCCGATCTGCGAAGCGGCGAGAGCTTGAGCGCACCGCTCTTCCAGGCGTCCGTCGCCGCCGGAATGGACTATCACGTCGAGGTCATCTGCACGGGTACCGCGGCCACGCTGCTGAAGACCGGGGTCGCGGCCGGCATCCGGCTGAAACCCGACGAAACGCGCTCCATCTATGATTTCATCAAGGAAGCGCACGCGGCAGGCGTCAGGTTCTTCTGCTTCTCGCCGGGGCTGGATGTCTGCGCCATGCGCCAGGAAGACGTGATCCCCGAATGCAGCGGCGTCATCGGCGCCGCGCATTTCATCGAGGAAATCATGTCGAGCGACTGCCGGGTTCTGACATATTGACCGCAGTGCCGAGAAACGTCTCGATCGCGCGCGGCAGGTGGCGGTAGTCGTCGATGATGGCGTCAGGCCCGAACGACGCGACGGGGTCGACGCTGTAGCCGAAGCTGACCGCGACGACCGGGATCGAAGCGGCTTTCGCCGTCTTGATGTCCGTCTCGCTGTCGCCGATCATGATGCTGGTCTCTGGCCGCCCGCCCGCCAGCGCGATGGTGCCCGTCAGGTGTCGCGGATCGGGCTTATAGGCGCCGAGGCTATCGCGGCCGGTCAAAGCCGAAAAATAGTGGTCGAGCTTCATCGTTTCCAGAACGGCGCGCGCTTGCGCTTCCATCTTGTTTGTACAGACCGCGAGCGTGGCCCCCCGGGCCTTGAGCCCCTCGAGCGTCGCGATGACGTGCGGATAAGGGACGCTATAGTCTGCGATGTGTGCGGAATAATAGACGATGAAGACCTCGAAGAGGTCGTGCAGTTCCCGCTCCGATAGCTTCCGGCCATGGGCCTTCACCGCCCCCTCGATCATCGCCAGCGCCCCGTGCCCGACGAACGGGCGAATTTCGAGTTCGTTGATACGGTCGAGACCGAGCGTCGCGAGCACGTGATTCGTCGCTTCGGCGAGGTCGGGTGCGGTATCGATGAGCGTGCCGTCAAGGTCGAAGACGATGGTCCAGCCCTGCATGAATTCTCCTCGCGTTTTCAAAGTAGCGTATTCATCTCAGGCGCCCCTGTCACGGCGTCACGAGGGCACCGCCCGGATGGCTGGCTTGAAAGAGCCGCAACCGAAGCCTAGAGAGGTCCCGCGCGGAGGGCGCGATTTTTGCAAAAGCTTGAGGCCGTAATGAGCAATGACGATTGGAAGCGACAAGCCGCCGAACAGGCGCTGACGTACGTTGAAGACGGTATGAAGCTTGGCCTCGGCACGGGCTCGACAGCAGCAAAATTCGTAGATCTTCTCGGCGCCAAAGTGAAAAGCGGCCTCAAGGTCGTTTGCGTGCCGACCTCGGAAGCGACTCGCGCTCAGGCGGCGGCGCTGGGCATCCCGCTGACGACGCTCGACGAGACGCCGGAACTCGATTTGACGATCGACGGTGCCGACGAAATTGATTCGGACCTCCGGCTCATCAAGGGCGGCGGCGGTGCACTCCTCCGGGAAAAAATCGTGGCGGTCGCCTCCGATCGCGTCGTCATCATTGCCGACAACTCCAAGCGCGTCGAAAATCTCGGCCTCTTCCCGCTACCGCTCGAAGTCGTACCGTTCGGACTGGCGGCGACACAGAACTTGGTCGTCAAGCTTGCAGCCGATTGTGGATGCGAAGGCGAGGTGAAGCTGCGCGTTGGCACGAACGGCAAGCCATTCGTAACCGACAATGGCAATCATATCCTCGATTGCGCCTTTGGCTTGATTGACGATCCGGAAGCCCTGGACGACGCTCTGAAGCTGGTGCCGGGCGTCGTCGAATCCGGCATGTTCTTGGGAATTGCGGACGTCGGGATCATTGCGGGGCCAAAAGGCGTTGAAGTGATCTCCAGCATTGAAACCGATTTTGAAGAGGACGTCTGATCATGGGGCAAACCCTGCGAATAGCTGCTTTGTGCCTTATCTGTTTCACAAGCGCAGCGCTCGCGGATGATGCCCCGCCGCCTCCTGATCCCGCGCGTGTCGCCGCAGCGCGCGACCTCCTCGAAGTCACGGGTGTGAAGAAGCAGATGGACGGCATGATCAACGCCATGACGAGTGGCTTCGCCAAAGGCGCCGGCGACGACAAATCCGAAGCCGGCAAGAAACGTTCCGAGCAGTTCGATGAGGGCATGAAGAAGCTCCTCGATTATCAGGAGCAGTTGATCACCGATTTCGCCAACCTCTACGCCGAGACGTTCACGGCCGAAGAAATGAAAGCTGTCGCTCAGGCAAGATCGCCGAAGAGATGAGGGCAGGCGCAACACCGACGCCCGCCGATCAGAAATAGTTCACATCAGAACGCACCATGACAAACTTTGATTTTGATCTCTTCGTCATCGGCGCTGGCTCCGGTGGCGTCAGGGCTGCCCGCATTGCGGCAAGCTACGGCGCAAAGGTCGCCGTCGCCGAGGAGTATCGGGTCGGCGGCACCTGCGTCATCCGCGGTTGCGTTCCCAAAAAGCTTCTCGTTTACGCCAGCCGCTTTGCCGATGAATTCGAAGATGCCGCGGGCTTCGGCTGGACCGTCAGCGAGACGTTCGATTGGGCGTCCCTGATACGCGCGAAAGACAAGGAAATATCGCGTCTCGAAGCTGCCTATCGCGCCACTCTCCAAAAATTCAAAGTGGAGGTCTTTGCCGAGAGAGCAACGCTCGTCTCGGCCAACGAAGTTCGCCTCGCGACGTCGGGGCGGATCGTCACTGCGAAGACAATTCTAGTTGCGACCGGCGGACATCCCAACATCGATACCGAGCTGCCGGGCGTCGAGCACGTCATCACGTCCAATGAAGCGTTCAATCTGAAAGAACTGCCGCGCCGCATTGTCATCGCAGGTGGCGGCTACATCGCCGTCGAGTTCGCCTCGATCTTCAATGGCCTGGGCTCCGAGGTGACGCTGATCTATCGCGGCAATAAATTCCTTCGCGGCTTCGACGAGGATTTGCGCGACGCGCTCGCAGCCGCGATGACGGCGCGCGGCATCCGCATCATCAACGGGCAGGTGTTCACGAAGATCGCGAAAACGGCATCCGGCCTCGCCGGCACGATCACCGGAGGCGAGACGCTCGAAGCCGATCAAATCATGTTCGCAATCGGCCGCTCTCCCAATACGAAAAATCTTGGCCTCGAAGCCCTCGGCGTCCATCTCGATCCCGCAGGCGCCGTCGTCGTCGACAACGCCTCGCAAACGTCTGTGCCCTCGATCTACGCCGTTGGCGACGTCACCAATCGGGTGAACCTGACGCCGGTTGCGATCCGCGAAGGCCACGCGTTCGCCGACACGCTATTCGGCAAGAAGCCGTGGATGGTCGACTACACGACGATCCCGACCGCCGTCTTCTCGACGCCCGAGATCGGCACCGTCGGCTTCACCGAGCAGGAAGCCCGCGCCCAATACAGCGATGTCCATATCTACAAAGGGAGCTTCCGGCCGATGAAGGCCATCATGGCCGGCCGCGATGAGAAAATGCTCATGAAGATTGTTGTCGAGGGCGCAACGGACCGCGTCGTCGGCGTCCACGTCTTCGGGCCGGATGCGGCCGAAATCGTGCAGATGGCGGCAGTTGCCGTCCGCATGCGCGCCTGCAAGGCCGATTTCGACCAGACGATGGCCTTGCATCCATCCGCCGCAGAGGAACTGGTCACACTACGCGAGAAATGGATCGCACCTGGCGAAGCTGCCGGTTGATCGCGGGATAGCCCCGCCGTATGGCTTCGCCCCACTTCACGACAAGACGGCTTCATGACGAGCCGGGCGCCACGACCAGAGGGAACACATGACGCGGCTCAGCGGAAAGATCGCCATCGTAACGGGCTCGGGCGGCGGCATCGGGCGAGCCATCGCCGAGCGCTTTGCCGTCGAAGGCGCGCATGTCTGGGTCACCGACATCAACGGCGAAACCGCGGAAGAGACGGTTCAATACATCAAGTCGAAGGGCGGCGCCGCGACCGCGATGATAGTCGACGTCTCCAAGGGGCAGGACACCACGGCGCTCCTCCGGAATGTCGAGAAGGCGCATGGATACGCAGACGTCCTCGTAAATAACGCGGGCATTCTCGTTCGCGGCGAAATTCGTCAGTTGTCGGATTCCGATTGGGCGAAGCTGCGCGAGGTCAACCTCGACGCCATTCTGAGGCTTTCGCGCGACGGGCTGCCGTTGCTGCGGAAGTCGAAGGCGCCGTCGATCATCAATATCTCGTCCATCATGGCGAACCGGGGCCTGCGTCCGCTCGCGGCCTACACGGCGACCAAAGGCGCGATCACCGCGTTGACCAAGGGCCTCGCCGTCGAATACGCCCCCTTCAACGTTCGTGTGAATTCCGTCGCGCCGGGTTATGTCGAAACCGGCATTACCGACCGCCTCTTGAAGCTGCCGCCGGTCAAGAAGGCTCTGATCGACAAGACGCCGATGGGACGCCTCGGACGCCCCGAAGACATGACGGGAGCCGTGGTCTTTTTTGCCTCCGACGACAGCCTATATTGCACTGGCTCGGAACTGGCCGTCGATGGCGGCATGTCTGCCGGACTTTGAGTGCATAAAGGCAGGTCACTCTGGCGCTAGCGCGGGCCGCGGATATCTCCTATAAGCCCCGGGATAATATGCCACAGAGCATTTGAAGGCGCCGCCCCTGGGTCCGCGCCCGATATGTGCTCTTCAGGAGTTAACTATGGCGTCGAACGCCCAAACTGAAAAATGGTCGCCGGACAGCTGGCGCAACAAGCCCATCATGCAGGTGCCGGATTATCCGGACGCGAAGGCTTTGGCCGATGCCGAAGCCAAGCTCGCGACGTTCCCGCCGCTGGTTTTTGCAGGTGAAGCGCGGGAGCTGAAAAAGCAGCTCGCGATGATCGCGTCGGGCACCGGTTTTCTGCTTCAAGGCGGCGATTGCGCCGAGAGCTTCGCCGAGCACCGCGCCGATAATATCCGCGATTTCTTCCGCGTCTTTCTACAGATGGCGGTTGTGCTGACGTATGCCGGCGGCGAGCCCGTTACGAAACTGGGGCGCATCGCCGGGCAGTTCGCGAAGCCGCGTTCCGCGCCGACCGAAAAGAAAAACGGTCTGGAGCTGCCGAGCTATCGCGGCGACATCGTCAACGGTCCGGAGTTCACGGCGGAAGCCCGCATCCCCGATCCCGTCCGCCAGCTCGAAGCTTATCGCCAGTCGGCGGCGACGCTGAACCTGATCCGCGCGTTCGCGACGGGCGGCTATGCCGACCTCGAGCGCGTGCACCAGTGGAACATGGGCTTCGTAAAGGATAGCCCGCAGGGCCATCATTATCAGGAGATCGCCGACCGCATCTCCGAGACGCTGCAGTTCATGCGCGCTTGCGGGATCACGTCCGATAACACGCCGCAACTTCGCACGACGAGTTTCTACACGAGCCACGAAGCGCTGCTTCTCGGCTACGAAGAAGCGTTGACGCGGAAGGATTCGACGAGCGGCGACTGGTACGCGACGAGCGGGCACATGATCTGGATCGGCGACAGAACGCGCCAGCCCGATCACGCCCACATCGAGTACTGCCGGGGCATCAAGAATCCGATCGGCCTGAAGTGCGGTCCATCGCTCGACGCCGACGGCCTGCTGCGCCTGATCGACCTTCTGAACCCGAAGGACGAACCCGGCCGCCTGACGCTCATCTGCCGGTTCGGCTATGACAAGGTCGAGGCGCATCTCCCGAAGCTCATTCGCGCGGTGAAGAAGGCCGGCCGTTCCGTCGTCTGGTCTTGCGACCCGATGCACGGCAACACGATCTCCGCCGTCAATGGCTACAAGACGCGCCCCTTCGATCGCATCCTGAAGGAAAGCCTTTCGTTCTTCGAAGTCCACCGGGCCGAGGGAACGCATGCGGGTGGCATCCACGTCGAGATGACCGGCCAGAACGTCACCGAATGCACCGGCGGCGCGACGGCGATTTCCGAGCAGGATCTCTCCGACCGCTACCACACCCACTGCGATCCGCGCCTCAACGCCGACCAGGCGCTGGAGCTTGCCTTCCTCGTTGCTGAGCAATTGAAGAAAGAGCGAGATGCTGAGGGGCGGCCGGAGCCGAAAACGCTGATCGCATAGTTAGGCTGACGGATTTCCCGCCAGTCACCGAATGCTGTATACTGAATTGGCGGCTTGCGAATGCGAGCCGCCAATTCGGTTTTACCGGATGGCCACCGTTATGCGATTACGCCTCTTGCTGATCCTGGCGGGCTTCGCGGGAATTTCCGTGGCGTCCGCACACACATTGACAATACCCGTCGATTCCCGCATCCACGCAGCCGAAATCTGCTGGGACCCCGACGTTGAATTCCCGGTTCCATGTGACGACGATGACGGTTGAGAACGGCCGAGCCCCCGCCTGGACGCCGTGGTCCTGGACCTGGATTACGGCGCACTCTAAATAGCGGGAATGATCGCACCGCTCTCACTCAAAATCGCCCTCGCACAGCTCAATCCCGTCGTCGGGGATTTGAACGGCAATGCCGAACGTGCAGCCGCCGCCCATGCCCGGGCCAAGGAACTCGGCGCCGACGTCGTCGTGTTCTCTGAGCTTTTCCTCAACGGCTATCCGCCCGAAGACCTCGTGCTGAAACCCGCCTTCCAGCAGGCGACGCGCGAACGGCTCGAATGGCTGGCCGCCGCCTGCGCCGAAGGCCCAGCGATTCTGATTGGCGCGATCTGGAACCACGAGGGGAAGGTCTATAACGCCGTTGCGCTGCTCGACGGCGGCCGCATCCAGGCGAYGACGCTGAAAGTCGATCTGCCGAACTACGGCGTCTTCGACGAGAAGCGCGTTTTCGCGGCGGGGCCGATGCCGGGCCCGCTGAATGTGCGCGGTGTCCGCATCGGTGTGCCGATCTGCGAAGACATCTGGGGTTCAGAGGTCGTCGAGACGCTGGCCGAGACCGGCGCTGAAATCCTCGTATCGCCCAACGGCTCGCCGTTCGATTGGCCGAAGCCCGATAACCGGATGAACGTCGCCGTCGCACGCGTGACGGAAAGCGGTTTGCCTCTCGCCTATCTCAACCAGGTCGGCGGCCAGGATGAATTGGTATTCGACGGCGCGTCGTTCGTGCTGAACGCCGACCGCAGTTTGGCCGTCCAGCTTCCCGCGTGGCGCGAAGCGATCGTTCTGACGGAGTGGAAGAAGTCCGCCGACGGCTGGCGGTGCGAGCGCGGCGAAGTCGCGAAGCTTCCAGAAGGCCCGGCGTCCGCCTATCAGGCCTGCGTTCTGGGCCTCAGGGATTACGTCGACAAGAACGGTTTTCCGGGCGTCGTCCTCGGACTTTCCGGCGGCATCGATTCAGCGCTTGTCGCAGCCATTGCCGTCGATGCGCTCGGTCCCGCACGCGTTCACGCGATCATGCTGCCTTCGAAATATACGTCCGACGATAGCTTGCAGGATGCCGCCGATTGCGCGAAGGCCCTCGGCATTCGCTACGATAAGATTTCGATCGAACCGACTGTCGCTGGCCTCACCTGGAGCCTCAAGGATCTTTTCGCCGGCAGCAACGCCGACATCACCGAAGAGAACATGCAGAGCCGCGTGCGAGGCACGATCCTGATGGCCGTGTCGAACAAGTACGGCGGCATGGTCGTCACCACCGGCAACAAGAGCGAAATGTCCGTCGGTTATGCGACCCTCTACGGCGACATGAACGGCGGCTACAATCCAATCAAGGATCTCTACAAGACCGAGGTCTACGACCTGACGCGCTGGCGTAACGCCAATGTGCCGGCCCATGGTCCAGAAGCAGCACTCGGTCCCTCGGGCGTCGTCGTTCCCGAACGCATCCTGACGAAAGCGCCGACCGCCGAACTCCGCGCGAACCAGACCGATCAGGATTCGCTTCCGCCCTACGAAGCGCTCGACGACATCCTCAGATGCCTCGTCGAGAAGGAGATGCCGGTCGCCGAAGTGATCGCGCGCGGCCACGCCGTCGAAACGGTGAAGAAGGTCGAACGGCTACTCTATCTCGCCGAATACAAACGCCGCCAGGCGGCACCCGGCGTCAAGATTTCGGCCCGGAACTTCGGCCGCGATCGCCGCTATCCGATCACCAACAAATTCCGCGAGGACGTCGGGCCCTCGACAGGGAAGCAAGACCCAGCCCCCAAAGCGCCAATAGCGGCCAAGGGCGCCTGACAGATCCACTAACCCGTCATCCCGGCGCAGACCGGGATCCAGTCAAGCATCAGAATGCTTGCCGACCTACGTCGGCATGACGAATACCACTAAAACTTGCGTTCGACGGCGCGCAGGGTAGGTTGCGCGCAAATCAGATCATCAACCGAGCTTGCAATGACACCCCGCGTCCGCTTCGCACCGAGCCCCACAGGGCGGCTCCATATAGGCAACATCCGGACGGCAACGCTCAACTGGCTCTTCGCCAGGAAGCACGGCGGCAGCTTCCTGCTGCGCCTCGATGATACCGACACGGTGCGCTCGACGGAGGAATTCGCCGCCGCAATCCGCGATGACCTGACGTGGCTCGGCCTAACCTGGAACGATTTCGCGCGCCAGCAGGACCGGACGGCCCGCTACGACGAAGCCGCGGTAGCGCTCAAAGCCTCGGGCGCGCTCTATCCGTGCTTCGAGACGGAAGAGGAACTCGACCGCCGCCGCAAGCGCCAGCTCGCGATGCACCGGCCGCCCATCTACGACCGCGCCGCGCTGAAGCTGACGCCCGAAGAGATCGCCGCCAAAATCGCAGCCGGTGAGAAGCCACACTGGCGCTTTCGTCTGCCGAACACGTCGGAGGAACGCGGGCTCACACCGCAGCCGACGCTCATTTCGTGGAACGACCTGATCCGCGGTGATCAGTCGGTTGATCTCGGCTCGCTGTCGGACCCGGTGCTGATCCGCGGCGACGGAACGTATCTCTACACGTTCACAAGCGTCATCGACGACATCGACTTCGCCATCACGCACATCGTCCGGGGCGAAGATCACGTGACGAACACGGGCGTGCAGATGGCGATCTTCGAAGCGGCGGGCGCAACGCCTCCCGCATTCGGTCACCACTCGCTGCTCGTCGGCGCCGATGGACAGGCGCTCTCGAAACGCCTCGGCGCGCTTTCCATACAGAGCTTCCGCGACGAAGGCCTCGAGCCGATGGCGGTCCTCTGCCATGCCGCGCTCGTCGGCACGTCGGACGCGATCGAGCCCTTGCAGTCGCGCGACGAACTCGCAGCCAAGCTCGATTTCTCGAAAATCTCGACGGCCCCCGGACGCTTCGACGTCGCCGAGCTGAAGGTGCTGAACAGCAAGCTGTTGCATACGCTCGAATACGCAGCCGTCGCGGAGCGTCTGCGAGCCGCTGGCATCGAAGGCCGCGAAGACTTTTGGAACGCCGTCCGCGGCAACCTCGAAACTTTCGCCGACGCCGGCATCTGGTGGAACGTGGTCGCTGGAGATATCGAGCCGGTGATCGAAGATTCGAAGTTGACCGTCGCCGCGGCGAGCGTCTTGCCGGACGCGCCGTGGAGCGAGAACACCTGGTCGGAGTGGACGGCTGCCGTCAAAGCGAAGACGGGCGCCAAAGGCCGGGCCCTGTTCCATCCGCTGAGATTGGCTTTGACCGGCCGCGAAGCCGGGCCGGAACTGAAGACGCTATTGCCGTTGATGGGCCGCAACCGCGTCCTCGCGCGCCTCGAAGGCAAACGCGCTTAGGCTCGGTATCCGCCCCGACGCACCGTCATCCCACGACGTCAGTCACACCCAACGACCGTCATCCAGCCGCTATCCCGTGGCCCCGCCCACTTTTCGTCATCCCGGCACAGGCCGGGATCCAGGCCCTGACCGTCATCCCGGCGAAGGCCGGGATCCAGGCAAAGTGCAGCGCATTCGCGCTTGCTGCCCGCGCGAAGCGAGCGGCGTCTGCCGTTATGTTGAAGCTTGTCTGGGTGCCGGCCTCCGCCGGCATGACGGTAGTAGGAATATCTCGGGCTATTCCGAATCTGGCTCGCGCGGCGCTACTGAGGCTGGGCCTCGGTCTCCCATCCGCCGGCATCGCCGGGCTGAGCAACAGGTGCCTGAGCCGCAGGCGAGGGGGCTCGCGAGCGTGCAGCCGTCGAACCAGTAGTGATAGCGGTCGTCCCCGCGCCATCGGCACGGCGCCCAGGCAATTTCGAGCCGGGCGTCGTCGCATCGGCCTTCTTGTCCGGCGCACCCTCCGGCGGCGGCACGTATTCGGCGACCTTGCAGGAGCAGCCGTTCACGTATTCCTTGCGGTAGCGGAAGGCGAACTTGAGCCGCGTGTAGGGCTCTTGCGATCTGAGCGCCACGGATTGGTCGACCGTGCCGCCAGGGTTTGGATAGTAATACAACTCGGTCGGCGCCGCGCATTTCGAGGTGCACGCATCCGCGTCCTGGGCGAAATGGCTCGGCAGCGTCGAGAAGCTCACCGGGAAATAGAAGCCGTCGCAAAGGCGAACGCAGAGCGTCCGGTACGTCTGCGCCCCGTTTGCAGCGTTGGGGTTCCAGACGTTGCCGCCGCTCGATTCCTCGTCTTCCCACATGCCGCTATCGCCGCGGTTGCGGCGCGCCATGTCGACGTAGTTGGCGCCGCAGTTGTTGCGCGCAAGTTCGCGGACGATGTCGTCCTGATAGGAACGTCCGGCGGAACCAAGAATATCCCGCCGCCGTGCATCGAGATCGGCGAGCCGCCGCTTCGTCGCGTCCGACTGCCGCGCCAGGTCTTTGCACTGCGGAGTGTTCTTCAGCGACTTGGTGAACAGGAAATATTCGTAGCACCCGCGATCGAGCTGCGAGCCGGTCTGGTCGGCGACGCGTTCGAGCTGCCTGATCTCGTTTTCGAGTCGCGGCAAATCGTTCTGCGATTGACCGCTCTTTTGCCCTTCCTGCACGAGCCGCTGCTCGAGCTGGTAGCAAATCGGGTTCTTGGCGGACCAGTTCGTCGCCGGCTGTGCGGGAGCTCCAGGGGCGCCCGGAGCGGCTGGCGCGCTAGGCGCACCGGGAGAGCCCTGATACTGCGGCTGAGGCGGCGGATACTGGGACTGCGGTGGGTACTGCTGCTGACCGGGATACGGCGGCGGGGCCTGCGCCGGTGGCGGCTGCCGGTAAACGGGCTCCTGCGGAACGGGCCCCCGTTCGCTGTCCTCGCGGTCGCCGCCTCCACCACCAAAGGGCCACCAGCTTTGCGCCGAGACCACTTCCGACACCAAAAGCAGGGCGAGCAGCGCTGCCGTCGCCAGGAGCAGCAACCGGCGAGCGGCAATATTTATCGAATTCCCTTGGCTCACGCCTGTTCCCCGACGCCCCTTTGACGGCTTTCGCGCTCCGGATGAAGGCATCCGAAGCGGCACTTTCCGGACCCTAAGCAGCGATTTGCTAGCGGGTCAATGCGGAGCAATTGCGACGTGAACCATTTTACGTGGGGTTTCAGAAACTTGAGCCCGCTTGACGGGGCAGGGGACAACCGCCTAAGGCGCGACGGCGCCCTTGTGCCGCCCAGGGCTGCCTATGGCATACTCACGTTTCCGGAATATCTTCCGGCCGAACCGCAGAGACACGCGACGCAAGAGGTCCAGTTTGGCGCTCAAACTTTACAATACCCTGACCCGGCAAAAGGCCGAGTTCGTGCCGATCGACCCGTCGAATGTCCGCATGTACGTCTGCGGCCCGACTGTCTACGACTACGCCCACATCGGCAATGCGCGCCCGGTCATCGTATTTGACGTGCTGTTCCGGCTGCTCCGCCACATCTACGGGCCCAATCACGTCACGTACGTCCGCAACATCACGGACGTCGACGACAAGATCAACGCCCGCGCGGCGCGCGATTACCCCGGCCTGCCGCTGAACGAGGCGATCCGCAAAGTCACGGAAGCGACCGAGAACCAGTTCCACGCCGACATCGCCGCTTTGGGCGTTCTGCCGCCGACCTACGAGCCGCGCGCGACGGAGTACATCCGCCGCAAGGACGGCCGCGAGGACATGGTCTCGCTGATCGAAGCGCTGGTGAAGCGCCGCCATGCCTACATCGCGGAAGATCACGTGCTCTTCGACGTCGGCTCGATGCCCGATTACGGACGCCTCTCCAATCGCACGCTCGACGAATTGGAGGCCGGAGCCCGCGTCGAGGTTGCGCCCTATAAGAAGGGCCCGATGGATTTCGTCCTCTGGAAGCCGTCGAAACCCGGCGAGCCCGCGTGGCCTTCACCGAGCGGCATCAAGACTCCAGGCCGCCCCGGCTGGCACATCGAATGCTCGGCGATGGCGGGGGCGTTGCTCGGCCCCGTATTCGACATTCATGGCGGTGGCATCGACCTGACGTTTCCGCACCACGAGAACGAGATCGCGCAATCACGCTGCGCCCACGGCACGTCGATGATGGCCAACGTCTGGATGCACAACGGCTTCCTGCAGGTCGAAGGCGAGAAGATGTCGAAGAGCCTCGGCAACTTCGTGACGATCAACGAGCTGCTGAAAGAGTGGCCGGGGGAATGCATTCGTTTTGCGATGCTATCAACGCACTATCGCCAACCGATCAACTGGACAGAGAAGGCGCTCGGTGAGGCGCGCCGCACGCTCGATCATTGGTACGAATTGACCGAGGGTTTGCCAGGCGATGGTCCGATGTGCGCAGACGTTCTGCAAGCGCTCGAGGACGACCTCAATACACCCCAAGCCTTTGCCTCACTCCACGAGCTGCGCTCGGAGGCCGCGAAGGGATCGAGAGGCGCCGCACACTGCCTCAAAGCATCGGCCCAACACTTGGGTCTGCTTCAGCTGGAACGTGCGGAGTGGTTGTCTTGGCGACCATCCGAGATGAATCTCGACGAGGCTCGCGTCGCTCGTCTTATCGATGCTCGGCTGGCAGCACGCAGAGCCAAAGACTTCAAGGAGTCCGACCGCATCCGCGACGAGCTCGCCCAGATGGGCATCGCGCTCAAAGACACGAAGAACAAGGAAACCGGCGAGATCGAAACCACCTGGGAAATCGCCCGCTAGCAACCACAGTCATCCTCGGCCGAGCGCGCCAAAAGGCCCGTCGTGGGCCGGGGATCCAGCGCACGACTCGTCGCAGACACCTTCGGCGCTCTTTACGCTGGATCCCCAATGCGCCTCGCGACGCTCGCCGCATCGAGGATGACGACGCAGGCGTTTTGAGCCCTAGCGACCTCGCAAGGGCTTGCGCCGATGGCGACATGGGGATAGGCGGAAGGCGCAGCATCCGCAGAACACCCGAACATTAATCAAGCCGGCAAAACCGGCTGCCAAAACCGCTTTGGTAAACCATGACCGACGACTATCCGCTCCGTCCGTTTCTTCCCGCCGACGCTATGGTGCTGCGCGATCTCTTCGCGCAAAGCATCGACGAGCTGACGGCCGATGACTACGACGACGATCAGCGGCTCGCATGGGTCGCAACAGCCGAGGATGCGGCTGCCTTCCGCGACAGGCTGGCGGCAGCGCTGACGCTCGTTGTTCAGCTTGACGGCGAATACCTCGGTTTCGGGTCCCTTAAGGACAATAAAACCATTGATATGCTTTATGTGCATCCGGAGTTCGCGGGCGAGGGGGTCGGAACCGCGCTTGCAGACGCGCTCGAGAAGATCGCAGGCGCACGTGGAGCCGAGGGGGTCACTGTCGATGCGAGCGATACGGCCGTGCCGTTTTTTGAGCGTCGCGGCTACGTCGCGGCACAACGCAACTCCATTCCCCTCGATGATCAATGGCTTTCCAACACGACCATGGTAAAGCGTCTCGCCGGAAGTCCGGCAAAAGCTGAGCCTCAAGAAGCGTCATGAGCAAAGAGCGCCTCTACCTCTTCGATACGACGTTGCGCGACGGTGCGCAGACGACGGGCGTCGACTTTTCGATTGAGGACAAGCGCCGCCTCATGCGCGTGCTGGACGACCTCGGGATTGACTATATCGAGGGCGGCTTTCCGGGCGCCAACGCCACCGACACGGAACTCTTCTCCTCGCGTCCTAACTTGAAGTCTGCTCGCTTCACGGCGTTCGGCATGACGAAGCGCTCGGGCCGTTCCGTATCCAACGATCCCGGTCTGCAAGCCGTTCTCCAGTCCTCAGCCGACAGCATCTGTCTGGTCGCGAAATCGTCCGACTATCAGGTGCGCGTGGCACTCGGCATCACGAACGAAGAAAACCTCGAAACGATCCGGCAATCGGTCAGCGCCGTCGTCGAAACGCAGCGCGAGGCGATGATCGACTGCGAACATTTTTTCGACGGCTACAAGTCGAACCGCGACTACGCGCTCGCCGTCGCCAAGACGGCCTATGATGCAGGCGCGCGCTGGGTCGTGCTGTGCGATACCAACGGCGGAACGCTGCCGCATGAAATCGAACGTATCGTTGCCGATGTCGCGAAGCATGTTCCCGGCGCCAACCTCGGCATCCATACGCACAACGATACCGACAACGCCGTCGCCAACACGTTGATGGCCATCCGCGCCGGGTGCCGCCAGATCCAGGGCGCACTCAACGGCCTCGGCGAGCGCTGCGGCAACGCCAACCTGACATCGATCATTCCGACGCTGCTCCTGAAAAGCGAATTCGCCGATGCCTTCACGACAGGCGTCACGCCCGACAAGCTGCGCTCCCTCACGCACGCGAGCCGCGTTCTCGATGAAGTTCTGAACGAGGCGCCGAACCGCCACGCGCCCTACGTCGGCGAAAGCGCCTTCGCGACGAAGGCAGGCATTCACGCCTCCGCGCTGATGAAGGACCCCGAAACCTACGAGCACGTTTCGCCGGAAAGCGTCGGCAACGAGCGGCGCATTCTCGTCTCCAAGCAGGGGGGACGTTCCTCGCTGACGTCGGCGCTGGAGCGGCTGGGCCTTCCGGCTGACAAGGACGATACGCGCGTGCAAGCGCTCCTCGACGAGGTGAAGGCGCGCGAGGACCAGGGATATTCCTACGAGGCGGCCGAGGCGTCGTTCGAGCTTCTGGCGCGCCGCACGCTCGCGACCGTGCCGCGCTATTTCTCGGTCGACAATTTTCGCGTGACCGTCGAACGACGCGAAGAGCGATCGAGAGCGATGAACGGCAATGGAACCGTCTCGCACGCGGTCGTCACCGTATCGATTGCGGGCGACGACGCTCCGCTGGTTTCGGTCGGTGAAGGCAACGGCCCCGTCAACGCCCTCGACAAGGCATTGCGCAGCGATCTCGGCCGTTACCAGAAGCACATCGAGAACGTCGAGCTCGTCGACTATAAGGTCCGCATCCTGACGCAGACGCACGAAGGCGGCACGGACGCCGTGACGCGCGTCCTCGTCGAGAGCCACGATGCAACCACCGGCGAACGCTGGACGACCGTCGGCGTCTCTCCGAACATCATCGACGCGAGCTTTGAGGCCCTTCTCGACAGCATCAATTACAAGCTCCTGAAGGACGAAGCGCAGGTCGGGTAACGAAATTGGCGCGGCGCATTTTGAGCGTCTGTGGACAACCTCGGCCACCGCAATGGATGAGGGCGGGAGGACGGCCAACCCTCACACTCTGCACGCTTGTCCTCGCAGCGGTTTGGCTCGAAAGCTAGAGCCAGCATCTAAGTAATTCTCGCCGCTGTTTTTTCCGCTGAGATGATGGCCAGAATGCTGCGCTACACCAGCCGTCCGTATAGTGATCAAAAAGCAGCGGCAACTTAAAATCGCTATGTTCAGTGTACGAACAACTTGCTGTCCGAGCCGTCCCCAATTAGCACCGAAAATGTGGATAACTTGTTGATATCCGCATCAGGAAAATAAACGGGGAGACGAAACGGGGAGCGAGTATTGTGATGCGTAAGAGTATTGCGTTTGTCGCGTTTGTTTTATTGCAGTCAAACGGAGCATTTGCTGGCGGCAGTCTGAAGGATTCGCCCGCTCCAATTGCCCCCGCATACGACGGGTGGTCAGGTTTCTCCGTCGGCGTCGGCATAGGCGCCACGAGCATCGATCAGAATGCCTCTGCAGCCGCAAAGCGAACGGACGTCTTCTGCTTGTATTGGTGGGGTTGCTCCTATCCCAAGCACGACTACCTTTCGGGTGGCATGAACGATGACGCTTGGAAGGTCTTCGGTACGTTGCAGGTGGGCTACGACCGCCTCATTGGCGACCGCTTCTTGATCGGCGCCTTTGCCGATTACGACTTCTACCCTAACGGCGACGAAAGCTCTTCCGGAAGTACGAAACACGGATCGCTCTCGGGCGAGATCCAACGCGCGGGAGCTTGGACCGTCGGCGGCAGGCTCGGCTATCTGGTGACGCCTCGGCTTCTTGTCTACGGGTTGGGCGGCTTCTCGCGCATGAACCAGAACGGCGAAGTAACGGCCGAGTTCGACAACTTTAAATTACCGACGAGCGTCACCTTGAAAGCCGGCGATCTCGATGGCTGGACGGTCGGCGGCGGTATCGAGACCAAGCTCGACAGGATCGACAAGAGACTGTCTCTCAAGGTCGAATACCGGTACTCGCAGTTCGACGGTGAAAGTGGCAGCGGCTCGGACAAGAACGAAGCATACAAATGGTGGGTGCTGCACTGCGCCAGCGAAAAAGCCCGCTTCGATATCGACGACGCAACCGTCCAGTCGGTCCGCGCCGTGCTGGTTTGGAAGTTACAGGCCGATGCGACGCCGATCGAACCACTGAAATAGCAGCTCTCGGATAACATTCACTCGGGGCACCTCGTCCGAAGTATCGCGTCGGAGGTGCCCTTCTTTATTCGTGTCTCGGCAATCAACCACCCGCAATGGCGCCGACGATCAGGAACGGCTTCGATCCGCTCCTGACCTCATCGGGCAGCGGCGCGTCCGCAGCCTCGTGCGAAAGATCGCGCTGACACGCGAAAAATCTCAGGAACGGCCGCCGCTTTTGCGTGTCGTGATCCCGGATCGTTCCTCTGAGCACGGGGTAGCGCGTCTCGAGCGCGTCGAGCAGCGACCGCTGCGTCGCCTCCCCGTCCACGTCGAGCAGGATCTCGCCGTTGACGTTCGCGTGCATTCTGAGATGCGACGGCAGCACGACGCGGATCATGTGAAAGCCTGAACTTCGACCGAAAGCACCGCCGGCAAATCGCGAACGATGGCGTCCCACGTATCGCCCGCGTCGGCCGAGGCATAGACTTGACCGCCCGTCGTCCCGAAGTAGACGCCGCATGTGTCGAGCGTATCGACGGCCATCGCGTCCCTGAGGACGTTCACGTAACAATTCGATTGCGGCAGACCCTTGGTCAGAGCCTCCCATTCGTTTCCGCCCGAGCGGCTGCGCCAGACTTGCAGCTTGCCGTCCATCGGAAAGTGCTCGGCGTCGCTCTTGATGGGCACGACATAGATCGTCTCGGGTTCATGCGCGTGCACGTCGATGACAAACCCGAAATCCGTCGGCAGATTGCCGCTCACCTCGCGCCACGAGTTGCCGGCATCGTCGCTCCGCATCACGTCCCAGTGCTTCTGCATAAACAGCACGTTCGGCCGCGACGGGTGCATCGCGAGCCGGTGAACGCAGTGCCCCACTTCGGCGTCGGGGTCCGGTATGTACTCCGACTTCAGCCCCTTGTTGATCGGCTGCCACGTTTCGCCGCCGTCATCCGTTCTGAATGCGCCCGCGGCCGAAATCGCGATGAACATCCGCTTGGGCTCGACGGGGTCGAGCAGAATGGTATGCAAACACATGCCGCCCGCGCCGGGCATCCAATGTGCTCCCGATCCGTGGCCGCGCAGGCCGGAAAGTTCGGTCCAGGATTTTCCGCCGTCGCTCGAGCGAAACAACGCCGCGTCCTCGACACCCGCAAACACCGTATCGGGATCGGTGAGCGATGGCTCTATGTGCCAAACCCGCTTGAATTCCCACGGGTGAGGGGTGCCGTCGTACCATTGGTGCGTGCCGGGAACGCCGTCATAGGCGAACTTGTTGTCGACCGGGTTCCAGCTCTTACCACCGTCGTCTGATCGCTGGATCTGCTGACCGAACCAACCGCTCGATTGCGAAGCGTAGATACGGTTGGGATCGGCCGGCGAGCCCTTCAGATGGTAGATTTCCCAACCGGGAAAATGCGGGCCGTTGACGTCCCACGATTTGCGCGCGCCATCCGACGTCAAGACGAATGCGCCCTTCCGCGTTCCAACCAAGACCCGTACGCCTGTCATGTCGCCTCCCTGTCATTCTGCCCGGCGAAGCCCGATTATTGCCTCGCCCGAGATCATTTTGAAGTCCATCACCGCACGAGGACGAACGGCGAGGAGCTATTCCGACATAGGCACCGGAAAAAAATAGAAGAGAGAGAGATCGTAAGCTCCAATAAGAAACCCGCCGATAGGGCGGGTTGAAGGCGATGGCGAGCCTTATCGGGCCATCGTTTCCAGTGACTCAAAGCCAAGGAAAAAGGCGCGGCGTTTGCCACGCCTTTTCAATCGGGCTTCTCACCTACGTTGGTCGCGTGTCGCTGCACGGATACGGCAACGACACTCGTCAATCATCCTCGTGGCAGCCCTCGGCGGCGTTCCACACTTGTCCTTTGGGGCAACCCTTCTTCACGGCATTCGTCTGCTCGGAGGAAAGCGGTGTTTTGCGTTTCGGAGCCTGATAGCCCTGAACGCACTTGCCGCCTTGCGGTCGATAGCCCGGGCCGCAATATCCGGCTGCTGCGCCGCGTTCGATGCACTTGCCGTCGATCAACACGCGCCCGGCAGCGCAGGCTTTCTGCGTGACTGGCTTCGCCGCGGTGCTGCCTTGCCTTTTTGAAGGTGCAGGCGGGCAGATCTTGTAGAGGTCCGGCCGCTCGGCGCCCGTCGAACAGAGGATGCCGCCCCATTGATAGCCATTGCCTTCTTCTTCGTAGGCAATCTTGAACCACGGAAAACCGTTCTCTACGACATCGGTTCGCCCCATGAGCGTCACTGGCTGACCCTCATCCAAGCTGTCAACCTTACGGTAGTTCTGCCCAGGCCCGTCCCGGACGATTCCGCCCCATGACCCCGCGACCGCCGGAAAATCGTCGGCAGGCGGAGCAGCGGCCGCCGGCTGATCACCAAGTTTTTTCAGATAGGCACGGGCCAGATCGGCGTGAAAACCCGTCGCATAGTTTCCCAGGAAGGCGTTCCACGCATCGACAGTGCCAAGTTCCTTGGCAGCATTGAAAGCATCTTTCTCAGCGCTATCCGAGGGCTCGGCGATGGCGCGCCCCTCGTTGATACCAACGAGCTGACAAACGCCAAACGCCGGAGACAGCAGGCCAACAGCTGCCATGCCGATCCCAAAGACGAGCCTGTTCGAACACCGATGCATAGAAAAATCCCCGCTACATTCCCGTTTCACTACGCATAACAGTCGCGCGAATGTCCTGCCGCGAGCAAGGAGAATTGCTCGTTTGGAGCGTATTCGCAGAAGCAATTGGCGGTAAGGTCAGCTGGCAGACGAAAGCAGCGCAATCCGGTGATGAAGAAAAGAGCATATCCGCCGGTCGTGCCCCCTACGGATCATGTGGAGGAGTGACACTCGCTCCCGAATAAAAAAACTTATTCACGCTTGTCCAGCCCGCCCCATACTCCGCTCACGATCTCAAGTAGCGGCCGGAACGTAGGGGAATTTTTTCGATGGCTTCGACACGACCGATTCCCTGCCGATCCCAAGACGGATCGGCGTATTTGCGGCAATCGTGAACATCACGTCCGGCGCGTTATCGGTCAGTGATCGGCCATTCCATTCCGCAAAGCCAAACACCGCCGGCGTGCCGACCTTATAGGGAAGAATATTCGGACAGAACCTATGCGCGACCGTCTTCCCATAGGCCCTCGGGTCATCCGCGGTTCCATACGCGCCGACGGTGTTTGCGATCGTCTCGATAATGAGTTCGCCGTGTGTCTCGAAGTCATCCGCGGGCCGACCACCATTCAGACCGTTTCCCAAGTCCTCGTTATATTGAGTAAATAGCGGGTGGATCATTGGTAGACCGACACGATTGATCCGACGCCATCCGCCCGCATCAGTGGCGAGCGACGCAACGGCAAACACCCCAATGAGGCGGTCGTCGCCTGCTGTACCGTTCAGAATATCTTCGTCTGGCACCTCGAGCACGATCGAATAGACGGTTTGGCCTGCGAACAAATTCTTCGCTCGGCTCGCATCCCACTTCGATAAGTCGACGGTCGTGCCGTCCTGAAAAGCGTGACCTACAGCGTGCAGAACATCAGGCTCGATCCAGAATGGATCTCCTGCCTTTCCGGTCCAGATGCGTAGACCTGTTTTGGTCTTCACCTCATTGCCCGTGACACCCTCGGCAACCACCACGCCGGAAGCATGAGGGTCTGTGGCCTCTGCGCCGGAAATACGGCGCAGCACGAAGCGCTGTTTACCCTCGGTGTCGCGTTCGTCGAAGGTGATGCGATAGGTGATGTCCTCTACCGCGTCGCCGTCGAGATCGATCTTGAATTCGTACATGCCCTCTGGATGATAGCCGGGCGACGGAATTGGTCCAAAGATCGAATGACAGACATTGATGGCGAAGACAGTCCCGACTTCACCTTTGAAAACATAGAGATCCGTAATATCGAGGCGGATGTCCTGACGAGCCAACGGGCAATCGAGATGATGAGACACGATGTTCTCCCTTTCGCGTTCGCAGAGAGTTGGTTCAATCTTCGGATTTTGGGCGCATTGGCGATGCGATAGTTTTAGCGGCTAATCCGCCCTTGGCTTCTCGCCTCGAATAGTTGAGGCGCGCTGCATTGTTATCGCCGCTTTTGGAGCCGGGAAAACCGAAACCCTTGATGTTGACTGCTGCAGGCTGTGCTCAATTCGTCGACTTTGAGCCGAATGCATCTTATCCGCCGTGCCCGCGGCCGGCTTGGCAGGAACGCGAGTCGCCGGGCACACAATCAAAGAAGCGCACAATCAAACAAGCTTCAGCGGAGCCGTCGCAACCGTCGTAACGCCGTGATCGTCCGTCCACGCGATTTCGAAAATGCCGGGACCCGGAACGCGCATGTAAAATGCCAGATACGGGTTCGCGGAAATGCCCGGCCCGAACCCGGCGCGAAATATTTCCTTGCCGTCGAACTTCGCAACGAAAGCATGGATGATGTCGCGCGGTATCGGCTTGCCGGTCTTGTCGTGACGATTGCCGGTCTCCATCACGTGGGTGATGAGCGTCTTGACCTCGATGACGTCGCCGGCCTTGGCAGTCTCGGGAAGCTTGATGCGCGGATTGGCTGTCATCGTCTTTGCCCCCTCAAATCCCGCAGCCGCCGATGACGACCTTGACGAGCGTCGTCGAAATCAGCATCTCGCCGTTCGATTGCTCCGCCAGGACCACGACGTCCTGAGTCTTCGCCAATCGCATCCGCGACTGCACGCGCGCGACGGCGTTGACCGGCGACAGATTGAATGTGGCGACATGCGCGGCGGGATTTTCCGTCGAGAGAAGATGGATCGCCTTGATGTAATCCGCGTCCGTCATGGGGCTGTCGACGGCGATGGTGATCGGCACGAAATTGCCGTTCTCTGCCGTCTCGGGCAAATCAACCGTGATCTTGCCCTCGACCGGTGTGGCGGAACCGGCGATCCGGGCGAAATCATCCTTGAATTTTTGGCTGGGGGCCGGCGCGCCCGGCGCCGGGGCCTCGGCACGGGCAACGAACGGAGCAAAGGCCGCCGCTGCGACGCCCGCGGCAACGAATTCACGACGGCTCAGAATTGAAATATCGATGGGATCTGGCACGCGCCGGGCCTCGAAGCTGAAGGTTGCGTGTAATATAGGATACCCGCTCGATCGACCTCCAGCTTCCTTACGATTTATTTTCCTGACACCGGCTGACTGCCCGTGGCAAATGAGCCTTTGAAACGCCTAAGCTAACGGTCAAAAGGCACGGCCAAGCTCTAGCTGGCGTCGAAATGTGAGGCGGGGGAATGACCGAGATCACGCGCCGCGAATTTTCTCTGCTGACCGCAGGCGCAAGTCTCGTTGCGGCGTCCGCGCTGCCGGGACCGGCTCTTGGCTCAGGCCCGGCGAGGATCATCGTCATCGGCGGCGGCCCGGGTGGCGTGACCGTCGCAAATCGCCTCAAGTCTTCCGACCCGCGCCTCGACATAACGCTGATCGAGCCGAAGGAAAAATATACGACCTGCTTTTATTCGAACCTTTATCTCGGCGGGTTCCGCTCCTTCAAATCGATCACGCACGATTATACGGGCGTGAAGAAACGCGGCATCGACGTCGTCACCGATGCCGCGACGGCGATCGACACGAAGGCAAAGACCGTGACGCTGGCGCGCGGCGGCTCACCCATCAAGTACGACCGGCTTGTCGTCGCTCCAGGCATCGATTTCAAATACGAGACGATCGAAGGCTACTCGCCGGAAGCTGCCAAGATCATGCCGCACGCGTGGCAAGGGGGCGAGCAGACGTGGCTGCTGAAGGAAAAGCTGCTGGCGCTGCCTGACGGCGGCCTCGTCGTGATGTCCGCCCCGCCCAATCCGTACCGGTGCCCGCCAGGCCCGTATGAACGCGCCTGCATGATCGCCCACTTCTTGAAAACGAAGAAGCCGAAAGCCAAGCTCATCCTTTTCGATGCGAAGAAAACATATTCGAAGCAGGCCGTCTTCGAGGAGGCGTTCGAGGAGTATTACAAGGGTATTATCGAGATCAACCTGACGAACGAGATCGACGATTTCGCGGTCGTCAAAGTCGATGCCGCGACCGGGGTCGTGACGACGAAGGCCGGTCGCACGGAGCGGGCCGCTCTTGCAAACATCATCCCGGCGCAGAAGGCAGGATCGATCGCGGCCCACGCGGGTCTCACCGAGAACGACTGGTGTCCGGTCCACCCCGACAACTTTGCTTCGACAAAGGCGAGGGACGTCTACGTCCTCGGTGATGCAGCGATTGCAAACGACATGCCGAAATCCGCGTACTCCGCCGTCAGCCAGGCGGCCGTCGTCGCAGCCGACATCCTTGCGAGCCTCGAGGGGAAGCCGCGCGCCCCCGGCAAATACAGAAATACCTGCTGGTCAATGCTCGCGCCCGACAACAGTGCTAAAATCGGTGGCGATTACGTGCCGGGAACAAAGGATGGAAAACCCTATCTCGAAGTCAAAGAGCCGTTCATTTCCAAACCCGACGATAGCGCCGAGCTTCGCCGCGAGACCTATCAGGAGAGCGCCGAGTGGTATCAGACCCTCGTCGCCGATCTTTTCGGCGAGTCCCCCGAGAAGCCCGTCCGCTGATTTCTGCAATCCTTAAGGATTAGCGCGCAGCATCTGCTCCGGCGGATTGGGAACGGGATGGGTGAGGGCAATGTACCTGCAAGTTAGGCTCGGTTGCAGAAACGTGATTAACTGGGCGCGAGACATGGCTGAACGACTGCAGGATACCTGAGGCCAGGAACACGTCGTGGCGCCTCTTTATGGCGCCCCGTCTGGACTGCACGCGAGAAATCCCTAGATTGACGTATACGTTAACGCTGATGACTGGGCTCGCCGCGATTGCGGCGGCAGCCCGTATGGGAGGCACGGAAATGGCGCCCGTCGTACTTTTACTGGTGGCTTTGATCGGCTTCCTGGCGCTGGGAATGATCCGAGCGCCGCTTTGGGGCTGGGCCGCGGCGGTCGGCGTCTTCACGTGGCTCGCGACCAGCGGCTGCTCCGGTCTCCTGGCGTGGATCGCATGGATCCCGTTCTTGGCGCTCGCAGCGCTCGCCATTCCGTCCATCCGCCGGAACCTCGTCGTCGCGCCCGTCTTCGCCCGCATCCGCAAAATTCTCCCCAAAGTCTCCGACACCGAGTCCCAGGCGCTCGAAGCCGGGACCGTCGGCTTCGACGCCGAGCTTTTTTCCGGCACGCCCGACTGGGACAAACTCCAATCCATTCCGCCGATTGAACTGACGCCGGAGGAACAGGCGTTTCTCGACGGCCCGACGGACGAGCTCTGCCGCCTTATCAGCGATTGGCAGATCCGCCATAACCTGCACGAGATCCCGGAAAACATCTGGGACTTCGTCAAGGCGCACGGCTTCCTCGGCATGCTCATCTCGAAGGAGCACGGCGGTCTCGGATTTTCGCCTCAGGCTCAATCGCTCATTCTCGGCAAGATCGCCTCGCGCTCTCCCGACGTCGTGACAATCGTCATGGTGCCGAATTCGCTCGGACCGGGCGAGCTGATCGAGAAGTACGGTACCGACGAGCAGAAGCACTATTACTTGCCGCGTCTTGCGAAGGGCGAGGAAGTTCCCTGCTTCTCGCTGACCGGCCCGACCTCCGGCTCGGACGCCGCCACCATGCGCGACATCGGCCACGTGACGCGCGGCACCTACCAGGGGAAGGACACCCTCGGCATCAGCCTGTCGTGGGACAAGCGCTACATCACCCTCGGACCGAACGCGACGCTCGTCGGCTTGGCCTTCCGGCTTTTCGATCAAGATAATCTGCTCGGCAAAGGCGAGGACGTCGGCATCACGCTCGCGCTCATCCCGGCCAACCATCCCGGCGTCAATATCGGCCGCAGACATCTGCCCTCGGGCGCCGCGTTTCCGAACGGCCCCAACTGGGGAAACGACGTCTTCATCCCGATGGATTGGGTCATCGGCGGCGAGACGATGGCCGGCCACGGCTGGCGCATGCTGATGGAATGCCTCTCGGCCGGACGCGCGATCTCGCTCCCGTCGTCGGCGACGGCGGGCGCCAAGATGATGCTGCGCGTAACGTCCGCCTATGGCCGCATCAGAAAGCAGTTCGGGCTTCCCGTTTCGCGCATGGAAGGCGTCGAGGAACCGCTCGTCCGCATCGTCGAGACTGCTTACGTCAACGAGGCGGCCCGCGCCATGACGGCCGCGATGGTGTCACGAGGCGAAAGGCCGTCGGTCATCTCCGCGCTGATGAAATACCAGACAACCGAGAAGATGCGCAGCGCCGTCAACGACGCGATGGACATCCACGGCGGTCGCGGCATCTGCGACGGTCCGGCGAACTATCTGCAGTCGGCCTATCAGATGGTCCCTGTCGGCATCACGGTCGAGGGCGCCAACATCCTGACGCGCACGCTGATCACGTTCGCACAAGGCGCGCTGCGCTCGCATCCCTACCTCTACAGGGAAGTGCAAGCGGCGCAGGACACCGACAAGAAGCGCGGCCTCGATGCCTTCGAAGATGCCTTCAATGGCCACATCGCCTTTTCGCTCTCGAACGCGACGGGCGGCTTCGTCCACAACCTGACCGGCGGAGCCTTCGTTGCGGCACCCGACGGCGCGCTGCGTATGTCCCATTGGTATCGCCAGCTTGGGCGCGCCAGCCGCTCCTTCGCGTTCGTTGCCGATCTCACGGTTGCGCTGCTCGGCGGCGGCCTGAAGACGAAGCAGAAGATCACCGGCCGGATGGCGGATGCCCTCTCCGAGCTTTACATGCTCGCGGCGACATTGAAGCGTTATGACGATGACGGCCGCCCGGCAGGCGACGAGTACATCGTCGATCTCGCCGCACAGAATGCGCTCTATCGCTTCCAGGAAGCCATCGGAGGCACGGTCGACAACTTCCCTGTCCGTTGGGCGCGGCCGCTGATGCGCGTCGTTGTCTTCCCGCTCGGACGCCGCTTCAAACCCGCGTCCGATGTGCAGGGCCACCTCGTGGCGCGCCACGCGTTGCAGCCCGGAGATGTTCGCGACCGCCTGACACGGCACATTTTCGTATCGAAGGACGTCAACGATCCGACCGGCATCCTCGAAGTGACGCTGGAAAAGGTGATCGCCGCCGAACCCATCGAAAAGCGGCTTGAGAAAGCCATCCGCGACGGCGTCGTACGGCGGTATCATGGCATTGACTGGTTCGCCGAGGCGGAAGCGAAGGGCGTCATCACCGCGGCCGAGGCCGATCAGCTCCGCGAGGTCGAACAGCTTGTCGCGCGCGTGATCGCGGTCGATCATTTCGATCCGGAAGAATTGAAACCACACTATGTGACGCTCGGTCATAACGCGCGCGGAGCCGAGAGCCTGGCCGCGGAATGAGCCGGGTTGAAGTCTCGAACGATTGAGGTGAGTGATGATGGACGCAGCGGCTGAAGCGAATGAATCGCAGTTGAAAGACTGGCGCTTCAAGATCGACGGCGAAAATATCGCCTGGGCGACCTTCGATCGCGAAGGCGAAAGCGCAAACTCACTCGGGCGGCGCCCCATCGAAGAGCTGAACGCGATCATCGAGCGCGTCGAGGCGGAAGTCCGCGCGAAGAATGTTCGGGGCCTCGTCATCATGTCGGGGAAAGAGCGCGGCTACATCGTCGGCGCGGACATCCGCGAATTCGAGACGTTCCAAAGCGAGCAGGATGTCATCGCCGCCCTGAAGCCGGTCAACGAACTGCTCGACCGCATCGAGAAACTTCCCGTGCCGGTCGTCGCAGCCATTCATGGCGTGTGCGTCGGCGGCGGCCTGGAGCTGATCCTCGCCTGCCATTACCGCATCGCGACGCGCGATGACTCGACGCGTATCGGCTTCCCGGAAGTGAAGCTTGGCATCTTCCCCGGCTTCAACGGCACAGCGCGTTCGATCAAGCAGGCCGGCCCGATGGCGGCGATGCAACTGATGCTGACGGGCGGCATGATCCGGGCGACCGTCGCGAAGGCTCAGGGTCTCATCGATCAGCTCGTTGGCAGCCCTGGAGAGCTGCATTGGGCAGCCCGCAAGGCCGTGCTGCAGAACCGCCGTTCGAAGTCGGCCGGTCTTGCCAAGATGCTGCTGACCAAGTGGCCCGTGCGCGGCCTGCTCGCAAAGAAAATGCGTCAGGAGACGGCGAAGAAGGTTCGCGAAGATCACTATCCCGCACCGTTCCGCCTGATCGACCTGTTCGAGAAATTCGGCGGCGATCTCGACACGATGAAGCGCGAGGAGACGAAAGCTTTCGCGCCGCTGATGGTTTCGGATACCTCACGCAATCTGCGCCGCGTCTTCCGCCTGACGGAGCTTCTGAAAGGCCAAGCGCCGAAGGGCTTCAAATGGCGGCCGAGCCGCGTCCACGTCATTGGCGCGGGCACCATGGGCGCCGACATCGCGGGCGTCTGCGTCGCGTCTGGCATGGAAGTGACGCTGCAGGATATCTCCGCCGAACAGCTCGAGAAGGGCATCAAGGCGCAAGGCAAGCTCTTCGCGCGGAAATTCAAGACGAAGCCGGCGCGCGACGCTGCAAAGGCGCGTTTGATTGCGGACCCGGAAGGCAAAGGCATCTCTCGCGCCGACGTCATCATCGAGGCGATCGTCGAACGTCTCGATGTGAAGCAGAAGCTCTTCACCGACCTCGAAACGAGGATCAAGCCGGGCGCGGTTCTCGCGACGAACACGTCCTCGCTGAAGCTCGAGGACATCGCCGCCCCGCTAAAGGACCCCGGCCGTTTGATCGGCCTGCACTTCTTCTCGCCTGTCGCGCAGATGCCGCTCGTCGAAGTGGTGCGCGGAGCCAATACGCGCGACGAAGAAGTGAAAAAAGGCGCGGCTTTCGTCACCGCGATCGACAAGTTCCCGCTGATCACCAAGGACGTCCCGGGCTTCCTCGTCAACAAGGTGCTGACGCCCTACATGTTCGCCGCGATGAAGCGTCTCGAAGAGGGTGAGGACAAGGAAAAGATCGACGAAGCCGCGCGCACGTTCGGCATGCCGATGGGCCCGATCGAACTCGCTGACAACGTCGGCCTCGACATCTGCGCCCACGTCGCGAAAATTCTGGGCCAGACAAGCGAAGGCTCGAGGCTTGACCGGCTCGTTGCCTCCGGTCGTCTCGGTAAGAAAACCGGCGAAGGCTTCTACGTCTGGAAGGACGGCAAGCCCGTCAAGTCGGACAAAAAATTCGAGAAGGCGGATCTCGACCGCCTTGGACGCGAGCTTGTCGATCCGATGATCGCGGAAGCGCAGAAATCGCTCGACGACGGCGTCGTCGAAACCGCCGACCTCGTCGATGCGGGCATGATTTTCGGCACGGGCTTCGCGCCATTCCGCGGCGGCCCGCTGCATTACAAAAAGAGCTTGAGCGCGGCCGGTCCTGCGTCCGCTCCGCACGCTGCAGCAGCCGAATAGTTTGGGAGATTAAAATGGCACGAGAACTCCGGCGCGTTGCAGTGATTGGCGGTGTCCGCATCCCGTTCTGCCGATCGAATACGTTTTATGCCGACCTCTCGAACCTCGACATGATGGCGGCCGCGCTGAACGGTCTGGTCGACCGGTTCGGGCTTAAGGGCCAGCACATCGACGAGGTTGTCGGCGGCGCAGTCGTCACGCATTCCAAGGATTTCAACCTGGCGCGCGAAGCGGTGCTGTCGACGAAGCTCGCGCCGTCGACACCCGGCGTCACGCTGATCCAGGCGTGCGGCACGTCGCTGCAATCGGCGCTCATGTCGGCCGCCAAGATTGCAACGGGCGAAATCGAAAGCGCGATCTCCGTTGGCTCCGACACGACGTCGGACGCGCCGATCGTGTTCTCGAAGAAATTTTCCAAGCGCCTCGTCGGCGCGCAGCAAGGCAAGACGGCGCTCGACAAGATCAAGGTCTTCAAGGGACTTTCGCCCACCGAGCTTGCGCCGCAGCCGCCGAGTGTCGCCGAGCCGCGCACGGGTTTGACGATGGGCCAACACTGCGAGCTGATGGCGCAGGAATGGCACATTCCGCGTGCCGATCAGGACGAACTCTCCTACGAGAGCCACAAGAAGGGCGCCGCAGCCTACGACGAAGGCTACATGGACGATCTGATCGTTCCGTGCGCCGGCGTCTACCGCGACAATAATTTGCGCCCCGACATCACGCTCGAGAAGCTGGCGAGCCTCAAGCCCGCCTTTGAAAAATCCGAGCGGGGCACGCTGACAGCCGGCAACTCAACGCCACTCACCGACGGCGCCGCAACCGTTCTGCTCGCGTCCGAAGAGTGGGCCAAAGCGCGGAACCTACCGGTGCTCGCGTATCTGACGTTCGGCCAGCACATCGCCAACAATTTCGTCGGCGGCGATGGATTGCTGATGGCGCCGACGATCGCCGTCTCGAAGATGCTCGACCGCGCCGGCCTCACGCTGCAGGACTTCGACTTCTACGAACTCCACGAGGCCTTCGCCGCGCAGGTCCTGTGCACGCTCAAAGCCTGGGAAGACCCGGCGTACTGCAAGACGCACATGGGGAAGGATGCGCCGCTCGGGTCGATCGATCGCGCCAAGCTCAACGTCAAAGGCTCATCGCTCGCCTTCGGACATCCCTTTGCTGCAACTGGGGCCCGTATCGTTTCCAATCTCGCCAAGCTCTTGTCGACGAAGGGCGGCCGCGGCCTCATCTCGGTCTGCACCGCGGGCGGCATGGGCGTAACGGCGATCATGGAAGCCCCGCAGACGATCGAGGCCCGCGCCGCGGCGTAATGCGCCGGATCTGGAAGAGAAGACTTGGCCGTTTCGATGCGCTATTGAGCTTGCGGCCGAAGGCAAGCGAGGGACGCGCATGGGTGCGAAGGACGACAAGCAACTCGAGGCGGCACGTTCGCTTGTCCGCGGTCTCGCTGGCCGCCTCAATGCCGACGGTTGGGTGCGATTGTGGGACGGCACACGGCTGCCGCTCGGCAGCGCGCCGAAATCGGACTTCGAGATTTCCATCCGCGATCCGGGCGTCATCGGCTCAATCCTCCGCCGTCCGTCGCTCGATTCGATCATCCGCCAATACGTCGAGAAGGGCATCGACTTTTCGGGCGGTACCCTCGTCGATTTCGGCTTGGGCCTGCAGGATGGCCGCAAGTCCAAGTCCATCAAGATGAAGCCCGGCGAGTTCGCGAGCCTCGCTCTGAAGCTGTCGCCGTTCCTCTTCGCCAAAACTGCGGACGCCCGCGACGCTCATGGATTCGGGGGCGAGATCACCGGCAAGAACCGCAAGACCGAGGACAACAAGGCCTACGTCCAGTTCCACTACGACCTGTCGAACGACTTTTACGCACTCTTCCTCGACCCGGAGATGGTCTACTCGTGCGCGTACTACACGGATTGGTCGAACGGCGTCGAGCAGGCGCAGCACGACAAGCTCGAGATGATCTGCCGGAAGCTTCGTCTGAAGCCCGGCGACCGGATGCTCGACATCGGCGCCGGATGGGGCGGCCTCCTGTGCCACGCGGCGAAGAACTACGGCGTCGTCGCGCACGGCGTTACGCTGTCGGAAGAACAGCTCGCGTTCGCGCGCGCCAAAGCGAAAAGCCTCGGCATCGACGACCGGGTGACGTTCGAGCTGTCCGACTATTCGAAGCTGACGGGCACCTACGACAAGATCGCCTCGATCGGCATGTACGAACATATCGGCCTGAAGAACATCCCGGAATATATGCGGAAGGTTCGATCGCTGCTCGCCGACGACGGCCTGTTCCTCAATCACGCCATCTCACGCCGCGCGCACAAGCCAAAGACAGGCTGGATGAAATCCCGCATGCGCCCCGAAAAGAAGGCGATTGCCAAATACATTTTCCCGGGCGGCGAATTGGACGATATCGGCCATTCGATTTCGGCGATGGAGCAGGCCGGGTTCGAAGTCCACGACGTCGAAGGTTGGCGGCTCCACTACGCGCGGACCTGTCAGCTCTGGTGCGAGCGCCTGACCGCCAACCGCGAGCAGGCCATCAGCTACGTCGGCGAAGAGAAGTACCGGATCTGGGTTGCGTATCTGGCTGGCGTAAGTTTGGCGTTTTCGCGCGGTACGCTGCGTCTCTTCCAGACGCTCGCATCGAAGTCAGCAAAGCCGAACCCCGTTCTGCCGCCGACGCGCGCCGATCTTTATCGCTGAAGGCTCAAGCGTTCTTTTTGAGATGCGCTTCGCAGCGTGCGCGGATCTCTGTGAGGTCCGCGAGCGAGCGCTCGATGTCGTGCCGCTTCGTCTCGAGATCGGCGACGGCGGCCGTCACCTTGTCGAACAGATGCCGCGTCTGGGCGAGCTGGCCGGGATCTGAATCGTAGAGCGAAAGATAGTTGCTCACGTCTTCGACCGTGAAGCCGAGGTTCCGTCCACGCAAAATCAGGATGAGCCGCGCCCTGTCGCGCTTCGAATACCGCCGCGCCGTCCCGATGCGCTCCGGCGATATCAGCCCGCGGCTTTCGTAAAAGCGGATGGCCCGCGTTGTAATTCCGAATTCCTTGGCGAGCGCCGAAATGGTGTAGGAGGACTCTTGATGCGCGTCCTGAAGGGCGTTGAGCGCCGGCGGAAGCGCGTTCGCGGTTTTGCCGGTCATGACGCCGGGCGGCCGCGCTTGGCTTCCTCGGCGGCCAATTCCTTTTTGGAAAGCTTCCCGATCATCGTCTTCGGCAAGCTATCGCGGAACTCGATCTCGGCCGGCATCTCGATCTTGGAGATCTTCGGCTCCAGATGCTTGAGAATGTCTGCCGCTGTTGCCGACATCCCGCTTTTCAACTTGATGAAAGCTTTGGGCGCTTCGCCACGATAGGCGTCCGGAATGCCGATGACGGTCACCTCTTCGACTGCCGGATGCGTGTAGATCGCCTCCTCGATGCGCCGCGGATAGACGTTGTAACCGGAGCAAATGATGAGATCCTTGATCCGGTCGACGATCGAGAAATACCCATGCTCGTCCATGATCGCGACATCGCCCGTGCGGAGGAATTCTCCGACGAACTGCGTTTCGGTCTCGGTAGGCTTTTTCCAATAGCCCTTCATGATCTGCGGGCCCTTGGCGCAAAGTTCCCCGCGCTCGCCCTGCGCGACTTCCTTGGTCGGGTCTTCGATATCGCGAAGCGAAATGGTCGTGCCGGGCATGGGCGGCCCGATGGACCCCAGAACCGGCTCCTCCTGAACGGGATTGCAGGTGAGCACGGGAGAGGCCTCGGAAAGTCCGTAGCCTTCGACGACCTTTGCCCCCGACACCGCCTCGAACCTGAGCTTGACCTCCATCGGCAGCGGCGCCCCGCCCGAAATACAAAAGCGCAGCGATGAGACGTCGTAGGATTTGAATTCGGGATAGTTGAGCATCGCGGTGAAAATCGTCGGGACCGCAGGCAAAACAGTCGGCCGTTCGCGATTGAGGAGCTTGAGAACTTCGAGGAGCTGAAACCGCGGAATCAATATGATCTTGGCCGCGAGTTCGACGCCCATGTTCATCACGACGGTCATCGCAAAGACGTGGAACAGCGGCAGCGCCCCGAGAATGCTTTCGTTTCCGGGCTCGAGATCGACGGCCCACGCCGCGATCTGGGCGGTGTTGGCAGTCAGGTTTGCATGCGTCAGCATCGCGCCCTTGGGCGTGCCCGTGGTGCCGCCGGTGTACTGCAGCACCGCGACATCTTCGTCCGGATCGATGGTGACGGGCGTCATCGGCGCGGATGTCGCGGCCAGTGTCATGCCATTGATGACGCGATCGGCCGCGCGCGACGCTCTAAAGTCCGCGACATCTTTCCTTTTTACCAGGCGAAAGAGCACAGATTTTAGCGGCAGCAGGACGCTGGCGAACGGAATGACCACCGATCGCGCGATAACGCCGCTGAGCATCAGTGCCTCAGCCTTGGAAAAAAGCAGGCTTAGATCATGCGTTACCATGATTTCAGTCTCGCTATCCTGGACTTGGAACGTCAGCTCTTCGAGAGTATAAAGCGGATTGAAATTGACGACTGTGCCGCCAGCTTTCAGTATTGCAAAATAATAGACAATGAACGTTGGAGTGTTTGGAAGTAGAAGGCCAACCTTGCTGCCCCGCTTTACTCCGATTGACTGCAGGCCGGCCGCGACCCGATCGACCTCCGCCGCCAACGCCGAATAGCTCGTTGTCCGCCCGAGAAAGCTGATGGCGGGATTACCGGGAAACTGGTTCGCCGCACGTTCGAGAAGCTCCGGCACCGTTCGTTTCGGTATCGGCATGTGCCAATCGACGCCACGCGGGTAATGATCGACCCACAGGGGAGATATCGTCGTCGCCTGAGTTGCTTCGAGTTTCATATCCGTCCGGTATGTTTGGATTTTATGTTATCCGGATCCCGTTTACTTCGCTGAACTTTCGAACGCTTGCAGCGCTCGCTCAATATTAGTCAAATTCGGTTTCCGAAAGCTAGCGTTCGATCAAACCTATCCCGTCTAGGATAGTACAACTTTGGCACCTCTCGCGGGGTCTCAGACGGTGCGCGACGGTCGGCGTCTAGACTTGCCGGTTGTTTAAGGATAAGTGACCCCCCCGCTTGCTGAAGAAATGGTCTTGGCTTAGGTAGATGCCAAGCAAAACTGGCCCATCGCAGACATTGCGAGGGTGGGAGAGGCCGATGGACGAAGTCGCGACTAAGGTTATCGAAATCCTCAAGAAGCATATGAAGGAGCCGCGCGACGACATCTCGCTCGACACCCAGCTAACAGATCTCAAGATCGAGTCCCTTGATCTTGCGATGATCGTGTTCGACATCGAAGATGGCTTTGGGATCGAGATCCCATACAACGCCAACGAGGAAGTCGAAGCCTTCAAGACTGTTGGCTCGGTCGTAGATCGGGTGAAGTCGTTGATGGCCGCCAAGCAGGCTTCCGCAGCCAAAGCTTAACGGCCTCGCGGCGTCTTCGGGCGTAACGGGAATGAATGCCGGAGGCCCCTCATGGGGCTTCTGTGCGTTCGTCAGACAAGAAAGATTGATTGATGTCGAATGGTAAACCGGGGCGCCGTGTCGTCGTCACGGGCCTCGGAGTAGTAACTCCGATTGGGTCGACTGTGCCTGAGTTCTGGGCCAGTTTGAAGGCCGGGAAATCCGGCGTCAGCCCACTCGGCGGATTTCCGTTGGACGATCTCAAGATTCTGATCGCAGCGCAGATCAAGGATTTCGATCCCAAGCAGCGATTGAAGCATTTCAAGCGCGACCGCATCATCACGCTCGCCGACCGCTATTCGTGGTTTGCCGCCGCAGCCGCGGATGAAGCGATCAAGATGTCCGGCCTCGAGATGCCGCTGACCGATCCATATCGCTCGGCCTGCATCATCGGCTCAGGCGCCGGCGGCCTCACTACGTTCGAGACCGCGTATCGCGACCTTTTTATTCATAACAAGCGCGCGACCCATCCGCTGACGCTTCTGCGCATCATCGGTTCGTCGGCCGCCGCTCACGTCGGCATCGAATTCGGCGTCAAGGGACCGACGTTCGCAACATGCTCGGCATGTTCGACCGCAACGCACGCCATCGGCATCGCGCGCGACTACATCCGTGACGGCGTCGCCGACGTCGCCATCGCCGGCGCGTCCGAATCCGTCATCAACTACGGAACCATGAAGGCCTGGCAGGCGCTCCACGTCCTGTCGCCCGAGGGTTGCTTCCCGTTCGCCAAGAAGCGTAACGGCACGGTCCTGGCCGATGGCGCCGGCATCCTCGTTCTCGAGAGCCTGGAACACGCAGAAGCGCGCGGCGCCAACATCCTCGCCGAGCTTCGCGGCTACGGCATGGCTTCCGACAGCCAGGACATGGTCAAGCCGACCGTCGAAGGCCCGAGCGTCGCCATGCTACAGGCGATCGCGGAAGCCGGAATTACGCCGGACCAGATCGACTATCTCAACGCCCACGGTACGGCGACGACGGATAACGACATCAACGAGACGAAGGCGATCAAGAACGTCTTCAAGGATCACGCCTACAAGCTCGCGATCTCCTCGACGAAGTCGATGCACGGCCATCCATTGGGAGCGGGCGGTGGCATCGAAGCCGTCGCGACCATCATGGCGATGCGCGAGAGCTGGGCACCGCCGACCATCGGGCTCGATGAGCCGGGTGAGGGATGCGATCTCGACTACATCCCCAATGTCGGTCGCGAGATGAAGCTCCGGTACGCAATGTCGAACTCGCTTGCGTTCGGCGGTCTGAACACATCGCTGGTCTTCGGCCCCGCTCCCTGAGCGCAGATCCTTGGTGCTTGTCTGAAAGTGTCGCTCTGAAAGAGCCGCGCAGGTGCTTTTCGCATCTGCAGCATTGGCAATGCGTTGCTCGTCGATCGATTCTAGGCAACTTTCGGTCGGCGAGGGGCATTTTGTTCGAGTTCGAAGGCGTCAAGCCCCTTGTGGGCGGAGAGCCTCGATGAGAGACTTCGCCTTTGCGACCGCAGACGCTCCCGGTCGCGCAGTTGGTCGGGATTGTGTGCGGTATGCGAAAAATCGTCATCCGGGCCGGGGGTGTTGCTATTCGAGCAAGGCTGCTCGACACGCCGACCGCCGAGCGCATTTGGGCTGCGCTCCCCATCGAGTCGGCGGCGCGCACGTGGGGCGAAGAAATTTATTTCGACGCGCCGGTTAGCTCCGCGGCTGAGCCAGACGCGCGCGTCCTCGTCAAGGCAGGCGACATCGTCTTTTGGCCCGACGGCGATGCGATCTCAATCGGCTTCGGGCCGACGCCGCTATCGAAAACGCGCGGGGAAATTCGCCTCGCCGGACCTTGCAATGTCTGGGCACAGGCTCTGGATGACGTCCGCCAGCTCAAATCCGTCCACCCGGGCGTAGCCATTTCTGTCAGCGAAGCAGAGGCTTGATTTCGCTTCACTGAAAATCGGCGGGTGAGCTCTTCGGACGGACCGCGTGACACTCGACTCTGTTGCTTGCATCGATGATCTTCGGCGTTTAGCGCACCGTCGGGTACCGGCCGACGTCATGGGCTATTACGAATCTGGCTCGTATTCCGAAGAGACGCTCCGCGCCAATCTCCGCGACCTCGCGAATATAAACATCCGCCAACGCGTTCTTGCAGGCGCCGCCAATCGAAATCTAACGCAATCCATTCTAGGGCAGAAAGCTCGTCTGCCGTTCGCGCTCGCGCCGGTCGGCATGAGCGGATTGGCATACCGCGATGGTGAGATAGCAGCCGCCCGTGCCGCCGAAAAAGCCGGCGTCCCATATACGCTCAGCACGCTCTCGATCTGCTCGATCGAGGACGTAGCCGCCGCTGTCACGCAGCCGTTCTGGTTCCAGCTCTACTTTATGAAGGATCGCGGCTTCGTCGCCGATCTCATTGCCCGCGCGCGAGCTGTCAAGTGTTCTGCGCTCGTGCTGACGGTCGACCTTCAGGTTCTAGGCCAACGCCACCGCGATATTCACAGCGGCCTCACCGTGCCGCCGCGCCTCCGCCTGCGCACGATCGCCAACACGCTGTCGAAACCTGCCTGGATCGCCAATGTCCTCATGGGCAAACGGAAGTCCTTCGGAAACGTCCAGGGGCGCATCGCGGGGACCGAGGGCCTCGCCTCCTACAGGGATTGGATCGGCAGTCAGTTCGACCAGGCGCTGTCGTGGGACGACGTCGCCTGGGTTCGCGAGCAATGGCCCGGCAAGCTCATTATCAAGGGCATCCTCGACGTCGAAGATGCACGCCTCGCGGCCCAATCAGGAGCGAGCGCAATCGTTGTTTCGAACCACGGCGGCCGCCAGCTCGACGGCGCCGTATCGTCGATCTCCATGCTGCCGCGCATTGTCGACGCAGTCGGATCGGACATCGAGATCATGTTCGACGGTGGAATCCGATCCGGCCAGGACGTATTCCGCGCGTTGGCACTCGGAGCGAAGTCGTGCCTGATTGCACGCGCCTATCTCTACGGCTTGTGCGCCGCGGGCGAGGCGGGCGTCAGCAAAGCCATAGACATCATCGCCAAGGAGCTCGACGTCACGATGGCGCTCGCAGGCGTGCGCACCATCGACGGGATAACGCCAAGCACCCTTGAGACCTGAACGAGTCGCATTCACTGTGAGGTGGTAGACGTCGCTCACGATGAACCGGCATTTTGCGAACGCCTCCAACGCGCCGGAAAAAATCTGCCTCTGCGATACTCTTCGCTTGCCGACGCGCCACGGAACTTCAATAGGCGTCAATCCCGTCGCCTTGCTGATTGCGCCGAGCCCTTCGGTGACATCTTGGACCTTGGATCTTGCAAAGCAGTATCCGAAATATTTGCGCTCCCGAAAATCCTCTCTTTTCTCGGGATCCAGCAAAAACGCCGGGTCAAGTCCGGTCAAGATGTTGCTGCGTGGTGAGCCCCCCGCGGCTTCCACAAGTTCCGCCCCGGACTGGGATTCTCGTGGCAAGATCCGTATTGCGCTGTCGGCAAAAGCCTTTAGCGATGCGGAGAGGTTGTGCCGTGTCGCCGCCTCCCGCGACCCAAGAAAGCAGTTGCCGATTGAGGCGACGACAGTGGTCTTCGGCAGAATACTGGAAAGTTCGAGATGCAGGCCCGTCCAGTTGGCAACGCCGTCAGCGGCCGTGCGCGCGTAGCCGAACTTGACTTCCCGGTTTGCAAAATCCCGTGTGCCGTATACGGGATTGTTCTGGAAATCACCCCAGAAGAGCAGGTGTGAGTACTGTGCAAGCTTGTTCGGGCTCCTGCAGACCCGATACTTGAAGGGCAATCGCCAGCGTCGCTTCTGAAAATTGATGAGAGTGTGTTCGATATTCCATGCGTCGAACACTCGGCTGGCCGCGAGATCAACCGAGAACATGCCTGTGTTGCCTGGGTTGAACGCGCATACGATCCCTACTTTCCGCATTGATCTTCTGAACTGTCCTGCTCGAATATCACCAAAGCTCTCTGTGAAATACTCGATAGCAATGAACCATGTCGAGCGCCACGAAATGCTTGGCGTGAAGCTGTCGTCGAACGGCGGATGCATGACATCGTTAGCCACTAATGGCTCTTGAGATATCGCGCCGGCCACGAACACGATTTTTTATCAATCCAAGCGATGGACGTCTCGAGATGAATTCGATCGCCGCAATTACAGCAGTGCCGCGTATTTCGGGATCACGTATCGAAGTTGATATCCCGGAAATCGCGCGCACAATTTGGTTCGATTGGCGGGGTCCGGCGAGTATCGTCGGCGTCGAGCCTCCAAACGCCAATTTCGCACTGCTGGCGGCGTTGCCGATCGCAATGAAAACTGGCAGCAATTTATACGTTCGCGGAGCGGTCGACGCCAAGCTTCTCGAGAATGCCGAACGCTACACGAAAATCTGGTCGCAATGGCGTCCGGATAAATACAAGCAAGCCAAGCTTTTCGCTGAAAGTGAAATTGAAGAGGCGCCCCGTCCGGGCTCGCTGCCATGGACGTATCCTTTCTCGGGCGGCGTCGACAGCATGTTCTCCATCTTTACAAATCGCGCGGGCGACGCAGGACGCGACAACCGCATGCCGGGCAGCGTCTTTCTTGTTCACGGCTTCGACTATCCGTTGTCGGATACGAAGGTTTTTCCACTCATCGAACAGCGAGTATCGGCGATCGCTCAATCTCTAGGTCTGCCGGCGCTCGTCTGTTCGACGAATTGGAAGCAGTTCTGCATCCAGTATGAACTCGACACGCAGCTTGGTCTTTCCGCCATCGCACACACGTTGAGCGCGACCCACGCGGGTGCCAGCATCGCCGCGGACTTTACCTTCGGCGAAGACCTCGAGATCATGCCGTGGGGGAACAACCAGTACATGACGCACCTCCTCGGCTCATCGCGATTTCCAGTCGTCGGCGGAGGTGCGGATACTCTGAGGGTCGATAAGATGGCTTATCTTGCCAAATTCCCAGATGCCCTATCAAGGCTCGGTGTCTGTAGGGAGCCGAGTGACGTGGGCAACCGCCTCAATTGCGAGGAATGTGAAAAGTGTATTCGCACCGCGATGGGTCTCTACGTGGCGACCGGTGGCGTCGAGCCGACCTTTACGCGGGTACCGAGCCCATCTCGAATCCTCTCAATCCAAGGCCTGTCACAGGTCGAGCTGACGTTTTGGTACGATATTCTTCGACGCATGCCACGCCGGGATCGCGTAGCCCGATGGGCAATCAAAATACTTTTATGGCGTTCGCGTTTGGGACTTGGGTTCAATGCTCTCTTTCAGCCCTTCGAAAAGCAATACATCCGTCCGCTTCACGCACGCGTTCGCAGCGCCGTGGGAGGTTAGATAGACACATGCGCCCCTGGTCGCCGGCCATGTGATCGACTATTCAAACCGGGATAGGTGTACGCATTGGACGCGACTCACGACTCCTCCCTGCGGTGAGCAAAAACGGGTGTGAATGACCGAAGATACGATATATTTTTGCATGCCCCTGATTGCCCGGCTCGCGGCAAACAATTGGGATCATGTTGTCGAGTTGTTGGACCAGACCCTGCAGTCCGTGCTTACGCAGGAAGGAAACCTTCGTGTGCTGGTGGCATGCAACGACGTTCCAGCTTCTCGGTTCATTGATGATCCCCGATTGGAATTTCTTTACGTACAAGGAGAAGTCCCTCAGACATGGGGGGAAAAGGTACACGACAAGACGATCAAACTTCGCAGGCTTGCCGAAGAAGTTTGTCGTCGCGGTGGCGGGTATGTCGTGATGATGGACGCGGACGATCTCGTCAGTAATCGCCTGACGAGGCACATAGCGAGCACGGACAATAAGATCGGCTACCTATTTCAGGCCGGATATTTGTTCAATGTCGCCGGACAGAATTTCCGCCTGACGAATGATTTTCCAAGCCATTGCGGCACGTGCGGCGTCTTCTATCTCGGGGAAAATGATCTGACGCCGGGCGTCGGCGTCTGCGCGATCATAGAACACGGAAAACACACAGAGTACGCAAAACACAGCGCAGCATTGGGGCGAAGGCTCGAGAGAGTTCCGTTTCCCGCAGCGATCTATCTAAGACATCACGGGGGCAACGTCAGTCTGGCGAGGAAATCAATTCTGCGGTTTCGAAAGACAAGAAATTTCCTTCGCCGTCTCGTAAACCGCATTCACATCAATGACGAAATTCGCGCTGAATTCAGCGTTCCGCCGCATTATTGAAAGATCATGCTGACGACGGTTCACTTCGCCTTTCGTGCCCTGATGAACTCGGCAATGGCCCGTGTCGCGCGGAAAGCCTGATTGACTGCAGCAACGACGAGCAAGCACGCGCCGAGCCAAAGCATGACCGCTATCGCGTAGTCGACGAGATTGCGGCCATTCCCCATGACGGCATGAACGATTCCGAAAATGCCCAGCACGACCAGGAAGATCAGCGCGATCGGCGCAAAATCGGGTTGTTCGTCTTGGGGCACCGTCTGATCCCGTCAATGCATGCTGTTATTGTTGCGCAGATGCCATCACGGAATAGCCAGCAACGCAACGCATACAAAACAGTAACAAAACGAACGCTATTCAGCCTTTGCTGACCACCAAGAACTCCTGACGAGCCCATTTTAGCGGCTTGCCGGGAGGCACAATGGCGATTGGTCAAAGGCGGGCGTTTTCCCCCGGGTCCATCGGGTCGCTTTATCAGCGTTATCAAGCTGGAAGCGGGAGTGGCTTCCACAAGGATCGACCACCGCGGCGGGGCCGCCTTCTCAACACTCTGACGGAAAACGGACGTACAGAGAGCAGTCGGCCGGGCAGCGGTAATGCGCCAGGCGCTAACGCGGCCGGACCCTCGACGCCGGTATCCATACCTGACCTCGAGATCGTCGCGCCGAATTTCACCCGGCGTCTTTCGGGCGTCACGTCCACGCTCGAACGGATTTTGCCTGTTTTGGCGCGCAGCGCGAGAATTGCTGCCTTGGGTCCCGGGTTGGCGCCATCAACGCCGAAAATGAGCGTTCTCGATCTGCCGATGCTTTGGCGAAAGCCAGCTGACGGAGAATGTCGGATTTGGCACGCGCGCCGGAATATCGAGATGCTGGCCGGAGTCGTGTTGCGGGACGTGCTTGGCTTCCCTTTACGGCTCGTGTTCACATCGGCTTCGCAACGCCATCATACCCGCTGGACCCGCTCGTTGATCGCCCGCATGGACGGGTTGATCGCGACGTCCGCCAAAACAGCAACGTATCTCCAGTATCCGGCGACAGTGATTGGCCATGGCATCAACACCGACGCCTTTCATCCGGCTCAAAACCGGGCTGCCGCGCGCGACGAGCTTGGTCTTCCCGGCCTGAAACTGGTTGGCTGCTTTGGCCGCATTCGCCCCGGAAAAGGCAGCGATGTTTTCGTGGACGCCATGCTGCGCGTACTCGCGGCGCGCCCCGGCGTCGGCGCAGTATTGGTAGGGCGTGCAACCTTCACGCATACGGACTTTCTGGCGGCGCTTCGGGATAAGATCGTCGCTGCTGGGCTCGCTGACCGGCTTCTGATTTTGCCGGAAGTCGGAACGTCGGAAATGCCGCGGTGGTATCGCGCGCTCGATGTCTTTGTCGCTCCGCAACGATGGGAAGGATTTGGCGTCACGCCGCTCGAAGCTATGGCAAGTGGCTTGCCGGTCGTCGCAACGACGGTCGGAGCTTTTCCGGAGATCGTGGCCGATGATACCGGTATTCTGGTCGCGCCCTCGGATGTTGAGGCACTCGCGGCAGCCACGGCCCGCTTGCTGGACGATCCGGAACGTGCTGAGGAAATGGGAGTAGCAGGTCGCGCCCGCGTCGCGGCAGAGTTCTCGATTGAAACCGAAGCAGGAAAGATCCTCGAAGTCTATCGAGCCTTATTGCGATGCCCGGCGCCGGCCTCGGAAGCGAACGCAAGTGGTCTCGACGGTCTGCCGCTCGGCGACGTGGAATACTCGCACCGCAACCACACGCATTGAGCAAGCGACCGTCAGGCGAGGCAAGTCTACGCTGGTTTCGAGGGCTTCTGCTTGAAGAGGTCGATATACGCGTTGGCGACCGCTTCTTCGGAAAACCAGTCTGAAAGTGTCCTATTGCCGTTTTCGGCAATTCGCGCCGCGAGATCCGGGGTGGCGATCAATCGCGCAATTGCGTCCGAAAGACCTTTCACATCGCCGATGTCGACGAGCAATCCGTTCTCGCCGTCCCGCATGAACCAGGACGGTCCTTCGGCGCGGCTTGATACAACAGGCTTTTGTTGCGCCCAAGCTTCGAGGATGACGTTTCCGAGCGGCTCGTGACTTGACGGCATAACGAAAATGTCGGCTGCCGCGAGATACGGACGCGGATCGGATTGCCAGCCGAGAAATCGTATCCGATCGAACATCCGAAGATGCATCGCGAGCTTTTCAAGATTGGCGCGCTCTTCGCCGTCGCCTGCGAGCCAGAGATGAACTCCCGGCAGCGTCGACACAGCCGCGATGAGTTGTGCAAAGCCCTTACGCTCGACGAAGCGGCCCATCGACATGACCACAGGCGCGGAAGGCGGCGTGCCGAGTTCCGCGCGATTGGCTGGAACGGCACGATCGGTGTTTGTGAAGTTGGAGATGACCTCGACGCCGCGCTTCCATCCGATCTTTCGGACATGCTCGCCGATGGCCGGCGTATTGCAGACGAGAACATCGCAATTCTTGAAATAGCTGAGATTTGTCGGGAAGTCGCCGAGCCGCGAGATCCGGATGCAGTCGTTGTAATTCGGCATGAGGCGGCTCGCCCTCGTAGCCCATGCGAAGAGCGCATCGGGCTTCGTCGCTCGAGCGATGCGCTTTACCTTGAGCGGCAATAAAATCCGTTCGGGCGAAAGATTGCGGAAGTTGCTTTCGATGATGTTCGCCAAGCCTTCGATCTCGCCGCGCCAACTTCTATCTTTGCGAATGACGACGGTTTGCTCGACGCCGCGTCGGGCGAGCGCACGGACAAGGTGAACGAAAAAGCGCTCCGCACCGCCGTCCTTGCCGAAGTGATAGTGCATCACGTGCATTCGCGTGCCCGTAGTTAGCCGGCTGAGTCGACAGTGGGATGGCGCTTCATCGCGTGACGTTGATAGATTTTAGCTTGGGTCAAAAACGCATACACCGCGCCGGTTGCAGATTGGATGAAGCCCGGAGCGCCACAACGCCATAGACCGTGGCGAAAATAAAGCCGGAGGAAATACATCGGCGGGCTGAAGATAAGCTTCAACACGCTCGCGGGCTTTCCTTGCGCCACCTGCTGATCCGCTTTGAGGGTGGAGTAGCGATTTTCCTTCAGAATTTGCTCATCCATTATGAGCGGACGAAAATGCAGGATGCTGCCGGCCTCGGCGTCGTTGACCTGCCCTGAGGGGATAATGCCTTCGTGAACCGTTTGCGATAGATCGTAGGCGCCTTTGCCTTTCCGGATAAGACGAAGGTTTTTGCGCTCGCGAACGTGCTCCGGCGTGTAGCCGAGGCCAATCAAATAGGGCCGGCGCGCCACACGCCAGCCGACGACGTCCGCTCCGATCAGCTCCGGTAACGCCTTGACGAGCGTCGAATCCAAACGTTCGTCGGCATCGATGTTGAGAGCCCAAGACTGGTTGCATTGGTCGAGCGCGAACTGCTTCTGTGCCGCGTAACCGCGCCAGGCTTCCTGGAACAAGCGGATCGGCCATCCCTTGTCGATGTAAGTGCGGATCAACGCGAGCGTGCCATCCGTCGATCCGGAATCGACGATGACGATCTCCGCACACTTGGCGAGGCTCTCTATGCAATTGCCGAGATAGCGCTCTTCGTTGAGGCAAATGATAAACGCAGAAATGGGAAGACGAGGCACGGCATCGTCCATAGGCGGTCTCCGCAAAGCCCGGAAGATATAAACGCCGCGTGTGCGAGCGCAATGTGCGTCTGCATTTCCAATGCGTTCGGATAGTTACAGACTTGTATGATTTCGAGTTCGATTATTGCGCGACAGACCGCCGACAACGAGTATCCATGCCGCCAACGGCGAGGCCGCTCGCATTGTCCAAAGGGCAAGTTTGGGTCGCACCCCGAAAGCCGCGGCGTGAGTACTTTTTCTCAGTTCAATGAATAACGACGCACCGTGGCGCTCCCGCTACAGCGGGCAGGATATGAGTCAAGTACCCTTTTTCGATTGCTGTTGCGTTCTTGGAAAGGGTTCCTGGAATGCGAACGAGCATGGCAATCGTTATCGGCGGCGCGCTCTCCATGGGCCTCGTTTCAAGCGCCAACGCCGCCGAAATGGGCTTTTCTTCATACGGGCTCGGCGCCCAGGCTTTCAGCGCGGGCATTACACCCCCGCCGGGCACTTACGTGTCTTTCGTGAGCGGCTACTACGAAGCCAAGATCAATACGCCAATCACTTTCGGCGGCGTCACACTGAACGTCGATCGCGCGACGGGTTCCCATCCGTTTGCGTTAGAAGCCTGACCGAAGGGACCAACCCTTGCAGCCAACTCCCGGGCCGGACAATGTCGGCATCGTCGATCTTGCGACGCTGACTTCAATGATCGGGCTGGAGTTTCTCACCGCCATGATGCGCGGCGATCTGCCGGGACCGCCAATTTCGAAGACGCTCGGCTTCCGTCTGGTCGAAGCGGAGGAGGGGCGGACGGTGTTCGTTTCTGAACCTCGCGAAGAGCACTACAACCCCATTCGAACCGTACACGCAGGGTATACAGCGACGCTGCTCGACTCCTGCATGGCGTGCGCGGTGCTTTCGACGCTTCCAAAGGGCACCGGTTTCACGACGATGGAATTCAAGGTTTCGTTGCTCCGTCCGATGACGAAAGATACCGGCACCGTTCGTGCCGAAGGAACACTGCTGTCGCGCGGGCGACGGGGCGCGGCGGCCGAAGGGCGATTGACGGACACCAGAGGCAAGCTCATCGCGCACGCGACGACGACGTGCCTGATCTACCCTTTCTGAGATCTACCCTTTCTAAGGCAACTCGCGATTTGTGCGCGCTTGCCATTCCGCCCAGCCTTTGGCGCGAAGATCGCAAGCCGGGCACGCGCCGCAGCCATAGCCCCACTCGTGACGGTTCGTGCGGTCGCCCAAGTAGCAGGTGTGGGTGTCTTCGAGGATGATCTGGATCAGGTCGTCGCCACCGAGTTTCGACGCCATTTCCCAAGTTGCGGCCTTGTCGATGAACATCAGCGGGGTTTCGATGGCGACGGGTGTCGCCAGTCCCAACGACAGGGACTGCGCCATCGCCTGTATCGTATCGTTGCGGCAATCCGGGTAACCGGAGAAGTCCGTTTCGCACATGCCGCCGACGAGTGTGGCGATACCGCGCCGGTATCCGAGCGCTGCGGCATAGGTGAGGAATAGTAGATTGCGCCCCGGCACGAACGTCGTCGGCAATCCGGTGGCCGCAAACGTAATTTCCGTCTCGCGGGTGAGCGCGGTATCGCTGATGCTTTGGAGGGCGGGCAAGTCGAGGACCGTATCGCCACCGAGTCGCCGTCCCGCAGGACCGAGGCGCGCGAGCTTCGAGCGTATGACGGCGCGCTGCTCGAGTTCGACGCTGTGGCGCTGTCCGTACCTGAATCCGACCGTTTCGACGCGGTCATACCGATCAAGCGCCCAGGCCAGGCATACGGTCGAGTCCTGGCCACCCGAAAAAAGAACAAGAGCAGAAGATTCCGGCACGGGGTGACGATTCTTTCTCAGAAGGGCTGTGGATGGCTCCGTTTTGGGATGAAAACCCTCCGGGACCGCTTATTTAGCGCAACCCCGGCATCTCGGGTGTGTTTCTCTTTTATCGTCGAACACGTTATCTCACTCGATCTCACTGGCACTTCTCTACAGTCACCTGGCCCATAGGGTAGTCGCAGACCGCCCGGCGGGTCTTTGCTGCACCGACATTAGGGTTTAATAACCGGGCGCGAAACTCCCGAAAACGCCCCTTCCCGACACAAGATCCAACACCAGGAACGCACATGACCGCTATCGTCGACATCATCGGCCGCGAAATCCTCGACAGCAGAGGCAATCCGACGGTCGAAGTGGATGTGCTTCTCGAAGACGGATCAGAGGGACGCGCGGCCGTACCGTCGGGTGCTTCGACCGGGGCGCATGAAGCGATCGAGCTCAGGGACGGGGACAATGAGCGCTACCAGGGCAAGGGCGTCTGGAAAGCGGTCGATGCCGTCAATGGCGAGATCTTCGATGCGCTTTCAGGCATGGATGCCGAAGAGCAGCGCGGGATCGACGCGGCGTTGCTTCAGCTCGATGGAACGGACAACAAGAGCCGCCTTGGCGCCAACGCCATTCTCGGCGTCTCGCTTGCCGTCGCGAAGGCAGCCGCGCGTTCGAACGATCTTCCGCTCTATCGCTATATCGGCGGCGTCAACGCGCACATTCTTCCCGTGCCGATGATGAACATCATCAACGGCGGGGCTCACGCCGACAATCCGATCGACATCCAAGAATTCATGATCATGCCGGTTGCGGCCGAGTCATGCGCGGACGCCATCCGCATCGGCGCTGAAATCTTCCACACCTTGAAGAAGAACCTCAAGGACGCTGGCCATAATACTTCAGTCGGAGACGAGGGCGGCTTCGCACCGAACCTGAAGAGCGCCGACGAAGCTCTGACCTTCATCATGAAATCGATCGAGAAGGCCGGTTACAAGCCGGGCGACGACGTGATGCTGGCGCTCGATTGCGCCTCGACCGAATACTACAAGAACGGGAAGTATCAGCTCACAGGCGAAGGCAAGTCGCTCGACAGCGCCAGCAACGCCAAATATCTTGAGGATCTCGTGAACCGTTTTCCGATCATCTCGATCGAAGACGGAATGGCCGAGGACGACTGGGCCGGATGGAAGATCTTGACCGATTTGATCGGCAAGCGCGTTCAGCTGGTCGGCGACGATCTCTTCGTGACGAATACGGAACGTCTTGCCGAAGGTATCGACAAAGGCATCGCGAACTCTATCCTCGTGAAGGTCAACCAGATCGGCTCATTGTCGGAGACGCTGGACGCTGTGAGCATGGCGCAGCGCGCTGGGTATTCGGCAGTCATGTCGCATCGTTCGGGTGAAACGGAAGACTCGACGATTGCCGATCTCGCCGTTGCGACGAATTGTGGTCAGATCAAAACGGGATCGCTGTCGCGCTCGGACCGTTTGGCAAAATACAACCAGCTCATCCGGATCGAAGAAGAACTCGGCGCAGTCGCGGTTTACGCGGGCCGGTCGATCCTGAAGCGCACGTCGCGATAGCGGAGCCTGAAGACGGCTCTCGGCCAGCCAATGCGAGCTGTCGTCTTAGGCCCGTTAATGTGGCTTTTTATTGAGCTTTTATTGCTCTTTCTCGCGGTAATGTGACGCCGGAACGCTACTACGTTCCGCGCGTTTCGTTCCCATGAGTGTAAGCGTAATGCGTCAAACGAGATCAGTCACTTTCCGAGGCGCGAACCACGCGCGGAGGATCGATCATTTTCGCCGCCGTGCCTGGGTTCAGCGCCGGGCGTCCCGGCAAAACATCGAGCCACTGCAGCCAACGCGCGAGCATATTCCCGGCGAATTTCCTGAGCCGCCGAAATCCAAAGCGTGGGCCTTGCTACGCCGCGGCATTGGCCTGGCGTCGGATTTGGTAATACTCATTCTTGCCGCGCCGTTTTTTGCCGTCTGGTTCCTCTATCGGCTCGTCATGCGTGGGATACGCGGCAAAGACTGATTTTCGGAATGTGATCGGGTTCGTGTCTTAGCAGCGGAACGCTGCCGCCGGCCGGTGCGTTTCCTCCTCGCAAGGAAAGAAACCAAAGGATGGATACGCCATGAAGAAACTCATTGCGGCATGCGCGTTCGCAGCCCTGTTCGGTGTTGCGCCGGCAATCGCAGCTGATACGTCCACGGATAACCAGCCGAGTTCGCCGTCGAGTTCGGGGCCGGGCGTCAAGGGTGATCCCGGCGGGAAAAATGGTCCCGCGATGGACGCGAACGGCAACACATCAAACAGCGGCGCAGGCACAGGGGAGCAGGGTATGTCACCTTCCCAGGATGCGACCGGTGTGAAGGGTGCGGAAGACAGCACCAACGGTCCGTCCAATAAGAAGCCTGGCGATTCGTCGAAGTAATCGACTTGAAGGCCCCGGCCTCCGGGGTCTTCTTTTCATAGGTGGAAACGGCAGGCGGGGGCCCGTTCTCTTTTGGAGAAAGGATTTCCTGTAATGCGCGTTGATATGGCATCGGCCGTGACGCTGCTCATCGCGAGCGTGACGGTTTCATGGACTCAGGCCGCAACAGCGCAGTCAGCGGATCAATCGCTCCCCGAGAGCATGCGAATTCAGCAAAGCGTGACGCAACAGAATGCCCGCGACGCGGCGCGCGCGCTTCAACAAAATCCCCGCACGTCGACTGAGGCTCCGGGAAGTCTCGGCGCACCGGTGGAAACAAAGCGTATCGATCCGGCTGCTCCGAATTCGCAACGTCTTCAGATCGATGATGGCGTGAGCGCAGCAGTCCGGAAGAATCCGGACGCGAGCGGGCTGCACCCAGGTTCGTCCGGAAGTTCCTACAACACGATCCTACGTGGTGCTCCATCGAATAACGGTTTGAGCACGGGGACATCCGGTGCCGGGCTTCCGGCACCGGGATCATCGGCTACCGGGTCTGCGCGCGCTGGGGCCGCAGCGGGCTCCGGCGGTAGTTCGTCCGGCGGCAGCCGCTAGCTGGCGTTCATGCTGGGATCGTAGGTCCCGGCGTCCAGTCGTTAATCGATATTAATCATGTCAGCCGCTGGCATGTCGTTTGCTCGTTATCGGCGATCCCCCCTGGCTCGATAGGGCCGGGGTGGGTCGTTTTTTCATGACGAGATGCGGGCGGAGATAGACGTGTTTTTGGATAAACCTCATGCCGAGGCCGTCACGGATCGGCTCGCCGCGCCGTCCACGAAGCGCGGGATCGATGCCGCCGACATTCTCGCGGCACTTTGGCGCCGTAAGCTTTTTCTGCTGATTTGCGGGCTTTTAGGCGCGGGCTTCGCCGTGACGCTGTCGAAGTTCGTTCCGCACCGGTACGTCGCCACGGCCGAGCTTCTCGTTGATCCGCGGGACCTTCGCCTCCTCGACAAAGAGGTCATGCCACGGGCCGGCGAATCCGATTCCGGCATCACGGTCGTCGAAAGCCAGGTTCAGGTTCTGTCGTCGAACAGTGTTCTAAAACGAGCCATCAAGGCATTGGGTCTTCAAAATGACCCGGAGTTCAATGGCACTCAAGGCAATGCTTTGACGACCGCATTGCCCGGGCTCGCCGGGTATTTGGGTTCCGAGCCGAAAGGCGATTGGGAAACGGCGGCGCTGCAGACGTTGCAGCAGCGGATCGGCGTCAAAAGACCTGAGCGGACGTTCGTCATCGAGATGTCCGTCAGCTCAAACGATCCGAACAAGTCGGCGCGGATCGCCGACGCCATCATCGCCGCATATCTCGAGGATCAGGCGCAATATCGTTCGTCGAGCAATGAGGGCGCAGCAGAGGCTCTGGATTCAGGTCTCAAGGCCATGAAGGACCAGGTCAACGCAGCAGAAGAAAAAATTGCTGCCTACAAGGCGGCGAACGACCTCGGCCTCGCGAGCGGCAAGCTCGTCGTCGAGCAGCAGCTTACCGATGCGAACAATCAGTTGGCTCTGGCGCGGGCCGCGACAGACCGCATCAAAGCGCAGATGGACGATATTCAAACATCGCGCGCGACGCCCGAGTCGATCCCGGAGATCATGGCTTCGCAGACGTTGATCAATTTGAAAAAGCAGCTCGCCACGGTTTCGGCGGAGCGCGCCCGGTTTGCCGCTCAATTGATGCCGAAGCATCCCGTGATGGTGACGATGGCCCAACAGGAGCGCGCCGTCAGGTCGGAAATGGACCGCGAGATTCTTCGCGTCCTTGGAAGCATCCGCCATGACTACGAACGAGCCAAGGCCAATGAGCAATCGTTGGCAGATGCCGTTCAACGTCTCAAAGGCGAAATGAACGAGGCGGCGAAGGCACAAATCGAGTTGCGCGAATTGGAGCGCAATTTCGAGGTTACACAGAGCCTTTATCAGCAGTCGGTGGCGCGATCGCGCGAGACGCGCGAGCAGTCGCGGCTCAACACGACGAACGTGCGCATCATTTCGTCAGCGATGCCGCTTCCGGCACGCGTGTTTCCGCCTCGCGGTGTTATCCTGGCGATCCTCGGCTTCCTGATCGGGCAGGCATTGGCTGCCGCGGCCATCCTGCTTCCTCTCGTGCGGGGCCTTTTCGAGGCGCCCAACTCCGTAAGTGCGACGGGAGCCAGCAGCGACAGCACGATGCGGTCCGCACGCGAGTGGGATAAGGAAGCTCCGCTAAATACAACGCAAAACGCTGCAACCGTGAGCAAGGTCGAGGCCGCCGTTGACGCCAGTGCCGACGAAGTCTCCAGAGGTGCCGTGAGGGCGCCTACGCTCGTCAAAGCGAGCCACGGCGTTTCCAGAGAGAATGACGTGGTTCCGCTGTCGCCTCGCCGGTTGGTCAGCGACATGCGCGCCGCTTCGCGTGCGGCGCAGACGGTGTGGCTACGCGACGGCACTTCGGCAATGGCATCGCTCGCGCGCATCGCTGCGATCTCGCCGGATACGGCGTTCGCCGATCACATTCGGACACTCCACGCTTACCTCGGGGGCCGAGCGAGTTCCGATGTGCTGCGGACAGTTTGGTTCGTCTCCAATCATGGCGTGCCGATAAAGCCTGTCATCGCACTCGCTTTCGCGTACGCGTGTGTCGCGGAAGGCAAAAAGGTTTTGATCGTTGACGGCGACGTGCGCACACCCGGACTTACACGCTTGCTGGTGGCCGATGGCGCGTTGAGCGCGAGCACAGCTCAGGCGGCGAGGGGAAAGATCAGCAAGACACGAGATCCGAACCTCGATCTCCTCATCGTCAACAAGCCAGACGCTTCTTCGATCCTCGCGTCGCTGGATGAAGCTAAGCGATCCTACGATGTCGTCATCGTCGATGCGCGGGCCGATGCCCTGTCGCGCGATCTCGATGCCGCGAACCAGGTGCTCTTCGTTTCATCCAATCGGCCCAACGACACTGTTGCGTTCGACACGGACGTTGATGCCCTGACGAAGGATATGCCGCGTCTTTGCGGAACGATCCTCACGGCGAAGGGTCTTGCAAGCCCCACTGCGGCAGTCGCTGTGCATGCCATCTAAGCTTAGCCGCCGCAACTTCATTGCCGGGGCGACCGCTGCGAGCGCTTTTCCGGCATCGAAGTTGGCGCAGGCGGGAGGTCAATCGAGGTTCGACGTCGCGGGCAATCAGCTCCGTTTCGGCGGGCGTCCCATTCGTTTGCTGGGTGTCGGTGTCGGCGATCCGGTGTACGTGCGTGGCGAACGGCCCCTCAGCGATTATGAGGTTCTTGCACGCGATTGGCGCTCGACGGCCGTGCGGATCAGTGTTCATCCCGGACATTGGCGTCACGATCGGGAGCATACACTCGCGGCGCTAGAGCGCGATGTGACCGCTGCACGAGCCGCGGGACTTTTCGTGATCATCGATTGGCATGCGATCGGCTTTCCCGGGCGTTACGCCGAGCCTGTCGATCCCAGTTGGGGTCTGCCACTCGACGCATTCGCTTCCGATGATGTGCTGGCTCTGGATTTTTGGCGGCGGGTGTCTGCGCGTTTCGGCAAAGATCCCGGTGTTCTTTTCGAACTTTGGAATGAGCCGGTTTACGACGGCAAGTTGTGGCGAAGCACTGGCGAACATTGGCCGGTTCTCAAAGCGCTCTGGCTGCAGCTGATCAATGAAATCAGATCGCGATCCGATGCGATCATCATCGCAGCGGGCGGGCGGTGGGCACATGATCTCAAGGGCGTCGCGAAGAACCTGATCGATGACGAGCGGGTCATCTATTCGTGGCATTGCTATCCCAACGAGGACCGCGGCGTCGCTTCACGCTGGCCGGACTGCCTCGACGGGCTTCCGGCCGTCAAACCTGTCGTCGTGACCGAATGGGGCTTCAGCAGGGACGGGGATGGTGCCATCAGAGGCACGCCGGAAGACTTCGGCATTCCATTCACCCGCGATGTTCTAGAACCGCTCAAGCTTCATTCAATGGCGTGGTGCTTCAGTTCCGGGGCGACGCCGAGGATGCTCGCGCCGGATGGTGTCTCAACGACCGAGTACGGCGCGTTCGTCAAAGACTATCTGGCACGTTCGTGGCGTCCTGAGACTTGATCCGAGAGCGAACAAAGATGGCAACGATGAAAGGTGAAGTTGGCGCCGCTGCACCGGATGCAAGCGATCTTGTGCGCGTCGTTGGTCCATTCCTTTTGCTTGTCGTGCTGCTTGTCTATTGGATTTCGTTCGAGCCGTTTCACGACCGCTCGGGCGCCGATCTCGCCGGGCCTCTCGAGGGCGGCAATATTGCCAATCAGATTGCCTTCCCGCTGCTATTTATCGTGTTGGCCGGCTTTACGCTCGCGACGAAGCCGAACCACTTTCGCAGCGTCGCCGCGTTTCCGTTTGTTGCGTTCATGGTTTGGCTGCTGATCACGAATATCGTCTCCGGCGATCCGGCGACGGGTTTAAAGCGCGGCCTATTCGAGGTCATCTCGATGACGATTGCGGCGATGGCCGTGGGGCTGCCACAGAGCCCGCGTCAGTTCGCCAATCAACTCGCGATCGCTGCTTTCGCCGTGCTCGTTCTTTGCTACGTGGGCGTTGCGTTCCTCCCGTCGCTTTCTATCCACTCGGCCGGCGACACCTTGGAGAGGGAACTCGCGGGCAACTGGCGCGGGTTCTTCAGTCACAAGAATGAAGCTGGGGCGATGATGGTCGTCCTCATCTTCTCGGGGCTATTCATCGCTGAAATAGGCAAGAGGTGGGCCGGCTGGCTGATCGTCGGCGCGGCGTCCGTGTTCCTGCTGTTCTCGGTGTCGAAGACGTCGATTGCGCTGGTGCCGTTTACGCTGATCTTAGCGGCGCTGGTCTACCGGGCGCGGAGCGGTTGGTTTCGCGCCGTCCTCGTCCTGCTGCCGCTTGTTTTTCTGAACGTTGCAACGGTCGGATCGAGCTGGTCAGGTCCAATCAGATCACTCGTCGCCCTTGTGCTTCCCGATGCCACCTTCACGGGTCGAACGGATCTTTGGCGCTTCTCTCTAGAGCAAACAGCGGCGCATCCGATTTTCGGCTACGGGCTTACGGGTCCATGGCGGACGAATGAGCTCATGTACCGCGACAAGCTTCCCGCGGAGCCGGAGGATATTTCGGGTTGGGTGGAAGAACTCGGAACGGATTCTCATAACAGCTATCTCGAAGCGGCGCTTCAATTCGGCATTCCCGGTTTGGTATTGCTGCTGATTGCCGTGATCTATGTTCCGCTGCGGGACTTTGGGGTTGCATCACGATTGTCGAACAACCCGGCGCTCGTTCGCTATTTCCTCAGGCTGTGGATCTACGTCCTCTTCACGGCGTCGCTGGAGACCGTGCTCGTCTCGCGGAACAATCCGGTCTGGTTCATGGCTCTGATGGCGATTGTCGGGATGCATTTGCTCGCGCGTTTCCCCGTCGCCGAAGAGGATCGACGCTGAGTCTTCCGGTCAGGCGCGAACGCCGATGCCGCGCAAGGCTTCGTCGACCGACAGGCATGGAATTCCGCGCGCCATTGCGGCGGTCACAGCCATTTCGAGATGAGCGGGGGAGCAGCCGATCCAGCTCGGGCTGGGCGTCACGTCGTGGGTATAGAAAATGACCCATGCGTTCGTCGCGATCGCCTGGTCGAGAATTGCGTTGATCGATTGCTCGGTGCTCGTTCGATCATACAGCTCGACCGATCGAAGCATCGCCAGATCGATCAAGCCCGAGTTCAAACCACCGTAGATGCTGCGGCAGCTGCTGAACGTTTTGTCGAGGTCGAACTTCCGCGGGAACGAAACATTCCCGAATGGATAGGCGAAATTTTTGCTCACAGCGTTGCCACAAATGTCGCGAAGGGCATTGAAGCACTGTTGCGTTTCGCGCGCGAGGCCGGATCGGGTCAAGCTCTGCACTTTGACGTGGCTATATGTGTGACAACCGATTTCGTGGCCGGCTCGAGCGAGCGCTCCTACGTCGCGCTTATCGATGACGGTCCAATGCTCGTCCTCGGTTCCGCAGATGCCGGGCGCGACGTAGAAGGTGCCGCGTACGCCATATCGATCAAGGATGCGAGCGCCATTCGTCCGAGCGGAATCGGGCACATCGTCGAAGGTGAAGCTCACGATCGGATGGCTGTTTTTCGCGAAGATCGGCTTCGTCGGCACGATGCGCGCCAGATAGCGCGAGGCGCTTGCACAAAGCCCCGCAACGCGCTTCGGCGTTACTTCGGCGCGACTTCCTTGGTCCATTCCGCTGATCGCGTTGATGCCGTCCATGGTGTCACCCGAGTTCCAGATTGGAGATGAGGAATGCCGCGGCTCGTCGCGTGGTATGCCGTTCGGCGGCGCGTCTCAGCGAAGCCCTGTCAGTCGGCGTATCGAGCGCAAGCTCGATCGCGTTCGAGAGCGCTTTCGTATCGCCGACCGGCACGAGGCCGCCGAGGCGACCGCCTTCGAGAACTTCTCGAGGTCCATAAGGGCAATCGGTTGAAACGACGGCGGTGCCGCAGGCGAGAGCTTCGATCAGCACGTTGCCGAGCCCTTCGAACTTCGACGAGCTGACGAGCACGTCGGCTTTCAGAAGCCATTCGAACGGATCGTTCGTTGCGCCCACGAGCGTTACGCGTTCTTGAAGATCAAGGCGCGCGATGCTGTCTTCGAGGGCCTTCCGCATCGGACCTTCGCCAACAATGACGAGACGCGCGGGCACGCGCTTCACGAGATCGGCGAATGCTTCGATCAATGTCAGATGGTCTTTTTCGGGTGACAGGCGGCCAATAGCGACGAGCAAACCTTTCTCGCGTGTTTCGGCGGTTCCCTTTCCGAGCGCTAACCGCGCAGCCATCGATGGATCGATGACAGCGTTCGATGTCATCACGTTGATCCGCTCAGCCGGGACACCGAAATTCAACATGAGGTCGCGGCGAGCGCCTTCCGTCAAGGTGAGGACGCGCTCGGCGCGACTGTAGACATATCCGGCGGCGCGGAAGGCGAGGCGATTCTGAAGATACGGGTCGAGGCCTTTCGCAATCGAGGGCGCTGTCACTTCGCGCAGCACGAGGCGCGGGCGTGTTTTCGGCGAGAGCAATCGCGTGGCGGCGAACGCCGCGACGTTGGGGGCGGCTTCAGAACTGAAGAGCACCGTCGGCTGCAATTTCCGGATCGCGTTCCTGAGAGGGATGACTGCCGTTGCGAGGCGCTTCGCGGACACGTGAATGATGCGGACGCCGTCCGCCACGAACTGTCTCAGCCGGCCTTCGGGAACGAGCGTGAGAATGCTGACCTCGATGCCGGTTTCGAACAGGCTGTTCGCCAGCAGGATGGCGTCGCGCTGAGCGCCTCCGCCGTGGAGGGCGCGGATGAAGAATGCGACGTGCGGTCGAGAGGTCACGGCCTCGACCGCATCGGCGCCCGCGGTGGGCGCTCGRCCAACATCGCCTTCGAGGTTGGCATGGAAAGTGGACTTCCGATTTGTCCCATGAAGCATCATGGGGACGGTCCATGCCAAAAGCGTGCCTGAATCGACAACGATCAGGCGCGGTCGTCGAAAATGAAAACGAGACGTGTCCCAAAATTGGGCAGTTGTTCAGTGGTGCAGTAAGGCTTTCCCGTAATGATTTTGCGCCACGCTGTGATCTATATCGGCTCGCGAGTGTTCGCCGCGGCGCTCAACTTGCTTTCGGTCGCCCTCTTCGCGCGTCTTGCGGGGCCCGAGACGTTCGGCGCTTACCTTCTCTATCTTGCTTCGGCGTACATCATTTACGGCTTCGCCATTCAATGGCTGAGGATGTCGTTTTTTGCCGTCTATACGGCTGACCATTCGCTTTCGATCGTCGGCACGTTCATTCGCGCGATGTCTGTCTTGGTCGGTCTGGTCGCCGTCATAGGTGGGTTAACTGTTTGGGCGGGTATCTTCAGCCGCGATGCGGTGGCGGGCACCGTCTTGCCGACGATCGGCCTCGCGGTATTCGAGACGTTTTATGAGATCGCGCGTGCGCGACTGAAGGTAGAGCTGGTTGGGGTCGCCGTGCTTCTTCGAGCGCTTTTCGTTCCGGTCGGCGGGGCTCTGGCCTTCGAATTAACGGGAACCGCGACTGGCCTTGCCGCGGGCGTTGCGCTCGCTAACGTTTTGGCGGCGGCGCCATTGATCCGGGAGGGTTGGCAGGCGGTCAGAGAGAAGTTCTCCGCCGGTATTGCGCGTCAATATTTGAAGTACGGCTCGCCGCTGATCTTGGCTTTCGGCATCAATGCCGCCGGACAAAGCGGCGATCGATTGCTTCTCGCAAAGTTCGACAGCGTCGGGGCGGTCGGTCCGTATGGCGCCGTCAGCGATCTCATTAAGCAAAGTCTCGTCGTGGTATCCGAGGCGGTCGCGGGATCTTACATGCCGCACGCAAAACGCGCCGCAAGTGATGGCGACAGCGCTGGAACGACGCTCATTCTAACCGAAGCGTTCCGCGCGTATTCGTTCATAACGGCCTTTGGATCGGCGTTTATTTTGTGCTTTGCGCCCGACTTGGTCCACGTGCTTTTCGGCGAGGCTTACGCGAAGGCCGCCGGGTCGCTGGTCCCAATCTTTACGTTGGCGACGGCCCTTTACGTATTTCGGGCGTTCTACTTCGGTCAGGCGATCTATTTCCTGGAGAGTTCGTCGGCCGAACTCTATGCTTCGACCGCGACCGTGGTTGCGGGAGCTGCAACGGCGCTTCTGCTCATTCCATCTTATGGTGCGGCCGGTGCGGCTTTGGCCATGCTGGCGGCGCAGGGCGCGGGTTGTCTCGTTGCGGCGCTCGCGGCGCGACGGTGGCAAGCCATGCCGCTTCCCATCCTCGATCTTTTTGGAATAGCCGGTATTGCAGCAGCCGCGGCCTTTCTGGCCGATGCCGCTGATCTGCTGCCATTGGGCGATGTAGTGATATCGGCGCTTAAACTTGCTGCGCTCGGCCTCGGGGCGTGCCTCGTGATCAAGGTGTACGATATCTTCGGTATCGGCGTCTGGACGCGGCAACTCACGCTCCGCAAGCTGGCTGCTGTGAGATTGGTCTAAGAACCGCGCGGCGCTATTCGGCTGCGACGACCAGTTCGTTATAGGCCGCGAGCATTCGGCTGCGCGAATATTTGGCGCGGATTGCCTGAGCGAACGTATCGACATCGACGTTTGTTTGCGTTCGCCGGCGTTGGGCTCTGATCGCTGCTGCGAATGCCAGCGTGTCATCGGGGTCGATGAAGCTTACAGGTTCGCTGCCGCCGACGGAGAGAACTTCGCGCAAGACGGGAAGGTCTGCTGCAACGATCGCAACGCCGGCCATCGCTGCTTCAACCGCCGCTAGCCCGAACGTTTCCCATTTGGACGGAAACACGAACACGTCGACTGCGCCGAGAAGATCGCCGACCGCCTCCCGAGAAACAATTCCCAAGAAGTGGATTCGATCTGCAACTCCAAGCGCGCGTGCTTGTTCGCGTAGGTCGTTCTCGTTCGGTCCGCCGCCCGCAAGGATAAGCCGGGCGCCGGTCACATGGGGCAGAGCGCGTATGATCTGATGCTGGCCCTTCTGATCGCAAAGTCTGCCGGCGTTCAGAAGCAGCAGTCCGTCGTCCGGAATAACGTAGCGAGGCAAGACTTCGGCGCGCGGATGACGTGCTTTCGGTGCGTCAAGCCCGTGATCGATCCTGCGCAGGTTTCTGCGGTAGCGCTGCGGATAATGACGGAAGGCGTGCTCGGTCGCGGCGGAGTTCGCGATGTTGACGCTGTAGAGCCCCGCCGACCCCATGACTGTATCGAGCAGGCGGACTGCGGGGTGAATTTCGTCCGGCATCGCTGTTTGGTGCACGATGCGCCGTTTGCAGCCGATGAGAGCTCCAATGAGGCCGACGATGACAGACGCCGTCGATTGATAGGCGATGAGCGTGTCAGGCCTCGTCCTCGCGATTGTCATGATCGCGCCTGCAACGCCGCGCAGCTTCTGAGCGGTGGTGGCGCTGATGCCGGGGTAAATGAAGCGTGTCTCGACGCGGGCGCCGCCGCGTTGAAGTCCGTCAGAGATCATCTGGGCGAGCGCTTCGACGCCGCCGCCTTCGTTGCTGTGAACGAGTTGCAAGACGGAGGTGCTGCTGCCGCTTCGGCCATGATTTGCCGAGTGCGGCTCGAGCAATCGAATGTCGTCTTCCGGATGAGTGGCCGCGCCTGCCGTCGCGAGACGCGCGTCGGTTAACAAAGTCTTTCGCGATGCCCCAAACTGGAACTTGGTTTGTTGCAACGGTAGTGCTCCCCTTGGCCGGCAATGATTTTTGGTTCGTTGGAGCATGCCGTTGCAAACCAGCAGCCAATTGGCATGCGTTGAGGCGGCAACTCTGCGGACTCTGGATCATTCGGGAGCGGAAGGTGCGCAGTCGCCACAGGCGCCGCCGTGAATGCGAGTTGGCGCTGTCCTTGCTTAGCGTCACGTGCCTTCGCGACACCACATCGGAGCTCCGTGTAACCCCTGTGTCTCTCCAATCATCGTCTCAGTTCTCTCCAGGCGCCGGCCGTATTGACCGGATTTCGGCGTACCGCGTTCCGATTTGGAACGGTGTTCAATTTGAAACGGCACTTCCTGTCTTGGGGGACCGCTAAGTGCCGATGTCCGACATCGCGGCTGCGCGGGAGCCAGCGACTGAAGGCGGCTGTTCCGTCTCCGACGTCACGATCATCGGTGCGGGCGCCGCCGGTTCGATGGCTGCGATCGTTCTGGCGCGGCGGGGGATTTCCGTCACGCTTGTCGACATGCGTGCCAAACATCCTCCGGAATTTCGCTGCGAAAAAATTGTCGACGACCAACTCGAGCTGATCGAGCAACTTCAACTTCTCGACCTCCTGAAGCCGGTTGCAACGCGCGTCGACCGGATGCTGGTCGTGCGGCCCGGCAACATTCAGGAGTTGCGTAAAACGACCGAATACGGATTCAGCTATCAGGACCTCATCAATTCATTGCGGGCGAATGTTCCCGGACGCGTGCGGTTCGTCAACGAGCGGGTTGCGAAGATTCGTAACAGCGAAGAGATACAGACCATCGAACTCGCCAATGGCGAAACGCTTTCGACGCGTCTCGTCGTGCTGGCGACCGGGCTGGCGCAGGGGCTACGTCAAAACCTCGGCATGACGCTCGATACCGTGCATCATCATCACTCGCTCTGCGTCGGCTTTTCGGTGCGACCAGGTGCAGGTCAGAAATTCAATTTTCCGGCGCTGACGTATTACAGCGAGCGTCTTGAAAGCGGCATCGCTTACATCACGCTGTTTCCGATGGGCGACGTGATGCGCGCCAATCTCTTCACCTACCACGGCTATCAGGATCCGTTTGTCGCCGCGATCAGAAGCAATCCGGTTTCGACGCTTTACGGCTCCATGCCCGGGCTCGAGAAATTTCTCGGATCGTTCGAGATGACCGATGGCGTTCGGATCAGAATGATAGATCTCGATCGCGTGGCGAACCACCGTCAGCACGGCGTTGTTTTGATCGGCGATGCGTTTCAGACGTCATGCCCCGCGACCGGCACGGGATTGACGCGGTGCATGAACGACGTCGCGCGTTTGTCGGAGCACATTGACGATTGGCTTGCTGCGCCCGGCATGAGCCGGGACAAACTCGCGTCATTCTACGATGATCGCCGGAAGACGTCAGTCGATGAAAAGGCGACCTATGCAGCCCATTATGCGCGCAAATTCGCGACCGATCGGAGCCTGAGCTGGGATCTCCGGCGCATCAAGACTGTTCTGCGATCTCGCTTCAACATCATGGAAGCTTCTCTCGCGGAACGATTGAGCCTGCTGTCGGCATCTTGATCGAATAGCGTCTTGACCGAATAGCTTCTGGCCGAGAACTAGGACGCCAGGCGCGGGAGCCTATCGGCAATCGAGCGTGCGAGCGCCATCAGTTTCGGCTTCCGCGAAATATAAGCGATGGCTTTTCTGCGAGCGATGAAGGGCGTGCCGCGCAAACTCAGCGGGGTTGTCAATTCCGCCATCGGCACAGGCGAAACGCCAAACTCGTCCTTATACCGGTGCGCGCCCACCGACAGATCAAAGGTACGGCAGCCTTCGGCATGAAGCTCTTCGAGGGCCTGATGTATGATCATCTTGCCCAATCCGAGCGGCCGCCATGAAGGATCTTGCGACTGGCTCATCCGTATGAGCGTAGTGTGATCGTTATTCTTGAGGGCGAAGAATGTCGCGACGATTTCGGCATCGGTCGCGAGTACGAACATCACCGCGTGCCCGGTCACGAGACCGCGCAAAAGCTGACGGCGATAGAACTCTTGGTAGACCGGCTCATTGAACACATGCTTGGCGCCGCGGGCGGCCAAGCGCGAGGTTTGTTGTTCCTGGAGCACTTCGAGGGCTTCGACCGCCTCATCGTTATTCGCGATGCGTCGCAGCCGACCCCCGTTCTCGTTCACGAACTTGGTCGCGCGGCGGCGTAGTTCCCGGCGCGCAGATTTGCTGAGCGTCGACAGGTATTCGTCCCAATTGTCGCCGAGCGATACGATATGGCCGCTCAGATCGCTGCTTTCGATGCCGGAAAGCGTCGTCATGGGGTTCACGTTCGAGCCGAGCGACAACGGCATCTTTTGCAGCGTCAGGACGTCCGCCGGCGGAAGCGCTCGCAGAATGGCCGGCCAAATTTCCCGGTCGAAGCCCTGAAAATCGTAGTCCGTGCGAGCGAGGGGGGCGTTGTAGTCCGTAATCCATAGATCCGCGAATTCGATCCGTCTGATCCCGCTCTGAGAGTGCCGCATGAGCGGGATCATCATGAGATCACGGCCGGAGCTTCGCTCTACAACACTGACGATGACTGGTTCGACGCCGGTGGCCGTGAAGGATTCGTACCAATTTCCGATCCAATGGGCCGTTTGAAAGGGCGACGCAAATGCGTGCCGCTCAAGCGCGTGCCAGCGATCGGAAACGGAACTCCATGTCGAGGCGATTTCGACGGAGAGATTTGGATTGATGAAAGCGTTCAAAAGTAAATCCGGGGCATGGGGATACGACACGGCGAACCGCGCCGTCCGAAGGTTGCACAATGGATGCCAGCCCGCTGTCTCGCAGGAAGAATTTATGTCATTCAAAAACTAACGTTCTGCTAGCAGGCCGCTGGAGAGCGTTAGAATTTGCGCTCGATGAGCCGGAGGCTCATCATTTTGACGGCGATATGCTGCTGGTTGCGTGAGCCGGGCTCAACTCGTTGTCGATGTCGATGGATTTACATCCACCCGCGCGGAGCAATTCATTGACGCGATCGGCGTCGCGGCGCAGTTCCGCTAATTTCGCGACCTTATCGGGATCGAGGTTTTTCTGCCCTTCCAGATGCTGTATCCAGCCGACGAGGTTGTCCGAGCCGAGTTCGAGCGAACCCTGCAGCTGCTTTATTTTTGCGATATGCTGTTGGACGAATGCTGTCGGTTCGGCGCAAGGATCGCTGGATGTTTGAACCGGAGTTTTGTGGTGCTTCGCCGAACCTTCTCCGGGCAACCCGGTGAGGCCGCAAATCAACGCCGCGCCCGCGAGGGCGGCTAGGCGAAGACGGTTCGTGGGAGGGTGCCTCGGCATCAAATTCCGCGTCTGAGCATTCGTGGTTGATCGAGTCGCGTTTCGCAAAAAGTAGCGCAGACGGAATATTTGCGGAATGCGACGTTCGGCGATGTTTGAACGCCGATATCGATCACAGCGGATTAGATACGGCAAATAGGACGGGCCGGTGGCAATCCACCCGCCGATGTGCGCAGACGAGGTTTGTGAGATTCGCGTATGGTGCTCAACGGCATTTCCGGGCGACGGGCGAGACCAGTGATTCACATGAGTGATTCTGGCGCTGTTGTACTCGGACACAACCTTGGGTCGGCGAATTCATACAGTTCTGAAATGCTCACGCAGACAACCCGGCTCATTTGTGGTCATGGCGCAATCCCGGGATTGAAAAAGGTGGATGCTGTTCGATGCCAGGGGCCGAGCAACTAGCTTCCCGGAAATAGTTCCGATAACTTTGCCGGGCTCAGCGGGGGCGTGGGGCAGGGGGAATTCGGAACGTGACGTTTCGTGCAATCTTCAATTTGACTGGCAGCATGCTGGTCGCCGCGGGATTGTCCGCGTGCGCCGGTTCGGCGCCGTCTTTGCCGTCTGCCCAATACCTCGCTTCGCCCGAAAAAGACGAAGAGCCGAAGGCGATTTCGGATCCGAACGAAGCGTTCAACCGCGCTGTCTTCGACAGCAACCAGAAGTTCAATCACGCCGTTCTCTATCCTGCAGCGAAAGCCTACAACGAGAACGTTCCGCAGGCGGTGCGCGATAGGGTCGAAGCCTTCTCGACGAACCTTTCTGAGCCGATGGTGTTTGCGAACGACATTCTGCAGCTTCGTCCGCAGGCGGCGGCAACCACGCTCGGACGTTTCGCTTTGAATTCGACGCTCGGCGTCGGCGGCCTGTTCGACGTTGCGGTGACGCAGGGTCTCGATCACCAGTCAGGCGATTTCGGCCAGACCATGTATGTCTGGGGCTATCGTGACAGCAGCTACCTGGTGCTGCCGATCGTCGGTCCGACAAACGTCAGAGATGCGATGGGTAGCACTATCGAGTTTGCTGCGCAGTTGGATTCGGGTGCGATTCTTCCCGCATCGCTCTTGTCGATGAAGAGCGTCGCGGATTTTATCGAAGACGTTCAACCCGTGACAAATGCCGTCGGCGTCGCGGGAACGGTGTCGAGCCCGCTCACCAATCTCAGCAAAGCGCAGGATATGGAGACGCTCGAGGACAGTTCGCTCGACTTCTATACGATGCTCAGAAGCGTGACGGATCAGAAGCGTCAGGCGGAACTGCAGGAAGCATTGGATACGAGCGCTCTGACGAGCACGCCACCCGCGCCCGATCCCAATGAGATCGAGCCCGTGACCGTGATCGTTTCGTCGCCGACGATGCTGGAAGTGCGGCGAGTCGTCGATGCGTCCAAGACCGCAAGTCCCGCCACCGGCACCATGGTGATCATCGGGCCGCCGGTGCCGGCGGAAGCGCCGATCGCGCGGTGATCGGAATCACAACACGTCATTCCGGCTGATGCATTCAGGTTGAGGCAATAGCGAATCGCGCTTGGCCGTCGACGTTATTTGCCGCGCCGGGCTGCGCCGTCAGATTGGCACAAGGCCACGCACAGAGATTGGACGCCAGGAATCGAGCTGCTTGCGCGAACGTTTTTGGCGTTCCTGCGCGAGGCCCGACGCGAGCCTCCGTGGCAAGGTGCGATATGTTGAAAAGAGCAACAGCTCAGGTCGGCGACGAAAATGAGCAGTCGCTCATCATCGGCAAGGCGCCGTTGGTTCGTCATCTCTATGAAGGACGAGACATCACGCCGATTTGGAACGGACTGTTGGCGCGTGTCACCGCCGATCCGAACGACGCCGCGGCGTTCCTGGATCTTTCAACGATTTTGTACACGTTGGGCCAGCCCGATAAGGCGGTGCTTGCGCAGACAGCGGCGCTCGACATTCGCTCGACTTTTCACATCCAAAATGGGCGAGGCACGGGCCCAAGAATTCTCGTTTTCGTGACGGCCGGTGACTTCATGGCCAACACGCCAATCGAGTTTCTTCTGGAGGCCTCGGACGCGAACGTTCTGCTGCACTATGTCGACGCCGGCACGAGAGATCTCTCCAGCGTGCCCGATCATGATGTTGCGTTCGTCGCTATCGGCGAGTCCCCCGCCAATCGGCCTGTCCTTCAGAGGCTCGAACGGCTCCTGATTGGGTGGGCGATGCCCATCATGAACGATGCGCCTTTGCGGATCGTCGCACTCACTCGGGATGGGGTCGCGGAGAGCTTCGTTGATGAGCCGTCGATCTTGGCGCCTCCGACAGTCAGCGTTTCGCGCAACACGCTCGAGCAAATAGCGGCGCGTCAATTTCCGCTCGGCGGTATGGATTATCCGATCATCGTGCGGCCCGTCGGAACGCACGCCGGCAAATCCATGGAAAAAATCACGAACGTAGAAGAGCTCAGCCGCTACCTCGAAGGCCGATCGGAGGCTGAGTATTATATCGCGCCTTTCGTCGACTACAGCGGGCCGGACGGCAAATTCCGGAAGCAGCGAATTGCATTCATCGATGGCAAGGCATACGCCAGTCATCTCGCCGTTTCCGATCATTGGATGGTGCACTACCTCAGTGCAGGCATGGCAAAATACGCGGATCGGCGCGCAGAAGAAGCGGCGTGGATGCGCGATTTCGATAGCGATTTCGCCGCTCGTCATGCGGTCGCGTTCGAAGCGCTGCATAGACGATTGGGCTTGGATTATTTCGCGATCGATTGCGCGGAGCTTCCCGATGGCCGCCTCCTGTTGTTCGAAGCCGACGTCGCCATGATCGTTCACTCGATGGATTCAGACGTTACGTTTCCCTACAAAAAGCAGGCAATGAGCAAACTGTTCGACGCATTCGAAAATGCGCTGCAACGGCGCATCCAACCCAAGATGATCAGCGCGGCATGAGCGACATTCACTTCCGGAGATTTTGATGGTCGCGACGTTGCGCACTATTCACAACGGGTTTGCGAACACTGGCTCTGTTTCCGATACCAACGCAGGGCAGCCGCTTTCGTCTGTTTCGCTCCTGCTCGGAAGCGGCGGCGACAGACGCATCTGGTCGGATGCCGTCACCGGGCGCAACCGCTACGGCACGCTGACAAAACCTGCGAGCGATGAAATCTCGTTCTCGTCGACGACGGCGAGCAACGTATCGGCAGAGGGCTATGCTGCTGCCGACCGCGCGTTGAAGCGTCTCGTCGGTGCGGATGCGGTTACATCGATCCCATACGACGAATGGTTCGACGACGTGCGCGACGGCGTTCGCCGCAGCCTCGCCGTGGCGGACGCCGAGGTCATTCTGGCGGCATCGGGAACGGACGCGGAAATTCTTGCGCTCTGCCTCGTTGCGGGACTTTCGGCGCGGCCAATCACCAACATCTTCATCGCCCCTGACGAGACCGGAAACGGAATTCCGCTTGCGGCGGCGGGCCGTCATTTTTCAGATCTGACCGCGCTTGGCCGCGCAGTCGATAGCGGTGAGCTTCTCGAGGGGCTTTCGGCCGGCCGCATCTCGGTGAGAACGGTTCCGATCCGAAATGAAACGGGCGAGCAACGTACGCGGGAAGCGATCGATTACGCCGTCGCGGAGCTTGTCGAACAGGAATTGAGGAGCGGGCGCGATGTTCTCGTGCACGTGCTCGATACTTCGAAGACGGGATTGGAAGGCGTATCCAGGGAAGCGGCGCGCCAACTTGCGGCCGCCGCACCCGGCCGCGTGCGCATTCTGATCGATGCTTGCCAGCTGCGTTGTCCGCTCAGTCAGCTGCGGCAGGATCTCAAGGACGGGTTCCTCGTCGCTGTGACGGGTTCGAAGCTCGCGGCGGGTCCGCCGTTTTCGGGCGCTTTGTTGATCCCGGCGGCAACCGTCGACGAACTGGCTCAGTGCCGGAATATTCCGGCCGGTCTCGCGGAATATACAGCGGCGCAGGACTGGCCAGCATCCCTTCGCCAACGGACCGATTTCGGTTTCAAATCGGAAATGAATATCGGGCTGAGCTTGCGATGGGTGGCGGCACTCGCGAACCTTGCGCCTTACGCAGCCGTCCATGAAATGTTTCAAGCTCAGATCAAACAGCACTTCGTCGATGCCGTCATCGCTCGTGTAGCGGACATCAAGGGCGTCGCGCTCCATCCTGATGACGAGGGCGCATATCTGGCGTCGCGTGGCATCGTTCCGTTGACGGTCCGCGGCGGCACCGGAGGCTTTGTGTCCTTCGATGAAGCGCAGGCCGATCAGATGGCGCTGAGAAGTGCTGCCGGTGGTCCGATTTGCCATATCGGCCAGGCTGTGCGTATCGGCCCTCGCGTTGCGCTTCGCATCGGAGCTTCGGCGACCGATGTCGCCGGGATTGCCGCGCGTATAGCTTTGGGCCAGACCCTGGAGGACGCGTTCAAGCCGATCGAGGCCGATCTCGATACGGTCTTCGCGAAGTGGTCGGGTATCCGCCGGCATCCCGGAAGCGCATGACCGGCCGGGACGGAGAGACGTGGCCTCCCGATCGTTTGCGCGATCTCGATCCGGCCGACTGGGCGGAATTTCGCCGTCTCGCTCACGCTGCGCTGGACGACATCATCACGCACATCCAGACCGTCAGAGAGAGAGCTGTCTGGCAGCCGGTTCCCGATGAAACGCGCAATCGTTTCGCTCGGCCTTTGCCAGTTGTGGCCCGAGATCTGAGCGACGTACTTGCCGACGTCAGAACGCAGGTCTTGCCGTTTGCGTCCGGCAATTTGCATCCGCGTTTCATGGGTTGGGCGCAGGGCGCCGGGACGCCCGTCGGCATGGTTGCGGACATGGTGGCTGCCGGTTTGAACATGAATTGCGGTGGCCGCGACCACATCGGGATTGAAGTCGAACGTCAGATCGTTCGCTGGATGGCCGAGGCGTTCGGGTATCCGGACGGCGCGAGCGGGTTGCTGCTCACGGGCTCATCGATGGCGAATTTTCTGGCGGTCACCATCGCCAAGGTCAACGCGATGGGACCCAAGAGCCGAGAGACGGGCCTCAGAAGCGCGGACGGTCAGCTCGTCGCTTATACGTCGGCCGAGGCTCACAGCTGCATAGCGCAGGCGATGCAACTCTCGGGCATCGGATCAGCGAATTTGCGGAAGATCGAGGTCGACGCCGCGGGGAGACTGCGGCCCAAAGCTTTGAAGGCTTCGATCACAGCCGATCGCGCGGCGGGATTCTTTCCGTTCCTTATCGTTGCGACTGCCGGAACCGTGAACACGGGGGCGATCGATCCGCTTGCGGACATTGCTCGGGTCGCATCGGAAGAAAAGCTATGGTTTCACGTCGATGGCGCAATCGGCGCGCTGTCGATTTTTTCACCGCCGCTTCGGCATGTTTGCTCAGGGATCGAGATGTCGGACTCGGTCGCGCTCGATTTTCACAAGTGGGGTCACGTTCCCTACGAGGCAGGTTTCCTGCTCGTGAGAGACGGGGATGCACATAGGCGCGCTTTCACGGAATCCGCTGCCTACCTGCAACGCGCGGAGAGGGGACTTGCGGCAGGCGAGACGTGGCCGTGTGACCTCGGTCCGGATCTCTCGCGCGGGTTCCGTGCTCTCAAGACGTGGATGACAATCGAAACGTTAGGAACGGCGCGGATTGGCGACGCCATCCTGCACACCTGCGAGCTGGCGAGCTATCTCGCGGAGCAGGTGAGGCAGAGTTCGATATTCGAGCTGAAGGCACCGGTCGCTCTCAACATCGTCTGCTTCGGCCTCAAAGGTGGAAACAGCGAGGCGAACCGCCAACTCGTAATGGATCTTCAGGAAGCGGGGACGGCTGCACCTTCATGGACGACGATCGAAGGCGAGGTCGTGATCCGTTGCGCGATATTCAATCACCGGACGACGCGCGCCGATATCGATCAGTTCATGGACGCGATCAGCAGCTTGGCAAGGGAAGCTTAGGAGCAGTTACTCCAAGTCCTACCAACGGCGGGGTTGGCGTCCTCTACGAGCATCCCAGCGGGCGCGCGAATAGACTTCGACCGCGCCATTAGGCCGGCGCCAATTCGGAAACAGGCCAAAGTAGGGAAGCGGATACGGCGACGCGTAGATGTAGCCGTTTGCCTCGTAAAGATTGTTGTAAGGCTGCGAGATGATGACCGGGGGCGGCAGAACTTCCTCAAAGTAGGCGTCGTCCGGCGGGGGGTAGCTGCCACCGAAATCCGCGGCCGATGCGGATGATGCAGTGAGACCTACAGCCGCGAATGCAGCGAGCGCGATAAGCGTTTTCATTGATGAGAAATTGTCCCCGCGAAGCCGATCAATGGAACAGCGCAAACACGACCCAAGCGAGCGTCATCAAGCATATGATGGCGAGGGTCAGGCCAAAGTTTTTCCGCTCGCGCTCCGGGTAGGATCTGAAATTGTGGTGGGTGGTCATCGGTGGTTACGCAACTCGGTTTGGTCTGTTCCGAGGCTATTGTCGGCTTAGCGGGTAATGATCCCGTTAAGGTAGGCTGCCAAATTGTCTGAGAGAGCCAGTGTGGCTGAGCAAGGTATCGCCGTCACTTCTGATACTGATCGTCGGTGACGTGCTCCATCCAGTCGACGACTTTTTCATTCAGCGCTTCCTGGACGGCGATGTGGCTCATGCCGTTTGCTGGCGTTGCGCCGTGCCAATGTTTTTCGCCCGGCGGAAACCACACGACGTCTCCGGGCCGGATTTCTTCGATCGGACCCCCGTCGCGCTGAGCCCAGCCGAGGCCCGTCATCACGATCAAAGTTTGTCCGAGGGGATGGGTATGCCAAGCGGTGCGGGCGCCGGGTTCGAATGTCACCAGTGCGCCGGCGACGCGTGCGGGTTCGGGTGCTTGGAGGAGCGGATCGATCCGGACGTAGCCAGTAAAGTACTCCGCTGAACCCTTGGCCGACGGCTGAGAGCCGCTGCGCGTGATCTTCATCGGGATTTCCTTTGCATGTGCGAGGCGATCTGGTCGAGCGGGGCCAACGCCGGCGTTAAAGCAACGCTCCGCTGTCGCATTGGTGCGCATCAGCTTACATCACTGCGAGGCGCAGGTGGGTAATGGGTTTGTTGGGGATCTGCGTGACGGCGTCGATGCCTGCTCTGGGAGCAAAGGCATTATTCCCGGCTGGCAAACAGCCTAAGGCTCATCGAAGGGGGATTTGCAGCCGGCGCTGCGTTCAGTCGATGCCGGCATGCCCGCCGCCCGACTGGCGCCGGAGCCTCAGCGACTTGACGACGAAGCTCACTGCAATCGTCGCCGCAATAGGAATAAAGGCGGCCGCAGCGATTTGCGGCAGCGAACTCAGCACAGCGTAGAAAGAATAGCCCATGGCATACTCCGGAGATCGGCTTAGCAACGTCGAAGAACGCTGCATGTTCCTTTCCGGTTAAAATTTCTTTTGCGGCGGAGTGCCGTCACTCGCTAGGCGGGTTGAGCGATGGCGTCTTGAGGCTTGAAGAGAACGTCGAAGCCGTTCTTGCTTGCGCGGGTTTGGTCTCAAGGCGCGCCTCGGAGCGGGAACGCCGGGGTGTTCGGGGGTGTTTGCCGATCAGCGAACAACCGAGGACGTTTCTCAATGAACCCGAGCGAACAGAAAAAGCATCTCTACGACCTGCTGAAAGATTTCTCGACGGCCATGCTGGCTTCGCGGACCGCCGACGGCGGGCTACATGCGCGGCCGATGGCGGTGGCCGAACTCAAGCCCGACGCGCACGCGTATTTCGTGACGGATGCGCGGTCACCCAAGGTATCGGAGATCGAAGCCCACCCCGAGGTGTTGGTGACGTTTCAGAGCTCTTCTGAATTTGCGACGCTTTACGGATCAGCGTCTGTCGTTCGGGATCGCGCCCTGATCGACCGGCTGTGGTCGGAAGCTTGGCGCGTTTGGTTCCCCGGCGGGAAGGATGACCCGAACCTGGTGATGATCAGCGTCGCGCCGAAATCGGGTGAGTACTGGGACAACAGCGGCACCGAAGGCATTAAGTACGTTTTCGCAGGATTGAGGGCCTATTTCAAGGGTGAGCGTGCCAACCCCAGCGAAACCATAAACGCAAAGGTTAGGCTCGGCTCGTGAATGGGACGGGACGACCGCTTCGACGCCGCGTTGTCCGCAACGTGTATCGGCGGCTCCCGGAAAGTCGTCGCTCGTCGGGAGTGCTGCCGGCATTCGCGCGGGCTTCCGCGCTTGGGTGCGGCAGATGTGACGCTTGTCAAATTTCTGACATCGCCGTCGCCGTGCTCGACCACGATTTCCCGGGTGATCGGCTTTTTGCGGCCCAGTAAAACTGAGCCTTTGCGGGCCCTTGTGGATTATTCGACTCGGCGTTCCGAGGGTG